>NZ_SSCL01000014.1 GCF_005876955.1 Sinomonas gamaensis
AGGATCGCGGTGTGGGACTGCGGGCCGCCGCCGGAGGTGACCAGGGCCAGGACCCGGGCCGGGTCCAGGGTCGCGGTGTCGGCCGGGGCGAGGTCCTCTGCGGCGAGCACGAACGGGGTCGGGGAGGCCGGGATCCCCGGGGCGGGCAGCCCGCGCAGCTCGGCCACGATCCGGGACCGGACGTCCAGGACGTCGGCGGCCCGCTCGGCCATGTACCCGCCCAGGGACTTCAGCTTCTCCGCCACCGCGGCCCCGGACTCCCACACGGCCCGCTCCGCGGTCCGCGCCGGCCCGTGCGGGCCCGGGGAGAGCAGCTTCACCGCGCCCTTGACCAGCATCGGGTCCGCGGCCATCAGCGCGGTGGCCTCCAGCACGTTCCGGGCGTCCCCCGAGGCCGCCGCCGCCCGGGCCTTCAGCTCCGCCTGGACGGCCTTGGACGCGGCCCGGATCCGCTCGGCCTCCGACTCCGGGCCCACCCCCTCCGGGATCGCGACATTCGCGTGCGGCTCCCGCACCGGGGCCGGCATCTGCCGCACCGGCCCCACAACCCGCCCCGGAGTCACACCAACGCCGGTGAAGGTCTTGCTCATGCGGGAATCCTCTCGGTAGGTGGGGACGGCCTCGGACCATCGGTCCGGGTTACGTTAGCGCCTATAGCGTTGCTATACAAGCATGTTTCGTGATCCTCACCACGCCCCATCGAATGTGGTTCAGCTCACTCTCACCTCTTGTATAGCGTTGCTATATCGGTTACGCTAGCGGTCATGCGTGAAACGGAAACGGGTGTCGCCGGCGACGCCCCGAACGGAGGATCCGCTCAGGCTTCTCCCCGCGAACGCCTGATCACGGCCGCCATGGAGCTGCTCGCCGTATCCAACGGCAAGCCCGTGTCCACACGGCAGATCACCGAGCTCGCCGGCGTCACGGCGCCCACGCTCTACCACCACTTCGGTGACAAGGACGGGCTGATGGAGGCCGTCGTCGCCCGTGGTTTCGAGGAGTTCGTCCAGCGCGAGGGCACCGTGGAGCGCTCGGCGAGCCCGCTCCTCGACGTCCAACGCCTGTGGGACATCCACGTTCTTTTCGGACTGTCCCACGCCCAGCTGTACATGCTCATGTTCGGCAACACCGGCCCGGGGCGCCGTCCAGTCCTCGTCGAGGAGGCCGAGCACCTCCTCGAGCGGGAGCTGGGACGCGCCGCGGCAGCCGGCCAACTCGCTGCTCCGCCCGCTCAGGCGGCGCGGGCCATCCTCGCGGCCAACATCGGAGTCACCCTCATGCTGTTGGCCGATCAGTCCGACCAGCCACTCACCTCGGACGACATCGCGGCGCTCCCGCTTTCTGCGCAGACCCGTGACGCCGTCCTCAGATCGGTCGTCTCCGATCAGTCCCTCGTGGACGATCCGGAGCGCGGCGCGATCACCACCGGCCAGCCGTCCTACGTCGCGGCGGCCATCGCCCTCAATGCCACCCTCGAGTCCTCGTACCCGGAGCAGCTCTCCGGCACCGAGATGCGGCTCTTCCTCGAATGGCTCCACCGTCTCTCCACCGCCCCGGAAGCGGGTACGAACGGTGCAAACGGGGAAGGCTAACCCCATAACCCCGGCGGCCCGTGTGGCTGCCTCCTGACACGAAAGCAGGGAACCATGTCGACCACCGCAGCCCCCACGAGGCTCCATGCCGCGCGGGCCGGGGTGCAGAAATTCGGCACCTTCCTCTCCGGCATGATCATGCCGAACATCGGGGCCTTCATTGCCTGGGGCCTCATTACCGCGATCTTCATCGAAAAGGGCTGGTTCCCGGTCGCCGCGATCGGCGGATTCGGGAAGGACGCAGCGGGTGTTCCGTACACCGGCCTCGTCGGCCCGATGATCACGTATCTCCTCCCGCTGCTCATCGCCTACACGGGCGGCAAGGCCGTCTACGACGTCCGCGGCGGCGTCGTGGGCGCGATCGGCACCATGGGCGTCATCATCGGCGCGGGGATCCCGATGTTCATCGGCGCGATGATCATGGGTCCGCTGGGCGGCTGGACGATGAAGAAGATCGACGCTATCTGGGACGGGAAGATTCGGCCCGGCTTCGAGATGCTCGTCAACAACTTCTCGGCTGGCATCTGGGGTGCGGTCCTCGCGCTCTTCGGCTTCTACGCGATCAGCCCTGTCGTGCAGGCGTTCAGCACCTTCGCAGGTTCGGTAGTCCAGTTCATGGTCAGCAACGGAATCCTCCCGCTGACGTCGATCTTCATCGAGCCGGCCAAGGTCCTCTTCCTCAACAACGCGATCAACCACGGCGTGCTGACCCCGCTTGGCATCCAGCAGTCCACGGAGCAGGGCAAGTCGATCCTGTTCCTCCTCGAGGCGAACCCGGGCCCGGGCCTCGGCGTGCTGCTCGCGTACATGTTCTTCGGCAAGGGTGCCGCGAAGGCCTCGGCGCCGGGGGCCGCGCTCATCCACTTCCTCGGCGGCATCCATGAGATCTACTTCCCGTACATCCTCATGAAGCCGATCCTCATCCTCGCCACGATCGGCGGCGGCATGACCGGGATCGCAACCCTCGCCATCACCCACTCGGGCCTCGTCGCTCCTTCGGCGCCAGGCTCGATCATCGCGGTCATCGCACAGACCGCACGCGACAGCTACTTCGGAGTGATCCTCGCCGTCATCCTGGCGTGCGCGGTCTCGTTTGCGATCGCCTCGATCATCCTGAGGGCCTCGAGGGATCGCGAGGAAGGCGATCTCGCCGCCGCGACCGCGAGCATGGAGGGCATGAAGGGCCGCAAGTCGATGGCCTCGACGGTCCTCGCCGGGGGAGCTGCAGGAGCGGGAGCGGCGACCCTCACCGGCACCAAGATCAAGAACATCGTGTTTGCGTGCGACGCCGGCATGGGCTCGAGCGCGATGGGCGCCTCGGTGCTCCGCAACAAGATCCGTGCGGCCGGGCACAAGGACGTCACCGTCGTCAACAAGGCGATTGCGAACCTCACGGACACCTACGACCTGGTGGTGGTCCATCAGGACCTGGCGCTCAGGGCGGAGGAGAAGACTCCGAGCGCCCAGCTCGTGACCGTGGACAACTTCATGGGCAGCCCGAAATACGACGAGATCGTCGACTTGCTCGATGAGCAGTCAGCCACCGAGCCCGTGCCGTTCGAGGGCGTGCCGGCAAAGACGGAGCCCGCCACCGATGCTGAGGCGGCGGCATCCCACGTTCCGGTTCCCCACGTCCACAGCGAGACGAGGGACGTCCTCCGGCGCGAGTCGATTGTCCTCGGCGGAGCCGCGGCAGACATGGCGGGAGCCATCGACGAGGCGGGCCAGCTCCTGAAGGCCACGGGCGCTGTCGACGACGAATACGTCGCCTCGATGCACGACCGCGAGCGCTCCGTTTCGACGTTCATGGGCAACGGCTTGGCCATCCCGCACGGCACGAATGAGGCCAAGGGCCACATCTTGGCCTCTGCCGTCACGTTCGTCCGTTACAACGAGCCGATCGACTGGCAGGGCAAGCCGGTCAAGTTCGTCGTCGGCATCGCGGGCAAGGACAAGGAGCACCTCGGCATCCTCGCCAAGATCGCCAAGATCTTCGGCGACAAGGAGCAGGTGGCGCGCCTCGAGGCGGCAGGCAGCGTCGACGAGGTCCTCGACATCTTCGGAAGGGTGAACGCGTGAAGTCGGCCGTCCACTTCGGCGCCGGGAACATCGGCCGCGGCTTCGTGGGCCTGCTCCTCCATGAGGCGGGGTATGAGCTCGTGTTCGCTGACGTGGCCGCGCCGCTCATCGACGCCCTCCAGGAGACGCCGTCGTACACCGTGCACGAGGTGGGGGAGGGCGGCGTAGGCCATGTGGTCGACCGCTACTCCGCCGTCAACTCGGCCACGAACGAGGCAGAGCTCGTCGAGCGGATCGCCCGTGCCGACGTCGTGACGACCGCGGTGGGCCCGAACATCCTCAAGTTCGTGGCCCCCGCGATCGCCCGCGGCATCGCGGCCCGGTCGACCGAGCTTCCCCCGCTCGCGGTCATGGCCTGCGAGAACGCGATCAACGCGACGGACATCCTCGAGGCGGAAATCCGCGTGGCGGCCAAGGGCGAGGGACTCTCCGAGGCGGACGTCGACGCCAAGGCGGTGTTCGCGAACACCGCGGTGGACCGGATCGTCCCGGCGCAGGCCGCGGGCGGGGGCCTCGACGTGCGGGTCGAGCCCTACTTCGAGTGGGCCATCGAGCGCGGCCCGTTCGACGGAGAGACTCCCGAGATCCCAGGCGTCACCTGGGTGGACTCCCTGGGCCCGTATATCGAGCGCAAGCTGTTCACGGTCAACACGGGGCACGCCGCTGCCGCCTACTTCGGGCGCGAGGCGGGCAAGGAGAAGATCGCCGAGGCGATCGCCGACCTCGCGATCCGTGAGAAGGTCGAGGCTGTCCTTCAGGAGACCAAGTCCCTGCTCGTGGCGAAGTACGGCTTCGCGCCGGAGGAACAGGAGGCCTACATCCGCAAGATCCTCGGGCGCTTCGCCAACGCGGAGCTGCCGGACACCGTCGACCGGGTGGGCCGCGCGCCCTTGCGCAAGCTGAGCCGCCACGAGCGCTTCGTGGGTCCCGCGGCCGAGCTCGCCGAGCGCGGCCTCCCCACGGACGCGCTGCTCGAGGCGATGGGTGCCGCCCTGCGCTTCGACGCGGCCGATGACGAGGAAGCCCAACGCCTCCAAGCGACCCTTGCGAGTGGGGCGAGCGACTCCGAGGTCGCGCAGGAGCTCACGAGCCTCGAGCCCACTCACCCGCTGTACCGCGCCGTCGTCGGCCTCATCGGCGACGCACGGAAGGCCCGGACGGCGAAGTAGCATGAGCGACCCCGAGCTCACGACGGCGATGCCCGGGCTTGCCGGGGTCGCTCACCGCTGGCTGGACGTGCGTGGGCTCCTCATGCATGTGGTCGAGGCCGGTTCGGGCGAACCGGTGCTCCTTCTCCATGGCTTCCCCCAGAACTGGTGGGAGTGGCATGACGTCATCCCGCGCCTCGCGGAGCAGTACCACGTCATCGCGGTGGACCAGCGGGGCGCGGGATGGACGGACGCGCCCCGCACGGGGTATGACGCCAGGACCCTCGTCGAGGACATCGTCCTGCTGATCGAGGAGCTCGACCTCGGCAGAGTCCGGATCATCGCGCACGATTGGGGAGCGATCGTCGCCCAGCTGCTCGCCCTGGACAGGCCCGACCTCGTGGAAGCACTCGTGGTCCTCAGCTGTCCCGACCTGCACATCAGGCCGGACGCGAGCATCCTCCGCCTCGTGCCCACGATCTGGTTCGACGTCCCGCTCGCCACGGCGGGGATCGGGGTATGGGCCATGGCCTGGGGGAAGCAGCGGATCGTCAGAATGCTGCTCAAGCATTTCGAGCCGCCGCGGGGCCTCTCGAACGCGGACATCGACCTGTATCTCGCCCGGCTCCGTGACAAGGACCGGGCGAGAGCCGGGTCGGCGCTGTACCGGAACTTCATCCTGCCGGCCTTCGTGCGCCTGGTCGCGGGACGCTTCGCGGGCGAGCCGTTCACCGCTCCGGTGCTCGTGATGATCGGCGAGAACGATCCGTCGGCTGCCTTGCAGCGCATGGGCTACCGCGCGGGATTGCCCGCGAGGACGTCTGTGGAGATCCTCCCGGGTGAGGGCCATTTCATCGTGGACCACAGGCCCGAGGTGGTGGCTCAGCGGGCGGCGGACTTCTTCCGCGCATAGAAAAACCTGCATCGCGCCGTTGAGATGCAGGTCACGTGTTTGAGTGTAGGCAGATCGGGTAGCACTCGCAATCTGGGTCGGACGAAGCTGGGTCGGAAGAAGCCTACGCCCACGCCGTCGTGGGCCGCTTCGTCGCGACACCGTCGACCTCGATGTCCGTCCTCTCGTTGAAGAACGCAATCAGGCCGTGGATCTGGGCCATCTCGGGGAACTCGGGGCCGTAGGACCAGGCCACCGGGCGGCCGTCCCCGAGCCCGGGCGCAGCCCAGTACTGCGCGTGCCCCTTATAGGGGCAGATCGTCACGAGGTCCACCGGCGCGAGGAGGTCCCAGTGCACGTCCTCCGGCTGAAGATAGGCGCGGGGCGGGAGCTGGCCTTCGAAGAGGATGACGGGCCGTGTGGACTCGGCCAGCACTACGCCGTCCAGGAGGACGCGCACATGCTGCGACGACGCGCGCATGTCGATGCGCGAGAACGGATCCCTCGGGTGCCCGATGATCGGCTCGTCCTCCTCGAACCACTGGAACGCGTCGGTGTCGAACGCGATGTAGCCCTCCAGATCGGGATCCGCGAGGCGGAACGCCGCACCCGGAACGAGGATCCCGCCGACGCGCACGGCGAGGGGGTCGCCGTCAGCCGTGTGCGGCGGGGTGAGCGCAGCATCAGGAGGATTCGGCTCCAAGGAGGCGACGACGTCGTCCGCCGGCACCGCGTGGACGGGAAGCCAGCCCTGAGGTTCCCAGAGCACGATCGCCCGCCTGGAATCGAGAACAAGCTCGTCCCCCAGCCGCGCGCGGAGCCGTTTGGGTGTCGGCTCGAAGCGCAGTTGGGGGACGAGGCGCTTGAGTTGTTCAGAAATTCTGACGGCTGCCATACGGCCAGCGTGCTCTCGGGATCCTCAGGACGCAAGCGTCCTCAGATGAGAAGCGCTACTGGCAGGAACCGCCCTGGCCGAGGTGCTGGCCGTTGTTGCCCGCGCAATAGTCTGCCTGGACCACAGTGCCGTTCGCCGGGTTGAGGATCAGGCCGTCGCGGCGCGCGTGGGTGAAGTCGAACAGGTTCCCGAGCGAGCCGGCAATCTGGTCGAACGAGCCGTCACCGAGACGGCCGAGGCCCCAGTTGTCCTCGACGAACTTGAGGATCGAGGACTGCTGCGTCACCGTGTGGTCCACGAAGTTGCTCTTGGCGTAGGGCGAGATCACGAGGAGCGGCTGACGGGGACCCGGCCCGCAGCGGTCAGCATAGCCACCGAGGATCGGAGTGCCGGCCTTCGCTGCGTCCGTGCAGATCGCGGCGTCGTTGGCCGGGTCGTTCGAAGCGTTGAGGACCTTCGTCGCGGCGTGGTCGTACCAGCCGTCCGAATCGTCGTAGGCGAGGACGATCGCCGTGGAGTCCCAGTTCTTGGACTTCTCGATCGCGTTGATCTGCTCGACGACGAACTTCTGCTCATCGATCGGGTCGGAGTAGCCGGCGTGGCCGTCCTGGTAGTTCGGCGCCTTGAGGTAGGAGACGGCCGGCATGTTGTCCGAGTCCACGACCTTGGCGAAGTCCGTGAGGTCGTACTGGTGGTTCGCTTGGCCGTTGTGGCCGATCTCAGCATCGTTGGCCGGCGGGAGGTGGTGCGGGTTCGAGGTCGAGGCGTAGTACTGGAAGGGCTCGTGGTGCGGGTTGTAGTCCACCCGAGACGCTCCGACGATGTTCGGGTGCGCGGTGGTGCACTGCGCGTAATCGGTGCCCGCGATGTTCTTCGTGCCGTTCGGCGTGAATCCGCCCTGGAACCAGCCCCACGAGACGTTCTTCTCGTTGAGGAGGTCGCCCACGTTCTTGCCGCTCATCTTCGCGAGCGCGTTCGGCTTGCCGTTGCGGCTGTTGTCGGAGCAGTCGTCGAATGCGGGGTCCGGGTCCTCAGTCACCGTGCCGACGCCCTGCGCGTTGGGGGACTTGACCGAATAGGAGTCCGGCGTTGCCGTCGGCTGCCCGGTCAGTGCGTCGATGCTCGTCACGCCGTGGGTCTGGCCCGAGACGAGGTTGAGCGCGCCCGGCGTCGAGGGACCGAACGTGTCGCTGTAGCTGTTGTCGCTCATCGCGAAGTGCTGGGCGTAGTTCCAGATGCCCGTGACGGTGTTGCCGTCGTAGTAGTCCATCGTGAGGCCCGGAGCCGAGTACATCGGGGCCTTGCACGTGTCCGTGCTGGTGTTCTCGACGAACTTGTCCATGAGTCCGCCGTTGTAGGCCTTCTGCTCGGCCTGGTACTCGTGGTCCTGATCGCACGTGACGGCCTGGCTGGGCGTGAGCCGAGACGGCTGGACCGAGTTCGGGTTGTTCGGCGCGAGGAGGTTCGCGTTCGCGAGCGTGTTGATGCCCTTGGGCGTGTTAGGGGCGGCCGTGAACGACGACGCCGGAGTACCCGTTCCCTGGACCTTCTCACCAGGGGTGTTGGCCGCCTGGGGGTAGGTCGCGAAGTAGTGGTCGAAGGAGACGTTCTCCCCGAAGATCACCACGACGTGCTTGATGGGCGTGGCAGTGGTAGCAGTAGCGGCCTGCGCTGGGAGGGCGGCGGCGAGGGCACCGCCGGCGGCGACGAGCCCGAGGGCGCTCGTCACAGCGGCGGCGCGCATGCTGAGTTTCGGCATTTCATGGTCTTTCTCGAGGGGGCTTCCGGAGAAGACCCTAGACCTGCGAAATGCCTCCGAAGCCGGAGTTTTGGATCAATTCAACAACTGTTCATGCGCGCGTGTGGAGACCGTTGAACAGGACCGCGACCACATCGTCCGCGAGCTTCTCGGAGGTGAGCGAGCCACCCGGCCGATACCACTCGACGATCGAGTTGATGGTGCCGAAGAGGAGGCGCGAAACCGTGCGCGGATCGATATCCTTCCGCACGGTCCCTTCCTCGCGCGCCTCCTCGATCAGCTCGGCCACCTTGCGGTCGAATCCGCGCCGGCGCTCCAAGGCCTTCCGCTCGGTCTCGGTGTTCCCCCTCAGGCGGAGCAGGAGCGTCACGAACGGGAGCCGTTCGGTCAGAACCTTCACCGTCGAGCGGACGACGAACTCAAGACGCTCTTCCGCGGAACCCTCCTGGGACTCCTGCGCGTCCCACACCGACTCGAGTCCGCCCAAGGCCTGCTCGAGCGCGAGCGCGAGCAGGTCCTCCTTCGACGGCACGTGGTGGTAGATCGCCGACTTCGAGATGCCCAGATTCTCGGCGAGGATGCCCATAGAGGTGGCATCGTAGCCGTGCCGGTTGAAGACCTGGACCGCCACGTTCAGCACCGATTGCTGGTCGTAGCCGGGGCGCCCACGGCGTCCGGTGGGTCCTGGGGTCTCTGTCGGGGCAGCGGAAGGCATGGGTTTGAGTCTATTCCTTGGTGCGGAGGTCGTAGATACGGCGGAGCTTCCCGTTCGAGCGCTCGAGCGAGCCCGGCTCGACGACGTCTATACGGCATGACGAACCGATGTGGATCTTGATCTGCTGCCGCAGGGTCGCGGCCGCCGCGGCGCGCTGCTCCGCCGTGGTGCCCTCCCGCGGTTCGATCTTCACGGTGAGCTCGTCCATTCTGCGTCCCTCGGGCCGCGTGATCTCAAGCTGGAAGTGCGGGCTCAGCTCGGGAATCCGCAGAGCGATCTCCTCGATCTGGGACGGGAAGAGGTTGACGCCGCGCAGGATGATCATGTCATCGCTGCGGCCGGAGATACGTCCCATGCGGCGGTGTCCCGGGCGCGACGTCCCGGCTTGGAGAGTCGTGAGGTCCTTCGTCCGGTAGCGGATGATCGGCAGGGCCTGCTTGGTGAGCGACGTGAACACGAGCTCGCCGGTCTCGCCGTCGGCCATCGTCTTCGTGAGGTCGAACGGGTCGACGATCTCCGGGCGGAAATGGTCCTCCCAGATGTGGCTCCCGTCCTGCGTCTCGACCGACTCGCCCGCGACGCCCGGACCCATGACCTCGGAGAGGCCGTAGATGTCGCACGCCTTGATGCCGAACATCTCCTCGAGCTCGTGCCGCATCTCCTGAGTCCACGGCTCGGCGCCGAGCACGGCGTACTTGAGCGAGGTCGCACGGGGATCGAGGCCCTTGTGGATCATCGCGTCGCCGATGGTGAGCAGGTAGGTCGGGGTGCAGAGGATGGCGTCTGGCTCGAAGTCGTGGATGAGCTGGATCTGCTTCTCGGTCTGCCCGCCGGACATCGGAATGACGGTCGCGCCGAGCTTCTCGGCGCCCGCATGCGCACCAAGCCCACCCGTGAAGAGGCCGTAGCCGTACGCGTTGTGCACCTTCATCCCCGGGCGGACGCCCGAAGCGCGGAGGCAGCGGGCCACGAGGGTGGCCCACGTGTCGAGGTCCTGCTTCGTGTAGCCGACGACCGTGGGCCGCCCCGTGGTGCCAGAGCTCGCGTGGATGCGAGCCACCTGGTCCATCGGGACCGCGAACATGCCGAACGGGTACTCCTGGCGGAGGTCTTCCTTCGTGGTGAACGGGAACTTTGCGAGGTCGGCGAGCTCCTTGAGGTCGCTCGGGTGCACCCCGGCCTCGTCGAACTTGCGCTGGTAGAGCGGTACGCGACTGTAGGCGTACGCCAGGGTCTCTTGGAGGCGGGTGAGCTGGAGCGCTTCGATCTGGTCCCGGGTCATCGTCTCCTCGGCGTCGAGGAGGGCGGGGCGGAAGGAAGCCTGGGGTGTCTGCGGAGCGGGGGCAGTCTGGGTCATGGCGTGGCTTTCGAAAGATGGCGGGCTTGGGGAGGACGACGGCGGAGCTTGTGCTGCTAGCGCTGGTACTGCTAGCGCTTGGGAATGGTGCGGGAGCGGCCGCGGAATTCGGCGATCAGGCGCCCGGGCGGCTCCTCGCTGGCCCGGTCCGGGGCCGAGGCGAACACCTGGACGTCGTAGAGGCCGCTGCGGCCCGAGTGGGCTCGTTCGGCGGCGACGGCAGTGATGCGCTCGCCGACGTGCGCGGGGGCGAGGAAGTTGACGTCCACGCCGGCGGCGACGGTGATCGTGCCGGCCTGGTCCTCGTCAGGCGTGTGGGGATTGCACGCGAGGGCGAAGGCGGAGTCGGCGATCGCGAAGATCATTCCGCCATGAGCGATCCCGAAGCCGTTGAGCATCTCCCGCCGGAGCGTGGTCGCGACCGTCGCCGTGCCGTCGCCGAGTGAGAGGACCTCGAGGCCCATCCATTCCGTGGCGTAGTCGTCGGTGAGGATCGGGTGGGCGGGAGTGTGGGCGGGAGCAACATCGCTCATGGGTTACCTCGCAATTCTTTACCGAATGTTCATTAGGTAATCCCAATCGCGAGCGTGTGTCAAGGCACACAGGGGGACTTGGGCTAGGAGATCAGCTCCCGGGCCTTGAGCGCATCGGCGATGAACGCGTACGCCCAGGCACGGTCCTTCCACTCCTCATAGCGACCCGACGCACCCCCGTGCCCCGCGTCCATCTCGATCTTGAGCACGATCGGGCGGCCGCTCGTCGACTCCTCCCGCAGCCTCTGCACCCACTTGGCCGGCTCCACGTACAGCACACGAGTGTCGTTGAACGACGTCATGGCGGCGATCGTGGGGTAGGGGGCCGGCCGCACGTTCTCGTATGGCGTGTACGACTTCATATAGGCATACACCTCGGCGTCTTCGATGGGGTTGCCCCACTCCTCCCATTCGAGGGCGGAGAGGGGGAGTTCCGGATCGAGGATCGTGGTGAGCGCGTCCACAAACGGGACCTGCGCGACGGCGGCCGCGTACTTCTCGGGCGCGAGATTGAGCACGGCGCCGATGAGGAGTCCGCCCGCGGACCCGCCCATGCACGCGATGCGCGAGGGGTCGGCCCACCCGGATTCCACGACCCAGTCCGTCGCCGCAATGAAGTCGGTGAACGTGTTCTTCTTGTGCAGCTTCTTGCCGTCCTCGTACCACCTCCGGCCGAGTTCGCCCCCGCCGCGGATATGCGCGATGACGAACACGATGCCCCGGTCCAGCAGGCTCAGCCGAGCGATCGCGAAGCCGGGATCCATGCTGAGCTCGTAGGAGCCGTAGCCGTAGATCAAGGCGGGATTCGTCCCGTCCGCCCGGAGCGACGCCCGCCGCAGGACGGAGAGCGGAACCTGGGTGCCGTCGTCGGCCGTCGCCCACGCGCGCTCGGCGACGTACTCGGAAGGATCGTAGCCGCCCAGCACCGGCGTCTCCTTGCGCAGAAGCAGCTCGCCGGTGGCGAGCACGTAGTCGTAGACGCGCGGCGGCGTGAAATACGAGGTGTAGCGCAGCCGAGCGACGGGCGCACGAAAGTCGGACACGCTGGCGCCCGCCGTGTAGAGCTCCTCGCCGAATGCGGGCTCCGCGAACGACGGCGCAGAGCTGGCCGCGAGCGCCTCGGCGAGGGGTGCGAAGCGCACCGTCTCCATCGTGTCCCGTCGCAGGGAGACGATGAGATGAGTCGCAGTGACCTCGGCCCCTTCGATCTTGACGGCGTCGTCGTGCGCCACCACTGTCCGCCAGCGCTGCTCGCGGAGCGGCCTGCGGAATTCGGCGAGCGGAGCGGTCGAGATCATGCTGTTGATCGCCTTGCCCTGCGGGCCATCGTTATGGACGAGCAGGACTTGGGTCTCGCCGTCGTGCTCGAAGACCTCCGCCGCGTGGAGGATCCGCTCGTCGCGGCTCAGGAGAAGCTCGAGCCGCGCGCCGGGAGCCTCGAGATCGCCAGCATCTTCAAGATCCATGTAGCGGGTCTCGCTGTACTCCGAGTTGCCCACGCTGAGCAGCAGCCACCGGCGATCGGCCGAGAGCTCGATCGACGTCCACTGGGAGACGTCGGACTCTTCGTAGAGCACCGAATCCTCCTCGACGGGAGTGCCGAGCGTGTGGACGCGCACCTGATACGGGCGCCAGGACTCGTCCGCCACCACGTAGAACAGCCGCCGGGCATCAGGCGAGAACTCGAGGCCGTAGAACACGTTCTCGATGACTTCGGGAAGGTGCTCCCCGGTGCGCAGGTCCTTGATGCGGAGGGTGAACGTCTCGTCGCCCGCGTTGTCCACGGAGTAGGCGTAGAGGTTCCCGTCCTTGCTCACGGCGGCACCGCCGAGCGCGAAGAAGGGCTTGCCCTTCGCCTCGGCGTTCCCGTCGAGGAGCACCTGCTCGCCCGGAACGGGCACGCCTGGAACGACGTCGGGCGGGGTCCAGCTGTCGACCCCCGCGAAGCTCCCGCCCTCCGAGGCGGCAACGCGGCAGTACACGGGGTACTGCTTGCCCTCGATGGTGCGTGAGTAGTACCACCAGTCGTCGAGGCGGCTCGGCACCGACAGGTCGGTCTCCTGGGTCCGCCGCTTGATCTCGTCGAAGATCGCGTCGCGCAGCGGCTGCTGGTCCGCTGTCACTTCCTCGGTGTACGCGTTCTCCGCCTCGAGATGCGCGACCACCTCGGGGTCCTCTTTGTCCCGGAGCCACTCGTAGGGGTCTTCGAAGACGTCGCCATGGTGCTCGCGGCGGCTCGGTACCTTCTTGGCGGTGGGCGCTTCGCTCATGGACCCACCCTAACTAGGGGGCTTAGTTTCCATTGGCCAATCAGTTCCCATTGGCCAAATTGTTCGCCGCCACGTACTGCGGCATCGTCCCCTTCGCAAGCGCGTCCGCGAGGGCGCTTGTGGCGCCTTGGTTGAGGAGCACGATCGACTGCCCGTCCGTGGACCAGCCGGTCCCGCTCGTCGGCAGCGTGAAGGTCACGATGTCCTTCGGCCGGATGCCCGTGAGCTCGAGCCCGAGGGCCGCTACCTTCTCCGAGGTGAACGAGGAATCCACGGTGAGGTATGGGGAGAAGCCGTTGACGGCGTTGGCGAGGGTCACGGGATTGGTCAGGGTCTGGGGTGTGGCGATCTTGCTGACGAGCGCCTTGAGGTAGGCCTGCTGGTCCCGGACGCGCTGGTAGTCACCATCCGCGAATGCGTAGCGCTCGCGGACGAACGCGAGGGCCTGATCGCCGTTCATGGTCTGCGGCCCGGCGTTGAAGTGGATGTCCGAGGTCTGACCCGCGGTGAACGGCGCCTTGACGTCGATCGTGACGCCGCCGACGGCGTCCGTGAGTCCCTTGAAGCCCTCGAAGTCCATGAACACCACGTGGTCGAGCCGCTGGCCGAGCAGGGACTCGACGGTCTGCACCATGAGCGGGACGCCGCCGAATGCGAGCGCTGCGTTGACCTTCGCGGAGCCGTGGTTGGGAATCGGCACCCAGAGGTCGCGCATGATCGAGATGACGTAGACGTGCTGCCGGTCTGCCGGGATGTGGACGAGCATCATGGTGTCCGAGCGCTGGTTCGAGGCGGAGCCCGACTCCGCCTCGAGTGCGGTTGCGCCGCGGCTGTCCGAACCGACGAGGAGGATGTTCACGGGCGTCTTGCCGTCGGCCGTGGGCTTCGGCTCGGCCGGCCGCGAGGACTCCTGCGGAAACGCGTTGGTGATCTTCTTCGTGTTGGTGTCGAAGTTGTTGGAGAGGGTTGCGAGGTATCCGACGGCGGTGATGCCGGCGAGGAGGACAAGGAGCAGGGCGCCGAGCAGCACGAAGGCCCCCACGGGCTTCTTCCTGCGCGACGTCTTCCGGGACGAGGCGGTCTTCTCCACAGTCACGGGGTGCTCATCTGTTCGTTCTCATGGGTGGGCTCGTCCTCTCGGGTGCGGCGGATAGTATCAGTGTGCCCTGATGGTTGGCCAGACTTTGCTCGGGGCACCTGGTGGGGGGAGGAATGATGCGAATCTGGCGCAGAAGTGCACTTTTGGCCCAAGTCGCCGCCGACGACGGCCAGCGAGTCGCGCTCTTGAGTCTCGAGCGCCGCCGCCCTGTGGTTCTCGTCTACTCCGCGGCCGTGATCTGGTCGCTCGTCGACGGCACCCGTTCCGAAGCCGAGATCCTCGACGAGCTCCAGCGGATCTACGGAGAGGACCCCGCAATCGCAGCCCAAGCGCGCGTGTTCCTGACACAGCTCGAAGAGCAGGGCCTGGCGGAGGCAGTCGAGTGAGGCTCGACCTCCTCGTGCTCGGCGCGCGGGTCGCTGTCCTCTTCGACTCCGGCATCACCGAGGAGCTGGGCGACCGGCTGCGGCGTGCGTGGTCGCGCTGCCTCCTCTCCGAGGGTGCGCTCTTCGGGGGTCCGCTTCTCGGGCGCCCGCCGGAGGCCCTGGACGACGACGTTGCCCCGTTCTCGGCTCGCGTGCTCACCGCACGCGGTGGTGCTCGGGTGGCGGGGGAGACGTACGGCCATTTCGCGTCCGAGCTCACCAGCGCCGTCACGGTATGCGCCATCGAGGCGCGGGCCGGCGACCTGCTCATGCTGCACGCGTCGGGACTGGCCGACCCCCGGACCGGCCGGACCGCCGCGCTCGTGGGACGCTCGGGCGTGGGCAAGACAACGGCGACCAAGACTCTCGCGCCAGCGCTCGGCTACGTGAGCGACGAGACCGTCGGCCTCGAGCGATCGGGGCTGCTCGCCCCGTATCCGAAGCCGCTCTCCGTCATCACCGACCCGCCGCCCGCCCCGAAGCGCCAGATCGGCCCGGACGACCTGGGCCTGCGCGACGCCCCATCCGAGGCGACCCTCGCCGCCGTCGTGCTCCTGGCCCGCTCGGCGAGCGTGCAGGGGCCGTGCGTGGAGGCGATAAGCCACGCCGAGGCGATCATTGAGCTCGCGCCGCAGACGTCCTCGCTCGCCCAGGTGCACCGGCCCCTTCAGTGGCTCTGCTCCGTGTTGGATGCGTGCGGTGGCGCGCTGCGCGTGACGTACCGGGAAGCGGCCGACCTCGCCGAACTCCTGCCCGGCCTCCTGGCCCGTACACCGGTCGACGGCGGCTGGCGGGCTGCGCTCGATGGCGAGCCGTCGGTGGACGGGGCGGCCGTGGACGGGGCGGCGGTGGACGGGGCGGACGTCTGCGGGCCGGCGTCGGTCGGCCTGCTGCGGCGCGCCGACGTGGTCGACGCCGTCGAACTTGTGGGGCGAGAACCGGGCAACAGCGAGCTCCTGGTCATGGTGGATCAGCGGGTCGTGCGGCTCTCCGGGATTGCCCCCGCGATCTGGCGAGCGCTCGCGACCCCAGCCGACTTCGCGGGCCTCGCGGAGCGCATTGCCCCCGAGATAGGGCTTCCAGAGGGCTACGCGGACCTGCTCGAGCGGGCCATCACTGAGCTCGAGGGCCATGGAGTGCTTGCGCGCCTCTAAGTGGTCCGGCCATCGCGATACTGTCCGTACAACGAATGCCGTGATGCGGCGTGATGGTGGCCTGATTTTGGGGGAGGACGGCAAGTTTGCTGCATGACAACGCCACGGAAGAGCGCGGCCTGACGCTCGCAGACTATCTCTCGGTAGTGCGCGCGTACTGGCTGGGGATTCTCCTCTTCATCGCGGCCGCGACGGCCGCGGGCTACGGGTGGTACCTGATGCAGCCACGGGTCTACGAGGCCGAATCCAACGGGATCGTCCTTACTGGAGGCTCCGAGAACCTCAACCTCTCGCTAGCGGGGGACAACCTCTCAAAGTCCAAGGCAAAGAGCTACAAGTCCCTCGGCGACTCCGTCGTCGTCGCGGAACGCGTGGTGAAGGCGCTCCGGCTCGATGTCTCCGCACCGGCAATCGCGGGGACCGTGAGAGTGGTCGTCCCTGTCGACTCGCCGGAAATCCAGGTGACGGCGAGCGCTTCTGACCCTGTGAAGGCCAAGGATGTTGCGGATGCGTGGGTCACCGCGCTTGCCGCCCAGGTCTACGAGCTCGAGAAGTCCACGTCGTCGCCTGGCCAGGAGCCCGCCACGAAGGTGGTTCCGCTCGCGAAGGCGGTCGTGCCCGGGGCGCCGGTCTCGCCGAACCTCAAGCTGGCTCTCGGCGTCTCCGCGGCCGGAGGCCTCCTGCTCGGCCTCGTCTATGCCCTCGTGCGCAACCATCTGGACCGGCGGATCCGCGGAACCGGCGAGGTCGAGCGCCGATTCCGGGTTCCCGTGGTGGGGACCCTCCCGCGGGACAAGAGGCTTCTGGGCTCGACCCGCATCCTGGACGTCTCGGGACACGGCGCGGGCCATGCGATGGGGGAGGCGCTCCGCGAACTGCGCACCAACCTGCACTTCATCGACGTGGACAATCCGCCGCGGATCCTGCTGGTGACGAGTTCGCTGCCATCCGAGGGCAAGTCCACCGTGATCGGGAACCTCGCCGCGACCATCGCTGCGGCAGGTGAGGAAGTGATCGTGGTCGATGCCGATCTGCGCCGCCCCACCGTGCACAAGGTGTTCGGGGTCGCGGGCGAGGTAGGCGTCACTGACGTGCTGACGGGCCGAGCTGCGCTCGACGACGTCCTCCAGCCGTGGGGGCCCATGCCGCACCTGAAGGTCCTCGGCGCCGGTCGAATCCCTCCCAACCCGTCAGAGCTCTTGGGCTCACGGGCCATGCAGCACCTCCTGGCCGAACTCTCACGCCGTGCCGTCGTGCTGATCGACACGCCGCCCCTTCTGCCCGTCACGGACGCGGCCGTCCTCTCACGCGCCGCGGACGGCACGCTTGTGGTGGCCCGAGCTCGCAAGACCACGACCGACCACCTGCAGCGGGCCCTCGGGAATCTCGAGCGCGTCCGTGGCCGGGTGCTCGGCGTGATCCTCAACTGCGTCCCGACGAAGGGCCCAGACACGTACAGCTACGGCTACTACGGCACTTATGTGAGCAAGCCCGAGGAGGCCCCCGAGCCGGTCCCCGCGCTGAGGGGTCGGCGCTCGGCCAGCTGACGGCGCTCCGCTTCGCGGAGTTCGGCCCGGCTCCCCGGGCCGAAGGGGCGCCGTCGGCGTCTCGGCTCGGCTGCGCTGATGAGGGTGCTCACGGCGGGAACGATTTCGCGGGCCATCTGCTCGTAGACGGATGCGTCAAGCCCGTAGGGGTCGGTCACGTCGTTGTCGCCGCTCGCGCGGTGACGGATCCTATCGCCCTCGGCGACGTAGCGGTGCCACGTCTCCTGAACGGTCTCGCGGGTCGTCGGGCCAGGAAGCAGCTCGACGATCCGGGCGAACTCCCGAAGGGTGAATGTCCGCTTGAGTGCGGAAGGCGCGAGTGCGAGCAGCGGCGCTCTGTGGTCCTCAGCCAGAACGAGGACGAGGTCGGCGTCGGCGACGACGCGCTCGGTAAGCTGCCGCGCGGCGAACGTCTCGAGGCTCGTTCCGAGCTGCCGCGCGATCTCGGCCGATCGCGGCTGGGCCGGCTGCCCCACGAGAGCCCGGACTCCAGCGCTCGAGACACTGAACGAGCCCGGCGCCGCCTCGTCGAGGCCGGACTGGAGCAGCCGCTCCGCGAGGGGAGAGCGGCACACGTTGCCGGTGCAGACCGTGAGGATGCGGAAGGGGGTTCCGACGATCATCGGATCACGCTAACAGACCGATTCGCCCGAGCGGCCACAGGCGTGCCTCGACCCTTCCGACAACTGCGCTGACGGGAACGGTCCGCAGGCACTGTTCAGTCGGTCGTGCCGCCGCCCGGCACGCGATGACCGAGTCGGCCGAGGCGGAGCGATGGTCGCCGAGGACCACGAGCTCGCCGTCGGGCACGGTGAAAGGGCCGAAGCAGCGGGACGAGCGGGTAGCGGTCACGCAGTCGAGGCGGCCCGCTTCGAAGGGCAGGTCCTTCGTGACATAGGGCTCGTCGAGCGCCACACCATTGCGCTGCACACGGCCCTCTCCATCGCAGCACGCGATCGTCTGGCCGCCGCGCGCCGCGACTCGTTTCACGAGGTAGAGCTCGCTTCCCGGGCCGATCCCCGTCAGGTCGCCGAAGGCGCGGACCGCGGAACCCAGCGGGCCGTCGTCGTTCGTTGCGACCGGCTGCCACGCGGCTGGGCGGGTGAAGACGACGACGTCGCCCGCCTCTAGTGACCCGCCAAGGTAGGCGAGCCGGTTGACGAGGATGCGGTCGCCGCCGCTCGCGCTGCCTTGGAGGGTCGGCTCCATCGAGCCGGACGGCACACGGTAGAGCTTGACGACGAAAGACTGAAGCAGGCCCGCGACCACGAACGCTACGAGCAGGTTGAGGGCGAAGCGGAAGCGGGGGCTCATGGAGCGGACGCTAACAGCCGCTTCGGAGCACTGAGATGGCTTGACGCCAGTAATGGCTCCCGCATATTCTGAACGAACGGTCGGTAATTTATTGAGGAGGAGCCATGGCAGCTGCGGCTTTGCAACCGGTGCCCGCAAGCGCCCCCATGTCCGACGAGGACGCGGCGGGCCAGGCGTATTTTGACCGCATCATCGCCGAAGACTCTCGAATCGAGCCCACAGACTGGATGCCGGAGGCGTACCGCAAGACCCTCATGCGCCAGATCTCGCAGCACGCGCACTCCGAGATCATCGGCATGCAGCCTGAGGCCAACTGGATCACCCGGGCGCCGAGCCTCAAGCGCAAGTCCATCCTCATGGCAAAGGTGCAGGATGAGGCGGGGCACGGACTGTACCTCTATTCGGCAGCGGAGACGCTGGGCACCCCGCGCGACGTCCTGAACCAGCAGCTCCTCGACGGCAAGGCGAAGTACTCGTCGATCTTCAACTATCCGGCTCGCAGCTGGGCGGATATGGGGGCGATCGGCTGGCTCGTGGACGGCGCGGCGATCGCCAACCAGGTCCCGCTGTGCCGGGCGAGCTACGGCCCTTACGGACGCGCGATGGTGCGCATCTGCAAGGAGGAGTCATTCCACCAGCGGCAGGGCTTCGAGATCCTCCTCGAGCTCTCCCACGGCACGCCCGAGCAGAAGCAGATGGCCCAAGATGCCGTCAACCGCTTCTACGCGCCCGCCCTCATGATGTTCGGGCCGCCCGACGACGACTCGCCGAACTCGAAGCAGTCCATGGCGTGGAACATCAAGCGCTTCTCCAACGACGAGCTGCGCCAGCGCTTCGTGGGGATGATCGCCGAGCAGGTCAAGGTCCTCGGCCTCACGCTCCCGGACCCCGAGCTCCGGTTCGACGAGGAGACGGGCAAGTGGATCCACATGGAGCTCGACTGGCAGGAGTTCAAGGACGTCATCGCGGGCCGCGGCCCGTGCAACGCCCAGCGCCTGGCGCGGCGTCGCGAGGCGCACGAGAACGGCGCCTGGGTGCGCGAGGCAGCGCGGGCGTACGCCGAGAAGCAGAACAACAAGCGGAAGGCAGGCGCTGCCTGATGAGCAATCAGCCGAACATCTGGCCCCTCTGGGAGGTCTTCGTGCGGTCGAGCCGTGGGCTCTCGCACGTCCACGCGGGTTCGCTGCACGCACCCGACGCTGAGATGGCTCTGCGGAACGCGCGGGACCTCTACACGCGTCGCAACGAGGGCGTCTCGATCTGGGTGGTCCCCTCGGACGCCATCACGGCCTCCGACCCTGACGCGAAGGGCTCGTTCTTCGAATCGCCGCAGGGGAAGGACTACCGCCACGCGACGTACTACACCAAGAGCGAGGGCGTGAAGCACCTGTGAGCACCCACCAGGACCACTCCCTCGACAGTTTTGGCGACGCCGCAGCGTCCGCGACCCGCGTCACCCCGGGCAACGCCCTGCGGCCCGAGGACATCGCGCTGCAGACGGACCGGCCGACTGAAGATGTCGCGCAGTACGCCCTGCGCCTCGGCGACGACTCCCTGGTTCTCGCCCAGCGCCTGGGTCACTGGATCTCGCGGGGCCCGGAGATCGAGGAGGACATCGCCCTCGGCAACATCGCCCTCGACCTGCTGGGCCATGCGCGGTCCTTCCTCACCTACGCCGGCCATGCGTGGGACAAGACGGAGGACGACCTCGCCTACTGGCGGGAAGAGGACGAGTTCCGCTCGGCGTGGATCTTCGAGCAGCCCAACGGGGACTTCGGGGTGACCATCGCGCGGCAGCTCGTCGTCTCGGTCTTCCAGCGCCTCCTCTACTCGCGGCTCGTGAACTCGACGGACGCCACGATCGCAGCGATCTCCGCGAAGGCGCTCAAGGAGGTCGACTACCACCGCGACCACGCGACGCAGTGGACGCTCCGGCTCGGCGATGGGACCGAGGAGTCCCACCGTCGCATGCAGGAGGCGCTTGAGCTCATGTGGCCCTACGTCGACGAGCTGTTCGACGACGATGAGCTCACCGAGAGGATCGGCGCGGTCGGCGTGCTGCCTTCATCGCTTCGCGCCGAGTTCGATGCCGAGATCGCGGCCGTGCTCGACGAGGCCACGCTGACCCTGCCGGCCGTTCCCCGCGCCAGCGGTGGCGGCCGTCGAGGCGAGCATACGGAGCACCTCGGCTACCTGCTCGCCGAGATGCAGGTCCTCGCGCGCAAGCATCCGGGTGCGACATGGTGAGCACCAGCACCCTCGATACCGAGATCCTCGAGCTCGCGGCCACGGTCAACGACCCTGAGATCCCGGTTCTGAGCATCCGCGATCTGGGAATTCTCCGCGACGGTCACCTCGACGCGGACGGGACGGTCCGGTTGACCATCACGCCGACGTATTCGGGCTGCCCCGCGATGGACGCCATCAAGGACGACTTGCGGCGCGTCTTCGGCGAGGCGGGGTACGGGAAGGTCAAGGTCGACCTCGTGCTGTCGCCCGCCTGGACTACGGACTGGATGACTGAAGAGGGCAAGGCCAAGCTCACCGAGTACGGGATCGCGCCCCCCACGGGTCGCGCTGCGGCCGGCCCCGTCCGCCTCGGCCTCGCCGTAAAGTGCCCTCGCTGCCACTCGCTCAACACCCGGGAGCTCTCCCGTTTCGGCTCCACCTCGTGCAAGGCGCTCTATGTGTGCCAGGACTGCCGGGAACCCTTCGACTACTTCAAGGTGCTGTAGACAGATGACAGACCAGCTGACGGAAGACACTGAGGCGACTGGCCGCCGTCGTGCATCATTCCACCCGCTCGAGGTGAGCGAAGTGCGGCGCCTCACCAACGATGCGATCGAGGTGACGTTCGCGGTTCCGCCCGGGCTCGCCGATGAGTACGACTACATTCCCGGCCAGTACGTGGCCCTCCGCGCGCACGTTCTGGATCAGGACATCCGCCGCAGCTACTCGATCTGCGCCCCGCCGCAGCGGTTCGAGGACGGCAGCAGCGAGATCCGCGTCGCGATCAAGAAGGACCTCGGGGGCCTGTTCTCGACCTGGGCCAACGAGAATCTCGAACCGGGCGTCACGCTCGATGTCATGAGCCCGGCCGGAGCCTTCATCTCGAAGCACAAGATGACCGCCCTCAACGACCCGTCGAGCATCGACACCGAGGAAGAGCACACGTTCGTCGCCGTCGCGGCCGGTTCGGGGATCACGCCCGTCATCGCGATCGCGAAGACCGTGCTTGCCGCCAACGAGAACGTGCGCTTCGACCTCATCTACGCCAACAAGGCCGCGATGGACGTGATGTTCGTCGAGGAACTCGCGGACCTCAAGGACAAGTACCCGTCCCGCTTCGCGCTCCACCATGTGCTCTCGCGAGAACAGCGTATCTCGCCGCTGCTCTCGGGCCGGGTCGACGCAGAGAAGCTCACCACGCTGCTCAACACCGTGATCCACGCGGACGACGTCGACGAGTGGTTCCTCTGCGGCCCGTTCGAACTCGTCCAGCTCGTGCGGGACACGCTCTCGGCGCGCGGCGTCGAACCGGAGAAGGTGCGCTTCGAGCTCTTCACCACGGGCACCCCGACGAACCTCGAAGGCAACATCGGTCGGCCGGTGATCGAGGACGACGGCAAGAGCTTCGACATCGAGTTCCGGCTCGATGGGCTTTCGGGAGTCGTCAAGAGCCCTGCCGCCGCGAACGAGACGATCCTCAATGCGGCTCTCCGCGTGCGCCCCGATGTTCCGTTTGCCTGCGCCGGGGGTGTGTGCGGCACGTGCCGCGCAAAGCTCGTCAAGGGAACGGTCGACATGGCGGAGAACTACGCGCTCGAACCCGACGAGCTTGAGCGCGGGTACGTCCTGACCTGCCAATCGCGCCCCACCTCGGACGCGGTGTCCGTTGACTTCGATGCGTAGGAGCTGAAATTTGATCTCGCTCACCATGTCCGACGGCGTCGCCGAAGTGGTCCTGGACGCCCCCGGCAAGCTCAACGCCGTCGACCCCGCGGCGCTCGCCGAGCTGTCGCAGGCGTACGACGACGCCGCTGCCGCCGCCTCCCGCGGCGAGGTGCGGGCGCTGCTCCTGCGCGGCGTGGGGCGAGCCTTCTGCGCGGGTCGGGACATCTCCGGGGTCGACCCCGCCGACGACGACGTGCTCGGGTACCTCGGAGGCCTCGTGACTCCGCTCATGCAGAAGATGGCGGCGTTCCCAGCGCCGACGTTCGCGGCGGCCCAAGGGGCGACGCTCGGGGTTGGCCTCGGGCTCCTGCTCGCGACAGACGTCGTCTACGTCGCCGAGAACGCGAAGATCGGCTCGCCATTCGCCAATCTCGGGGCCACGCTCGACTCCGGGGGCCACTGGTACTTCACGGAGCGGCTCGGCATGCACCGGACGCTCGACCTGATCTACACCGGCGATCTCATGAGCGGAGCCGAGGCGGTGCGCTCGGGGCTCTTCAGCCGGGCCTTCCCAGCCAGCGAGCTGATCGATCGGACTCGTGAGGTGGTGGCTCGCGTCGCTCACGGCGCCACGGGGGCGTTCGTGGCCTCGAAGGAACTCGTCGCGCAGGTCCGTGACCGGCGGCTGGGGCTCTGGGAGTCGATGGACGCCGAGAACAAGGCCCAGGCGGCTCTGTGCGACTCGGACGACTACCGCGAGGGCTTCAAGGCCTTCCAGGAGAAGCGAAAGCCGGTGTTCTCGGGGAAGTAGAACACTATTTCGACTATCGACTTTACTATCGAAGTCTTCTTCGATAAGCTTGCCGCATGCTCGAAATGGGGGACTCGGGTGCGGAGGACTGGCGCAGCGCACTCGATGGGCTAAGGCGTCAGGCTGAGGGACCGTCAAATGACCAGATCGCGTCGTTCGTCGCCAGGCTCGGGCTTTCGGGCGGGCTGAAGGAGTTCACTGGTCCGCAGCTCATCGATCGCATCGCTGCTCTCGAGCGCCTGAAGGCCGCTGCGGCGGCCGAGCAGGCTCGAGTTCAGGCGGAGTTTGCGGCCCTCTGCGAAGAAGGGCTCGATTCTCGCGCCGCGCGGGTGAAGGAACGTTCGGCTTCGGCTCAAATCGCCCCTCGCGCGCAAGGTCTCACCATCCCGCGGTGCGCGGCTTCTCGCGATGTCGAACCGGCTCGTCCGCGAGATGCCGCACACTCTCGACGCCCTCGCGGCCGGACACCTCAACGAGGAGCGTGCCATCGTCGTGGCGGAGGCGGTGGAGGTCCTTCGACCTGTCGATCGGTCCGCCGTCGACAGGGAGCTGTGCGGCGACCCGCGTCGCTGTGAAGGACTCGGCGGTCGCGGTGTTCAGGATGCAGTGCGCGCGCGCGTCGACGCGATCGACGACGGCGCAGCCCTCGCCCGCGTACGCAAGGCGGAGTCCGAACGCCGCGTGACGATCCGCCGGCTACCCGATTCCATGGCGAAGGTCACCGCGATCCTTCCGGTGACGCAAGCGGCAGCCGTCGGCGGCGCCCTCCAGCGTGCCGTGGGGCAGGCTCGGGCCATGGGCGACGAGAGGACCGCCGGGCAGGTCGCGGCCGACACTCTTGTCGAGCTCGTGACGGGCCAGGACCGTGCCGACGCCGTCCCACTCCGCGTCGGGCTGGTCATGACGGACTCGTCGCTCCTCTCCGCTGGCCGTGAGCCGGCCCGGCTTCAGGGCTATGGGACGATCCCCGCTGGCCAGGCGCGAGCCATGATTGCCGGGGCGTCTGATTCTCTCGCGGGAGCTTGGCTTCGCCGCCTCTATCTGGAGCCGACCACCGGCGAGCTCGTGGCCATGGAAGCGAAGTCGCGGCGATTCCCTCGTGCCCTCGCAGAGTTCATCGCGATTCGCGATCAGGCCTGCCGGACCCCCTATTGCGACACCTCGATCAAACACATCGACCACGTCGTCCAGGTCGCGCACGGCGGCGAGACGAGCGTCGAGAACGGGCAGGGCCTGTGCGAGCGGTGCAACTATACGAAGGACTCGCCCGGCTGGGAGCAGGCGGTCGTTGCGGGAGATACGCCCGATGCACCGGGCGCGGACATCGTGACGATCACGCCCACAGGGCATGAGTACTTTTCGCCTCCGCCGCGCCTTCCGGGGCAGAAGCCTCCGGGGCCACCCGAACGACAGGCCGGATAGATCCCATCACCTCGTGTCGAGATCCTCGAAGACCAGGAACGTCTGCGTGTCCAAGACGCCGGGCATGCTCTGCAGCTGGTCGAACACGACGCGGCGGAGATCTGTGTTGTCCAGCGCGCGGACGAGCAGGATCACGTCGAAGTCGCCGCCCACGAGCGCGATGTGGTGCACCTCGGGAATCGCCCTGAGCTGCTCCCGCAGCTCGCGCCACGAGTGCTGCCGCACCTTGAGGGTCACGTACGCGCTCGAGCGCAGGCCGGCTTTGAGGGGATCGACCAGCGCCGTGTACTTCGTGATGATGCCCTGTTCCTGGAGCTTGGCGATGCGGTTGTAGGCGTGGGCGCGGGAGATGTGCACGTTCTCGGCAATGGTCGTCACCGACCTTCGCGCGTCCTCGGTGAGCTGGGCGAGGATGGCCCGATCCACATCGTCCATGGAGCCTCCTGTGATCTGGGTCATTCCTGACGTTTCGTCTACAAATCTTCCCTCCCTGCTTCCAGAATTCCAAGATTGAGCAGATTTATGGATACGAATCCGGCCTAGAACCCATACTTGTGTCAACACGCCTGTGTCAGAACAGGACATGCTGCGAGGAGGCACCATGACCATTCCCGCGGAGGCCCAGGAGGCCGTCAAGCGCTTTGGGATCAGCATCGAGGACTACATGCTCCCGGTGCACGGCCAGATCCAGATCCTGTCCGAGGACGGCACGATCCTGCCGGAGGACCAGCGCGGATCGACCCCCGGCCACCAGTACCCCGTCCCGAGCGACAAGGAACTGCTCGAGGCCTATCGCCGCCTCGTCATCGGGCGACGCGTGAACGACCAGAACTCCGCCCTCGTCCGTCAGGGGCGGCTCGCGGTCTACCCGTCGAGCCACGGCCAGGAGGCCTGTCAGGTCGCCGCCGCCCTGTGCCTCAGGGACGGCGACTGGATGTTCCCGACGTACCGCGATGCCGTCGCCGTCATGACCCGGGGCGTCGACCCGGTCGAGGCGATGACGCTGTTCCGCGGCGACTGGCACGGAGGCTACGACCCGCACGAGCACCACGTGGGCATCCAGAGCACCCCGCTCACCACCCAGCTGCTGCACGCCGTCGGCGTCGCCCATGCGGCGAAGCTCCGCGGCGAGGACACCGTGGTGCTGGCGATGTGCGGCGACGGCGCCACGAGCGAGGGAGACTTCCACGAGGCCCTCAACTTCGCCGCTGTCTTCCACCTGCCGGTCGTGTTCTTCGTCCAGAACAATCAGTACGCGATCTCGGTGCCGCTCGCGCACCAGACGGTCGCGCCGTCGCTCGCCCACAAGGCCGTCGGGTACGGGATGGCGGGCGAGCGCGTGGACGGCAATGACGTCGTCGCGCTCCTCGCGGTCCTCGACCGGGCCGTCTCGCTCGCGAGGGCAGGCTCCGGCCCGCTCCTCGTCGAGGCGAACACCTACCGGATGCAGGCCCATACGAACGCCGACGACGCGACCCGCTATCGCAACGAAGCGGAGGTCCAGGCGTGGGCGGCGAAGGACCCGCTCCACCGCATGCGGCACTACCTGACGTCCACGGGTCACCTCACGGACGACGTCGAAACAGCCTTCGCCGGCGACGCCGAGGAAATCGCGCAGCACCTCCGCGACGGGCTCAGCGTCGAACCGCAGCTGGACCCGCAGGACCTTTTCCGCCACGTCTTCACCGAACCGACGCCGCAGCTGCGTGAGCAGTCAGCCTTCCTGGCCGACGAACTCTCGCGCGAAGAGCCGTCCCAGAAGGAGCACTGAGATGAGCACCGTAGCCGAGGCCGCAGCCGCGCGCGCGGCCGCCAGCGCCGGGCCTGAGCCCGTCACCTTTGCAAAGGCCCTCACCACGGCCATGGCGGACGCAATGCGGGCGGACGACGGCGTGA
Source organism: Sinomonas gamaensis (assembly GCF_005876955.1). Taxonomy (GTDB): domain Bacteria; phylum Actinomycetota; class Actinomycetes; order Actinomycetales; family Micrococcaceae; genus Sinomonas; species Sinomonas gamaensis. Next base: position 26,803 of record NZ_SSCL01000014.1, read on the forward strand.
TCGTCTTCGGCGAGGATGTCGCCAAGCTGGGTGGCGTCTTCCGGATCACCGACGGGCTGATGGCCGAGTTCGGCGAGCAGCGCTGCTTCGACACTCCGCTTGCCGAGTCGGGAATCGTGGGAATGGCCCTCGGCATGGCCATGAACGGGATGCGGCCCATCGTCGAGATGCAGTTCGATGCCTTCGCCTATCCCGCTTTCGAGCAGATCGCCAGCCACGTCGCGAAGATGCACAACAGGACACGCGGCCGGGTGAAGCTGCCGATGGTCATCCGCGTTCCCTACGCGGGCGGGATCGGCGGTGTGGAGCATCACTGCGATTCGTCCGAGGCCTACTACGCCCACACTCCCGGGCTGAAGGTCTTCACGCCGTCGAGCGTCGCGGATGCCTACCGGCTGCTCCGCGAGGCCATCGCGAGCGACGATCCGGTCGTGTTCATGGAGCCCAAGAAACTCTACTGGTCCAAGGAAGCCGTGGACCTCGCCGCGCTGCGGGAGGAGGTTGAGGCGAAGGCGGGCCAGAAGGCCGAGGGACGGGCCGCCGTCGTCCGCCCCGGCACGGACGCGACGCTCATCGCGTACGGTCCTGCGATCCCGCCCGCCCTTGCCGCTGCGGAAGCGGCGGCGGAGGAGGGGCGGTCGGTCGAGGTCGTCGACCTGCGGACGATTGTGCCGTTCGACGATGAGACCGTATCCGCGTCTGTTCGGAAAACGGGTCGTGTGGTGGTCGTGGCTGAGGCACAGGGCTTCGCCTCGGTGGCCTCCGAGATCGTCGCTCGCGTCCAGGAGCGCTGCTTCCACTCGCTCGCGGCTCCCGTGCGCCGAGTGACCGGCTTCGACATCCCGTTCCCGCCGCCGAAGCTCGAGCACTGGTACCTGCCGAGCGCCGACCGAATCCTCGACGCCCTCGACGATCTCCAGTGGGAGGACTGATGATGACCCGCGAATTCCTGCTGCCTGATCTCGGCGAGGGGCTCACCGAGGCGGAACTCGTCCGGTGGCTCGTGGCCGTCGGAGACTCCGTGACGGTCGACCAGCCGGTGGTCGAGGTCGAGACCGCGAAGGCCGTCGTCGAGGTGCCGTCGCCGTTCGCCGGCGTGGTCGCCAAGCTCCACGGCGAGCCGGGGGAGACCCTCGACGTCGGGCGCCCCCTCATCAGCATCGCCGAGGTCGGGTCCAGTGCCGCCGAGGTCGGGTCCGCCGGAGAGGCGTACCGCACGGAGGAGCGCGCCGGCGCCGGTTCCGGCAACGTGCTCATTGGATACGGCACGTCGGATTCCTCAGCCTCGGGGCGCAAGCGTCGTCGCAAGGGAGAGCCGATGTCCCTGAACGGCGCGCAGAATGGGACGGCGGTCGCGACGGCCGAGCCCGCAGCCCGTCAGGCAATCCGAGTGGTGTCTCCGTTGGTCCGGAAGTTCGCGCGCGACCTCGGCATCGACCTCCACACCCTCAAGGGCTCCGGTCCCGACGGCCTCATCCTGCGCCGGGACGTCCAACTGGTAGCAGAGGCCCCGACCTCGGCTGCGCTGGCCCCGACGTCGGCGGCCCAGGCCCCGACGTCGGCGGAGGGGGACACAGACACGAGCACCGGTCTCGGCGTCGCGTCGCGCACGCCCGTCCGCGGCATCCGGAAAGCCGTGGCCCAGGCCATGGCCCGGAGCCGCACCGAGATCCCCGAGGCCACGGTCTGGGTGGACGTCGACGCGACGGAGCTCGTCGAACTGCGCGAGGGCCTCAAGAAGCGCGATCCCGAGCGGACTCCGAGCCTGCTCGCGTTTATCGCCCGCTTCGTCCTCGCGGGCCTCGGGAAGTTCCCCGAGCTCAACACGCGGATCGACACGGCAGCCGACGGCACCCAGGAGATCGTCGCGTTCGACGGCGTCAACCTCGGCTTCGCGGCGCAGACCGAGCGCGGCCTCGTTGTCCCGAGCATTCGGGGCGCGCACCGGCTGAACGCACGCGAGCTGGATTCGGAGCTCAGGCGCCTCACCGCCGTCGCCCGCGACGGGAAAGCGTCACCGGCGGACCTCACGGGCAGCACGTTCACCCTCAACAACTACGGAGTGTTCGGCGTCGATGGCAGTGCCGCGATCATCAACTATCCCGAGGCGGCGATCCTCGGGGTTGGGCGCATCGTGGACCGGCCGTGGGCGGTCGAGGGGCAGCTCGCGGTGCGGAAGGTCGTCCAGCTGACGCTGGTCTTCGACCATCGCGTGTGCGACGGCGGCACCGCCGGCGGCTTCCTCCGCTACGTCGCTGACGCGGTCGAACACCCGGGCAGCATCCTCGCCGACCTCTGAGGCCCATGGCAGAATCGGGACCACGATCTGCCCCGGAAGTGAAGGACTAAAGGCATGGCTCAATGGCGCGACCTCGGCGGCGACACGTTTACGCTCAGTCTCGAGCCGCTGCGGCTCAACATCGGGCTCGTGATCGGGACGGAGCGCGCCCTCGTGGTGGACACGGGAGAGGGGCCGCGCCAGGCGCGCCAGATCCTCGACGCGGTGCGGGAGAAGACGGACTTGCCGCTCGTCGTCGTGAACACTCATGCGCACTACGACCACTACTTCGGCAACGCGGTCTTTGCGGCCGCAGGTGTGACCGAGTTCTGGGCGCACGAGAATGCTGCGTCGTCGATCGCGGCGACGGGCCACGACGTTCGCGCCGAGGTCGCCGAGCGTGAGCCCGAAATGGCCGCAGGGGAGGGCGAGCACACCGAGATCGTCGTCCCGCAGGCGATCGTGCGGGACCAGCCGGTGCTCGTCGACCTGGGCGGCCAGTCCGTCACGCTGTTCTACCTCGGCAGGGGGCACACAGACGGCGATCTCCTCGTCGGGACGTCGACCGCGCTGTTCAGCGGCGACCTCGTCGAGGAGGGCTCGTACCCCGAGTTCGGCGACTCGTATCCGGAGGAGTGGGCCGATACCCTGCGCCACATCTCCGCGCTCCGGCACCGCTACGAGCACCTCGTCCCGGGACACGGCGGGCTCTGCACGGACGTCGCCGTGCGCACGATGGCCGAGACGATGGCGACGGCGGTGCGCTCCGCACGTCAGGCGACCCGCGAGTCGCCGCACGACGCCACCAAGGCCATCCCGATCCTCCCGTACGGCCCCGAGCAGTCGCGCCTGTTCATCGGCCGCCTGAAGGCGGCCAGCACTCTGCACTAGAGTTGCAGCGGGCACCAGAGGTGCCAGCGGGGTCAGGGTGAAAGGGGCAGGATGGTCGACGACGGTGCTCAGGCTGTGCCTCTGACCCGGCGGGAGCTGAGGCGGCTGCGCGAAGCGGAACAACGCGAAGCGGGGGAGCGCGAAGCGGGGGAGCGCGAAGCGGAAGTACGGCCGGCCGTGCAAGAGCCAGCGTTGGCCGACACCGGCAGTGCCGTCATCGAGGCGCCGGCCCCAGTCATCGAGGCGCCGGCCCAGCCAGAACCGCCGTTACAGCCAGAACCGCCGTTACAGCCAGAACAGCCGGCCGGCTTCATCAAGCCGTCCCAGGCTGCGCCCCCGCGAGGGGGCTTCCGCGGGTGGCTGTATCGGCTGACAGGCGGTGCGCTCAACCTTGGGCCGTCGGTCGTGGAACGCGAGGAGGCGGAGCTCGACCGTCGCATCCGTCGTCGCCTGGAGGGAAGCCGCAACACCGCGCTGCTGTCCATGAAGGGCGGCGTGGGCAAGACGTCGACGACCGTGGGTGTGGGGCTGACGCTCGCGAGCGTCCGGTCGGGAAGCGTGTGCGCGATCGACGCGAACCCCGACGCGGGTGATCTCATCGAGCGTGCCCTCGGCGAGGGCGCGTACGAGTCGGAGCGGCAGCTCACCATCACGCGTCTCCTGCGGGAACTCGGCGACAACGACTCCCGCGTAGCCCTCGATGCGTACCTTCACGAAGTCGGGAGCCTACGCCTGCTCGCCGGCGAGCAGGACCCTGATCTGTCCGACTCCCTCAGGGCCGAGGACTATGAGCGTGTCTACTCGCTCGTCTCACGCCATTACGGCGTGACGCTGACGGACTGCGGGACGGGCGTCAGCCGGCTTGCCATGAAGGGCATCCTCGACAACGCGGACAACATCGTGGTTGCCGCCGGCTTCGCGGTGAGCGGCGCCAAGCGCGCCCGCGACACGCTGCTGTGGCTCTCCGCGCACGGGTTCGAGCACCTCGCGAAGGAGGCAATCGTCGTCGTCACCGACAAGGACGACGTCTCTGCGCGGGTCGACAAGGCCGCAATCGAGGAGACGCTCGCCGGCATGTGCCGGATGCTCATCAGCGTGCCCCATGACAAGGCGGTCGCGGACGGCGACCTCGTCTCGCTCGAGGCCGTGCGGCCCGAGACGCGGCGGGCGTACAAGGAGATCGCGGCGGCGATCGTCGACGGCTACCGCTGACGGACGGATACCGCGAACAGCCACGTCGCGGCCGTCCCAATCACATACCCGCTGATGACGATGAGCGAGAGGCCGGTCCAGAAGTAGTGGGTGGTGCTCTCCACACCGCTGCCGGGGGCGATCTTGACGAGCATCGCGACGGCGAGGGCGGTCGCCCCGAGTCCGATGAGCAGCGGGAGGCTGAGCCAGAGCCGCGACGACGCCCAATGGCTCCCGAAGCCGTCCCAGGTGTTCCACTGCTGTCCGGTGCGGAGCACGAGCCACCCGGCCGGCGCGAGGCATGCCGCCACGACCAGGAGCGCCGCGATGACGTCTGCGGGGCGATGCCACTGGTTGACGAGCGTCGCACCCCCAGCCGCGACCGCGAACGTGGTGCCGAGGAAGCCCACGAAAGGACGCCATGCGGGCGAGGACACCAGGAAGATGGCCCCGGCCGCCGACGCCGCAGCAGTCGTGTGCCCTGACGGGAGCGAGTTCTCCATGAGCGTCTGGATTCCGGTGTAGGGGCGCGTGAACAGGTAGGCCTTGAGAAGCTGCGTGACGATGTTGGCGAGGCCCGCGGCGGCGAAGGCTATGAGCGCGGCGGACCAGCGGCGCTTGACGACCGCGGCATAGAGGAGGCCCCCGACGCCCACGACGACGGCGATGGTCGGCAGGGCATCGAGGAATCCCAGCGCCGCCTTCGCGGCCCTGCCGTAGACGGCCACGGCCTCGTCGAGAGCGGACTCGTCGATGTACTGGCCGGTCGTCGTGCGGACGAACAGCCAGTAGGTCCCTACCACCCCTAGCGCCGACACGAGGGCAGCCATGAGGAACAGGCCCGGCCCTGCCACGGTCTCACGGACGGGCATGGGAGAGTTCGCTCGGGTGGAAACCATGCCAATTAGGGTCCCACATCCGTCTGTGCGCATGCTGTTCTCATGGTTCACGACTGGTGGAACGCGTTCGTCGACGGGTTCACCCGCACCCCGCCCCTGTCCCTGCCTGCCGCCGAGGTCGCGTGGCTGCTCGCTGCCGCCGCGGCCCTGTGCCTCGTGCCGGTGCTGTGGCGGTTCTTCGGCCGGTTCGTCACGATCGTCCACGAGCTCGGGCATGCGTTCGCGGGGCTGGCCACGGGGATGAGGGTCACCGGGATCACGCTGCGCAGGGACCAGGGCGGCACGACGCTCGGGGTCGGCCGGGGGAGAGCGGTCTGGTTCGGCTTCTGGGGCTACCCGGCGCCCGCGGCCGTCGGGGCGGGCTTCGTTGCCGCGTCGATGCAGGGCTGGGGGCGCGCGGCGCTGTCTGCGACCGTCGTCGTGCTTGTCCTCACGTTCCTGTTCATCCGCAACGTGCAGGGCGTGTTCATCCTGCTCGGGGCGATCGTCGCCGTCGGGGTGCTCGTGGTTGCGGTTCCGCCGGAGGTCCAAGGCCACGTCACGCTGGCCGCCGGCCTCGCGCTCATCCTGGGCGCAGTGCGCGACTGGTGGAACCTCGTCTCGGTCCACACCACTCGTCGTCGGGAACTGGGCAGCTCGGACGCGTTCATCCTCGCGCGCCGGACCGGTGTGCCCGCACCCGTGTGGCTTGGCTCGTTCGCCGCGGTGATCGGGTTGTGCGCGGCGGGTGCGTGGCTCGCGCTTAAGGTGGCCCTGTGATCCCCTCCCTTGCCGAACTCGAGGCGACAGCCGTCGTCGTCCGCCTGCCGCTCACCGTCCGCTTCCGCGGCGTCCTCGAACGGGAGGCGCTCCTGGTGCGCGGCCCAGCCGGGTGGGGCGAGTTTGCGCCGTTCCTCGAGTACGACGACGGCGAGGCGTCGCGCTGGCTTGCATCAGCCGTCGAGGCCGCGTGGGAGGGGTTCCCCAAGCCGGTGCGGGACAGCGTGCCGGTCAACGCGACCGTCCCCGCCGTCGCCGCCGAGCGCGTCCCGGAGGTCCTCGCGAAGTACGGGCCGGTCTCTGCCGTGAAGGTCAAGGTCGCCGAGCGGGGCCAGAGCCTCGCCGACGACGTCGCCCGGCTCGCAGCCGTCCGCGCCGCGCTTCCCGACGCGGCCCTCCGCGTCGACGCGAACGCCGCGTGGAGCGTCGAGGAAGCGGTCGCGGCCCTGACGGCTCTCGCCCCGTACGGACTGGAGTACGCGGAGCAGCCGGCCCCCGGCGTGGACGGGCTGGCCGAAGTCCGGTCGCGTCTGGCGGAGGCCGGGGTCCGTGTGCCGATCGCCGCGGACGAGAGCGTGCGGAAGGCGGAGGATCCGCTCCGGGTGGCCCGGGCGGGCGCCGCGGACCTGATCGTTGTCAAGGCGGCCCCTCTCGGGGGAGTGCGGCGCGCGCTCGAGATCGTGCGGGAGGCGGGACTGCCCGCCGTCGTCAGCTCTGCGCTGGATACGTCGGTAGGGCTCGCCGCTGGCGTGGCGCTCGCCGCGGCGCTCCCCGAGCTGCCGTACGCCTGCGGGCTCGGAACCGCTGCGCTGTTCGCGGACGACGTCGTCCGCCCGCCGCTGGTGCCCCGCGGCGGCTCCCTGTCGGTCGGCACGGTGACGAGCGGTGCCGTGGCGCCAGACCCCGAACTGCTCGCGAAGCACGCCGCCCCGCAGGAGCGGCGGGAGTGGTGGCTCGAGCGGCTGCGCCGCTGCTACGGGGTTCTGGTGGGCGACAGTCCGACTACCTCCGGCAGATGAGGTGCGCCACGAGAGCAGTCCATCCGGTCTGGTGAGACGCCCCGATTCCGGCGCCCGTGTCGCCGTGGAAGTACTCGCTGAACGTCGGGTGCGCGTCCCAGAGCGGGCCCGACGGATGATGCCGGGGCGTGCTCGGCCGCCGGCCGTCCGGCGCCGGCCGGAAGAGCCGCACGAGGCGTTGCTCGAGCTCCCGGGCGACGTCCGCGAGGGGGAGCGTCTGGCCCGAGCCATGGGGGAATTCGACCGCCAGGTCCGAGCCGATGCCCTCGGCATAGGTGGCCAGGGCGTCGGCCACGAGGACGTTCACCGGGAACCACACAGGACCGCGCCAATTGGAGTTGCCGCCGAACAGGCCCGAGTCGGACTCGGCCGGAAGGTACGCGATGGTCATGGGCTGGCCGGCGACGTCGACCGTCATCGGGCGCCGGTAAGCCGCCGACAGCGAGCGGATGCCGTACGGCGAGAGGAATTCGCCCTCGTCGAGGAGACGGGCCAAGATCCGCGCGAGCCGGGCATCGTGGACGACCGCGAGCGTGAGGCGCCCGTCGGAAGCCCGCACGAGCGCACCCATCTCATCCGGTCGGTGCTGCTGGAGCCAATGCAGGTTCCGGGCAAAGTCGGGCAGTGACTCCGCGGCCCACTCTGGGGTGACAGCCACTGCCAGCAGAGGCAGGAGACCTACCATGCTGCGGATCGGCAGCCGTTCCTGCCCGCCGTCGTCGCCCACGAGCACGTCGTAGAAGAAGCCGTCGTCCTCGTCCCACAGGGAGACCCCGGCGCTCCCGAAGGTGTCCATGGCCTGCGCGATCGCGAGGAAGTGCTCGAGGAACTTCGTCGCGAGGTCGTCCCAGACGCGATCGTCGCGCGCGAGTTCGAGGGCGATGCGCATCATCGTGAGGCAGTAGAAGCCCATCCAGCTCGTCGCGTCCGACTGCTCGAGGCGGAAGCCCGGAGGGAGGCCCTTCGACCGGTCGAAGGCGCCGATGTTGTCCATGCCGAGGAACCCGCCCTCGAACAGATTCGAGCCGTCCGCGTCCTTGCGGTTCACCCACCACGAGAAGTTCAGCAGCAGTTTCGTGAAAACCCGGGTCAGGAACTCCTTGTCCCGCGCGCCGTCGATGCAGAACACCTGCCAGGCCGCCCACGCATGGACCGGAGGGTTGACGTCCCCGAAGGCCCATTCGTAGGCGGGAAGCTGGCCGTCAGGGTGCATGGCCCATTCGCGGCAGAGGAGCACCAGCTGGTGCTTGGCGAAGTCCGGATCGATGTGGGCGAGCGCGACGCAATGGAACGCGAGGTCCCACGAGGCGAACCACGGGTACTCCCACTCGTCCGGCATCGAGATGACGTCTGCGAGGGCCAGATGGCGCCAGCCGGTGTTGCGGCCCCACGGCTGCCTCCGGCTCTCTGGGGGCGCGGGGAAGGCCGGGTCGCCCTCGAGCCATTCCCGCACGGAATAGCGGTAGTGCTGCTTGCCCCACAGGAGGCCGGCAAAGGCCCGGCGAGCCACGAGCGCGTCCTCAGGGTGCGTCTGTGGCACGACGGCCGAGTAGAACTCGTCTGCCTCGCGCTCGCGGTCCTCGAGAACGTCGTCGAACCCCACCCCGAAGGGGTTGAGGGGCAGTGCTTCTCCGGTGAGCCGGAGCCGCACCGTCACGCTCGACCCCGGGGCGATCGTCGGGAAGTGCCAGCGGAAGGCCGCCTTCGTTCCGACGTCCCCGGGGTTGAGGAGGGACCGGTCGCTGCGCACGATGGCGGCGTCGATCGCGTCCTTCGGGTGCGGCGAAGGATTGGTCGGTGCCCCGAAAAGTGCAACGTCGTTGCTCTCGTTGTCGCAGAACAGCACCTCGGGGAAGGGGCTGCCCGGCGCGTCGACCACGGTGTCGGCAGCCAAGATGTAGCGGCCCAGGAATCCATGGGTCGCCTCAATGGCGGCGACCCCGCCCGGCATCAGCTCGGGCGGCCGCAGGCGGCGCAGCGCGGGCCGCCGCTCGTCGCGTCCCCAAGCCCAGGTGTTCCGGAACCAGAGCTGCGCCACGAGGTCGAGGGGCGCAGGATCGGGCCCTTGGTTCGTGGCCGTGATCGTCACGCAGATGTCGTCGGGCGAGGCCTTCGCATGGATGGTCTCGACGTCGAAGAATCGGTTCTCGGCGAGGACCCCCGTGTCCGCGAGCTCGTGTTCCGGCTCGACACGGGAGCGCGAGGCGTTGGCGCGCACGAGCTCCTCATAGGGGTAGGCGGCCTGGGGGTAGCGGTAGAGGGTCCTTGCCCAGGAGTGGGTTGGGGTCGCGTCCAGATGCCACCAGTGCTCCTTGACGTCCTCGCCGTGGTTGCCCTGGCCGTTGGTGAGCCCGAAGTAGCGCTCCTTGAGGCGGTCATCGTGCCCATTCCAGAGTGCGACGCCGAAGTTGAGGAAACCGAAGCGGTCGCAGAGCCCCGCGATCCCGTCCTCGCCCCATCGATAGGCACGGCGGTGGGCGTGCTCGAACGGGAAGAAGTCCCACGCGTTGCCGTCGGCGGAGTAGTCCTCGCGGACGGTGCCCCACTGGCGTCCGGCGAGGTAGGGGCCCCAGAGGCGCCAGGGATCCGAGTCGCCCGGGGACTCGGACAGGCGTCTGTGCTCGGCTGTGTCAGGCATGGCGCAAGTCCTGCAGGTTTTTCTGAAATTAACCTGAGAGCAGCCTGCGTGTTCACCGTGAATGATGGGCTGTGCCCATGACCAACCCCCGTCGTCTCCTCCTGCCCATGCTCGACCATGTCCGCGGCAAGCGCAGCGCCGTCACCTGCGCGCTCAAGTGCGACAACGCGTGCCTCAACAAGGTCTGCAACACGTCCTCGAACGGCTACTTCCGCGACATCGTCTCCGGCGAGCTCTCCCGCCGTTCAGCCCTCGGCGTCGGGCTCGTTGGCGCACTCACGCTCGCGTTCGCGGGCGGGCAGCCTGCAGGTAGGCCGCCGAAATCTACCCTCGACTTCACCCCGATCCGCCCCGTGGACAAGCTCGTGGACGAGTTCACCGTCCCCGAGGGCTTCGCGTGGCAGCCGATCATCCGGTGGGGCGACGGTCTTTTCGATGACAGCCCGGAGTTCGACCTCGAGCATCAGACCGCGGTGGCCCAGGCCCGCCAGTTTGGCTACAACAACGACTACACCGACATCATCGAACTTCCGGGCACAGCCGGGAAACGGGCAGTCCTGTTCACGAACCACGAGTACACGAACGAGGGCATCATGTTCTCTGACGCTCAGGTCGCAGCGGAACCGGCCGAGACGCGCGCCGTGGCCCGGGCCGCGCACGGCCTCTCCGTCGTCGAACTCGTGCGTCAGAACAAGAACGAGGCGTGGCGCTACGTCAAGGGAGCTCCGCTCAACCGCCGCTACCTCACCGACACGGTTTTCGAGTTCACCGGTCCGGCGGCCGGCACGCCGCTGGTGGGCCGGACGGTTCGCGGCACGCTCGGCAACTGCTCCGGCGGCACTACGCCGTGGGGCACGGTCCTCTCCGGCGAGGAGAACTTCAACGGATACTTCCGGGCGCCCGGCACCTCCAAGGAGGAGAAGCGCTACGGCCTCGCCGACAGGGCCACGACGCGCCTCTGGGAGCTCGACGATCCGCGGTTCGACACCCGCAACCCCGCCTACGCCACCGAGGCCAACCGCTTCGGCTGGGTGATCGAGGTAGACCCCCTGGACCCCACGTCGACCCCCAAGAAGCACACCTCACTCGGCCGCTTCAAGCACGAGGGAGCGAACGTGCGGGTGGCCGGCAACGGGCGGGTCGTCGCGTACTCCGGCGACGACGAGCGCTTCGACTACCTCTACAAGTTCGTCTCGAAGGGCGTCTACCGTCCGGGCAGCAGCAAGGCAGACCGGGAGCACAACAAGACCCTCCTGTCCGAGGGCGACCTCTTCGTGGCGCGCTTCGCGGGCAACTCCCCGGCGACCGAGATCGACGGAAGCGGCAGACTCCCGGCGGACGGGGCATTCGACGGCCGGGGCGAGTGGCTGCCGCTCGTTCTCGACGGGAAGTCCGCCGTCCCGGACATGAGCGTCGAGCAGGTCCTCGTGTACACGCGCCTTGCCGCCGACGCTGTAGGGGCAACCAAGATGGACCGCTGCGAGGACGTTGAGCCGCACCCCGTGACCGGGAAGGTCTATGTGGTCTGCACCAACAACTCAAACCGCGGCGTGGGCAGCAATGCCCCGGTCGACGAGGCGAACCCCCGCCGCCAGAACCGGGACGGCCATATTGTGGAGATCACGGAGGACGGCGGCGACCAGACGGCCAGGACGTTCGGCTGGAACCTCCTGCTCGTGTGCGGTGACCCGGCGACGAACCAGGCCACGTACTTCGCCGGCTTCCCTGCGGACAAGGTCTCGCCGATCTCGTGCCCGGACAACGTCGCGTTCGACTCGTCAGGCTACATGTGGCTCGCCACCGACGGTGCCCCGAGTTCGATCGGATTCAACGACGGCCTCTTCCGTGTGACGCTCGAGGGTCCCGAGCGTGGCAAGGTCGAGCAGTTCCTCTCCGTGCCGCGCGACGCGGAGACGTGTGGCCCCGTGGTGCGCGACGACGAGCGGCACGTCTTCGTGGCAGTCCAGCACCCGGGAGAGGAGGGCACGTTCGACGCGCCGCACTCGTACTTCCCGGACTACGCGGGGGCCGGTTCGCCACTGCCGGCTGGCGCGGCCCGCGCGCCGCGGCCAGCGATCGTCCAGGTGCTGCCCGTCGAGCACGCCAAGAAGGCCAAGAAGTAGGGCGCGGTCAACCGATCAGCCCCGCGAGCACCCCACCCCGACCGAGCGCCTCGCGGAGCATGGCCGGGGTGAGGGTGCCGGTGTTCATGTTGCGCTGGCTGGGGTGGTAGCAGCCCACCAGATGCACGGCGCGGTCGGCGTCGGGTCCCGGAACACGCACTTCGGCCCCGTGCCCGAAAGCCGGCCGTGGCCGCGGGAGCCGCCACCCGCCGTCGGCCATCACCGGCAGCAGCGCCTGCCAGCCGAATGCGCCGAGCACCACGATCGCGCGCAGGGTCGGGCGCAGCAGCTCCAGTTCCCGGGCCAGCCAGGGGCGGCAGGTGTCCCGTTCGGCGGTGGTAGGCCGGTTGCCCGGGGGCGCGCAGTGCACGGGCATGCTGATCCGGACTCCCCGCAGCTCGAGCCCGTCGTCGCGGTGTGTTGAGGTGGGCTGGGACGCCAGGCCCAGGTCGTACAGTGCGGCGAAGAGGGCGTCGCCGGAGGGGTCGCCCGTGAACGCCCGCCCAGTGCGGTTGCCGCCATGGGCCGCGGGCGCGAGCCCCACGATCGCGAGCGACGCGTCCGGCGGCCCGAAGCCCGGAACGGGCCGCGCCCAGTAGTCCCAGTCCTGGAACGCCCTGCGCTTGACCCTCCCAGCCTCCTCCCGCCACGCCACGAGCCGCGGACAGGCGCGGCACTCTGTGACGGCGGTGTCGAGGTCTCGAATGCTGCTCGTCTGGCGAGCCACGACCGCAGGGATACTCACACCATGGAGTCCAGCACAGATTCCCGCGCGACGCTTCTGACCTTCGGTCACGGAACCGCAGGGCGCGACGCGCTGGCGCTCTGGCTGCCACGCGCCACCCGGATTTCCTGGCGGCCATGGACGAGCTGCTGGATCAGGCAGCGCGCGTTCGGACTGCGGTCATGTGCACAGGCCGACGGCGGGCGCGCGACTCCGCGACGATGGCCTGCTCGTCTACGACCGCGAGCCTACGATAAGAGGGTGACTTCTCTCGGCTCTCTCGACGCCGCCCGCGAGGTGGTCTCCGGACTCCTCGCGGGCGGCGTCCGTCGCGTTGTGGTCTGCCCCGGCTCGCGCAGCGCGCCCCTTGCGTATGCGCTCGCGGAGGCCGAGGGGCGTGGGCTGCTCGAGCTCGCGGTCCGCATCGACGAGCGGGCCGGCGGCTTCACCGCGCTCGGGGCCGCGCTCTCCTCAGGGCGGCCGACGGCGGTCGTCACCACGAGCGGCACGGCGGTCGGCAATCTCCTCCCCGCCGTCATGGAGGCGAACCACGCGGAGGTTCCTCTCGTCGTGCTCTCGGCCGACCGGCCCGCGGAGCTTCACGGGACCGGGGCGAACCAGACGACCGAGCAGCTCGACCTCTTCGGCGAGCACGTGCGGTTCGCAACGTCGATTGCGGCGGGGGAGTCGCCGTCGTCCGCCGTGCGCACCGCGCTGAGCGCCGCCTCGGGCCTCCTGCCCGGCGTGCCCTCGGGGCCCGTCCAGCTCAACGTCTGCTTCCGCGAGCCGCTCGTGCCGGCCGGCGAGTGGGAGCCTTCTGAAGCCGGGTGGGAGCAGCCGCCCACGGAGGGCTTCGCGTACCGGCGTCCGGCGGTCGCCGCGCTCGGCGGCCTTCCGCCACGGCGCACCGTGGTGCTCGCGGGGCACGGGGCCGGGCCGCTCGCAGAGGCGTTCGCCGTCGCGCACGGCCTGCCGCTCCTGGCTGAGCCGTCATCGAACGCGCGTTTCGGTTCGCACGCAGTCGGGCCGTATCGGCTGCTGCTCGACGGGCATCCCGGCGAGGGTATAGACCGCGTGGTCCTCTTCGGCCGGCCCACGCTGAGCCGCCCCGTCACGGCACTCCTCGCGCGACCTGGTGTGGAAACCGCGCTGTTCCACCCGCGGCCCGTCGCATGGTTCGAGGAGGGACGACGTCGCGAGCGGCTCGTGGCAGACCTCGACGAGCTCTCAGACTTTGCCGGCCGCGGCGCGGAGGGCTGGCTCGACGCGTGGCTCATCGCCGGCGCGGCCGCCCAGGAGTCCGTGGACCGCGTGCTCGCGAGCGCGCCGCTGTCAGGACCTCGGCTGGCGCAGCTCGTGTGGAGGAACGCGCGAGGGCAGCTCATGCTCGGTTCCTCGAACGGCATCCGGGACGTGGACCTCGCCGCGCCGCCTCCCGCCGAGCCCGGCGCGCGAGTCTTCGCGAACCGCGGGCTCGCAGGCATCGACGGGACGGTGTCCGCCGCGACCGGACTCTGGCTGGGCAACCGCACCGACACGACCCTGTTCCTCGGTGACCTCACGTTCCTGCACGATATCGGCGGGCTTCTCCTCGGCACCGGGGAGGCCGAGCCGTCCTTGCGCATCGTCGTGCTCAACGACTCGGGCGGAGCGATCTTCGGGCTCCTCGAGCACGGCCGCGTGGGCGGCGACGACGGCGAGCGCCCCGCCGCAGCGGCCGCCGTCGAACGGCTCTTCGGCACGCCGCACAAGGCCGATCTCCGCGCGCTCGCCGCCGGATACGGCGTGCGGCACACCATGGTACGGACGACGGCGGAGGCCTCTGCCGCTCTCTGCGCGCCGCGGACGGGCGGCCGGGAGATCATCGAGGCCCGCGTGGACCGTTCCGGCCTGCGCGGCCTGCACGAGCGCCTGCGCTCGGCGGTCACGGAATCCGTCTCCCCGCAGCACCGTTTCGGGTACAGATAATCCCGGCGCGACGCACGAGAAGACGCCTTGGCGCCGATAAGACGAGCGTCTTGAAGGGCGACAAGGCGTCTTCTTCGGGCGGTACTCCGAGGACTTGCGGGCTCAGAGGACCTTGCTGAGGAAGCTGCGGGTGCGTTCGTGCTGGGGATTGGCGATGACGTCGCGGGGGTTGCCCGATTCGACGACGACGCCGCCGTCCATGAACGTCAGGGTGTCCCCGACCTCGCGTGCGAAGCCGATCTCGTGGGTGACGACGACCATGGTCATGCCGGACTTGGCTAGGTCCTTCATGACGTTGAGCACATCGCCGACGAGCTCAGGGTCCAGGGCGCTGGTGGGCTCGTCGAAGAGCATCAGCTCGGGGTCCATGGCCAGGGCCCGGGCGATGGCGACGCGCTGCTGCTGGCCGCCGGAGAGCTGGGCCGGGTAGTGGTTGGCCCGCTCGGAGAGCCCGACCCGGTCCAGGAGTTCGAGGGCGCGCTTCTTCGCGGTGGCCTTGTCCTGGCCCTTGACCTGGATGGGGGCCTCGATGATGTTCTCCAGGGCGGTCTTGTGCCCGAAGAGGTTGAAGCGCTGGAAGACCATGCCGATGTTGCGGCGCTGGGCGGCGATCTCCTTCACATGCAGCTCGTGCAGCTTTCCGGCGCGCTCCCGGTAGCCGATGAGCTCGTCATTGACCCAGATCCGTCCAGCGCTGATGGTCTCGAGGTGGTTCACGCAGCGCAGGAGGGTGGACTTGCCTGACCCCGAGGGGCCGATGAGCACGGAGACCTCGCCCTGTTTGACGGTCATGTCGATCCCGCGCAGGACGTGATGCTCGCCGAAGTACTTGTGCACTCCCTCGATCCGGACGAGGTCCTTGGCCCCGCGCAGGGAGGCGGGGGCGGGGGCGGGCTGGCTGTTCGGCGTCGTCTGGGCTGGGGTGCTCATCGGCCGCTCTCCTCGATGGTCGGCCCGGCGGCGGTGGGGCCGCCGGGGATCGTGGTGCCGGTGCCCAGGTCCGAGCCGGCCCCGGTACCGCCCGCTGCTGCGGCTTTGGCGGCGGCGGGGTTGACGGCGGCGGGGACGAGGTTGTCCACGCCCTTGCCGTAGTACTTCTCGATGTAGTGCTGGCCGACCATGAGGATGCTGGTGACCAGCAGGTACCAGGCGGCCGCGACGATCAGCAGCGGGATGGGCTGGTAGGTGCGGTTGGCCAGGGCGTTGGAGACGAAGGTCAGATCCAGGGTGAACGGCACGGCCAGGACCAGGGAGGTGGTCTTGAGCATGC
Source organism: Sinomonas gamaensis (assembly GCF_005876955.1). Taxonomy (GTDB): domain Bacteria; phylum Actinomycetota; class Actinomycetes; order Actinomycetales; family Micrococcaceae; genus Sinomonas; species Sinomonas gamaensis. The sequence continues at coordinate 42,563 of NZ_SSCL01000014.1, forward strand.
CGATGGTCTCGTTCCCGGTCGGAGGCACGATCACGCGCATGGCCTGGGGGAGCACGATGCGCCACATGATCTTGGTCCCGCGCATGCCGAGGGCCTCGGCGGCCTCGACCTGGCCCTTGTCCACGGACTTCAGCCCGGCCCGGAAGATCTCAGCCAGGTAGGCGGACTCGTTCAGGCCCAGGCCCAGGATGGCGGGGATGAAGCCCTTGGTCGGGTCGCTGAGGATGTAGGTGGCCAGCGCGGGGCCGAAGGGGATGCCCAAGGAGATCGTGGGGTACAGGACGGTGACCAGGCCCCAGAAGATCAGCTGGGTGTACACGGGGGTGCCGCGGAAGAACCAGACCCAGAACCAGGACGACCAGCGCAGGATCGGGTTGTCCGACTGGCGCATGAAGGCCAGCACGATCGCCAGGATGATGGCGATCAGCATGGACAGCACGGTCAGCAGCAGCGTCCAGCCCACGCCGCGGACGATGTTCACGTCCAGGATGTACGCGGCGACCGTGCCCCACCCGAAGCGCGGGTTGGTCGCCAGGCTCTGGACCGCCAGGGCGGCCAGGATCAGGATGATGGCGGCTGCGACCCACCGGCCCGGGTGGCGCACCGGAACCGCCTTGATCAGTTCCGGTGCGCCGCTCTTGGTGGCTTCGGCGGTCTCCGCCTGACGAGCAGTCATGACATTCACGAGGAGACGGACGGGTTGACCTCGGCCTTGGAGACGGCGCCGTCGGCGTTGTTCCAGGAGTCGAGGATCTTCTTGTAGGTGCCATCGGCCATGAGCTTCGTCATGACCTTCTGGATGAGGTCGGCAAGCGCGGTGTCGCTCTTCGCGACGGCGATGCCCTCCGGGGCGACCTCGGTCGTGTCGCCGATCTTCTGCACGGCACCGTTCGTCTGGGTGACCGCATATCCAATGATGGGCGAGTCGGCGGACATGGCGTCAAGAGCGCCGTTGACGAGCCGCGTGTTGAGGTCGGTCTGCGCCGCGAGGGAGACGATGTCGATCGCCTTCTTGCCGGACGACATGCACTTGTCGCTGAGGGTCTTCACTTCGTCGGCTTCGGTCGTGCCGGTCTGGACGCCGATGGTCTTGCCGCAGACGTCGTCAACCGAGAAGTTCTTCGGGTTGCCCTTCTGGACCGCCCAGGCGACGCCGGCGTTGAAGTAGCTCACGAAGTTGACCGCCTGAAGGCGCTCCTTGGTGATGGTGAAGGAGCTGATGCCGAGGTCGTACTTGGGGCCGAGGGCCGGGAGGATGCCCGTGAAGTCGGCCGTCTGGACGTCGGCCTTGAGGCCGAGAGTCGCCGCGATCGCCTTGGCGAAGTCGACGTCGTAGCCCATCGGGGTGTGGTTGTCCGAACCGCCGAGGAACTCGGCCGGAGCGTACGTCGTGTCGGAGCCGACGACGAGCGTGCCCTTGGACTTGATCGCGGCGGGCACCTGCGACGCCAGCGAGTCGTCCTTCTGGACGGTGCTCGGATCGAAGCTGGCGGCGGCCGAGCCCGAGCCCGCCGGCTTCGCACCGCCGCCCGTCTCGGAAGCGTTCGTGCAGGCGGTGAGCGCAAGCGCGCCCACGGCGAGGACCACGGCGCCCTTGGCAGCGAACTTCGTGGAGAAAGTCATATGTCGTCCCTTACTTGGAGGTACTGGCAATCAGGTGCTAGAGCGACATCCATCCTAGCCGGTCCTCAGACCGGTGAGATGTTCGTCACATGCAACTTTCGTTTCACCATTGGACAACAAAAGGGGATACCGCGCAAGCCCACCGCGCGGGGAAGCTTCTGGAATGCCAGACGTCAGCGCTCAACTCCGAGCGCCTCGAGCATGGGCCGAAACTTGGCCCACGACTCTGCGAGTTCCGCCTGCGGCACAGAGCCGTCCACGATCCCGCACCCCGCGTACAGGCGGGCCGCCGTCGTCCCCTCGAGAACAGCTCCGCGCAGGGCGATACCGAACTCGCCGTTGCCGGCGCCGTCGAGCCAGCCGACGGGACCGGCGTAGGGTCCTCGGTCGAGCTCCTCGAGCTCCCGGAGGAGCTCGCCAGCCACCCGGGTCGGCGTCCCGCAGACGGCGGCGGTCGGATGCAGGGCGTTCACGAGCGCGAGCGGGGTGGGTACGTGCCCCTCGATCTCCGCGAGCTCGGCCTTGACGTCGGACGCGAGGTGGAACACGTTCGGCAGTTCGAGGATGAACGGCTCGTCGTGGGCGTTGAGCGCCTCCGAGAATGGCTCGAGCGCGGTGGTGAGCGACTCGATCGCGATCTGGTGCTCGTGGCGCTGCTTCGCCGATCCCGCGAGGACCCGCTCCGCATAGCCCGGTCCAGCGCCGTCGGCGTCCCGACGATCGAGCGTTCCGGCGAGGACGCGCGCCTGCGCGGTACGCCCCTCGACTTGGATGAGCATCTCCGGCGTCGCTCCGACCAAGCCGTCAACGCCGTAGACCCAGCAATCGCGGTACGCCGACGCAAGGCGGCGCAGCACGCGGTCCCGCGAAATCCCGCCGTCGTCCTCCACCACCACATCTCGGGCGAGGACGAGCTTCTCAAGCTCCCCCGAGCGGATGTGCCGGACCCCGGACGCCACCGCCTCCATCCAGCGCTGCTCCCCGAGCCGCCCCGAGCGGATGGTGAGGTGGCTTCCGTTCGCGACGCCCGACGGCCGCGGCTCGAGCCAGTGGTCGACGGCGGCACGCAGCGCGCGTTCGGAGGGCGCGGTTCCGTCCGTGGTGAGCTGGGTGGCCCACGCACGGCCGTCCCGGATGCCGACGACGATCTCGGGCACCACGAGCCGCGACTCGTACTGGGACGTCCGGGAGAAGGCGAATGATCCGAAGGCGAGGGGTCCAGTGCCGGGATGCTGGAGCGGGTCGATGACGTCGGCGTCCAGCGTGAGCTGCTTCCACCACGCTTCGGCTTCGATGAAGCGGTCGGGGCCGGTGACCGTGTACCGCGCGCTCTCCCCGAAGCCGAGATGGCCCTCGCCCCGGCGGATCCAGCACAGCGCAGACGGCTCAGTGATCGCGTCCGCCAAATCGCCGAGGGGGAAGGTCTCGCCCAGATCGACGGTGAGGGCGCGCAGGGGGGAGGTCATGATGGATCAAGGGTACTTGTTGTGTGCCGCCCTACCGGCGCGCGGGCCGCGCAGGGCGCCGCTCCGGCCCACGGGGGACTCGGAAGAGCTCGGGCCGTGCTGTCTGGATCTGATCGAGGTCGTCGAGCACGAACCGGAGATGCGAGCGCAGCTCCTCCTGGGCGGTATCGAGGCTCCCCGAGGCGATGGCGTCGTGGAGCCGCCGATGGTCGGCCGCGTACTCGGCGATCGAGCGGTAGCCGCTCAGCCCGAGATACCGGGCCCGGTCCAGATGTCCCTTGGCGCTCTGCACGGCTGCCCACGCAAAGTCGTGGCCGGCGATCCCGAGCAATGTGCGGTGGAAGTGCTCGTCGAGCGGATAGAACTCCTCCGGCGTGCTGCAGGCGTCCTGGGCGGCGAGGATCCCCTCGACCTCCGCCCCCAGCTCGGGCGTCCACTTCGCGACGCACGCCTCGAGGGAGGCAATCTCGATGGCCTCGCGGATGAACTGGGCCTGCCGCACCATGTCGGGATCGATGAGGGATACGTAGCTGCCGCGCTGCGGCCGCACGTCCACGAGCCCTTCCTGTGCCAGGAGGAGGAGCGCCTCGCGCACTGGGGTGCGGCTGAGGTCGAGCCGGAGCGCCAGGTCGTTCTCGCTCAGCAGCGCCCCGGGGGGCTCGTCGCCGCGGACGATCAGCTCGCGGATGTGCTCGTAGGCAAGCTCGCGGTTCGACGGCGGGCGGACGGCTGACGGCGTCGGCTCGCCCGGGAGGGACGGGGCCATGGGTCCAAGACTAGGGGCGCACACGTGGCACATCTAGTATGGCAGTGCGTACAATGGCTTCGACCCCACCCTTTCCGTCAGGAGGAACCCATGAGCCTGGCCGTCGTCGTCCATGCAGCCGGAGATCTGCGCCTCGACCCCATCGAGTCCAGCGGGCTCGGCCCGCAGGACGCTCTGGTCGACATCGAGTACGGGGGCATCTGCGGCAGCGACCTCCACTACGTCAAGCACGGTGCCGCGGGGCTCAGCATCCTCAAGGATCCGCTGATCCTCGGGCACGAGGTCGCCGGCCGGATCGCGGCGCTCGGCTCCGAGGTCAGCGGTTTTGAGGTGGGCCAGGCCGTGGCGATCCATCCCGCGACCGTGTGCGGCGAGTGCGAGTTCTGCACGTCCGGCCGCCCCAACCTCTGCGGCTCCGTCCGCTACCTCGGCTCGGCCGCGTACCGCCCGCACACCCAAGGCGCGTTCGCCGCGCAGAAGATCGTCCCCGCTGGCCAGCTCCGGCCGGTGCCCGAGGGCGTGAGCACGCGGCTCGCTTCCGTGGCCGAGCCCCTTGGCGTGGCCATCCACGCCGTGAACCGCGCGGGATCGGTGGAGGGGAAGACCGTCCTCGTCAACGGTGCCGGCCCCATCGGCGTCCTCGTGGTGGCCGCGGCTCGCAAGGCGGGCGCCGCGCGCGTCGTGGCCAGCGATCTGGCCTCCGCGTCCCTTGAGATCGCCCGCCGCATGGGAGCGGACGACGTCGTCAACCTCGCCGAAGGCGGCTCCCTCCCTGAGACGGACGTCGTCTTCGAGGCCTCGGGCGCCCCTCCCGCTGTGACGAGCGTGCTGCGCGCGGTCAAGCGCGGGGGCGTCGTGGTGCAGGTGGGCAACCTCCCGGCAGGCACCCTTGAGGTGTCCCTCGCCGAGCTCGTCTTCCGCGAGATCGACTACCGCGGAACGTTCCGCTTCATCGACGAGATCTCGACGGCGCTCGAGTACCTGGCCGAAGGCCTCGACGTGGAGCCGATGCTCACTCACGAGTTCCCCGTCGACGATGCGGTCGAGGCATTCCGCGTCGCGGGCGACCGCAGCACGGGGTCCTCGAAGGTGCTCCTGAAGTTCTGACGTGCCAGAAGCCGCGCGGAAGTTTGGCAGAATGGGGCGGGTGACCAGCACAGGCAAGAGGGCATCCCTCCAGAAGCTCCCCGAGGAAGTGGCGAGCATGTTCGACGATGTGGCGCCCCGCTACGACGTCGTCAACGACATCCTCTCCCTCGGCCAGACCCGCCGCTGGCGCAAGGTGGTCTTCGACGCCGTCGGCGCCCAGCCGGGCCAGCGGGTACTGGACCTCGCGGCCGGGACGGGCACGTCGTCCGAGCCGTACGCGGATGCAGGCATCGACGTCATCGCCTGTGACTTCTCGCTCGGGATGCTCAAGGTCGGCAAGCGCCGTCGTCCGGACATCGACTTCATCGCGGGGGACGCCACGAAGCTGCCGTTCGCAGACAACGCGTTCGACGCCGTCACCATCTCGTTCGGCCTGCGCAACGTCAGCAACCCGCATGCCGCGCTGCGCGAGATGCTCCGCGTCACCAAGCCCGGCGGGAAGCTCGTGGTCGCGGAGTTCTCCTCGCCGGTGAACCCCTTGTGGCGAACCATGTACCTCGAGTACCTCATGCGGGCCCTCCCGCCGATTGCCCGCAAGGCATCCTCGAACCCGGATGCCTACGTCTATCTTGCCGAGTCCATCCGGGCCTGGCCCGACCAGGACCACCTCGCGGCCTGGCTGACCGAGGACGGCTGGGAGGACGTGGCGTACCGCAACCTCTCGGGCGGGATCGTGGCCGTGCACCGCGCCACGAAGCCGGTCCCGGCCGGAGCGCACTCGGGTCCGGTCGAGAAGCTCCGCCGTGCCCGCCGCTCGGCCGGCTGAAACTCTTCCAATGCAGGTTCTGATCGTCGGGGCCGGTCCGGCCGGCTCGACCGCTGCCCACTATCTGGCGCGAGCCGGGGCAGACGTGACGGTTCTCGAGAAGACCCGTTTCCCGCGCGAGAAGGTCTGCGGGGACGGGCTGACACCGCGTGCCGTCCGCGAGATCCAGCTCTTGGGCCTCCCGCACGACGAGGCCGACGGCTGGCGGCGCAATCGCGGGCTGCGCCTCATCGCGGGAGGGCGGACGGTCGAGCTCGCGTGGCCATCGGGCGGCGAGTTCCCGGACTACGGCCTCATTCGAACGCGTCTCGGCTTCGACGAGGCGCTCGCCCGGCACGCCGAGTCCGCGGGCGCACGCCTCCTCGAGGGACACAGCGTGAGCGAGGTGCTGCGCGACGGCGCGGGGCGCGTGGTGGGCGCCCGCGCCCAGATCCTCGACGCGGACGGCCGGAAGACGGGGGAGACGCGCGACTTTCGAGCCGACGTCGTCCTTGCCGCCGACGGCAATTCGACGCGCGCCGCCGTGTCCTACGGCCTCGCGAAGCGCGACGACCGTCCGCTCGGCGTCGCGTACCGCACCTATTTCCGCAGCCCCCGCCACGAGGACGACTGGATGGAGGGCTGGCTTGAACTCCCCGGACGCGACGGCAAGCCGTTGCCCGGGTACGGCTGGGTCTTCGGCGTGGGCGACGGAACCTCGAACGTCGGGCTCGGGATCCTGAATTCATCCAAGGAGTTCGGCAGCCTCGACTACCGGCAGGTGCTGCGCGACTGGACCGCGGCCATGCCCGAGGAGTGGGGCTTCGCGGAGCAGAACCAGGTCGGTCCGGTGCGGGGTGCCGCGCTGCCCATGGGCTTCAACCGCACCCCGCACGTGGTGCCGGGCATGGCGCTTCTCGGCGACGCGGGCGGCATGGTGAGCCCCTTCAACGGCGAGGGCATCAGCTACGCCATGGAGTCGGGACGCTACGCGGCCCAGTTCCTCGCCGACGCGAGCGGAGGGGCCGACGTCGACCATCGCCTCCGCGCCTACGCGGACCACGTGCGGGGCGAGTGGGGGAGCCACTTCACGCTCGGCCGGACGTTCGCCGCGCTGATCGGCCGTCCGGCGGTCATGCGCCTTGCGCTGCGGACCGGGATGCCGATCCCCGCGCTCATGCGCGTGGTCGTCCGGCTGCTCGCCAATCTCACCGAACCGCGCAGAGGGGGCCTCGAGGACCGAGCCATCCGCCTGCTCGAGTCGTTGACGCCCGCAACCAAGAACACGCACTAGTTAGGCTTGACCCGTGACGAACACTGAACACAGCTGGACCCACGCGGGCCATGGGCGCCCAGAGGCGTCCGAGCCGGCCCCGACGACGACGGCCATCGCCGCCGGGATCCAGCTGCCCGCCGGATTCGCTGCGATCGCGAGCGATCCCGAGCTCGGTCCGGCCATCACGACGAACATGGCCCGCGTCGAGAAGCGGCTGCGGGAAGCCATCGCGAACTCCGATCCGCTCGCGGACGCCACGAGCCGCCACCTCGTCGAAGCCGGCGGCAAGCGGATACGTCCCCTGCTCACCCTCCTGTGCTCGCACCTCGGGGACTGGACGCGGCCCGAGGTCCTCCAGGCGGCCGCCGTCGTCGAGCTCACGCACCTGGCGACCCTGTATCACGACGACGTGATGGATTCGGCCCCCTACCGTCGGGGCGCGCCCACGGCCCACGAGGTCTGGGGCAACACGGTGGCGATCCTCACGGGCGACCTGATCTTCGCACGCGCCTCGATCCTCGTCTCGGAGCTCGGGGGACGGGCGCTCGCGATCCAAGCGCGCACGTTCGAGCGGCTCTGCCTTGGCCAGCTGCACGAGACCGTGGGCCCGCGAGAGGACGAGGACCCCGTGGACCATTACATCTCCGTGCTCGCGGACAAGACCGGTTCGCTCATCGCCGCGTCGGGCCAGATGGGTGCGATCTTTGCCGGTGCTCCCGACGAGTACGAGGACGTGCTGGTGAAGTACGGCGAGAACGTGGGGGTGGCGTTCCAGCTCGCCGACGACGTGATCGACGTGACCGGCGGCAAGGTGACCTCCGGCAAGTCCGCCGGGACTGATCTCCGCGAGGGCGTGCCGACGCTTCCGGTGCTCCTGCTGCGCCGGGCCGCGTCCGACGGCGATGCCTCCGCCGCCGAGGTGCTCCGCCTCGTCGACGGCGACCTCACGTCCGACGAGGCCCTCGCCAAGGCCGTCGCGGCGCTTTCCGCGCATCCCGTCACCAACGACGCCTGGGCCGCTGCCCGCGAGTGGGCCGACGCGGCGAAGGCCGCCCTGTCCCCGCTGCCCGACGGGGTGGTGAAGGCCTCGCTCGCGGCGTTCGCGGACGCCGTCGTCGATCGCAGGGCCTAGGAGCGGCGCTCATATCGGTTCGGCTTAAAACGGTTGGGCCCTGGTTGGCGGAGTACCGCTTCCCAGGGCCCGTTTCCGTTCGCACCCGAATCCACTGGAGGCTGAAGTGGATCCGGTAACAAGCATATGACAGATCTGTCATAAGTCCAGTGCTTTCCGTCAAATTTTTTTTCGGGCCCTCCGAGTCCCGCGGCGGCAACAAAAAAGTCACCCTCTCGCGGAGAAGTCCGCTTGAGGGTGACTGGCGTGCGAGAAGGTGACTTCGCGGCCGTCAGACGTGCTCTTCGTCCTCTGAGAAGACCCAGTCGAACATGTCGAACGTGAACTCGGAGAACGTCCCGTCCTCGGAGACCCATTCCCCGCGCGCGTTGTTCTTCCGGTACACGATCGGGTCGGGCACGCGGAGGTCGCCGGAGCGGAAGCCCCAGGTGAACTGCTCGTCCTCGTCTTCGAGGAACATGAGGAAACCCTCCTCGTCGACCTCGAGCTCCTCCGGATCCCAGAAGTAGTGGTAGGCCTCCATGAGCTCGGAGCCGCCGAGGGCGAGGTAGAACTCGCGCAGAGCGAGCGGGATTGTGAAGGCGTGCTCCCCGAGGGCGTCATCGAGCTCGTCCTCCGAGATCCCATCGCTCGGGTTCCATGGATCGCCGAGGTACTTGGGAACAAGCGCGCGGAACTTCTCCAAGAACATCTCGCTCATGACGTTCATCCTAATCACTCCGCCGGACGCCGGATCCTCGCCCCTGTAGGCTCCGACTATGACCCAGCCGATCCTCGTCGCGTGTGCCCACGGAACCAGCAACCCGGACGGCAAGGCCGCGATCCTCCGGGTCGTCGACGAGCTTCGTACCGCACGCCCCGACGTCACGGTGCTCGACGCCTACGTCGACGTCCACGGTCCCGAGCTGCCCGACGTCGTCGCAGGCCTGCCCGCGGGGGTGCCCGCCGTCGTCGTGCCTCTTCTTCTGAGCGTCGGCTACCACGTGAAGGTGGACATCGGGCGCGCCGTGAAATCCCGCGAGCAGACGACGGCGGCCGCGCCCCTCGGTCCCGACGCGCGCCTTGCGGGGGTGCTCGCCGAACGGCTGGGGGAGGTGGGCCTGGGAGGGCAGGACGCCGTCGTGCTCGCGGCGGCAGGCTCGTCCAACCCCACGGCGGCCGAGGACGTCGAGCGGCTCGCCGACATGCTGCGCCACCTCATCCCGAACCGGATCCTGCCCGCCTACGGCGCGAGCGCGGAGCCGAACGTCCCGGACGCGGTCGCCGAGCTTCGTGCCGAGGAAACCGATCGGGTGGTCATCGCGAGCTACCTCCTGGCCCCCGGCTACTTCCACGACCAGCTCGCGAAGGCGGGCGCGGACGCGGTCGCCGCTCCGCTCCTGCCGACGCCGGAGGTCGCGCGCATCGCCCTCGACCGCTTCGACGCGGCGCTCGCCGCCCTGTGAAGCGCGCCCCCGCCTCCCTCCTGTTCGTCCTCGTCTGCGCGATGGGCGTCGGCCCGCTGCTCAACTACGGCCTGAGCGCGGTGAGCCCGCTCATCCTCCACGACCTGGGCATGACGCAGTCGCAGTTCGGGCTCCTGGCGGGCGCGGTGTTCGCGAGCGCGGCGGTGGGAAGCGCGTGGCTCGGCCGGTTCAGCGACCGGGCAACAAGCCGCCAACAGATCGTCCTGATCTTCGGCGGGACCGTCCTCGCGCTGGTGGTCGCGGCGCTCGCCCAGAACTTCTGGGTGCTCCTGGCGTCGGTGATCATTGCCGGCCCGGCCCAGTCGATCTCGAATCCGACCACCAACCGCCTCGTCGTCACCGCAGTCCCGCAGGCGCAGCGATCGGGCTGGATCGGGGTCAAGCAGTCGGGCGTGCAGGCGAGTCAGCTCGTGGCGGGCCTGCTGATCCCAGCGGCGTCGCTCTGGCTCGGCTGGCATGGCGCGTTCGGCCTCGCCGCGCTCCTCGCGCTGGCGCTGCTCTGGTATGCGCTGCGCAAGCTTCCTGCGGAGGCGCCCAGACCGCGGACGACGGCGGCACGCGGCCCGGGCGCGCGCGAGCCCCTTCCGCTTCCGGTGTGGCTCTTTGCGGCGTTCGCGTTCTTCTCGGGCCTGGGCATGCAGGCCACGAACGTGTACCTCCCGCTCTACGCCGTCCGCGTCCTGGACTTCCCGCTCGTCCTCGCGGGCGCCGCTGCCGGAGTCTCGGGGGTGGTCGGGGTGACGAGCCGCGTGATCTGGGGGCGGCAGATGGCGCTCGGGCGCCGCCCGTCCGGGATCCTCATCGCGCTCGCGGCGGGTGCGGTCGTCGGCGTCCTGTGCCTGCTCGGGGCGGGCGCGCTCCACCAGCCCGCGCTCCTGTGGGCAGGCGTGGCACTCCACGGCGCGACGGTGCTGGGCGCGAACGTCATCACAAACTCGGCCGTGCTGGTGGTGGTCCCCGCGGAACGCGTCGGTGCGGCGTCCGGGGTCCTCGCGATGGGGATGTACACCGGCTTTGCGCTCGGGCCGTTCGTCATGGGGCTTCTCGCCGACGCGTCGGGCGGGTACGACGTCGGATGGCTCACCGTGGGCACGGGATACGTGCTGTGCGTGGGGGTCGCGCTGTGGCTGCGGCGCTACGGCGCCCGCAGTCCGTGGCCCGGTCAAGGTTCATGACGCGAATGCGAAGAAATGTGTCCCCGAGTGACCTCGCGTTGAGTAACGGTGGGGACACGCCGAGGGGGGTCCGTACCCTCGAAATATGACTGACACCGCCCTCTCTGCGCGTTCCGGACCCGCTCGCTCGGGTTCTGCGCGGCCCCGTTCCTCCAAGCCCAACGGGCAGTGGAAGATCGACGGGACCGAGCCGCTGAACGGGAACGAGGTCTGGAAGCAGGAAGACGGCGGCCTCAGCGTCCGCGAGCGGATCGAGACCATCTACGCCAAGGGCGGCTTCGACTCGATCGACCCCACGGACCTGCACGGCCGGTTCCGCTGGTGGGGCCTCTACACACAGCGCAAGCCCGGGATCGACGGCGGCAAGACCGCAACGCTCGAGCCCGAGGAGCTCGAGGACCGCTACTTCATGATGCGCGTCCGGATCGATGGCGGTGCGCTCACCACCGAGCAGCTCCGGGTGATCGGCGGCATCTCGCGGGACTTTGCCCGCGGCAGCGCGGACATCACGGACCGCCAGAACATCCAGCTGCACTGGGTGGAGATCGAGAACGTGCCGGAGATCTGGCGGCGGCTCGAGTCCGTGGGGCTTCGCACTACGGAGGCCTGCGGCGACGTGCCGCGCGTGATCCTCGGCTCGCCCGTCGCAGGCATCTCGGCCGACGAGATCATCGACCCCACGCCCCAGATCCGGGAGATCGCGGACCGCTACATCGGCGACGAGAGCTTCGCGAACCTGCCGCGCAAGTACAAGACGGCGATCACGGGCCACCCGAGCCAGGACGTGGTCCATGAGATCAACGACTTCGCGCTCATCGGTGTGGTGCACCCTGAACTCGGCCCCGGCTACGACCTCTGGGTCGGCGGCGGGCTCTCGACGTCGGCGCACCTCGCCGTGCGCCTCGGGACGTTCGTGGAGCCGTCTCGCGCCGCGGAGGTCTGGGTCGGCGTGACGAGCATCTTCCGCGACTACGGCTACCGCCGGCTCCGCAACCGCGCTCGCCTCAAGTACTTGGTGGCGGACTGGGGCGCCGAGAAGTTCCGGCAGGTCCTCGAGACCGAATACCTTTCCGCGCCGCTTCCCGACGGTCCCGCGCCCGAGAAGCCGACGACGCCGGGCGACCATGTGGGCGTCCACGCCCAGAAGGACGGCCGCTTCTACGTCGGCGCGACCCCGACCGTCGGCCGCGTCTCGGGCGAGGTGCTGCTCAAGCTCGCCGACCTCATCGAGGCGCACGGCTCGCAGCGGCTGCGCACCACGCCGCATCAGAAGATCGTGGTGCTCGACGTCGAGGAGAGCCGGGTCGAGTCGCTCGTCGCCGGACTCGAGGAGCTGGGACTCTACGCGAACCCGAGCCCGTGGCGCCGCTCGACCATCGCCTGCACGGGCATCGAGTACTGCAAGCTCGCGATCGTGGACACCAAGGACACGGCCACCGCCGCCATCGCCGAACTCGAGAAGCGCGTGCCGGCGAACGAGCTGCTCAAGCCCCTGACGCTGCACGTCAACGGCTGCCCCAACTCGTGCGCCCGCATCCAGACCGCGGACATCGGGCTCAAGGGCCAGCTGCTGCCGGATGGCAACGGCGGCCAGACCCCGGGCTTCCAGGTTCACCTCGGCGGCGGCCTCGCGTCGGAGACCCGCGAGGAGGCTGGTACCGGCCGCACGGTTCGTGGCCTCAAGGTGACCGCTGAGGATCTCCCTGACTACGTGGAGCGCGTCACGCGTCGGTTCCTCGCCGATCGCACCGACGAGAACCAGAGCTTTGCCGAGTGGGCCCTCGCGGCTGAAGAGGAGGCACTCCAGTGACCAAGCGTTCTCTTGAGGAACTTCGCGCCCTTGCCGAGTCAGGGTCCGCCGAGCTCGGCTGGGATGCGTCGGCTGACGAGGTGATCGGCTGGGTGGCGAGGAACTTCGCCACGGAGGCCACCGCCGTCGCCTGTTCGATGGCGGACGCTGTGCTGCCCGCGCTCGTCGCCGAGCAGCTGCCCGGGGTTGATGTTCTCTTCCTCGACACCGGCTACCACTTCCCGGAGACCTACCAGACCCGGAACGAGGTGGCGGAGAACCTGCGCGTCAACATCGTGGACGTGCTCCCGCGGCAGACTGTCGCCGAGCAGGACGCAGCCGAGGGCAAGGACCTCTTCGCCCGCGACCCCGCACGCTGCTGCGCCCTCAGGAAGGTCGAGCCGCTGCACCGCTCGCTCGCGGGCTACGAGCTCTGGTTCACGGGCGTGCGCCGCGACGAGGCTCCGACCCGCACGAACACCCCGCTCGTCACGTTCGACGAGAAGAACGGCCTCGTGAAGGTCAACCCGGTCGCGCCCTGGTCCTTTGACCAGCTGGTCCAGTACTCCGAGGACAACCTCCTGCCCGTCAATCCCCTCCTTGCCCAGGGGTTCCTCTCCATCGGCTGCGCACCGTGCACGCGTGCCGTCGCCCCCGGAGAGGACCCCCGAGCCGGCCGCTGGTCCGGCACCGACAAGACAGAATGCGGACTCCACGTATGAGCACTCTCACCACCGCCGAGGTCGGGTCCACTGCCGCCGAGGTCGGGTCCCTCGGGCTCCTCGACGCCCTCGAAGCCGAGTCGATCCACATCATTCGCGAGGTCGTCGCCGAGTTCGAGCGTCCAGCCATGCTGTTCTCGGGCGGCAAGGATTCTGTGGTCATGCTGCACCTCGCGGCGAAGGCGTTCTGGCCGGGGAAGATCCCGTTCCCTGTGCTGCACGTCGACACGGGCCACAACTTCCCCGAGGTCCTCGACTTCCGCGACCGGACGGTCGCGCGGCTCGGGCTCAAGCTCGTGGTCGGGTCAGTGCAGGAGTACATCGACCGCGGCGAGCTTCAGGAGCGCGCCGACGGTACCCGGAACCCTCTTCAGACCGTTCCGCTCCTCGACACGATCGCGGCCAACAAGTTCGACGCCGTCTTCGGCGGCGGCCGACGCGACGAGGACAAGGCCCGCGCGAAGGAGCGCATCCTCTCGCTGCGAGACGAGTTCGGGCAGTGGGACCCGCGCAACCAGCGGCCCGAGCTGTGGAACCTCTACAACGGCCGCCACACGGTGGGCCAGCACGTGCGCGCGTTCCCGATCAGCAACTGGACCGAGCTCGACATCTGGCGCTACATCGAACGCGAGGGCATCGAGCTTCCGAGCATCTATTACGCCCATGACCGCGAGGTGTTCCAGCGCGACGGCATGTGGCGCGCCGTGGGCGAGGTGAGCCTTCCGCGCGAGGGGGAGGACGTCGTCGTCCGCACCGTCCGCTATCGCACCGTCGGTGACATGTCCTGCACCGGAGCGGTCCTGTCGGACGCGTTCACTGTGGCCGACGTCGTGCGCGAAGTCGCCGCGTCCACCCTCACCGAGCGCGGGGCGACCCGCGCCGACGACAGGATTTCCGAGGCGGCGATGGAAGACCGCAAGAAGGACGGGTACTTCTGATGACTGCTGAAGCAACGCTCGAGCGGGAAACGCTTCCTTCCGGAACGCTGTTCCGGTTTGCCACCGCGGGCTCGGTCGACGACGGCAAGTCCACCCTGGTGGGCCGCCTCCTCCACGACTCGAAGGCGATCCTCGCCGACCAGCTCGACGCGGTGGCCCGGACCTCCGAGGCCCGTGGCTTCGGCGGGGAAAAGGGCGGGCTCGACCTCGCCCTCCTCACCGACGGCCTCCGCGCCGAGCGCGAGCAGGGCATCACAATCGACGTCGCCTACCGCTACTTCGCGACCGACCGGCGCACCTTCATCCTCGCGGACTGCCCCGGGCACGTGCAGTACACGAAGAACACGGTGACGGGCGCCTCGACGGCCGACGCCGTCGTCCTGCTCATCGATGCGCGGAAGGGCGTCCTCGAGCAGACGCGACGCCACCTCTCCGTCGCCGCGCTGCTGCGCGTGCCGCACGTGGTGGTCGCGGTCAACAAGATCGACCTCGTCGAATTCTCCGAGACTGTCTTCTCCGACATCTCTGCCGATGTGGCGCGGGTGGCGGAGGAGCTGGGTCTGCGCGAGGCGGTCGCCATCCCGGTGTCGGCGCTCGACGGCGACAACGTCGTCGACCGCTCCGACCGCACTCCCTGGTACACAGGGCCGACGCTGATCGAGCTCCTCGAGTCGCTCCCTGGTACGGATGAGCTCGATGATGCGGGCGAGCCGTTCCGCTTCCCGGTTCAGACGGTGATCCGGCCGCAGGGCGCCCTTGCGCCTGGGCTGTCGGACGACGAGTTCCGCGACTACCGCGCCTACGCGGGCCAGGTGACGGAGGGCATCGTCCGCGTGGGCGACCGCGTCTCGGTCGTAACCCCGGGCCAGGCGCCGCGCGAGACGACCGTCGTCGGCATCGACGTCGCCGGCCGTTCGCTCGAGGAAGCCGCCGCTCCGCTGTCCGTCGCGCTGCGGCTCGCGGACGAGTTCGACGTTGCCCGCGGCGACACCATTGCCGCCGCCGGGACGCTGCCGGAGAGCACGCCTGATCTGTACGGCTCGCTGTGCTGGCTCTCGACGAAACCGCTGCGGGAGGGCGCCAAGGTGCTCGTGAAGCACGGAACCTCGACGGTCCGGGCCTTGGTGCGCTCGGTGACGGGCAAGCTGGACCTCGACAGCTTCGAGGTCACGCCCGCCTCTGGTCTTGAGCTCAACGACATCGGCGAGGCGCAGCTCCGGCTCGCCGCCCCGCTTCCGCTCGAGCCGTACGCGGCGCACCGCCGCACGGGCGCGTTCCTCGTGATCGACCCGCAGGACGGCGCGACCCTCGCCGCCGGCATGGTGGGCGAGCACCCGGGTGACTCCGAGGATGAGCGGTACTGGATCTAGCCTGCTTTTGATGCGCCTTCCAGACGAACGACGACGGCGCCCGTCACCTCCGCGGTGACGGGCGCCGTCGTCGTCGAACGTTCCGGGAAGCCTGTGTGACGCCCTATGACGCGACGTGAACGACCGTGACCGGGCCCTTGGGGGGCCGAAAACCCGTCTCTACGCTGGAACACATGTTCCGCAGCCCCCTCGATGACGCCGGGCGAATGCCCCGATGTCGGGCTCGTCGCTAGGCCCCCACCCGACCTTCCGACCCTTCTCCAGCGAGAACCGCACCCCCAGGACTCCCCATGACCAAGAGCCCCACCCCCGAGACGCAGTCCGAGATCGGATCGAAGAGCGTCCGCATTACTTCCGAGACCGACGCTGCCAGCGCCAAGCGCGGCCGCGGCCTCAAGATCGGCCTCGGCGCCGCCGTCGTCGTCCTCCTCGCCGCAGGCGCAGCGTTGGCCACGGCGAACGCGAACCAGACCGCAGCCCAGCCCAGCCAGTCCGCCGTTGCGCAGACGGGAACCCCCGCGGCCCAGCTCAAGCTCGGCTACTTCGGCAACGTGACCCACGCTCCCGCGCTGATCGGAGTGGGGCAGGGCCTCATCGCCGACTCGCTCAAGACGGCGGGCACGAACAGCCTCACGACGCAGATCTTCAACGCGGGACCGGCCGCCATCGAGGCGCTCAACGCGGGCGCGATCGACGCCGCGTACCTCGGCCCGAACCCGGCCATCAACTCCTTCGTGCAGAGCCACGGCGAGTCGATCTCCGTCATCGCGGGAGCAGCCGCGGGCGGCGCCCAGCTCGTGGTGAAGCCGGAGATCACCTCCGCGGACCAGCTCAAGGGCAAGACCCTCGCAAGCCCGCAGCTCGGCGGCACCCAAGATGTCGCCCTCCGCGCGTGGCTCGCCAAGCAGGGCCTCAAGACCACGCCGAACGGCACGGGCGACGTCACGATCAACCCGACCGACAATGCCCAGACGCTCAAGCTCTTCCAGAGCGGCAAGCTGGACGGCGCGTGGCTGCCCGAACCGTGGTCGTCGCGACTGGTGCTGCAGGCCGGCGCCCACGTGCTGGTGGACGAGAAGACCCTCTGGGACGGTGCGCAGACCGGCAAGCCTGGCCTGTTCCCGACCACGATCCTGATCGTCAACAAGAAGTTCGCCGCCGAGCACCCGCAGACCGTCGAGGCGCTGGTCAAGGGCGACGTTGCGGCCGTCAACTGGCTCAACACGGCGAGCCTGCCCGAGAAGGAGAAGGCCATCAACGCGGGCCTCAAGGCCGCGGCCGGTGCGGAGCTGCCCAACGATGTGATCGACCGCGCGCTCGCCAACATCACGTTCTCGACCGACCCGCTCGCTGGGGCCTACCCGAAGCTGCTGCAGGACGGGGTTGACGTGGGCGTCACGAAGACCGCGGATCTCCACGGACTGTTCGACCTGACCACCCTCAACCGAATCTCCGGCCAGCCCAAGGTCAGCGCCGCGGGACTCGGCAAGGACTAGGAGCGACCATGACCGTTCTGCTCGAGAACCTCGGCAAGCGCTTCGGCGACGGTGCCCCCGTCCTCGACGGCGTCAACGCGACCATCCGTTCGGGCGAGTTCGTGGCCCTGCTGGGTGCCTCGGGCTGCGGCAAGTCGACCCTGCTCAACATCATCGCCGGCCTCGAGCGCCCCACCGCGGGGGCGCTCGAGGTCCCCGCGGACGGTGCGGCGTTCATGTTCCAGGACGCGGCGCTGTACCCGTGGCTCACGGCCCGCGGCAACATCGAGCTCGCGCTCAAGCTGCGCGGGGTCGCCAAGACGGAGCGCCGGACCCGGGCAAAGGAGCTCCTCGACCTTGTCCACCTCGGGGAAGCCGCGGACAAGCGCCCGCACGAGCTCTCGGGCGGCATGCGCCAGCGCGTTGCTCTCGCCCGAGCGCTGAGCCAGGACCGGGAAGTCCTGCTCATGGACGAGCCGTTCGCGGCCCTCGACGCGATCACGCGTGACCTCCTCCACGAGGAGCTCACGAGGATCTGGCGCGAGACCGGCCGGACGATCATCTTCGTGACCCATAATGTGCGCGAGGCCGTCCGCCTCGGCCAGCGCGTCCTGCTGCTCTCCTCCCGCCCGGGCCGCGTGGTGAGCGAGTGGGAGGTGCCCGGCGCCGTGAAGGACGACGCCGCCGCTGCCGCCGCCTTGACGGCCGACATCACCGCCCGCCTGCGCGAGGAGATCCGCCGCCATGGCAAGTAACGTCACCGAACTTGATCCCGCGCCGGGGGTTTCCGTGGAACGGACCGAGGCGGACAACGAGGAGCTCCGCGCGCTCGAGGCGGGGCTCGACGAGCTTCAGTCCGACGTCACTCACCGCCGCCGGGACTGGAGCCGCGTGCTTCTGCCAGTGGGCGCCGTCGTCGTCCTCTTGCTCGTGTGGCAGATCGTCGCGTCGCTGGGGCTCAAGCGGCAGGACCTCGTGCCCGGCCCCCTCGACGTCGCCGCGGCCCTCGGCCAGCTGTGGCACGAGGGTCAGGTCCAGCAGGCGATCGCGACGTCACTGGGCCGCGGCCTGCTCGGTTTCGCCGTGTCGGTCGCTGTCGGGACGCCGGTCGGACTCCTGCTCGCGCAGGTCCGGCCGCTGCGGCGCGCGTTCGGCCCACTCGTGTCGGGCCTCCAAGTCCTGCCTTCCGTCGCGTGGGTGCCAGCCGCGATCATCTGGTTCGGCCTCACGGACGCGACCGTGTACTTCGTGGTGCTCATGGGGGCCATCCCGTCGATCGTGAACGGCCTCATCGCCGGCGTCGACCAGATCCCTCCGCACTACCGATCGGTCGCCAAGGTCCTCGGCGCGTCGCGCCTTGAGCTCGCGCTCCAGGTCATCCTGCCCGCGGCCCTCCCGGGCTATGTGGCGGGCCTCAAGCAGGGCTGGGCGTTCTCGTGGCGCTCGCTCATGGCGGCCGAGATCATCGCGGTGGGCGGCAGCCTCGGCTTCGGCCTTGGTTCGCTCCTCGACCAGGGACGTACCCTGAGCGACATGGGCGTAGTGATGGGCGCGATCCTCGCGATCCTCGCTGTCGGCATCCTGATCGAGCTCCTCGTCTTCGGCCCGGTCGAGCGCAGGCTGCTGCTTCGCCGGGGCCTCCTGAGCGGGGGTTCGCGATGAGCGGCCTCGACCTCTTCCCGACGTCCCTCCGGCTCCTGGGCAAGCCCGTCCTTGTGGTCGGCGCGGGCCGGGTCGCGGGTCGCCGTGCCCGCGCGCTGCTGGATGCGGGCGCCGTGGTCACCGTCGTCGCCCCCGAGGCGGCCGACGACGTTGCCCGCCTCGCCGAGTCGGGCCTCCTCACGTGGGTTCGGCGCGGCTACGAGACCCCGGATCTGGACGGCGTGTGGTTCGCCCAGACCGCGACAGGAGTGCCCGAGGTCGACGCGCGGGTGGCCGCCGAGGCGGAAGCGCGCCGCATCTGGTGCGTCAATGCGAGTGATCACGAGGCCTCTGCCGCGTGGACTCCCGCGTCGGCCCGCGTTGACGATGTCACGGTCGCCGTCAACGCGGGGGGAGACCCGCGGCGCGCCAGAGCGCTCAAGGACGCGATTGTCCTCGCGCTCAAGACCGGTCGCCTGCCCCTCCGGCGGCACCGCCAGGGGAGCGGCCGCGTGGCCCTCGTCGGCGGCGGCCCGGGCGAGGCGGGGCTCATCACCGTGAGGGGGCGGCAGCTCCTGGCGGAGGCGGACGTCGTCGTCGCGGACAGGCTCGGGCCTCGCGGGCTCCTCGCGGAGCTTGGGGAAGGGGTGCGCGTCATCGAAGTCGGCAAGGCCCCCGGCGCGCATCAGGCCAGCCAGGACGAGATCAATCAGATCTTGGTCGACGAGGCCAAGGCGGGCAACGTCGTCGTCCGGCTCAAGGGCGGCGATCCCTACGTCCTCGGCCGCGGCGGCGAGGAGGCGGCGTTCTGCCGCGAGCACGGCGTGGACGTCGAGGTGGTGCCCGGCGTGACGAGCGCGATCTCCGTGCCCGCTACGGCCGGAATTCCCGTGACGCATCGCGGCCTCGCGACCGGCTTCAGCGTGGTGACGGGCCACGAGGAACTGGACGAGCTTCCGGCCCGCCCCGACCACACGATCGTGCTCCTCATGGGGGTGCGCCGCCTGGCCCATTCGGTCCGGCATCTCCTCGCGCACGGACTGCCCGCTGGGACCCCGGTTGCCATCGTCGAGAGCGGCTGGACCGAGCGGCAGCGCGTCACCATCGGTACGCTCGAGACGATCGTCGATCAGGCCGCGCGGGTCGCGGTCGCGAACCCGGCCGTGATCGTGGTCGGTGACGTCGTCCGCGTGAGCCCCTACGCGCCGGCAGGCTTTCAACAGATCAGCACAACGAAGGAAATCTCTCAGTGACGAATAGCAACCCTGACTCTCTGCAGCGCCACTCTCTGCAACGTCCGTTGCGCGTCGCCGTCGTCGGCTCCGGCCCCGCCGGGGTCTACGCCGCCGACCTGCTGACGAAGAGTGCGCCGGTCGCATCCGGTGAGCTCACGCTGAGCATCGACCTCTTCGATCGCTACCCGGCGCCCTATGGCCTCATCCGTTACGGCGTCGCGCCGGACCATCCCCGTATCAAGGGCATCGTGAATGCCCTGCACAAGGTCCTGGACCGCGGTGACATTCGGTTCTTCGGCAACGTCGACTATGGGACAGACCTCTCCCTCGAGGACCTCCAGCGGCACTACGACGCCGTCATCTTCGCCACGGGGGCGATCAAGGACGCGGACCTCAACATCCCCGGGATCGAACTCGAGGGCTCGTTCGGCGCCGCCGACTTCGTCTCGTGGTACGACGGGCACCCGGACGTACCGCGCGAATGGCCTCTCGAGGCCAAGGAGATCGCGGTCATCGGCAACGGCAACGTGGCGCTCGACGTGGCGCGGGTGCTGTCGAAGCACGCCGACGAGCTCCTCGTGACCGAGATCCCCGACAACGTGTACAGGATCCTCAAGGAATCGCCGGTCACGGACGTTCATGTCTTCGGCCGGCGCGGCCCCGCTCAGGTCAAGTTCACCCCGCTCGAGCTGCGCGAGCTCTCGCACTCGCATGACGTGGACATCGTCCTGTACCCGGAGGACTTCGAGTTCGACGAGGCCTCGGACCGCGAGATCCAGACGAACAACCAGGTCAAGACGATGGTCGGCACGCTGACCAACTGGATCGCCGAGCAGCCGGAGGACCTCTCCGAGCTGACGGCGTCCCGCCGCCTGCACCTGCACTTCCTCCACAATCCGGTGGAGATCTTCGACTCGGCGGAGACGCCGGGCAAGGTCGCCGGCATCCGCTTCGAGCGCACCGAGCTTGACGGCACCGGCAATGTGCGTGGCACGGGCGAGATCCTCGAGTACCCGGTCCAGGCCGTCTACCGCGCCATCGGCTACTTCGGCTCGTACCTGCCGGACGTCGAGTTCGACCACCGGCGCGGCGTGATCCCGAACGACGGCGGCCGCGTCCTCGATGCCGACGGCAACTTCGTCCCGGGCGTCTACGCGACCGGCTGGATCAAGCGCGGCCCGGTCGGTCTCATCGGCCACACGAAGGGCGACGCACTGGAGACCATCGGACACCTCCTGGAGGCCCGCGAGGATCTCCCGGTGGCCGCAGAGCCTGCGGAGGACGCCGTCGTCGCCCTCCTCGAGGGCCGCGGCGTGGACTACACGACGTGGGAGGGCTGGCTCGCGCTCGACGCGCACGAGAAGGCGCTCGGAGCCGCCGCCGCGCCCGCCCCGACGCACAAGGGCGACATCGTGCGTGAACGCGTCAAGGTCGTCTCCCGCGAGGAGATGGTGGGGATTTCCCGCGACGCGGCGGTCGCGACCAGCTGAATCCGCAATTGTCGGGTTTTTGCGGGTCCGAGCCTCCGTGACCCGCGAAAACCCGACAATTCGCGTTAGGTGCGGGCCACCCGCCGCACCGCGAGGGCCAGGAACAGCTGGACGCGGTCGGCAGTGACCGACGGGTCGTAGCCAGTCAGCTCGGCGATCTGGGCCAGCCTGTACCGGACCGTGTTCCGGTGCAGGCTGAGCTCGTCCGCGACCGCCGCGACCGAGCCGTTGAGGCTGAGGTACGTCTCGAGCGTGTGCACGAGCTCGGATCCGTGCTGCTTGTCGAAGCGCACGAGCGGGCCGATCGCCTCGCCGGCCATGTCCGCAAGCGGCACGTCTTCGCTGGAGAGCAGGAGCGAGGTAAGGCTCAGCCGCTCCGGCTCGTTGACTTCGAGTCCACGGGCGGCGGCCTCCTTCGCCTCGAAGTAGCTCCAGCGGAGCCCGTTCGGCTTCGTGTAGCTCCCGCCGATGCCGATCGTCGCGTGGATCCCCGCCTCGAGGAGGTGGTCCGCGAGGCTCCGGGCCAGCTTGGGGGCGCGGCCGCCGTCGTCCTCCACCACCACGACGAGGTCGTGATCCACCATGGCGGTCACGGCGCCGTCGAGCACGGCGGGCAGCGTGGTGCCGCGGAGATTCTTGTGGTGCGCTGCGGATTCGGCGAGCAGCACCACATTCCGCCTGGTCGAGTTGACCCCCACCCCGGCGAGCCGGCGCGAGGCTTCCTCGGTGTCGAGGGAGCCGCGGACGACGTCGGCCATCACCTGCCCGGCGAGCGCTCGCTGGGCTTGGCGCTGCTTCGTGAGGTTGTTGAGCTCGACGCTGATGAGGTTCTGCGCGTAGCCGATGATGCCCGTGTCCTCGAAGGGCTTCTTGGCCCAGAGCGTGCAGGCGTCGCGCCGCCCCGTCGGCACGGGGAACGGGACCCAGCGGTCCATCGTCGGCGCGCCGGCGTCCTTGCTGCTCGAGTACAGCTCGGCGGTGAACTGGGTGAGCACGAGTTCGGTGCCGAGCATGGTGCCGAGGTGCTTGAGGAGCTCTGCGAGGCCGCCCCCGGTGAGGAGCGCGCGGGCGAGGATCTGGTGGTCGGCGATGAGCCTCTCGAGCTTCGCGTAGTGGTCTGCGGAGTGGGAGTCGGCGACGAGCTTGCTGAGGGCGATGAACGGCGTGCGGTAGGGGACCTCGATGACCGGGAGCCCCCAGCGGTTCGCCTCGGCGACGAGCGCGGTAGGCACCTCGTCGTGGCCGAGGCCCACTCCGAAGCCGATTGCGACGGCGCCGGCTCGCTGCAGCACGCGGACGAACCTGCGTTGCTCCTCGGCACTGCGCTGCCGGACGCCCGTGGTGAGCACGAGCTCCCCGCCGCTGAGGAACATCGCGGGATTCTCCTGTTCGGTCACGGCCACCCACGCGATCTCCCGGTCGAGCGTCGTCGCCGCCGAGCCAGCGAGGGTGAGTCCGAGCCCGGGCGCGTCGAGCAGCGCGGAGAGGGTGAGAGCCATGCCTTCATCATAGATTCCGGGACTGGTTGATCGCACCACAGACGAGCGCGTGCTCAGTGCACTCGGCTATACATTCTGTGGCGTGCGTCGCCTAATGTCGGAGCATGCTTCAGACCTTGCAGAACTTCATCGGCGGCGAGTTCGTCACGCCGGCGGGCAACGACCTGCTCGACATTGTGAATCCGACGAACGGGGAGATCGTGGCGAAGGCGCCCGTCTCCGTGAAGGAAGACGTGGACGCCGCGATGGCCGCGGCCGAGTCCGCGTTCGCGACCTGGAAGCACGCCACCCCGGGCGAGCGCCAGCGCCTCCTGCTCCGCCTCGCCGACGCCGTCGAGGCCGCGAGCGATGAGCTCGTCGAGGCCCAGCACCGCAACACCGGCCAGGTCCGTTCGCTCATCGCCTCCGAGGAGGTCGCGGCGGGCGCCGACCAGCTGCGGTTCTTCGCGGGCGCCGCGCGGCTGCTCGAGGGCAAGTCGGCGGGCGAGTACTTCGAGGGTCATACCTCGTTCGTGCGCCGCGAGCCGATCGGTGTCGTTGCCCAGGTGGCGCCGTGGAACTACCCGTTCCTCATGGCGATCTGGAAGATCGGCCCGGCCCTCGCCGCCGGCAACACCGTGGTGCTCAAGCCCTCGGACACCACGCCCGAGTCGACGCTCGTCCTCGCGCGGCTGATCAAGGACATCTTCCCCGCCGGCGTCGTCAATGTCGTCCTGGGCAACGCCGCGACGGGCTCGCTCATGGTCGAGCACCCCGTCCCGGGCCTCGTCTCGATCACCGGCTCGGTCCGCGCCGGCGTCGCCGTCGCCACGGGTGCCGCGAAGGGCCTCAAGCGCTCGCACCTCGAGCTGGGAGGCAAGGCGCCCGCCGTCGTCTTCGCCGACGCGGACCTGAAGAAGTCCGCCGCGGCGATCGCGGAGTTCGCGTTCTTCAACGCGGGCCAGGACTGCACCGCGATCACGCGCATCCTGGTCGAGGAGCAGGCCCACGACGAATTCGTCCGGCTCATGGTCGAGCACACCAGGACGCTCGAGACCGGGCACGAGAACGACGAAGAGAACTACTTCGGCCCGCTCAACAACGTCAACCACTTCAACGCCGTCACCCGTGTGGTGGAGTCGCTGCCGGAGTACGCGAAGGTCGAGACCGGCGGTCACCGGGCGGGGGAGAAGGGCTTCTTCTACGAGCCGACGATCGTCACGGGCGTGCGCCAGAACGACGACGTGGTCCAGAAGGAGACGTTCGGCCCGGTTGTGACGGTGCAGAAGTTCACGACTGAGGCCGAGGCCGTCCGGCTCGCGAACGACGTCGAGTATGCCCTCGCCTCAAGCGTGTGGACCTCGAACCACGGCCGCGCGATGCGCCTGGCCCGCGACCTCGACTTCGGCGCTGTCTGGATCAACACCCACATCCTCCTCACCGCTGAGATGCCGCACGGCGGCTTCAAGCAGTCCGGCTACGGCAAAGACCTCTCGATGTACTCCGTCGAGGACTACACGCGCGTCAAGCACGTGATGAGCAGCCTCGACGCCTGACGCTCGAGAACGAACACGCATTCAGAAAGGACCCATCCAATGGACATCACGTATCGCCTCGAGCAGAAGCGCAAGGTCCTCGGCGATTTCCCCGGCCCGAAGTCCCTTGAGCTCGCCGCCCGGCGCGCGACGAGCGTTGCCAAGGGGGTCGCATCCTCCGTTCCCGTCTACGTCGCCGACGCTGATGGCGGAGTGATCCACGACGTCGACGGCAACTCCTTCATCGACTTCGGCTCCGGCATCGCCGTGACGACCGTTGGCGCGTCCGATGCGGCCGTCGTCGGCGCCGTCAAGGAGCAGGTGGAGCACTTCACCCACACGTGCTTCATGGTCTCGCCCTACGAGGGCTACGTCGCCGTCGCCGAGAAGCTCAACCAGCTCACGCCGGGCGAGCACGAGAAGCGCACAGTGCTGTTCAACTCGGGCGCCGAGGCCGTTGAGAACGCCGTCAAGATTGCCCGCGTCGCCACCGGCCGCAACGCCGTCGTCGCCTTCGACCACGCGTACCACGGCCGCACGAACCTCACGATGGGCCTCACCGCCAAGGCGATGCCGTACAAGCACGGCTTCGGCCCCTTCGCGGGCGAGATCTACCGCGCTCCGATGAGCTACCCGTTCCGTGAGGAGAACCCGCAGATCACGGGCAAGGAGGCCGCCGAGCGCGCCATCCTCATGATCCAGAAGCAGATCGGCGCCGATCAAGTCGCGGCCATCATCATCGAGCCGATCCAGGGCGAGGGCGGCTTCATCGTCCCGGCCGACGGCTTCCTGCCGCGCATTGCGGAGTTCGCGAAGGAGAACGGGATCGTCTTCATCGCGGACGAGGTCCAGTCCGGCTTCTGCCGTACCGGCGAGTGGTTCGCGGTGCAGCACGAGGGCGTCGTGCCGGATCTCATCACGACGGCGAAGGGCATCGCAGGCGGCATGCCCCTCTCGGCCGTGACGGGCCGGGCGGAGCTGCTCGACGCCGTCCACGGCGGCGGACTGGGCGGCACCTACGGTGGCAACCCGGTGGCGTGTGCCGCGGCGCTCGCGGCGATCGAGACGATGGACACGCAGGACCTGCGGGGACGCGCCCGCGAGATCGAGGGCATCGTCAAGGACCGTCTTGGCAAGCTTCGCGAGGAGCTCGGCGCGGACAGCATCATCGGCGACATCCGCGGCCGCGGCGGCATGCTGGCCATCGAATTCGTCAAGAAGGGCAGCGGTGCCACCACGAAGCAGCCCGACGGCGAGGCGACCAAGAAGATCGCCGAGTACTGCCTCAAGGAGGGTGTCATCATCCTCACGTGCGGCACTTACGGCAACGTCATCCGCCTGCTCCCGCCGCTCGTGATCGGCGACGAGCTCCTCGCTGACGGCCTCGATGTGCTCGAAGCGGCCATCCGCGCCAACTCCTGACGCCTGGCATCAACGCTCACGGGCCGCCGCTGCACCCGCAGCGGCGGCCCGTGTCGTAGAGTCTGGACCATGCGCTACGTAGTGGGGTATCAGCCGGACGAACGCGGGGCGGACGCCGTCGCCCTGGCCATTGCGATCGCACGCGCCCAGGGCGCCAAGCTCGACCTCATGCTCGTCCTCGGCGAGAATGCCCCCTATGTCGCCGCCAACCCCGAGGGCAGCCGGATCAACCCGGAGGAGCAGCAGGTCCTGACTGCCCAGCGGACGGCCCTCGGGATGATTCCCCGTGACATCGCCGCCGAGTTCCACGTGCGGCAGGGGAATTCATTCGCCGCGGTGCTCATCGAGGCAGCCGTCGAGTTCGAGGCCGCCCTGATCGTCGTCGGCGCTGCAAGCAACGGGCTGTTCAAGCGGTACACCGTCGGCAGCGTGGCGAACTCCCTCCTGCACGCGTCGCCGATCCCGGTGGCGCTCGCGCCGCGCGGCTACCACCGCCTCGAACCCATCGAGCGCCTCACCGCCTTCATCGGCGAGCGCCCGGGCGCGGATGCTGCCGTCGACGTCGCGCTCGTTGCCTCCCGGCGCCGCAACGTGCCGCTCCGCTTCGTCTCGCTCGTCGAGCTGGACGCGCGTGGCGAGCACGGGGAGAACGTGAACGCAGCCCACCGCCACGCGAACACGGTGCTGACGGACGCCGCAGGGCGCCTTCCCGAAGGGCACGAGGCGACGGTCGAGGTGGCCCACGGCAGGACCTTGGAGGAGGCCGTCGACGGGATCGACTGGCTGGACGGCGAACTCGTGATCATCGGATCGAGCCGCCTTGCCCAGCACCGCCGGCTCTTCATCGGCTCCACGGCGAACAAGATCCTCCGCGCGCTGCCGGTGCCGATGGTCGTGGTGCCGCTCGAATACGAGCGCGCAGAATCGCACCCCCTCGGATAGACCTAGGTTCTGGCATGGGGCGGCGGCGCGGATCATCATAGAGCCATGGATTTCGCGGCCACGATTGCGACGGCCGATCCGCGTGATGAGCCAGTGCCTGCCAGGACGGCCGACCTCCTGATTGCCCACCACAAGACCGGCGCCGCCCGTATCTCCCTCGCGCTGCCCACCGGCGGACACGTGCTGCATTTGGCCGTCGCCACGTGCCTGTTCAATGACCTTCACACCGCTGCCGGGCGCGCCGGTCTGAGCCTCGGCCCCGTGACGGTGCGGGCCGACGGCGGTTTCGACGACACCATGACGGCCTCGACTGGCATCTTCCTCACCGTCGAGATCAGCGGCGACGCGGACCCCGAAGAGCTCCGCACGCTCGTGCTCGAGACGTTCGAGGTCTCAACCCTGGCGTGCGTGCTGCGCGGCAGCACGAGGGTCGAGATCGCCGGGATCACAGCGCGTACGACGACGGCGAGCGGCTCGTGATGAGCATCGACCCGCACGCGGCGCCCGCCCCGCCGGTGGCGGCCTCGCCCGCCGTCGTCGCGCAATTGCTCGCGACCGAGCATTGGAGCCTCCTCGGTACGCGCAGCATGCTGTGGAGCGAGCTCATGAGCCGGATCAGCATCCAGCTGACCGTCTCGTCGGCCGCCCTCGTGGTGCTCGCCCTCGTCGCGCAGGCCACGGGGTTCGGGACCGGATTCTGGGTCATGGCGATCGGGCTGTCGTCAGCGCTGCTCGTGCTCGGAACGCTCACCCTGCTGCGGGTCACGATCGGGAGCCTCGAGGACCACCGCCTCGTCGCCGGCATGAACCGGCTCCGCGGCGCATACGTGGAGCTCGCGCCGGAGGTCGTGGACCGATTCGTGACGTCGTCGCGCGACGACCCTGCAGGCGTCGCGCTGACCTACACTCTCGGTTCGCGGCGGCCCATCTTCCTGCACGCGATCTCCAGCACCACCTTCTTCCTGGCTGCCTTCAATGCCATGATCGCGGGCACTCTCGTAGCACTGATCACCTACGTGGCCGGCGGTCCGACCGCCCTCGTGGCCGTGCTCGGCGCCCTGGCCGCCGCAGCCTACCTCGGCTGTCACACGTGGCTGAGCGGAGGCCTCTTCCGGCGCGTCATCGGGCCGGGCTTCCGCGAGAATGCCATCTCGCCGCCTGGCCGTCCCTAAGAGACATGACCGTCCCGCGCGCCGGACGGTTATGCCTTTCAGGGACGGTGTTGTCCACATAGACCCTTGTCGCGGCCCGCCGATGCCCTCACCTCCACGAGACTGTCGGCATGCCGTCTCCGGAACTGATGAATCTGCTCGCGTCACGATGGCCCGCCGGTCGGATCGCCTCCTCGACCCAGCTCAAGGTTGCCGGCGTTGACCACAGGGCCCTCACCGCCGCGGTGCGGGACGGCGTCCTGATCCGAGTTCGCCGCGGTGTCTACGTACGGCGCGACGTCTGGCAGGCCCTGGCTCCTTGGGACCGTGATCGCCTGCGGATTGAGGCGCACTGGCTCGCAACGGGGGGGAACGTGCGTCTACAGCTATATCTCGGCGGCGCGGCTGTTGGGCTGCGCGACGTGGGTCAACGACGAACGAGTTCACCTGACTGTTCCATATTCCGTTTCGAGGGCGAGTCATGCTCGAGACGTGATGCCGCATAGCTTTCCGCTGGGTGA
Organism: Sinomonas gamaensis; assembly: GCF_005876955.1. GTDB lineage: Bacteria > Actinomycetota > Actinomycetes > Actinomycetales > Micrococcaceae > Sinomonas > Sinomonas gamaensis. The sequence goes on from NZ_SSCL01000014.1 coordinate 71,070, forward strand.
TCAGGACATGACCGAAATCCGGGTGGAGTCGGGCGCGTTGGCTCGGACGACGACGCTCGAACGCACGGTGGCGGATTGTGCGAGAACCCTGGAAACCGAGCGGGCCGCCATCATCGGAGACCATGCGCTGCGACTCGGCGCGACCCTCCAGGGGATCCGGGACTCGGCGGAACGAACCGGAGCCGCGCGAGGATCGCGTCGGCTTGGCGATCTGCTCAGCTTGCTCGACCCGCGGTCGGAATCGCCTGGGGAAACCCGCACCCGTTTGGCGCTCTTGGCAGCAGGTCTGCCGGCGCCTCAGCTCCAATTCGACATTCCCACCGCAGAGGGACTGTTCCGTTCCGGGCTGACTTCGCATGGCCTGAGCTGATGGTGATTCTGGAGTTCGACGGGGAGTCCAAGTACTTCGATTACCGTCCGACCCCAGACGTCCTGCTGGCTGAGCGCCGGCGAGAAAATGCGCTGGTCGTCGAAGGTTGGACCCTCGTGAGGGCCCGATGGAGCGACTTCTCGAGCCCCGGGACGATTCCGGCAAGGGTTCTTGCGGCCTTTGAGCGGGCGCGAAGGCTTGCTGGCTGAGGCGGAGTTCGTGGGCTAGGCCGCCCGCGCCGCCTCGGCCCGAGCCTCGGCCGCCCGCACCGCAGCCCGGCGCCGACGCGTCGACACCAGCATGTCGACGGTGAGCACCACGAGGGCGAGCCACACGATTCCGAACCCGGCCCACCGCTCGGGGCCCATGTGCTCGCCAAGAACCGTCACGGCGAGGATGAACTGGAGGAGCGGAGCCATGTACTGCAGCATGCCGACCGTCGTCATGGGCAGCCGCCTGGCGGCCGCGCCGAAGAACAGGAGCGGTGTGGCGGTGATGATGCCGCTCGCTGCGAGGAGCCAGAAGTGGCCCGGGCCGTTGCCGAGGAGGGTCAGGGAGTCCGCGGCGGCGAGCCACAGCACGGCACCGAGTGCGAAGGGCGTGAGGACCACGGTCTCGACCGTGAGACTGGTGACCGCGTCAACGGTCGCTCCGATCCGGTTCTTCACGAGTCCGTAGAAGCCGAAGCTGAACGCAAGGATCAGAGCGATCCACGGTATCTGGCCGTACGCGATGCTCAGCACGAGGACGGCGACGAAGCCGATCCCGGCCGCAGCCCATTGGAGCGGCCGGAGGCGCTCCTTGAGCACGAGGACCCCAAGCAGCACGCTCACAAGCGGGTTGATGAAGTACCCGAGCGAGGCCTCGATCGCTTGGCCGCTCAGCACCCCGTAGGTGTAGGTGAGCCAGTTGACCGCGATGAGTACCGCGGCAACGGCGAGTGCGCCGAACATCCGTCCGGAACGGAAGACGGCGTTGAGCGCCTTCCACGACCGCGTCACCCCCACCAGCACGAGGCACACCACCAGGGAGAAGATCACGCGGTCGGAGACGATCTCAACGGGGTTGGCCGGCGCGAGGGTGACGAAGTAGAGAGGGAGAAGCCCCCAGAGGCCGTATGCCCCGATTCCGTAGAGGAGTCCTGTCGTTGTCTGGGCGCGGGCTTCGGGCTTCACGGTCACGACCGTACAACGGCATTGGTCCTGTCAGCTATTCCGGGTCCCCCAGATCCCTGCGGCGCAGAGCCGGAGGGCGACGGCCGCGGCGATCGAGCCGACGGCGACGAGCGAGACGAGCACCACGAGCTGGACGATCGCGGCCTCGATCGGATCGGCGCCGCCCAGGACCATCCCCACGAAGGCGCCGGGCAACGTCACTGTTCCCACCGTTCGGGTCTGGTCGAGGATGGGCAGGAGCCCTTCGCGCGCGGTGTGCTGCGCGACCAGCAGCCGGGCGGGGCGCCATTCGAAGCCGAGCGCGACGGCGGCCTCGACTTCGCCGCGCCGGAGCGCGAGCTCGGCGAGAATGCGGCGGCCGGCGACGCCCGTCGTCGTCATCGCTCCGCCAACCTGCTGGCCGAGCAGCGCGATGAGCGCGAGGCCGTCGAAGGGCAGCACACCCGTTGCCAGGAGGATGGCTGCGGCGGGCACCACGCCGGCGGCGATCGGCGCCGCTGCCCACCACCAGCGGCTCGCGTCCACGCGCCGCCCCGCGGTCACTACGGCAACGGCGAACATGGCGAGCGCGAACAGGAGTGCGAGCCAGGGGTTCCGCCCCAGCTGCGAGACGAGGAGGGCGACGACGGCGAGCTGGCCGACGGCGCGGGCGCTCGCCGTGAGCGGGGGCGCCCATCCGCCGTCGAGCGCCCACCGGTGAACGGCGGACGCGAGGACCGCGAGGAGGACGACGGCGAGGATGACGCCGGGCCCGAGGCCCAGAAGCGTCGAAGTCTGCACCCGAACTACAATAGGAGGCTGCGTGCCCAACCCGGCCCGCCCGCCGCTGGAAGGAACTCCTGTGCCCAACGCTTCTGCCGATCGGCCCCTGCGCGTCGCCATCGTCGGCGCCGGCCCCGCTGGTGTCTATGCGGCAGACATCCTGACGAAGTCGAACGAGGTCAAGGGCGGCCACGTCGAGGTCAGCATCGACCTCTTCGATCAGTACCCAGCCCCTTACGGGCTCATCCGCTACGGGGTGGCTCCGGACCACCCGCGGATCAAGGGCATCGTCAACGCGCTGCACAAAGTGCTCGACCGGGGCGACATCCGCTTCATCGGCAACGTCACGTATGGGCGCGACGTGACCCTGAGCGACCTCCGCCACTTCTACGACGCCGTGATCTTCGCCACCGGAGCCATCAAGGACGCAAAGCTCGACATCCCCGGCGCTGACCTCGAGGGGTCCTTCGGTGGGGCCGACTTCGTCTCGTGGTACGACGGCCATCCGGACGTCTCGCGCGATTGGCCCCTTGAAGCCAAAGAAATCGCCGTGATCGGCAACGGCAACGTGGCCCTCGACGTGGCACGCATGCTCTCGAAGCACGCCGACGACCTCCTCGTCACCGAGATCCCAGACAACGTGTACCAGGCGCTCAAGCGCAGCCCCGTCACAGACGTCCATGTCTTCGGCCGCAGAGGTCCCGCCCAGGTCAAGTTCACGCCGCTCGAGCTGCGCGAGCTCTCCCATTCCCGCGACGTGGACATCGTGCTGTACCCGGAGGACTTCGAGTTCGACGAGGCGTCCGACGAGGCGATCCGCACGAACAACCAGGTCAAGACGATGGTCAACACGCTGGCGAACTGGATCGCCGAGGACCAGGACACGGGGGCCTCCCGCCGGCTCCACCTGCACTTCCTGCACAGCCCGGTGGAGATCTACGACTCTCCCGAGACACCGGGCAAGGTCGCGGGAATCCGCTTCGAGCGCATGGAGCTCGATGGCACGGGCAACGTCCGCGGCACCGGCGAGTTCGAGGACTACCCTGTGCAGGCCGTGTACCGCGCCATCGGCTACCACGGCTCCGAGCTGGCCGAGCTCGAGTACGACGTGCACCGCGGCGTCATCCCGAACGACGGCGGCCGCGTCCTGGACGCCGAGGGCAACCCGGTCCCGGGCGTCTACACGACGGGCTGGATCAAGCGCGGTCCCGTGGGCCTCATCGGCCACACGAAGGGCGACGCCCTCGAGACCATCGGCTGCCTGCTCGAGGACCGCGACTCGATGCCCGAGGCTGACAACCCCGACGAGCGCGCGATCATCACACTCCTCGAGGAGCGCGGCGTCGAGTACACGACGTGGGAGGGCTGGAACGAGCTCGACGCCCACGAGAAGGCGCTCGGGGAGAAGTTCACCGCAGAATCGGCCGAGCGGGGAGCTGCCGTGCAGCGCGAGCGCGTCAAGGTGGTGCCCCGCGAAGAGATGGTCCGCATCTCGCGGAGGAACGCGGGCTAGCGAGAGCCAGCAGATTCCCGCACCTAGTAGAATCGACCCTTTCGTCCCTGAAACCGTCAGACACAGGAAGGACGATGGATGACCGTAAGTGCCGATTCCCCCAGCACATCGGCGCCGAGTGACGCAGAACTAATCGCGGCTGTACGCGTTGGCAACCCTGATGCCTACGCCGGGCTCTACGAGCGGCACCATGCCGCCGCCGTCGGCCTCGCTCGCCGCTACGCCCGCAACGCGAGCGACGCCGAAGACCTGGCCGCGGAGGGCTTTGCCAACGTCCTCGCTGCGCTTCATGGCGGCTCCGGGCCGCAGGAGTTCTTCCGAGCGTATCTGTTCACGTGCATTTCCCGGCTCGCGGCGCGCGGAAACCTCACGGCGAAGCGTGAGAACCCGAGTGACGACATGGCCCGGTACGAGGGCGAGCAGCCGTATGACGATCCGGTCATGGCCGGATTCGAGACTGACGCCGTCGCCCGAGCCTTCCGCACGCTGCCCGAGCGCTGGCAGGCCGTGCTCTGGTACACCGAGGTGGACGACCTGCAGCCGGCGGCCGTCGCCCCGATGCTCGGGCTCTCGCCGAACGCAGTCTCCGCGCTGGCAGTCCGGGCCCGGGAAGGCCTTCGCCAGGCCTACCTCCAGGCGCACGTCGCCTCCGAGGCCGTGTCCAAGGAATGCGAGGCCTATGCGGACAAGCTCGGGGCCTACACCCGCAACAGCCTGAGCCCGCGCAAGAGCCAGGCCGTCCGCGAGCACCTCGATCAGTGCCCCCGCTGCTCGGCCGCCCTCCTTCAGCTCGAGGACGTCGGCTTCGCCATGCGCGTCGTCGTCTTCCCGCTCGTCACCGCGCTCCCGTTCACAGCGCCCGCCATCGGCGAACTCGTCGTTGCGGGCGCTGCGGGGAGCGGAACTGCCGGCGCCGACTGGCTCAGCCGAAGCCTCAGCAAGGTCGACCGGCGCTCCGCAGTGGTCGGCGGGGCCCTGCTGGCCGTCGCCCTTGCCGGCGGCGTCGCCTTCGCCTCGCTTGGACAAGGCACGACGACGTTGCCCTCCGCCCAGGCAGCCCCGCCGAAGGCGTCGGACGCCGGAGGCAACCCCTTCGGCTCGGCCGCCTCGGGTGCAGCATCGTCCTCCTCGGCGGCGTCGCCGTCGTCATCCTCGGCGCCTGAGTCCGCGCAGGCGAAGGACCAGCCTGACCCGAGCAGTGAGCCCGGGTCGGTCGCGCCGTCGGCCGCGGGACTCCCGGCGCCGGCTGTTCCCGGCCTCACTGGGGCGGGCACGACTGTGCCGGGCACGACTGGACCGGGGACGACTGGACCGGGGACGACCTGGGCACCCGCCGGTGCGGCGTCGTCGAGCCCGCTATCAGCGGGAACGAGCGCATCAGCCCAAGCCAGCCCGGGCAGCGCGAGCCCGAGCAGCATCGGGGCGCTCTACAGTCTCACGGCCTGGAAGAGCGGCGTCGATGCTGTGGACTTCAAGGCGACCCCCGCCAACGCCCCCGCGCCGGGAACACAAATCGTGGTCACGGTGAGCTACCAGTCGACACTTCTGGCCCCATCCGTGTCCTCGGGGTGGAGCTGCAATGTGCCGTTGGTTGCGCTGGGCACCGCCTCGATGACCTGCGCCGCTCCGTTCACCGGAGGCGCGCAGATTCCCGAACTCGGCCTCCGGTGGACTGTTGCGCCGGCCAGCGTGAGCGGGACGGCGGTGCTCCGTCAGGGGAGCGGCGCCGTGTCCAACGTGGCCGCGTTCTAGAAAGTCCGCATCCTGAGACGATTTGAACGTCCCACGTGATGGACCCCTAAGGTTAACGGGTTGTTTTGGGGCCATTTGGCCCTATCCGCGAGCCAGGAAGTCGCATGCAGATCCTCCGCACCAAGCCCATCGAGCAGAGCCTCGCCGACTCCCACGAGCCCGGGCGGCGCCTCAAGCGCTCGCTCAGCACGTGGGACCTCATGATCATGGGGATCGCAGTCGCCGTCGGCGCCGGCATCTTCTCCGTCGGCGCGAAGGCGGCGGCCAGCTTCGCCGGCCCGGCCGTGACGGTCTCGTTCGGCATCGCGGCCGTCGCCTGCGCGCTGGCCATCATGTGCTACGCCGAGTTCGCGACGGCGATCCCCGTCGCCGGCTCGGCGTACGTGTTCACGTACGCGACGATGGGCGAGCTCCTCGCGTGGATCATCGGCTGGAACCTCATCCTCGAGCTCTTCACCGCCGGCGCGGTGGTCGCGAAGTACTGGGGTCTGTACCTGAGCAAGGTGTTCGCCTTGGCGGGCCTCGACGTCCCGGCCAGCATCCAGCTCGGCCCGGTGGAGCTCGTGTGGGGGCCGTTCCTCATCGTCGCGATCTTCACGGTCCTGCTCGTGCTCGGCACGAAGCTCTCCGCGCGGGTGGCGAACGTCTTCACGATCATCAAGATCGCCGTCGTGCTCTTCGTGATCGTGGTTGGCTTCCTCTACGTCAAGGCGCAGAACTACGCGCCGTTCGTGCCTGACGCGGTGCCCTCGCACGCCTCGGGCGGCACCGCCGTGCTCAAGCAGTCGCTGTTCGCGTTCTCGACCGGCGCCGCCCCGGCCCAGTATGGGCTGTTCGGCGTGTTCGCAGGCGCTGCCCTCGTGTTCTTCGCGTTCATCGGCTTCGACGTCGTCGCCACGAGCGCCGAGGAGGTCAAGGACCCGCAGAAGACTCTGCCCCGCGGCATCTTCGCGGGCCTCGGCGCCGTGACCCTCCTCTACATCCTCGTCTCGCTCGCGCTCACCGGCATGGTCCCGTACACCACACTCGCTGCTGCGGACCAGCCGACCCTGACCACGGCGTTCGAGGCCGTCGGGAACACGGGCGCCGCGAAGGTCATCGCGTTCGGGTCGCTCGTCGGCCTGACGACGGTCATCATGGTCCTCCTCATGGGGCTGGCGCGCGTGGTGCTCGCGATGAGCCGCGACGGCCTTCTGCCCCGAGCGCTGTCCGTGACGTCGGACAAGCGGTCCACTCCCGCCCGCCTCCAGATCCTGTGCGGCGTCCTGGTGGCGCTTGTCGCCGGACTGACGCAGGTGGACCTGCTCGAGGAGATGATCAACATCGGCACGCTCTCGGCGTTCGTCGTGGTGAGCCTCGGCATCATCGTGCTGCGCCGCCGCCGGCCCGACCTCAAGCCGTCGTTCCGCGTGCCGTTCGGCAAGGTCCTCCCGATCGTCTCGGCCATCCTGTGCCTGTATCTCATGACTAACCTCGCGGTCGAGACCTGGATTTACTTCGTCGGGTGGCTCGCGGTGGGGCTCGTCATCTACTTCTCGTACGGGCAGCGGCACTCGCGGCTCAACAAGCGGTTCTCTGAGGCCCGTGAGGCGGTGTCTTCGAGCGCAGTTCCTGCAAGCGCGGAGGGCGTGGCCAGCCGGGATTCCTGAACGTTCCCTGTAGGATCACGAGGAGTGAGTCACAACGGGGAAGATCCGATCACGCAGATGTGACGGTCGGAACAGGAATGGTTTATGGCAAGACCGCCGCGGCCGGAGCGCAAGACCGAGCTTCTTGAGCAGATCCTGGACTTCCTGCTGGACAAGACGCTCGCGGACCTGACGTTCCGGAGCCTCGCGGACGGCCTGGGCATCAGCAGCTACGTGCTGGTCTACCATTTCGGCAACCGGGAGCAGCTCGTCGCCGAGATCATCCGCGGAATCGAGGCTCGTTTCGACATTCACCACCCCGGCGACGAGCGTCTCTCGCTCCCCGAGCTCGTGCTGTGGGCCCGCGCGGTCTTCGCCTCCGCGCTCGAGGACAGAGGGCGGCACCTGCAGCGGCTCGAATTCGAGGCCGCGGTTCAGGACGCCGTGGCGGACCATCCCCGCGGCAGCACCGCCGCGGGCTACCTCGGATGGTGTGACTTCCTATCCATGTGGCTGGAGCAGCAGGGACTGCCGCGAGAGGAAGCTGCGGCGAGAGGGCGGACGTTCGTGGCGGCCGTCGTCGGAATCCTCTACGACTATGTGATCTGCGGCGACCGGCGCGCAGTGACGGCGTCGTTCGAGATCCTCGTCGAAGGCTTCGTCCGCCAGTTCGACATGGCCCAGCCCTCGCTCGAGGGGCGGCTATGACAGGCCGCCTGCCGCTTTCGCCCGTGCTCGCGCAGAACCCGGTGATCGCCGTGCTCCGCGCGAGCCACGCGAGCGAGTACGCCCCGGTCCTGGACGCGCTCGTGGCCGGCGGCGTGCGATCCATCGAGCTGACCCTGACCACGCAGGGCGTCCTCGACGAGCTTGCCGGGCTCCGGACGCGGTTCAGCGATGTGGCCGAGATCGGCGTGGGAACGGTGACCACCGTGGAGGAGGCCGAGCGCGCCATCGACGCGGGCGCCGAGTACCTCGTCACCCCCGTGACGTACCCGGAGATCGTGGAGCACGCGGTGCAACGCGGCATCGCCATCTACCCCGGCGGTCTGACCCCCACTGAACTGCATACTGGCTGGCGCTTGGGCGCCACTGCCGTCAAGCTCTTTCCGGCCTCGGCAGTCGGGCCGAGCTACATCGGCCAGCTCCGCGGTCCCTTCCCCGATCTGGCTGTCATCCCGTCCGGGGGCGTGGCCATCGACACGGCCCCCGACTGGATCGAAGCCGGTGCCGTCGCAGTGAGCCTCGGCGGCCCGCTGATCGGCGACGCGTTCAAGGGCGGCGACCTCGGACTCCTCCGCGCACGCGCCCACCGCGTCTCGCGGCTCGTCGCCGAGGCCGTGGCCCTCCGGGCTTCGCGCCGCTGACCCCTTAAAGCCGCTGACCCCTTAAAACGGCTTGCGCCGTCACGTGTGCAGGGTTATGACCCTGCACACGTGACGGCGCAACGAGGGCGAGCTACTTGCCGAGCTCTGCCCGGAGCTTCGCGCCCAGCTCGGCGTCGACGTTCGTCCAGTACTGGATCGCGCGCTCCTTGATGTCGGAGCGCTTCACGCCGCCCACGGCACCGGCGATCGTCTGGAGGAAGCGCGCGCGCTCCGCGTCGTTGAACACCTCGCGGTAGAGGATGCCCGGCTGCACGAAGTCGCCGTCCTCGGCGTGGAGGGAGTGCGCGGCGAGGGTCAGCTCGCCGTCGTTCTCCCAGCCGCCGCCCGGGTTGGCGGGCTCGACGGCGGCGGGGCCGCCCAGCGAGTTCGGCGCGTAGACCGGGGTCTCAGGCGAGTTGAAGGAGAAGCGGCTCGCCCCGTCCTGGCTGTAGTTGCGCACCTCGGCCTTCGGCGCGTTCACCGGGAGCTGCGCGTGGTTGGTGCCCACGCGGTAGCGGTGCGCGTCCGCGTAGGAGAAGATGCGGGCCTGCAGCATCTTGTCCGGCGAGGCCGCGATGCCCGGCACGAAGTTCGACGGCGCGAACGCGGCCTGCTCGATCTGCGCGAAGTAGTTCTCCGGGTTCCGGTTCAGCGTCATGGTGCCGACCTTGATGAGCGGGTAGTCCTTCTTGGACCACGTCTTCGTGAGGTCGAACGGGTTGTACCGGTAGGTCTTGGCCTCCTGGTACGGCATGACCTGGACGAACAGGTCCCAGCTCGGGAACTGGCCCTCTTCGATGCTCTCGTAGAGGTCCTGGATGTAGTAGTCCGCGTTCTCGCCTGCGATCCGCTCGGCCTCTTCCGCCGTCAGGTTCTCGACGCCCTGGTTGGTGTGGAAGTGGTACTTGACCCAGAAGCGCTCGCCCTCGGCGTTGATCCACTGGTACGTGTGCGAGCCGTAGCCCTGCATGTTGCGCCAGGTCTTCGGGAGGCCGCGGTCGCCCATGAGCCACGTGACCTGGTGGGCGGACTCGGGGGAGAGGGTCCAGAAGTCCCACTGCATGTCGGCGTCGCGCAGGTGGCTGCCCGGGAGGCGCTTCTGGGAGTGGATGAAGTCGGGGAACTTGATGCCGTCGCGGATGAAGAAGACGGGGGTGTTGTTGCCGACGAGGTCGTAGTTGCCCTCGCTCGTGTAGAACTTCACCGCGAAGCCGCGGGGGTCGCGCCAGGTGTCGGGCGAGCCGTTCTCACCAGCCACGGAGGAGAAGCGGATGAGCATCTCGGTCTCGACGCCCGGCTGCAGGAAGGCTGCCTTGGTGTACTTCGAGACGTCCTCGGTGGTCTTGAAGACACCGAACGCGCCGCCGCCCTTCGCGTGGACCACTCGCTCCGGCACCCGCTCGCGGTTGAACTGCGCGAGCTTCTCCACGAGGTAGTGGTCGGTGAGGATGATCGCGCCGTCGGGCCCAAGCGACTGTGCGTGGGCGTCCGACGTGACCGGCGCGCCGGACTGGGTCGTCGAGTAGTTGACCGTCATGGTTCTCCTTCTTCTGTGCGCGTTGCTTGCGCTGCTGACATGGCGGGGAGGTTCAGGTGGCGGGGGCCTGGCTGGCCTTCGCGGCGCAATCGGAACAGACGCCCACATACGTGACGTCGGCGATCATGATCGTCATGCCATGGGCATCGCTCGGCGTGAGGCAGGGTGCGTGTCCGACGGCGCAGTCCACGTCTTCGACCCGGCCGCAGACCGAGCAGATGGCGTGGTGGTGATTGTCGCCCACGCGCGTCTCGTAGAGCGCGGGGGAGTGCGGCGGCTCGAAGCGCCGCAGCATCCCGAGGTCGGTGAGGTCGCCCAGGACCACGTACACGGACTGCGGCGTGAGCTCGGGCAGGTCCTCGCGGGCGCTGGCCAGGATCGCATCCGCTGAGGAATGCGGGTGGCGGTCGACGGCGTCCAGCACCGCGAGGCGCTGACGCGTCACGCGGCGTCCGTGCTCGCGGAGGGCAGAGGACCAGTCCTGCGCAGACTGTTCCCGGCCAGGGCCGTGCGTGGGTTCCATGGACCCATTGAAGCACTTATTTTGATAAACTCACAATAAGGCAAGCCTCACCTGACTCACAGGCACAGTGGTTAGGGTGGCTACGTGGGTCAAGCGACAGAGATGACGACGACGGCGGCACCCCGGCGGGCGCTCGAGGTAGCGGGTGGCTTGGTGCTCGACGCTGGCTATGCGCTGTGGCGCCAGGTCGCCTCGATTGCCCAAGGACGCTTCGCCGAGACGACGGTGCACGCTCCCGAGGGGAGGCCCGGCGGCGATTCGGCGGGCTCGGCCGTGCCCGACGTCGTACTCATCCCCGGCATCTACGAGCCAGCAGGGTTCCTCGATCCGCTCCGCCGCAGGCTGCAGTCTCAAGGCCGGCGTGTCATCGTGCTGCCGGAACTGGGGTACAACCGCCGGACCATTCCGGAGTCCGCCGAACTCGCCGCCCGGCGGCTGCGAGAGCTCGGGGTGAGCAACGCCGTCGTCATTGCCCACAGCAAGGGCGGGCTCGTCGGCAAGCTCCTCATGACGGCCTACTCCGAGGAGGGCCTCGTGTCCCGCATGCTCGCCATCGCGACGCCGTTCGGCGGGGCGCGCTACTCGCGCTACGCGCCGACGCGGCCCCTGCGCGCGTTCTACCCAGGAAACCCCGTGCTCGGCTCGCTCGCGAAGAATCTCGAGGCGAATGCGCGGATCGTGTCAGTGGGCGCGGGGTTCGATCCGCTCGTGGGGCACGCGACGCACCTGGAAGGGGCGCGCAACACCGTGCTTCCGGTGACCGGGCACTTCCGCATCCTGGCCGATCCAGCTCTCCTGGCGATCGTGGACGATTTCATCGGGGAGGCTCCCTTTCCCAGGGAGCAAGCAGGCTGAGTCATTCGTTGAGAGGGCAGGAGGTTACTGTGCACAAGCATCACAACGGGCTCAAGACTGCCGTCCTCTTCGGCGTTCTCTGGGCCGTGCTCCTCTGCATCGGGGGGCTCATCGGCGTCGGCACGCGCAGCTCGGCGCCGATCTGGATCTTCGCGGCCATTGGACTCGCGACCACCGCGTACAGCTATTGGAACAGCGACAAGATCGCGCTGCGCTCCATGCAGGCGTATCCGGTCACTGAGGCGGAGGCCCCCGGGCTGTACCAGATCGTCCGCGAGCTCTCGCAGCGCGCGGGCCAGCCCATGCCGCGGATCTACATCTCGCCCACGCCGGCGCCCAACGCGTTCGCCACGGGGCGCAATCCGCAGCACGCGGCAGTGTGCTGCACCGAGGGCATCCTCCAGATGCTCGATGCGCGTGAGCTGCGCGGGGTCCTGGGGCACGAGCTCATGCACGTCTACAACCGCGACATCCTGACATCGTCGGTTGCGGCTGCCGTGGCCGGTGTCATCACCTCGGTAGCGCAGTTCGCGATGTTCTTCGGGGGAGGCGGCGGCCGCGACAATCGCAACGCGAACCCTCTTGCCCTGCTCGCGCTTGCCCTCCTCGCGCCGTTCGCGGCGACGCTCATCCAGCTCGCCATCTCGAGGACTCGCGAGTACGACGCCGACGAAGACGGCTCGCAGCTCACCGGCGATCCGCTGGCGCTCGCCTCTGCACTGTCCAAGATCGAGGGCGGCGTGCGCCAGTACCCGCTCCCGCAGGAGCAGTCGCTCGTCAACACGTCGCACCTCATGATCGCCAACCCGTTCAAGCGTGGCGGCGGACTCACGACCATGTTCTCCACCCACCCGCCCATGAAGGACAGGATCGCGCGGCTCGAGTCGATGGCGGGGCGCATCGGCCGCTGACCTTTACGCTGGCTGAGTGCGGACTCTGCTGGCGGACACTTCCCCTCTCACGGAAAGCGCCGACTTCCGGCGACTGTGGTTCGGGCAGCTTCTGAGTATCCTGGGAAACCAGCTCACGCTCACGGCCGTGAGCCTGCAGGTGTACGACCTGACCCATTCGAGCTTCAACGTGGGACTGCTCGGGCTGGTCGCGCTTGTCCCGCTCATCGCGGCGGGTCTCTACGGAGGCTCGATCGTCGATGCGCATGACCGCCGCACTGTCGCGATCGCTTCGTCCCTCCTGCTCTGGGGGACGAGCGCCCTCATCGCTCTCCAGGCGTGGCTGCGTCTGGACAGCGTGGCCCTCATCTACGTCCTCGTGGCGCTCCAGGCGCTCGGGGCGGGGATCAATATGCCCGCGCGGAGCAGCATCATCCCGCGGCTCATCCGCCCCGAGCTGCTGGCCGCGGCCAACGCGCTCAACATGATCACGTTCGGGCTCGGCGGGGCGGTTGGCCCTCTGCTCGCCGGGACGCTCGTGGTGGGCGTCGGCTACGGCTGGACGTACACCCTCGACGTGCTGAGCTTCACCGTTGCGATGTGGGCGCTGTTCCGCCTGCCACCGCTCCCGCCTGAGGGCGCCGTCCGCAAAGCGGGGCTCCGGTCGGTTGCCGAGGGCTTCCAGTTCCTCGGGACGCGGCCCAACATCCGCATGACGTTCCTCATCGACCTGTCCGCCATGGTGTTCGCGATGCCGCGCTCGCTCCTCCCCGCCGTCGCGGCCCTCTCGCTCGGCGGCGGCGCCGCGACGGCCGGCGCGCTGCTCGGAGCCATCGCCGCGGGGACCTTCCTCGGCGGCCTGTTCTCGGGGCCCGTCGGGCGCCTGCGCTGGCAGGGGCGCGGTGTCCAGACCGCCGTCGTCGCATGGGCCGCGAGCATCCTCGGTTTCGGACTCGTGGTGCTCGGCGCGGGCCGCAGTTCCCCGGACGGCCCGACCTGGTGGCTCATTCCCGCGATCCTGTGCATGATCGCCGCGGGCGCCGCCGACTCGGTCAGCGCCGCGCTCCGGTCGACCATCCTGCAGGCAGCCACGCCCGACGCGATGCGCGGCCGCCTCCAGGGCGTCTTCACCGTCGTCGTTGCGGGAGGCCCCCGCCTCGGCGACGTCTTCTCAGGCGGGATGGCGAGCTGGATCGGCGAGGGGGCCGCCGTCGTCGTCGGCGCCTTTGTCTGCGCGGCCCTCGTCGCCGTGCTCCACTTCGCCCAGCCGCGCTTCGCGCGCTACGACGCCTTGGATCCCTCGCCGTAGACGAAGCCGACGACTGCAGCGGCGAGGACGTCGGGATTGGCGTCGTGGGTTTGGCCCTCGAGGACGTCGAACACTGATCCCGGGATGGCGTCTGCGACGGCACGCGCTCCCTGCTGCAGCATCTCTGGGCTCGCCCCGCCGGCCAGGACCATGGTGGGGGTGCTGATAGTGCCGAAGAGATCACTGGGCACCGCGCCGCCCATCGCGGCGTCGTCGTAGGCCAGGGTCGGCGCGAGCTTCACGCCCTGCGGCCAGAACGGCGACTGCCGCATGCCCGCGATGGCCTGCGGGGGGAGCCCTACGCGCTCGAGGAAGAGGGCGAAGGCGCCGTCCTGATCGCCCTCGTCGAGGCGGGACTGGAGCGCCTCGGTGTAGGCCTTGGCCGCCGCGATGCCCGGCTCGTCCGTCGGATAGGGCGGCTCCCACAGGACGAGTGCGCGGGCCGGGAGCTTGGCGGCGGCCCGCGCGGCGAGGGCTGCACCGGAGGAGAGGCCGACGACGATCGCGGCCTTGTTTGCCGCCTCCAGCACCGCAGCGAGGTCTTCGATCTCGCGGTCGACGGCGAACGGCTGGGTGTCCGTGCTGTCGCCCCTTCCGCGGCGGTCGTAGTTGAGGACTTCAAAGCGCTCGGCGAGCGCGCCCGCGAGCGCGGCGTCGGCTTGGCGGTCGCACGAGGCCCCTGCGACGAGGACCAGAGGGTCTCCCTCGCCGAGCCGGTCGTAAGCGATCAGAGTTCCATCGAGGGAGGTCACGGTTTCCATGGGGATCACGTTATGTGGCTCGTCACGATCGCGGAATGCCCTCGGCGACTCTCGTTCCTTCGGCACTGGTTCTTCCACTATCTATGGACAGAACGGTCTGTCTACCAGTAGCGTCCCCGACATGGCTGAGATGCTGGCGGCCACCGACTGGGCCGAGCATGTAGACGAACTGGCCCCCGGAGACAGTCTCGGGGACCAAGTGGTGGGTATCCTCCGCGAGGTGCTCGAGGGGCCTGGCCTCTGCGAGGCCTCCAAGGTCCGCCTGCGCCGGCTGCTGATCAAGCACAGGGGACACCCCGAGCGGGCGCTCCTCGAGCACTTCCGGGAGATGGGCGTCCAGCCGAAGCTCTGAGGAAGCGTCAGCGGAAGTCCCGGGGCCCCGATCGTGAGACAGACGGTTCTTTCCGGGTCTTAAGTCCCGACTTTCCGTGAAGGGTGCTCGCAAGCAATGGTTTGGCGGGGAGCCCTCCGCTTCGGATGCGATGCTTGTCAGGTTGCATACAGGTTTGTCAGCTGGCACACAGCTTCCTGTATGGGGAATTGGGGAAATGAACAAGGTAGAGCTGCGCCCGCACGATAACGAGAACTTGGATGATGACTCGATCGAGAGCCACGACACCGCGAACGGTGCTTTGTGGCCCCGCACTGTCGGAGAGATGTTCGTCTTTGCGGATGCCTTGGGTCTCGAGGCGTCGTCCGTGATGGCGGCCCTCGAGAAGGTCTACGCGGCCCGCCCAGTCGCCGCCTGAGCCCTCAACGCACGAAAGCCCCCCACCCTTTCAGGTGGGGGGGCTTTGTGATCGGAGTTCGTGGTTCGGCCTCTTGCGGACTCTGTGCGGACTGCCTGACCAAAAGTTGAGGCCCCTCTCCCGCACTGCTGTGGGAGAGGGGCCTCAGCCCTGGTCTTCTCATGATTCGATCAGACAGCGCGTCCGATCGACATCGCGTTGCGAACGAGTTCGCGTGATCCATTAACGAAGTAGTTCGAATGCGTCACCTTGACGGTCTCGATCGAGTCGGATCCCACGAGGACGATGTCCACCGCGTGAGAATCACGGTACTTCCGCTCCATCTCGCCGTAGCATCGGGTCGCTCCATCGACGTCCGAGCCGAACTCGAGGTTCTTCACCAACTCGTTCTTGGCATGGTCAAATACCAGCAGAAAGTGCTTGATAGCGCTCATGTCATCCTTCTCTAGCCAGAGTTGGAGCTTGTTAGCAAAGCTTCCACTACTGGGTGCAGCTTTTCAAGTCTAGCAAGGATCTGACGGTGGTCCCCCTCACCGCTGTCTCTAATGTGATTGAGCTCCGCCACGCAAGACATGTACTCCTGAACAGGATGGCTCCCGTCTTGCTTGAAGTTGTCCCCCAGTGCGCTTGAGAAGGCTTCGACCATCTGTGCCCATGTGTGCATCTGCTCGGTGCGCAGCTGTATCTCGATCGGGGTCGCAGCCTCGATGACCACTACGTGGATAGCCCGATAACCTGATGCACGTGGTTCCTTCACGTAGTCTCTGACTCGATCGACGTCAGTTCCCCACTCCGTAACAACAGCCTGCTCAAGGTCTCGAAGCACGGAGATTGAGCCGACAACGGCGCGACAACCGCCGATGTCCTGCATCAGTGAAAGGTCGAGCTTCGGCTCGCGACGTAGCTTGTCCAGGATCGTGGAGTGTTTCTTTAGACGTTGTGTGATCTCCGCCTCTAACCCGAGCCTTTCGCGTAGCCGAACGAGCCTACCGTGAGTTGCGACCAAGGGGCGCGTGAACTGGGCGCGATAGGCAACCAAGACTTCGTTGGCGGCGTCAAGGTCTTCCTGGCTGCACTCTCCCCTATGGAACCTGCGAACTGTGGATCCGGCCTTCCGGACGGACTTTCGGGAGGGTGCTGGCATCGACACGGAGCGATCTTACAGGGCTGGCGCGCTTCATTCGACAAGGGGGCCGGGCCCTAGCCTGCTCTCATGGATCCCAAGAAACTGGCGTACACGTATGAGCAGGCGGCTGAGGCTGTCGGGGTGAGTTCGAGGACTCTGCGGCGGTTCGTCGAACGAGGCGACCTCGCCGCCAAGTACATCAACAGCAAGCCAGTCATCCTCGCATCAGAGCTCGAAGCCTGGCTCGAGTCCTTGCCTTCCGAGCCCGGGGAATCCTGATGGAGGACGAGGACGACCTACTGACGGTTGCGGAGGTTGCGGAGCGGCTTCGAGTGACGGCTAAGACTGTCTACAGCTATATCCGTGCCGGGCGTCTGCCGGCGGCGAGGCTGGGTCGGAACTACCGGGTCCGCTGGGCTGATTACAGGGCATTCATCACCCCGCCGCCAGCCCCTCTGCCACGCAGCGCAAGGTCCCAGAAGGAAAGGATCGCCGAGCTGATGCGGAGATCTCACCTCTGAGCCAAGGCCGGGGCACTCACGGGGCGAAGGGATCGGGCTCGGGTTCCTCCCACCACTCGCGCATGGGGTTCTGGTCCTTGATCCATTGGCGGACCGCCGTGGCGTCCTCGGGGTCGAGCATCATGCGGCGACCGACGCGGGTGAACAGCTTCGAGGCGCGGCAGTAGCCCCGAAGGGTGCTCGGGGCTATCCCCATGTACGGAGCGATCTCCTCAGGCGTGTAGAAGCGGTGAGGGTCGAGGTCGTCGATAGTCTGCACGGGGCCTAGCCTGCCCTCATCGGCCTAAGACGCCCGGTGATGGGCCTTCGCGAGCTCCTCCATAGCTTTTGCTAGATGCTCAACGGCGCCGGCCAGAGCTGATACTCCAGGATCTTCCGCTTGGCCGAACGCTGACCGCGCCAACTTGGCTGCCTTCTCTGCTTCCTCGGATGCGTCCAAGAACGTCATGTCATGACCCTTTCCTTTTCGGACTTGCCAAATGTCGTCCCCAGCCTAGCGCGAGGCACGCTTCGGCTCGGGGCCGAGGATCTTGCCTCGCCGGTCTCTGGCCTCGCGTGAACCCACTGGAGGATCGCTCGCGCGTTCTGCTGCGAAAGGTGCCCCCACCCGGTGAAGGGTGGGGGCGGGTTTCGCCGCGGCGGATGGGCGCTTCCTATGCGGCAGAGATGAACGCCGCAATAGCGTCCGACAGGAACACGTGCCCCTTTTCGGTCGGGTGCACGTTGTCTGCGTTCAAGAGGCCGAATGTGCGGTCCGTGAAATCGACCCGCTGGGTCAGTGACAGTACTGTCACGTTCTTCGGGTCCTCCGTGCCAATCGCCGCATACTGTGGCGTGTAGGCAGACCAGGGGTAGGCCGGGGATGGTACGTCCAAGCGCTGGTATGGCTGGATCACCAGGAAGGACGGGACCTGCCAACCGCGTACCGGCGGCCCTTGACTGCGGCCCCCTGCCCTTCGGATACGGAGTCGCCGATGATCACGATGTCTGCCGGAGCGTAGGAGCGGCCCGCAAGTCCTGCCTTCCACGCCCGTAGCCCGGCGAGCGGTTGCGGCGCGTAAGTGGTGTCGGCGGTGGCCTTGTCGAACTGGTAGGCCAGCGAGGTCCAGGCTGTTACTCCGTCGCCGATCTTGCGGCGCCCCGTATCTGTCTCGTGGCCGGGCTCGCCGAGGGCCAGCGTGGGATTGGCCGCGGTCCAGTTGGCGGCGGTGTCGCGTCGGAATTGGATTCGGTTAGCCATTGGCATTGCCTCCATCGAAGTTGAATGAGCCTGTGAACTGGGTTGATGCGTTGCCGCCGTCGAGAGGTCCAGCGAGTAGCCCGGCGGCGTATGAGGCCGCTTGGGCTGCGCTCGCGGCCGACGCGGCTGCCGCGTCCTGCGCGGCCTTCGCCTGGTCTGAGAGCGGTTTCGGTGAGAAGGCTGGGACAGTTAGCGTGCCCCCGACGAGCTTCACTAGCGGGGAGCTCGCTACGAACGGTGGTATGAACGCGTCTGCCGTCGAGGTGAGCGGGTTCGGGAGGGGAAGCCCGTTGAGGTCTTTGAGCGCGAGCGGCGCGCTGTTGCTCGTGTCTGCGATGTCGTAGACGGTGACTTTAGCCGTCGCCGCACGCTGGAACGTCACGGGGTCGGCGACGAGCTGCGTCTCAAACTGGTAGTCCGTCAATCCGAGGTCTCCTTTTCCTGCTGCTGCGTTGCTTCTTGGTCCTGCTGCTCTTTGTCGCCAGAGCCTGCCGTGCCGTAGACGACGGTTGCCATCTGGGTCCTCCTTTCGGTTCGGTCATGCGGAAAAGCTCGGGGGGAGATATTCGCTACGCTGGAAGGAGCGAAATCCCGGGGGGATGGGGGAGGGGGTCCCCGGTGGGGTCTGAGCGCCACTCACCACTGCCTTGAGGTCTTCAGGGGCCGCGATGGGATGGACGCCCGGAAGGCCTTCGGGAGGGCTCGGCTGCCTCTGGACTGGTTGCATCGCCTGCAGCACACCCGCGTGTTCGCCAGGACGTCCTTGCCGCCTTTCGAGTGGGGGACGATGTGATCGACTTCTGCGCTGTTGGGCTGGCGGCCCTGGTCGTAGTCGAGGAGGACCGAGCAGAACGGGCAGCGGTCGATGCCCTCGGTCTTGGCGTTGCGGATGGCAGCGTCTCTGACTCTGATCCATTGGGTTGTGCCTGTGCGGCTGGTGGCCATCGTGTTGTCCCTTCTTCGGGTCCTGCCGGGCCCCCGGAGGCTGGTGTGCTCCCGGGGCCGCGGCAGGCTGGCTGGCTGGGGTTACTTGCTGAGGTCGAGGGCGCCGAGCTCCGGGTGCTCGGTGAGGGATCTGGCGAAGATGGTCGGCTCGGACTGGCGGAACCCTTCGGAGTCGCGGCGCTGTTCCCACTCGCCGACGGTGGGGTAGTCGAGGTCGAGGCCGAGGGCGATGAGGTGCATCCACCAGCGGACGGATGCAGGCTCGGGCTCCCCACGGCGGAGTGCGCCCGGCTCGGTGGCCCATGCCGCCTCGTCGTCGAACGCTCCGGGGTGCAGGAGTTCGCGGGCCTTGATCGCCAGTGAGAGTCTCGTGGCGGTCGGCTTGGCGTCCCGTGCGCGCTGGGCTTGGGCGTAGTCGCCGGCGCTCGCTGCTAGCTCCTCATCCCACAAGGCGTTGGGGTGCGCCTCGTAGAGCTCCTCGAGTTCGTCGAGGGCTGGGTTGAAGACCTGCTCCCGAATCTCTCGAATGACCTCGTCGGCGCTGTCGTTCACGTGGTCGATGTAGGCCAAGATTCCGGAGTCCTCGAGTCGCCACTGCAGGTCGTCGCGGTGGGCCCAGGCTGCGTGGAGGATGAGGTGCTGGGTGGGGTCTTCGCCGCGGATGACGGCTTGTGCTGCGTCTTCGAGGTGGTCGCGGATCTCGACCACGGCTTCGATCGACTTAGAGCCGCGGGCGCCGACTGGTCCGGCGAGGATTTGCTTGGGCAGGTCGAGCTGAAGGCTGCGGAGGGTGCTGGCGAGCTTGCCGAGGTTGGCTCCGCGGTCTTCTCTGGTAAGGGGGTAGCGGTTCATGGGTTCCTACTTCCGGTTGCTGGGGTTGCGCTTCGCGTAGGCCGCACGGCCGGCGGCCATGCTGGCGGGCTCGGGCTGGTTGTCGCCGTCGTCGGCTTCTCGCTCGTCGGCATTGGCTGCCTTGGGGTGGTGTTCGGCGTAGAGCTCGCGGCCGCGCTGGAGGCTGCTCATTTGGTCGTGCCTTTCTGTGGGAATCGGATCTTGAAGATTCGTGGGTAGAGGTCCCCGGCTTCGACGGTCGCCCGGCAGTTCCAGCGGGATCGCCGTGCGGCGGCCGCGTAGCACTTCGCGGTGACGGTCCGTTCCTCGCCCGGCCGGATCGGGATGGGCTCGAGGTCCCGTGCGTAGTAGGAGTGGATCTCGTCGCACGCCGGACAAAGAACGCGGGCGGTGCTGTCCGTGACGTCGACCGGGGCGACGACGAGCATCCTCATTTGCGGTTCCGGATCGCTTCGAGCTGGTCGGCGATCTGGTTAGCGAGGGTGAACGCTGCGCCGGGGGTGAGGATGATCCGGGGGGACTTGCCGGTGAAGATCGCGATTGCCGGGTCCTCCCGTACCGTCGCCAAGACGGCGCGGATGGTGCGGCTGTCGCGCTCGACGTCGTCGTAGCGGTTGGGACGGACGTCGAAGACGTGCTCGGTCAATTGGTGCCTTTCTCTCGTGCGTCGTAGAGCGCTAGGCGCTGACGCATTGCCTGGTTGTCGATCTGGAGTCGTGTGTTGCGGTCGTGGAGCTGCTGGGCGAGCCATTGCAGCTCGCGCTTGCCGTAGCCCATGAGCCACGGGGCTGGCGTGTAGTCCTCGGGGATCGCGTGCTCACTCATGCGGCCTCCCTGCACTTGGAGCAGACCCAGCGGCCGACGTCGACACGGGTCATCTCGTCGCGGTACCGGTGTCGAAGGCAGTCGGAGCAGAGCATGGTCTCCGAGGGAGGCTTCATGGGCTGGAAGAGCTCGGAGAGTGTCGGGGCCACCGCGGGCTGTTCGTCTTCGACCAACTCCCCTTCGATCACTCCCTGATTCGCGATCGTCTCCGCTCGCACAGGTGACCTAACCGCCTTGGGTGATTGTTTGTGATCCTCCCCGTATTCCTCCTGTGGTTCCTGAGTACTCCTTGGCCCTGACGGCTGATGGGGGCTCTCACGCACAGATCGTGGGGGCTGAGCCCTTACAGGCTGTGCGGATGGAGCCCCGACAGACTGTGAGGGTTCCTTGGGTTGAGCCCCGACGGTTTGTGAGGGCTCACGCTCGAGCGGGGTCCACGAGACTTCGCGGCCTTTGCCCAACGTCGGAGCCCACGTTGTCCGTGGATCGAGGGCCAGCGCGTACTCGGCGCGGATCCCGACCCTTGCCCGCCCGCTCGGCACGATCGCGCCGACTTTCACGAGCTTCGCCACAGCTCGCCGCACGAGCTCGTCCGAGTACTTCGCCTCGGGGTCGAGTCCTATCGCCTGGGCGATCTTCTGCCAGCCGCCCCAGTAGACGGACGGGCTATCGGTGTCTTTGCTGATGAGGGCCATATACGCGAGCGCCAGAGCTTCACGAGGCTTGAGCAGAGGCGTCCAGTACGTGAACACCTGCGCTACGTTCGTGGCCCCCATCAGTCGCCGCCCCCTGTGTCAGCCCTGGGCTTCGCGGAGGACCGCGTCGAGCTGGTCGCGGAGGTCGCGGAGCTCGTCGAGCGTGTAAGCCTCATCGCGGATGTGGTCAACCCAGAAGAGAAGCCCTTCGCTCGGGCTCCAAGCGCGCAGGATCGTGAAGCCGGGGCGAGAGATCGACGGTCCCCTGAAGTCGATGATCGAGTCGGGGTCGTCCTCGGTCTCCCCTGTGACGGGGTCGACGCTCTTCCAGTCGTAGTTCGGCTCCCAGCCTTCGGGGGCGGTAGCCGGGTTCTGGTTGGTCCCAAGGTTGTCCTTCTGGTGTGAGATCTGGTCGTTCACTGCGTTCTCCTTGGGTGAGAAGGTCTTCATTGCTCTGTCCCCCAGACAGTTAGTTCGTGTCTTCGCCGATGTGCTCGTCGTCGGCGGGTGGTTCTTGGAGGCCGCTGGCCTCGAGTTCGAGCAGTGCGTCGGTCGCGGCCGGGTCGAGACCGGTCACGCGCTCTTGTCCTCGAATGCGGCGTCGATCCACGCGAGCACGTCCGACTCGCGGGCGACAAGACGCCCGCCGAGCTTCCCGAAACGCGGCCCTTCGCCCTTCTGCCGGTAGTACCTGAGGGTGTTCTCCGGGATACGGGTCATCTCAGAAACCTCGGCGAGGCTCAGAAGCTTCTGGTGGGCGAGCTTGCGCTCTTGTTCATTCATGATCTGAACGGTCATCGTCCCCTCCTTTCACGTGGTGTGAGGATGTCCCTCGCAAATGAGCATACTGAAGTTTCTATGGAAGTCAATGCGCTCTCGTGAGAAGATCGGTCACATGGTGTATCAAGTTGAGACTCCCGGAGCCGTCGACGAGCGCTTTCGCCACAACATGAGGCGAATCCGCGACCTACGCGGCCTGAGTCAGGGCGAGCTGAGTCGAATCCTTGTCGGCATGGGGTGGAAGGTCTTCCATCAGACGACCGTGAGCCGCATCGAGGATGGGACCAGGCCTGTGAAGCTCTCCGAGGCGCTGGCGATTGCAAGGGCACTTGAGATCGAGTTTGACCTTCTCTTGTCGAGCAGCCCGGACGTCGAAATCGTGGAATCGCTGATCAACGCCATCACAAACGTCGAAGACAGGCAGCACAACTACGGCGTGTGGCGCGGGCTGCTTCTCGAGTCCATAGAGGAGCTCGAAGCAGTTCTTGACGGGGCTAAGCAGGTGGACACGTCGTCATGGCCGGAGCGCGAGCTTCGGCAGAGGCTGGAGAACTTGAAGATGCGCGCCGCCCAACTAATCAAGGGGGCAAAGCTCGCGATCGAACAAGCGGGTTCGCGGCCTTCAGACTTGGACGCTGCAGCCCACAAGCTGCTCGAAGAGCACGTAGCCAACGACGACCGAGTGTTGGGGCCGGCAACGATCAGGAGTCATGGTGGCGAATCTCCAGAAGCGCCCTAACGGGGTCTGGCGGGCCCGGTATCGGGACGCGGACGGCAAGCAGATCTCGCGGCACTTCCCGCGGAAGATCGACGGGCAGCGGTGGCTCGACGAGGTAACGGCGACGGTCGTCACGGGGATCTACGTCGACCCGAAGGCGGGCACGATCACGTTCGGCCAGTGGTATGCCCAGTGGTCAGAGACTCAGGTCTGGGCGCGGGGGACGAGGCTCAAGGCCGCGCAGGCGCTCGCGACGACGACGTTCGCGGAGAAGCAAATCAAGCAGATCCTGCCTTCGCACGTCCAAGCGTGGGTCAAGGGCATGTCGACGAGCCTCGCGCCATCCACGGTCGAGGTGAATTACAACCTCATCCACGCCGCCTTCCGAGCCGCGGTGATCGACAAGGTGATCGGCTCGGATCCTTGCGTGAAGATCAAGCTTCCCCGGAAGCGGCGCCGTGACGCTGCGATGGCGATCCCCACCCCCGAACAGGTCCGGGACACTCTCGAGGCCGCCGACGAGTGGTTCGCGCCCTACGTCGCCGTGTGCGCCTTCGCCGGCCTGCGCCTGGGGGAGGCCTCGGGCCTGCAGGTGGGCGACGTCGACTTCCTGCGCCGCACGATCCAGGTGACAAGACAGGTGCAGGGCGAGAACAGGGCGACTACCGAGGTCGTCCCGCCGAAGCACGGCTCAGAGCGTGTGGTCTACGTGCCCGACGAGCTCCTGACGATGCTCGCCCGGCATATCGAGACTGTCGGCGTCTGGGGAGACCAGGGCTGGCTGTTCGCCCTCGGCGGGCACCTGCTCAACCGCAACGCGGCCGGCAACCAGTGGCGGAAGGTGCGCGAGGCGGCCGGCCTGCGCGAGCGGTACACGCTGCACGACCTGAGGCACTTCTACGCCTCGGGCCTCATCGCGGACGGGTGCGACGTCGTGACGGTCCTGAAGGCGCTCGGGCACGCTACGCCGACGATCACGCTGAACACCTGTGGCCGACGGCGGAAGACAAGACGAGGACCGCAGCATCCGGTCTGATGCGTACGGTCCTCGGCAATCTTGGGGACTCTGCGGGGACTCAGGCGAACTGAGCGCCGGAATCATGCGGCAGAGAGGCCCTTTTCAGCGGAAGTTGACGAACTGCAGGTCGGCATCCTCGAAGCCCTTGAGGAGGGCGATCGTGGCCTGAAGGTCGTCGCGCGACTTCGAGGACACACGGAGCTCGTCGCCCTGGATCTGCGCCTTGACGCCCTTCGGTCCCTCGTCGCGGATGAGCTTGGTGATCTTCTTGGCGTGCTCCTGGGAGATGCCCTCCTTGATCGAGGCCTCGATGCGGTACTCCTTGCCGGAGGCGAACGGTTCGCCGGCGTCGAGGGACTTGAGCGAGATTCCTCGCTTGACGAGCTTCGACTGGAACACGTCGAGCACGGCCTTGACGCGCTCCTCGGAGTTGGCCTTCATGAGGATCTTCTCGCCGCTGAAGTCGATCTCGGCGCCGACGCCCTTGAAGTCGTACCGCTGGGCGACTTCCTTCTGGGACTGGTTGAGGGCGTTCGCGATCTCCTGCTTGTCGACCTTGCTCACAACGTCGAATGTCGAATCTGCCACGGGTGCCTCCTGGCGTGTTTGAAGCGCCACGGCTATGGCGCTAGTCGGTGTTTGGCCCCAGCCTAGTGGCTCTCGCTGGGACAGCCGAGGTCACAGTTCACTCTTAGCCGAAGTCCAGCCGGAGTGCATGTTCCCGCACGAACGTTGAACGCAATAGGAAGTCGAACGGAGGAACAATGACGCGCTCTGCTGTGCGTGCTGATGCCAGTGGCGTCGCCGCTGCTCGCCTCGGAGGCGTGCACGAGGATCTGCAGCGGGCGGTCCAACTGCATCAGATCACACCCGAGCAGGCCGCTCTCTTCGAGGCGAAGATCGAACGCGAGATCCTCAGGTCGGGCGCATCCGAAGCGAGTGAGACCTGATTCGACTGACAGGCCGATGTTCTGTAAGGTTGTCTTGCTCGCCCAGAGAAAAAGGCTTCGGCCCGGACTTTCTGTGTGTGCTCGGCAGATTACCCGAGCGGCCAAAGGGGGCTGACTGTAAATCAGCTGGCATTGCCTACGGGGGTTCGAATCCCTCATCTGCCACTTCGTGAAACCCCGGTCTACGGATCGGGGTTTTACTGTCTGTCGACGATGTACTTCGCCGCGAGGTACGCCTCGAGAAGCGTGCTCTTGTCGTCCGGTTCGAACTGCTGCTTGGCCTCGTCCGGCACGGATTCCCATGCCCCGATGAAGGCCCGCGCCCGCTCCTTTTCGTTCGCGCCGTCATTGATGACGTCCAAGTGCTGGCGGGCAGCCGTTGGTATGACCTCGCTTGCCGAGAGGATCGCGATGCCCCGGGGGACGAGCTCTTCTGTCATGACCGTGGTGTCCTTTCTCGTGCGGTTCCCTTTCCCCACCGTGCTCCCCGCTGCAGGCTCATCGCAAGCACCAAGAGTGAGTTCTGTCTCCTTCAATTGCCTTTAGGTGGCCTAACATTTAGGCTACCTAAGTATGAATGATCAGGAGCTCGCGGAGCTTGCGGAACGCTTCCGCGGCATGCTGCGCCTCGCCGTGTTCGTCTCCCGGCGTCTCGACGGCTCGAGCGACCTGTCGACGACCCAGGTCAGCATCCTCAACATGACCGAAGGCGCTGGCCTTCGCATGGGAGTTGTCGCCGCGAACCTTGGCGTCCGGGTCCCGTCCGCCACCGAACAGGTGGCCCGGCTCGAGCGGGTCGGGCTCGTCGAAAGGCGAGCTGACCCCTCTGACGCGCGCGCCGTCGTCGTCGTCCGGACGCCCCGGGGCGACCAGGCCGCCGAGGAGGCGAACCGCCGCAGGACGGCCCGAATGGTCACAGTGCTCGACACCCTGGAGGCGGACGAGCTCGAGGCCCTCCGCGCCGCGCTGCCTGTCATGGACAAGATCAACGAGCACCTGCACACCCTGTCGAACCCGAAGGAGCGCCTTTCATGACTGCCGAGCCAGCAGTCCACGGACCCGAAGCCCACAACACCCTCCAAGCCGAGAAGGCCTCGTTCTTCCGGCAGCCCAAGGCGGTCTGGGCTACCGCCATCGCGGCGGTGTTCGCGTTCATGGGCATCGGGCTCGTGGATCCGATCCTCCCCGCGATCGCGGCCAACCTGAAGGCGTCGCCGAGCGAAGTCTCGCTCCTGTTCACGAGCTACTTCCTCGTCACCGCCGTGGCCATGCTGGTGACCGGCTTCGTCTCCTCGCGGATCGGAGGCAAGAAGACGCTCCTCATCGGGCTCGCGCTGATTGTCGTGTTCGCCTCGCTCTCGGGCACGAGCGGCTCGGTGTGGCAGCTCGTTGGCTTCCGTGCCGGATGGGGCCTCGGCAACGCGCTGTTCGTTGCCACCGCGCTCGCTGTGATCGTCGGCGTCGCGTCCGGCGGCACTTCGACGGCGATCATCCTCTACGAGTCGGCCCTCGGCCTCGGCATCTCGCTCGGCCCGCTCGTCGGCGCTCTCCTCGGCGGATGGCAGTGGCGTGCTCCCTTCTTCGGGACGGCGACGCTGATGGCCATCGCATTCATCGCCCTTGTGACGCTGCTCCCCAAGACGCCCCTTCCCGCCCAGAAGACCAGGCTCAGCGCGCCTCTTCGTGCGCTCGGCCATGCTGGGCTGCGGACGACGGCGGGCAGCGCCTTCTTCTACAACTTCGGCTTCTTCACGGTGCTGGCCTTTGTGCCGTTCATCCTCGGCATGAACGCCTATGGCATCGGCTCCGTGTTCTTCGGCTGGGGCGTGGCCCTCGCCTTGACGTCGGTCTTCGTTGCGCCGCCACTCCAGGCCCGCTTCGGCGACGTGAAGGTCCTTGCCGGAACCCTCGCCCTCCTCGCGCTCGACCTGGTTGGCCTCGGTCTCGCGGCAGCCGCGCATTCGGTTCCGACCGTCGTCGTCCTCGTGATCGTCGCGGGTGCCCTCCTCGGTGTCAACAACACGGTCTACACGGAACTCGCCATGGGCGTCTCCGACTCGCCCCGCCCCGTCGCGAGCGCGGGCTATAACTTCGTGCGGTGGATGGGCGGCTCCCTCGCCCCGTACGTGGCGACGAAGCTCGGCGAAGAGTTCGGTGCTCCAGTGCCGTTCTACGCGGCGGCTCTTGCGCTCGTCATTGCCCTGGTGATCGCGCTCGCCGGGCGGACGTACCTCTCGGAGCACGAGCCGGCCGCCGTCTGACTCTTTGGGGGGCCGTTTGAGATAGGTGACCCCGGGAATGTTCCACGGGAAGAGGTCGTTGTGCTCCTAAACGGCCACTCTAGGAGGAGATCATCCATGGCCACCAAGAACATCACGGGCGAGCAGTTCGCCGACACGATCGAGCAGAACGACATCGTCCTCGTTGACTTCTGGGCCTCGTGGTGCGGCCCCTGCCGCCAGTTCGCCCCCACGTATGAGGCTGCGTCCGAGAAGCATCAGGACGTTGTCTTCGCGAAGGTTGATACAGAGGCGGAGCAGGTCTTGGCCGCCCAGGCGAACATCACGTCAATCCCCACGCTCATGGCGTTCCGCGAGAAGGTCCTCGTCTTCTCCCAGCCGGGTGCGCTTCCGCCTGAGGCGCTCGAGCAGGTGATCACCGCGGTGAAGGGCCTGGACATGGAGGACGTGCACCGGAAGGTCGCCGAGGCTCAGGCCGCTCGCGGCGAGAACTAAATCAGCGCGACGCCGCGGCGCCGCTCCCCGAAACGGGAGCGGCGCCGTTGCTGTTTGTTGGGGCTGGCTCGTTGGGGCCGGGTCGCCTACGGCACCCCAGCCAGAAGCGCCGCCGGAATGATGAGCAGCGGCACGAGCACCGCGCCGGCAGCGGCGTAGCCCCACCAGGAGATCTGCACGCCAAGCCGGCGCAGCTGTTCGTGCCAGATGAGCGTGGCGAGCGAGGCCCATGGCGTGATGAGCGGTCCTGCGTTGACGCCGACAAGAAGCGCGGCGAGACGGGACGGGCTGCCGGCGGCCGCCTCGAAGGCGAGATAGGCCGGCAGATTGTCGACCACATTCGCCCCTACAGCACCGATGGCCGCGACCCGCACGAGGTCCAGCGGCCCTTGGCCCGAGTTCCCTCCGCCCGGTCCGAGGGCCCAGGCCGCGAGCTCCCGCGCTCCGAGACCCTGAAGCGCCTCCATCACGATGAACAGCCCGCCCGCGAAGAGGATGAGCTGCCACGGCACGAGGGCCCATTTGAGGACTGACCGCCGGCGCACGGCGAAGCCGGCCACCAGCACGACGGCGGCCGCGGTGGCCGGGATCCACACCGCGACCCCCGAGACGAGCGCAGGAAGCAGGAGTGCCAGGACCACGGTTCCGAGGCGCAGCAGGACGGGGTCGGCGGCGTCCATATGGGCCGTCCCGAGGTCCACCCTGTACCGGCCGGTGAGCCCCTTTCGGAACAGCACGATGACCGCGAGGGCTGGAACAAACGCGCACCACAGCGCGGGCAGAGCCATCCGCAGCGCGAACTCGGCCGGAGAGATGTTGCCGAGCGCGTGCAGCGCGAGCAGGTTCGTGAGGTTGGAGACGGGAAGGAGCAGGGATCCGGTGTTGGCCAGCCACACCGTCGTGAGCGCGAACGGGAGGGGCGGCAGTCCGCATCGTCTCGCGAGCAGCACCACGATCGGGGTGAGCAGGACCGCCGTCGTGTCGAGGGAGAGGAACACCGTCGCAGCGAAGGACAGCGCCGTCACCAAGATCCACAGGGCCAAGGCGCTCCCGCGTCCCCAGCGTCGGAAGTGCCAGGCGATCCACTCGAACAATCCCGAGGCGTTGAGCAGCTCCGTGACCACGGTGATGGCCGCAACGAAACCGAGGATCGGGACAACACGGTCGGCGAGGGCTGCAACCGCTTCCCACGGGAGCAGACCGGTGGCCACCGCTGCGAGGCCGAGGACGAACAGCGGGGCGCCGATGATGGCAAGAGGCATCAGTGGCCCCGATGGTCCTGAATGGTCATCCGGGCTCCGTAGCGCGGCGCCCGCACGCCTGACAGGTACAGCAGCCGCACGATCCGCTGCCGGTTCCCCCGCCACGGCTCGAGGAGGCGGAGCATTCCGTCGTCGTCCGTGCGTTCGCCCGTGAGGGCGAAGCCCACGAATTTGGCGAGGTGGAAGTCGCCCACCGAGATGGCATCCGGATCGGCGTGGGTGCGCTGGGTGACCTCGGCCGCCGTCCAGACTCCGATTCCCGGAATCGACTGCAGGGCAGCTCCCGCCTCGGCGGCGGACTTGGAGGCGAGGCGCTCGAGACCGGATGCCGAGCGCAGTGCGCGCATCACGGTATCCGAACGCTGCGGTCCGACCCCGGCACGGTGCCATTCCCAAGACGGGATCCGCAGCCATTCCCTGGCCGAGGGCGCGACGAGGAGGCCCGCCGGGGCCACCCGTCCCGCCGTGGGAGCGGGGGAGCCGAAGCGCCGAAGCAGATAGCGATACGCGCGGCGCGCCTCCAGCGTGGTGACCTTCTGCTCGAGGATCGTCGGCACGAGCGCGTCCACGACTCGGCCGGTGGAGGGCAAGCGGAGGCCGGGATGCCGCCGTCGGGCCTCCCGCACGAGGTGGGGGAGCGACACATGGTAGGGCTCGGCGTCGAACGCCTCCCAGGAGTCGGTGAGCCCCAGCAGCGCCGGCGCCGAGGCAACGGCCGACGGCGCCCCCTCACCCCAGGCTCGGACCCGCAGCTCGCGTCGGGTGTGGGTGAGGAGGAGGGACACAGGCCCCTCGTCAGTCCGAAAGGCCGTCCAGAGTCCGCCGGGGTGCGGCGCGAAGGTCGGATCGCCGTCGCCGCGCTGGAGGGGGAAGCAGGTGGTGGCGAGCGAATAGCCCTCGGGGGCCTCCCAAACAGCCTCCGCGTCGGCAGTGCTTCCGGGGCGATCGGAGCCTGCGGTTCGGGGGAGCGGGGCCGCGAGAGTCACCGCAGCATCATGTCATGGGCAGCCGACAGTGCGAGGCGCCCGGGCCGTTTGGAGAGTTGACGAAGCCGTGCGTTGACGAGACCCTGCGGCGTGGCGACAATCGCGCTATGTCAGGAAAGGTTGTGCATTTCGAGATCCCTGCTGACGATTCGTCCCGCGCCAGCACGTTCTATTCCGGGGCGTTCGGGTGGAACATGGTGCCGGTTCCAGACATGGACTACACGATGATCGGCACCACGCCGTCGAATGAGCGCGGCGAGCCGACCGACCCGGGGAGCATCAACGGCGGCATGTACGTCCGGAACGAGCAGCTCCCCAAAGGTCCGGTCATCACCGTCGACGTCGCTGACATCGACGCAGCTCTGGACAAGATCGAGTCGCTCGGCGGCAAGACCGTCTCGCCGAAGGTCCCCGTGGGGGAGATGGGCTACGCGGCGTACTTCCAGGACCCCGAGGGCAATGTGCTGGGCCTCTGGCAGACGCGGGGGTAGGACGATTGTGCTGACCCCGCGTCAGCGGAAGTTCCGGGACGTGGTCTTTGCCGATAGGGGAAGGTTCTCCAGCCGGTCCGCCACGAGGTTCGTGACCCCTTCCTTCGACCGTTCGAGGAGGCCCCGGATCACCATGGCGTTCGCGCCCTGCGCCACCCGCCGGTACCGGGTCCAGACGCCGATGCTGCACACCACGTTGAGGATGCCGGTCTCGTCCTCGAGGTTCATGAACGTGATGCCCTGAGCTGTGCCGGGGCGCTGGCGGTGGGTGACGACGCCCGCCGCCTCCACGCGCGTGCCCTCCTCGGCTGTCCTGAGCTGGTCAATGCGCAGGACTCCGCGAGCGTCCAGCCCGGGGCGGACATGCCGCAGGGGATGGTCATCGGTGGCGATCCCGGTGGCCCACAGGTCGCTCGCCACGGATTCTTCGGGGCTGAGCTCCGGAAGCAGCGGGGGCTGGACGAAGGGCTGGCTGCCCGGAAGCTGACCCGGCCGTTCGAGCGCGGCGGCGCCTGCGCGCCACAGAGCCTCGCGACGGGTCAGGCTGAGGACCTCGAAGGCCCCGGCCGAGGCAAGGGCCTCGAGCTGCTCAGAGGACAGCCCAACTCGGCGCGAGAGCTCGGCGAGATCCGTGTAGGGGCCGTTGGCCTCACGCTCCGCGACGATTCGCTCTGCGAGGTCCTTTCCGATGCCCGTGACGCTTGAGAGCCCCAGCCGCACGGCATGCGAGGCATCCCGTCGATGGTCGCTGCTCAGGTCGGGAGCCTCCGGGTCGAATCGGCCCGGTTCGGGCTGCCGGAATTCGAGGCAGGAATCCAGGCCTCCGCGCGCTCGGCCAAGCCCGCCGTCGTCCGCCGGCTCCAGACTCGCGTCCGCCTGCGACCGCTGAATGCACGGCCGAAGCACGGTCACTCCGTGCCGCCGTGCGTCCGCGACCAGGGTCTGCGGCGAGTAGAAGCCCATGGGCTGGGCCCGCAGAAGCGACGCGAGAAAGGCCCCCGGATAGTGCAGTTTGAGCCACGAGCTCGCGTAGACCAGGACGGCGAAGCTGATCGAGTGGGATTCCGCGAAGCCGAAGTCAGCGAAGGCCGCGATCTGCGTATAGATGGCTTGGGACTCCTCGGGGGTCAGGCCATTCGCGGCCATCCCTGCGAAGAGCTTGTCGTGCAAGCTGCCGATCCGCTCGACACCGCGCTTCGACCCCATCGCACGGCGCAGCAGATCCGCGTCCTCCGCGGTGCAGCCCCCGATCGCCATGGCCATCTGCATGAGCTGCTCCTGGAACAGTGGCACACCCAGCGTCCGCTCCAGCACGGGCTTGAGCAGCGGATGGGGATAGGTCACATCTTCCTCCCCCGAGCGGCGCCGAATGTAGGGATGCACCGCGCCGCCTTGGATGGGGCCCGGCCGGATCAGTGCGATTTCCACGACGAGGTCGTAGAAGCAGCGCGGACGCAGCCGCGGCAGCGTGCTCATCTGGGCCCGCGATTCGACCTGGAACACACCCACCGAATCCGCGCGGCACAGCATGTCGTAGACGGCCGGCTCCTCCTTGGGGATGTCCTCGATCCGCCAGCGCTCGCCGAAGTGCTCGTCGATGAGGTCAAAGCAGTACTGGAGCGCTGCGAGCATCCCGAGGCCGAGGAGGTCGAACTTGACGAGTCCCATCCATTCGCAGTCGTCCTTGTCCCACTGGAGCACCGTCCGGTCCTCCATCCGCGCGTGCTCGATCGGGACAACCTCGCCAACCGGCCTCTCGGTGAGCACCATTCCGCCCGAGTGGATCCCCAGATGCCGCGGGGCGCCCAGAAGCTCCTCGGCGAGGGCCAGGACGCGACTCGGGATGCCGTCGTCGTCCGCTGTGTTCTCGTTCTCCCGGCGTTGGGCCGCCGACAGCGCGTCCCAGCGCTCGAGGCGCTTGGACCACGCGTCCTGCTGCCCCTGGCTGTAGCCGAGGGCTTTCGCGACATCGCGCACGGCATTCTTGGGCCGGTAGCTCACCACATTTGCGACCTGCGCCGCGTTCGTCCGGCCGTATTTCGCGTAGACGTGCTGGATGACCTCCTCGCGGCGGTCCGAATCGAAGTCGACATCGATGTCCGGCTCCTCCTCGCGGAGGCTCGACAGGAAGCGCTCGAACGGCAGCTTGTACGCGATACTGTCCACGGCGGTGATGCCGAGGAGGTAGCAGACGGCGGAGTTGGCCGCCGAACCCCTGCCCTGGCACAGGATGCCCCGGCTCCTCGCGAACTGGACGATCTCATAGACGATGAGGAAGTACCCTGGAAAGTCCTTCTTCTCGATGACATCGAGTTCCTGTTCGACGCGCTTGCGCACCGCCTCAGGGGAGGCCGGGCCGCGCCAACCCGGTCCTGGCATCCCGTAGCGGTCCTCGATGCCGCGGTCCACCAGTTCGCGCAGATGGCTCATGGGCGTGTGCCCCTCCGGAACCTCTTGCTTCGGGAGGCGCGGCCGGGCCGCTCGGAGGGAGAACGCGAGCTCGTCGGCGAGCCGCACGGTGTTCTCGATGGCACTTGGATACCGGCCCAGACGCTCGGCCATCTCGGCGCCGCTGCGGAGATGCGCTGCATCCGTGGCCGGGAGCCAGCCGTCGGCCTCGTCGAGGCTGCGGCGGGCACGGACGGCCGCGATTGCCGTGGCGAGCTGGTGGCGCGATGGCTCGGCATAGTGGACCGCGTTCGTGGCCACACACGGGAGGCCAAGGCGTTCCGCGATGCCGGCGAGGGCATCGTTATGGGCGCTGTCGAGCGGGTTTCCATGATCGAAGAGTTCGACGGCGACGCCCTCCTTGCCGAAGAGCCTCACCAGACGCTGCACTTCCTCCTCGGCCGCCTCCTCGTCGATCCCCGCGAGGGCCCGGCGCACCGCTCCCTTCCGACAACCGGTCAGAACAACGCAGTGGCCGCGGAGCCGTTCGGCGACGCGATCGAGTTCGTAGACAGGACGCCCCTTTTCGGCACCGTCCGCCAGCTGGGCGTCCGTGATGACCCCGGCAAGACGGTGATAGCCCGCCTCACCCCGGGCCAGGACCAGCAGATGCTCGCCCTCGGGGTCCGGCACGCCGTTCTGTGGTGCGGACAGCCCGAGCGAGAGTTCGGCGCCGAAGACCGTCTTGAGGCCATAGGCCTCCGCGGCCTCGGCCAGACGGACCACACCGTAGAAGCCGTTGTGGTCCGTGATCGCCAGGGCGTGGAGGCCGAGCCGCACGGCTTCCTCGACGAGCTCCTCCGGCGATGACGCGCCGTCGAGGAAGCTGTAATGGGAATGAGCATGCAGCTCGGCGTAGGGGACGGAAGCGGCGTAGGCGAGTTCCGGCAGCGGGATGTAGGGGCCGCGCTTGCGGCTCCAGGCGGGGCTGTCGCCGCCGTCGTGCTCGAGGGGCTTGCGCCCGTCGCCGGTTCGCGGGAGCGAAACCTTCTTGCCCTCGAGAATGTCGTGGATCTGCTGCCACGGCATCGCTGGATTGTTGAAGCCCATTTGCCCTCTCCTCGTCGCTCCGGGTCCTAGTCGTAGCGGGCCTCGGCCCACCAGCTCCCGGACGCTCCGAGCAGGAGCCAGGCGTCGCCGTCGTCATCCAGGATCTGGAAGCGGTCGGCACGGAGGGCCTGCGCGGGATCCCACCAGCGCTGGAGGATGGGCCACGGGCCAGCCCAGCCGCGCACGGCGCGGCGGTCCTTGCCGGATCCAGGCCTGAACCAGGCCGGAGTCGACGCGTGGCCGCGGGCGTCCACGAGGACCGGTTCTGCCGCGGCGTCCAGGAGCTCCACGCGTACGGGCTCCGGGAAGACCGTGGCGGGCAGGGGCGCCGGTATCGCCCCCGGCCAAGGCCGCTCCGCGGCGGCCGCGACGCCCGACGGCGGCTCCTCGCCCCAGGGGAGCATGAGGCACCGCTCTGCCAGCAGCCGGCCGCCGGCTTCCACCGGATGCAGCACGGAGTCATGGCCGAGCATGCTCTGGAGCCGGCGGAGGCCGTGGTCCAGCCGCTCGTCGACGCCCCCGAAGAGAGCCTGTCCCCGGAGCCCGAGCTGGTCGGTCCGCTCGGGAAGGAGCCGGAGCTGCACGACCGGCGCCGCGAGGGCCTCGCCCGTGGAGCGCCAGTTTCCCGAGGGGGAGCCGACATCCGCCGCCTGGAGCTGCCAGCGGACGCGGTCCACAACGTCGCCCACGCTGAAGTGCCGCGGATGCCCCCAGCAGCGCTCCGTGCGGTGCCCCGCATCGTCCGTGATCTGGACGCGCAGCTCCGTGCACGCGAGTCCCTCGCGCCGAAGCCCCTCGACAAAGTCCTCTGCCAAGGGACGCAGCGCGAAGGCGATCTGATCGACCCTGTCCAGGCCAGGCTCAAAGTCGACCACTCGTTCGAGCGGCGTCGGCGGAACTCGTGGCACTACAGGCCGAGGATCCTCGCCACGCGCCCACGCATGGGCCATCAGACCTTCCGGGCCAAAGCGTGAACGGACATCCGCGAGTGGCAGAGCGGCGAAGTCGCCCAGCGTTCGGATCCCGAGGCGTACCAAGAGCGAGGCGAGTTTCGGATCGCCAAGGGCGGCGATCGGCAGGGGTGCGAGGAAGGCGGCAGATTCGCCCGGCGGAACGATTCTGAGAGGCGCTAGTTCGACAGCGCTTTTGGCGGCCTGCTCGGCGGCGAAGACGGAGTCGGCGAAGCCTGCCCGCGCTTCGAGCCCAAGCCGCGCCGCGGCTTCGAGAGCAGCGCCGCCTGCATCCTCTTCCCGTCCGTAGTAGCGCGCTGCCCCGCGGGCCCGGAGGGCGCATAAGCCAGGCCGGAGCTCGTGAACGCCGGGCAGGCTGGCTTCGATTGCCGTCAGTACTGCCTCGAATTCCCGCGCATCCCGTGCTGCCTCGGCTGGGAGCGCCACGAGGTCCGGGCACCGCGATTGGGCCTCCCGTAGGCGCAGACCACGGACGACGCCGGCCTGCCTCGCCTCGCCGGAGCACACCCCGACGAGCCCCTTCTCCATGATCGCGGCAGGGACCCTGTCCGAAAGCTCACCCGCGAGCTGAGCCGCGACAAGAGGCCAATCCGGGAACCAGACGACGAGGGCCCGAGGAACGCTAGGTGCCGAGCTCATCGCCCTGCACTTCCTGTCCCGGAGCGCAGCGACGCAAGATCGACGACGGCGGTCCGCTTCCTGCCGCGATTCGAGTAAGCCAGCTGCATGGGGTGGCTGCGCAGGTGCCCGTGTCCTTCGCCCAGCCCGTCCCACCGCGCCGCCTCGACGCGGATAACACCCTCGCTCTGCGGCCACGTCCCCAGCACGATGAGCGTGCAACCTCTCTCACGCAACCGGGAGGCAAGGCGCGAAGCGTCACCGCCGCTGGCCCGGGCGGGAGCGCGAAGCAGCACCAGAGGCAGGACGTCAGCAAGGGCGGACAGCGTGACAAGCCAACGCTCCCCGAGATCGGGGACGAGGACGAGCCGCTCGAGCGAGATGCCGAATCCTGCCGCAGCCTCCGCGCCGAACTCGGGTATGCCAGCGACACCGCACCATTCGCCCTCGGCCGACGCGCCGGCGAGCAGAGCCATCGCGACGGAGAGAGGCGCTTCGAGCGAATAGGCCGAGCCCGCACGAAGGCCAGAGGGGAGGAGCGGGGAGAAACAGGGCAGGAGCGGATACATCCCTTCCTTGTTCCGGCGTCCCTGCAGCAGATGGATGCGCTCCTGGAGCTCGCGCAACTGGTCTGCCGCGGAGGCGGCGGACGCGGAGCTCAAGGGCAGGGACATGTCTTCTATTTTCGAAACTATGTTCGATTAAGTCAATCCACTCGGACCCGGCTTCGAAGTGCTTGAACCCCGCCCGGAAGGCACCCCGAAGGGCCCGGGGTCTGGGGGTCGGTGGTGTTCAGCAGCCTTCGGCGTGGGGGTTGGTGGTGCAGGTTTGGGCGTAGAGCTTGACCTGGGAGCGCCAGACGGAGACCGGGCGGGGCGGGGAGGGCACGGCGGCGGTGCCGGGGATGGGCTGGAAGG
>NZ_SSCL01000015.1 GCF_005876955.1 Sinomonas gamaensis
CCTCCGCGGGCGCCTTGACGAGGAGGTGGAAGACGGCGGAGGAGTCGTACTGCTGGGCCTCGGTGCGGTAGCCGGTGGCCTCGACGAAGGCGGCGAACATCTGGTTCGTCACCGTTGTGGCGTCGATTCGGAAGCCGCCGAGTTCCACCTCGTGGACCGGGGTCTCCCCGTCCGTGGCGTACCCCTCCCCGAACGCGTCCCCCATCTGGAAGACCCCCGCGGGAACCGCGCCGTCATCGTGATGCACCCCGTGGGGCGCGGCATCCGTCGTCGGCATCGCCTGCAATATCACCGGTAGCTGCTGCGCCGCCCGTGGCGCGGCGCAGCAGCGGGGACCATATTCCATGACTTCTCTGGTTTCTTCTGAAGAGGCGCGCGACCCAACGGAGCCTGGCTTGTGCAGTCAGAGCCGGCTCCTGCCCTCCGCAGGGGCTGCACGGGCGACAGGCGGTCGCCCGTGCAGCTGAGACTGCTGCCTGATTGCCTACTCGGCGGGCAGGCCCTTGCCGCGCCTGCGGTAGAGCTCTAGGACCTTCTCGCGGGGGATGACGTCGCAGCGCGCGGCCCATTCCTCGTAGGCGGCTTTCATGCTGTGGACGAGTTCGGGGTGTTCGGCGGCGAGGTCCTGGAGTTCGGTGCGGTCCAAGATCATGTCGTAGAGCTCCCATTCCTGGGCGTGCTTGCGCACGAGCTTCCACTTGCCCTTCCGCACGCCGGAGTTGCCTTCGTGCTCCCAGAAGAGCAGGCGCTCGTCGTCGACGGCGTCGTCGCGGAGGGTGTCGAGCATGCTCGTGCCCTCGAGCGGGCGGACGGGGTG
Organism: Sinomonas gamaensis; assembly: GCF_005876955.1. Lineage (GTDB taxonomy): Bacteria > Actinomycetota > Actinomycetes > Actinomycetales > Micrococcaceae > Sinomonas > Sinomonas gamaensis. Next base: position 818 of record NZ_SSCL01000015.1, read on the forward strand.
CCCGGCGCGCGTCTCGGGGTACTCGGCGCCAGTGATGTCCAGGACGGTGGCCATCACGTCCGTGAGCTGGTGGGGCTGGGAGCGGATGGCGCCCTTCGCCTCGATGCCTTCAGGCCAGTGGACGATGAAGGGAGTCGAGGTGCCGCCCTCGTGGATCCAGTGCTTGTATTCCCGGAAGGGGGTGTTGGAGAGGTTGGCCCAGGGCCGTCCGTAGGTGGCGTAGGTCGTCTCCGGGCCCGGAACCAGGGAGGGATCGTTGCCCGGCACGACCGGGCGGCCGTCGCGGGTCGTGGGCGAGAAGGCGACGTAGGTCGAGACGAAGTTCTCCGCCTCTGCCAAGGGCATCTCCTCGGCGCAGCCGCCGTTGTCGGAGAGGAAGATGAAGAGCGTGTTCTCGAACATGCCGTTTTCCTTCAAGGAGGCCACGACGCGCCCGATCCCCTGGTCCATGCGGTCGACTTGGGCGGCGTAGACCGCCATTCGAGCTGCCTCCCAGTCCTTCTCCTGCACGTCCTCCCAGGCGGGGACGCGAGGGTCGCGGTCGGTGAGGGGCCAGGCGGGGTCGATGATGCCGGCCTTGATCAGGCGTTCCAGCCGCTGGGTTCGCAGCTCGTCCCAGCCTTCGCTGAACCGCCCCGCGTACTTGCGGATGTCCTCCTCGAGCGCGTGCAGCGGCCAGTGGGGGGCGGTGTATGCCACATAGAGGAAGAGGGGGGCCTGTGGGGTCTCAGCGACGTGCTGCTCGACAAATGCCACGGCGTTGTCGCTTATGGCATCCGTGTAGTAGAACTCGGGGTCGAAAGCCTCGTGTTCGACGTTCGTCTCGTTGCGGGTCAGCGTGCGGGGCTCGAAGTAGCTTCCCGCGCCTTCGAGAGTGCCGTAGAAGTGCTGGAAGCCGCGGCGGGTGGGCCAGCTGTCGGTGACCGTGTGCAGATCGCTGGCCATGTGCCACTTGCCGGAGAGGCAGGTGCGGTACCCGGCGCCGGAGAGCACTTCGGCGATCGTGACGCAGGACTCGTTCAGGGTGCCGGAGTAGCCGTCAGGGGAGTCATCGTAGTTCAGGATCCCGATACCGGTCTGGTGGGGGTGCAGGCCGGTCATGAGGGACGCTCGGGAGGGGCTGCACCTGGCGGTGTTGTAGAACTGGGTCAGCCGGGTCCCGGATGCGGCCAAAGAGTCCAGGTTCGGGGTCTCGATCTCGCCGCCGTAGCATCCGATGTCGGAGAAGCCCATGTCGTCGGCGAGGACGAGGACGATGTTGGGTCGTGTCGTTGGGGTGTTCATTGTCACTTTCCTGGGTGAGGGGTGGCGGCGGTCTTCTCTTCGGCCTCGTGGATCAGCTCGCGGTCGATGTCAACGTGGGCGGTTTCCTTGGAGAGCTTCAGGGAGACCAGTGCGATGACGCCGGCGGCGATGACGTACAGCGCGACGGGGACCGTGGATTTGAACTCGGAGACCAGCCAGACGCAGAGCGCAGGCGCGATCGCGCCAGAGATCAGGACGCCGAACTGGTAGACGATCGACATGCCGCTGTAGCGGACGTTGGCCGGGAAGAGCTCGGCGAAGAAGGCGGCTTCGGGGCCGAACATGGTGCAGGCCCCGAGCGCCCAGCCGATGACGAGGGCGACCCAGATCAGGCCGGGGATCTTCGAATCGACCATCGCGAAGACGGGGAAGGCCGTCAGGACGGCGACGGCGGCGCCGATGGCGAACACGGGGCGGCGGCCGAAGCGGTCCGAGAGGCCGCCGGCGAGCGGGATGACGACGAAGCCGACGACGGAGGCGATGAGGAGACCGTTCAGGGCGACGCTGCCGGGCAGCTTCAGCACCAGAGTGGTGTAGGTGAGGATGAAGGCGTTGTAGACGTTGAAGGTGATGCTCTCGCTGAATCGGGCGCCGGTTCCGAGGAGGATCTGCTTGGGGTATTTGCGGATGACTTCCAGTGCCGGGACCTTCACGCGCTCGTCGGCCTCGAGGAGGGCCTTGAAGGCCGGCGGCTCGGTGACCCGGAGCCGGACGAAGAGCCCGACCAGGACCAGGACCGCGCTGGCGATGAACGGAAGCCTCCAGGCCCAGTCGACCAGGGTGCTCTGCCCGCCCAAGCTCGCCAGGTTCACCGCGACAGTGGAGACCAGGAGGCCGAGCGGCACCCCCGTCTGCGGCCAGCTGCTGAACAAGCCGCGTCGGCCATTGGGGGCGTGCTCGAAGGTCAGGATCGCCGCGCCGCCCCACTCCCCGCCGAGACCGATGCCCTGCAGCATTCGGAGCAGGAGCAGCAGGATCGGCGCGGCGACGCCCAGCTGCCCGTAGGTTGGCAGGACGCCCATGAGGAAGGTGGAGCCTCCCATGATGAGCATGGTGATCACGAGGATCTTCTTCCGGCCCAGCCGGTCGCCGTAGTGGCCGAAGATCAGTCCCCCCAGCGGCCGGGTGACGAAGCCTGCGGCGAACGTCGCGAACGCTACAAGGCTGCCGATCAGGGGGTCGAACTGGGGGAAGAACTCCTTGTTGAACACAAGCGCGGCCATGGTGGCGTAGAGGAAGAAGTCGTACCACTCGATGACCGACCCCATGACGCTCGCGAGGATCACGCTCCGGGGCTTCGAGGGGTGTGGGGTGTCGTCGGCATAAGAGCGCATCGTTGGACTCCTGATCTTTGTAGAAACTGAGAGGTTCCGTCGTCCCGCCGAATGGGACAGTGTCCCATTTGCTGCTTATTCGAGAGTGAGCCGAACCACACTCTTTTGTCAAGAAGGTCGGGTCAGAGGGGTACGGAGGCCCAGGCGGAGTCGACGCCAAGCATGCGGCTGATGTCACGCGAGGCGCCGAAAAGCTCGGGCAGGATGACATCCATCCGCTCGTTCGTCAGGCGCCCGCTCGGCCCCGAGACGGAGAGCGCGGCAATCGTGGAGCCAGCGCTGTCTCGGACGGGGACGGCGAGGGAGCTGATGTTGTCCAGAGTCTCGTTGTAGGCTCGGGCGCTGTTCGTCCGGCGGGCCTCTTCCACCCGGGCCAGGACTGTGTCCGGGTCAATGGGGGAGTGGACGCCGTTCGTGGTGACATGGGCCGCGGCGAGCACCCTGTTCGCCTCCTCCGAGGAGAGGTCCATCATCAGGATGCGCCCCGGGGCGCCGGACCAGAGCGGGTAGAGCCGTCCGAGCTCGGATGCGAAACGCAGCTCCGACTCGCTCTGGACCTCCTCAATGAACATCCGGCCGTCCCCAACGCGTACCGACAGGCCTGCAGTCTCCCCCGTCCGGTCGCGGAGCGAGGTCAGGACCGGCAGCGCGACCTGCCCGATGTCGAGGCCGCGCTTGTACGCCATGCCCAACATCAGCGTCCGCGGCCCGAGCCGGTAGCTCAGATGCCGGCGGTCCTGGACCACCATCTGGGTCTCCTCCAGGGTCTGCAGGAGCCGCTGGACCGTGCTCTTCGGGATGCCCGTCTGGGCGGCCAGGATCCGCGCACTGCTCCCCTCGGGGGCGAACCTGAGGGCATCCAGGATCTCTATGGCCTTCCTCGCAGAATCACTCACGGTGCACCCTTCCGCCCCGCCCGCCCTCCGGCCGACGGCCCTCTCTGCCTAACGACAATCCCTGCCGGCGGCTGCCATTGACGTGGCTATTCGACATTGACGTGGCTATTCGACCATCCCAATCTGAATGTACCACTCGGATGGGACACTGTCCTGCACAATGGGACAAGGTTGCGACCTTGCATAGCGATTGGAGGAGTATTAGAGGGCGACTAGTGGTGGGCTCTCAACAGGCAGGATTCTGAACAATGAGAGTGGGACTGCGGCTAGAGGGAACCAGCTGCCGTACCGTTGTTCTGGATGGGCGGACTATAGTTTCCCCCGCCCGGGAGGTGCACGCCAGCAGCTTGCCGGAAGCACTGGAATCGGCCCTGTCGGCACTCCGTCGGGAATTCGGGTCCGGCATCACGGAGATCACCGCGGACGTCGGGCGGGTTCTGGCGGAGCGGAAGCTGGCCAGCGTCGTCGCCATCCGTATTTCGCCGCGTCCCCCCGCGGACGCTTTCCACGACACGGTGCTGCCACCCCTTGTTGAGCCGGCAGTGACCCGGACCGTGCACGTCGCCGGGGGCCACGACTTGCGGGGACGGCCCCTCGCCCCCTTGAACCTTCAGTCGTTCCTTGCTGATCTCCCCGGCATCCTCGCCGGCAGCGCACGGAACGTGGCGATCACTTCCGTCGGTTCGACGGCGTCAAAGGAGCACGAAACGCGCATAGCCGATGCCATCCTCAGCAATGACAAAGATGTGCGAATAAGTATTTCCAGCGACTTCTATTCCAGCGTCTTCCGGGACCGTGACTATACCGCCATCCTCAACAGTGCCTTGATGGAGACGGGGGAAGAGTTGGCTGCCGTGCTCGAGGAGGCGGGCCGACGACAATTCCCAGCCAGCCTCTTGTCGTTTGGAAAGAACGACGGCGGTCGAGCGCCCCTGTCGCGGTTGGCAATGGCTCCCGTCCACGGGTTGCACGCCGAACCCGCGATGGCGATCCTCGGCGCGGCCACACTGGCGGGAATACCCGAGGGGGAAGTCATTCTCTGCACGGACGGCGGAGTGACCGTGGCCCACACCCGCGGAGGCCTGCCTGCCGCCAGAAGCGTCATCCGCCAGGGCTTCGCGGCGAGCCTTGCCAGCAACGCTGCCATTCTTGAGCCGTACACCGTCCATCATCCAGTTCGCGGGGACTTCCCCTCCGTGGTCGCCGACCTCCGCGAACGGCAGGACGAGGCACTGCCCTTCGAGCTGGTGCCCACTCTGCCGTCGTCGCACGATGCCGCGCTGGTGGGCTCGGCCGCGGCGCCGCTCACGGCGTGGATCGACAGGCTCGAGACCGTCAGTGGCCGGGCTGACCTACAACGCGTTCAGAACCGTGCTGAAGAGGACGCCCACTCGGCGGCGGTCCAGTTGGGTGCTAGCCCAGGGCAAACCCATATCGTCGAGTCGAACGTCTATGCCATGCCCTACGGCAACCCGGGAATCGTTCGAATCCGGGTCCAAGCCGCGGGAGAAACCCACGCCAACGAGGAACACATGCTGCCCACCGCCGTCCTGCGAAGCACCTCATGAGCACCCTCATCACCGCGGAAGACGTCCGGCACCTCCGCACCGGGGCCCACTTCCTGACCTGCACAATCGACCCGACGGCTATCTATATCTACGCAGAAATGATCCAGCGGGCGATGGAGGGCCGCCCCTTGGAACTCATCACCGTTGACGAGCTTGCTGCCGAAGATCTGGTAGTGGCGGTCGGAATGGTAACGCAGGGCCTTTTCATCGCCGACATGCCTCCCGTAGGTGATGAGTTCCTCGGTTGCATCCGTGCCATCGAGGCCAGTCTCGGACGCTCAGTGCGGGCAATCTATTCGCTTGCCGCCGCCAACATCAACGGAATCGTTCCCCTCATGGTGGGATTGCAGTCCTCGCTGCCCGTCATCGATTCCGATCCTATGGGCCGCGTCTTCCCCTTGATCAGCCAAACCACGCTGAATATTGGAAACGTGGCGATCGGCCCTATTGCGCTCATGGGAGTAACCGGGGAACGGGCGGTGGTCGAGGTCGAAAGCCCGCAGCGGGCCGAAACGCTAGTGCGCGCCCTCGTGACCGAACTGGGCGGCTGGGCAGCCACGGCCATGTACCCCTGTTCCGCGCGACAGCTGAAGGAGCACGGCGTCCACGGCTCCATCAGTCGGATGATCCGGATCGGGCAAATCCTCGATGCGAACACCACGGTTGAGAGAAAGCTGTTGATGCTCACCGAGCTCCTCGGCACCACGCGCATCGCGCGGGCCCGCGTGAGCCACATCGAAAGCCTCTCCCGGCCCACCGATCTCGGCCTGCCGGCGCAGCCGTCCAGCATCATGCTCGAAGATGAAAGCACCGGACGCATCATCCACCTTGAAATCCAGAATGAGATCCTGCTGGTCCTCGTGGACGGTGCGGTAACGGCAGCCGTTCCGGACATGGTGACCCTGCTCAATTCCGAGCAGGGCACGGTGGTCAACATCGACGACATCCAGGTGGGCGACGTCGTGGACATCATGAAGATTGAGGCAGCGGCACAGTGGTACACAGCGGCGGGCCTTGATCTCACAGAGCCCAGGGCCTTCGGCATCCCGATAGGCCACCCAAGGCGGCGACATGCGTAGATCGAAAAATGAAACCCGGCTCGATCTTGCAGGGCTGTTGGCGCACGGTTCTCTCCGTGGCACCACGCCTCTCTACCTCACTCCATCCGGCGGGTTGGTAGAAAGCGTTGTCCTCGTCTCCCAGCTTGAGGAAATCCGACAGGTGCGTCCCAACACTGTCGTTGTCCTCTCGGCGGAGATGGGATCCGGGGGCTGGCTGGTGTCCGCGGCACTGCGCCACGCGTGGGAGCGGCGGGCCAGCGCCGTCGTCGTGGCCGGCAGCACCTATGCAAGCGCGGCGGTCGGACTGGCGCAGCGATTGGGCGTCACTCTTCTGGCCGCAGACGGAGACCCGGCAGCACTTGCCTTGGCACTGGCGGCCGAGATCGGAGCCTCCCTGTCGGTGGTCGATGCTGAACTGGCCCGGGTAGCCCGTGCAGTCGCAGGGGACACCACCCTTGGTGACGTCCTCAAGACTATTTCCAGGGAATTGGACGGGATCGGAGTTCTGCTGGGCTACGACGGGGTGGTCCTGGCCTCCGCGGGCATACCTCCACGGGAGACTGACGAAGTCATCACGGTGGAAGTCGGCGATCCCAATAGCGCGGTCAGCTTCACGCTCACGGCAAGCGTGCCCGCCTCTGGGGTCCACAACCTCCGGCTGGTGCGCTCAGTACTTGAGATCGCCACGCCCGCGGTGAAGGCTGCGTGGTTGTTGGAAGACCAACTCAGCAGCGCCCGTGCCACTCCCACGGCGGCGATCGCGGCATTGGATCAGGACTCTGATGCGTCCGGCGCGGAGTTCGAGGAAAAGCACCGCCATCTGCTGAACCAGCTTGGCTGGCGCGAGGGGGAACACTACGTTGCAGTGTGGTTCCGCAGTGGACGGGCGCAAGACCATCGCCCCGAACTGACGGCCGTGCTGCGCCTTCTCTGGCGCAAGGTCACAGCACGCAGCCCGTTGGCCGAGGTTCAAGGCGGTTGGCTCGCGCTCGTGCCGGCCGAGGATCATGACGCGTCGACCCAGCTCGAAACCCGGATCAGGGCACGTCTGGGAGCGGCTCTTGCCGAGCTTGGCCTGGTGGTGGGACTGTCCAGGTGGCAGGAAGATGGTCCGGCACTGGCGTTGATCGTGCGTGAGGGTCGGCTCGCTGCCGAATCGTCCCGGTCAATGGGGCCGGGCACGGTTCTTGGCCTTGCCAACCTCGGGGTGGTCGCGGCTACCAGCTTCGTCGACATGGATGCCGTCGCGCTCGTGGCCGAGCTGACACTGCCGCGACTCATGGCCTCTCCTGATCGCGACGTCGTCATCAAGGCCGTGGCCGTCTTCCTGGATCACGGCAGCTCAGTGAGCCTCGCCGCGAAATCCCTCAACTTGCACCGAAACACGCTGCAGGCCCGGCTCAACCGGGCCCGGGAACTCGGGGTCCCGCTTGATATTCCGGCCGAGATGCTGTCCGTCCACATCATCGCCAAAGTGCTGCAGCGCTTCGCGCAAGACTAGGCGAAACGCCAAGACCGGTCCCCGGATCCCGTACCCGTCGCACTGTTCGACGGGCACGGGATCCGGGGACCGGAGGGCAAATCTATTTCGACAACACCGACCCTATTTCGACAACACCGACCTTATTTCGACAACACCGACGCCGAAGTCATTGAGACCATGTGCTTCGGCTCGAGAGCCGGGAAGAACCGCGCGCGCTCTTGGGCCGTGGGCCCGTCGTAGCCCAGACGCTTGCTGTGCGTCCAACCGAACCGACGGACCGAGTCGACGAGCTGCTCGGCGTGCTTGAGCGGGGCCACAGTGGCGTCGATGACGGGTACGCCAATTTCGTCCTGAACTGTTCGGAAGAATCCGAATTCGGCCGTGCAGCCCAGGATGACGACGTCTGCCCCGTCTTCCTCGACCGCCTTTCGGGCTTCGCTCATGATCCGCTTTTCCGTGAGCGCCGGGTCCTCCTGGAAGTCGTCTACACCCATCTCGAGCACGCGCCATGACGCAAGACGATCTGACGCGCCGCAGCGGTGGACGTTCTCGGCCATCTCGGGAATCCATTTGCTCCGTCCCACGAGGATGGAGAACCGCTCCCCAAGGCTGCCGGCGATGCTCAGCGCTGAGTGCGCGGGTCCCACAACCACCATGCGATCGGTGATTTCCCGCGCCGCCCGCAGCGCTGGGTCGTAAAAACAACCGATGACGGCGGCGTCATAGCCTTCTTCCTCCGCCCACCGCACGGTGCGCAACACCTGCGGGAGCGTGAGCGCTTCGAAGGCGTTGTATTCGATGTGGGAAGGGCCCTCTCCGTCGAGGGAGACCACATCGACTTCAGTACCGGGACGGACTATCTGGCGGAAGGAATCCGCCATCGGGCTGTTGTAAAGATCTGTGAAGAGCGGGTTGATCCACAGGATTCGGGCATTTTCCGAGAGGACTTCGAGGTTGTTTGGGCTGATCATTCCAATTCACTTCCTTCAGTTTCGGGCAAGAACAGGCCGAGGATGACCGTGGCAAACAAGAACATGTTGATGAAAAGGATCGTCGAGGTGGTTCCGGTGGCGGAGGCCAGGAGGAACCCGACAAGACTCGGCGCGACCGTGTTTGCGACTCGCTGACCGAAAATCCCTGACCCGTAGCCAGAGCCACGAAGGGCCGAGGGGTAGAGCTCGCCCATCCACGTGTCCCAGACGCCCCAGGCTCCCAGGGCGAAGAAGGCCAGAGAGAACATGCCGATGTACATCTCGGTCTCAGTCGAGGCTGTCGCGAAGAAGAATCCGCCGCCTGCCGCAGCGAGGACGTAGATCGTGAAGATCCACTTGCGGCCGAATCGTCCAGTGAGGTACGAGGCCGACATGTATCCGGGGATCATGAGCACCGTGCTCAGAGCGATGAAGGAAAGGCTTGATGAGGCGCTCAGTCCTCGGCCTTCAAGCAACGTGGGCATCCACGTTTGAAGTCCCCAGTAGCCCCAAGAGAAGGTGAAGTTGATGAGGACCTGAATGACCGTGATCCGGCCCATCCTCCCCTTGAAGAGGCTCCAGATGGGCTGCTTCTTGCCCTGCGAGACCGTCAAGACGGTGCTACGGGGAATGCCGCGTGCCCCCAGATGGTCGAGGACATCGTGTGCGTCTTCGTTGCGGCCGCGCCTCGCGAGCCAGTATGGGGATTCCGGAACGACCTTGTACAGGACGATGCCCCAGAGACTGGCAAGCGCGCTGACAGCAATGACCCAGCGCCAGCCCTGCCCTCCGATCAGGGCAGCGGTGCCGAGGGCGGCCAAGGTGCCAATCGGCCAGCCAGCAGCAAGATAGACGGTGGCCCTTCCACGGACCTTGACCGGGAGCAGCTCTTCAAAATACGGGAAAGTCACGGTGAAGACGCCGGAGAACAAGAGCCCGGAGAGGAAGCGAGCCACCGAGAGGATCTCAAAGTCCGGCGCGAAGCAGCTCAGGAGCGTAAAGACGCCGTAACCGGCAAAGCTCCACGCACACGTGGCCTTCCTGCCGATCCGGTCAGAGATGGGTCCCCAAATGAGTGACCCGGGGATCATGCCCAGGAAGAGCGCCGAAATGGCGATTCCTACCTCCGTCATGCCGACCTGAAGGCTCGTCCCCAGATCGCTGGCAACATAGGTGAGCATGAGCATTTCCCACGCTTCGATTGCGAAAGCGAAGAAGAGGACCGCGCAGATTTTGATGTGAACGGACCCGAAAGGCATGTCGCGGAACGCGTGCCCCACGGCCATGGAGCGAGGTGGACTCGCCGTCCCGGGCCCTGGCCCTGAAATGAGTGGGTCGATATTGGACATGTCATGACCTCCGATATGGTGGACGGGATAAGACGTACGGCAGCGTTCCTGTGCACGGAGAACCGTCCGGTTATCAAGGAATGCACAGTGCACCTTGGACAGCTCATCCAGGCCTCTACTCGGAGCAGCATGTCCGAGCCTGCTGCCGAGTGATTGGGCTCACACTACAAATCGACGTCGCGCAGACTGTGTTCAGTCTGCACTTTTTTGCTGTCTCGGTTTAGGCACTCAGCACTGCTGTCCGAAACCTCAACCCCTCGCAGCTTCGCCGACGACAGACTGAGGTCCGAGGCCCCCTATGCACTCTGCCACTTCAGTGTCAGCGGAACAGTGCACTATGCCCGCCATCTTGGTCTGGCCGCTACGTAGCGTGTTCCCACACACAAAGTGCCATTCCACAAACATGAGGAGATACAGATGCCCAATTACAGGGTGTCGATGGATATCGGCGGAACCTTCACGGACATTGTGGCGTACGACCAGGCCGCCGGAACCTACACGGCAACGAAAGCGTCGACCACGCCAGGGAACCTGAGTGCCGGTGTGATCGCAGGCCTCGAATCGATAGTCGATGACCTTTCGGACATCGACTTCCTGGTTCACGGCACGACCCAGGGTCTGAACGCGTTCCTCGAACGCCGCGGAGTTCCTGTGCTGCTGCTGGCTACGGCCGGCATCGAGGACACCTATCACATCGCCCGTGGCCCGCGTCTCGAGCTCTACAACGCCCAGTACCGCAAGCCCGCCCCGCTGGTGGAGCGCAAGGATGTGGTCGGCGTCGGTGGCAGGCTGGACAGTCAAGGTCAAGAACTCGTGCCGCTGGACGAAATGGCCGTCCGCCAAGCAGCGCGCCGGGCAGTGGACGAGGGCTACGGCGCTGTCGCCGTTGCGTTCCTGTTCAGCTACAAGAACCCCTCGCACGAACTCAGGGCCCGGCAGATCCTGATCGAGGAGCTCGGGGAAGAGTTCACGGTCTCCCTTTCGCACGAAGCAGCCAAGGAATGGCGCGAATACGAGCGCACTTCCTCCGCCGTCGTCGAGGCCTACACGGGTCCGGTCGTACGGAACTACCTCCTGGACTTGGAAGAGAAGCTGACTGACCGGGGAGTGGAAGCCCCACTGCACATCATGCAGTCCTCCGGCGGCGTCCTCACCGCCGAGTCCGCTCGCAAGCGACCGCTGCAGACACTGCTTTCCGGTCCGGTCGGAGGCGCAATGGGCGACGTTGAACTGGCCGGTGTCACGGGAAATCGCAACCTCATCGGTGTGGACATGGGCGGCACATCCTTTGACGTTTCCCTGGTGGTCGACGGCAAACCGGACGTCTCCACGGAAGCCCACCTAGAAGGCCTGCCGATGCTCATGAGCGTGGTCAACATCCACACCGTGGGCGCCGGTGGCGGCTCCGTCGCTTGGCTCGAAGCCGGCGGGCTGCGGGTGGGACCCCGTTCTGCAGGAGCCAACCCCGGACCGGCCTGCTACGGCCGCGGCGGGACGGAACCGACCGTCACCGATGCCAACCTGGTGCTTGGCCGTGTGGACCCCGACTGGTTCGCCGGCGGACAGGTCGCCTTGGACCGTGAGGCAGCCATAACAGCGCTGAAGACAGTAGGTGACCAACTCGGGTTGGACCCCATCGCCATGGCGGAAGGCATCTGCGATGTAGCCAACTCCCAGATGGCTCAGGCCATTCGGACCATCACGATCTCCCGTGGCATCGAGCCCCGGGACTTCTCCCTCGTCGCCTTCGGCGGAGCCGGACCCATGCACGCAGTCTTCCTCGCGAAGGAACTCGGCATCCCGGAAACAGTCGTTCCCCGCTTCCCCGGAGCCTTCTCCGCTTGGGGAATGCTGCAAACCAACATCCGCAAGGACTTCTCCGAACCCTACTTCTACCTCGACGAAGACATCGACGTGGCGGACATGGCCGCCATCCTGCGCTCCATGGAAGTCGAAGGGTTGTCGTCACTGGTCTCCGAGGGCGTCCCGGAGGGAAGCCGCGCAACGAAGGCGTCCGTGGATGTCCGCTATCAGTCCCAGGAGTTCTCGCTGAACGTTCCGCTGACGTCCGCGGACGAGCCCGAGTCTCCCGATTTCGTCGCCAACCTCGCACGCCGCTTCTCCGCCATGTACCACGAGCGCTACGGCCACTCCAACCTCGGTGCCCCCATCGAAATCGTCACGCTGCGCACACAGGCTGTCGGTGACCTGGGACGGCTGGAAGCTCCCAGCTACGTCACAGCCCAAGGCCCGGAGTTCAAGCACGAAATCCGCCAGGTGGTCTTTGACCACGTCGAGCACAACACCACCGTCGTCCGCCGCGACGACCTCGGCGCCGGCCACACATTCGACGGTCCCGCCATCATCGTGGAACAGACCGCCACCACCGTGGTTCCCCCCGGGTTCAACGTCGAGGTCGACGAGTTCGGCTCCCTGATCATCCGCTCTGAAGAGGTCGAAGGAAACTGAGGCACCGAAAATGACAATTGCAGCAGTCAAAACCCTGGATCCGGTCACCGTCGAAATCATTCGCAACGCGCTCACCAGCGCCGCGGATGACATGAACGCCACCCTGATCCGTTCCGCCTACTCGCCCATCCTCTACGAGGGCGGCGACTGTGTCGTGGCCCTACTGGACACCGAACACCGCGTGCTCGGACAGTCCGCCGGCCTGCCGCTGTTCCTCGGCAACCTCGAAACGTGTTCGATCGCCGTAGAGGAGATGTACGGCCGCACGGTCTGGCAGGAGGGGGACATCTGGATCCTCAACGATTCCTATCTGGGTGGCACTCACCTGAACGATGTGACCCTTTTCGCTCCAATCTTCGACGACGGCGCGGTGGTTGGATTCGCGGCCACCCGTGCGCACTGGATGGACATGGGATCCAAGGACGTCGGCGGCTCGATGGACTCGACGGACATCTTCCAGGAAGGCTTCAGGATGGGGCCGGTCAAGCTGGTCGAAGCCGGAATCGAGACTTCTGTCGTGGATCTGATCCGGACTAACGTGCGCTTCCCTTACCAGACCATCGGTGACATGCATGCGATGATCGCGGCCCTCCGGATGGGGACCACCCGCATGAAGGAGCTCGTGGACAGGTACGGGGTGGAGCAGCTGGATGCCGCCCGGGATGAGATCTTCCGCCAGACCGAGGAAATCGAGCGCGCGACCGTCCGCAACATTCCCGACGGCGTGTACGAGGCCGAGGGTTTCCTCGACAACGACGGCATCGATCTGGACACTCCCATTCCTATCAAGCTGCGGATCACCGTCGAGGATGACAGGATTGACTTCGACGTCACCGGGTCGGCGGACCAGACCCTGGGCCCGGTCAACTGTGGTGCGGCTCAGGCCGTCTCGGCACTGCGCGTGGGGTACAAGCTCCTCGTCAGCCCTGAGTCCAACTCCAACGGCGGTTCCTTCCGGCCAATGACCACCCAGGTGCGGTCCGGCTCGGTGCTGGGTGCCGTGACACCGGCCGCGTGCCAGTGGTACTTCTCCCACCTCGGTCTGCTGATCGACCTCGTCTCCAGGGCAATGGCCCCGGCCATGCCCGAACGCGTCGCCAGCGCCAGCCATGGTGACTCGATGATCATCACCACTGCAGGCTTCGACACCCGCTTCGGCCGGAACTTCGTCACGATGGAAGCCACGCTGGGCGGTTGGGGTGCCTGGCAGGGCACGGATGGTGAATCAGCCATGATCAACAACGTCAACGGCTCACTCAAGGATCTGCCCATCGAGATGCTGGAGACCCGCTACCCGTTCCGGATCAACGAGTACTCCATTCGCCCCAACTCCGGCGGACCGGGGCAGTACCGCGGCGGCAACGGCGTAGTGCGCGAATACGAATTCCTGGCAGACTGCGTGGTCGGGCTCTGGTTCGAACGGTCAAAGACCCCGGCCTGGGGGCTTTTCGGGGGATCGGACGCACAGGGCCCGGAAGTTGTGATCAACCCCGGACGCGCCGATGAGGTGCGCACCCTGAAGGCGAACGCCCGCAAGGTCAAGGCCGGCGACGTCGTCCGCCTCTCCGTGGGAGGGGGCGGCGGCTTCGGAGACGTCTCCAAGCGCTCCCGCGAGGCCATCACCTACGACATCGTCAACGGTTTCATCACCGAGGACTTCGCCAAGACCCACTACGGCTACTAGGCCTCCCCGGCGGATGAGTTCCTATCCAGGAAGAGAGGACTCCATGAGTTCCCCATTTGAATCCTTCGACGACGTGTACGCAGAGGCCCGGAAAGCAGTCGGCGTCACTCTCTTTACCGTCTCAGTCATTGCCGACGACGGCGCTAGCATGGCCCGCGTCTACACCACCCATCCCGATGCGTACCCCGTGGGCGGGAAGAAGACCCTAGCCGGGGACACGAACCGGGTGTGGCTGGAGCAGGTGCTCAGCGGACAGCAGCCGTTCCTGGGAGCGGACAGGGAAGCGGTCCGCTCATTCTTCTTCGATTCGGCGACGATCGAGGAATTGGGCTGCGGGGCGATTGTGAACGTCCCGGTCGTGAGCAGCGGCCAGACCATCGGTTCCATGAACTTCCTCGCCCCTGAGGGCAGCTATGACCAGAATTCGGTGGACGCAGCCGTTGATCTTGCACGGCGATCCGTCCAGCTGGTCGAAGAAGCCCTTGCCAACGCCAACTAGTTTCTTCGCGGGGCGGGCACCGAATTGGGGGGCCGCCCCGCGAAGGACCGCAGGAAGGAAACACCCGTGACCACTCCGGGAAGCCTGACGATACGGAATGCCCTCATTTTCGACGGCGAATCACCTGAACTGTCTGAGGGCTCTATCAGCATCCGGGATGGCCGGATCACGGCCGTGGGACGGGAGGCGGAAGAGGCCGGTGTCGTCCTTGACGCCGGCGGCCGCACCGTGATTCCCGGACTCATCGATGCGCATTTTCATGCTTACGCGCTCAGCCTGACGTCCGCCGCGAATGAGACCGGGCCACTCAGCTATTCCGCGCTCACCGGGGCCAGGCGCCTCGCGGCTGCGCTTTCGCGAGGATTCACTGCCGTTCGTGACGTAGCGGGAGGTGACGTTGGACTTGCCAACGCCATCGAAGAGGGCCTGTACCCTGGTCCGCGCTACTTCTTCACGGGACCGGCACTGAGCCAGACGGGCGGCCACGGTGATATCCGGGCGGCGAACGACGGAGGTTGCTTCCATGGCGGCCACATGTGCGAAGTGGTGGACGGCGCGGATGACCTGCTACGGGCGGTGCGTCACCGATTCCGTACAGGTGCCTCCGCCATCAAGCTCATGACCTCCGGAGGCGTCATCTCACCAGTCGATCCGATCCGGGTTCCGCAGTACAGCGCGGAGGAAATCCGCATCGTCACGGAGGAGGCTAACCGTCGGGGCAGCTACGCTACGGCCCACGCATATTCACCCGACGCCATTCGCCATTCAGTGCTCAACGGGGTTCGCTGCATCGAACACGGCAATCTGCTGGATGTGGAAACCGCCAGGCTCATGGCTGACAAGGACGTCTATCTGGTTCCCACCCTGGTGACCTACGAGGCCATGCAACGACGCGGACAGGAAGTCGGCCTCACCGACGTGGGAGCGGCCAAGAACCGGGAAGTGCTCGAGGCCGGGAAGAACGCCGTTGCACTGGCCCGAGACGCCGGGGTCCGGATTGGGTTCGGGACAGACCTCATGGGTGAACTGGAAAACGAGCAGCTGGCCGGACTCCGCCTGCAGTGTGAAGTGCTCGGCGTGTACGGCACCCTCCGGTCGGCAACCTCAGTCAACGCCGCCCTCCTTCGGCGTGGTGACCTGGGAAGGATCGCCGAAGGGTCCTGTGCGGACTTGGTGGTGTTGGACGGGAATCCGTTCGATGACGCATCGATCCTGTGGGACGAAAGCAAGGCGCGTACCGTCGTCAAGGGCGGGCAGGTCATCTCCCCTGGTGCGCTTCGGGGTGCGGCGAATTTCACGTTGGACGTTCCTGTCGCCTGAAAGCCGAGGGACATCGTATCCGCGAAGTGCGCGGTGTCGGGGTGGGCAATTGAAACCCAACCCCAACACCGCGCACGGGTGGACTACTGCGGCTCAGACGTGCGACAACCCGTCACTTCGCTGGGCCGGGCTTAGCAGCGAGATCGCGAGTGACCCCGGTCGGGATTTCGATCGCGGCAGTGACGGCGGCCTTCTCCCGCTCGCTCTGCTGCACGTCGTCGAGCTCCTTGAGGGTGTACTTTCGGGTCTCCTTGCCCGTGAGCGCGGAGATCCCGGCGAAGAGCATGAACCCGATCGCGACCATGGACGGGCCGACCCAATCCTTGAGGTTGGCTCCCGCGAGTGCTGTGGCGAGAACGGGGCCGATGACGCCGGAGATGGCGAAGCCGATCTGCGTGCCGAGGGCGAGTCCGGAGACGCGCAGTCGGCCCGGGAACATCTCTGCGAAGAACGAGGGCCAGGACGCGTTCACCATCGAGTAGAAGAAGGAGTAGTTGATGATGCCGAACAGGAAGATCAGCGTCCAGTTGCCGGTCGTGATCGACCAGAGGTAGGGCGCCATCGTGATGCCGACGCCGATCGTTCCGCTGAGGAACATCGTCTTGCGGCCGACCTTGTCGACGAGAAACCCTGCCAGGGGGGTGATGGCCAGGGCGACCACGGCCGAGACGGTGGTGGTCAGGAGCATGGTCGGCTTGTCCAGCTTGTACCCGGAGGTTCCGAAGGCCACCGAGAAGGTCTGCATCATGTAGCTGGTGCCGGCGATGAGCGCGCAGAAGACGATCCGGAGCACGGCGCGCCAGTGGAAGCGCAGGACGTGCTTGAGCGGGGCGACGTTGACCTTGGTGCGCTGCGCCTCGATGAACTCCGGCGGCTCCTGGACATGGCGGCGGATCAGGTAGGCGACAACCACCACGACGGCGGAGAACCAGAACGGGAGCCGCCAGCCCCAGGAGAGCAGCTGCTGCGAGGGCATCGCGGCGATCGGGATGAAGAGCAGCAGCGTGAGCAGCGTGCCGGAGGAGGCACCCAGGGTCGTGAAGCTGCTGATGAACCCGCGGCGGCGATCGGAGGAGTGCTCCAAGCTCATGGTGATCGCGCTGGGCTGCTCGCCGGAGAGGCACAGGCCCTGGATGACGCGGATCGCCACGAGCAGGATGGGGGCCGCGGCACCGATCTGGGAGTAGGTCGGGAGGCAGCCGATCAGGAAGGTGCAGCCGCCGATGCCGAACAGGGTGAGCATCATGACGAATTTGCGGCCGAAGCGGTCGCCCATCGGGCCCAGAATGAGGGAACCGAGGGGTCGTACCGCGTAGCCGACCGCGAAGGTGACCAGGGACAGCAGCACGCTGATGCCCTCGGGCAGCTGCGGCGAGAAGAAGAGGACGTTCAGGACCAACGCCGACGCGGTGCCGTACACCGCGAAGTCGTAGTACTCGAGCGTCGTGCCGATCCAGGCCGCGACGGCCGCCCTGACCGGGGTCTTTCTGGGGAGTGTGGTTTCAGTCATTTGGACTCCATTGGCGGTGGATGAACAGCGGCCTGCCCGCAAGCGTGGGCTGCGGAAAGAGACCTCGAGGGGAATTTCCGGTTAGTCCCGCCGTGAGCTCTCTCGCATGACGATCGTGTGCTGGTACGGCTTTGCAAACTGGCCTCACATAAAAAGTAGCGTTTGAGGTGCGAGTCACACAAAGACGGCTTTTGTGTCCCCAGATAGGGATCCGTTATGACCGGGTCCGAAAGGCAGGACCGGCACCATCACCGGCACCATCACCGGGGCCGCGGCGGCGCTGCACAGGCCCAGAGGCCGCTCAGTGAGCAGCCCTTTCTGATCCAGCACCTGTCAGCAACTGCCCTAATTTCCCCATATCGGAATTCGGTTTATAGGGTTTATCAAGGCATTTCCCGCTACCGATGGCCTTTCCAGTTATCGATGGCGCTTATCCTGGGAAATGCCGCTCCTGAGCCACAATGCGATCCATGCTGCTTCCACCGGAACATCCAGAAGGTATGTGGGCTTGATGCGCCCCGACACCCCGTAGCGCAGGTCGATCGCAAGAAGAGTGGCCGCCGTCGATATTCCGACCCGGCGTGCGGACGCCAGGTTATCCGCGTCGCGGGCCGACAGCAGTTGCATGAGGCCGTTCCCGACGAGCAGTCCTGCGACCGTCTGCACGAGCCACCACTCAGCCTTGGGGCCGAATACCAGCTCGAAGCTCTTCCGGTGTACCAGCGGCCACGAACCGCTCACCACGTTGAACAGCCCCTGCGCTCGCGCCAACTGGTTCCGCTGCATGAGAGAGCACTACCCCACGGGATTTTCAGCAAGCAAGGGAATTGCCTCGGAGGGGTTGCCATGGAGAGCGCGCAAGGCCACAATGTTTCTCGACAGTCGAGATACTCGATCATCGAGATAGCTTCTAGAGGGAGCCCAAGTACCTCGACTGCCTCAGCGGAAGTCGCGGCCGTGAAGGCCCTTGCTGTCTGGAGTGAAAGAAAATGCCCAATCGTCGCCTTGCTGCAGTTGCGGCCTCTGCCGCCGTCCTGGCCTCAACCGTCCTGCTCGCCCCGGCGGCCCACGCCGACTCGCGCGGGTGGGAGCCCGGCGGGGAACGCGGCGCCACGACAGTGGTGCTCAACCCGGCGCTGGTGCCCGTGCTCGTGGGGACCCTCAAGGTCAAGCCGATAGCTCCGGGTGCCCTGGTCGCTCCCGGCGGCCGTGCCGAACTGGTGTTCCCCATCACCCATGTTGAGGGCAACGTCGTCGAGCACTCTGGCGGCCTCCAGTTCTCACCGGTCGGCGGCGGGTCCCTGCGTCTCACGCATTTCGACGTGAACCTCGGCAAAGGTGTACTCGACGCCAAAGGCCGGCTGAACGGCAAGCGGCTTGCCCGCCGGGTCGACCTGTTCACGCTCGGGCCCGTCCAGCCGATCGGCGGGAGCGTGCCAGCATGCTTCGGGACGGCTGCGGGGCTGACGCTGACTGCCCAGGCGGCCGGCGCCCTCGGCGCGCCATCCTTCGCTGGGGCATTCGTCGGCGACGCCTGCGTCACCCCCCGCCAAGACTAACGAGGTCGGGGATCAGAGCACTCAGACGCTCAGCTCCAGCATGAGCGCAGGCAGTTCGTCGGCAAGTTCGCGGGCCAGGAACCCGAGGGGACCCAGCCTGCTGGCCAGACGGTCGGCGGCCGAGGCATGCAGGTGAGTGCCCCAGCAGGCTGCCTGCGCGCTGCTGGTTCCCCGGGCCCGGAGCCCGGCAATCGCGCCAGAGAGGACATCCCCACTCCCAGAAGTACCTAGACCGCCGTATCCCGTGCCGATCTTCCACAGCTCCGGTTCCTCGGCATGCAGTCCGGCCGGCTGGGCGATCAGCCCCTGGCAGCTGACCACGGCGTCGAACCTCTCGGAGATCTCGGCCAGGTCCTTTTCGAGGTCGTCTGCGTCCCGGCCCAGCAGGACCCCTGCCTCGGTGGGATTCGGGGTGAGGATCAGGCGGCCGCGCCACGGGTCCACCTGGTCCTCCAGCCGCACCAGCGCGCCCAGTGCGTAGGCATCGAGGACGACGGCGGGACCTCCCCGGCCATCAGGGTTGCCGCCGGACTGGCCGGCACCCGAGGCCTCGCGTTCGAGCAATGCGGCCAGCAACTGCCCGGCAAGGTCGAGGTCGTCCAGCCCCGGCCCCACCAGGATCGTGTCCACCTTGTCCAGATAGGAGGAAATCCGGTCCAGCTCAGGCTTCACGGAGCCCTCCGCGGTCTCCGGCAGCCCGATCGAACCGCACTCGGGCAACGCCACTCCCAGCTGCACGGACGCCGATTCGGCCACGGCCAGTGTGAGCTTCCCGGCCCCGGCCCGGAGGGCCGTGACCCCGGCCAGCAGCGCCGCGCCGGGGGTGGCCCGGGCCCCGCCAATGACCAGCACGGACCCGCGCGAGTATTTGTCCTGGCCGGGGGCCGGGAGAGGCCACTCCCGCAGGAGCGACGGTGTCACCAGGGTGGCGTTGGAGGAATCACTGCGGCCGGACACTGGTGTCTCCGGCGTGCTCGGTCACCGCGACGCCCTGCTCCCTCAGGTGATCGGCCACGTTGAAGCTCTCCAGCGTCCACGGTCCCACGCCGCTGGGACGGACGAACCGGGTCAGCGAGGCGTTGAGGATGGTTTCCCTGGCTGCCAGGTCCAGCAGTTCCTTTTCGCTGAGGCCTTCCAGCACGTACCGGAACAGCATGATCACCGCGTCGTGGCACACCAGCATCACCCGGTGTCCCATGCCCAGGTTGTTCAGCTCCGCCAGGACCGAGCGGAGCCGCAGCGCCACGTCAGCCCAGGATTCGCCGCCCGGCGGACGGTAGTACAGCTTGCCGAGCCACTCGCGGCGCTCGGACTCCTCGGGATACCGGTTCTCCACGCCCAGCCGCGTGAGCCGATCCAGGATGCCGAGTTCGCGGTCGCGCAGCCGCTCGTCGGTGCGCACCTGCACAGGCCAGCCCGCTGTTTCCACGGCGATCTCGGCGGTCTGACGGGCCCTCGCGTACGGGGAGGACACCACTGCGTCCGGGCGCAGCTCCGTGGCGATCCGGCTCAAGGCGGTGCCCAGCGCCTTGGCCTGGTCCCGACCGGTTCCGGACAGGTTGACGTCCGCATCGCGGGCGGGGACGTCGATGACCTCGACTCCAGCCTCGCGCGCCTCGGTGGCCGCGACGTTGCCTTCGCTCTCACCGTGGCGGATCAGCAGCAACTCGACCGCCCCGGCCTCCTGGACGGCCTCGGTCAGGCCGTGGTCGTCGGGCGAAGCCCCGTTGGCTGAATCCCTGTTCGCTGAAGTGTCCATCCAGCAATCACCTCATCCTCGCCGTGCCGAATGCAGGAACACTACCAACGCCGCACCGCAAGGGCGGTCAGCGGGAAGACGAGCCGGCCGAGTCGAGGCGCTGCAGTTCCTCGGCAGTGAGCTCGAGCTCCGGAGCCGAGGCGGAATCCCGGATGGACTCCGGGCGCGAAGCCCCGGGGATGGGGATCACGACCTCGGCCTTGGCCAGTTCCCACGCAAGGGCGACGACCTGCGGCGAGACGCCACGCTCCTGCGCAACGAGGGCGAACTCGTCATGGATCGACCCGAGATCCGGTGCCGATGAGATTCCGCCCAGGGGACTCCACGGGAGGAAGGCAATGCCCATCTCGGCGCAGAGCTCAAGCTCTGGTTCGCTCGATCGGAATTTTGGCGAGAACTGGTTCTGCACGGACACGAGGCGGCCGTTGAGCACTTCCTGGGCCACCTTGATCTGCTCGACGTTCGCGTTCGAGATGCCGGCCATGCGGATCAGGCCTTCATCGAGGAGTTCGGCAAGGGCTCCGATCGAGTCGGCATAGGGCACCTTGGGGTCTGGCCGGTGGTACTGATACAAATCGATCGCGTCGACGCCGAGGCGGTGGGCCGAGGCCTTGGCCGCTTGCTTGAGGTAGGCCGGGTCGCCGTTCTGCGCCCACGGGCCTTCCTGCGGACGCAGGTGTCCGCCTTTGGTTGCGATGATCACCTGCGACGTGTCTCCGCCATAGGAGCGGACTGCTTTGGCGATGAGCTCCTCGTTGTGGCCCACCTCGGCTTTCCCGGCCAGGTGGTAAGCGTCCGCTGTGTCGATGAGGGTCACGCCCGCTTCGAGAGCAGCGTGAATCGTTGCGATCGACCGCTGCTCGTCCGGGCGGCCCTCGATTGACATCGGCATTCCGCCGAGTCCGATGGCACTGACGGTCACGGTTCCGATGGTGCGTTGCTTCATCTGTCTGCCATCCTCTTCTCGCTCGGTTCGTGGAACAACCCTTCGACCGTATGTCCGGATCGGGAGGCGAGGGAGGTCCTCTGAGTACCACCTTCAAAGCCGAGCATCCCGACTCACTCGGCCAGCAGCCCGACCACCATCGTCCTGTGGAGTGTCTCGACGTGCCGACGTGAGACTGCGGCTGCAGCCACAACATCGCCCTCTCGGAGCGCCGCCGTGAGCTCGGCGTGGTCGCGGTTGGCCACGTGCAGGTCCTGAATCGGGTACGGAACGAAGAACGCGTAGAGCTCCTCGAGCGAATGTCGATACTCCTCCGTGGCCGCCCCCAGAGCCGACGCCTCGGCCACCAGCTCGTGGAAAGCTGCGTCGCACTGGTGGTACTCTGCCCAGTCGGTTGCTCCAGCCATGCGCGAGGTGAGCGCTTCGAGCTCGGCGAGCTGCTCGCCGCTTGCATGGAGCGCAGCGAAATGGGCGACGGCGGTCTCCTGCAGCATGCGCCGATCGATGAGCCGATGGACCTCGGTGACCTCGGAGGGCGCCATGGTGAGGCTGCGCAGGACCTCCCCGGGAGGCTCCTCAGCCACGAACGTCCCGCCGCCGCGCCCACGCAACCGGACAAGGACGCCGTCGTCCGCGAGCGAAGCCAGCGCACGACGCGCGGTCATGGGGCTGACGGACAGGCCCAGGGCAACGTCGTCCTTGTCCGGCAGCCGCTCGCCGGGCTTGAGGAGCCCGAGTCGGATCGCCATCCCGATCCTCATCCGGACAGCATCGATGGCGCTTCGGCGTCCGATCCGGGCGAGCGACGCGTCGTCGATGAGCGGCACGCCCGAATCGGGGAGGACGACGGCGGAGTCCGGCTCAGCGTCGAGAGAAGTCACTTGGGCCCCCTTTCCTCAGTTGAATCTATTAGCTCAGCTTGATCTATTATGGGCGACGTCACATCGAAAATCGAGGTTTACCTTGCAACGACATCTTCCCCTCGTGGCCGTCCAGGCCCCGCCCAGGCTCATCGGCGAGCCGTTTGCGGGCTTCGCCGACGAAGCGCGCCGGGTCCTCGAGCGGCACCCGGAATCAAAGCTCCTCGTGTTCCCCGAACTCCACCTCTTCGGCGACGGCGACCCCGACCTCCAGCGCGAGGAGGCACTGCGCGCGGCGGCCGAGCCGCTGGACGGCCCGCGAGTCGTGGCACTTGCAGGCCTGGCGGAGGAGCTCGGCGTCTGGCTCGTTCCCGGCAGCGTCTGCGAACGCGGCGAGCAGGGCGAGCTGTTCAACACGCAGATCGTCCTCTCGCCGTCCGGAGAGCTTGTGGGCAGCTACCGCAAGATCTTCCCTTGGCGCCCCCATGAGCCCTACGAGCCGGGCGACCGCTTCGTCGTCGTCGATCTGGACGGGATCGGACGCGTGGGACTCAACATCTGCTACGACGCATGGTTCCCCGAGACCAGCCGCCAGCTCGCGTGGATGGGCGCAGAGGTGATCCTCAACGTCGTCAAGACGACGACGGCCGACCGCGCCCAAGAGCTCGTGCTCGCCCGGGCGAACGCCATCGTCAACCAAGTCTTCGTGGTGAGCGTCAACTGCGGCGGGCCGAGGGGTCAAGGCCGCAGCGTCGTCGTCGGCCCTGAAGGCGAGGTCATCGCCCAGGCTCCCGACGCCTCACCGGCACTCCTCGCCGCGGAGCTTGACCTCGCCGCGGTCGACCGGGTCCGCGCCCGGGGGACCGCGGGCGTCAACCGCATGTGGTCACAGTTCCGCCCAAGCGAACCCGCCATCCCGCTGCCGGTCTACCAGGGTCGGATCGACCCGGCGACCTGGCAGCCCCAGTCTCCATCACCCGCACCCACCACCGACCTCACCGACGTGGCTCTCGCCACACTCAGGAGCACTCGATGACCGATTCGTCGGCAACCCTCACCCGGACCCTGCGGCTCCCGTCGCTCGTCCTCTTCGGCCTCGCGTACCTTGCGCCGCTCATCGTCCTCGGGATCTTCGGGGTGATCGCGGAGACCACAGGCGGGGCAACGCCGTCGGCCTACCTCGTGGCGCTCGTCGCGATGCTGTTCACGGCCCACAGCTACGGTCGGATGTCCGTTGCCCACCCCGTCGCCGGCTCGGCCTACACCTACGTGCGCAAGTCGATCGACTCCCGCGTCGGGTTCCTCGTCGGGTGGGCGATGCTGCTCGACTACGTCTTCCTCCCGATGGTCATCTGGCTCATCGGCGCCTCGTACCTCGGCTCGGCGTTCCCCGGCGTTCCGATGCCGGTCTGGATCATCTCCTACATCCTCCTCACCACCGCGCTCAACGTGCTCGGCATCAAGGTCGCCGACAAGGCGAACTTCCTGCTCATGGCCTTCCAGATGCTCGTCATCCTGCTGTTCGTGGTGCTCTCGGTCGGTTCGATCACGGCTCAGGGTTCGGGCGGCCTCTTCAGCGCCACGCCGTTCGCCAACCCGGGCACCGGGTTCGGTCCCATCACGGCCGGCGCCGCCATCGCCGCCTACTCCTTCCTCGGCTTCGACGCCGTGACCACGCTGACTGAGGAGACCGTCCAGCCCCAGAAGACCGTGCCCCGCGCGATCATGCTCGTGGCGCTCATCGGCGGCGGCATCTTCGTGGTCGTCTCCTACGTCACGCAGCTGGTCCACCCTGGTGGTGACTTCGCGAACGTCGATTCGGCCGCCACCGAGATCGCCGTGCAGATCGGCGGCAACTTGTTCGCCGCGGTGTTCCTCGCCGGGCTGGTGGTGGCGCAGTTCGCCTCCGGCATCGCCGCGCAGGCCAGCGCGTCCCGCCTCATGTACGCGATGGGCCGCGACTCGGTCCTGCCGAAGAAGGTCTTCGGGCGTCTCAACCCGCGCTTCCGCACGCCGGTCGTCAACATCGTCATCACGGGAGCGGTGGGCCTCATCGCGATGTTCCTTGACGTCTCCACGTCCACGTCGTTCATCAACTTCGGCGCCTTCACCGCGTTCACCCTGGTGAACGTCTCGGTGATCTTCCACTACTTCCGCGAAACGAAGCGCGGCGTCCGCCTGAACCGCGTGAGCTACCTCGGAGTGCCGGGGATCGGCGCCCTCATCTGCGCCTACCTGCTCTCGCAGCTCGACCCGAACGCCCTCACGCTCGGCCTCTCATGGCTGGCCGTCGGCATCATCGTGCTCGCGGCCATCACCCGCGGCTTCCGTTCAGCGCCACCCGAGATGCAGACTGCTGAGGCAGTGCTCGTCTAGAGGCCGTACTGGTCTAAAGGCGGTACAGGTCTTATTGAGAGGATCCCTCCCCGTGCGCGTTGCCGTCGCCCAGCCTGCGTCCAACGACGACGTCGCCGCGAACCTCGCGCTGATTGATCAGCTCGCGGCGCAGGCGGCGGGGGAGGGAGCCCAGGTGGTGCTGTTCCCCGAATACGCGACCTACGAGAAGCGGCGCCTCGACGAGACCTTCGCCCGGGCAGCCCAGCCGCTCGGCGGCCCCATCTGCGCCGACCTGGCCTCCATCGCCCGCCGCCACGGCATCACGCTCGTGGCGGGGGTGGTGGAGGCCAGTCCCGTTCCCGAGCGCCCCTTCAACACCCTCGCGGCCTTCTCGCCCTCGGGGGCGCTGATCGCGGCTTACCGCAAAATCCATCTCTTCGACGCGCAGGGGCAGCGGGAATCAGACTTCATCTCACCTGCCCCGACCGCCGATCCTGTGACGTTCGACGTCGGAGACGTCACCTTCGGGCTCATGACCTGCTACGACCTCCGCTTCCCCGAACTTGCGCGGGCGCTCGCCGACGCAGGCGCTCAGGTGCTGGCAATCGGGGCCTCGTGGGTCCCTGGAGAGCTCAAGACCGACCAGTGGCTCACCCTGCTCGCGGCGCGGGCCATCGACAACGCTGTGTTCGTCGCCGGGTCCTGTCAGGCCCCGCCGATCTCGGTGGGCCACAGCCAGATCCTGGACCCGCAGGGCGGCGTGCTCAGCCGGCTCAGTGCGGAGCCGGGAGTCGCTGTGGCGGACCTCGACCTAGGTCGCATCGCAGGGATCCGCCGCGACTTCCCGGTCGCGCAGCAGCGGCGGATGGGGGTTCTGATCAGATCCGATCACACGCAGCCCGAGAGTGCCGTCTAACCCGACTCTCGTTCTAGGCGTCGAACGATTCCCGAAAGCGTTCGGCGGATTAGCGCGCTCAGGACTGGACGGCGAAGCCGCCGGTCCAGGAGATCTTCTCCCGGGCAGCGAGGGTGATCTGCAGGAAGCCCAGGGCCTCGAGTTCACGGGTGCGGCGATGTGAGCCGGCGTCCACGGCGTTCAGTCCACCGGCGGTGACAACCTCGGCGAGCTGGGTCTTCGCGTCCTCGTCGTCTCCGGCGATGAGGACTGTTGTCCGCTCCCCGCCGATCTCGCCCTCTGCCAGCGTGGCGGCGAAGTTCGTGTTGAAGGCCTTGAGGACCTTTGAACCCGGAAGCGCGGCCGCGATCTCGGCCGCCGCGGAGGAGTCAGCAGGGACGGTCAGGGAGTCGAAGGTCTCGAAATTGAGCGGGTTGGTGATGTCCACCACGACCTTGCCGGCGAACTGCTCGGCCCGCTGCTCCAGAACCTCGGGAATCGCGGGGTAGGGGACGGCCAGCACGATGATGTCGCCGCTGACGGGCTTGCCGGCGTCCTTGCTGCCGAAGAGCTCGACGGCGTTGCCGCCCTTGCTGACGACGCTCGCGATGGCTTGGCCCATGTTGCCGGTTCCGATGATGCTCACAGTGGTCATGACGATCTCTCCTTCTGAAACCTTCTGAAAACCCGCACCATTTTTGTTGATGCTTCAACTAAGGCTACTCGCCCACGGTTGAAGAAACAACCTTTTTGGCTAAGTCGTCCACCCGCGCCCGGAGCTGGTTGTCCGGCAGGCCCGGGAGCTGTAAAATTTCGATTGTAAGTTTTAGATGGATCCGAGGGATTCAGATGGTGTTCCCGCCAAGCATCGAAGTGCTGTACATCGAAGAATGCCCCCAATGGCAGGCCGCCCTGCGGCTCGCTCGGTCCGCCGCCCGGAGGGCCGGCGCCGGGGAGGTCGACGTGTTCGCGACCGAGGTCCGCAGCAAGGCTCAGGCACTGCGGCTGGGCTTCGCAGGGTCACCCACGATCCTGGTGGATGGGAGGGACCCTTTCCCGGGCGCCCCGACGACCGAGCCGGCCTGCCGGATCTTCCAGACACCACACGGCTGGGCGGCCCTTCCCGACGGCGATCAACTCGCCCAGGCCATCCGCCTCGCGTCCGCCCGCTGACGCTTGGTTGCCGGGCTCGGCGCAGACGGGGTGAATCTCGAGGACTCGGCCGGCGGCCGGCTCGTCGACCCGGCAATCCCGGCAGCGAAGATCCACGCCATCAAGCAGGCCAACCCGAATGTGTTCGTCAACGCGCGCGTCGACTCGTACTGGTTCCATGAGGACGCCACTGTCGGCGCAGTCCGGGAGCGGGCGGAGGCGTACGCCGACGCGGGCGCTGATGGCATTTTCGTTCCTGGCGCGGCTGACCCGGCGACACTTGAGCAGCTGGCCGAGGCCATCCCGCTTCCGCTGAACGTGCTCGTGGTGCCCGGCCTCACCCTGACCGAGTTGAAGAACGTCGGGGTGCGGCGGGTCAGCACCGGATCACTGCCGTATCGCGCCGCCATTGACGCGGCGGTCGGAATCGCCGCCCCAGTCCGGGATGGGCGCGAGATCGCGAGCGCGACGTCCTACGCCGTCTCGCAGCAGCGGCTCCTCGACTTCGCGCAACGCAAAGCCGCGGGCTGATCCGGAAGTCAGCCGCTGCCCCGCGCCTCCGTCCCGGTCGCCAAGGTGTATGCGCCGAGACCGATCAAGGCAAGACCGCCGGCCGCCCGCATCGCCTCCACCCGCCGTCGTGATCTCCCGAACCATTCCCGCGCGCTCCCCGCCGCGACAGCCCACACGCTGTCGCCCGCGATGGCGAGCACGGCGAACACGACGCCCAGAACGGCCATCTGAGCAGGAGCCGGCTGCCCTGGGTCAAGGAACTGCGGCAGGAGGGCCGAGAGGAACACGAGAGTCTTGGGGTTCGTCACGCCGAGTACGAACCCGGATGCGAGGTGTGCCCTGTGACGAGGTGGCCGCGTACCGGGAACGGCCTCCACCCATTCCCGCCGATGCCGAATCGACTGAACGCCGAGCCACACCAGATAGAGGCCACCGGCCACCTTCAGGACAGCAAGCACCCATGAGGCGGCGGCAAGCAGCGCGCCCAGGCCTACCGCGATCACCAGGCTCTGGACGGCGAGTCCCACGCCGTTTCCCAAGACGGTCAACAGCGCGCTCCTGCGCCCGTCCGAGAGGGCGCGGCCGATCGTGAACAGGACACTCGGCCCCGGGATCGCGACGATGAGCGCCGCCACCGGCACGAAGGCGACGACCGCTGCGATGGACACCATGACCACAAGCTACTCCGCGGCGTGCGGCACCAGAAAGGGCCGACTGTTAACACCTGTTACATGATCAGTTGCCCCAAGAAACCGTTTTCGGAAAACTCGCACGTGGAATCAAGAGTTCCGGTGACAAGCCCTGGCTCGCCGGACGGCAACCCTCCAGCTGTAGTGGGGTGCTCCAGGTGAAGATTCGACGGCGCCGACCACCCGGCGTCGTAAGTATGGCGCTAGCGAGCCCTGCGCCGCGATCAGAAGGACCACCATGGCCCAACAACTCCTCGCGAGTGCGCCGGCGCGCCTCGGCGAGTCCCTCCGCGCCAAGCGGCGCGTCCTCTCGTCCGCGTTCGTGGGCACCACCATCGAGTGGTACGACTTCTACCTCTACGGAACGGCGTCCGCCCTCGTCTTCGGCAAGCAGTTCTTCCCGGACGCGTCGCCCGTCGTGGGCATCCTCGCCTCGTTCGCGACCTACGCCGTCGGCTTCGTGGCCCGCCCCCTCGGCGGCATCATCTCCGGGCACCTCGGCGACCGCATCGGCCGCAAGTCGCTCCTCGTCTGGTCGCTCCTGACGATGGGCCTCGCCTCGTTCTTCATCGGACTCCTGCCGACGTACGCGGCAGTGGGCCTGCTGGCCGTCGTCGGCCTCGTGGTGCTCCGCCTGATTCAGGGGCTCTCGGCGGGGGCCGAGTGGGGCGGCTCGGCCCTCCTGTCCGTCGAACACGCACCCCCGGCCCGCAGAGGCTTCTTCGGCTCGTTCACGCAGGTGGGGTCCGCAGCGGGCATGCTCCTCGCCTCGGGTGCGTTCGCCGTCATCCAAGCGGTTCTCACGCCCGAGCAATTCCAGGCGTTCGGCTGGCGCATCCCCTTCCTGCTCTCCGGAGTCCTCGTGGCCATCGGCCTGTGGATCCGCCTCGGGGTCAAGGATGCCGACGAATTCCTCGAACTGCGCGAGCAGGAGCGCGTCGCCAAGCATCCGGTCCGCCGCGCGCTCCGCGAGCACCCGCGCGGAATCCTCGTGACCATCGGCCTCCGGCTGGTGCAGCCCGCCCTCTACAGCCTCATCACCGTGTACATGCTCGGCTACCTCAAGACCCGGCGAGGCGACACCGGCGCCGGCCTGACCGCCGTGCTCATCGTGTCCGCCGTCGGCATCCTCTCCGGCCCGTTCTGGGGCTGGCTCTCGGATCGCGTCGGTCGCCGCCGGATGGCGGTTGCGAGCGCGATCGGGATCGGCGTCTTCGTCTGGCCGTTCTTCTGGTTCCTGGACCACGGTTCGCTTGCGCTCCTTCCGCTCATCCTGCTGCTCGGCATGAACGTCCTCCACGACGCCATTTACGGCCCGCAGGCGGCGTGGTTCGCCGAGCAGTTCCCGGTTGACCTCCGCTACAGCGGCGTGTCCTTCGGCTATCAGGTGGGCACCGTGCTCTCGGGCGGCATCACGCCGTTTGTCGCCGCGGCGCTCCTCGAAGCGGGCGGCGGGCAGCCCTGGCTCATCTGCGGCTTCTTCGTGCTCCTCGCCGTGCTGTCCACGGCGGCCGCCCTCGCCGCCAAGGACCCGATCCGCACCGCCCGAAAGGACCTGCCGTGACCAAGCCCCTGCTTCTGAACGCCTTCGAAATGCTCACGCCCGTGCACCAGTCGCCGGGGCTGTGGCGGCATCCGGACTCGCAGGCGGCCCGATTCGCCGAGCTGGACTACTGGACCGACCTCGCGCGGGCGCTGGAAGACGGCGGGTTCCACGGGATCTTCTTCGCCGACGTGCTCGGCCAGTACGACGTCTACGGCGGCAGCGCCGACGAGGCCGTGCGCGGCGGTGTGCAGTACCCCCTGCTGGACCCGCTGCTCATCGTTTCGGCGCTCGCCGCCGCGACAGAGCGGCTTGGCTTCGGCATCACGGCCTCGGTGACGTACGAGCAGCCCTATCTTCTGGCGCGCAAGTTCGGCACGCTGGATCACCTCACGAAGGGCCGCGTCGGCTGGAACATTGTGACGTCCTATCAGGAGTCCGCCGCGCGGAACTTGGGGCTCGGCCGCCAGCTCCCGCACGACGAGCGCTACGACCGCGCCGAGGAATTCATGGACGTCGTCTACAAGCTGTGGGAGGCGTCGGTCGACGACGACGCCATCCGGGCCGACGCCGTCGCCAATGTCCTCGTGGACCCTGCGGGGGTCCGCGGGATCGGGCACGAAGGGGCGGGCTACAGCGTGCCGGGCCCCGCGCTCGTTGGCCCGTCGCCGCAGCGGACTCCGCTGCTGTTCCAGGCGGGTGCCTCGTCGCGCGGCAAGGCCTTCGCCGCGAAGCACGCGGAAGCGGTGTTCTTCTCGAGCTCCACGCCGGCCCAGGCGCGGAAGTTCATCGAGGGCCTGCGCGCCGAGCTCGTCGGGGCCGGGCGGGCCGCAGACTCCGTCAAGGTGTTCAACCTGGCCACCGTGATCGTCGCCGAGACGGACGAGGCGGCCGCCGCGAAGCTCGCCGACTATGAGGCGTACGTGGACACGGACGCGGCGCTCGCGCTGTTCGCTGGCTGGACCGGCATCGACCTCTCAGGCCTCGACCAGGACGCGCCGCTCGAATACATCAAGAGCGAGGCGAACCAATCGGCGCTCGCGCAGTTCACCACCCTTGATCCCGAGCGGAACTGGACACTCCGCGAGGTGGCGAAGTTCGTCTCGATCGGCGGGCGCGGCCCGGTCGTCGTGGGCTCGCCGACGACGATCGCCGACGAATTCGAGCGCTGGGTCGAGGAAGCCGGTGTGGACGGCTTCAACCTCACCTCCGCCGTCCGGCCCGCCGACCTCCTCGAGTTCGCGCGCCTCGTCTCACCCGAGCTCCGGCGGCGCGGCCTGCTCGCCGAGGGCGCGGAAGGCGCAACCTTCCGAGAGACCATCCTCGGCGCCGGGCCGCGGCTCGCCGCTGACCATCCGGGTTTGCGCGCGGCGGGGGTCGCCGTCGAGGCGTAGTGCCTAGAATCGCGTATGGCCAGAACCCCTTCTGCCGCCGCCTTCAACGCTGCCCACGCCGGCCGCTTCCCTGAGCTGGGGAAGCTGCCCGGCGTCGCCGAGGTCCGCCTGCAGGGTGACTTCGTCTTCGAGGAGCAGTACTTCGACACGTTTGATCTGCGGCTCGCCTCCAAAGGCATCGTTCTCTACCGGAAGTCGGGCGGTCCGGGCCAGGGCTGGCATCTTGAGCGGCCGGGTGTGCCGGAGCAGGTCGAGCCGTTGGGCACGCGAAGCGACCCACCCGAGGCCCTGACGGGGCAGCTGCAGTTCTACCTCCGCGGCAACCCCGTGGTGCCGAGCGTAGAGGTCACGATCGTCCGACGCGTCTCGCATCTTCTCGGTCCGGAGGAGACCCCCATCGGCTCCGTGGGCGACGAGCATCACCGCGCCGAACCGCTTCTCGCCGACGGAGAGCCGCGCGCGTGGCGGCTGTGGGACTACGCGGTTGCGGAGCGCGGCAACGGGATCGCGGACGATCTTCGCGACGTCTTCCTGGACGCAGGGGCTCGCCCGCTCAAGCGGAGCGATTCGCTTCTGTCCGTCCGGAGGGCGCGCCGCACGGGCGCGAAACAGGCCCCATCGCGGCTCAAGGGCAAGGCCGCGCGCGTCTTCGCCGCGTACGTCGGCGAGCAGCTGGCGCAACTCGAGCAGCTCGATCCCGACGCCCGCTCGGGCGATCCCGAGGCGATCCACCGGCTCCGCGTAGCCCTCCGTCGCCTCCGGACCGCCCTTTCTGCGTTCCGGAAAGATCTCGACGGCGATGCCCGCCGGACGCTGAACGACGAGCTCCAGTGGCTGTGCAGGGTTCTCGGGCAGGTGCGGGACACCGCCGTGATGAAGGAGCGGCTGCGCGGGCGCCTGCGGGACGAAGCGCCGGAGCTCGTGCTCGGGCCGGTGGGCCAGGCCATCGACGAATACCTCGGGGCGGAGCACCGCGCCGCGGCCGAGGCCCTCGCCGAGGCGCTGGCGTCAGAGCGCTATTTCCGGCTTCTCGACGCGCTCGACCGGATCGCTTGGGTGGGGGACGACGGCGGGGAGCGCTTCGCCACGAAGCCGAGGGTCGCCGTCGTCGTTCGCCGGGACGCGCGCCGCCTGC
Source organism: Sinomonas gamaensis (assembly GCF_005876955.1). Lineage (GTDB taxonomy): Bacteria > Actinomycetota > Actinomycetes > Actinomycetales > Micrococcaceae > Sinomonas > Sinomonas gamaensis. Next base: position 33,049 of record NZ_SSCL01000015.1, read on the forward strand.
GCGCCGCGATGTCTGCGCTCGCGGAGGCCGACGGCGGTGCTGCCGCCGGGCAGGGCCGTGAGGCGCACGACCGAGCCCTGCACGAGGTGCGCAAGGCCGCGAAGAAAGTCCGCTACGCTGCCGAGCTCGCACAGCCCTTCGGGCGCAAGAAGGCGCGACGGGTCCGGAAGAAGGCCGCGAGGATCCAGAAGGTGCTGGGAGAGCACCAGGACTGCGTGGTCACAGCGGACCTCCTGCGCCGGCTCGCCATCGACGCCTACGGGCGTGGGGAGAATGCCTTCACGTTCGGCAGGCTTCATGCCCGCGAGCTCGAGCTCGCGGCGCAGGCCGAGGCGGAGTTCGAGCAGCTCCGCAGGAAGCTTCCGACGAAGCTGGGCGGACGGCTGTGACCCGCCCAGAATAGACGCATGGCGACGGTACTTGTGACCGGCGGCACCGGGTTCATCGGTGCCCATGCGATAGCCCAGCTCCTCGAGGCCGGGCACGAAGTCAAGACGACCATACGTTCGCTCGACGGCAGAGCCGACGTCGAGCACATGCTCTCCGTGGCCGAGGCCCCGCACCCCGAGCGGGTCGCCTACTTCGCGGCGAATCTCATGCACGACGACGGATGGGCCGCCGCCGCTGAAGGCGCCGAGTACGTGCTCCACGTCGCGTCGCCGTTCCCCACGACGCAGCCGAAGGACGCGGACGAGCTCGTGGTGCCTGCCCGCGAAGGGGCGCTCCGGGTACTGCGCGCCGCTCGGGAAGCGGGGGCGAAGCGCGTGGTGCTGACCTCGTCCTTCGCGGCCGTGGGCTACGGCCACGGGCCGTTGGGCCGCCCGCTCAATGAGGTCGACTGGACGAATCTCGACCGGGGAAATCCGACGCCCTACGTTCGATCGAAGACCATTGCCGAGCGGTCCGCGTGGGACTTCATCGACAAAGAGGGCGGCGGCCTCGAATTGTCCGTGGTGAATCCCGTCGCGGTTCTGGGGCCAGTCCTTGGGGCCGACTATTCGAATTCCATTCGGATTGTCATTGCCCTCATGAAGGGGTGGCTGCCCGTTGCGCCGCCGGTGTGGATGAATGTCGTGGACGTCCGGGACGTGGTGGACCTGCATCTCAAGGCCATGACCGCTCCGGGCGCCGCTGGCCAGCGTTTCATCGCCGTGGCGGGCGAGCCCATCTCGTTCCGTCAGCTCGGGGTTGCCCTTCACGAGGCGCTCGGCGACGCGGCGGCGAAGCCCCCGCGAGGTACCGCGCCCGCGTGGCTCGTACGTGCGCTCGCGCGGTTCGTCCCACCGCTGCAGGAGCTCGTGCCGCAGCTCAACGTAGTGCGTCGGGCGAGCAGCGCGAAGGCGCGCGCAGAGCTCGGGTGGGCGCCGCGATCCAGTCGGGAAGCCGCCGTCGCGACCGGGGAGAGCCTGGTGCGGCTCGGGATCCTGGCGAACTAACGCCCCCGGGCCGCCAGCTGCTCTTGCCGACGCTATGTGGTTGTGGCTTGTGTGAGGCTCTACCGAAGCGCCTCACAGATGATCCGGCTCACCTCCGACTCTGCTGCACCGATCGCCTCCGCAATCCGCCCGGGGCAGGCGCCTCTCTGGACAGCGTTGACGATGGCATCGTTCCGCGCGGCCCTGGCTTCCGCCGAGGCGGTTTCGGCGGCAAGGAGGGCATTGTGAGCGCTCGTGGCCCGGGCGAGGGCCAGGGTCCACGGAACACTGATCCGGCCGAGATCTTCCCGCAGCGTTTGCTCATCCCATGGGTAGATCGCGTCCTCGTCCGCGTCGCCTCGGACGATCTGGCCGTCTCCGGTCAGCAGGTATCCGTACGGCTCGAGGATCGAGTTGGCCGCGTACCTGTATTCGGCAGCCGCAGCCTCAGCGAGCATCGCCCGCTGGGCTTCCGTGAGGTCGAATTCCTTGGGGTCGTAATCGGTTGCCTCCTCTAGGGTGCAGCCGAGGAATTCAGTGATGGTCATTCGGGTCGGTTCGGGCATCGTGCGCCCCCTTATCAGACTGTTCTTCGTAGCCCATTGGTGCTGGACGTTGTTCACTTGCTGCACCGGGTTCTGTGTGGGTGGCCTGGCATGGCCCCAGCGCCACGCCAGGCCACCTCGTGCCACGCGTGGGCCACCTCCGCAGCCCTCAAGCGTGCGTGGTTGCTACATGGGGTCGGGCCAGTTGCCGACGGCCCGTGAGGCCGGTCCGCTGAGCAGCGCCCGGCAGGCAAGGGTATTCACGGTCTCATCTCCTGACTGGATGCAATGCGCACGTGGGCGCAGGGACGTCATGTCCGCCCGACGATGGGCAGACCCGTCCCCTCTCAGTCGGGAGTGGACCCGGGATCGAAGGCCGGGGACGGCGGAAGAAGGCCGCCATCCCGCCGGTTGCGGGAGGAGACTAGCAGGAGCGGAACGAGGATGAACGCTGACGCGAGTGTCGCAGGACTCGTGAGCCATCCTCCGAAAGATCCGGCGTTCCCCGCGCTCAACCACATCGGCTGGTCGAGCAGCAAGGGCGACCATGGTTCGCCGGGCGAGCCGGGGGGAGAGCCGTTTCCTGCGGAGTGGAGCCCGCCCTGGGGTGCCGTCGCGACACCTAGAACGGACCAGTCCCACGCAGGGACACCGTGTGCCGTGACGGCGGCGCTGCCTGCAGCCAGTGCGTCGCCTGCGGGTCGCGCGTCGGGCGCGGCCGGCGAGGCGGCGAGGACTGCAGCGTGCTCGGCGTCGGCATCGGCGGTGGGGATGGACGGCGGTGCTGCTTCACTGACGGCAGCGGGGACCGGTACCGCTTGATCGCCGGATCCGGGGACCGGTGCCGGCTGGGTGACGGGTGTGACGGGCGTGGTGATCGGCGGTGGAAGCGGGTTTGAAACAGCGCCGCCGAGGGTGTTGCCCACGCTGCTGATCGTCTGCGCGACCTCCGACGTGGTGCCGTTCACCACGGGGGCGAGCGGTGCCAGTGGGCCGCTCAGCACTGGTCCCGCGAGGGAAGGCACGGCGTCCACGGTCGAGGAGAGCGCCGTCGTCGTGCTCTGAACCAGGGTCGAGCCTGCTGACTCGGCGTGAGGCACCGCCGCGACGGTGCCACTCGCCACGGTGCCACTCGTGGCGTCCGAAACCGTGCTCGTGAGGGGAGCAACCGTGCTCGTGACGGGGGCCGTCACGGTGGTGACGGGGGTCGATGTCGTGGTCCCGACAAGATCACCGGTGCCGAGGAGGTCGCTCGATGCACAGGCAGCAGCGCCTGAGAGGAGCAACCAGCCGAGGCCTAGCCCCGCCGCGACGGAGGCGTGCCGGACCACGGCTAGAGCACGAAGTCGCGCCGTTGGCGGCAACCGCATGTCTCCACCTCCCCAGCCTCCAGGTTCGGTCGTGCACGCGAGAAAACCATGGTAGGTCTGGTGATACTGACAGCACTAGTGTCGGATCAGGGAAATCCCACCTTGAGCAGCCTGTTTTCCCACATCTGAGGGTCCTATACATAATCGCGCATCATGTATCTTCTTTGCCTTTTAGAATACGATTTCCCTTATGGCAAAGCGGACCGACGCCGAGACTCTCTCGAATCACCTCAGGGATGCCCTGCGCCGGGACATCCTGTCCGGGCAATGGTCGCCCGGCGCAAAACTCCAGCTGACGGCGCTGTCCGAGCACTACGAGACGAGCAGCACGGTGGTCAGGGAAGCCCTCACGCGGCTCGTCGGTGATCGGCTCGTCCTCCTGCGTCCGAACCGCGGGTTCTTCGTCCCCGAGCTCTCGCTCGCGGACCTCGAGGACATCACCGAGATGCGGTGCGTCAACGAGGAGCTCGCGGTGCGATTGGCCGTCGAGCGGGGAACGCTCGAATGGGAGTCGGAGCTGATTGCCGCCCATCACACCCTCGAGAGGACCCAGCGCAGAGACCCGGAGAATCCCGATCTGCACACTCAAGCCTGGAATGACGCGCATCAGGCGTTCCACGCCAAGCTCATCGAGGCCTGCCGCGTGCCGGTCCTGATCGATCTCACGAACGTGCTCTCCGACCTCAGCCAGCTGTATGGCCGCTGGGCCGGGATGGCCACTCGCAATGCTCCGCGCGACATCGAGCAGGAGCATCGGGACATCCTCGCCGCGGCCCTTGCGCGAGACCCGCGGCTCACCGCGGCCCTCCTCCGGGCGCATTATCAGACCACCATGGCGGCGGTTCGCAACGCTGGAGAGGTCGGGCTCCGGGCCAGCGTCTAGGCCTTCCCCTAGATTATGCAAAATCTTTGCGATAGTGTTTTCTTGAGCACTTGGAGCAAAGGAGCATGCCATGGCGTGGGGACTGATCAGCGAGATGGGCCATGTGGCCATCCAGACCACCGACCTCGGAGCGGCAGTCGCCGACGCCACTGAGCTCTTGGGACTCCGGGTCACGGAGCGGCGCAACGGCGAGGTCTACCTCGCGGCCAACGCGGTGCATCACGAGCTCGTCTACGTCGAGTCGAGCCGCAACGGCATCCACGCCCTCGGCCTCGTCGCCCGCGACGGCGACGCGCTGGCCGAGATCCGTCGCCGGGTCGAGGCCGAGAATCTCGAGATCCTCTCGAACCGGCCGTTGAGCGCCGGAGTCGCGGACGGGTTCGCGTTCGTGGGCCCCGAGGGCTGGATCTTCGAGGTCTACACCGGGATGCAGCGCGCCGAGCGGGGAGCGCTCTCATTCGGCCCCGACCGCTACGGCCACATCAACTTCCACCCGCAGGACGTGCGCGGCATGATGCTCTTCCTCTCGCGCGTCTTCGACTTCCGGCTCTCCGACGTCATCGGCGACGACTTCGCGTACTTCATGCGCTGCAACCCCGACCATCACGGGATCGCGCTCATCAAAGGCCGCGGGACCTTCCACCATCACGCGTGGCAGACCCAATCCGTCGCCGACCTCGCCAAGCTCGGTGACCGGCTCCATCGGCAGGGCCGCGAACTCATCTGGGGCCCCGTCCGCCACGGCGCAGGCCACAACATCGCGGCGTACTACGTCGAGTCCTCGGGCGCCGTCGTCGAGCTCTACACGGACCTCGAGCAGATCTACGACGACGACCGTGCACCGGTCGTGTGGGGCCAGGACGAGAACTGGTACAACATGTGGTCCGACCGGCGCCCCGAAGACTTCCGCACCTTCGGCATCCCACCCGTCGACCACAGCTTCTGATCTTTCCCAAGCCAACCCTTCGAAAGGCCACCCATGAACTACGTCTCCTTCACCGCGCCCGACGGCACCGCTACGTGGGGCGTCTCCCGCGAGGGCCGCGTCTACGATCTGGGCCCCAGCGGGACCGGGACCGCTGCGAGCCTCAAGGAGCTCGTCGTCGTCGGCCGTTTCGGGAAGCTCGCCGAGGCTGAGGTGCTTGCCGCGCCCTCGTACGACGAGGCTGAGATCGCCTTCCTCCCGCCGATCACCGACCCGGCGAAGATCCTGTGCATCGGCGTGAACTACCGCAGCCATCAGGAGGAGACCGGCAAGACGAAACAGAAGGCGCCCACGGTCTTCACCCGGTTCGCAGACTCTCAGATGGGCCACCTTGCGCCCGCGCTCATGCCCGAGTCGACCACGCAGTACGACTATGAGGGCGAGATGGCGCTGGTCATCTCGAAGGACGCCTACCGGGTCTCCGCCGAGGACGCGTGGGATCACGTGGCCGGGTACGCGGCGTACAACGACTTCTCGGTGCGTGACTGGCAGCTCGCAGCGACGCAGTGGACCCCGGGCAAGAACTTCCCCGGCACCGGTGCCTTCGGGCCGTATCTGGTTCCGGCCACGGACCTCGGCGACGTCGACCAGCTCAAGCTGGAGACCCGGGTCAACGGCGAGGTTCGCCAGTCCGCATCGGTCGCCGACCTCTACTTCTCGATCCCGCAGATCATCGAGTACGTCACCGCGTGGACCAAGCTGTCGCCCGGCGACGTGATTGTCACCGGGACGCCGGGTGGCGTCGGCCTCTTCATGGAGCCGAAGGGCTTCCTGTCGGCGGGCGATGTCGTCGAGGTTGAGATCACGGGCCTCGGGACGCTCCGCAATACCGTCGCGCTGGACGCCGTGTGATGAACGGACCGCATTCGGCGGAGGTCTTGGTCCTCGGCGCGGGGCCCGTCGGCCTCACAGCCGCGTGTCTCCTGGCCGACGCCGGGGTGAGCGTCGCCGTCGTCGAGCAGCATCCGGGCACCGGCGACGAGCCGCGAGCCATCAGCGCGACCGACGAGGCGCTGCGCATCATGCAGCAGCTCGGCGTCTTGCCCGAGCTTGCTCTCGAGACGCTCCTCGACACGGGCGCGCGGTACACCGGCCGCCGCGGGCAGGTGCTCGCCGACGTGCGGCCGCCCCGCCCGCGGCTCGGCCAGCCGGGCAAGAGCCAGTTCGATCAGCCGGTCATGGAGGCGCTGCTCTGGGAAGCTGCGAAGAAGCGGCCAGGAATCGAGCTGCACTTCACTACCGAGGCGGTGGGGCTGACCCAGACGGACGACGGCGTGGAGCTCACCGCCGTGGGCCCGGAAGGTGCGGAGCTCGCCTTCCGCGCTTCTTGGCTTGTGGCGTGCGACGGCGGGCGGAGCTTCGCGCGGAAGGCGCTCGGCATCGGGCTTGAGGGTTCGACGCAGGTCGAGAAGTGGATCGTCGTCGACCTCCTCGACGCGGGCGAAGCCGAGCCCTACGCGTCGTTCCACTGCAACGGGAGGCGACCGGCCGTCGTCGTACCCGGGGTGAAAGGTCGGCGACGCTACGAGTTCATGCTGCTCCCCGGCGAGGATGAGGCCGTCATGCTCTCGGACGAGTCGATCCGCGCCCTCGTCGGCGAATACCAGGCCGTTGACGCCGTGGGGGTGCGCCGCGCCGCCGTCTATACCGCCCAGCAGCGCCTTGCCGAGAGGTGGCGCGTGGGGCGCGTTCTCCTCGCCGGCGATGCCGCGCACCTCATGCCCCCGTTCGCCGGGCAAGGGCTCAATGCGGGGCTTCGGGACGCGGCATCGCTTGCGTGGCGAGTTGCCGAAGTGGTGCACGGGCGCGCCGGAGAGCCTCTCCTCGACAGCTACGAGGCCGAGCGGAAGCCGCACGCCGCGGAGATGGTCAAGCTCTCGAAGCGGATCGGGTCGATCGTCATGAGCACGAACCCACTCGTGTGCGCCGTGCGGGACGCGGCGATCCCCGCGCTCGGTGTGGTGCCCCGGGCGAAGGCCTGGCTGACGGGGATGAAGTTCCTCCGGCAGCCGCGGTACGACGAAGGACTCGCAGTGCCTGTTGCGCCCGACGTGCCGGTGGCGGCTGCCGACTTCTTGGGGCGAGCGCTGCCGCAGCCGGACATCATGGCCGCCCACGGCGGTCCAGTCCTCAAGCTCGACGACGCCCTCGGTCGCGGTTTCGCCTGGCTGGCCGTGCTGGAGCCGGGGGAACTGACGGTCACCCGTCCTGGTGAGACGCCTTCTCGGTGGCGCACGCTTGACGGCCTTGTCGATCCCGCGATTCTCGACACCGCTGTGGGGCACGAACTGCTCGTGCGCCCCGATCGGTACGTCGCCGCCGTCGTCACCCCTGGCGAGCGGACGACGGCGATGCGCGCCTTGGCCCCCGAACTCCCCGGGCTCGTGGCGCAGTTTGAGGGCACCGAAGTGATGTGACCTGACCCCCTCGCCCCCGTTGCGCCGTCACCTCCGCAGGGTGGGGCCTTTTGCGCGTCCGATTCCGACCAGGTTTGCCCGCCCGATTCGGTGAGTTGCGGCGTGTCGGACGGTGGCGCGCCGGGCGGTCCTTTCGAAGATGGTCGGAATGCGCGGCCGGGTGGCGGCAGGCGAGGGACGACGACGGCGCTACCGCCCGCCGTCGTCCGCGCACCCTGCGGAGGTGACGGCGCAAGCGGTGGGACCCTTGACCCCCGCCGCGGCGCATGCTGTCCTGAACCGCACGGGCGCAACACTGCGTTCGTTCCCCTATTCGCCACAGCGAAGGAGTGCCATGGTCAACGGCGACCGCCGGAACGCTATCCACCGCCCGAACAGGGAAGACCTGTCCCAGGACTTTGCCGAGGGGCCCGAGGAGAAGGCCTGGGACGAGGAAGACGGCCTCTTCGACAGCGAGGAAATCGTCATCTCCTGACGCAAGAACAACGAGGCGCCGCAGGAAAACCCTGCGGCGCCTCGCTCGTGTGAGGGGGCCTAGACCGTCCCGCCGTGCCGGGCCACGACGTCACGCGCGAGCTTCTTGCCGAAGGCCGTGTGGGCAGCGAGGGCGGCCTGGGCCGCGTCGGCGTCGCGGGCGGCGAGGGCCTCGGTGAGGTCGCGGATGTGACTCGTCTCGAGCTGCCGCGACCACTCCTCGGCGGTGAGGGCCTGCCGCCAGACGGTGCCGATGCCGAGGCGGCGGAAGGCGTCGACGAGGGCCGCGGAACCGGCCACAGAGACGAGCCGGTTGTGGTACGCGACGTGGAGGGCGAGGAACCCGTCGAGCTGGCCTGTGGCGTCAGTGCGCAGCGCCTCGAGCTCGGCGACAATCCGCCGCAGCTCAGCCACATCAGCGTCGGTAAGGCGTCCCAGATGTGACGCGATGACGCCGGACTCGATCGTCGCCCGCCCGTCGTAGGCCGCGTCCGTAGTGTCGGCGGTGATCGGTTGCGGCTCGAGGAGGCCCTCGTCGTTGCGCATCACGAGCCCCTCGGCCGTGAGCTTCACGAGCGCGTTCTGCGCCTGCTCCGGCTCCGAGCGGATCGCCTCGCCGATCGCCACGGGATCAAGGACCGAGCCCAAAGCGGTCCGCCGCTTGAGCACCCAGTCTCGAACGCCGTCGTACGCCTTGACCTCGAGCACGCGCTCGAGCCGACCCATGGTGCCGCGGTAGTACGCGAGGGGCTGCCGATCCGCGGCGCTCGCCGATGCGACGAGACCGAGGAACACGGTGTGCGTGCCGCCGGTTGCGGTCTCGGCGATCCGGCATTCGATGGTCGCGAGAGCGCCGTCGAGCAGGGGCACTCCGTTCTCGGAGATCGTGTACGCGACGCCCGCGAACTTGTCCGGGCCCTTGCGGCCGAACTGCATCGCCAGATGAGCCTGGTCCTCCGCGAGGATGTTGATGCCGAAGACGCCCGCCTCGACGACCCGGTCATGGGTGGACGACGAGCGGTTGAGGCACGCGAGCATCATCGGCGGGTCCATCGAGAGCGAGGAGACGGCCGACGCCGTGGTCCCGTAGGGCTGGCCGTCCACGACTGTCGTGATGACCGTGACGCCCGAGGCGAAGTGGCCGACGACGTTGCGGAACACGATCGGGTCGACGACGGGGCTGTCCGTGGTCAGGGGTTGTGCGGTCATGGTGTCCTCCTTTGGACTGCTCTGGGAGAGCGGGGGGTCAATTGATGGTGAGTGCGTCGAGAAGCGGGCTCACCGTGGGGGCGCCAGGCAGCGCGAGTGCGAGCCCGAGGGCCTCATGGGCCAGCCCGGAGGGAAGGCCCGCGAATGCGGCGTTGGCGAGGAACTTCTCCTCGATGTCGCCTTGGGTGAGAGGGGAGTGGTGGCGATCCCCGAGCGGGGTCTCAACGCGCTCGCGGACGGTTTCGCCGCCTCGCAGCAGGACCTCGACCTCGGCGGTGAGGTATTCCTCGGGCGGGAGGGACGGGACGATGTCGACGGCGGCCGCCGCGGCTCCGAGTTGCGGGGCCGAGGCCGCGAGGAGATGCTCGGGGCGCACTGTCCCATGCGCGAGCGCCGCGACGGTCGTGAAGCGAAGGCTGAAGGCCGCGCTGACCTCAGGATTCCGCCCCGGATTCCACGGTGCGCCCACGAAACCCGCGGCGGTCCGAGGAGTCACGTGGACCCGGACGGTCTCGCAGTCCGCGAGCCGGATTCCGCGGGCGTAGAGCCGGGCCGCGGCGTCCAGGCTCGGCTGGCTTGCGCGGCACGAGCTCCACGGCTTGATCACCCGGTCCGCGCAGAACACCTCGCCGAGCCGCTCGAGCATGAGCGCCGGGTCCGGCTCGGCGCAGAAACGGTCGAGGAATCCGAAGCGCCCGGCGAGCGGATCATCCTCGCCGCGGTAGCCAAGGGCTGCGAGTTCGACGGCGGTGATCCCGGCGTGGGCGGCGAACGCCATCGGCAGACGGAACGCGGGCGCGTGGTCGAAGATCGGTGCCACCGACCCGCCGAGCTGCTGCAGCACGATGCCCCACGCGTCGACGAGCCCTTGCCCGTCGAGGCCGGCCAGACGCGCCGCGAGGGCGGTCGCCCCGAGGCCGTTGACGGTCCCCGTGTTGTCCTGGCCCGAATAGACGTCGAACCCGCTGCCGACGGCGAGGCGCGCCGTCACGTCGTCCGCGAGGACGAGCGCGTCCAGCAGCTGCGCGCCGCTCGCTCCGTGGCGCTCGGCCTCGGCGAGGGCCACCGGGACGGTGGTGCCGGTGATGTGCGCAGCAACCTCCTGACCCCCGGGCCCCTCGGCGCTCACGGGCTCGAAGTCGAACGACCGCGTGAGCACGCTCCCGGCGAACGCCGCTGTGCGGGACGGAACTCGGGCACTCGTGCCGAGGATCCGCGCGTCGCCCCTCCCGCCCCATGCCGCGGCCAGCGTGAGCAGCTTCTCCGCCCCCGGCGCCCTGTGCCCCGCGAGGGCGCACCCGAGCGCGTCGAGCACACGGACGACGGCGTTCTCCCGCGCTTCGTCGGGGATCTCGCCTGACGCTGTGCTCGTCACGTGCTCCGCCAGACGCTGGGTGAGGGCTGCCCTCGCTGCATCGCGAGAGGGGCGGGAGTGGGAGCGCGCGGTGGGGGCCGTCGTCGTCATCGTCTTCTCACGCGCCGGTGGGGACGACGTCGTCGAACTCGTCGGCGGGTGCCGGAACCGGGGCGATGCCGGCCTCGGCGAACATGGCGGCAAACGCGCCGGTCTCGCCCTTGGCTTGTGCCTTCTTGTGGTCGAGGGCGCGGGCGCGGCCGACGGAACCGAGGTAGAAGCGCTCGTAGAGCTCGATCCGGCTGCCGAGGGCCGATCCCGCGAAGTCCCACGCGGTGCGGAAGATGCGGGCGCGTTCCTCAGGGGCGATCCCGTTCGCGCCGGGCAGGTATTTGTGCAGGAGCGGGCCGAGGCGCGGGTCCTCGAAGGCGCGCGCGGTGGGCGTCGCGAGCAGGTTGTGCGAGCCCATGGTCTTGATGATGTCGTTGACGCGCGCCATCCAGATCGGGAGGACGGTGCGCAGGGACGAGATGTCGTCGTGGCAGAAGAAGGCCCCGCCGCCCCAATCGGACGCGCGGTTCTCGGCGTCGGCCACGACCGAGCGGGCGATGCGCAGGTATGAGTAGATCTCGCCGAGCAGGGAGGCGACATCCGGCTTGCCGTCGGTGGCGGTCACCTTGGCCATCTGGGTGCAGAGGTCGTAGGCGAATTCGAGCTTCACGGCGGCGCGGATGGCGGTCTGCTGCTGAGTGTTTCCGGTGGCCGTCGCCGCGTTGATGGCGTTGTACACGCCGAGGTCCCCGTCGATGAACACGCGGTCCCAGGGGACGAGAACGTCGTCGAAGATGATGACCGCGTCCTGCTCGTCGAACCGCGACGAGAACGGGCGGTCGGCGACGTCCATGTCCACCCCATAGTGGTCGCGGCACACGACGACGACGCCGCGGCTCGCGACCGGGATCGCGAAGGAGAGCGCGTACTCCTCGAAGCCTTTCTGGATGGGGGTCGCCGGGTACACGTACAGTTCGTCGGCGATCGGGCCGAGCGTCGCGAGCATCTTTGCGCCGCGGACGACGACGCCCTGCTCCGTCCGCTCCACGACGCGGAGCGTGAGCTCCTCGTTGATGCCCTGGAGCTCGCCCACACTCTTGTCGATCGCGGCGTGCACGATCGTGTGGGTGAGCGCGAGATCCTGCTCCTGGACGAGCCGCCAATAGGCCTCGAGGCGCTGGAAGTAGACCGGATCCCCTGACCGATCGTAGATGTCCTGCCGGCTCGCATGCCCGGCAAGGACGACGTTCACGTAGTCCGGGGTGCGGCCCAGCATGCCGTTCGAGTAGCGGGCCAGGCGGTCGAAGGCGCGATGCCGGCGTTCGATGTCCTCTCGGTTCCGTGGGCGCAGGAGCGAGACGTTGTGCTCCTGCCCCGTCTCGGGATCGATCATGAGGCAGTCGTCGGAGTACTTGTGCTGGTAGTCGAAGTAGCCCGCCATGCCGTTGAGCGATCCCGCGAACGCGGGGTGCACCGTGACATCGATCCGCTCGTCCCCGAGCCAGACCTCGCGGTCGTCCGCGAGTCCCGTGCGGTACTGGTTTCCGTTGCGTGCCGTCATCGCGACCTCCTTGTCCGTGACCCGAAGGCCAGAAAATATAATCTGTGAAGAAGATTACAAAGTTAGGCAGCGGAAGGCAAGGGGTAGGCGTAGTAACAACGTTGCTCGCCCCAAGAATATTTTTTCTTCCTGAAAATCTTTCTTTTCTTCTCGACCTGTGCCACTCTGGAGTGACTCAGCCCACTTCAACCCAGAAGGTCACCCCTATGAAGCACGCAACGTCGCGAGCTGGATCTGTCTCGGGCTCGTCGAACTCGGACTCGACCAACGCAGCGGAATCTCCCAACGCCTCGGATTCGCTCAACACCAAGGAACTCCGACGGGTTCTGGCCTCCAGCACCATCGGCTCGATCATCGAGTACTACGACTTCATCCTGTATGCGACCGCCGCATCGCTCATCTTCGACAAGGTCTTCTTCGCCAACCTGCCGCCCGCCGTCGCCCTGTTCGCCTCGTTCGGCACGCTCGCGGTGGGCTACATCGCCCGTCCGCTCGGCGGCCTGGTGTTCGGCCACTTCGGCGACCGGGTCAGCCGCAAGCGGATGCTCGTGGTCTCCATGCTCATGATGGGCTTCTCCACGGTGGCCATCGGCTTCCTGCCGACGCAGTCCGCCATCGGGCTCGCGGCACCGATCCTCCTCGTGATCCTGCGCGTGATCCAGGGCCTCTCGGTGGGCGGCGAATGGGGAGGTGCCACCCTCATGGCCCTCGAGCACGCGCCCCTCAAGAAGCGCGGATTCGCCGCGGCCTTCGCCAACTCCGGCGGACCGGCCGGCGGTCTCGTGGCCACCTTCGTGGTCTCCGCGGTGTCGGCACTCACCGGCAAGGCATTCCTCGACTGGGGCTGGCGGATCCCGTTCGTGGTCTCCGCCGCGCTGATCCTCGTGGGCCTCGTCATCCGCCTTAGGGTGGCCGAGTCGCCGGTCTTCCAGACCCTCGACGCGAAGGCGGTCGAGCTGCACAGGAAGCGCAGCCTCCCGGCCGCCGAGGTCTTCCGGAAGCACTGGCGCCCGCTCGTGCTCACGCTGATCGGCTCGCTCGGCTTCTACACGTGCCAAGGCTTCCTCACCTCGTGGGGCGTGTCCGTGGCCGCTGACGAGGGCGTCTCCCGCGAGGGCATTCTCAACGTCAAGGGGATCGCGGCCGTGGTGACGATCATCTTCTGCTTCGCCGCAGCGCGGTTGAGCGACCGGATCGGCCGCCGCGCGGTGCTCACGATCGGCGGCGTGCTCGGCGTCCTGTGGGTCTACCCGGCGCTCGCGCTCCTGCAGAACGGGACGCTCTGGGGCTTCACCGTCGCCGTCGTGGTGGGCAACGGTGCCATCCAGGGCATCCTCGCCGGCCCGATCGGGGCTTACATCTCCGAGCAGTTCCCGGCGCATGTCCGCTACACCGGTGCGTCGCTCTCCTATCAGACGGCCTCCACCCTCGGCGCTGGCCTCACCCCGATGCTAGCGACGGCGCTGGTCATGGTCTCTGGGGGAAGCTTCGTCCTCGTCGGCGTGGCCTGGGCCGTGATTCTGGCCGCCGGAGTCGTGGCCGTGCGCCTGAGCCGTGAGGGTACGCGGCTGGGTCCAGAGGCCGATGCCATGCCCGGCACAGCCCAGGACGAGCGCGCCCTCGCGGGCTGAGCCCATCCGAAAGACTCTTCCCGGGCCCCTGCGGCCCGGAGTGTGAAAGGAACCCCGATGACAAACGCGCGCGGACACCACATGGTCCTGACCACCTTCATGCTACCCGCCGGCTACCACAAGGACAGCTGGCGCATGGAGGGCAGCCGGGCCGACGAGCTGGGCAACTTCGCGTTCGTCGCGGACCTCACCCGCATGGCGGAGGAGGCAAAGCTCGACGCCGTCTTCTTCGGCGACATCGCCCACGCCAACACGGTGCTCCGCGGCGACATCAAGATGAACGGCTTCTACGAGCCGATGACGACGCTCGCCGCCCTGGCAGCTGTCACGAAGAACATCGGCCTCATCGGCACCCTCTCCACCTCGTTCTACGAGCCCTACAACGTGGCACGACTCCTAGCCGGCGTGGACCACATGTCAGGCGGACGGGCCGGCTGGAACATCGTGACGAGCTCGGACGGCTTCCAGAACTTCGGGCTCACCGAGGCCCCTGACGGCCCCACCCGCTACCGTCGCGCCGAGGAATTCGTCGAGGTCGTGCAGAAGCTCTGGGACAGCTGGGAGGAGGACGCCGTCATCAACGACCGCGCGAGCGGCTGGTATGTGGACCCCTCCAAGCTCCACACGATCGACCACATCGGCGAGTACTTCCGCGTCGAGGGCCCGTTGCCGGGCCCCCGCTCGCCGCAGGGCCGGCCCGTGCTGGTCCAAGCCGGATCGTCCGGCCCCGGTGTCGAGCTCGGGACCTCGGTGGCGGACGCGATCTACACTGCCCAGCCGCAGCTCGAGCCCTCCGTTCAGTTCTACGCGGACTTCAAGGCAAAGGCCGCCGCGAAGGGCCGGAATCCAGAGCTCATCAAGATCATCCCCGGAATTCTCCCGATCCTCGGCGATACGCAAGCCGAAGCGGACGACCTCGCCGAGGAACTTGCACGCAACCTCCACATGGAGAACGGGCGGCGCCAGGTCGGCGCGGACCTCAAGCTGGACCTCAGCTCGCTCGACCTCGAGGAGCGCATCCCCGCAGAGTGGTTCAGCGAGGACCCGGCAAGGGGCTCGCGCTACCACATCTACCGGCGCAAGAGCGTGGACCAGGGCATGACGCTGCGCGAGCTCATCGTGGACCTCGCCCGTTCGACCGGTCACCAGTGGATGGCCGGCACCCCCGGCGCTGTGGCGGACAGGATGATCGAGTGGTTCGAGGCGCGGGCGTGCGACGGCTTCAACCTCAACGCGCCCTTCAACCCCGCCGGCTTCAAGCTCATCTGCGACAAGCTCGTCCCCGAACTGCAGGAGCGCGGCTACTTCCGGCACGAGTACGAGGGCACCACGCTGCGCGAGAACCTCGGACTCCCGTACCCGTCGGCCAAGAGGACAGCGGCGCTCGCCTGAGCCAGCTGCAGAGAAGAAGGAAGCAGACATGTCTTCAGTCGCCGCGTCCGAGGCTCCGGTGACCACCGACCCCCGGGAGGTCTTCCTGCAGCGGGCGGCCGCCGTCGTCGGCCCGGAGAACGTGGTCCGGCCCCACGCAGAGGAGGGCTACATCGACCCGTACCCGCTCCAGGCGGGGCGGGCCAAGTGGCCGGGAGTGCGTCCCGCGAACACGTCGGAAGTGCAGGAGCTCGTCCGCCTCGCGGCCGAGACCGGGACGCCGCTGTGGACGTTCTCCTGCGGGAAGAACCTGGGCTACGGCGGACCCGAGCCAAGAGATCACGGCATGGTCGCGCTCGACCTCTCGCGGATGAACCGCATCCTCAAGGTCGACGCACGCTTGGGCTACGCCGTCGTCGAACCCGGAGTCACGTTCTTCGACCTCTTCGACCACATCCGCGAGCACGGCCTGGACCTCTGGATGAGCGTGCCCGCCCTCGGATGGGGCTCCGTCCTGGGCAACATGCTGGACCGCGGATACGGCATGACGCCGATGGGCGACCACGTGAAGAATCTGTGCGGCCTCGAGGTGGTGCTTCCGGATGGCGACCTCCTGCGCACGGGCATGGGCGCCATGGAGGGAACCGACCTCGGGCCGATCTTCCAAGGCGGCTTCGGCCCAACGCTCGACGGCCTGTTCACGCAGTCGAACCTCGGCGTCGTCGTCTCAGGCGGCCTCTGGCTCATGCCCGCGCCGCAGGCCTTCGCGAACGGGGACATCATGGTCGAGCGCGAAGAGGACCTTCCCGCGCTCATCGACGTCCTGACGCAGCTGCGCCGCGAGGACATCGTGCAGAACAACGCGCTCTGCGGCAACGTCGTGCGGGCGGCCACTATGCGCGGCTCGCGGAGGGACTTCTGGGACGGCGAGGGGTCGATTCCCGACTGGCGGCTTGACGAAATGCGGCGCGAGTTCGGGATCGGCCAATGGAACGCGAAATTCGGGCTCTACGGCGACCCGCGACTCGTGCGGCAGCGCCTCGAGATCGTGCGCGAGCGGGTCACCGCCGCGATTCCGGATGCGCGCGTCGATGCGCGCGTCTATGAGGGGGAGGAGGGCCGGCGCCTCGAGCACGAGCGGATCGCCGAGGCCGACCGTACGCAGATGGCCGGCGTGCCCACCCTCCGCCCGCTCTCCACCGTGGCGTGGGCGGCCGACGACGGCGGCCACATCGACGCGGCGCCCATCATCCCCGCGCGGGGCGAGGAGGTCTACGCGTTCTACCGCGAGGCCAAGGCCCTCTACGCCGAATACGGCTTCGACCTCTATATCGGCTACCACCTGTACCCGCGGCACATGGTGCACGTGACCATGATCTTCTTCGAGCGCGGCAACGAGGAGATGCTCGCGCGTGCACGCGAGCTCTATTCGCGGCTCCTCGACGCCGCGCGGGCCCGTGGCTACGCGCCGTACCGCAGCCACGTGGACTACATGGACCGCATCGCGGCCGGCTTCGACTTCAACGACCACGCGGCCCTGCGCTTCCAGGAGAAGCTCAAGGACGCCGTCGATCCGCTGGGCATCATCGCCCCAGGCAAGCAGGGCGTGTGGCCCGCTCGCCTGCGAGACCATTCCGTAAAGGAGAATTCCCTTGACCGAATCATTGGCTGACGTTCTCACGGAGGTCGATGACCTCTACACGCGGGACGAGTACGCCCCGATCACCGAGGACGACGCCTTTCTCGAGCGGATCGTCCTGAACGCCGAGCTTCCGGCCCTCATGGTCGCGCTCGCGGCGGTGACCGGCGACTTCGACCTCCTGCGCGATGACCTGCGCCCGCCGCAGCCTCCCGTCGACACCGTCGGGAAGCCGCACGGCTTCATGACGGAGGAGCAGCAGGCGGCGGCGCGCGAGCTCGCGCTCGAGGCGCTCAAGCGCGTTCGGGACGAGGGGCTCACCCGCGTGCGCACGCTCTCCGACCATGAGGCGGACCGCGTCGCGGACTGGCTCACGAACGGCGCCGACGCAGCGTACCGACCCCTCCTCAAGCACGACATGGCGCTCGCCCCGCAGTCGAACGGTCGCCCGCGGTGGCGAGTGGACGACGTCGCCCCCGGCCGCTCCTTTTCAGCCGCCGTGGTCGGCTCTGGCGTCGCCGGGATGGCGACGGCGTATCGTCTCAAGCAGGCGGGGATCGACGTGCGGGTGTTCGAGAAGGGCCACGACGTGGGCGGAACGTGGTGGAAGAACACGTACCCCGGAGTGCGCCTCGACACCCCCAACTACGCGTACTCCTTCTCGTTCGCCCAGCGCGACGACTGGCCGCAGCAGTTCTCGCAGGGCCACGAGATCCACGCCTACACGCGGGAGGTGGCCGAGCGCGGCGGGTTCCTCGACGACGTCGTCTACGGGGCCGAAGTGCGCCACATCAGGTGGGACGACGTCGCACGGGTGTGGGAGCTGCACGTCCTGATCGAGGGCGTCCCAACCGTCCACCGGGTCAACGCGGTCTTCACGGCGGTCGGCCAGCTCGACCGGCCCAAGATCCCCGAGACGCCGGGACGCGACCAGTTCGCCGGCGCGCAGATGCACTCGGCCGAGTGGGATCACTCGGTGAGCCTTGAAGGGAAGCGGGTCGCCGTCGTCGGAACGGGCGCGAGCGCGTACCAGATCGTCCCGGCCATCGTGGACCGGGTCGAGTCGCTCACGGTGTTCCAGCGCAGCTCGCCGTGGATGCTCCCCACCCCCATGTACTACGACGACATGCCGGACGCCGTGCTCTGGCTCTCGGAGCACCTGCCCCACTTCGGGCAGTGGCTGCGCCTGTGGCAGCACTGGCTCGGGGTCGAGGGCCGGCAGCACACCACCGTGATCGACCCGGAGTGGAACCAGCCCGGCTCCGTGTCCGAGGTCCATCACCGGGTCCAGGAGAGCCTGCGCGCCCTGCTCGCCGAGCAGTACGCCGACCGCCCGGATCTCCTGCCGAAGGTGACCCCGGATTACCTCCTCGGGGGCAAGCGCATGCTCCGCGACAACGGGGTGTGGGCGGCTTCGCTCAAGAAGCCGCAGACGTCCCTGGTCACCTCTGGGCTCGACCACTTCGTGCCTGAGGGGATCGTCGACGGCGACGGGGTCCTGCACGAGCTCGACGTGGTCGTCTACGCGACGGGGTTCCAGGCGAGCGAGTTCCTCGAGCCGCTGACGATCACCGGGCGCGACGGGCGCGACCTCCACGAATACTGGGGAGGCGACGCCAAGGCGTACCTCGGCATGACCGTCCCGGGGTTCCCCAACCTCTTCATCGTCTCCGGACCCAACACGGGCCACGTGGTCAATGGGAGCCTCTTCTCAATGATTGAGTACGGCCTCGAATATGCGCTCGACGGCATCCACCGCGAGCTCGAGGAGGGCTGGGCCGCGCTCGACCTCCGGCCCGAGGTTCTCGAGGAGTTCTACGAGAGGCTTGACGCCGCGAGCGCCACCAAGGCGTGGGGTCACCCGAGCGTGCACACCTGGTACAAGAACCGCTTCGGACGCGTCTCGCAGATCTGGCCGCTTCCCGTGCTCGAGTACTGGAACCTCACCCGAGCCCTGGATCCCGCGCACTACGAGCCGATCCGATGAGGGAGGCCGTGGTCACCCGGTGCCGCTGGGCGCGGCTTGAGGACGACGGCGACGGGCACCTCGTGCGAGCCGCCGTCGCCCCCGCCCCGGTCGGCACGGTCGACGACCCCGTCGTCTTCCCCCAGCGGGCCGGTGGACTCGATTGGCTCCTCGGGCCCGCCGCAGCCGAGTCGCCGTCGTCCTCCGAGGCCTTTCAGGTGACAGTCTTCGCGCCCGCCGACCTGCCGCCGTCGGGCGCTCCCCTCCTTGTCTACCTCCCGGGCGGAGGGTACGTCTCGGGCGGACCCTCGGTGCGGTGGTACGACGCGACCGAGCTCGCGAGGACTACGGGGGCCGTCGTCGCCATCGTGGGATACCGCCTGGGCGCGGCCGCCTGCTTTGGGGCGCCAGGCTTTGGGGCATCAGGCGCCACGTCGCCACTCGTCGAGGACGTCCTCGCCGGCGTCGAGTGGGTCATCGACCACGCGCGGCACTTCGGAGCGAACCCGGACGACGTGACCCTCGCCGGGCACTCCGCCGGCGCGTGGCTCGCGTTCGTCGCGGCCCAGGATCCGGCGCTCGCGGGGCGGGTGCGCCGGCTCGCGCTGTACAGCCTCCCCTTCCAGCCCCCGCCCGGAGCTCAGGGCTCTCTTGAGCGGCGGAAGATTCTCGCCGAGAACCTCGGGGATGACGACCCGAGCCGGGCAGACGCCGCGTTGCTGACCACCGCCTCGGCCGCGGTCAACAAGGCATGGGCCGGGCGCGGGCTCGGAGTTCAGCCGCTCGCCGGTGGTCGGCTGCGGCCCGACGTTCAGGACTGGGGCGCCGCCGTCGGCCGGTTGCGGGTCGAGCAGGTGCTCTTGGCGACGACGGCGCACGAGGCCCGCGGGCTCATCCCGCCGTTCGCCAGCATTTCCGAGGCTGCGGCGGACGCCTTCCGCGCCGCGCATTTCGACCGTCCTGAGGACCGCCCTTCAGACGGCACGCCCTGGGAGCGGCTCACTGACGACATGACGGAGCACCAGTTCGCCTCGGTGAGCCGCGAACTCGCTGGGGAACTGCGGTGGGCCGGGATCGCGGTGCATGTCTCGCGGTTCGACGTCCCGTCCCCTCTCGCCGGGGCGGGGAGCCCGCACTGCTTCGACGTCCCGTTCGTCTTCCGGAATCGCGAGCAGTGGTGGGATGCACCGATGCTTTCGGGCATGGATTCCGTCTTCGGCTCTGTCGCCGCCGCGTGGGGTGAGCCGCTCGTCCGCGCTCTCGGCGGGGAGAAGCTGCAGACGGCGCCTGGCTTCGTCCGGGCCGTGGGGCTGGAGGATGGCTCGGTGACCGCGGAGGAAGTGCCCGACGAGGGGAGTGGTTCCCCGCTGCGCGTCCGCGAGCCGTGAGGTGCTGCTCAGGTGTCGGTGCGATCGGGGTCGATGAGGGCCAGCCCCAGTTCGGGGCGACTCGTCTTGCGGAGCACGGCTGGGGTCTCGCGGACGATGACTTCGAGCGTGGGCCAGACCTCTCCGCTGAGCAGGTGGCCGCCGCGCGTCGTGCCGTCGGGCAGGCCGAGGACGACGTGGGCGTGGACTTGCGGCCCGTCGTCGGATAGTGCGATGTCCCCGAGGAGGGAGAGCAGTTCGCACTGTTGGTCGACCTCGATGCGCCGGTAGTCCTTGGCCTCCCGGTCGAACCAGCCGACCGTGGCGCGTCTGAAGGCGCCCACGCCGGTAAGCTGGGCGGCGCTGAGCTGGTTGCTCTTCGCGAAGTCGCTGAGCAGCTGGAAGGCGTCCTCGCCGGGCTCGCCCACAACGACGAAGACCGCACCATCATCGCTTGAAAGCCTCGTGCTCTTCATCGAGCCGCCCTCACTCCTTGACCCGACGCGTGAAGACCAGATGGACAACCCCGGAGGGGGAGGGGGTCGCTTCGATCGTGAATCGTTCTTCGAGTCCCTCGAGCCCATCCCAGAGCTGTTCACCGCGGCCCAAGATGATCGGCACCACGACGATGTGCAGGTGGTCGATCAGATCGGCTTCGAGGAACTGCCGAACCGTGCTGACGCCGCCGCCGATCCGGACGTCTTGATCGGGGGCGAGGGCGCGGGCCTGCTTGAGCGCGGCGACCGGGTCGGCATCGACGAAGTGGAAGGTCGTTCCGCCCTCCATCTCGAGCACCGGCCGCGGGTGGTGGGTCAGCACCACGACGGGAGTGTGGAACACGGGGTTGTCGCCCCACCATCCCTTCCACTCCTCGTCCTCCCACGGCCCGCGCTGAGGTCCGAACTTGTTGCGCCCCATAATCTCCACGCCGATCCCGGGACCCCATTGACTGGCGAAGGCCTCGTCGACTCCTCGGGACGGCTCCGAGTCCCCGGGGAGGCCCATCTCACGGAACGTCTTCGTTCCGAAGGCCCATTCCATGAGCCGTGAGCCCGCGTGGCCGAACGGAGCCTCCAGCCGCTGGCCCTCGCCAGCGCCGTAGCCGTCGAGGGAGACCGAGAAGTTGTGCACGCGGACGAGGGACATGTCATCTCCTTGAGGGAATTACCGTGTCGTGTTCGAACCTAATGGCTCCGGATCTGCCACGGAAGGTTCAACACGTCGTGCCCCAACGGCGTTGTGGCAGCTACCGTTGGGCGCATGGCGGATTCTGAGATCCTGCACGTGGACGGCCCCGACGGCGCGCGGGAGGTCAAGCTGAGCAGCCCAGACAAGGTGCTGTGGCCCGGCGTCGAGGGCCGGGAGCCCCTGACCAAGCGCGACCTGGCCCACTATCTGATCTCGGTGGCATCGCCCTTTCTGCGGCTCAACGGCGACCGGCCCATGACCCTGCAGCGCTTCCCGGAAGGAATCGACGGCGAGGAGTTCTTCTCGAAGCGGCCGCCGCGGGGTGCGCCCTCCTATCTCAGGACGGTGACGTGCACCTATCCGTCCCACCGGCGCCATGACCAGCTCGTGTTCGATGAGGCCGCTGCGCTCGCGTGGGCGGCGCAGATGGGAACAGTCACCTTCCATCCGTGGCCGGTGCGCACGGCCAATCTGGATAACCCGGACGAGCTGCGGATCGACCTCGATCCGCAGCCCGGGCGCGATTTCCGGGACGCCGTCACAGCCGCACTGGCGCTGCGCGAGGTCATGGCCGAGGCTGGCCTCAAGGCTTACGCGAAGACCTCGGGCAACCGAGGCGTCCACGTCTACGCACGCATCCGGCCCACGCACGAGTTCCTTCATGTGCGGCACGCCGTCATCGGGATTGCACGCGAACTGGAGCGCCGCATGCCGGACCTCGTGACCACCTCGTGGTGGAAGGAGGAACGCGGCGAGCGGGTCTTCGTCGACTTCAACCAGGCGAACCGCGACCGGACGATCGCTGCCGCGTACTCGCCTCGGCCCCTCCCGCATGCGCCGGTCTCGACCCCGCTGACCTGGGACGAGCTGCGGGACGCCGACCCGCGCGACTTCACGGTCCGCACGGTTCCCGCGCTCGTGGCCGCCCGCGGCTGCCCGTGGGCCGATATCGACGACGCGCCGGGGGACATCTCGGGTGCCCTCGCCTTGTGGGACGCGGACCTCGAGCGCGGGCTCGGGGAGCTCAACTTCCCACCGGACTACCCCAAGATGCCCGGCGAGCCACCGCGGGTGCCGCCGAGCAAGCGCAAGGCGGACCGAGCCGACGAGGACTATTCGGCGCCCAAAGCCGAGCGCGACGCCGAGTGGGGCACGGCGATCGCCCCACCGTACGGGCCGATGCTGGCCAAGCCGGTGAAGAAGCTCCCGGTCGGCGAGTACCTGTACGAGCCCAAGTGGGATGGCTTCCGCTCGATCGTGTGGCGCTCCGGCGATCGGGTGGAGATCGGATCGCGCAATGCCCTGCCCATGACGCGCTACTTCCCGGAGCTCGTCGAGGCCATCGTCGCGAACTTCCCCGACCACTCGGTGATCGACGGCGAAATCGTCCTCGTTGACCCGGAGACCGGCGACCGGCTCAACTTCGATGCTCTTCAGCAGCGAATTCACCCCGCGGCTTCCCGCATCGCCAAGCTGAGCGCCGCGACGCCCGCGAGCTTCGTGGCCTTCGACCTGCTCGCCTTGGGCCAGACGAACTACGTGGAGCGTCCGTTCCGTGAGCGGCGCGCGGCTCTTGAGGAGGCCCTCAAGGACGCCAAGCCCCCGGTCTACCTCACTCAGGCGACCAAGGACCCCGCCCTCGCGCTGGAGTGGTTCAGCTCATTCGAGGGCGCCGGCCTGGATGGCGTCGTCGCCAAGCCTCTCGGAGAGCTCTACGCCGAGGACAAGCGGGTGATGTCCAAGCTCAAGCACGAACGGACGGCCGATTGCGTCCTTGCCGGCTACCGGCCTTACAAGGACGAGCCCGGCGCGATCGGATCCCTGCTCCTGGGCCTGTACAACGCCCAGGGCCAGCTCAATTCGGTGGGCGTCGTCGGGGCGTTTCCACTGGCCCGGCGCAAGGAGCTGTTCGAGGAGCTGCAGCCGCTCGTGACCACGTTCGAGGGGCACCCTTGGGCCTGGGCGCAGCCGGCCGCGGTGCTGCCGGACAACCGCGACCAGTCGGCACCGCGCACCCCCACGGCGGCGGCGCGCTCGCGCTGGAATGCGGACAAGGACCTCTCGTTCGTCCCGCTGAGGCCGGAGCGCGTCGTCGAGGTCAAGTACGACCACATGGAGGGCGAGCGGTTCCGCCACACGGCGCAATGGGTCCAATGGCGCCCGGACCGCTCACCGGAATCGTGCACCTATGACCAGCTCGAGGAACCCGTCAGCTACGACCTCTCCTCGGTCCTGTCCGGGGAACGGCCCGCCTAGCCCGAACTCGACTGCGTAGCGGCACGCCGCCAGTAGGCTAGGTCGGTGGGGAACATTCGCATCGCTGCTCTTGTCGTGTCCGTCGCCCTCCTCAGTGCCGTCCTGACCTCATGCGATGACGGCTCCAAGGCCGCCGCCGAGAAGGCCGCGGGGCAGGTTTCAAGCGCCATCGCCTCCCTCGACGTCTCCCACGCGCCGATTCTGGGCACTGACGCCGGTGCGGCCCAGTCCCAGCTCAAGGACATCGTCGGGGGGCTCGGAGACATCAAGCCCAAGGTGAGCGCCGGGCAGGCGAGCACGAACAATGGCACGACGACGGTACCGCTCGCCTATGAATGGGAGCTCTCGGGCCAGCAGTGGAAATACACGACGACGGCCCAGGTCGCCCAGGAGGGCGGCAACTGGGGGGTCCGCTGGTCGCCTGACCTCCTTGCCCCTGGCCTGAAGGCGGGCGAAGTCCTGGCCGTCAAGTCCGCGGCTCCCCCACGGGCGGACATCCTCGGCTCAGGGGATGCGCCGCTTGTGACCATGCGCCCAGTCAAGCGCGTCGGCATCGACAAGACCTTCGTCGGCGCGGATCGCCTCGACGCGTCGGCTCGGGCGCTCGCTTCCCTCGTGGGGATCGACCCGGGCGAATACGCGAAGCAGGCGGCCGCCTCCGGCCCCAAGGCCTTCGTCCAGGCGATCGTCGTGCGGGACACGCCCGACAGGAAGCCCACCGACGAACAGCTCGGCGCCATTCCCGGCGCCTTCGCGCTGAGCGACACCTTGCCGCTCGCGCCGACGCGCGAGTTCGGCCGCGCCGTCCTCGGGACCGTGGGACAGGCAACGGCGGAGCAGATCGAGAAGTCGGACGGCGAACTTCAGGCGGGAGACCTGACAGGGGCTGGGGGTCTCGAGCAGAAGTACGATGATCAGCTTCGCGGCAAGGACGGTGTCACTGTGCTCGCCGTCGCTCAGGGGAGCGCCGCCTCCTCGGCGCCGACCGCGAGCGGCGGGGCGTCGCCGTCGTCCGCTCCCTCCACGGCCCCCTCGCAGCAGGCGGGGACCCGCATGCTCTTCTCGAGCGCCCCTCAGCCGGGCAAACCCGTCCGCACCACCATCGACCCGCGCCTGCAGCAGCTCGCGGACGACACGCTCGCATCGGTGGGGCCGGCCTCCGCCATTGTCGCGATCAGGCCCTCGGACGGCTCGGTGCTCGCCGCCGCGAGCGGTCCCGGCAGCAACGGATACAACACGGCGATGCTCGGCCAATACGCCCCCGGTTCGATCTTCAAGACCGTCGACTCGCTCGCCCTCCTCAGGCAAGGCGCAACGCCGGATCTCCCCGTCCAGTGCACGCCGACCCTGACCGTGGACGGGAAGACCTTCCAGAACGCCACCGGATATCCGGCGGACCACCTCGGCACGATCTCCCTCCGGGACGCCTATGCGCACTCGTGCAACACGGCCTTCATCTCGCAGCGCGACAAGGTGACGCAGGAGCAGCTCGCCGCGTCGGCGTCGTCGCTCGGCGTCGGCATCGAGGCGCCGCTGCTCGGCGCCGACGGCTTCCTCGGCTCGGTGCCTCCCGACGCGGCGTCGGCGACCGAGCACGCCGCGTCCATGATCGGCCAAGGCAAGATCCTGATGTCCCCGCTCGCGGCGGCGGTCATGGCCGCCTCGGTGCAGAAGGGGTCCGTCGTCTCGCCGCGGCTCGTGCTGAACGTCGGCGAGGACGAGGAAGAGCCGAGCGGGAGCGCGTCTCCGAGCCCGACCACCAAGGCCGGGGGCGGCTCCAAGCCCGTCACCCAGACCGAGGCGGCAGCGCTCCAGGACATGATGCGGGCCGTGGTCACGAGCGGCCACGCCGGCTTCCTCCTCTCCGTCCCGGGAGCGCCCGTGGGTGCCAAGACGGGCACCGCCGAATTCGGAAGCGACAACCCGCCGAAGACGCATGCCTGGATCATCGGAACGCACGGCGACCTCGCCGTCGCCGTCTTCGTCGACGAGGGCGGCCTCGGCGCCACCGTCTCCGGCCCGCTGCTGACCAACTTCCTCACGAAGGCCGGTCAATGAACCTCCCAGAGGACCAGCCCTTGACCGCAGCCTCAGCCACCCAGCCGGATCGAGCCCTCATCCGCCGTGCCGCCATCGCGACCTTCGTCATCTTCGCGACCAACGGATTCATCTTCGCCAGCTGGGCAGCGCGCATTCCCGCCGTCACCGAGACGCTGACGCTCTCGACCGGCGAAATGGGGCTGGTCCTGCTCATCGGCGCGATCGGGTCGCTGTGTGCCATGCCGCTGGTCGGGCCGGTTTCCTCGAAGGTCGGGATCATCCGGACCGTCCGGCTAGGGGGCGTGCTCGCGGTCGCCGCCGGCGGCACCCTCGCCGCGGGCCTTCTGGCCCACTCGGTGGTGGTGGTCGCGGCCGGGCTCGCGGTCTTCGGCGTGGGCATCGCGTTCTGGGACGTGGCGCAGAACATCGAGGGCGCGGACGTCGAGCACCGCCTGGGCCGGACGATCATGCCGCAGTTCCACGCGGGCTTCAGCGGCGGCGCCGTGCTCGGCGCGCTCGTGGGGGCCGCCCTGAGCGCGCTCGGTGTCCCGCTGCCGACGCACCTCGCGGCGATCATGATCGCGGTCCTCATCATCATGATCCTCGTGCCGCGGCACTTCCTGCCGCTCACTCAGCACGAGATGCCAGCCGCCGTCGAGCTAACCGCCGAGGCAGCGGCCGACGGCGTGTCCCCGGCTCCCGCACCGAAGGAACCGGGCGGGGCGCTCGCCGCGTGGACCCACCGGCGCACGCTGCTCATCGGCGTCGTCGTGCTCGGGGCAACGCTCACGGAAGGCGCCGGCAACGACTGGATCTCGAAGGGCGTGGTCGACGGCCTCGGCTCGAGCGAGGCCGCAGGGGCCGGGCTGTTTGCCCTGTTCGTGGGGGCCATGACGGTGGCCCGCTGGTTCGGCGGCCGCATCATCGACCGACTCGGGCGCGTCACGGCGTTGCGGCTCAGCATGGTTTCGGCCCTCGTGGGGCTTGCCCTGTATTCCCTCTCGGGCATGTACTGGTTGTCTGCCCTCGGGGCACTCCTGTGGGGCCTCGGGGCCGCGCTCGCCTTCCCGATGGGCATGTCCGCGGCTTCGGATGATCCCCGGCACGCGGCCGCCCGAGTCTCGGTGGTTTCGACCATCGGCTACATAGCGTTCCTCGCGGGCCCGCCGTTCCTCGGCTTCCTCGGCGATCGCGTGGGCCTGCGCTTTGCGCTCCTGGCCATCCTCGTGCCGATCGCCGTCGCGCTCGTGCTCGCGGGTGCCACCCGCCGCGAAGAGGCATAGCGCCCCGCGGCGCCCCCTCCGCAAGCGGAAGCGGAGGGAGCGCCGAAGGGTCAGCCCTCGCTCGTGGCCCTCAGCGCGCGGCGGACAAAGTAGCCGAGCGCCACGATCGCGGCCAGCACCAGGATCCCCACGACGATCGCCCACACGGGGACATCGACGGCGGAGCCTTGGCTCGCAGGGGCGGACGCCGTCGGACTCGCGGCAGGTGCAGCCGCGCTCGGGGATCCGCTGCCCGCGGCCGTCGCCGTGAACGTGAACGTGCCCTCGATCGGATGCGAGTCGGAGGACACCACCCGCCACACCACGGTGTAAGTGCCAGCCGGGGCGCCAGGCTTGATCGCCTGGCTGACGTTGTTGTCCACCACCTGAGCAGGGCCGTCGGCCTGATTCGCGCCGGTCGCGTCCTTGACGAGAATCTCGGTCCCGATGGCGATCGGCGTGTGATCGTACGTGAGGACGATCGAGGCCGGGACGGAGGCGACCGTCGACCCGTTGGCGGGGTTCGTCGACTCCAGGACGTCGTGCGCTTGAGCGGCGCTCGCCGGAAGCGCAAGCGCGGCCGCAAGCCCGACGACGACGGCAGCCCGAGTCCAGAGCCTCCTCATCACTTGTCAGCCTTGCGGCGTCCGGCCAGAACGAGCGCGAGCGCCGCCGCGCCGAGGATGGCCCCGAGGGCGCCGAGCACCAGACCCCAGACGCCCGCGACGTCGCTCGTCTGCGAAGCCGCCGTGGCCGTCGTCGTGCCTTGGGCGACCGCAGCTGAGGTGCTGGTGCTCGGCGCCGGAGTCGCGTCGTCAGCCGCCGTCGTCGTGAAGGACGGGGCCGGGTGCTTCGGCTCGGGCTGGCCGTCCTGGGCCGTCTCGTCCCAGTTCACCACCGAGCCGTCCGTGTACGTCTGGGCAGCGGGAAGCACCACTTTCGTTCCCGCGGCCGGCAGTTTGCCGACGGAGAGGGAGAAGGTCTGGTACTGGTTCTGGCCGATCTCGTGCGCAGCGTCATTCGCGGTCCAGACCACCGAGGTCGGCGCCTTGGTGACGGTCGAGCCGCCCACGGTAACCGGCTTCGGGAGCTCGCTGGTGATGACTTGGGCGGTCCAGCCGTCGATCTGCTTGACCGAGACTGACGTGAACGGGGTGTCGGTGGGCAGCTTGACCTCGAGCTTGTTCGTCTTGGCCGTCGCCGACTCGTTCGGGACGTTGAGCGTCAGGTGGGAGTAGCCGTTGGCGCCGGTGTCGTCGGGGTTGACGGTGACGTGCGCAGAGGCGGCGCCGGCGCCCAGAGCAACCATCGCGGCGGTCGTTGCGGCGGTGCCGACCAGCGTGAGGGTACGGCGGAGGGACTTCTTCATGGTTTGCATAGCCTTCGGTACTGACGGGCACGGCTGTGCCCGGGAGGGACGGAGGAACTTCGCGCGGGGCGCGAGTGAGCTGAGGGACGCCTCAGGCGACCGCGGGCGACTGCGGGGGCCCACGCCGCGCAGGCAGGCACAGTGTGCGCCAGGCCGGAGAGAGAGGTTCCTCGGAGAAGGCCGGAAGGGCCGGAGCCGGGTGGGGGGCGAACGCTGCGAGCAGTCGGACCAGGGGCGTCAGCCATGCGAGCAGCGCCCATAGCGCCTGCTCGCCGCGGGCGAGCACAAGCGCGGTCGCGATCGTGGCAAAGATGTGCCCGACGAGCATGAGGGCGCTGTCGCCGTGGAGGTGATCACTCGTGCTTGGCGCGGAGAGCGCGGCGAGGACATGCACGTGGCTCGCGGACGGCGGAGGCGCGGCGGACGCTGAGACTGAGAGTGCGTCGAACGCCCAGTGCAGCCCCAGCTGACCCGCGCCCAGCATGCCGAGCATGACGACCACTGAGATCTTGCGCCCCGCCAGCGCGATGGCGGGCACGAGGACGAGGGCGAGGATTCCGACCACGATGAGCGGGTCGGGGAGCGCGCCCCCGCCAGCCACGTGGGCCCCGGCGGCGAGGAAGACGGTGGCTCCGCCGACGACGGCGGCACGGGCGAGCCTGAACAGGGCACGCATGCTCACACCGCCTTCCGTCGACAGGGGAAGCCACTAGGACAGGGGAAGCCATCAGGACAGGAGAAGCCCCATCGGCAACTGTCACTACTCTACGGATGGGCGCCGACACGTGGGGAATCGGCCGAGGATTTCGGTGGTTCAGATCGTCTGCGTCAAGGCCTGCAGGCCGAGGCTGGCGAGGGCTACCGCCACCCACAGCAAGCCGCCGAGCACGAGCGGCCGCGGACCGGCCTTGCGCATCTCGGCGAACCGGAGGCTGAGGCCGATGCCCGCAAGGGCGACCGTGATGAGGAAGGTCCCGAATGCTGACAGCCCGGGATGCCATGCGGGCGGGATGGCGCCGACCGTGTCGAGACCGGCTGCGATGAGGAAGCCGATGAGGAAGGCCGGGACCATCCGGCGCCAGGGCATGCGGGCTGGGAGGCCGTGACCGTCCACTCGCATGCGGCGGGCACGCAGGGCAGCGAGGACCATGACGATGGGGATGATCATGAGCGAGCGCGTGAGCTTGACGACGATCGCATACGAGGCCGCCCCGCCACCGTAGCTCGCCGCCGCGGCGACGACCGAGGAGGTGTCGTTGACGGCCGTGCCGCTCCACAGGCCGAACGAGTGGGCGCTGAGGCCGAGCAGATGGCCGATGGGCGGGAACAGGAGAACGGCCGCGATGTTGAACGTGAAGATCGTGCCGATCGCGTAGGCGACATCCGACTCTTTCGGCTTGATCGCGGCAGAAGTCGCCGCGATCGCCGATGCTCCGCAGATCCCCGTCCCGACCCCGATGAGGGTGCGGGTGTCGGGGTCGAGCCCGAGCAGGCGGCCCAGGAGCGCCGCGCCGCCGAGCGCCACTGCCAGGGTCCCGAGCATGACAGGAAGGGAGCTTCCGCCGACCTGCGCGACCTGCTGCAGGGAGAGGCCCGTTCCGAGCACCACAACGGCGGCCTGCAGCACGTGGGTCCCAGCGGCGCGGTACCCGGCCCTCCACATATGGCCCCTGAGCGGACGGATGAGGGTGGCCGCGAGCAACCCGAGCAGAATGCCGAACACGGGTCCGCCAATGAGCGGCGCGGTCTGCCCCAAGAGGGTCGCGGCGAGGGCCACGGCGACCGCGACCGCGAGGCCGGGGAGCGCCCTCAAGAGGGCAGTGCGGTTCTTCGTCAGTTCCGACTCCGACCTTGGTGCTGGCAGGCCTGACGTGTCGCTGACGGAGTTCACGTATTCCACTTTGTACCCAATTCGTACTCGCCAGTAGAGGGCGATTGGGCATGGGGGCATGCTCTGCTGATATGAGTGCGGAGGATATTGGTCAGGCGGCCCCGGCGAGAGCGAGTTGGACTACCCGGACCACCACGAGGATCATCGCCACGATCAGGTAGACCCACAGCACACCGAGGCCGAGGCGGCGGGTGAGCGAGAGCTGAGGTCGCTCGAGCAGCGCCAGCGGCGGCATCCGCCAGGTGAGTCGCTGGGAGCGGTCGACGGCGGCTGCGGGCTGCGCCGTGAGCTCGCCTCTAGCACGGGAGCGGATTCTCAGGGCGCCGACCACTGCGGCGGTCACGATGGCGAGGACGACTCCGGCGATGAGGATCCCGATGATGGCGCCGCCGCCAAGGTCCGGGAAGAGCGTCGCCGCGGTGAGGACCACCGAGAGGATCACGAGGATCGCGATGACGATCGACGTGAAGATGTTCATCGCCTTGCCGTTGACCCACGGGCCCATGACGGCCTTGTCGTTGCACAGCAGCAGGAGGAACAGGGTCGCAGAGGGCAGCAGCACGCCGGCCAGGACTTGGACGCCGACCGTGAGGAGCCCGAGAGGGCTGCCGGGAACGATCACGATGACGGCGGAGATGAGGATGATGCCTGCGAAGGCGGCGTAGAAGCCCTTGGCCTCGCTGACCTTCCGGTGCAGGGAGTGCTTGAGCCCGAGGACGTCGCCGAGTGCGTAGGAAGTCGAGAGCCCGACGGCGGCGGCGCCGATGATCGAGGCATCGATCAGGGCCAGGGCGAACAGGATGCCCGCGAGATGGCCGAGGTACTTCCCCAAGCCGTCGGCCACGCCTCCGGCGTCCGTGAACTGGCCGAACTCAGGGCGGCCGGCGAACGTGAACGCTGTGAAGGAGATGATCGCCCCCGCCGCGATGACCACGATGACGATCCCGAGCCAGAGGTCGGCCTTCTCGTACTTCAGATAGCGCGGCGTGATCCGCTTGTCGATCACGTAGGACTGCTGGAAGAACAGCTGCCAGGGGGCGATGGTCGTACCGACGATCGCGATGATCAGCAGTGTCACGTCCGAGATGCTCGACCCAGCGGGCACGCCCGGGATGAGGAGGCCGTGGGCGATCTGGCCATAATCCGGGGCGGACAGGAAGAAGATCGGCACGAGCATCAGCGAGCCGAACACCAGGACCATGCAGACGCGCTCGAAGCGCTGGAACGAGCCCGTGCTCGTGGCTCCCACGACCACGAGGGCGGCGACGATCACCCCGGGGATCTTGGGGACGCCGAGGTACGAGAGTCCGATGCTGATGCCGATGAACTCGGTGACGATCGTGAGCGCGTTGAGGATGAACAGGTCGATCACGCTGAACGCGCCCCAGAACTTCCCGAAGCGCTCCACGATGAGGCGGGCGTGGCCCACACCGGTCACTGCTCCGAGCCGGAGGACCATCTCCTGGTTCACGTACAGCACCGGGACAAGGAGAAGGAGTGTCCACAAAAGGCTGGTGCCGTAGTTCTGCCCGGCCTGCGTGTACGTGCCGAACGCACCGGCGTCGTTGTCGCCCACCATGACGATCAGGCCGGGCCCGATGATGGCCAGAAGCGTCTTGATTCGAGCTCGCCAAGTTCGAGTCCCTGACGTGTCGTCCAAGCGGATCGTGCCGAAGGCTCCCTTGATGTCGCCAACATGGGCAGAATCGAGGGCGGAAGGCGCATGGGTGAGGGTTGTTTCGGTCATCGGGACCTGCTTCCTCCCAGCGGTGGCCGGGGATCGTGAAGCGGGCACGCCGAAAGGGCCCTGAGTCGGGCCGCGAGGGCATGCGGGAACGGTGAGGTGCGCTGCTGAACCGGTGGCGGTCAGATGGAGCGCACGGAGGTACTACTGTCACCGCACGACATGGCGGATCACCTCCCGGGCTCGACTTCACGTGCCTCGGAGGCCCCGAGCAGTTCGCCCGGGATGCCCTTCCTCGTAAGACCTTTGGCACTTCGCGTCGTGACCCTCGGATGAGGGAGCCAATCGGGGTTGCCCCTTAGCCCGGGGCAGCCTGTCCTGACCGGTGGCGTCTCTCGACGTTTAGGGTCGCTGGCTTGTTTCCGCGAAGGAGCCTCAGCTAACGAACGGCACCTTGCGTGCACAGAATACACGCCGGACCTCGGAGCACAACTCAGAAACCGGCCCGAGGTCCCTCGTCAGTTGCCGCCGCTCCCCGCGCCACTGCCTTGCGTCGCGCGGTTGCGGCCGAAGCCACCGTTCTGGCCAGTGCCAGCCCCATTCTGGCTAGATCCTGCGCCGGTTCCGGCGCCGGTGCCCGCGCCAGTCTGGCCAGTGCCCGCTCCCGGGGTGAACTGCGAGAAGTTCGCGCGGTTCGACCCACCGGTCCGCGTGTCGACGGCCTTCTGGATCGCCGCCCCGCCGAGCGCGCCGGCGAGCACGAGGCACACGCAGACGAGGATCTTGGTGAGGCGCCCCATCCGGTACCGCGGGGCTGGGACGAAGGGCTCGTCGTCGTCCATCACGGGGGCCTGAGCAGGCGCGGAGGCGCCCCACACCGGTGCGCCCCAGCCGGCGGCCGGCTGTGCCGCAGTGACGGACGCAGTAGCGGGCGGCTCAATGGCTTCGGTGGGTGCTGTTGGCTCAGTCATGGGATCTCTATTCGTAGCGGAGCGCGTCGATGGGACGGAGCTTGGCGGCCTTGTTGGCCGGGTAGATGCCGAACACGAGGCCGATCCCGGCGGAGACGAGCACGCTCAGCCACACGGTCCACCACTGGACCTCCGGCTTGATCCCCGCGATCTCGAAGCTCGAGGCTCCGAAGCCGATCAGGATCCCGACGATGCCGCCGAGGATCGAGATGATGAGCGATTCGACGAGGAACTGCAGCACGATGTTCCCGCGGGTTGCTCCGATCGCCTTGCGGATGCCGATCTCGCGCGTTCGTTCGGTGACGGTGACGAGCATGATGTTCATGACGCCGATCCCGCCCACGAGCAGGCTGATCCCGGCGACGGCGCTCAGCAGGATCGTGAGCGTCTGGGTGGTGGTGGTCGCGGTCGAGAGGACTTGGGCCTGGTTGCGGACCTGGTAGTCGCGGTTCGCGCTCGTGACCTGATGCCGCGCGTCGAGGATCTGCTGGATCTCGTTCTGCGCCTGGGTCATGACGTCCGCGCTCTTCGCCTGCACCTGGATTGACGAGAGGCTGGGGGAGTAGCCGGTGAACTTGTCCTGCGCCGTCGTGTACGGAACCATCGCGACGTCGTCCGGGTCGTTGAGCCCGCTCGTGCCCTTGGGCGCGAGCACGCCGGCAACCGTGAAGTTCTGCCCGTTGAGCGAAACGGTCTGTCCTACGAGGGTGGAGACATTCGCGGCGAGGTCCACGGCAACGCTGTTCCCGAGGACGACGACGGCCTGACCTGCGTCCGCGTCGTTGAGCAGGCGACCCGCGGTGGGCGTGAAGTTCGTGATGCCGAAGTACGCCGGTGTAGTGCCGAGGGTCGACGTGATCGAGTGGGTCGACGTGCCGAGCGTCGCCGTGATCGCCTGCGCCTGGACGACGGGCGCCGTCGTGGCGATGTCCGGTGCGAGCACGGGGTCGTCGAGGGACTGCTGGTCCGCGAGCGTGAGGTTCGTGGACTGGGTGCGGGTGCCGGTCGCGCTCCCGCCTGTCGTCCGGCCGCCCGTGGCGAGGGCCCGGTTGACGGTCAGGACGTTCGTGCCGAGCTTGCCGATCTGGTCCTTGATCATGTTCGACGTCCCGGCCCCGACGGCCAGGAGCGTGATCACGGCGCTGATGCCGATCACGATCCCCAGCGTGGTGAGGATCGAGCGCATCTTGTTCGCGGAGATCCCGGACAGCGCGAAACGGACGGATTCTGCGATCATCGGACGGCCCCGGTGTCCGAGATGATGTTCCCGTCCTGCATCCGGACCACGCGCTCGGCCCGGGCTGCGACGTCGGCCTCGTGGGTGATCATGACGATCGTCCGTCCGCGGGCGTGCAGCGACTCGAACAGGTCGAGGATCTCCTCGGATGAATGGGTGTCGAGCGCGCCTGTGGGCTCGTCCGCGAGGAGGAGGACGGGCTCCGTGACCAAGGCCCTCGCGATCGCCACGCGCTGCTGCTGTCCGCCCGAGAGCTGCGACGGCAGGTGCCCGGCGCGCGCTGAGAGGCCGACGGCGTCGAGCGCTTCGAGTGCGCGTTGGTGCCGTTCGCGCCGGGGCACCTTGCGGTACGCCAGCGGCATGGCGACATTCTCGACCGCTCGGGTCCGCGGGATGAGGTTGAAGCTCTGGAACACGAAGCCGATCTTGCGGTTGCGGATCTGGGCCAGCTGAAACTCGTCGAGCTCGCCGGTCTCGATCCCGTCCATGAAGTAACGCCCGGAGGTCGGCGCGTCGAGGCAGCCGATGATGTTCATCATCGTCGACTTGCCTGAGCCGGACGCCCCCACGATGGCGACGAACTCGCCGCGCTTGATGGTGAGGCCAACGCCGTCGAGCGCCCTGACCTCGGCCTCGCCCTGTCCGTAGACCTTGCGCACCCGGTCGAGGGCGATGACGGGCCGAGGCGCGCGGCGCGGCACCGGCGCAGCCCAGGCGTCAGCGGCCGGTGCCGGTATTGGCGTTGCCACCCGTTCCTCCTCCGCCGAAGCCGCCGCCGCCCCCGAAGATCCCTCGCCCGCCCTGGGTCCCGCTGGTTCCCGTGTCGGTGCTCGTGGTCACGCTCGGGAGAACCACCTGATCGCCGTCGTTGAGCCCAGTGAGGACCTGGGTGCGGCCGTTCGCGGTGATGCCGGTGGTGACGGCGACGGTCTGCTCGGCCCCGTTGCGCTCAACAGTCACCGTCTGGCGGTTCCCCGCTGTGGTGATCGCCAGGGAGGGGACGATGAGCGCGTTGTCCGCCGTCGCCGTCGTCACCGAGATATTCGCGCTCTCGCCGAGCCGCACGGCGGCGGGCGGGTTTGCCATGGAGACCGTGACCGCATAGGTGACCACCCCGCTGGTCGTGGTGGAGGTGGCGGCGATCGCGGTCACGCTGCCGGTCACGGGAGCAGCGTTTGCGTCCGCCTTGATGGCCGGGAAGGTGAACGTCGCGGTCTGGCCGACCTTCATGGTTGCGACGTCAGACTCGGAGAAGCCCGCGACCACTTGGAGGTGGGCCGTGTCGGTGAGCGTCACCAGACCGGACGAGGAGGACGACGACGAGTTGCCGCTGCTCGCCGCCGCAGCCCCGGTTCCGCCGGTCCCGCCGCTCGAGGAAGAGGACGACGACGTTGCCCCCGAGCCGCTGCCCGCCGTCGCCCCGACGACCGCGCCAATCGCCGTGACTGTGCCGTCCGAGGGTGCCTTCACCACGCAGTCAGCGAGGTTCTTCTGCGCCGTCTGGAGCGCGATCTGGGCGGTCGTGGTGTTGCCGGTGGCCGAGTTCGCCTGCGAATTCGCCGCCGAGTTGAGGGAGACCTGCGCGGACGAGACCTGCTGCTGGTCCTTGAGCGCCGTGGACTGCTGCTGGTTCTGCGCCTGGGTGAGCGCCTGCTGGTCCTTGGTCAGCTGCGCCTGGGCGGAGTTGAGCGCATTGGCGTCCTGGGCGTTATTGGGGTTGGCGGAGGCAGTCGCCTGCGCTTGGTTGACCGTGGCCTGGTCGGCGTCGACCTGCTTCTGGGCAGCGGCGACGGCGTTGGCCTGCTGCTGGGCGTCGAGGCCCTGCGTCTGCCGTGCATTGGTGAGCTGCTGCTGCGCCTGTGCCACCGAGTTGGCGGCCTGGGCCGCTGACTGATTGGCCTGCGCGGCGGCGGCGTCGAGCTGCGCTTGGGCGGAGTCGACGGCGTTCTGCGCATTCGTCGGGTCGATGTCCACGAGCTCTTGGCCGGCTTTCACGGCCTGGCCCACGCTGACCTTCACGGCGGTGACCGGTCCGGAACAGTTTCCGGCGCCCACCGCGGTCGTCGTCGTCGACGAGACGCTGCCGGAAGCCGTCGCCGTCGCCTGCACGGAGGCGCGGCTCGCCGCAACGGTTCGGGAGCTCACGGTGCTGGCCGGCCTGGCGGTCGCGGTGACGGTCGCATAGGTGCCGCCCGCAAGCAGGATAGCGGCGGCTCCAAGGGCCGAGTTGATCGCCACGGTTCTTCGATTCACGGCAGGAACCTAATGGTCTTACCTATGCATCTGCTGTGCAGGAGCAGGAATGCCGCCCAATGCGTCGCTGTGTGACCTTTGCGGCG
Source organism: Sinomonas gamaensis (assembly GCF_005876955.1). GTDB lineage: Bacteria > Actinomycetota > Actinomycetes > Actinomycetales > Micrococcaceae > Sinomonas > Sinomonas gamaensis. The sequence goes on from NZ_SSCL01000015.1 coordinate 69,524, forward strand.
GTCCCACCAGATGCCGGCAGGCCAAAAGCCTCTGGGGGAATGTGCCGCGTTCTCGGATGCTTGAAGGGTCAGGCGACATGAGTGCCTGACGTTGCGCCATCGTGTTCCCGGCCGTTCGAGCCGGTCGCCGGGCTTGGGGAAGCCTCGAAAACTGAGCAGGTCTAAATCAAGGACTCACCGTGTCCACATCCTCCGCACATCCGGGCATGAGCGCTCGGACCTATCGCACGCCGATCCAGGAGACCGCCCTCGTCGCAGGCGCCGTCTTCGCCCTGGTCGGCATCCTCGGCTTCGTGCCGGGAATCACGACCGACTACTCCCAGCTGAGCTTCGCCGGGCACGGTTCCGGGGCGATGCTCCTGGGCGTCTTCCAGGTCTCCGTCCTGCACAACATCGTCCATCTGCTCTTCGGCGCAGCCGGGCTGCTGATGGCGCGTACGGTTCCCCTGTCGAGGTACTTCCTGATCGGCGGCGGCATCGTCTACCTCATCCTCTCGGTCTACGGGCTGTTCATCGATCAGTCGGGCTCCGCCAACTTCATCCCGATCAACACGGCCGACAACTGGCTGCACTTGGCACTCGGGGTCGTGCTGATCGTCCTCGGCTTCGCTGTGACCCCCCGCGCGGGCGAGAACCGCGGAATGTCGCAGATGTGAGCGGAGAGCGTCAACCAGGAGGCAGGGCGACGTCGATCGACGTCGCCCTGCCTTGCTGCGCAGTCCCTTAGTCCCTGAGGAGGATACGGACCCGCAAGGTTCATCCCGCCGACCGTCGCGTGGCCCTCCCGCGAGTTCTAGCGTGGAATCGTCAGCTACCAAGGAGGGGACATGATCCAGGCAGTCGACCTGGCGAAGGTCTACGGTGAGAAGACCGCCGTCGACGGTGTCACGTTCACCGTCGAACCGGGCCGCGTCACAGGCTTTCTCGGACCGAACGGCGCCGGGAAGTCCACCACGATGCGCATGATCATGGGGCTCGACGCCCCGACTCGCGGCACAGTCACCGTCAACGGAGCGCCTTACGCGCGGCACAACGCCCCTCTGCGGGAGATTGGCGCCCTGCTCGAGGCCCGTGCTGTGCACCCGGGCCGCTCGGCGTACAGCCATCTCTCGGCACTCGCGGCTACCCACGGAATTCCGGCGAAGCGGGTCCACGAGGTCATCGAGATGACGGGCCTCGGCGCCGTGGCGAAGAAGAAGGTCAAGGGATTCTCGCTCGGCATGGGCCAACGCCTCGGCATCGCGGCTGCGCTTCTCGGCGACCCGCAGGTCGTGGTCCTCGACGAACCGGTGAACGGCCTCGACCCAGAGGGCGTCGTCTGGGTTCGGAACCTGGTGAAGTACCTGGCCAGCCAAGGCCGCACGGTCTTCCTGTCGAGTCACCTCATGAGCGAGATGGCCCAGACGGCGGACCACCTCATCGTGATCGGTCGCGGGCGCATCCTCGCGGACGCGCCCATCGAAGACGTCATCTCGAGCCAGGGCAAGGCCCGCACCCGCGTGCGGACCGATCGGCCGGAGGAGTTCTCCCGCCTGCTCGCGGGATCCGGCGTCACGATCCAGGCCCCCGAGCACGAGGTCCTCGAGGTCTCCGGCCTCGACCCCCGTCAGATCGCCCGCACCGCGCTCGAGCACCAGGTCCTCGTCTACGAGCTGACCCCGCTTCAGGCATCCCTCGAGGAGGCCTACATGCAGCTCACCAAGGACGAGGTCGAGTACCGCTCCGGCGATGCCCAGACTCCCGCCGCAGCCCAGGAGGCAGCCCGATGAGCACCATGGAAACCCACCCGTTCCGGCACGCCACGGCCCCTCATCACGAGTTCGGCCGCCCCAACTTCCTCCGCGTGCTCAACTCGGAGCGCATCAAGCTGCTTTCGCTCCTCTCCACGCGGATCCTGCTGCTGTGCGCCGTCGCGCTGCTGGTCGGCTTCGCAGCGCTTCAGGCCTGGGGTATCGGCCAGGTCACCACCACGGTGCGTCAAGGCGGCCAGGCCGGTCCGCGCGCCGAGGCCTTGGACGCGGCCTCGGCCGTCCTGCACTTGCCCGCCGGCGGCGTCAGCTTCGCGCAGCTCATCGTCGGCGCGCTCGCAGTCCTGATGATCAGCTCCGAATTCACCACGGGGATGTCCCGCGCGACCTTCGCCGCCGTTCCCAAGCGGTGGCCGGTGCTCACCGCCAAGGCCGTGTACGCCGTCGTCGTGGGCTTTGTGCTGACCTACGTGGGCGCCTACATCGGGGGCCTCGTCGCGCAGCCCATCCTCAGCAACTACAACCTGCATCTCGACATGGCGAGCTGGGACGTCCAGCGGTTCATGCTCCTCAACGCGGTGTATGTCGCGGCCGTCGCGCTCATGGGTCTGTCCCTCGGTGCCCTCCTGCGGAACTCGGCCGGCGCGATTGTGACCCTCGTGGCGCTCCTGTTCGTGCTGCCGATCATCTTCCAGCTCATCCCGGGCGACTTCTTCACGGAGGCCCGCAAGTACCTCCCCACCAACGCCGCGGACGCGATGTTCGAGGCGGGCACGGCCAGCAACCTGCAGAATGCGGCCTACCTCGAACCGTGGCAGGGCACCCTGGTCCTCGCCGCGTACGTCGTGGTGCTCCTCGGCGCCGCCTACGCCACCCTGCAGCAGCGGGACGTGTAGGGCACCACAATTGATGCCATGTCAATGGACAGCATGTCTCGTGTGATCCGAACGGGAGGTGCGGCGCCTACGGGCGGCGCGCCTCCCGCTGGCGTGCCGACGAGCACGGCTGGCGCGAGCACGGCTGGTGCGAGCCCGGCTGGTGCGAGCGCGGCTGTCGCGCTTCCGGCGCGACGGGGAAGGCTGCGGCAATTCCTTTATGAGCACCCGGTGGCCATGGACGCCGTCGTCGTTGCCATCAGCGTCATCCTCTCGCTCAGCGCCCTCATTGAGACGGGGAGGGGCGGGCATTGGTGGCAGTTCGCCGTCTTGCTCCTCGCCCAGGCGGCGCTCATGGTCCGCCGACAGGCCCCGTGGCTGCTCCTCGTGGGGATCGTCCTCATGGACGCCGTCATCCTGTTCGCCACGCCCGAGCTCGGCAGCATGAGCGCGGCGGCATGGTTCGCCCTCTACGTCGTCGCGCTGCGGCTGCGGACGCCGTGGGCCCTGGTGGTCGCGGTCGGAGCGAGCATTCCCTCTGCCGCCTACTTCGCCTTCGCCTATAAGCCCGGCGAGCAGTTCCTTGCGGAGCACGGACCGTTCATCGGCCTGGTCGCATCAGTGTCCGTGATCCTCTCCAACCTCGTGGCCGTCGGGGTCGGCATTGTGGTGCGCGGCAATCGGCTCCACCAGACCGAGGTCCGCGAATGGGCCATCCGCCGCGCCCAGCTGGCGTCGGTGCAGGAGCGCAATCGGATCGCCCGCGAGATGCACGATGTCGTGGCACATTCGCTCACCGTGATGGTGGCGCTCAGTGACGGCGCGTCCCGCGCCCTCGAACGCGACCCCGAGAAGGCCCGCGCCGTGCTCGGCGAGCTCTCGGCGACGGGGCGTGCCGCGCTCGCGGACATGCGCCGCGTGCTCGGCGTCCTCCGCGCCGACAGCGGCGGGGCTGGCCGCGAACCCAGCCCCAGTGGGCTCCAGGCGCTCATCGAGGGGTTCCGGGCTGCCGGGCTGCCGGTGGTCCTCGTCCAGGAGGGCGAGGCACTGCCCGACGACGCGACCTTCAGACTCGCGGTCTTCCGCATCGTGCAGGAGTCCCTCACCAACGTCCTCCGCTACGCCCGCGGGCTGAGCCGCGTCGAGGTGCGGGTCGCGCGCGAGGGCGGAGCGGTCCGGATCCTCGTGGAGGACGACGGCGGCGCGGCCTCCGAAGGCGCGGTGAAGGAGCTGGGAACGGGCGGAGGGATTGCCGGGATGCGCGAGCGCGCCGCGTTGTTCGGCGGGTCCCTGACGGCGGGACCGCGACCTGGGGGAGGATGGCGCGTGAACGCAGAGCTCCACTGGACGGAAGGCAATCGATGACGGCGGCTCCCGCCGAGGGAAGGCCGCTGCGCCTCCTGCTCGTGGACGATCAGCCGCTCCTGAGAGTCGGCTTCCGCATGGTCCTCGAATCGGAGGACGGCCTCGAGGTGGTCGGCGAGGCCGGCGACGGCGCCGACGCCGTGCGTCTGACCCGCGAGCTCGCTCCGGATGTTGTCCTCATGGACGTTCGGATGCCCGTCATGGACGGCATCGAGGCCACCCGCCGGATCGCGGCCTCCGAATCCTCAGCCCGCGTCATCATCCTCACGACGTTCGATCTGGACGAGTACGCGTTCGCCGGACTCCAAGCGGGCGCCTCCGCGTTCCTCCTCAAGGACGTCGCGCCCGCGGAACTCGTGCACGCGGTCCGACTCGTGGCGAGCGGCGACGCCGTCGTCAGTCCGCGGGTCACCCAGCGGCTTCTGGAGACGTACGTGCGCTCGGCGGGCAACGCCGTCGAACGCCCCGAGACCCAGCCCGACCCTCTCCTGAAGGACCTCACGCCACGAGAGGTCGAAGTGCTCCGCGCGATCTGCGAGGGCCTGAGCAACGCGGAGATCGCGCATCGCCTCTATCTGTCCGAGGCCACGGTGAAGAGCCACGTGCGGCGGATCCTCTCGAAACTCCACCTCCGGGACCGCGTTCAAGCAGTGGTCTACGGCTACGAGACGGGCCTCGTGGTACCGAGCAACCCGGACTACTGAGACTACGCCCCTGTTTGGGGCGGCCGTGCGCGGGTAACCATTTCAGCACAGCGAGGTGTGCCATGTTCCGCAAGAAAAACCAACTTTGGCCGTTCATTCTCAGGGTGGTTGCGAACGCCGTAGCGCTCTGGGTGGCAACGCTGATCCTGCCCGGCCTGAAAATCAACGCGGCAGCGACGACGGAGGTCGCAACCAAGGAGGCCGGGCCAAGCGCCGGCTCGGTCATCGGGGTCATTCTCGGATACCTGATCATCGGCCTGCTTTTCGGGGTGATCAATGCCCTGATCCGCCCCCTGGTCGGGCGGCTGGCCCTGCCGGTCACGTTCCTGACCCTCGGGCTGTTCGCCCTCGTGCTCAACGCGGCGATGCTGGAATTGACGGCCTGGATCAGCAAGTTCACGCCGGTCAGCCTCACGGTCGACAAGTTCTTCTGGACGGCGATCCTGGGAGCGATCATCATTTCCGTCGTCTCCTCGATCGTCGGCGGACCTATCGGCGCCGGACGGAAACGCGCGAAGCTGACGTAGGGCTGCTTCCCTGCACCTGAAGCGCGGAGCAGAATGTGCCCATGCGGCCGTTCCTGCTCCTCGCCTCACGCGACCACGATGTCGTTGCCGACGACGAGTACCGCGCGTTCTGCGAGTACGGAGGCCTGACCCCGGAGCAGCTGGTGCGCGTGCGCGCCGAGGCCGGCCCGCTGCCCTCTATCCGCCTCGAGGAATACTCGGGCGTGATCCTCGGCGGCAGCCCCTTCACGGCGTCGGACCCCGAGGAGGAGAAGAGCGAGTGCCAGCGCCGGGTCGAGAAGGAGATCGGCACCCTCCTCGACCACATCGTGGAGGAGGACTTCCCCTTCTTCGGCGCGTGCTACGGCGTCGGGCTTCTGGGGACCCACGAGGGCGCCGTCGTCGACCGCCGCTTCGGCGAGCCCGTCGGCCCGGTGCGGGTCCAGCTCAGCCCGGCTGGCGTCGTCGACCCCCTGTGCGCGGGGCTCCAGCCCTCGTTCGATGCCTTCGTGGGCCACAAGGAGGCGGTGCGGACGCTGCCGTCGAACGCCGCGCTCTTGGCCGGCTCGGCGTCCTGCCCCGTGCAGATGTTCCGATTCAAGCGGAACCTGTACGCCACGCAGTTTCACCCCGAGCTGGACCTGCCCGGCCTCGAACGCCGGGTCGATGCGTACCGGCATTCCGGGTACTTCCCGCCGGAAGAGGCCGACGCCGTCAAGGAGCGCGCGCGCCGCGCCCACGTGCACGAGCCCCAGCGGATCCTGCGGAATTTCGTGGAGCGCTACGCGCGCTAGACGGCTCGCTAGACTCGCCTCATGCCTACCGCCGCGCATCGCCATGCCTTGGACCTCGGCCGTTTCGTGGTCGCTTCGCCGTCGAGCTTCCATGCGGCGCGCGAGGGTTCGCGACGGCTGGCCGAGGCGGGTTTCCGGGTGCTTTCCGAGGCCGACGAATGGCCTTCCGAGCCCGGCGGCTACGCGGTGGTGCGCGACGGGGCGCTCATCGCCTGGGTCATTCCCGACGGCGCCAGCCCCCTCACGCCGTTCCGGATCCTCGGCGCGCACACGGATTCCCCGTCGTTCAAGCTCAAGCCCAAGCCCACGGCCGGCGCGCACGGCTGGCTTCAGGCAGGCGTGGAGGTCTACGGCGGACCCATGCTCAATTCGTGGCTCGACCGAGAGCTTCGCCTCGCCGGCCGCCTCGTGATGCTCGACGGCGCCGAGCACTGTGTGGCCACGGGACCCCTTCTGCGCTTTCCGCAGCTCGCGATCCACCTTGACCGTGGAGTCAACGACGGACTGAAACTCGACAAGCAGCGGCACATGAACCCTGTCTGGGGCCTTGGCGACGCGTCCCAGGCGGACCTCCTCGGTCTTGTGGCGCGTGAGGCCGGCGTCGACGCGGGCCTCATCGGCGGCTACGACCTCGTCGTGGCCGATGCGCAGGAGCCGTCGGTGTTCGGCGCGGACGGCGAGTTCCTCGCCTCGGGTCGCCTCGACAATCTGTCCTCGGTGCATGCGGGCGTGACCGCTCTGGCCCGGGTCCTCGACTCAGCCCAGGAGACGGCTATCCCCGTGCTCGCGGCGTTCGACCATGAAGAAGTCGGCTCCTCGACCCGCTCTGGTGCCTCTGGCCCCTTCCTCGAGGACGTCCTCGCGCGCATCGGTGAGGGCCTCGGTGCCACGGCCACTGACCGCCGTCGTGCTTTCGCCGCCTCGTGGCACATCTCTGCCGACGCCGGGCACGCCATCCACCCCAATTACCCGGAGAAGCACGATCCCGCGAACCGCCCGGTGCTCAACGGCGGTCCGCTGCTCAAGATCAATGCGCAGCAGCGCTACGCAACCGACGCGGCGGGCGCCGCTCTCTGGGCCCGACTCTGCGCCGAGGCCGAGGTGCCGTATCAGGAGTTCGTTTCCAACAACGATGTCCCGTGCGGGTCCACGATCGGCCCGCTCACGGCCACGCGCCTCGGTATCCGCACGGTCGACGTGGGCGTCCCGCTCCTGTCGATGCACTCCGCGCGCGAGCTCGCGGGCGTGCAGGATCCGTGGCGGCTCGCGCTCGTCGCGGAGCGCTTCTTCGCGGGCTGACGCCTACCCGCCCTGGTTCGCCAGTCCGATGACCAGGTTGATGGTGGCCGCGAGGATGACCGTCGAGAAGATGTAGCCCAGGATTCCCTGCTTGAGCGCCTCGGTGCGGATCTTCGTGCTCGTGAGGTTGGTGTCCGAGACCTGGAAGGTCATCCCCAGCGTGAAGCCGAGGTACGCGAAATCGGTGTACTTGGGCGGCTGCTCCTGATTGAACTCGACGCCGCCATGCGGGTTCTCTCCGTAGTACACCTCGGCGTAGCGGAGGATGAAGATGGTGTGCAGCATGAGCCAGGACGCCGCGACCACCAGGATCGCGAGGATCGCGAGGGTCAGTTTCGCGCCGCCCTTCGCCTGATTTCCGGAGACCATCACCACGATCACGGCGATGATCGCGGCCGCGTTCGCGCACAGGATGAGGAAATCGCGGGTCGCCCGGCGAGGATCCTCCTCACGAGCGTGGCTCCGGGTCTGCTCCGCGTTCATCGGGAGGATCCTCCTCAGGACCCAGACGTCGTACAGAAGGGCCGCGGCGCCCCATCCAGCCGCCGGCGCGTGCCACCAGGAGGAGAAGAGGCCTGTCAGGACCGCGGCGACGACGCCCACCGCGAGCATGGTCCACAGGCGGCGGCGAGCAGCGATGGCGCGAGGCGAGCGGGTGGTCTGTGCTTGTGGCGTCATGGCCCGATCCTCGCACCGGCACCTTGGGGCGCGCTGATTGTCCTGCACATGGGGCTCGACGGCGTGTCGTCGACATAGAGGCGGGATCACGAGGACGACGGCGGAAGGCGGCGTAGCGTTGTTGCCACCGGCGAGGAGGGCCGGCTCGGACAGCGGCTCGGTCGGGCAGCCAAGATCCGGTAGGATGGTGAAGTCTGTGCGGCGGCCGGTCTCCCTCGGGGACTGCCCGGTCGCGTGGACAACGCTAATGAACCTCCTGTTGCGGAGAGACCGCAACCGCTTAGCCCAAAGGAGGTGGGTTCACACATGCGTCCTTACGAACTGATGGTCCTCATCGACCCCGAGGTCGACGAGCGCACCGTTCAGCCGTCGCTCGACAAGTTCCTCAGTGTGATCACCACCGACGGTGGAACCGTCGACAAGGTGGACATCTGGGGTCGTCGCCGTCTGGCCTACGACATCAAGAAGAAGAACGAGGCGATCTACGCCGTCGTCAATTTCACGGCTGAGCCGGCTACGGCCCAGGAGCTGGATCGCCAGCTCAACCTGAACGAGACGATCATGCGCACCAAGATCATCCGCCCCGAAGACCAGAAGGTTTCCGCCAAGTAGTTTGGCGCGATCCCTTCGCTCGTAAGAACGTCAACGACTCGGACCAGGAGGCAGCATGGCAGGCGAAACCACGATTACGGTCATCGGCAATCTGACGAACGATCCGGAGCTCCGGTTCACGCCGTCGGGTTCCGCCGTGGCCAACTTCACGGTGGCCTCCACGCCGCGCACCTTCGATCGCCAGTCGAATGAGTGGAAGGACGGGGAAACCCTGTTCCTCCGCGCGTCGATCTGGCGCGAGGCTGCCGAGAACGTCGCAGAGTCCCTCACGAAGGGCATGCGCGTCATCGTGACAGGCCGGCTCAAGAGCCGTTCGTACGAGACCAAGGAAGGCGAGAAGCGCACCGTGATCGAGCTCGAGGTCGACGAGATCGGCCCGAGCCTCCGCTATGCCTCTGCCAAGGTCAACCGCACTCAGCGCTCCGGCGGTCAGGGCGGCAACTTTGGCGGTCAGGGAGGCAACTTCAGCGGTGCCAACGCCGGGGGCAACTTCGGTGGTGGCGGCAACGCTGGAGGCTGGGGTGGCAACCAGGGTTCGCAGAACCAGGGTGGCTCCGGCGGCTGGAACGGCGGCGGCGCGCAGAACGACGATCCGTGGGCAACCCCGGGCGTTAGCAACTCTGGTGGCTGGGGCAGCGGCCCCGACTCCGAGCCGCCTTTCTGATCGACACCTATTCATCACCATCCCGTGGCATGACCACGGGCTCCGCGAGACAAAAGGAGCTCCACGATGGCTAAGGCTGAAATCCGCAAGCCGAAACCAAAGTCCAACCCCTTGAAGGCCGCTGACATCACCGTCATCGACTACAAGGACGTCGCCCTGCTGCGCAAGTTCATCTCGGACCGCGGCAAGATCCGCGCCCGCCGGGTGACCGGCGTGACTGTGCAGGAGCAGCGGAAGATCGCCCAGGCGATCAAGAACGCCCGCGAAGTTGCCCTGCTCCCTTACTCCGGCGCTGGCCGCGGCTGAGAAGGGAAGCGAGAAAACCATGGCAAAGATCATCCTGACCCAGGAAGTGACCGGACTCGGCACGCCTGGTGACGTTGTCGAGGTCAAGGACGGCTACGCCCGCAACTACCTCTACCCGCGCGGCTTCGCCCTGCGCTGGACCCGTGGTGGCGAGGCGCACGTCGAGGCGATCAACGCTGCCCGTGCAGCCAAGGCCCACAAGACGCTCGAGGCCGCGCAGGAGCAGGCTGCTGCTCTCGCGAAGACCCCGGTCCGTCTTGAGGTCAAGGCCGGCAAGGAAGGCCGCCTCTTCGGCACCGTCCGCACCGAGGCTGTCGCCTCCGCTGTCGAGGAGGCCGGTCTCGGCGCTATCGACAAGCGCAAGGTCGTCCTTCCCGGGCACATCAAGTCGACGGGCAACTACGACGTCGCCGTGCGCCTGCACGACGAGGTCACCGCGACGATCAACCTCCAGGTTGTCGCCGCGAAGTAGCTCCACGTGGCCTGAGGGCTAACGGACCTCGAGAGGGTCTCCGCCGAAGCGGCGGAGGCCCTCTCTTCCCGTCTCAGGTACAGATACCTTCCCGTCAGGGCGTCTCAGGTACAGATACCTCCCCCGCAGGACGTCTCAGGTACAGATACTTCCCGCCCCCTCGGCTGGCTCGCTAGTGGCTTGGAAGTATCTGTTCCCGAAACGCCGCAGGAGGGGGTTTGGTGTACCCGAAACTGGGGTGGGAATAGGTCGCTGGCCTCCACCGTTGTCGGGATTGATGCAAATGCATGAAACTCGCGAACGGAGAGCGAACACCATGAACGCCAAGAAGATCGTCGTCATCTCGGCCGGTCTGGGCACCCCATCGTCAAGCCGCCTGCTTGCCGACCAACTGGCGGAAGCGACGGTGCGCCGCGCCGCGGTTCTTGGCGTGGAGACCGAGGTGTCCGCATTCGAGCTGCGGGACCTAGCGGTGGACATCGCCAACAACTTCGTGACCGGATATGCCGCACCGAAGCTCGCGGAAGCCATCAGCGCCGTCGAGGAATCAGACGCCCTCATCGTCGTTTCGCCCGTCTTCAGCGCCTCGTACAGCGGCCTGTTCAAGTCGTTCATCGACGTGCTCGACAACAAGGCGCTGGACGGCAAGCCAGTCCTCCTTGGAGTCACGGGCGGCTCCGAGCGCCACAGCATGGTCATCGACTTCGCGATGCGGCCACTCTTCACCTACCTCCGTGCGCGCATCGTGCCCACCGGTGTCTTCGCCGGACCGATGGATTGGGGCAAGGGCGACGACGGCGACGCGGCTTCGGCGGGCGGTCTCGGCGCCCGGATCGAGCGCGCCGCGGCTGAGCTCGCGGCCGAGCTCATGGGCCACGGAGGCCCGGCGCGTGCGCCGAAGATCGCCACGCGTCCCGAGGACAAGAGCTTCGAGGAACTCCTCTCCGAGCTGACCGGCCGCAACTGATCGCCGTCGTACCATGACGGGGTGCAGTCTGAGCGCCCCTATGCCCCCGTCGTCGACGGCCACAACGACCTTCCCTGGGCCCTGCGCCAAGACTTCGGGTACGACGTCGCCGCCGCAACGCTCGAGATCGGCCAGCCGAGGCTCCACACGGACATTCCTCGCCTCCGACGGGGCGGCGTCGGGGCCCAGTTCTGGTCAGTCTTCGTCCCCTCGACGCTGACGCCGGAGCAGGCTGTCGTCGCCACGCTTGAGCAGATTGACTGCGTGCGCCGTATAGTGGCCGCCCACCCGGCGACCTTCGAGCTGGCGAGGACCGCCGCAGAGGTGAGGGCCGCCGTCGACCGCGGACGCATCGCGTCCCTCATGGGAATGGAGGGCGGCCACAGCATTGCCGCCTCGCTCGCTGTCCTGCGCATGATGGGCGAGCTGGGCGTCCGCTATATGACCCTCACCCACAATGACAGCCTCCCGTGGGCCTCGTCGGCCACAGGCGAGGGCGCCGACCAAGGGTTGGCGGCCTTCGGCCGCGAGGTGGTCGCGGAAATGAACCGGATCGGGATGATCGTGGACCTCTCGCACGTCTCCGAGCGCACCATGCACGACGCGCTGGACACCACCACCGCACCCGTCATGTTCTCACATTCGTCGTGCCGAACGGTCTGCGGGCATCCCAGGAACGTCCCCGACGGCGTCCTCGAGCGCCTCCCCGACAACGGCGGTCTGCTCATGGTCACGTTCGTCCCCAAGTTCGTCTCTGAGGCGTGCCGCGATCATGCGCGGGCGGTCCGGGACAAGCGGCTTGAGCTGGGGCTCCCGGTGGGCTTCCACGACGTCCTGCCCGCGGAGAACCCCGATGCCGCACGTGACTTTGCGGCGTGGCTCGCCGCGAACCCCGCGCCCGAGGCGACCATCGACGACGTCGTCCGTCACCTCGAGCACGCCCGCGAGGTGGTGGGACCCCAGCACCTGGGACTGGGCGGCGACTTTGATGGAACCGTTGACCTACCGGTCGGGATGGACGGGGTCGCAGGCTACCGCCCGCTGCTCGACGCGCTGCGGGAGCGCGGCTGGACGGACGGCGACCTCGAGGCCTTGTGTTGGGCCAACGCCCTTCGCGTGCTCGAGGCGACCGAAGTCGGCCCTGTGTGAGCCGCTCTAGAGGAGCTCGACGAACGCGCGCGCCTCTTCGATGCTGATCTCCGAATGGCGCCAGAGCAGCTGGGCGGCGTCCTCGGCGTCACCGATCTGGGCCAGCGCCTTGATCTCGGAATAGATCTCGTCGTTGAGGAGATTGCTCGCGACCTCGAGGGTCTGTCGCCCATTGCTCACGATGGCGCGATAGCGGTACGGGAAGCGGGTGGTCGAGCGCTCGCCGAATGCTGCCGCCGGCACCTTGGAGGGGGTCTCGAAGGACGACGACGGCGCTGCCGGCTTCGGCTCGCGGCTTTCCAGGGGCTCGGGCGGGATTTGCTGCTCCCGTTCCACTGGCCGCTCCAGCTCTGGCGCCGCGAGAGGTTCTGGCTCCGTCTGGGACGTGTCGGGCAACGCTTCCCGGCTCCCGTACGGCTGCGGGTGGCGTTCCATGAGGAGCACGGCGTTGCGGGCTTCGGTGAGCTTCGTCCCAGTGGCCTGGCGATAGACGGCAATGGCCTGCACCGTCAGCCCCTGCGCGATGAGGGAGTAGATGGTGCGGTGCTGCTCTTCGGTCAGCTTCGCGGAAGCAGCCGCGGCGGCCTCTGGTCCGCCCGCCATGGCTGTCTCGGCCGACTCCCGCGACTTCCTCACACCCCGCCGGAAGATCAGGACGACGACGGCAACGACGCACAACAGGATGATGAGTGGCGGCAGCAGATTTTCCATCGGGGCTTCCGGATCGGTGCGGCAGGTGCGGGAAGTGTCAGCGCGAGTCCCGTTCGGGGCACTTCCAGAGTAGTACGGGCCAGATGCGGCGGCACTCCCGGGCGCTCCTCGGTGGTCGCCACCCGTGACGTATTCCCACGAGAGCATGCTCAAGAAAGCTCAACCCCTCACGCATGTGTTGCAACTCACATAAACTCTGCACGATGGCTGAAAACACAAACAGGTGTCCAAAAAAGCGTTCTGGCGCTGTGGATTTCGAATGTGGAAAAAATTCTTTGGTCCACACTCTGTAGACGAAGTCTGCCCACGTCAGAAGGCTGTTGAGGGCAATGCGGAGAAGTTGTCCACAGATATCCACAAGCACTGTGAACAAGTGCGGGCCCATTCCCCACAGGTTATCCACACGACCGGTGGACGACCGGCTTGGGTTTGTCGCACCCCCTCGATACCGTGACTGCAACTCATCCGGAAGAGGTGTTCGCACCCCGATCCGGCAGCCGTGTTCGAGGTGAGGTATCCCGGTGTCTGCTCCCCAGATCGAGTCCGCCCCGTCGTATCGGGACTCGGACGTGGGGCGTACGCCGCCTCAGGACATCGTCGCCGAGCAGTCCGTGCTCGGCGGCATGATGCTGTCGAAAGACGCGATCGCGGACGTCGTTGAAGTCGTCCGCTCCAACGACTTCTACCGTCCCGCGCACGAGACGATCTTCGAGGCCATCACCGATCTCTACAGCCGCGGTGAGCCAGCGGATGCCGTCACCGTCTCCGACGAGCTGACCAAACGCGGCGAGATCAACCGCGTCGGCGGTCCGGCGTATCTCCACGAGCTCATCCAGATGGTTCCGACGGCGGCGAATGCCGGGTACTACGCCGAGATCGTCGCCGAGCGCGCGATCCTCCGCAGGCTCGTCAGCGCTGGAACCAAGATCGTCCAGCTCGGGTACGGGCAGGACGGCGAGGTGGAGGACCTCGTCAATCAGGCGCAGGCGGAAGTGTTCTCCGTCGCCGAGCGCCGTCAGGGCGAGGACTACGTGGCCCTGTCTGAGGTCATGGAATCGGCGATGGACGAGATCGAGGCTGCGGGTCATCGCGGTGAGGGAATCACGGGCGTCCCGACGGGCTTCTATGAACTCGATGAACTCACTCACGGCCTGCACCCGGGCCAGATGATCGTCATCGCGGCGCGCCCCGCCGTCGGAAAGTCGACGTTCGCGCTCGACTTCGCCCGTTCGGCCGCGATCAAGCACAAGCTGCCCACGGTCTTCTTCTCGCTTGAGATGAGCCGCAACGAGATTGCCATGCGTCTGATGAGCGCCGAGGCGACCATCCAGCTCCAGGACCTCCGCCGTGGAACGCTGCGCGACGAGCACTGGGCCAAGATCGCGAAGGTCATGGGCCCCCTCAACGAGTCGCCGCTGTTCATCGACGACTCGCCGAACATGTCGCTCATGGAGATCCGGGCGAAGTGCCGTCGCCTGAAGCAGCAGCACGGCCTCAAGCTCGTGGTGCTCGACTACCTCCAGCTCATGTCCTCTGGCAAGAAGGTCGAGAGCCGCCAGCAGGAAGTCTCCGAGTTCTCGCGTGCGCTCAAGCTGCTGGCCAAGGAGCTCGAGGTTCCGGTGATCGCACTCTCGCAGCTCAATCGTGGCTCCGAGCAGCGCCAGGACAAGCGGCCCATGGTCTCGGACCTTCGCGAAAGTGGATCGATCGAACAGGATGCCGACATGGTCATCCTTCTGCACCGCGAGGACGTCTACAACAAGGAGTCGCCGCGCGCGGGCGAGGCGGACATCCTGGTCGCGAAGCACCGTAACGGCCCCACGAAGGACATCGTCGTGGCCTTCCAGGGCCACTACTCCCGCTTCGCGAACATGGCCGTCGACTCTGGCGACAGCGAGGGCGGCGGCTTTTAGTGAACCCCAAGCGGTCCAGGAGCGTCATATGCGTGTCGGGCCGCGCTATGGGCGGCGCGGCCCTCGGTATGAGGAGCATCGCCATGAGAAGAACACTTCGGATCCTTGGGTTGACGGCTTTCCTGGGTCTTGCCTTCGCGGCGCCGGCAGCGGCAGACAACCCTCCGGGCGCACCGGGCTTGCCGAGCCAATCGTGCCAACAGCTCGAGCCCAACACGCCGGGCAATTCCTCGAGCAGCCCCGGATCGCCGTTCAATGAGCCGGGGATCAACAGCACCAATGGCGGAACCGGAGGCCAACACTACAACGAGACGTCGCAATACGACGTCGCGTGCTTCCAGCAGTCGTCGCACTGACTGACGCGGCCGGACTGTCGGTCACCGTGCCTACAGTGGGAGGCATGGATCGCACACAGGAAGAGCACGGCCACCCGCACGTCCAAGGAGGCCGGCGTTCGACCACGCGGGAGATCCTGCGGCTCGCGGTGCCGGCCTTCGGGTCGCTCATCGCCGAACCGCTCTTTCTCCTCGCGGATTCGGCGATCATCGGGCATCTGGGCGTCGACGAGCTGGCCGGGCTCGGCCTTGCGACCACGATCTTGCAGACCATCGTGGGCCTCATGGTCTTCCTCGCCTACGGAACCGGCCCCGCTGTCGCACGCTTCCTCGGGGCGGGTCAGCCCGCGCGGGCGATGTGCGCAGCGCGCGACGGTGTATGGCTGGCGCTGCTTCTCGGCGTCCTGCTGGCAGTGGTCGGCTGGATTGTCAGCCCGGCGATCGTGAGAGCGGTGGGCGGGCTTCCGGCGGTGCAGTCGTACGCCGTGGAGTACCTCGCATGGTCCATGCCCGGGCTTGTCGGGATGCTCCTCGTCTTCGCGGGCACGGGCGTCCTGCGCGGCCTCCAGGACACTCGAACGCCCCTCGTCGTGGCAACCGCGGGCTTCGGGGCCAACGCGGCGCTCAATTTCGTCTTCGTGTACGGCTTCGGCTGGGGCATTGCCGGGTCTGCGATCGGGACGAGCGTGGCCCAGCTCTGCATGGCGGCGGTGTATCTCGCGATCATCGTGCCCCGCATTCGCCATGAGGGAATTGCTCTGGGACCCCACTGGCGCGGCATTCTCGGCGCAGCCCACGTCGGATCCTGGCTCATGCTCCGCACCCTGACCCTGCGTGCGGCGATCTTCGCGACCGTCGTGGTTGCAACGGCCCAGGGCGCCGAGAACCTCGCGGCACATCAGCTCGCCATGACCATGTTCAACGTCCTGGCCTTCGCCCTTGACGCGCTGGCGATCGCCGCGCAATCGCTCATCGGCAAGGAGCTCGGCGCTTCCGACGCCGCGAGGGCGCGCGAGCTCACCGGAACCATGGTCCGGTGGTCGCTCGGGTTCGGCGTGGTGACTGGCGCACTCTTGGCGATCGCTGCTCCGTGGCTCGGCTGGCTCTTCACGCCGAATCCGCTGGTGCATGAAGCGCTCACGCCCGCCCTGCTGGTGCTGGCGACGAGCCAGCCGGTGTGCGGCTTCGTCTTCATTCTCGACGGTGTGCTGATCGGCGCCGGCGACGCCCGGTATCTCGCGCTCGCCGGAGTGCTCAACCTCGTGGTCTACGGGCCTCTCCTCGTCTGGGTCGGGCTTGCGGGAGTGACTGGCCCGGCTGGCCTCGCGTGGCTCTGGGCCGCCTTCGCCGGCGGCTACATGCTCGCGCGCGCCGCAACCCTGGGCCTCCGCGCGAGAGGTGGCACCTGGATGGTCCTTGGCGCCCACTGAGAACGGCGCGGCGAGGCCCGCGACTAGACTGACTCCATGCCTCTCGACGCCCCTTCGCCTGATCGCGCCCGCCTCTGGCCGCCGGTTCTGCTGAGGGCAGCCGTGGCGTTGGCTTTCGGGGTGGCCACGGTCTTCTGGGGGCAGCCGACGACGGCGGGGGCGGCGTGGGTGTTCGCAGCGTACGTCTGGTGCCTGCTCGCCGGCGAGGTGTGGCTACTCCGAGCTGAGCGGCCGGCGCCAGGGCGGATCTCTGCGCTCTTCGGACTCGTGCCCTACGCCCTCGGTGCGGTGGCCGCCGTCGTGCTTGTCGTGTCACCCTCGGTGAGCCTGCTGGCGTGGGTGGGCGCGGCCGCGCTCGTGCTGGTGGGGATTTCCGACGTGGTCCGCTCCGTGCTCTCGCGACGGCCCAAGGCCGGGTCGGCGCCGCTCGCCCGCGATCTCCTCATCACGGGAGTCGTCAGCCTCGGGGGCGGTCTTCTCCTTCCTTTCTTCGCCGGACTCGGCCCGCATGCGCTGCTCGGGGTCGCCGGTGGGCCGGCGATCATCACGGGGGTTCTGCTGGCGATCGCGGCCCTGAGCCTGAGGCACGATTCCGCGACCTCAGCCCGAGTGGCCTAGAATTGACTGGTTCTACTTTCTACTTGGCGTAGAACTCCTTCAGATCCACCGCCGCACCCACAGCAGCGCTCGCAGCGCAAGGAGGGCCCCCATGACCGAAGAATCCCCACGCGGACCGCGCGTCGGCATCAAGGGCCCGCTCATGTTCTCCGCGTTCTTCGGCGTGGTTGCGTTCGTGGCGGTGCTCATCTTCGGTTCGGGTGGGACGGGGCACGGGATGCGCTTCGACCTCGCCTTCACAGCAGGCGGAGTCGCGTTCATCGTGTGCCTCGTCATCGCCGCGATGCTGTCCATGACCTACAAGGAGAACTCCGAGCACCTCGGCCAGGGGTCCGGCGTGAACCTTCGCTCGGCGGACCGACTCAAGGGCAAGGGCAAGGCGCCCGAAGCCAAGCGTCCCGAGGATCCCGCGGACGGCGCTCACCGCGAGTAGCTGGGAGCGAGCGCAGAGCGGGGTTCGACATGTACATTGGGAACCGAACCTCCGAGACCCAGTGAGCTGAGCCCATGACGCACCTTTACACCGGCCGCGGCCCCGACGCGGGGCTTGCGCCCGCCGTCCGCCTGTCGCCGCGTCGCCGTGCGGTCGCAGGCCTTCTCGGCATCTACCTCGGCGCCTTCGGGGCTCATCGCTTCTACCTGGGCTACACGGCCTGGGGCATCGCGCAGGTGCTCGCCGCGATACTGCTGGCGAAGGCCACCTACGGCACGATCTTCCTCTGGGGCATGATCGAGGGAACCCTCATTGTGCTCGGCGCCCAGCCGTTCCGCACCGACGCCCAGGGCCGCCAGCTGCGCTGACTGGCAGAGGAGCTGGGCGCCAGCTGCACTGCGCCCGAGGCGCGCTCAGCTCCAGACCGGAGCCTGATCCGTCCATCCAATCGGAATCCCGAGCCGCTCGACGGTCCCGGGGCTCGACGTCTCGGCGACTCCCACCACGGCGAGGGCGTGCACCACGAGCCGAGTCTGGACAGCCGCAACCCAGGTCGCCGTGTCGGCATGCTTGTGCCGCGCGTCGACGACGAGCCATACCTGGTCGGCCCGGAGCCGCTCGGCTCCAGCGGCGTTGGTCGCCGTCCAGCCCCGTCGTCCGAGACCGAAGGCGACGACGATGGGCTGGCCCAGCGCGGTGCCTTCGGCTCGCGCGGCGGCGGCCTCGCGCCGACCTTCGAGCGAGGGCACGTTGTACGCCTCGAGCAGTCCGGACGTTCGGAGCTGGGCGCCGACCGCCTCGGCGAGGGCCATCGCTGGTCCGAGTGCCGCGTCGTGTGGCGCAGCGACCACTGTGAGACTCCCGGGCGTCCGCAGTGGAGCGCTCGCGGGCGAGTCCTCGAGCATCACGGGTGCGCCCAGCTCTTGCAGGATGGCCCCCACATCTTCCTGCGGAGAGGCGGGGCCGAGTTCGGGAAGCGTCAGGCGAGCGCCAGCGTCTGTGGCCAGTTCGGCGTCGTCAAGGTCTGGGACCACGGCGAGGCCCTCGTAGCGGAGGCCGCGGAGCCGTCGGAACCCGGTTGCCTTCACCGGCTCGGCGCTGATGAGCTGTGCGTGGGGCCCGAGAGCCATGGCCTTGGCCTTGAGCTCGTCGAGGGAACGTGCCCTGAGCAGGGTGGTGGGCACTATGGAATCGCCCCTTCGTCATACTGCATTTTTTCGAAGCGTACCAAGGGAGCGCCCGATATCGGTCTAGCTGGCGGCCTTCCGCTCACGATAGGCCCGCACGTGGGCGCGGTTCCCGCAATTGCCCGTGTCGCAATAACGCTTCGAGCGGTTCTTCGACAGGTCGATGAGGACGGCCTCGCAGTCGTCCGCGGCGCAGATCCGCAGCCGGTCGAGCTCTTGGGAGCGGATGACGTCGACGAAGGCCATCGCGGCCTCCGCCCCCACGCGCTGCGCAAGCGGTGCCTCGGGCGTCGTCACGTGGAGGTGCCAGTCCCAATGGTCGTGCTTGACGAGCTGGGGGAGAGCGCTGGTTTCCCGCAGGATCGCGTTGACGAGGTCGACGGCGTCCTCCTCCGAGGCGTCCCAGAGTCCCCTGAGGCGGGACCTGAGGGTTCGCACGGAGGCGAGTTCGCCGTCGTCGTGCGTTCTCGACCCCGTGAACTGCTCCTCCTCGAGGAAGCGGTCGAGGTCGGCGAGCGTCTTCAGGTGCTCCTCGCCGTCGGAATCCAGCGTGTTGACCAAGTTCACCGCGCTCCGCAGCGCGACTTCGGTGTCAGGTGCGAACAACACTTTGACTCATGACTCCTCTCGGGTCTACTGTCATCACCATACTCTGCTTTTGGTCCTGACATGTTTTTTGGAGGTGTCTCATGCTGTCCGCGAACCGTTCGGCGTCCGGCCTGGTTTACGCGCTGCTCTCGGCCGCGACCTTCGGTATCAGCGGGCCGCTCGGGAAGTCCCTCCTCGAGGCCGGCTGGAGCACGGGTGCCACGGTCGGGACCCGCATCGGCCTCGCCGCCCTCGTGATGCTCGTGCCGACGCTCGTCATGCTGCGCGGCCGCTGGGCTCAGCTGCGCCGGGGGCTCGGCATCATGGCCGGCTACGGCATCGTCGCCGTCGCCGTGTGCCAGTTCTGCTACTTCAACGCGGTCTCACGGATGAGCCCGCCGGTGGCGCTCATGCTCGAATATCTCGCGCCCATTGTGATCGTCGGCTGGATGTGGGCCCGCTCGCGCCGCCGCCCCGGCCTGCTCACGATCGCGGGGACGGTCGTTGCCATGCTCGGCCTCGTGATCGTGCTCAACCTGTTCAGCGCCACCCGCGTGGATCCGGTGGGAGTCCTGTGGGGTCTGGGTGCCGCCGTCTGCCTCGCCGTCTACTTTCTCCTGTCGGCGAGGGCCGACGGCGTCCTGCCGCCATTCGTCATGGTCGGCGGTGGCATGGTGTTCGGCGCTCTCGCGATCGGGGCCCTCGCCATCGTGGGAGTGCTGCCCCTCGCCGCGAACTTCGGCACCGTCGAACTCCAAGGAGTCGAGACGAGCTGGATCGTGCCGATCCTCGGGATCACCCTCATCGCGGCGGTCGCTGCCTATTCGCTCGGCATCGTCGGCGCCCAGCGGCTCGGGCCGAAGGTCGCGAGCTTCGTCTCGCTCACCGAAGTGCTGTTCTCCGTTGTCGCCTCATGGCTCCTCATCGGCGACGTCCCCGCGCCGGTCCAGGCTCTCGGCGGCGCCCTCATCGTCGTCGGCGTGATCCTCGTCCGCGTCGACGAGCTGCGCGCGCCGGTCCCCGAACTCGCCCAGCCGATGCCGGCTGAGCCGCTCCCACCGGAGATCAGCGCGCGAAGCGCGTGAGCCTCAGCGAATTCGCCACGACGAGCACCGAGCTCGCCGCCATCGCCGCGCCCCCGATCATCGGGCTCAGCAGCCCGCAGGCCGCAACCGGGATGCCGATGGTGTTGTAGGCGAAGGCCCAGAACAGGTTCGTCTTGATGATTCGGAGCGTCGCGCGCGAGAGCTCGATGGCCAGCGCAACCTGGCCGAGGTCGTCTCCCATCACGGCGAGGTCGGCTGCCTCGCGCGCCACGTCGGTGCCGGACCCCATTGCGATCCCCAAATCGGCCTGCGCGAGCGCAGCGGCGTCGTTGACGCCGTCGCCCGCCATCGCCACCGTGGCGCCGGCACCCTGCAGCCGCCGCACGGCGTCGACCTTCCCCTCGGGGCTCACCCCAGCGATGACATCGGACGGCGCGATCCCTACTTCGGCGGCGACCCGACGGGCGACGGCGGCGTTGTCGCCGGTGAGCAGGACAGGCCTCAGCCCGAGAGCCTTGAGGCGGACGACGGCGTCCCGCGACCCGCGCTTGACCGTGTCCGTCAGGCTCACTGCGCCGACCGCCTGCCCCTCAACCGCAACCCACACCACGGTCGCTCCCGCTTCCTCGCGGGCGCTGAACTGGCCGCGGAGACCAGACGGAACCTCGGCGCCGTGCGCGCGAAGCCATGGCTCGCGTCCCACCACGACCCTCCTGCCCTCGACGAGCCCGCTCACCCCGCCGCCACCAGCGGACGCGAAGCTCTCGACGTCAGGGAGCCTGCCGCCGTCGTTCGCCGCCCGCGCGGCCTGGGCAATCGCCTTGCCGACCGGATGCTCGCTCGCCGCCTCGACAGCTCCAGCCAGCCGCAGGACATCACGCTCAGTCCAGCGGGGCACGACATCGACCGCTGAGACGCCAAGCCGCCCTGTGGTGATGGTGCCCGTCTTGTCCAGCACGATCGTGTCCACGCTGCGGGTATCCTCGAGCACTTGGGGGCCACGGATCAGGATGCCGAGCTGCGCACCGCGTCCGCTCCCGGCGAGGAGACCCACTGGCGTGGCGAGTCCCAGGGCGCAGGGGCACGCGATGACGAGCACGGAGACAGCGGCGGTGACCGCAGCGTCCGTCGATCCGCCGACCGCCATCCACACCACGAACGTCAGCGCGGCGACGCCGAGGACGATCGGGACGAAGACGCCGCTGATGCGGTCTGCGAGGCGTGCGATGGGGGCCTTCGAGGATTGGGCCTCCGACACCAGACGGCCCATCGCGGCGAGGGTGGTCTCCGATCCGGCTCGCGTGGCTTCGACGACGAGCCTGCCCGAGGTGTTGATCGTCGCGCCGGTCACCGTGTCGCCGGGGCCGAGGTCGACCGGAACGGATTCGCCGGTCAGCAGCGAGGCGTCGACGGCCGAGGTGCCGCTGCGCACCAGTCCGTCGGTCGCGATCTTCTCGCCCGGCCGCACCACGAACACGTCACCCGGAACAAGCTGCTCCGCCGGAATCCGATATTCGACACCATCCTTCAGGAGCATCGCATCCCTGGCTCCGAGGTCCAGGAGCGCTCGGAGGGCGCTTCCGGCGCGGTCCTTCGCGCGGGCTTCGAGGAGGCGCCCGAGGATGAGGAAGGTCGCCACGACATCGGCCACCTCGAAATACAGCTCAGCGCCCATCGCCTCGCCGGGCGACGCCGTGAGCTGCGGATTCGCGATGAGCTGGCCGGCCGAATAGGCATAGGCGGCCACGATCCCCAGGGACACAAGGGTGTCCATGGTCGAGGAGCCGTGTCGGGCGGCGCGCAGCGCAGCGCGGTGGAAGGGCCACGCCGCCCAGGTCACCACAGGCAGCGACAGGAGAGCGGCCCACCACCCCCAATCAGGGAAGCGCAGGAGCGGGACCATCGAGATCAGGAAGGTCGGGACAGTGAGCGCCGCTGCCACCACGAGTCGCGGCACGAGGCTCGCCCGCTGGCGCCCGGGCTCGGTCTCGTGCTGCGCCGCGTGGCGCTCGCGGAGACTCGCGCTGTAGCCGGCGGCTGAGACCTGCTCGAGGAGCTGCTGGTCGGAGATTCCCGACGGGGCGAGCACGCGTGCCGATTCGAGGGGCAGGTTGACGGTGGCCGTGACCCCTTCCAGTTTGCCGAGCTTGCGCTCCACCCGGCTCACGCAGGAGGCACAGGTCATGCCCTCGATGGCGAGCTCGATGACGCGTGCCTCGCCGTAGGCCTGCTGGGGCGCTGCTTGGGGCATCGTGGGCGCCGCCTACGCGTCGTTGTCGACCACGAGGTAGCCGGCCTCCGCGATGGCCTCGCTGATCGACTCGTGCTTGAGCTTCCGCGTCGAACCTATGGTGACTTCGGAGGCGCCGCCGACCTTGAGGTCCACCGCGACGTCCTCGACGCCGTCGAGCGCTTCGAGCTCCTCGGTGACGGCGTCGATGCAGTGGTGGCAGGTCATACCGTCGACCAGGACCGTGGTGGTGAAGTGGGTCATTGTGGCTCCTAGCGTTTGTGGGTGGGCAGCTCGGGGGACAGCAGGCTTAACGACGGCAGGCTCAACGGAGGAGGCGGCCAATCGCGTCCGCGGCCTCTTTGACCTTGAACTCGATCCCTTCCGCGCGGCGTTCGGGATCGGGCTCGCTCGCGGCGCCGACCACGCAGTGGCCGATGTGCTCTTCGAGGAGGCCGAGGCTCACAGCGTGAAGGGCCTTCGTCACCGCGGAGACCTGGGTCAGGATGTCGATGCAGTACTTGTCCTCATCGACCATCCTTGCGATGCCGCGGACCTGTCCTTCGATCCGCTTCAGGCGGCGAAGGTACGCGTCCTTGTTCGTGGTGTAGCCGTGGATGGGGGAGTCGCCCGATCCTTCGGCAATCTCAGGAGAGGGGGCCGTTTCCATGCCCAAGAAGCTATACCGGGGGAGGGTATGCGTCAACTACCCCCTAGGGGTATATATTTTCGAACGGCAACCTGTGGCGGAGCCCACAGGGCCTCAAGTTGCTGGCGGGCGGCAGGGCCGGTAAAGTATTTCGAGTCGCCGACGGAGAGCGCGGACAGCGCGAAGGCCGCGGCGGCCGAAACCCTTCCTCACAGTTCAGAAACGCAGCGGTGCTGTGTGCCTGAGTGTGAGGGCCGGAAATAAATTGCAGTCGCTTTGAATTGTGAAAATGAATTTGAAGCGGAAGCGATGATCTGGTAGGTTAGAGAAGTTGCTTCGGAGCGGGTCAGATGGTTCTGGCTGATGTTCCGGGGGGACCGGTTGTTTGAGAACTCAATAGTGTGCCATGTTCGATTCGATGCCATTTTTTTGATGGCTGATTTTGTCTGGTCTGCTGCACCCCCGTGCA
>NZ_SSCL01000016.1 GCF_005876955.1 Sinomonas gamaensis
TCCCCGTCCCGGTCGCCTACCACTCCTTCGGCGGCTGGAAGAGCTCCCTCTTCGGCGACAAGCACATCTACGGCGAAGAAGGCGTCTCCTTCTACACCCGCGCCAAGGTCATCACCCAACGCTGGCCCGAACCCACCCACGCCTCCGGCGCCTCCTACAACTTCCCCTCCAACTGAGCACCCCCCGCAACCGGAGAAGGAGCACTGTGTACAACGATCTGCCCGAGGAAGAGCTCCGGGTCTACAAGAGCTCCCAGATATGCAAGGACGACTTCGACGCGTTCTGGGAGGAGACCCTCGACGAATCGCGCCGAGCCGGCGGAGAGACCGTGGTCGAGCGGCTTCCGGAGATCGGCCTGGAAACCCTGGACGTCTACGACGTCACGTTCCCGGGCTTCGGCGGCGAGCCCGTCAAGGCCTGGCTGCGGACCCCGAAGAACCCTGAGGGTCCCCTTCCCGCGGTCGTCCAATATGTCGGCTACGGCGGAGGCCGCGGACGGGCATGGGAGAACCTGTTCTGGGCCTCGGCGGGATTCGCCCACCTCCAGATGGACACCCGCGGACAGGGATCCGGATGGTCCGTGGGCGATACGCCGGACAGCAGCGGGGCAGCAGGTCCCCAGGTTCCCGGCGTCATGACCAAGGGAATCACCAGCAAGGCGACCTACTACTACCGCCGTCTCATGACCGACGGCGTCCGCGCGGTCGACGCCGTGCGCGGTCTCCCCATGGTCGATCCCGCACGTGTCGCCGTGACCGGCGGAAGCCAAGGTGGCGGCGTAGCCCTTGCCGTTGCGGGGCTCGTCCCGGACCTTTCAGCCGTCGCGGTCACGGTCCCGTTCCTGTGCGATTTCCCGCGGGCAACCGTCATCACCGACACGTCGCCCTTCCGGGAGATCTCGAAGTACCTCGCGACCCACCGCGACCAGGTGGACGTCGTCCGCGAGACGCTCTCCTACTTCGACGGGGTGAATTTCGCTGCCCGCGCGAAGCACCCCGCCTATTTCTCGGCGGCGCTCATGGACCGCACCACACCGCCGTCGACCGTTTTTGCGGCCTTCAATGCCTACGCAGGCGAGAAGGAGATCCGGGTCTGGCCATACAACGGCCACGAAGGCGGCGGCCCCGACGACGATCACCTGATGCGGCAATTCCTCTCGCGAATTCTGAAAGGCGTGGAAATATACTCCCGTCCATGACGCCCGCCACGATGCCCAGCATGGACCCCGCGATCTTCGGCGCCGACCTCCGCGATCAGTTCCTCGCGTTCCTCGACGAGCACCGCGCGGCGATGGACGGGAGCCTTGAGGGGCTTTCGGAGTCGGAGGCGAGGGCCTCGCTCGTGCCATCCCGGACGACGCTCCTCGGCCTCGTCAAGCACGCCGCGTTCGTGGAACGCGTCTGGTTCGACGAGGCCATCACGTGTCGCTCTCGGCAGGAGATCGGGATTCCCGCCACACCGGACGAATCCTTCATCCTCGCCGAGAGCGACACCATCGCATCGGTCCGCGCTGACTACCGGAAGGCCTGCGAGGACTCGCGGCGCGCCGTCGCCGGGTTGGGGCTTGACGACATCGTCCGGGGCAACCGGCGCGGACCGCTCCCCCTGCGCTGGGTGCTCCTCCACATGCTGCGGGAGCTGGCGCAGCATTGCGGGCACGCCGATATCCTCCGAGAGCAGGTCCTGGCGGCAAGGTGACTCACCGCCGTCGGCCGCCGCCCTGACGACCGGCTACTCCGCGCCGTCGCCCACGGTGTTGACGATGTAGACATCGCAATCCGCGCCATGCGCAACGCTGCTCGCGACGCTGCCGAGGATCCGGCCGATGCCCTGCATGCGGCGGTTCCCCACAACCACGAGCCGGGCCTGGAGGCGCTGCGCCTCGGCGAGGATCGCGTCGGCGGGCTTTCCCCGCGACGACATGTACGTGATCTTCTCGGCCTCCTCGGGCCAGGTGAGCGACTCGGCGACGTTCTTCGCCACACGTTCGGCCGTCGTCGCGCCGGAGATGATCCATTTGTCGCTGCCCACCCCGTACACCTCGGTACGCTCGTCCTCGAAGGCGCTCACCACATGAAGCCTCGCCCCGAAGGCGGTGGCAACTTCGGCAGCCGTCTGGGCGGCCCGGAGCGCGGTCTCGCTATCGTCGACGCCGACAACGACGATGTTCTCTCGCATCAGATTCCCTTCACTCACCGTCTGGTCAGGACTACCGTACGCGAACGGCTCAGCGGTCCAACGTCATCGTGCGCAGGTCCAGTCGGCGCAGAACCCTGTCGACGAGCTCGGGATCATTTCCGGGCTCGTTTCGCGCTGCGAGCATCTCGCGCCTGGCTGCGTCCAGGGCATCGCGCTGGGCCCGGTCCATCGCTGCGAGCACGACCTTGAGCCTGCGCATCTTGTCGGGATCATCGGCGTAATCGGCCTCGAGAATCGTGTGCAGGGACGACATGCGCCGGGCCAGGGCTCTGCGGCGGCCCTCGGGGAGCTTCAGCGCTGCCGGCGAGGTTTGCATGGCCTCGAGCGCCACCCGCTCGGCTCGGCGGGCGAGGGCCCGCTGGGCCTGCTGTTCCGCCTCGCGGTCATCGGGAAGCCTGAGCACCCGCGTGAGCCACGGCAGGGTGAGCCCTGGAAGGACGAGGGTGACCACGAGCACCGAGCAGGCGACCGCGACCACGAAGTTCCGTCCCGGCGTGGGCGAGCCGTCAGCGAGCGTCGAGGGAAGTGCAAGGGCCAGGGCGAGCGTTGCGAGGCCGCGCATCCCGCACCACGTGAGGACCACGACCTCCTTGAGCGAGCGGGGCGTCTTCTCCCGGCGCTCGGTGCCGCCCATCCGGTAGATGACGTACATCCAGATGAAGCGGACCAGGACCACCGCCGCGCAGACCGCTGCGATGCCAGGGACAAACCGGACGAGGCTGGGGCCCTCCGCGTCGATGACCGAGCGCATCTCGATGCCCACGAGCCCGAACGCGATGCCGGTGGTGAGGAGCTCGAGCACCTCCCAGAACGCCGAGCGGGTGAGCCGTTCCTCCGAGTCCTGCGGCCGGGCGCGCCGCCCGAGCTCGACGGCGGTGACCACCACCGCGACCACGCCTGAGCAATGCGCGACCTCGGCCAGCAGGTACACCGCATACGGCGCCACGAGAGTCGTCGCGCTCCGGGCCACGAGGTTGGGGACAAACCGATTCAGGGCCCCGACGAGCCAGGCCATCGCGATGCCCAGCAGCACGGCTCCGGCTGCGCCCAGGAAGAAGCGCGGCACGATGTCCCATCCGACGCGTTCGTTGTTGATGGTCGCGGACACCGCCGTCTGGAAGATCACGATGGCCATCGCGTCATTGAACAGCCCCTCGGTCTGGAGCACCGTGAGCAGACGACGGCGCATCCTCACCTTGCCCGCGATCGCCTCCACCGCGACGGGGTCGGGCGGGGCAACGATGGCACCGAGCGCAATGGCGAGCGGCACGCCGAGCGCCGGGACCAGCCACCACGTCACGGCCGCTACGGCGGCAACAGTCACGACCACCAGCAGCACGGCCAACAGCACGAGGGAGCGCCAGCGCAGCCGGAACACCGACCAGCTCGAGCGCTGCGCGGCCGCGAACAGCAGCGACGGCAGGAAGAGCGGCAGGATGAGCTCGGGATCGATGTGCACGTCCGGGACGAACGGCAACGACGCGGCGAGCGCGGAGAACACGAGCATGAGGATCGGATACGGGAGACGGATCCGCTCCCCGACCCCAACGATGAGCACCGTCCCGAACAGCAGGCCGACCACCAGCAGCAGAAATTCCATGTGCCCCCTTGGATCAGGACCATTTTTCCACGCGGGTCGCTTTCCGCGCGGGTCGTCGGCCGCTAGCGTGAGGCCACATGGAGATGCGTCTGGAAGTCGTGCAGGTTCCCGTGGCAGATGTGGACAGGTCCAAGTCCTTCTACAGCGAGACGCTGGGTTTTGCCCTCGATCACGATGTTGAGCACATTCCCGGAATGCGGGTCGTCCAGCTGACCCCGCCGGGTTCCGCCACGTCGATCGTCATCGGCACCGGCATGACCAGCATGGCGCCGGGAAGCCTCGAGGGCCTGCAGCTCGTGGTGGAGGACTTGGAGGCTGTGCGCGCCGAGCTCCTGGGTCGTGGGGCCGAGATCAGCGATGTTCAGGACATGGGCGGCGTTCACTTCGCCTTCTTCGCCGACCCTGACGGCAACCGCTGGGTCATGCAGGGCGCCACCGCCCCGAGCGTCAAGGAGGCGCACCTCTACTGACCGGTAGCACCTAGCGCAGGAACTTCTGACGATGCCTCTGAACGAGTTCGGCCAGCCCCGGCCATTGCCGGACTGGGCGCCCCGCTCGGCACCGAAGCGGGTTGTTCTCGAGGGCAGCTTCTGTCGGCTCGAACCCCTTGAGGCTGACCGTCACGCCTATCAGCTGTACTCGGCGTACGCCCAGGCCCTGGACGGACGCGACTGGACCTACCTCTCCGTGGGACCGTTCGACAGCGAGGAGGGCTACCGTCAGCAGGCGGAGAAGCAGTCGCGATCCAGCGACCCACTGCACTTCGCGGTCATTGACCGTCGCAGCGGGAAGGCGGTGGGCACCTTGGCTCTCATGCGCCATGACCCAGCCAACGGCGTCGTCGAAGTGGGGCACGCAGGAGCCGCGACACCGCTTGGTACTCGATCATCGACTCCGAGTGGCCGGAGGTAGGCGGAGCACTGCGTTCGTGGCTCTCACCGGAGAACTTCGACGCGGAGGGCAGGCAGCGGCAGTCCCTTGCAGCGCTCAGGCTACAGGGTTCCGATCGGCTACAGGGTTCCGATCGGCTACAGGGTTCCGTCTGTGGTCTCGCGCCGCGTCACCCGCTCGCCGGTGTCGGGGTCGACCGCGGTCCTGGTCTCGCTGACCCGCCGGGCGCGCCTCGGGCCGAACATGACCAACGTGACGACCAGCCCAATGATGCCCACCACCATGAGGATGTACCCGATCACCACGAGGTTCACGAACGAGACCGCATTTCCGACCGCGAAGGCGAGGATGGCGCCCAGCGCGATCAGGACGAGTGAAGCTCCGATACCCATTTCGAACCACGGCTCCTTCATGTTGGACCGCATCAGCGGAATGCCCTCTTCCGTTACCCGCAGCGCGCTGCCCAAAACGCGTAACCGAGCCTCCTTCGGGTAAAGATCTGGCAAAGCAAGCTCAGCCGTCCCGACGAAACGGAGGATGCGATGCCGAAGACGGACAAGAGCGGAAAGGCGAGGAAGGACGAACTCCCCTCGACCATCCAGCGCTCGGATGACAAAGCCCAGCAGACCTTCGCGAAGGCCCATGACTCCGCCGAGAAGACGTATCACGACGAGGAACGAGCCCACCGCGTCGCGTATTCGGCCTTGAAGCACACGCACGAGAAGGTCGGCGATCATTGGGAGCCCAAAGAGGGCAAGGGCCCGTCCGATGAGCAGGCCAAGGGCGGAAAGACGACGCGCCGCGAGACCCACGGAGGCGTCGACGCCAATGCCTCGAAGCAGCACCTCTACGATCTCGCCAAGAAACTCGACGTTCCCGGCCGTTCCCACATGACGAAGGATCAGCTCGTGGACGCGCTGGAGAAGGCGAACAATAAGAAAACTGCGCAGAGCCGGAAGAAGTAGGGCCGGAAGAAGTAGGACAGGAAGAAGTAGCGGCCGGATTCCCCCGCTTCTGCACCAACCTCCCCAACTTTAGGGCCGGAGCGCTACAGTTCTCCGGCGTGTTGCGGCGACACACCGGTTTCAGCCGCCGAAAGCTGGGGAATCTGGCGCGAAAGCTGGGGAGACTGGCAGGGGCGGCGTCTTAGCGACCGCCCAGGAGCCCCTTCAGGATGTCCTCGGCCCCCGACTGCGACTGGGCCGCGGCAAGATTCGCGTCCGCGACGGCCTCGAAGATCTCCTCGCGCTTGATGGCGAGGTGCCGGGGCGCGTCAATGCCAATGCGTATGCCTTCGCTTCCGCGGCTTTCGAGGAACGTGATGACGATTTCGTCGCCGATCATGATCTTCTCGCCGGGCTTGCGGGTGAGTACGAGCATCGCTGTCCTTCCGTGGAGCGCTGTCAGAGCACCGTCCGTGGTGCCGGGGACCCGTCAACCCAGCCTACGGGTATGCCGAGGGCGTTGACGGTCTGGGGCGAGCGGGTTTCTGCCGCGCCGACCACGGCGAGCGCGTTGACCGTGAGGCCCGCGGCACGAAAGCACGACGACGCTGCCTCCACCCACTCGGCGGTCTCCTCTGGCTTGTGGCGGGCGTCCACCACGAGCCACACCTGATCGGCCCTGAGCGCGGCGGCTGCCGCGAGTGAAGCGTCGAGGGAGTCGAGCGGGCCGAGGGTGAACGCGACCAGCAGAGGGACATCGCGTTCGACGGCGTCGGCCCGCGCCGAGATCGCGTCGAGCGGCACTTCGAGGTGCGGCCAGTCGCCCATGAGGTCGCCCGCCGTCGCCCGTGCGCACGGTTCCGCCTCCCCGCGCGACATCCAGTTCACGACCTCGAGTGGTGCCCCGCCAAAGCCGACGACGAGCACGAAGTCCCCCACGCCGTCGAGCATTCTGGGCACGCGCGGCTCGGATGGAGGGTCGAACTCGCCGCGCAGCCGCTCGAGAAGCACATCGAATCGCTCGCCCTGGGTTGAAACCTCAGAGGAGTGCAGGGCCTCCTCGGCGCGGTCGGCGTCGTCGAGCAGCGCAGCGATCCCGGCGCGACCCGCGAGGGAGTGCGGCACCACGGGCGCTTCGGGACCAGGCTCCGGGACCAGCACGGTCGCCTCGATGTGGCGCCGGCCGAGCAGCCCGGCGAGGCCCGGCTCGAGCACGCGCTCGGCCCGCACGATCCGTGCCTCGGGCCCGTACAGCGCAACCGCCGACCGCGTCAGAGCCTCCAGACTGGGGCCTCGAAGGATCTTCTCCGCTTTAGGCACGTACTGCGGCACCTCTCACCACCCCGATCGTCTCGATCGCGACCTCCGTGGACGTCACCTCGGCATAGGAGAGCACCGGGACGCCGGACGGCGGCAGCGGGACGAGCTTCCGCATCGCCGGTCTGAGCACCGGCGCGCAGACCAGCACGGGGCTCTTGCCAGAGGATTCGGCCGCGGCGACGGCGGCGCTCAGAGAGGACGTGATGGCGTCGAGCTTTGCCTGGTCGAGGACCAGCTGCGTCCCGCCCTCGGCGGGCCGCAGGTCTTGGACGAGGCTCTGCTCGAGGACAGGTTCGATCGTGATGACCGTGAGCCGGTCCCCGTCCATGAGGCGGCCCACGAGCGCGGGTCCGATCGCGAGCCGCGCCGCTTCGATGAGACCCTCAGGATCGGTCGACGCCTTGGCCCGCAGGGTCAGGGACTCGTAGATGCGGGTGAGGTCGTTGATGGGCACCTGCTCCGCGAGGAGCCCCTGCAGCACCCGGTGGATTTCGGCCAGGGAAAGGAGCCCCGGCGTGAGCTCCTCCACGACCGCCGGGCTGCCGGCCTTCACCCCTTCGGTGAGCACCCGCACATCCTCCCGTGAGAGCAGCCGCGCGGCGTTGGCCGTCACGATCGAGGAGAGGTGCGTGATCAGCACGCTCACCCTGTCGATCACGGTGGCCCCGGTGAGCTCGGCGCTGTGCCGCATCTCGGCGGGGATCCACTTCCCCGCGAGCCCGAAGACCGGCTCGACGACGGCGGCACCCGGCAGCGCGTCGAGGAAGTCGCCGAGGGCGAGGAGCTTGCCCGACGGCGCCGTGCCCCGGCCCGCGTCGACGCCGGCGATGCGGATGGCATAGGTCGCCGGCGGCAGCTCGACGGAGTCGCGGGTCCGCACCGGCGGGATCACCACCCCGAGGTCCATGGCAATCTTGTGCCGCAGCGACTTCACGCGGGCCAGAAGGTCGTCGGCCGAACCGCCCACGAGGTCCACGAGGTCGGGCGCGAGCAGGATCTCGAGTGGATGGACGCGCATCTCCTCCATGAGTCGCTGGGTCGGGTCCTGCTCCCCCACATCGGCACCCGAGGCGCCGTTCGTCTCCGAGGAGGCCCCGCCGTCGGCTCTCATTGCATCTTTCGACGCCTGCATCCGCCGCGAGACGACGATGAGCACCGCCCCGACCGCGAGGAACGGCAGCGGCGGCATGCCGGGGATGAGCGCCATGACCACCGCGGTGATCCCCGTGATGAGCAGCGCCGTCCGCGACTGTGAGAGCTGGGAGGAGGCAGCGTGGCCGAGGTCCGCCTCGGCGTTCGAGCGCGTCACGATCATGCCCGTCGAGACCGCCATGAGCAGGGCGGGGATCTGCGAGACGAGGCCGTCGCCCATCGTGAGGAGGGAGTAGGTGTTCAGGGCGTCGTTGATCGAGAGGCCGCGCTGGGCCATGCCCACGCCGAGCCCGCCCACGATGTTGACGATGATGATGACGATGCCGGCAATCGCGTCGCCCTTGACGAACTTCGAGGCGCCGTCCATCGCCCCATAGAAATCAGCCTCCGCCGAGACCTCCGCGCGCCGCTGCCGCGCGACGACGTCCGTGATGAGGCCGGCGTTGAGGTCGGCATCGATGGCCATCTGCTTGCCCGGCATCGCGTCGAGCGTGAAGCGCGCGCCGACCTCGGCCACGCGCTCGGCGCCCTTGGTGACGACCACGAACTGGATCACCACGAGGATCACGAACACCACCGCGCCGATGATGAGCGAGCCGCCCACGGTCACCTTGCCGAACGCCTCGATCACCTGCCCGGCGTAGCCCTGGCCCAGCACGAGCCGGGTCGAGGCGACGTTGAGCCCGAGCCGGAACAGCGTGGCCACGAGCAGGAGCGACGGGAAGACGGAAAAGTCGAGTGGCTTCTTCACGAACATGCTCGTCAGCAGGATCACGAGCGCGAGCAGGAGGTTGCACACGATCAGCACGTCGAGGAGCGGCGCGGGGACTGGCATCACGAGCAGCAGGACGATGCCGACGATCCCCACCGGGACTCCGAGCCGGGCGAAGTTGCGGTTCACGGGGTGACTCCTTTCAAGCTGGCTGGGCGGGCGGGCAGCGTGTGCAGGCCGGCGGCCGAGCCACGCGCCTTGAGGGCCATGACGAACGCGAGCACGCCGGCCACGGCGGTGTAGAACTCCACCGGGATCTCCTCGCCGATCTCGCAGGCGGCGTGGAGGGCCCGCGCGAGCGGGACGTCGCGCACCATGGGCACGCGCTCCTTCTCGGCCTCCTCCCGGATCCGGGCTGCGATGGTTCCGGCGCCCTTCGCCGCGATGCGCGGCGCAGACTTCCCGGGCTCGTACTTCAGCGCTACGGCCACGTGGGTCGGGTTCACCAGGACGACGTCGGCGCCTCCGATCGCGGCGATCATGCGGTTCCGGGACATCGCCAGCTGGCGCGACCGCCGCTGCGAGCGGATGAGCGGGTCTCCTTCGGTGTTCTTGTTCTCGTCCTTGACCTCGCGCTTGGTCATGCGGGTCTTGGTGCGGTTCCGCCGCACGACGACGAACACGTCCGCCGCGGCCAGCACCAGTCCCGCGGCGACGGCAAAGCGGATGAGGGAGGCGGCGCCGTCGTTGGCGGCGGCCAGCAGCCCGGAGATCGGCAGGCCGCCCGCTGAGAGGACCACCGGGATGAGCCCCTGCACCACGGTCCACAGCACGAGCCCGACGACGGCGGTCTTCGCGAGCGCCTTCACGCCTCCCCAGAGCGCCTGGGGCCCGAAGGTCCGCTTGAGGCCGGCGATGGGATTGAAGTGCTCGAAAGACGCCGTGAAGCGCTTGAGATGCACACCGCCTTGCGCTGCGGACCCGGCGAGGACCGCGAGGAAGACGACAGCGGCGAGCGGCCCCACCGTGCCGACGAGCGAGGCGGCGCCGTCGGCGAGGGCTTGGACGGCCTTTCCGGGATCCGGATCGGAGATGATCGACGTCACGGTGAACATCTGCGCGCGGCCGGCGGTCGACGCGGCGTCGATCGTGGACGGCAGCATGATCGCGCCGGCACCGACGGCGAGCCACGCCGTGAGGTCCTGTGAGCGCGAGAGCTGGCCCTTCGAGCGGACTTCGCGGAGCCGCTTGTCCGTGGCCTGTTCGGTGCGTTCCTGCACGTCGGCCATCAGCCCACCCCCAGCAGCGTGTTTACGGCCTGCTCCACGAGCGAGGACACGATCCGGGGCAGCGCGAGGAACAGCACGCCCGCGAGGCTCAGCGTGATGAGGACCTTGAGCGGGAACCCCATCTGGAAGGCGTTGAGCGCGGGGGCCACCCGCGTCAGCAGCCCCAGCCCGAGGTCGGCGAGGAACAGGACCACCATGAGCGGCCCCGCGATCTGGAGGGACGCGACGAAGAGGCCGGTGACCGCCGTCGTCATCGCCTCGACGGGGCGCGCGAGGTCCAGGCCGCCCGCCAACGGCAGCGCGCCGAACGAACCGGCGAGCCCGCCGATCACCAGCTGATAGCCGTCGGAGGAGAAGAGAAGCGCGAGAGCGGCCATCTGCAGCAGCCGCGTGAACTGGGCGCCGTTGACGAGGCTCTGAGGGTCGTAGGCCTGGGCCATCTGGAAGCCCGCGGCGAGGTCGATGAGCGAGCCGGCGGACTGGCTCGCGGCGAAGACCAGATATACGAGGAAGCCGAGCGCGAGGCCCGTGACGAGCTCGAGAACGAGGCCGGTGATGAGGCCTGCCGTATCCCGGGCGGCGTACCCGTTCTGGGCTCGGCCGGCGACAGCGAGGCCGAGGCCGATTCCGAGCATCGCCTTGATCCGAGCCGGAAACCCATTGTGCGAGAAGGGCGGGGCGATGAACAGGAATGCTGTCATCCTCACGGCGGCGAGCATCGCCGCTTCGATGAACGTCTGATCAAGAGGAATGTTCATGAATTGATCAGCGAGGGGATCCGGGCGAAAAGGTCGTTGGTGAAGCTCACCATTTCCGAGATCATCCAATGCCCGCAGACCACGAGCGCAATGGCTACGGCAACGGCCTTGGGAACGAACGAGAGCGTGGCCTCCTGGAGCTGCGTGACGGATTGGACCAGGGAAATTGCGAGGCCTACCACGAGGCTCGTCACGAGCACCGGCGCGGCGAGCTTCCCCGCGGCGAGAAGCGCTTGGAGGCAGATATCGAGAATGGCCGAAGTATTCACGTCAGCCTCCCTGATAGCTCTGGATGAGCGACGTGATGATGAGGTCCCATCCGTCCACGAGGACGAACAGGAGGATCTTGAACGGCAGGGAGATCATGACGGGCGGGAGCATCATCATGCCCATCGACATGAGCGCCGCCGAGACCACGAGGTCGATGATGAGGAACGGGATGAAGATGACGAATCCGATGATGAACGCGGCGCGGAGCTCGGAGATCATGAACGCCGGAATGAGCGTCTGCAGCGGGGTGGCTGCGGGAGTGGCCGGGTTCGGAATTCCGGCCGCGCGCGTCATGAGCGCAATATCCTCTTGGCGCGTATGCGCGAGCATGAATTTCGAGAGCGGCCCGGTCGCGGCGTTGAACGCGCCGCCGAAATCGAGCTGGCCGTTGAGATAGGGCTGCACAGCGTGTGAATTGATGTCGCTGACCACGGGCCACATGATGAACAGCGAGAGGAACAGCGCCAGCCCCGCGATCACCTGGTTCGGCGGGACCGATTGGAGCGAGAGCGCGTTCCGCGTCATCGCGAGGACCACGAAGATCTTGGTGAACGACGTCATCATGAGCAGGAGCGCCGGCGCCACCGAGAGCAGCGTGATCCCGATGAGCGTGACGACCGAGGCCGAGGGCCCATTGTCCGGCGCGTTGATCTGGATGCTGAGAGGGCCGCCCGATGGCGCCGGAGTGGCGGGACCCGAGGGGTCCGACGGCCCGACTGGCGCTGCGTGCCCTGCCACGGAGCTGAGGAGCAGCAGGGCGTAGGCCGTCACCGCTGCGAGGATGACGACGACGGCGACCCGGCCTGCTCTCGCTGCCCAGCCCGCCGGGGTCACGGCTGGCGGCCCAGCTGCCGGAGCAGCTCGCGGCCGAAGGCGGTGGCGGACACCCCGTTCTGGGCCGCCCGTGCGGCACGGCGGCTCAGCGGCGCGGCCGCCTGGCTGATGACGACGGGCTCAGTGATTACCTCGGCGGCCGGCGCCTCGCTCGAGTGCAGCACATTGATCCCGTGCTCGGTCACGCCGAGGAGGAACCGCTGACCGTCCGTGTCCACGAGGACCACAGACGCCTTCGGGCCCACGCTCTGCCGCGCGACGACCGCGAGCGCCTTGGCTTTCGGGGCCCCTGTCCCGCGCCGAAGGCGCCGATGCAGGAGCCACATGAGGCCGAGCACGGCGCCGAGCGAGACGAGGACCCGAAGGCCCAGGATGAGCGAGTCCATTCAGCGGGGCGCCTCGGCCACGTCGAGGATCCGGGTGATCCGCACGCCATAGTCCTGATCGACCACAACCACCTCGCCGAGCGCGATCTTCCGCCCGTTGAGCAGCACGTCCACGGGCGCGCCCGCCGAGCGGTCCAGCTCGATGACTTTCCCGGGCTCCATCGAGAGCGCCTCGCGGACGCTCATCCGCGTCCGGCCGATCTCCACGGTGAGGGCCATCTCGACGTCGTGGATCCGCCCGAGACGGCCCGCGAACGAAGCGTCCGCCGGGGGAGTGTGGGTCGTCGGCGCGCCGCCGTGGATGCGCACCGCGAACCAGCCGAAGGGCGCGCTCCCGTCCGAGATCTCGAAGACCGCCGTGTCCGGGTCGGAGAAGAGCTCCCACGCGTCGCCCTCGGACAGCTCCGAGAGGACGCCTCCCTGGAGCGCCTCGGCGGCGCGCTCGAATGCGGGCCGCAGCACCGCCGTCGTCCGCGCTTCCGGGCTGCCGCCCGCCTCGGCGGCGAAGCCTGCACTCGTGAGCGCGAGCGCGAAGTCCGCGGTGAGCGCGCCGACAAAGGACGCCGAGACGGCCTGTGCCGCATGCCCAGCGGCCGCGCTCGCCTCCACGCTGCCCGTGACCGCGAGGCCGGGCACGGGCAGTGACGCTGCCAGGCGGTCGGCGGCGGAGGCGTGGAGGGCCAGGTTGCTCACGGAAGGGTCTCCTCGGTCAGGGACGTGACGATGCGCGCGGCGGCGCGGGAGCCCTTGCGGACCACCATCGCCTGCGCGAGGTTCTTGCCGCCCACGGCGACGTGGAACGGCTGATGCTCGGGATGCGGCAGCACGAGCGTGTCGCCGACTGCGAGGTTCAGGACCTCGACCGGGGTGACGCCTGTCGGCTCGAGCCGGACGGCGACGTCGATGGGGACCTCCGCCACCTGCGCGCGGACCAGCTCCGCGGCGTTCGCAATGCTCGCCATGGGATTGACGGCACCGAGCTGCGGGAGGAGCGCGTCGGCCGGAATCGCGAGGGACGCGGTGGTGATGGCCTCGCCGACCACGACCGTGAAGGCGACGACGATCATGAGGTCCGTGGTCGCGGCGGCTTGGGCGAATTGCGAGTTGTACTGGATCGCCTCGACCCGGGCCGTGCCCGCGAGGAGACCGCCGAGAGAATAGTGGAGGACCTCAAGGCCCTCTCCGACGAGGCTCTTGATGAGCGCGTACTCGAGCGGGGTGAACTTGCGCTCCAAGCCGCTCTTGTCGCCGTGTCCGCCGAGCATGCGGGCCACCCAGCCGAGGGCGTCCGGCGTGGGGAACTGGACCACCAGCTTGGCCGACACGCCGTCCATCGCACAGAGGACCATCGACGTCGCGGCGGGAAGCGTGGCGACGTACTCGTCGTAGGTCTGCATGACCACCGACTCGGCGGTCACCGTCGACTTGACCCGGACCTTCGCGGTGAGCTGCGTGCCCCATTGCCGAGAAAAGCTTTCGAAGCCAGCCTCAAGGATGCGGCTGTGCTCGCGCGCGAGAGTTGTGGGACGGCGAAAGTCGTACGCCTCGACAACCCTCGCGGCCGACTCCCCGGAAACGGGGGCTTCGCGGTCCTGCACGGTCACGGAGGCGACTATCGGCAGGGCCCGCGCGGCGATAAGCCCGCCTCAGCTCTCAGCTTCCTGTTTCTCTTCCCCGTCCTCGTGGTTCTCCCGGTCCTCGTCATTCCCGATGAGCGGACTCAGGATCGTTTCCTTCACGGTGTCCTTGACCTTGGCGACGGTCTCCTTGACCGTGTCGATGGCGTCCTCGGTCTTGTCCTCGGCGATCTTGTGGGCCACCGACTCCACCGTGTTCTCGAAGCCCTTCTGGAAGTAATCCGTGAGAGGCTTGCCGCCCTGCTTGGAGAGGTCCAGCCGGTTCGTGGCCTCGGCGAAGCGGAGGTAGGTGTCCACGCTGGCCACGACGATGCGGGCGTCGATGCTCAGGAGCTGGATGCCGACCAGGGAAAGGCTGACGTAGGCATCGATCACGAGCCCCTTGTCGAGGATGACGTTCAGGACGTCGGCCAGCGAGCTCGAATGGGGGCGGTCAAGGTAGCCCCCGGGACGCCCGGGCTCGGATGCGGTCATGTGTCAGTGAGCGTGGTCGCCGCGGCTGTACTCGAAGACCCAGCCGATGAGCGCCACGATCCCCAGGCCGACGCCGATGAAGAAGATCCACCAGCCGACCGCGATGCCCAGCACCGCCGTCGCGGCCGCGGCACCGAGCACGATCGGCCACCAGCTCCACGGGCTGAAGTGCCCCTGCTCGCCCGCGCCCTCGTGGATCTCGGCGTCCTCGCGGTCCTCCGGGCGGACACCGACCCGGCGCGCGGTCACCCCGAGATACGATCCGATCATCCCCGCGAGGCCGCCCAGGAGCAGCATCCCGAGGACGCCGACCCATTCCGACCAACGGGTGAGGAACCCATAGACGATGGCGATGGGGACGAAGAAGAAGACCCCCGTCCCGAAGAGCCAGGATTCGACTTTCATGGCCCGATCCTCTCGGTTCGCTCCACATAGGGCGTCCACACCGAGAGTAGACCTAGGAGGACCGGGCGAGATAGGCCTAGCGTCGCGCGGCGAGCGCTGAGGCGAGGGCGCTGGCCGAGGTCGCGGAGCTGTCGATCCGCCAGTCGACTTCCTTGTTGTAGTCGAACCAGACGAAGCCCATGATGTCGGCCTGCCCGTTCAGGTAGGAGACGAGGGCCGTGTTCCACGCGGCCTTCGAGCCGCCCGCCTCCGCCGAGGCGGTCTCGGCGATGATGATCGACTTGCCCGGGGCCACGCTGCGGAGCTGGCTCAGTCCATCTCCGAACAGGGCCGAGGGCGTGGTCCACGAGCTCCATGAGGCGGCCGTGCCCCAGTTGTAGCCGTCGAGCGCCACGGTGTCGACGTAGCCGGCGCCAGGGTACAGGCCTGTGAGCGGGGTCGAGCCCCAGTACGGGACGTTCGGGCTCCACACCCAGGAGACATTGGTAGCGCCGGTGGAGGCGATGACGTCGTGCACGTGCCGCCACGCGGCGACGTAGTCGCCCGCCTGATTGCCGTTCACGCCCTCGGCCCACGGGTACCAGTTGCCGTTCATCTCGTGGGCGAAGCGGAGCATGACCGGCTTGCCCCAGGA
This sequence comes from Sinomonas gamaensis, assembly GCF_005876955.1. Taxonomy (GTDB): domain Bacteria; phylum Actinomycetota; class Actinomycetes; order Actinomycetales; family Micrococcaceae; genus Sinomonas; species Sinomonas gamaensis. The sequence continues at coordinate 15,506 of NZ_SSCL01000016.1, forward strand.
CGCGAGCGCCGTGCCCCACGAGCGGATGTACGAGTCGAAGTTCCCGGCGGCGATGTTCTTGAGCGAGTAGGCGGGCTGGTCCACGCCGTTCCCTGACCACAGCCAGGGCTCCCACGTCACCAGGCTCGTCGCGCCGCGCGCTGCCACGGCGTCCAGGTCCGCGATCGGGGCTGCCTGGGAGAAATCCTTGTAGGAGAGGACGATCGAGGGGTTCTCGTTGACGAGGGTCGCGATCTGGTCGAGTTCGCTGCTCGCCTGCGGGCCTCCGGGCGTCCCCACGCCGAAGCGCAGCCGAGCCGAGCTGATCGAGGGGGTTGCCGTCGTCGTCTTCGCCGCCGTCTTGAGCGGGCTCGCGAGGAGGGACGACGTGCCCGCCGCGGCTGCCTGCGATTGGGCCGTCGTCGAGGCCGGGCTGTAGGTGACGGCGTAGGGCGCCGAAGCGGAGACGTGCCGCACGGTCGCCTTCACGAGCACGCTCGACGCGGTCGTCGGAGGGATCGTGACGGCGGCAGCGAAGGAGCCGTCGTCGTTCGTGGTGAACGGAACGCTCGCTGTCCCCGCAGCGAGCGTTCCGTCCGTCCCGCGGGCAAACCCGGTTCCGGTGACCAGGACCTCCGCCCCCGCCGGGCCCGAGGACGCGCTCAACGCAATCCCGGGCCGCCCAGCCGCCTGGGAGGGCGCGGCGATCCCGAACAGGACCGCCAATGCCAGGACAAGTCCGGACACGACAGGTCCGGCCAGCCTCTTCTTGAGCACGTCTACTCCCCAACTCGGCGAGAAGAGGCCCGGCAGGGTGCTGTCCGCTCGCCCCCATACGGTCGAGCGGATTGGCCTCCGCAGACGATCCTCGCAGGAGCCCTGCGGATCCAGGACCGGGTTGGAGGAATCCTTGGGAAATCCTTGCTTTGCCCGCTCAGCAGCTCAGTACTCGTTCTTGATCAGCTCAGTATTCGTTCTTGATGACGAAGTACGAACCGCGGATCGTTCCGGCGAGCCTGGACTTCTGGCGCGCGAACTTGAACTGCGAGGCGAGCTCCTCGGGGACCTCCATCCCGTCGGAGAGCTTGAACCCCACGGCCCGCTTCCCGCCGTCGTCGATGGTGTACATGACGTTGATGGAGAGGCCGTTCTCGTAGAAGACGTAGGCCATCCGGATGTTCTCGACCTGGAAGGCCGAAGCCTCGAGGGGTGTGGAGGAGATGACGAGGTCGCGCTCTTCCTTGAGGATCCGGTGCACCCAGTCGATCGTCTCCTGGGCCTCGCTCGCAGGTACGACGGTGAAGTCGTGGTCGTACTTGTTCTTGAAGTAGCGGGCCTCGTTCGCCCGAAGGCCCGCGAGCGCGTCCGCCACGGGGGAAGATTCCAAGCCGGTGGTCGAGACATTCGTGAAATCCACGGTGTAGGACATGGCAGGAGGCTATCGCAGCCCTCCGATTCCGGCAGGCTACGAGACTCCGAGTCCTTCCCGGGCCAGATCGTGGAGGAGCTGGTAGTAGCTCGAGAGGGCGAGCGGCGGAGCCTGATGCAGATCCTCGAAGGTAGCCCGCGGCCGATCCACGCGGTACAGCGCCAGGATCGCCCGGTCCTCCTGATCGTCGTCGAGGGCGTGGTATGCGCCCACCGGCCTCTCCGACATGAGCGCCTGCGCATACTGGTCGAGGCGATGGTCGGGCATCGGGTTCCCCGCCCGATGCCACACGTGGACCACGTCGTCCGATCCAAGCTTTGCTTCGTCTATTCCGAACATCGCCGTCTCCCCCTGTTCCCCGTTTCTGGCTGACCTCTCAGGTGCCGGCACTTCAACTGTCCCAATCCGCCGTACTCAGAAACCACACTTGTCCGTACTCGAATCAGCGCGGCCCCGACTACTTCCCCTCGGTCCGCGCCTTGAGTGCTTCCGGGATCAGTGCCCGCACCGCCTCCGGCTTGTCGGAGAGGACGACGACGTCCACCCGCCGGTTCTGCTCGTGCTCGGCCTCGGTCTGGTCTGGGTTCGCGGGCCGGGAGGAGCCGTACCCTGTGGCGCCGACCCGTGGACCGGGCAGGCCGTCGTGCTCCACCATGTAGCGCAGCACCTTCGTGGCCCGCTCCGTCGAGAGTTCCCACACCGACGGGTAGCCCGTGATGAGGTTGGCGGCGTGGCCCTCGACCGAGACCTCGAGCGTGGTCGGCACCACGACCGGCGTGACGGCGTCGAGGACCTGGTTCGCCCGCGGGGTGAGGACCGAGCTGTCCGGCTGGAAGAACGTCTGAGAGCCGACGAGTTTGACGGTGAGGCCGCGCTCGTCGATCTGGAACTGGACGTCCTGCTGGATGCCGCGCTCGGCGAGCCGTGCCTCCATCTGCTTCTCCAGGGACGTCAGCCGGTCCACTTCCTTGAGCGCAAGGTCCAGGTTCGCGAACCCCTCCGCGTCCTTGTTCGCCTGATCCGGCGGGACGACCGTGCCGTTCGCGGTGTCGATCTTCTGCGTCACCGTGGTGCCGAAGCCCGTCGCGAGGGAGTTCCGCAGCTTCTCGAACTTGTTCTGGTCCACCGTGGACATCGCGAACAGCACCACGAAGAGGCAGAACAGGACCGTGATCATGTCCATGTAGGAGACGGCCCAGCGTTCGTCGACGTGGAACGGCGCGGGCTTCTTGAGCGGACGACGGCGGCGCGGGCTCACGCTGTTTCCCTCATGGCGTTGCCCTCACGCAGCGGACCTCAAGTTCTCCTTCGCGTCCGCCTTCCCCTTGCCCTTGAAGTGGTGGTCCGGGACCATTGCCCGCAACCGGTCGGCGAGCAGCATGGGCTGCGCCCCCTCCTGAACCGCGAGGATGCCTTCCATGACGAGCGTCATCCGCTCGACCTCGAGCTCGCTCAGCCTCGTGATGCGCGCCGAGAACGGCAGCCAGATGAAGTTCGCCGAGAGCAGGCCCCACAGCGTGGCCACGAAGGCGCTCGCGATCATCGGACCGAGGCTCGTGGGGTCCGAGAGATTCTCGAGGACGTGGGTCAGCGAGACCACGGTTCCGATAATGCCGATCGTCGGTGCGTAGCCGCCGAGCGCCGCGAAGAACCTCGCGTTGGCGTGGTCCGCCCGGGAGCGGGTGCCGATCTCGTCCTCCATCATGGTCCGCAGCTCGTCGGCATCGGTTCCGTCGGCAACGTTCTGGAGCGCGCGTGCCAGGAAGGGATCGTTGGTGTCGCTCGCTTCCGACTCGAGCGCAAGGAGGCCCTCGCTCCGGGCCTTCTCCGCGAGAGCGATGATCTTGTCGATGCTCTCCTGGGGCTTCGACGGCTTCCCGAGGAGCGCCTTCGGGATCGCCTTGAAGGCCTGGACGGTGTCCTTGAGCGTGTTCCCCGCGAGGCCGACGGCCAGCGTCGCGCCGAAGACGAGGATCATCGGCGGCGGCAGCAGCAGCGCGGTGACGCTCGCGCCCTCCATTGACACGATCGCGACGACCGAGCCGAACGCGAGGAGCAGGCCGATGATGACTGAAGGATCCATGGGCCCCTCCTACTCGGGATCCGGCACAACGGTGAGGTGCTGGCCCTCCACGACCGGCAGCGCCCGGGCGGTCGCCAGAACGTACGCCTTGTAGCGCGCGATGAGGTCGATAACCTCCAGAAGGCTCTCCCGCACCACATACGTGGTGCCCTCGATCATCACGAGCGTGGTGTCAGGGTTCTCCTGAATACGCTCAATCAGATCCGGGTTGACCGCGAAGCGGGACCCGTTGAGGCGGGTGACAACGATCATGGAGCCGTTTCTGGTGGAGGTGCAGCTGAGCTTTCCCTCTCACCTATCGGCCGCGCGCCGGGCGGCGTTAGCCGTCACGGGCTCCCCCTGCGCTCCCGCCTTGCGTTGACTCGGCCAACCCTTGCTTGCTCCGCTGGGCGGGAGGGTAATGGAGCTACCGGAACCGTCGAAGAACGCAAAGGTCGCACGATGACAACCACACTCACGAAGCCCGACCTCGAGACCGTCGCCGAAGTAGCCGCCCAGCTCCGCGTGGATTCCGTCCGCTCGAGCACGAGCGCGGGATCCGGCCATCCGACGTCGTCCATGTCTGCCGCTGATCTCCTCGCCGTGCTGATCAGCAGACACCTGCGCTACGACTGGGACAGCCCCGACAATCCCCGCAACGACCACCTCGTCTTCTCGAAGGGCCACGCGTCCCCGCTGCTGTATTCGGTGTTCCGCGCGGTGGGCGTGGTCGGCGAGGACGAGCTCCTGAACGGTTATCGGCGCTTCGACCAGCGCCTCGAAGGGCATCCCACACCCGAGCTGCCATGGGTCGACGTCGCCACTGGGTCCCTCGGCCAAGGCCTCCCCGATGGTGTCGGCATTGCCCTCGCCGGCAAGTACCTCGACAAGCTGCCCTACCGCGTCTGGGTTCTGTGCGGCGACAGCGAGTTCGCCGAGGGGTCCATCTGGGAGGCGCTCGACAAGGCCTCGCACTACAAGCTGTCCAACCTCGTGGCCATCCTCGACGTCAATCGGCTCGGCCAGCGCGGCGAGACCGATCTCGGCTGGGACACCGAGGCCTACCGGCGCCGGGCCGAGGCGTTCGGCGCGCGGGTGCTGATCGTCGACGGCCACGACCTCGATGCCATCGACGAGGCGTTCACGACGGCGGAGGACGCCTCGGGCGAACAGCCCACCGTGATCATCGCCAAAACCGTGAAGGGGAAGGGCTTCTCCGAAGTCGAGGACAGCCCCGACTGGCACGGCAAGCCGTTCCCCGAGGACATGGCCGAGCGGGCCATCAAGGAGCTCGGCGGCGAGCGCGACGTCCAAGTCCGCGGTCCCCGCCCGGATTCGGACGACGGCGGCCTGCCGCCCCGCGAGGCGGCCAAGTCCCCCGAGCTTCCGCGCTACGAGGTCGGCGAGAAGGTGGCGACCCGGAAGGCCTACGGCGAGGCGCTGGCGGCGCTGGGAGCTGCGGATCCCGCCGTCGTCGCCCTCGATGCCGAGGTGAGCAACTCGACGTACGCCAACAAGTTCGCCGGCGAGTTCCCGGACCGCTATTTCGAGATGTTCATCGCGGAGCAGCAGCTGGTCGCCGCAGCGACAGGGCTGGGCGTGCGGGGCTACAAGCCGTTTGCCTCGACGTTCGCGGCGTTCCTCACCCGCGCCTACGACTTCATCCGCATGGGCGCCATCTCCCGCGCGGACCTGCGGCTCTCGGGATCGCACGCCGGCGTCGAGATCGGGGCCGACGGCCCCTCCCAGATGGCGCTCGAGGACCTCGCCATGCTCCGCGCGGTCCACGGTTCCACCGTCCTCTACCCGAGCGATGCGACAAGCGCGGCAGCGCTCGTGGCGCAAATGGCCTCGCTCAGCGGGGTCAGCTACGTCCGCACGACGCGCGGCGCGTACCCCGTGCTCTACGGACCCGAGCAGGACTTCCCCGTCGGCGGCTCGAAGACGCTGCGGGAGGGCGACGACGTCACTCTCGTGGGCGCGGGCGTCACTTTGCATGCGTGCCTGGCTGCAGCGGATCAGCTCGAGGGCGAGGGGATTCATGCCCGCGTCATCGACTGCTACTCGCTCAAGCCGATCGACCAAGCGGGGCTGCGGGCCGCGTCGGAGGCGACGGGTGGGCGGCTCGTCGTCGTCGAGGACCACCATCCGGAAGGCGGGCTGGGCTCCGCCGTCGTCGACGCCCTCCTGGGTGCCGGCCAGACGACCCTCCACCTCAAGCACCTCGCGGTGCGCGGAATGCCGGGCTCGGGAACCGGCGAGGAGCTCATGGCCTGGGCCGGAATCGATGCCAATGCTATCGCCGACGCCGCGAGGGGCCTGGCGAAGAAGGGCTGAGCTCTCCCCTTGCGGGACTTGCGGGAATTGTCGGGTTACTGCGGGTCTTCGTGGCCTCTACCCGCGAAAACCCGACAATTCCGGGAGCTCGGTGAGCGTCCTGACCCGAGGCGCCCTTCCGCTGTGGCGCGCGTCGTTGTGCTGCTGGGCAAACGCCCACGCCGATTCCCGCTCGTCGAAGACCCGGCCTTCGTGGTGTGCCTCGCACAGGCTCAGGTACGCCTTCCCGTCAGACCCGAAGATGGGCATGACGAGCGCCCCTCCGAGCGCTTTCATCGACCGCTTCCCCATCACTCCCCCCATCGTTTCACCGTTAGGACTGGGTTACCCCCCAGCCTTCCGGGCGAACCACTGTCCTGAGGTGCTCGAGCAGAGCCTGCTCCGGGTCGCCTGTGTGCTCCTCGACTAGCTCTTTGAGGCGGGTCTTGGAATCGACGCCAAGCTCCTGCGCTTCCAGAAGATGCTGGATGATCCACAGCGAGCGGTAGTGGGCCTCGGCGGCGGCGTCGAGGACCGGAACTGGGCGATCGGATTCTGACATGCCGACGATCGTAGAAGTAGACAGAACGCTCTGTCCAGTTGGGATTGAGGCGACCGTCACAATCGTGCACGTCGTACTACGCTCGTGTCCATGTCCGAATTCCGCCACGTGGCAGTCCCCATTGCGCTGCCCGCGCGTGACGTGGCCGCCTTCGCCGGCAACCCCGTCAACCTGCCCAGCTGGGCCGCCGGGCTGGCGGGCGGCGTCCGCTCCGAGGGCGGGCGGTGGATCGCGGCTTCGCCGATGGGCGACGTCGAAGTCCGCTTCGTGGGCGATGTTGCCGCCGGAATCCTGGACCATGAGGTCACGCTGCCCACCGGTGAGACCGTGCTGAACCAGTTCCGGATCCTCGACGATCGCAGCCACAGCCTCGCCATCTTCCACCTCCGACGCGAGCCGGGCGTCAGCGATGCGGCCTTTGAAAGCGATGCGGCGGCGGTGCAGCAGGATCTCGAGACCCTCAAGCGAGTGCTCGAGCAGAAGGCATAGGAAAGGGGAACAGCCGAAGCATGGGGGCTCTCGGGTATCTCGCCGCGTCCACACCGCCGCGACTCGCAAGCGCTGGGTCCGCCGTCGCCATCCCCATCCTTGCAGTGCAGCAGCTTGGCAGCATCGGGATCGGCGGGGCCCTCGTGGCCGTTTCCCTCGGGCCCAGCATTCTCGCCGCTCCGCTCGTCGGCGCCGTCCTCGACCGGACGCGGCGTCCCGGCTACCTCATCGGGATGGCGGGCCTCCTGACCGCCGCGGCGTTCTTCGTGGCTGGCTTCCTGGACCGCGTTCCGCTGCCCCTCGAGTTCTCGTCGTTGGCAGTCGCGGGCGCGGTCGCCCCGTTCTACATGGGCGGGCTGTCCAGCTTCGTGGCCGACGCGATTCGTGACCAGCGAAGATCCTTCGCCTACGACGCCCTCTCCTACAACTTGTCCGCGGTCGCCGGTCCCGCTCTCGTTGCCGCGATGGCGGCGCTGCTTCCGGCACAAGCCGCCATGTTCGTCCTGTCGGCGGCCGCGCTCCTCGGCGCGGTCTGTGTGGTGGCCATCGGGCTGCCGGCGCACGGAGCGAGAGAGCACTCCGTCTGGAGCACAACCCTCGCCGGTCTGCGTCACATCTTCGGCCACCGTCCCCTCGCCGTTGTGACCGTTTCGTCCTCGCTCACGCAGCTCGGCCAAGGTGGGCTCGCGGTCGCCGCCGTCGCACTGTCCATCGACCGGATCGGGTCGCCCGCCGACGCCGCGCTCCTCGTGACGGCCTTCGCCGCCGGGAGCCTGCTCGGCGCCGTCGTCGAGACCGCGCGGCCCACGCGAGCTCGCCCGCACGTGGTGATGGGCGTCGGCTTCCTCGCGACCGGCGTCTTCACGATCGCCGCCGTGGCGAACCTGGGAATGGTGTGGACCGTCGTCGCCATCGGCCTCTCGGGCGCGTTCACCGCTTCCACCTCCGCGGCCATGCTGCTGCTCCGCAACGCCCTGAGCCCGGCCCATCTGCGGGCCCAGATCTTCACCGTCGGGGCGGGCCTTCGGGCCAGCGCATCCGCGGCAGGGGCGGCCCTCGCCGGTTCGGCCACGGGACTCGGAGGCGCGGTTGCTGTGGCTGCAATCGGAGTGGTGTGGATCGTCTCGGCCGCGCTCATGGCCGCCTACCCGTCGGAGGCTCCGGTGACCCAGGAGATCCACTAGCCCCCGCCCCCCGCCGAAGTCGGGCCCAGTGAGGCCGAAGTCGGGCCCCCCGACGCCGAAGTCGGGCCCCCTGACGCCGAAGTCGGGCCCCCTGACGCCGAAGTCGGGCCCCCACAACCCGACCTCGACGGGTTGTCGAACGTCAAACTCCGTGGAAGGTGTCGGGGTCCAAACCGGTGCGGTGGGCTCGATCGAGGCCGTCGATGGCGATCGCGTCCGCGGAGTCCAGCTCGAAGTCGAAGACCTCGAAGTTCTCGCGGATCCTCGCTGGCGTGACCGATTTCGGGATCGTCACCGTTCCGGCTTGCAGGTGCCAGCGCAGCACAACCTGCGCGGGGGTCCGTTCGTACTTGTCCGCCAGGCTCAGGATCAGCGGGTCTTCGAGGATGAGCCCTTGGCCGAGCGGGGACCACGCCTCGGTGTGGATTCCGAGCTCGTGGTGCAGCTTCCGCAGCTGGGTCTGGGTCAAGTACGGGTGGAGTTCGATCTGGTTGACTGCCGGGACCACGGAGCCCACCTCGAGGATCCGTGAGATGTGGTTCGGCTGGAAGTTCGATAGGCCTATGGCCCTGATGCGCCCGTCCTTGTAGAGGGTTTCGAAGGCCCGCCAAGTGTCGGGGTAGAGCCCACGGTCGGGCGTGGGCCAGTGGATCAGGTAGAGGTCTAGGTAGTCGAGTCCAAGCTTCTGGAGGGAAACCTCGAAGGCGCGGAGGGTCGAGTCATAGCCCTGCTCACCGTTCCAGAGCTTGGAGGTGACGAAGAGCTCGTCGCGGGCGATCCCGGATTCGGCGATGGCCTTCCCGACTCCTTCCTCGTTCTTGTAGATCGCCGCAGTGTCGATGCTGCGGTATCCCACCTTGAGGGCCTCCGAGACGGCCGCCGCGCATTCGTCAGGCGCTACTTTGAACACCCCGAATCCGAGCTGGGGCATCTGGACACCGTTGTTGAGCGTCACCGTGGGGATCATGGGGTCGTGAGTTCCTCTCTGAGGGATTGATGTTGTCGAAGCTGGCGGAGTATTTCAGCCCTTGACGGCGCCGCGGAGGAGTCCTCGGACGAAGAGCTTCCCGAGGAGGAGGTAGACGAGGATCGTCGGGAGGGCGGCGATGAGCGCTCCGGCCATCTGGACGTTCCATTCGACGTAGTCGCTCGCCGCCAGGTTCTGGATGGCTACGGTGACCGGGGCCAGCCGGGGGTTGTTGAGGACTACGACGCCGATGATGAAGTCGTTCCAGATGGTGGTGAACTGCCAGAGGAGGACGACGGCGAACGCCGGGCCGGCGACCGGGAGCACGATGCGGCGGTAGATGCCGAAGAATCCGCACCCGTCGATCTGGCCGGCCTCGATCACCTCCTGCGGAATCCCGCCGAACGCGTTGCGGAACATGAGGGCGCTGATGGGGATGCCGAGAATGCAGTGGACCACGATGACGCCGCCGATCGAGCCATACAGCCCGAGCTTCTGCAGCACGTACACCATGGGGATGAGCACCGCCTGGTACGGCAGGAACATGCCGAAGAGGAACAGCAGGAACACCGTCTCGGAGCCGCGGAAACGCCACTTGGCGAAGGCGTAGCCGTTGATCGAGCCCATGAACGCGGAGACGAGCGCGGCGGGGATGGTGATCAGCGCACTGTTCGCGACGTTCGGGCCGACCTGCTGCCAGGCCGTCTGGAAGCTCTCGAACGACAGGCCGAGGGGCAGCTGCCACATGTGCGAGACATCTGCCTGGGCGAAGGACTTGAACCCTGTGGCCACGAGGATGTAGACGGGAGCGAGCATGTAGACCAGCGCGGCCACGAGTGCCGCGTAGACCAGTGCCCGCGCGACGCGCTGGGCCGGGGACCGGCGTGCGCTTCGAACTGCGGGAGCCGGTGCGGCGGGGGCTGCCGGAGCGAGGAGTTCCTTCACGGGCATCTCTTTCACGGTCATCGCTTGGCCTTTCGCTCGACGCTCATCAGGTGCGGCACCAGGAGCACGGTCGCGATGAGGATCATGACGACGGCGACCGCCGCCGAGAGGGAGAAGCGGTTGGAGGAGAAGGCGAGCTGGTACATGTTGAACCCGAGCGTGTCTTCCGCGAACGCGGGCCCGCTCCCCGTCATGGAGGCGATGAGGTCGAAGAGCTTGATCGAGAGCATGCCGGTGATGATCACGGCGCTGAAGGTGACCGGCTTGAGGAGTGGGATGACGATCCTGCGGTACAGCGCCCAGGTTCCGCACCCGTCCATGACGGCGGCCTCCATGAGCTCCTGCGGCAACGCCCTCAGGCCCGCGAGGTAGAGCGCCATCACGTACCCGGACATCTGCCAGGCCGCCGCGACCGAGACGGAGAGGATCCCCCACGTGGAATCCGTGTACCAGCCGTTGGCGAGGAATCCGAGCCCGGCCGAGCGGAGGAGGCTGTTCACCCCGGCCTGGGGGTCCAGAAGCCAGTGCCAGATGACGCCGGTGACCACGGGCGAGATCGCGAAGGGAAGGATGAAGATGGTCCGGAAGAGCCCTTCGATCCTGATCTTGCTGTTGATCAGCGCCGCGAGGGCGAATCCGATCACGAGGCACTGGACGATGAACGAGGCAGAGAAGAGGCCGAGGTTCCGCAGGTCGATGAGGAACCGCGAGTCGCCGAAGAGCCTCGCGAAATTCTTGAATCCCACGAGCGTCGAATCGGGGACGATTCCGGTCCAATTGATCACCGACGTGTACATGGTCCAGGCCACGAACACGTACACGAAGACCGCGATGGCGATCATCGACGGGACGAGGACCAGCACCGAGGCGAGGCGGTCTCCCTTGAGCCGCCGCCGTCGCCTCTGGACTGCCTGCCGGCGCTCGGATGGTGCCGCGACGACGGTCATGCCGCGAATCCCGCGTCGTCCGCGGCCTGTACGAGCTTGGACTGGACACTAGCCACGTCCTTGCTCGTGGCCATGACGTTGAGGATGTTCCCGAAGTCGGTCACGAAGCTCGCCTTGGCCGCCGAGCCGTTGTAGACGCTGGGGACGATGTTCCCCTTGTCGAACTCCTTCGCCGACCACAGCTCGTACTCGTCGTAGTTGGAGGTGTCGCGGTCCGAGCGCGGCGAAATGGACCCCTTGATCGGGTTGAACGGGTTCTGGCCCGCGGCGCTGCCGCACAGCTTGAGCCAGGCCATGGCGGAGTCGGGGTCCTTCACGCCCTTGGGCAGCCCGAACGAGTCGGATGCGAGGTCGTAGACTCCGTTGGAGTCCGGAACGGCGGCGAAGCCGTAGTCCTTGAACTTCTTGGCCTTGAGGTAGCCGTTGACGAAGTCGGACTGGATGATCATCGCAGCCTTCCCGTCGGAGAGGAGGCTCGGGATGTCGCCGCGCTGGAAGCTCAGGTAGTCGCTGTTGACGTAGTTGAACATCTCCTTGAGGGTCTCGAGCGAGTCCTTCACCTTGGGGTCGCTCCACTTCGTCGCACCCGTGAAGAGGCCCTTGTAGCCGTCGGCGCCCAGTTTGCTGATCAGGATCGTCTCGAACACCAGGCTCGTCTGACCGGGCGTCGCCTCCGCCATGCCCATGGCCGGGATGCCCATGGCCTTGAGCTTGTCGCCGAGGTTGAAGAACTCGTCCCAGGTGGCAGGCGGGGTTCCTCCGACCTTATCCATGATGGGCTTGCTGAACCACAGCACGTTCGCCCGGAGGATGTCCACCGGGACCGAGTACGGCTTTCCCTGATAGGACGCGATGTCGATGAGCGACTTCGGGAAGACCTTGTCGTAGCCCTCCTGGGAGTAGAGGGAATCAAGCGGTTCCATCTTGTCCGCGGTGACCCAGGTCTGGATGATCTCGGCGCCGACGTGGACCTGGAACGAGTCGGGCGGATTGCCGCCGAGGATCCTCGTGGTGAGGACGGTCTTCATGTTCGCGCCTGCCCCGGCGCCCCCGCCGATGGCCGAATTCGTGATCTTCGCGCTCGAGTACTGGGCCTGGAACTGCTTGTAGAGCGCGTCCAGGGCCAGCGCGTCGCCGCCGCTTGTCCAGAACGAGAAGATCTCCAGCGCGCCTACCGCGCTCGCGTTGACCGTCGTCTTCCCGGCGGGAGAGGAACCTTCGGACCCGCATGCCGCCAGCAGGCCAGCCCCGGCCACGGCTGTCGCGCCGAAGAGGAAGCGCCGCCTGTTCATGCTCGCGCGGCCGATCGAAGAGACTGTGTTGCCCATGGTTGCTCCTTCGCAATGAGGCAGGAAAGGCGGAACGTCGCAGAGTTCGACACGCAGAGGCCGAATCCAAAATTGAGATGTTCCTCACATATGCGAAGATATTCGCACTGCACTTTCAGGTCGTCAAGGGAGCGTCAGGGGGCGGCCGCAATGAGGCGGCGGATTACGTCGCCGAAGTCGGCGCACCGACGATTGACTTGTCGTCGGGTCGAGCACTCGGCTCATGCGCGCGGAGCCTCCACTCGTCGTCGTACGCCATGCCCCCCGACCTCGGCGCCACACCCCCCGACCTCGGCACCACACCCCCCGACCTCGGCGCCACCCCGCCCGACCTCGGCGCGGAGCACGGGTCAGGCGCGCCGGGCCGGCCGGGCCATCTGGGCCGCGATCGATTGCACGGCTCTGCCGTATCGGGCCAGGTCCTCGGGCGTGGGCCGGACCCCGACGAGCGAGACGCCGACGGCGAATCCGGGCGAGGACGCGTGGCTGGGGACGGCAGCGGCGACGCCGACGACGGCGGGATGGATGCTGCCCGCCTCGATGGCGAACCCGCGGTCACGCGCGGGCCGAATCTTGCTCAGAAGCCCCTCAGGCCCAGACTGGCCAGAGGCGAACATGCGCCGGAGGGCGTCGTCGGGGAGGTTCGCGAGGAGGGCGATCCCGACGGCAGTGCGGGCCGCGGGCAGCCTGTCCCCGACATGGGCGGAGAGGGAGAGCGGGGCCCTCCCCTCGTGGCGCGCGACGTACAGCACCTCCGTCCCGTCGAGGATCGCGGCCTGGACGAGCTCGCGGGCAAGGAGCGCCGACTCGGCGCAGGCCTCATGGAACGCTTTCACCTGTTCGAACGAATAGAGGTACGCGCCCCCGAACTCGACAAGCCGCTGGCCGAGCCGGTATCCGCCGTCGCAGTGCTGGACGAGGCCGCCGGCTTCGAGGGCGGTGCAGATGTTCCGCGTCGAGGAGCGGGCGGCCCCGATCTCGCGGGCGAGCTCCGTGACGGTCATCGGAACGGACGGATGGCGGGCCATCAGGCCCAGGAGCTCGATCGCTCGGGACACTGCCGGAGCGGGTCCGGGTTCGCCTTTGGGGATGGAGGTCATGACTCGAGCTTCCTCACTCTTCGTCCTCCGAGTGGAACTATCTGCAAATACCTTATCAAATGCGAAGACGTTCTTGTATCCTGATCTGGCCTCCTCCCCCGAGGAACAGCGCCCGCGGCAGCGAAGCCGTCCGAGATCAAAAGGAAGCCGATGACCGCATCGCCCTTGGACCTGACCGAGAAGCTCATCACGGAAGATGTCGTCATCCACGCCGCAGGCGACCTGCGCGTCGTGAAGCGCCCGCTCGAGCGCCCGCGCGACGACGAGGCGATCGTCCAGATCGCCTTCGGAGGAATCTGCGGCTCGGACCTCCACTACTGGCAGCACGGCGCGGCCGGAGCCTCAGTGCTCAAGGACCCAATGGTGCTCGGGCACGAGGTGGTCGGCACCGTGCTGGCCGCGCCCGCGGACGGCTCCGGCCCAGAAGCCGGCACGCCGGTCGCAGTCCACCCCGCTGGGGACCTGGGAACCGACCACGCCTACCCCGAGGGCCGTCCCAACCTCTCGCGCAGCGCGACGTATCTCGGGAGCGCAGCGCGCCATCCCCACACGTCGGGGGCGTTCGGCACCCTCGCGATCCTGCCCGCCAGGATGCTGCGAACCCTTCCGAACGGACTGTCGCTGCGAGGCGCGGCGCTGGCGGAGCCTGCGAGCGTCGCCTGGCACGCCGTCGAGCAAGCGGGCGACGTCAAGGGCAAGCGCGTTCTGGTCATCGGCTGCGGACCGATCGGCGGCCTGACGATCGCGGTGCTCAGGCGTTTCGGTGCCAGCGAGATCATCGCCGTCGACCTCCATGAGGAGGCCCTCGAGCGTGGCCGGGCCCTCGGCGCAACGACGACACTCCTGGCCACTGACGAAGATGCGGTCGAAGCAGTCCAAGCAGACATCGCCATGGAATCCTCGGGCAGCCCGCATGGACTCTCCGCGGCGATCGCCGCAACGCGACCGGGAGGACGCGTCGTCATGGTTGGCCTCCTGCCCAACGGCAAGCAGCCGATCCCGATCGCGACAGCCATTGCCCGCGAGCTCGAACTCGTGGGCTCGTTCCGGTTCACCGAGGAGATGTCCGCAGTGCTCGAGGCGTTGGCCGACGGCTCGCTGGCGGTCAGCCCGCTCGTCACGCACGTCTTCCCCCTCACCAAGACGCATGAGGCCTTCGAGACAGCACGCAACCCGAAGGTCTCGGGCAAGGTCCTGATCGACTTCAGGACGGCCTAGCCGCCCGACCTCAGCGGCACGGGACCCGACCTCGGCAGCACGAGACCCGACCTCGGCGGGGCGCCGACGGGGCGTGAGCGGAAGGCAACGCACTGTTTACCGGCACCCCGGAAGACACCCCTTGACGAGACGACGAATAAGCGCGAAACTCTTCTCATATGTGATCGACGTCGCAGAAAAATCCTGCGGCGGCCAGAACAGAGGAACCACACACCATGGCCAACACACTTGAACTGACGGTCCGCAAGGCCAGCGCCTGGAGCCGTCCCCCGCGGACCCTTGTGGAGGCGTTCAAGGCCTTCCCCGTGGCCAACATCGGCGACGCGATGGAGCGGCTCGGCATGGTCGATGCCGGGATCAGCGCCATCTGGGACGGCGCGGCCGCGGTGGGATCCGCGCTCCCCGTGCTCGGCGCGGCGGGCGACAACGCCGCGGTGATCGAGGCCCTCGATCACATCCAGCCCGGCGACATGGTGGTCATCAACGGCTTCGGCCACCGAGAGCGCGCCCTCGTCGGCGAGCAGCTCTCGCAGCGGTTCGCCGCCGCCGGCGCCGTGGGTGCAGTGATCGACGGCTGCATCCGGGACAAGAAGACCATCACCGAGATCCGCTTTCCCGTCTTCGCGCGGGGCACCACCCCGGCAGGGCCCTTCAAGAACGGCCCGGGCGTCATCGGCGAGCCGGTCGCAGTGGGCGGCATCGTCGTCGCCCCCGGCGACATCGTCGCCGCCGACGCTGACGGCGTCGTCATCATCCCCCAGGCCCGCGCCGAGGAGATCCTCACCCGCGTCATCGCCGTCGCGGAGCACGAGGCGGAGATGACCGCCGAGGTCTCCAAGGCCTACAGCTGACCCATCCCTCCCATCCCCAACCCACCCCTCCTAGACTGAGAAGAACCAATGAACCTCTCATCTCCCTCCACGCCGGAATCCTCACGGCTCGACACCTCGCAGGTCCGCGTCATCACCGCCGATGGCAAGGTCGTGCGGAAGGCCACCATCGCCGGAACCATGGGCTCGTTCGTCGAGTGGTATGACTACGGCATCTACGGCCTCCTGACCACCTACCTGGCCGTCAACCTCATGGGCTCCAAGGACGTCGGCTCGCTCCTGCTGACGAACGTCGGCTTCCTCGTGAGCTTCCTGGCCCGCCCGTTCGGCGGCATCATCTGCGGCTACCTTGGCGACAAGCTGGGCCGCAAGACGCTGCTCGCCGTGCTGCTGCTCCTCATCTCGGGGGCGACGGCGGCGATCGGCCTGGTTCCGTCGGCGTCGGTGATCGGGTGGGCGGCTCCCGCGCTGCTCATCCTGCTCCGGATTCTCCAGGGCTTCTCGGCCGGCGGCGAGGTCGCCGGCGCGATGTCCTTCGTGGGCGAATACGCGCACCGCAACCACCGCAACTTCGCGCAGAGCTTCATCGCGGTCGGCTCGTTCTTCGCACTGTTCTTCGGAAGCGCCCTCTCGGCCCTGCTCATCACCACCCTCGGCGACACGACCATGAACAGCTGGGCCTGGCGAATCCCGTTCGTCCTCGCGCTGCCGCTCGGCTACATCGGCTTCTACATCCGCTCGAAGATGGAGGACACCCCGCACTTCAACGCCCTGCGCGAGCGCAACGTCGTGGAGCGCAACCCGCTCAAGACCGTCTTCACGTCCAAGAAGCACCTCGCCGCGATCGCGCTGACCATCTTCCTCCCCGCCGTCAACGGCCCGGGCTACTACCTCCTGTTCGCCTACATGCCGACGTACCTGAAGACCTCGCTCGGCGCGAACAACTTCACGATGCTCGGCGCCCTCGTCGTCACTGCCGCCAGTCTCGCGGCGATCATCATCGCGATCCCGATCATGGCCCGGATCTCGGACCGCTTCGGCCGCAAGCCGGTCCTCGCGTGGTCCGCCGTCGGCACGGCAGTGCTCTCCTACCCGTCCTTCCTCATGATCACGACCGGCAACATGGGCCTGGCCTCGCTCGGCGCGGTCCTCATGGCCCTCGCCTTCTCGGGTCACGCCGCTTCGGTGCACACCGTGCTCACGGAGCTGTTCCCGACGACGGTCCGCTACAGCGCGTACAGCATCGGCTTCAACGTCAGCACCATCATCTTCGGCGGCAGCGCCCCGCTGGTCATGACCGCCATCATCAGCGCGACCAAGGACTCGATGGTTCCCGGCTACTTCTCGATCGCGGCCTCGATCATCACGCTCGTGACGGTCTTCTTCCTCCGCGAGACCAAGGGCCAGGAGCTCACCACCCACTGACCCCCCTCACCGATTATTTGAGGAAGGATTCCCCATGACCCAGACGGATCCAGCACAGTCCAAAGTCGCTATCGTCGCCGATCTCGGCGAAAGCTTCGGCAACTACACCATCGGAGACGATGACGCCCTGCTCGGCCTCGTCTCCTCGTCCAATATCGCGTGCGGCTTCCACGCCGGCGACCCCCGGGTCATGGATGCGACGGTCCGCGAGTGCGTCGAGCGCGGCATCGAGCTCGGCTGCCACCCCGGCTACCCGGATCTGGTTGGCTTCGGCCGCCGCCTGATCGAGGCCTCCGAGGAGGAGATCCGCACGGACGTCCTGTACCAGCTCGGCGCCCTGGACGCCTTCGCCCGGATCCACGGCGGCCGGATCAGCCACTTGGCCCCGCATGGCCGCATGGGCAGCATCGCCCAGACCGACCGCGTCCACGCCCGCGCCATCACGGACGCTGCGGCAGCCTACGACCCCTCGCTCATCGTCGTCTGCCAGCGGGGCGTGCTCGCCGAGGAGGCCGAGAAGCGCAGCCTCAAGGTCGGCTACGTCTTCCTCGGCGACCGCGGCTATGGCGACGACGGCATGCCGGTCTCGCGCAAGGCCGAGGGCGGGCTGCTCTTCGACCCCGAGGAGGTGGGCCGTCGCATCGTCCAGGCCGTGCAGGACGGAACGGTCCGCTCCGTCAGCGGCAAGGTGGTGCCCCTCGGGCATGACTGCGACGTCGCCCTCCTGCACGGCGACCACCCGCTCGTGCTGCAGAACGGCCAGGCCGCTCGCGCCGCGCTCTCCGAAGCCGGGATCGCGGTCACGGGCCTCCAAGAAGTCCTGCGGTCCAAGGCTCCGGCCGCAGCCTGATCGAACGGCGGCGTCCCGAAAGGGGCGCCGCCGTCCTTTCGCGAGACATCCCTAGCCGTTCGAACACCAGAGAGAGAAATGGCCGAGCATCCCCCCGGATCGTCAAGCCCACAGCAGTTCAGCGTTACGCCCTACGGAGACTCGGCCGTCCTTCTGACCCCCACGTCCACCGACCCCGCCGAGCGCCGTCTGGCGGCGACGCGCCTCCGGGCCGCCGTCGCACACCACCGCCCGCGCGGCGTGGTCGATCTCGCGGCAGGGCTCGAATCCCTCCTTGTCGAGTTCGACCCCCTGCAGGTCTCGCACGACTTGCTCGAGGACACCCTCCTCCTCATCGCCGAGACGTCGGACCACGTCGCGGAGGCCGGGGACGCACGGGAGTTCGTGATCCCCACCGTGTTCGGCGGGGATCACTCGCCGGACCTCCCCTCGGTCGCGAGCGAACTGGGCCTCACGGTCGAGGAGACCATCACCACTTTCACGGGCTCCGTCCTCACCATCAACCTCCTGGCCTCGGCGATGGCGCCCATGATGGCGGGCGTCCAGTTCCCGCGGCAGCTCGCCCGCCTCGCGGAGCCCCGCACTGATGTCCCCTCCGGCTCGATCATGGTGGCCGGGACCAACGCGATCATCCAGCCCTTCCCCGGCCCCACGGGCTGGCGTGTGATCGGCCGGACCCCCCTGACGATCTGCGACATCTCGCGCGACCCGGCCGTGTCCTTCCGGCCCGGCGACACCGTGCGCTTCACGGCGATCCCCCAGGAGCGCTGGGACGAGCTCGCCGGAGAGTTCCTCGAGCCGGTGGGAGGGCTGCGATGACCACCGAATCCGCGTTCACCGTCATCCGCCCCGGAATCCTCGCCACCTTCCAGGACCTCGGCCGCCGCGACGGGGAACGCCAGGGAGTCCCTTCGGGCGGGGCGGCAGACCAGCTCTCTGCCGCCGTCGCCAATATCCTCGTGGGAAACCCGCGCGATGCCGCGTTGCTCGAAGTCCTCGCCGGCGGCCTCGCGCTGCGAGCCGAGGCGCCGCTCCTGGTCGCCGTCACGGGCGCCACCGCGACGGTCAAGGTCGACGGACACCCGGTGCGACAGGGCGAGGCCGTGCACCTAGATGCGGGCTCGGTGCTCGACGTCGGGCGGGCGACCGCGGGCATGCGCTGCTATGTGGCCATCAACGGCGAGCTGGACGCCCCCCGCTTCATGGGCAGCGCCGCGCCCGAAGCGAGGATGGGCTTCCCGCAGAACCTGAGCGCGGGGCAGCAGGTCAAGGTGCATTCGGCGTATCAGGGCCTGGCGAACCCGTTCGGCCAACCGCTCTTCCGGCTCCCCGTGCCGAAGCCCGACCTGACCCCGAGAGTCTGGACAGTCCACATCGTGGAGGGCCCCGAGGCCCACGCCGTGGAGGGCATCCATGAGCTTCTGGCCGGCGCCGAGTACACCGTGGGGCCCAATTCGAACCACGTCGGCCTGCGGCTGGCAGGCCCCGTGCGGCACCCGGAGGGGCTCGGGGAGATCGTCTCTCACGGAGTGCCCGTGGGTGCCTTCGAGATCCCGCACGGCGACGAGCTCATTGTCCTCGGCCGCTACCGCACCCTGACCGCCGGCTACCCCATCGTCGCCTTCGCCGCGACCTCCGACCTGCCGCTCCTCGGCCAGGCCGAGCCCGGCCGACGTCTCGCCTTCCGCTGGATCAGCCGCGAGCAGTCGGTGGAGCGCCTCCGGGTCCAGGAGGGCGAGCTGCGCATGCTCGAGCAGCGCTCGAAAACTGCCCTCGAATCCCTCGGCGTGCCCATTGACGCCACCATGGCTTAAGTGCGAAACTATTCGCAGATGCGAACTAAATAGCACTAAAAGTCCACTCCTCCCTGAAAGGGAACAATCCCATGCAGCTCTTGGAAGGCCAGACCGCGATCGTCACCGGCGCGGGCACTGGCATGGGGCGCGCCATCGCAGCGCTGCTGGCGGCCGACGGCGCCGCAGTCGCCCTGGTCGGTCGACGGCGCGAGCCGCTCGAGAAGCTCGCGGCGGAAATCCGCGCCGAAGGGGGCACCGCCGTAGTCCTCCCCGCTGACATCACCAAGGGCGACGACGTCAAGGCTCTCGTGGACGCGGTCCACCGGGACCTCGGGGCGGTGGACATCCTGGTGAACAACGCGGGCAGCGCGAGCTCGGTGCTCAACGTCCGATGGATCAGCGAAGAGGAATGGGCACAGGTCCTGAACGTGAACCTCACCGCCGTCTACCTCCTGTCCCAAGCGGTCCTGCCGGACATGCTCGGCCGCAAGCGCGGGACGATCATCACGGTCTCCTCGCTCGCCGCGGTCAACCCGAACCTCCTCGGCGGGGCGGCGTACGGCGCGGCCAAGGCCGCCGCCAAGAACTTCATGACCTACCTCCACAACACCTTCAGGAACGACGGCCTGCGCGCCGCCACGATCCTGCCCGGCGAGACCGCGACCCCGATCCTGGACAACCGCGCACGCCCCCCGCACGAGGCCGAGCGCGAGGCCATGGTCCAGCCCGAGGACGTCGCCCGCGCTGTCGAGCTGGTCGCCACGCTCCCTGCGCGCACCGTCATCACGGAGCTCTCGATCGCCCCGACCTTCCAGCGCGACACCTCCGGCGACCTGGAGATCAGCCGCTGGATGGGCGCGCCGGAGGATGAGCGGCCATGAAGGCCCGACACCTGGTGACCGCCCGCCGCGCGAGCGCCGTGCAGCCGCGAACCTCCGGCCACACAGCCTCCATCGACCGCCCCCTCTATGCCCTCCCCGCCAAGACCACGAGCCCGGGCACGACGTCGCAGCAGCCGTCGGCCGGGCACCCCCGACAAGGAGCATCATGACCATCCACCCCGAACTCAGCCTCGGATTCTCCGCCTCCGAGCTGGTCCAGCGGATCGAGCGGCACTCCCTGCGCGTCCAGCAGCCGGCCTCAAGCGGGTCCCTCGTCTCCCTCGCTATGGGCGAGCCCGACTTCGCGACCCCGCACAAGATCACCCTCGCCGCCGCCCGGGCCCTCGAGGACGGTTTCACCCACTACTCCCCCATGCGCGGCGAACCCGTGCTCCGCAACGCGATCGCGCGCTCCCTCGGCGAGCTCGCCGGGGACGAGTTCGCGGCCGACGACGTCCTGGTCACCCAAGGCGGGACCGCCGGGCTCGCGGCGGCGATCCTCGCCGTCGTCAATCCGGGCGACCGCGTGGTGATCCCGGACCCCACCTACTCCCTGTACGCGGATCTGGTGAACATGGCCGGCGGCACGGTTGTCCCCGTCCCGCTGGCCGGGGACCTCCACTGGGACGTCCCCGCGCTTGCCCAGGCGCTCGTCGGAGCGAAGCTGTTCGTCTTCTGCAACCCCTCCAACCCCACCGGGATCGTGCACAGCCGCGCCGAGCTGGAAGGGCTCGCCGCCGCCGTCGCCGGGACCGAGACGCTCGTCCTCGCCGACGAGGCCTACAGCGAACTCGTCTACACCCCCGAGCCGTTCACCTCCGCGCTTCAGCTCCCCGGGCTGCGGGACCGGACCATCTACTGCCAGACCTTCTCCAAGAGCTACGCGATGACCGGCTGGCGCGTGGGCTACCTCTGGGGCCCCGCCGAGGTCATGAACGCCGCGGCCCGAGTGCACGGGACCTTCAACGGCTCGCTCAACAGCGCCGTCCAGCACGCCGCCGTCGTCGCCCTCGAGCAATGCCGCGAGGACATCGAGGAGATGCGACGCTCGTACCAGGCCCGCTGCGAACTCATGTACACGGGCCTCGCCCGGATCCCGGGCCTCACCGTCCGCGAGCCCGAGGGCGCGTTCTACCTCTTCCCCAAGTACGAGCTCGACATCCCCTCCGCCCAGCTCACCGCCGACCTGCGCACCTTCGGCGTCGCAGTCCGCCCCGGCGGCGAGTTCGGCGCCGCCGGCGAGCACCACCTCCGCCTCTCCTACGCCGCAAGCCCCGAGCACATCACGGCCGGCGTCGAGCGCCTCGCCGCAGGCCTGAGCGAACTGGGACGGCGATGATCACGGCTTCTTTGACGGGTGCCGCCGTCTTTCCCACGATGGTGCTCCTGGACGAGAGCACCTCGCAGCTTCGGTGCCGGATGCTGGGCGGCCCGATCCACGTCCTCCGCCGCCGGGCGCACCGGCTCGGGAAGCTTGTGGCAGGTGTTCCCGGGGTCCTGAGGGTCCGCGAAACGCTCGACGGCGTTCTCATCGACTGCGAGGCCGGCACCGAGGACGCCCGGCAGATCCGCAAGACGGTCGGGACGCTCTATTCGGTGATCGCCGGCGGCGGAGTCCACCCTGCGTCCGGGCATGCGCATGGTTAGGCTGGGAAGCGCGGGCGCGAGGCCCGCGCCGACATCCCCAGAGAGGACGCGCCGTTTGCGAAGCGACACCAAGCGCAACCGTCGCCAGCTGATCCAGGCCGCCGGACGCCTGTTCGCCACGAGCACCGGCCTGGCCTCTGTCAGCATGTCCGACATCGCCCGCGAGGCCGAGATCTCCCCCGCCACCGCCTACCGTCATTTCGCCTCTGTCGAGGAAGTGCTCATCGCCTACCGCTACGGCATCGGCGAACGGCTCAAGGAGTTCAGCGACGAGCAGAAGAGCTCAGGCGTGACGCTCCTGCGCGACGTGGACCGCCGCTGGGTCGAGCTCGTCGGCGAGCACGGATGGTCGATGGTCCACACCCGCTCCCCCGAGGGCTACCTCGCCCGGCTCCGCAGCGGAGCCGAGTACCTCACCGTCCAGGCCGACGCACTCGAGCGCCCCCTGCGCGAAGCCATCGAGGAGCTCGGGTTGCCCGCCATCGGCGACGAAGCGATGTTCCTCTGGAACATCCTCTTCGACCCCCGCGAAATCCTCGACGTCATCAACACAGTCGGCCTCTCCGAGAAGGACGCCGCCGACCGCCTCACCGACACCTTCCTCGGCGCCGTGGGCGGCTGGTGCAAGAACGAACGCGGTGGCACGGACTGAGCCGGGAAACGGGCCTTTCGCTTGGGCTTCACGGATGCCACCCATGTGGCGGGCTTGGCGGGCCTATCCCCGGAATGCGTTCGGCAGAGCCTGCGTGGGCTTCGGCGCCCGAGGGCGGCCCGCAGCTAGGATCCTGACGTGGATCAGGTGGTTGAGGGGATGTGGCTTGTCCCGGGCGGGTCGTCGAATTGGGTCATCGTGAAGGATCCCGGCAGTTCCTCGTTCACCCTCATCGATGGAGGCTATCCGGCGGATTATGGCCGGCTGTTGGGCTCGATGAGGCAGATCGGCCTCCGGCCCCAGGATTGCCGCGTGGCCCTCGTCACTCACGGCCACGTTGACCACATTGGCGGTCTTCAAAAATTCGCGACGGAATTCGGGGGGCCGGTCCTGTGCCATGCGGATGAGGTCCGGAATCTCGTGGGACCGCAACGCGAGCAGGTGACAATCGGGCGAATTGTGCCGAGGCTGTGGCGCGGGAGGGTCAGGAGTTGGCTCCGTACCGCGCTGAGCCTGAAGGCCCTCGAGCCCGTTTCCATCACGCCCGCCGGCGTCTTCCACGATGGCGAGACGCTCCACGTTCCCGGATCGCCCACCGTCTTCCACTTCCCCGGACACACTTCCGGCGCCTCGGCGTTCCTGTTCGACACTGCGGGGCAACGCCTCCTCGTCTCGGGTGATATCGCAATCACGGCGCACGAAACGTTGCCCGACCAGACGCCGCGCCTCCGGATCCTCCCCTCGATGTTCCACCGCGACCGAACTCAAGCGCAGGCGAGCCTCGATCAGCTCATGGCGCTTCAGCCCGACGTCGTGCTTCCCGGCCACGGACCAACGCTGCGGCTCACGGGCTCGGACGTGGCTGACCGCCGCGCGTAGAGCAGGATGTCGTCGGGCCTCTACTGTCGAGGCACGAGACCTTCGCACGGGCACGGCGTGCCTGTACGGTTGGCACAACCGGCCCGGAAGGACAGCAATGACGCGCTTCCTCATCACGTACCACGGCATGCCGTACCCCCAGCCTGACGTCATCTCCGCCTCCCGCACGGCACTGCGGAAGTGGGCGGAGAATTTCCTGGGCACAGCCCTTGTCGACTTCGGGGCACCACTGCTCCTCGGCGGCCAGATCGCGGCAAGCGAGCCGGTCGACGCCGTCGAGATCGACGGCTACAGCATTATCGAGGCACGCTCTCTGGCCGACGCGCGGGCACTCCTCTCGGACCACCCCTACATTTCGCTCGGCGGAACCATCCAGATCAACGAGTGCCTCGAACTGGAGGGTTGACGATCCAAGCTAATAGAATTAGCTTTGCAGCTATGAGCACTAGCGAAGGGGTCATGATGTCCAGTCTTGGAACCGATCTTCGGATGCTGCAGCGGGACGGCGGCCAGCTCGCCTTTGAAGTCCTCGGCGAGGGCCCCCTCGTGGTGTGCCTCCCGGGGATGGGAGAGCTGCGGAGCAGCTACCGGCACAACGTCCGCGCCGTGGCGGCGGCTGGTTTCCGGGTCACGGCCGTGGACCTGCGCGGCCACGGCGACAGCGACGCCACCTTTGCCGAGTACGACGACGTCGCTGCCGCCACCGACGCGCTTGCCCTCATCGAAGAGCTCGGCGGCCCCGCGCTCCTCGTCGGCAACTCCATGGGCGCCGGCGCCGCGGTGTGGGCCGCCGCCGAGCGGCCCGACCTCGTGGCCGGAATCGTTCTGATCGGCCCGTTCGTGCGCGAGACCCCGATCAACCCCCTGATGGCGTGGGCCTTCCGGGCGGCGATGTCTGGTCCTTGGGCTCCCGCCGTCTGGCACGCCTACCTGCCCTCGCTCTCCCCGGGACGCAAGCCGGCAGACTTTTCCGAACACCGGGCCGCGATTCGGGAGAGCATGCGTCGACCCGGCCACGCCCGGGCCTTCGCCGCCACGACGCGGACCAGCCACGCGCCGGCCGAGGCACGTCTGGCCGAGGTGCAGTGCCCCGCTCTCGTCGTGATGGGTACCGCTGACCCCGACTTCCCCGACCCAGTCCGGGAGGCCAGCTGGATTGTGGACCATCTCGCGAACGCCGAGCAGCTGCTCGTGCAGGGCGCGGGACACTATCCTCAGGCCGAGGAGCCAGAGATCCTCAATCCCGCCCTGATTGCGTTCGCCCACAAGGTCCTGCCCCGTGCCTAGGGCTGGGCTGAGCCCAGCGAAGGTCGTCGAGGAGGCCGCGGCCTTGGCCGACGAAACCGGGTGGGACAACATCTCCCTGGCTGCCATCGCGGCCCGGTGCGGGGTCAAGCTGCCGAGCCTCTACAAGCACATTGCCTCCCTCGAGGCGCTCCGGCTGGAAGTCAGCACCCTTGCGCTCCGCGAGCTGGCGACCGCGATGGCCGACGCCGTGCTCGGCAAATCCGGCAGCGACGCCGTACTCGCCCTTTCAGCCGCCTACCGCGGGTATGCGCTGGCGCATCCGGGGCGATACGCCGGGACCGTCGCTGCGCCGACCGGGGAGCACCAGGGTCAGCTTGAGGCCGCGGCCGCAGTGCTCCGGGTGGTCGAGGCGACCCTCGCGGGCTACGGCCTCACCGGGGACGACGCCGTCGACGCCGCCCGCGCGCTGCGGGCGGCCCTGCACGGCTTCGTCCACCTCGAAATCAACGACGCCTTCGGCCTGCCCGCCGACATCGACCGCAGCTACCGCCGCCTTGTCGAAGGCATCGACGCCGCGATGGCCAGTTGGGTTTAGTGCTTCAGGTCCACCAATTCCTGCAGAACTTGATCAGACGTGGTGATGATGCGCGCATTCGCCTGGAAGCCGCGCTGGGCGACAATCAAATTCGTGAATTCCTGCGAAAGGTCAACGTTCGACATTTCCAAGGCGCCTCCCGTCAGCGTTCCGAATCCCGGCCCGCCAGCCTCGCCGACCTGCGGGTTCCCCGAATTCGCCGTGCTCGTGTAAGAAGATGCCCCTGCCTTCTCGAGGCCCTCCGGATTGGTGAATTTCGCAAGCGCCACTCGACCCACCACTTGCTTGACCCCGTTGCTGAATGCTCCGACAAGCGACCCGTCGTTGCCCAGTGTGAAGGACACCAGTGTGCCCGCAGCAGCGCCATCTTGTCCGCTCGCAACGACCGTCGTCATCCCTGCGTAGCCGGTGACGGCTGCGAGGTCCACGGTCATTCCGCCCACCGCCAGCGAGCCGCCGGAGGTCAGCTTGCCGTTCGTGAACGCGAGCGAACCGCTGCCTGTGGCGCCGTTCGCGTCGGCCGCCGTGACGTCCCATCCGGTCCCCGTGCGAGTGAACGTCACCGCGAGATCCCGGGCCACGCCGCTGGCATCGAAGACGTGCACATCCCGCTCGAGGGCGGTGCCTGCGGCGGCATCAGAGGGGAGATTGCCGTCGAACGTGGCCCGTGTCGTGGCGATGGCGGGAACGGTGGCCGTGGGCGACAGGACGATGTTCCCGATCGGCGAGCCCGTGTTCACGGCGCCCGAGGCGTCGGCCGTCCAGCCCTGGAGCAGCGCGCCGTCGGCGCTCACGAGACGTCCGCCGGCGTCGAACTCGAACGACCCCGCGCGCGTGTAGAGCTGCTGCCCGCCACGGCTGGTCACAAAGAAGCCGTCACCGGAGATCATCATGTCCGTCGCCTTGCCGGTGGACTGAGCCGAGCCCTGGTTGAAATTCGTGGTCACTGCGGCAACCTTCACACCAAGTCCGATCTGCGCAGGGTTCGTTCCGCCCGTCTCCGCCTGCGGACCCGACGCACCCTGAGTGAGCTGGGAAAGCGTGTCCTGGAATTCCGTCGAGGAGCCCTTGAACCCCGCGGTATTGACGTTGGCAATGTTATTGCCGGTCACGTCCAGCATGGTCTGGTGGGCGCGCAGGCCCGAAATGCCGGAGTAGAGCGAACGAAGCATGGGAATGCCTTTCGGGTAAGGGCCTAAGCCTCGGTAATTCCGGTAATTGATCCCAGCGGAATGGACGCTCCGCCAATCGTGAGGGTCGGCGTCGAGCCGCTGTAGGAGACCGATCCGACCCTCCCGGCGCCAGCGGTCCCGTCGCCGGTCAGGTACGTGACGGCCTTGCCGATGAGCGCAGCGGCGGCGGCGCGTTGCTGGACGCTCAGCCCCTGCGCGCTGTCTGTGGCGAGTTGGGTGAGCTTCTCCATCATCGCGAGCTGCGTTGTCTGGCCGATCATCGCGTTCGTGTCCATGGGCGAGCTCGGATCCTGGTTCTTGAGCTGGGTGACCAGGAGATCCATGAAAACGCTCGAGTCGAGCGCCTGCTTCGGTGTGCGCGTGGGCGTGGCGGAGGTCAAGCTCGTGATGCCCACCGGGCTGCTGACGGGACTGATGCTCATGGCTGCTTTCCTAATAGGGCTCTGGTTTCCTGATCGGGCTCTAAGCGAGGATGTCGAGGCCCGCCGCGCTTCCAACCGGAAGAAACGGCGCGGCTCGCGCCGGGGAAGCCCGTGCCCCGAGCACTGCGCCGACTCCCTCTTCACGTCGCCCACGCCGCCCGCTGTCGCGCGAGCCGTTTTCACTGCCGTCGCGCGCGCCTTCATGGGGAGTGTTGCGTTCGGAGAGGTCGAGAGTCGCGGCGAGCCCGGCGTCTGCCAAGTCCCGGCGCAGGTCCGGCAGCACCGCCTGAACGGCAGCCCGACCCGCGTCCGTCGGTGCAAACAGCTCGACTCTCAAGCCCTCGGCGCCGATGTGCGCCTGCACCGTGACCGGCCCCAGATTCTCGGGAGTCACCTTGACCGTCATCACCTGCACCCCGGGCGCGCCGGCCGCGAGCGTGAAGATGGGCTTCGCCAGCTGAGGCGCCATCGGCACCGTGACGAGGTGGTGCGTTGGAGCCGGAGGATTCGGCACCGAGGGGGTGAGCGGCGCGAATGGCTGCGCGGTCACCACAGGAAAAGCCGACGACGGCGGCAGCTCAGCTTGGCGGGCCAGCTCGGCCAAGGGGCCCGCTTCCGTTCGCGCCGCAGGCTCACTCTGCGCAGGCAGGTTCACCACACACTGTTCCGGCACCTTCGCGGGAACTAGCACAGCTGCGTCAGTGGGAACTGGCACACCCGCGCCAGTTGCCTGAGCAGGCCGGGGTTGATCCGGAAGTCCGGCCCCCAGCACCGGACCTCCGGAAGTTGTGGGGAGCTGCGCGGCTTGGGGTTTATTCCCCGGTAGGGCCGGAGCAGTAACCAAGACGGTCGCGGGAACCTGCGGCACCAGGATCCCCGAGGCAGCCAACATCCCCGAGGCAGCCAGCACCTCCGATGCCGTCAGCGAATCCGCGATCCCCTCCGCACTAGGATTCTCAGCCCGAAGAGGCATGTGCGCCGGCGCGTCGGGAGTCTGATCTGCCGACGAACCATCGGCGTCAGCTGCCGGGACCAGCGACGCAAGCGCCGCGGCGAACAGCTCGGAGGCAACGCCGTCGGCCGCGGAGGCAGCGGAGGCCGCGGAGGCGGCGCCCGGCACGCCAAGCAGGGGCAACGGCGTCGGCAGGGCGGGAAGCAACGCCGCCATCAGGCCCCCGTCCTGGAGAGGGCAGAGACGATCTGGCGCGCCTGGCCCTCCCATTTCGCGTACGCCTCGGGGTACGCGGAGCGCTGCACGGACTGGTCGGCGGCGGCGACGGACATGCTCTGCCAATCCGGGATTGCGGTGAGCCGGTCGAGGAACCTGTCCGTGGACTTCACGGGATCCATGGCGTCAGCGACGGTTCCCCACGAGTAGGCATTCCCGTTGACCTGCTGCTGGAACAGCCCCACCGAGTACCCGTCGGTCCCGACCGCCGACTGGTCGGGCGCGAGCGCCTGCGATCCCGCAACCTTAGGGTTCCAGTACATCCGGAGCGAGGATTCCTGAAGTGCCGTCGAGATCGCGTCGACGGCGGCCTGCGACGGCAGCCCGCGAGCACGGACGCGGTCCACGATTGTCTGGGCGTATTGCGTCTGGCTCGCGTCGAGCCCGGCGGGCGACGACGACGGCGTGGCTGGTGAATCCGGCACGATCCGGCGGATGGCCGTGAGGTTCGAGTACTTCTCCCACGCGTCCCGCACCTGGATCGTCTTCCCTGGCACGGGCGCATCAATGGCCTTGCCGTTGCCGAGGTAGATCGCGACGTGCTCCCCGCCGAAGCTCACCAGCAGGTCGCCGGGCTTTGCATCGGCGAGCGACGGGACGGGAGTGCCCGCCTGCATCTGGTCGTGCACCACTCGCGGGAGCGAAATCCCTAGGTCCTTGTAGACGCGTTGGACAAAGCCCGAGCAGTCGAGGCCCTTCGACGGATCCGTCCCGCCCCAGAGATACGGCACTCCCACGTACTTCTGGGCGGCAGCGGCAACCTGATCCCCGGTGACCGCACCCGCAGCGGAGGCGCCATTCGCGCGTGGGGCGATGGCCGCCGTCGTGCTCGAGACCGCGTCGGCGAGGGCCTGCCCGAAGTCGCTGCTCGCTGACGCAGGCGCCGGACCGTCCTTGGTGCGCGAGGCCGAGTCGGCGAGCTGGACGAGAGTCGACTGGATCTGCGAGACGCGCCCGAGCGCGTCGACCATACTCATCGGGCAGCTCCCCGGCGGGCGCTTGAGAGCTCGTCGAGCACGTTCTGCTCGGCGGCGAGGTCGGCGGCCGCGGCCTCTGCGGCGTGCCGTGCCTCGAGCTTCTCTAGCCCGAGGGTCCGGGCGCGTGCCGCCGCAAGGTCGTGCTGCGCGAGTTCGGCGTCTGCGTCGGCGAGCGCGGTGAGCGCCTCGAGCTCCGCGAGCAGGCTTGACGAGGCGGAGCGGGCGGCGGCGATGGCGCGCAGCGAGGCAGCGTCAGCGGCCTCCGAGGGCAGGCGCTCCGCCTCGGCGAGCGCGGCGTCCTTGCGCGCGGCCACGGCCCGGAGCTGGGCGTTGACGGCGCCGAGGTGCGCGGCGGCCTGGTCCTGCTCGAGGCGGCGGAGCCGGAGCAGGCCGGTGAGGGGGAATTGTCGGCTCATCGTGCACCTCCGAGGATCGTGGTCAGCTGGTCGAGCCTGGCCCAGGCTTCGGCCATCCGCGTCTGCTCGCCGAGGCCTTGCCGCAAGAACGCGTCGATCTCCGCCTCGTGCGCGAGGGCCGCGTCCACGAGCGGATTGCTGCCCGCTCTGTAGGCGCCGACGTCGATGAGGTCCTGGGCCGCCTTCCGTGCCGCGAGCACGCGTCGCAGTTCTGCGGCGAGCGCCTGGTTCTCGCCGGAGTTGACCTTGGACGCCACCCGCGAGACTGAGCCGAGCACGTCGATCGGCGGGTAATGCCCGGCGACCGCGAGTCGGCGATCCAGCACCACGTGGCCGTCGAGGATCGAGCGGGCGGCGTCGGCCACGGGCTCGTTGTGGTCGTCTCCGTCCACGAGCACGGTGTAGATCCCGGTGACGGATCCCGTGGCTCCCGTCCCGGCTCGCCCGAGCAGTCGGGCGAGGAGTGCGAAGGTCGACGGCGGGTACCCGCGCGTCGCCGGCGGCTCGCCTGCGGAGAGTCCCACCTCGCGCTGGGCCATGGCCACGCGGGTGAGCGAATCCATCATGAGCACCGCGTGCGCGCCGCGGTCGCGGAACGACTCGGCGATGCGCGTCGCGGTGAACGCGGCTCGGAGGCGCATGAGCGCGGGCTCGTCGGAGGTCGCGACGACGACGACCGAGCAGGCGAGGCCTTCGGCCCCCAGATCGTCGTCGAGGAACTCGCGTACCTCGCGGCCGCGCTCCCCCACGAGCGCGATGACGGACACCTCGGCCTCCGTTCCCCGCGCGATCATCGACAGCAAGGAGGACTTCCCCACCCCCGAACCAGCGAAGAGGCCAAGCCGCTGACCGCGTCCAAGGGTCGTGAGCGTGTCGAGGGCGCGGACGCCCGTCTGGAGCGGGGTGTCGATCCGTGCACGCTGCAGAGGTGACGGAGCATCATGGTCGAGGGGCACGCGCTCACCGGGGCGCATCCCCTTCCCGTCGATCGGCCCGAGGCTATCGATCGGCCTTCCGAGCCCGTCGAGGACGCGGCCAACCAGCGCGCCTCCCGTCGGGACCAGCACGGCTCCGCGGCGGGCCCGCACCCGGTCGCCGGGCCGGACCCCGGCCAGTCGGCCCAGCGGCATGCAGCGCAGCGAGCCCCGCGCGGTGGCGACGACCTCCGCTTCAACGCTCCGGGCACGGTTGCCGCCGTCGGCCGTTTCGATGGCGACGACGTCGCCCACACCGCACCCGAGCCCCTCCACCTCGAGCCCGAGGCCCACCACGGAGGTCACCACACCGCTCCGTTCCGGTGCGGCGGCGGCGAGCGCGCCTGGGAGGCCCCTCACAGGGTCACCCCCGCGAGCGCCGCCCGGGCCCGCTCGAGCGCCGAGCCGATGCGCGCGTCGAGCTCGCCGTCGGGATACTCGGCGACGGCGTCGCCTCGGGCCAAGGACGGGTCGGGCACCCAGGTGACCTGCGCCGTCGTCGTCATTGTTGTTGTCCTCAATGTCGGGGCAAGCTCCGTTTCAAGCAGCGCGAGATCGGCCGGATGCAGGTGCACCGCCACTGCAGCCTCGGAATCCGGCGCCGAGAGCGCGCGCTTGAGCGCGGCTTTCGCGCCGGTCGCGGCGTCGGACAGCTCGCTGCCCAGGATCGCCTCGGCGAGTGCGATGGCGGCAGCCGCCAACTCGTCGTCGGCCTCCAGGAGGATGGGAGCGGTGCGGGCATGCAGCGCGGCCGCTGCGGACTCGAGGAGCACGACGGCGGAGGCGAGGCGGCGCTGCCCCTCCTCGCGGGCGGCGGCGTGCTGGGCTTCGAGCTCGGCCCGGAGCACCCGCGCTTCTGCCTCCGCCTTGCGCAGCCCGGCCGCGTAGCCGGCGGCGTGGCCGCGTGTGAAGCCTTCGCTCTCGTTCGCGCCGTGGATCGCGGGGAACGTGACAGTGCGGGGCTGAGCCGCCTCGACGTCAGTAGACAATCTCGTCCTCCTCCCCGCGTCGTACGGTGATGGTGCCCGAGGCCTCGAGTTCGCGGATCGTGCGGACGATCGACGCGCGCGCCTCCTGCACCTCCGAGGCGCGAACCGGCCCGACCGCCGTGATCTCCGATTGGAGGATCTCGCGGTTGCGATCCGAGACGTTGCTGTTGATCGCGTCGAGCAGGGGCTGAGCGGCGCCCTTCATCGCCCGGGCGAGGACGCCGGCGTCGATCCCGCGCAGGATCTGCTGGATGTCACGGGACTCGAGCTTCACGATGTCCGCGAACGTGAGCATCTTGGAGCGGACCTCCTCGGCAAGTTCGGGGTCCTTCTGCTCGAGCCCGTCCAAGACGGCCCGTTCCGTGCCGATGTCGGAGCGGTTGATGATGTCCACGAGGGGCTGCACGCCGCCGACGATCTCGGCATGGCTCCGCCCTGCTGCCACGGCCGTTCCCGTCCGCGCCTTGAGGCTTTCCGCGATGATCGTCACAGCCTCGGGCGTCGCGGAACCCATGGTGGCGAGGGCGTGGGCCACCTCGATCGCCTGCCCCTCCCCCAGCCCGGCCATGACCGCGGAGGCCTTCTCCGGCCGGAGATGGGCGAGCACGAGCGCGATGGTCTCGGGGAGCTCGCCGTCGAGCAGCGTCAGGAGCTGGGACGGCTCGACCGTGTCGAGGAACTCGAAGGACTTCCCCGCCATCGTCGACGCGAGCCGGCCCATGACTCCGGCGGCCTTGTCGGCGCCGAATGAGGACTCGAGGAGCCCCGCTGCGAGGTCGCGCCCCCCGCGCGTGGT
Organism: Sinomonas gamaensis; assembly: GCF_005876955.1. Lineage (GTDB taxonomy): Bacteria > Actinomycetota > Actinomycetes > Actinomycetales > Micrococcaceae > Sinomonas > Sinomonas gamaensis. The sequence continues at coordinate 47,830 of NZ_SSCL01000016.1, forward strand.
CCTTCGCCCGGCGACGGCGATGTCGTGGAATTCAGCGATGACCTTATCCGAAACCGCCGCCTCGACCCGGTTCAGCCGCACGATCTCCGCGGCGATGTCCTCGGCCTCGGACTCGCTGAAGTGGGCCATGACCTTCGCCGCGTTCTCCGGGCTCATCTGCATGAGCACGATTGCAGCTTTCTGCGTTCCCGTGAGCTGCTGCTCGAGGGCCAAGGGGGTCATACGCCAGCCCGGTCGTCCATGAGGCCGCGCAGGAACTCGGCGGTCTTCTGCGGATCCACGGCCCCGAGGCGGTCCACCTGCGCGCGACGGCGCTCGGCGTCGAGGACTTCGGTGCCCGGATCTGGGAGGGCCGGGAGCGGCTCGGGGACGGGGAGGGCCACCGTCGGGGCCGCCTCGATCACGGCCGGCTGGGGCAGCTCGTCATAGATGATGTCGCCGCCCAGATCGATCGGCTCGCGGACGGCCGCGCGGCGGGCGCGCAACCACAGCAGCACTGCCACGAGGAGGATCGCGAGCAGTGCAATGCCGGCCCACATGATGTTGGACCACAGAGCTGCCTGCGCCTTCGCGGCCTCATCGGCCTGCTGCTGCGCGAGGGCGGCCTTCGCCTGGTCCGCTGCCGCGGTGCTGAACGGAACCACCTGCACCGAGAGAATGTCGCCGCGCTGGGAGTCGATGCCGGCCGCTGCCGAGACGAGCGAGTTGAGGTTCTGGAGGTTGATGCCCTGCGCCGCGGCCTGGTTGATGGCGACCGAGACGGACTGCTTCTTGAGCGCGCCGGCGGGAATCGTGCGATCCTCAGTGACCTTGTCGACCGCGTTGTCCTTGGTATCCGTGGTGGAGTCGTAGGTGCCGTTGCCCGAGGTGCCCGGTGTGCTCGTCCCCGACGGCACGCTGATGTTGTCCGGGCCGAGCACGCCCGAGGCCCCGTTCGCTCCCGTGCCCGTGTACTTCTCGGTCTTCGTGGACTGGCTCAGGGGCGCGGTGTTGTTGGCGCTCGAGAACGTCTCCGACTTCTGCTGCGCAGACTGCTGGTTCACGTCGGGGATGACCGCGACCGTGGCGTTGCCGGGTCCGAGCACGCGGTCGAGGACGGCCTGGACCGCGGACTGCGTGCGCTGCTGATAATCGGAGGCGAGCTTGGTGCTGTTGCCCGTGGTGCCGGTGCCGACGGCGGAGAGCACGTTGCCCTGCGAGTCCACCACGGAGACGTCGGTTGCCTTCATCCCCGGCATCGAGGCGCTCGTGAGGTGGACGATCGCGTCGACCCTGTCGCTCGACAACGTCACCCCGGGTTGGGTCTGGACGAACACCGAGGCGGTGGGGTCCGTCTTCTGGGACGTGAAGACAGACTTGTCCGGCAGGGCGAGCTGGACGCTCGCCGATTTCACGCCGTCGAGGTGAGAGATCGTCGTCGCCAGCTCGCCTTCGATGGCGCGCTTGTAGGTAACGTCCTGCTGGAACTGGGACGAAGTGACGCCCATCTTGTCGAGCAGCGAGTAGCCGGTCGCGGGCGCGGCGGGGAGGCCGGCCGAGGCGGCCTTGAGGCGCTCGTCGTAGACCTTCTCCTGCGGCACGAGGACCGTGGAGCCGCCGTCGGCCAGCTCGTAGGGCACGTTGTCCTTGGCGAGCTGCTGGACCACGGCACTTGCGTCCGAGCTCTGAAGCCCTGTGAAGAGTGGCGCGTAGCTGGGCTTCGTGAGCCACGACGTCAGGGCAAAGCCGCCGAGCGCGAGCACGGCGAGTCCGATGATCGCAACAGTGCGCTGGCCGACCGTGAAGCCCTGGACCGTCGCGCTGAGGCGACGGAGCGCGGCAGTGATGAACGGCGGCATCAGGCCTGCATCCTCATGATCTCGTTGAACGCGTCAACGCCCTTGTTGCGGACGGTGGCCGCGAGCTCGAGGGTGACCTGGGCGCGGGTCGCCGCGATCGTGGCGTTGTGGATGTCGTCCAGATTGCCGGTGACCGCCTGTACGGCGAGCTGGTTCGACGTCGACTGCAGCTGTTGGAGGTTGTCGACGGCGCCCGCGAGGCTGGCCGCGAACGACGAGCCTGCCGGTGCCGCCGTCGTCGGGGTCACCGCACCCAGGCCAGCGACACCCGCCGGGGAAATGGGGCCGATAGGGGCGATGCTCATGAGCCCTTTCCGATCTGCAGCGCCGACTCGTAGATGTCCCGTGCCCTGTCCACCACCTGCGCGTTCGCCTGATAGCCGCGCTGCGCCATGATGAGTGAGCCCATCTGCTCGTTGAGATCGATGTCCGGGTACCACACGTAGCCGTCCTTGTCTGCGATGGGGCTGTCCGGCTGATAGACGAGCCGTCCCGTGGCATCGCCCTCGGAGATGCCTTTGACGTAGACGCCGGTGGTCCCGGGGCCAGCTTGGGCCTCGATGTACTTGGCTTGGAATGCTGGGCCGCTCGTAGGGGCCGCGGTGTTCACGTTCGCGAGGTTGTCCGAGATCGCGTCGAGCCACTTTCGGTGGACCGTGAGGGCAGTACCGGCGATGCCGATGGCGTCGAAGGTCATGTCCTCACCCTCAAGCTGTCTTCATCGCGGTGCGGAGCCCCGAGAACTGGGCGCTCATGGCCTGGGATGCGAACTGGTAGCGGAGCACGGTGTCGATGTTGGACAGCGTCTCGGTGTCGAGGTTCACGTTGTTCCCGTCGGTGCGGGTCGGCTCCTGGGAGGTTGCCGTCGTCGCCCGCGCATTTCCGTTGCCCGCCGCGACGGAGGCCGCGAGCGCGTCCTCGAATTGGACGCGTTTTGCGTGGTAGCCGGGCGTGTTGACGTTCGCGATGTTGTCCGCGATGGCCTGTTGACGCAGCGACAGCCCATTGAGCGCACTCGTGAGCGCGGCGGAGGTCACGGAATCGAGCACACAATCCTGCCTGGGTCGAGGAAACGTCCGGCCCATCCATGGCCAGGTTCTGGGAGCAGTCCGTGCTCACCTGCAGCTATCGGCAGATGAAGCCGGGACATTAGCGGCAGGCGCTGGGATCAGTTGAGGCCGTCGATGTACTCCCAGAACGCCGCTCGGAGAGCACGCCGCACCGTCTGGAGGTCCGTGTCCGCCTCGCCGATGCGCCGTGCGCAGTCCTTGAGGAGCACCCTGTCGATCTCCACGGGGAGCACTGGGCGATCGGCGATGACCGAGTTGAGGTCCGTCTGCGTCGTGGAGCCGTACCAGGATTCGGCTACTGCCACTCCGACCGCGCGGGCGGTATCGATCACGGTGTCGGTTTTCGCCGGCCGACGATCAGAGCTGTACACCAGCTGAGAGCCGGAGCCAGCCATCGCGGTCGTGGCGGGCAGCGACGCCATCGGCTGGCGACGCGGGCTCGGCCTCGGTCCCGGGGTGGGTGTGGGGGCGGCCGGATCGGGAGCCGACTGCACGGCTCGGGTGAACGTCTCATGGACGAGCACACCCGGCAGGGGCAGGACCGCATCTGCACGGAGGGCGATGTCCTCAGCCACGGAGAGCACCCCGAGGTGATGGTCGACGTTCTCGACCCCGACGAGGACAACCCGCATCCCGAACTCTTGGGCAGCCTCGACCGCCTCCGCAAGATCGTCGTCGCCCGAGACGAGGTAGGCCACCGAAGCGGCACGGTTGCGAGCAGCGTTGACCAAGTCGAGACCGATCTTGAGGTCGACGCCCTTCTGTTCGCCGTTGAAGGAGATCCGGCCCAGACGGGTTTTCACTCCAGGGGTGAGGGCGATCCGCTTATGGAGCTCATTCGGGATTCCGTCGCGGGACGCGTCGTACCAATACATGCGCAGGGCATTCAGGTCGGAATCCTGCCGGGCGAGGTCGAAGATCCCGGAGATCAGCTTCTCGTAGTCGACCCTGATCGCGGACCTCAGGGACGTTCCCGCGACTCGCGTCCCTCCCGCGGCCAGAAGGTAGCCGGCGTCGACCAGGATCACGGAGCGATCAGCCATGAGGCATCCTTTCGAAGGCTCGACGTGCCCCTTACTCGGACAGCCTCTTCTCATCCTCCGCGCGTTCGACTGTCATTGGGCACCACGCAGTCGCCCGCGGCGTCCACGCTCTCCGTGGTGGCCCGGCTGATGCGCGCCGTGCCGAGATACGCCGCAAGGGCCGCGATCCGCTCCGAGTCAGAAAGGTGGCGGTAGATCGGCGTCGGGGTAGGTGACGTATTTGCGGCCGGAGGGGGCTGTCCATTCGAGGGTCCCGGGCAGGGAAGGTGATTCCGCGGTGGAGATCTGACGGGCCTTCCAGTGGCCGAGGGTCTTGAGTCGGTGATGCTGGCGGCACAGCAGGGCGAGGTTGTCGGTGTCGGTAGTTCCGCCTTGGGACCATTCGGTCGTGTGGTCCGCCTCGGTGGCGGCGCCTGGCTTGTCGCAGCCGGGGAAGCGGCAGGTGGCGTCGCGCGCGCCGAGGAAGCGGCGCATGGCGGCGGTGGGGGTGTAGCGGCGCCTGCTTATGGCCAGCGGGGCGCCGGTGCCGGGGTCGACGGTGAGCTGGGACCAGGTCGCGGCTTGGGCGGCCATGAGCCTGACGGTGTCGGCGTCCACTGTCCGTACCCGGCGATCTCCCCGGGCGCATCGGCCTCCCCAGCGAGGGTGCGGGCCGGGACGGTGACGATCAGCTCCAGGCGCACCCCACCGGCCGGGCCCGCCCCTGCCGTTCCCGCCGTTCCCGTCGCAGCCGAGCCTGATGGGACCGTGAGCAGGTTGGCTCTGGCGTCGGTGAGGAGGTCGGCGAGGGCGTCGGCGCGCAGCTGGCTGATGGTGCGCTCCTCCCCGGGCCCCTGCAGGGACCGGGCCAGGGCCTCCAGACGGGTGTCGATCGCGGCCCCGGCTTCGAGGGGCAGGTAGGCGCTGAGCCAGCACATCCCGTCCTGGGCGGGTTCGAGATCGACCCTGCGATGGGCGGCGGCCCGTTCCTTCCGAACCGCCAGGGCCTCGCCCGCGTGCTCCTCGGCCAGGCGGCGGAGACGGCGCCTGAGGGCGCCTTGGGTCGGCGCGATGCCGGGGGCGGGCGGGGCCGCGATGGCCACGGCCGCGGCAGCAAACTGGGCCAGCTGGTCCGGGGGGACGGGGGCGGCGGCGTCGAGGACCGCGAGGGCGCGGCGGCGGGGCAGGGTCCCGGACGTCATGCCCTCCAGCACGGGCTCCCAGGCAGGCGTAGTAAGCGCGACCGCCTCGGCGACGGCGGCCGCGGCGGTGCGCTGGGAGATGCGCAGGGCGGCGGCGAACTCGGAGGCGGCCACCGTCGGGGCGTCCAGGCGCCGGGCCGGGTCCGGGGAGGAGCCCCCGACTGCGGCAGTGAGCGCGGCGAGGGTAATCGCCTTGCGGGCCTCGAGCCGTGCCTGCTCGGCGTCGATCCGCTCCAGCTCGGCCACGAGCGCCTCCGCGCGCTCGGCCCGGGCCCGAGCGATGATCCCCGCCGGGGACAGGGAGGCCTCCCACATCGCCTCCGCCTCGAAGTCGGGGCCCGGCGTATCGAACAATGAGGGGTCAACGGCCGGAGCCTCGAGAAGCCGGGCCAGAGGATCGCCCCGGAAGTCCCAGGCCACAGCCCCCAGCGGGTCCCCGCCCCAGGGGTCCGCACCCAAGAGGCCAGGGACCAGCGCCTCCGAGAGATGCCGGGCCTCCTCAACGATCATGGAACAAGTCTCCCCAAGGGGTCCGACAAAATAAGCCCGGCCCCGCCCCAAGCACTCACATGCATGCTGCCGAGGGGAACTCGAGCACCTCGATCATCTCGCCGAACTCTCAGGAAACCTGAAGGGGATCTCCGTCGGCGAGGATGAAGCGCAGTGCGCGGCCTCCGGCGAGCACCTCGATGTCGGCCAGTGGATCGCCGTCGACAGCGATCAGATCGGCCCGCGCACCCTCGCGCACGACGCCCGCCTGGCCCTCCTCCCCCACGATCTCCGCTCCCACGAGCGTCGCGGACCGGATGACGTCGAGGGGATCCTGGACACGCGCACGCAACGAGAATTCCTCGAGTTGGATGGCCAGCCCTTCGCCGTGCAGGTCGGTGCCGTACCCGATCTTGACGCCAGATCGGGATGCGAGGTCCAGAGACTCGAGGCCGCGCTCGAAGATCTCCTCCACATCAGCGCGCTTGGAGGCGTCGAGCCCATGCCCCGTTCGCCCGGAAAGGATCGCCCAATAGGTCGCGAGTGTGGGCACGTAGTAGGCCTGCTTCTCGTGGAAGAGGTCGATGCACTCCTGGTCGAGCAGGTTTCCGTGCTCAATCGTCCTCACGCCAAGCCGCAGGGCCCGCGAGACCGCCTCCGCTGTATAGACGTGCGCGGCCACGTACCTGTGGGCGAGGCGGGCCTCGTCCACCGCCGCAACCACTTCGGCGTCGGAGAATCCGAGCGCCTCGATCCGCATCTTCGAGACCACGCCGCCGGACAGCGTGAGCTTGGCGTGGTCCGCGCCGTCCCTGAATTCCGCCCGCAAGGCCCGGCGCAGCTCCACCTCTCCGTCGCACACCTTCGTCAGGACGTGGCCTCCCGTGGGCGCGAAGATGGGCCCTCCAGCCTTGAGCCGCGGCCCGGTGATCAGCCGCTCCTCCACCGCCCGGGCGAGACCGGTGTCCGCGCCGCCCATGTCGCGCACCACGGTGAAGCCGCGCAGCAGCATCTCGTGCATCACCATGGCGGTCCGCGCCGCGTGATAATTCGGGGTCCACGAGAGGATTTCGGAGAAGTCGCCGGACGCCTGGGTCACGTGGACATGGGCGTCGATGAGGCCCGGCAGCACGGTCAGGCCGGCGAGCGGGATGTCGACGGCGTCGGGAACAGTCCGCGTCGAATTGGAGATTTCGAGGATGCGGCCGCCCCGCGCGACGATGGTGCGGGGTGCGCTGACATCACCGGTCGCCGGGTCGAGAATCCGGGCGTCGCGGAGAACGACGGCGGCCCCGGCCGCCGTCGTTCCCTCCCCTCTTCCCGGCTCTCTACGAGCGCCCATGCCTGCTGCCTTCGGCCTCGGCCAGTGGGTCGGAGCCCGCTCCCTCTTGTGCAATGCCGGCGGGTCCAGGCTCTTGCTCGGGTCCAGACGCGGCACCTGCTGCGATCTCCTCGAGAGCGCGTCCGCGGGTCGGGACGCCGAGGGCCAGCACAACGAGCGCCGCTACGCCGAGGACCGCCATGAGCATTGTGAACACTCCGCCGAATCCGAGGACCGAGAACGTGGCGCCGATGAGGATCGGGGCCACGATTCCACCGATCCTGCCCACGGCAGAGGCGGTGCCCATGCCCGTCGCCCGGAGCTCAGTGCTGTACACCTCGGGGGTATACGCGTAGAGGCCCGCGTAGCAGCCGTTCATGAAGAAGGAGAGAAGCGAGCCGCTGACGACGACCCATCCCTCGGTGGAAGCCTGTGAGAGAAGGAAGGCGGAGCCTGCGCCCCCGAGGAGGTAGACGGCGATCGTCACGCGACGGCTGAACCGCTCGTTGAGGTAGGAGGCGCTGTAATAGCCGGGAATCTGGGCAACCGTCATGATGAGCGACAAGGTGAAGCTGCTCGCGATCGTCATGCCGCGCGCCACGAGAAGCGACGGGATCCAGGTGAAGAACCCGTAGAAGGAGAAGGTCACGGCTGTCCAGAGCAGCCAGAGGACCGCGGTGCGGCGGGCGGTCCCGTGCCGCCACAGATCGAGGTGCCGGAAGAGCGGCGGCTTGGCACGTCCGCCGGCTGGTTGGAAAGGCCCGACGGCGGAGGCCGGCATGGGTGCGACGCGGACGAGTTGTCCTCGCTCGAGGCCGTCGACGATCTGCTGGGCTTCCTCCGAGCGCCCGCGGGTCAGGAGCCAGCGGGGCGATTCAGGAAGCGAGCGCCGCCACCACAGGAGCATCGCGATGGGGAGCGCAGTGACGAGCTGGCTGAGGCGCCAGCCGTCGTGGAGCCCGGCCACGAGGGTGGTGCCGAGCAAGGCGGCGCAGATATAGCCGAAGGCGAAGAATCCGGCCACTGCACCGACGAAGAATCCCCGGCGACGCTTGGGAATGAATTCGGCGATGAACGTGGGAATGATCGCCGATTCGGCGCCGATGCCAATTCCGGCGATCACTCGCATCGTGAAGAAGAATTCCCAGCCCTGGGAAGCCGCGGCAACGGCTGAGGCGACGGCGTACAGGGCCAGCGCGTACATCATGACGCGCCGCCTGCCCACCCTGTCCCCGATGACGCCGGCCGCAATCGAGCCGATGAGGATACCGATCAGAAGGGAACTTCCAATGAGTCCGGTCTGGGCGCCGTCGAGGTGCCAGAGGGGCCTGATGATCGGAAGGATGTAGGAGACGAGCGAACCGTCCATGCCGTCGAACATGAGACCGAGTCCGCCGATGAGGGCCAACTTGATGTGGGGGCGCAGGACGGGCAGGTCATCCATGCGGGTCAGAAGGGGGCGCTGTGTTTCCGATGACATCGGAATGCCTTTCTATCCTCGTTGATATGCGGCTGGGTTGGAGTGTTGTGGCGGGGGGTTTCAGCGGCTCAGATCGATGTTCAGGCCAACACCTCTTTCGAGGGCCGTGTCGTAGAGAACGCGTCCGATGGCCAGGTCTTGGAGGCCAATTCCGACGGAATCGAAAAGCGTAATCTGCTCGGCCGATTCCCGACCGGCGATCGACCCGGTCAGGACTTGGCCGAGTTCGCCGGCCACGTCCCGGGCGCGAAGGGCCCCTTCCTCGACCGCGAGCAAGAGGTCGCCCGACTTGGCGAGGGCAGTGTCCAGACTGTCGACGATGACTCGCGAGCGGGCCAGGGCCTCCCCGTCCACCTCGCGATCGGTCGGGCGGGGGCGTGCACCGACCGCGTTGAGGTGGAGGCCTGGGTTGAACCAATCCCCGAAGACGATCGGGTTCCGGGATGGCGTGAGGGTGCAGACGACGTCGCTGGACTCGACGACGTCTCGCGCCGTCGCTGCCGCCACGACCTTCAGGTTCGCGGCCTTCTCATGGCCCGAAGCCTCCAGGCTCCGACGGAAGGCTTCCAGCGTCTCCGCGGTCCGCGACCAGACCTCGACGGTGTCGATCGGCAGAACCGAGGCGATGGCCTCGGCATGTGCGACCGCGAGCGCTCCGGCCCCGACGAGGCCGAGGACGCTGCTCTCGGGCCGGGCGAGGGTGCGGGTGGCAACAGCGCTGGCCGCCGCCGTCCGGATCCGGGTGGGGACCCGGCCGTCGAGGAGCGCGAGGGTTTCCCCCGTCTCCGCGTCCACCAGGACGATCGAGGAACGCTGACTCGGAAGTCCGCGAGCGCCGTTGCCCGGGATGTCGCTGAGCAGCTTGCACGCGACGAGCGATTGGGTGGCGGAGGCACCGGCCATGACGAGATACCGGGCGTCGGAGGTTGGCAGTTCCATCGACGCCGGTGCCGGTTGGCATGCCAAACCGGCACCGAGGTCGGCGAAGCTGTTCTCGACGGCTTTGATCGTGACCTCCATGTCCGCCAGCGTGGTCAGGTCTGATGCGGTGAGGACGAGAGTCATTGGGCTTTCCTTCGCTTGCCGGTGTCATCAACAATAGACCCGCTTGGCATGCCAGAAAAGACTCTGTTGGCGGAAATTTCGAAATTTCCCCTCCCTGCCGCAGGTCTGGCATGCCAATTGGGTCGAGTGACGTTGTCGGCCCGAACGGCTGGGCTACGATGAAGGGCAGATCCGTGAAGGGGAGGAAGCCATGTCGGCGGGGGCATTCAACGAAGACGGCCAATCCTCGGCGTCCCGTGCGAACAGCGTGTACGAATGGCTCCGGGAGCGCATCATCGACGGGACGCTCCCTGCGGGTTCGAGGGTGCGAGAGCGCGACATCGCGACCGAGCTCAACGTCTCTCGGGTCCCCGTGCGGGAGGCGCTCCCCCAGCTCGAGAGCGAGGGCTACATCGAGACGATCCCGCGCCGGGGCGCCGTCGTCGTCCCGATGACCGTCGCCGCCGTCCGCGAACTGTTCGATGTCCGCTCAAGTCTCGAGGTCCTCTCCGCCCGCCTCGCGGCCCACGCCTGCGCGGACGGCGCCTCGCCCGCCCCGCTCGAACGCCTCCTGGAACAGGCTCACCAGGCGACCGACGCGGGCGACGAGGATCGCATCGCCGAGCTCAATTCCCGCCTGCACGAGGAGATCGTGGCCCTCAGTGGCAACCGGCTCCTCCAGAAGCTCATGACGCCGGTCAGCGGCCACGTGCGGCGGCTGTTCCACATCGCCAAGGACCGGGACCAGCAGGAGCTCTACCGCGAGCACGTCGCGATCGTCCGAGCCATCAGCGGGGGCCAGGCAGAACTCGCTGCGGCCCTCTCGTTCGCTCACGTCGAGGAGAGCCGGGTCGAATCCCTCCCGATCGTCGAGCATCAGGCGGACACGCTCAGCCGTCCTGAACCACGGCCTCGGCGAACTCAGCCATCGAGGTGAAGGTCCAGTCCGGCCGGACGTCGGTGCCGGGATCGGGTGTGGCGCCCCAGCCTGGTCGGTCGTGGCGCCGGTTGATCCAGACGGTCTGAAGACCGGCCTGCTTCGCCGGAACGTGATCGTGGAAGAGGCTCTGGGCCACGTGAAGGACCCTCAGGCCCGCTCCGTCCGCGAATTCCCGCAGGGCGTCGAAGTTCCGTTGCGACGGCTTGTAGCTGCCCACGTCCTCGGCCGTGATGATCCGATCGAACTCGACGCCGAGGCGCGCATTGCTCCCCGCGAAGCTCGCCTTGTCGACGTTGGACAGGATGATGAGCTTGAACCGGGCCTTCAGCCGAGCCAAGGCCTTGCTCGAGTCCGGAAACGCGGGCCAGTCAGGAACGGAGGAGCCGAGGCGCTCTGCGTCGGATTGAGAAACCGGGATGCCGAGCTTGGCGCCCGTTGCCCTGAACGCGGAAGCGAGGACCTCCGGGTAGAGCGCGCCCGGGTTCTCCTTCTCGACGCGCGCTTCCTCGTCTCCGTAGGCGAGCAGCAGGTCCTCGTCCGTCAGCTGCGCACGCGCGGCCCGGGCCCACGGCCCAAGGACGGCGGCGATTCCGGCTTCCCAGTCGATGAGCGTTCCGTAGCAGTCGAAGCTGAGCGCGTCGAAGTCCTCGAACATGCGCCCAGCCTTCCACAGTCTCGGCTCGTTTCGACCAAGGCTCGTTTCGATGGCTGTGCCCGCGGGTAGCGACATCGTCAGGAAGAGGGAGCGGTTCGATGCTGACAATCGAAGCTGCGACGCTCAAGGGCGCACAGGTCTTCTCCTCCACGCACTGGATCGGCATCCCCGTCGCCTTCTTGGGTGCGGTCTTCCTGGCCCTCGGGACCATCTACCAAGACCGAGCGGTCGAGGCAGGAGGCAAGAGGGAGACCCGCATCAAGAACCTCCTGCGCCGGCCGGTCTGGCTCTTCGGCACCGCGATGCTCGGCGCGGCGGTGGTCCTCCAGCTGAGCGCCCTCCGGTTCTCCCCGCTCATGGTGATCCAGCCCATCGGCGCTTCTGCCCTTGTGGTCACGGCCCTGGCGAAAGCCAAGCACCTCCACCGCCTCCCAAGTCGGAGGAAGGCGCTCGCGATCGCCCTCTGCCTGGTCGGGATCGTCGCGTTCGTGGCCGTGGCCTCATTTTCCGCCCAGGACGTTCAAGCCGACGATGCGCATCTTCGTGACACCCTGATCCTGCTCGCCTGTGTGGTGGCCGCGGCCGTCGTCGTCTGGGTCTGGACGCGTCGCCATCCCCAGGCGGCCGCAGCAACGGCGAGCGCTGGGGTCCTCTACGGCTTTGTGGCGACGCTCGCCAAGTCCATCATCGGCCGAGTCGTTCAGGGAGATTTCGGATGGCTGTCGATGCTCGGGATGGCCGGGCTGGTGGGGGCCTTGGCCCTCGGCGCGAGTCTGGTCCAGAAGGCCCATGCGAGCGGAAGCGAGGAACTGGTCGTCGCAGGGCTGACGGTCATCGACCCGATGGTCGCGGTGACCCTCGGCATCGTCGTTCTGGGCGAGGCGCAGAACGCTCCTCCACTGGCGTTCGCGGGTTTCGTTGCCGCGGGCGCCGTGGCTATCGCCGGCGTCTGGCTCATGTCGACCCGTGAGGCGGAGAAGTCCGCGGCCCCCCGTTAGCCCCCGACCCGTCAGCCGCCGACGCCGGAATCAGCCCTCCACGTCCAGATACACCGCGGGCATCGCCCGGCGCGGTGCGGGGACGGAGCGGACAGCGGCGAGGTGACGGCCCGTCGTCGTACGCCTCTGCTCAAGCAGCCCGGCGAGGGTGTCCTGGCGTTCGCTGAGGGCGAGGGCGCGGCGCGCGAGTCGCTCCGGGAGCGGCCCGAGGCCGCTGGGGAGGGACCACGGCTCGACGACGGGCGCGTGCCCGTCGCGGAAGCTGCGTTCGACGGCGTCGAGGTCCGCCTCGAGGCGATCGAGGACGACTTCCCAGTCCTCAGCCAACGAAGCCGCCAGCTCCCGGGCTCGAGAGTGAGCCCGACGACGACTGTTCCTCCTGCAGTGACGCGGCCGCCGCGTGCCACGATTGGCGGAGCGGCTCGAGCAAGGCGATCGCCTCACGCGTGCGGGCCACGTCGCGGTGGATGTTGGCGTTGATGAGGGCGGTCCGGACGTAGTCGTAGATGCCGCGAAGGCCCTCGGCGCCGTTCCACGTGCCGGGCTTGAGCGTTGACGTGAGCTCGGCGACGATGTCCTGCGCGTGGAGCAGATTGTCGCTCGCTGCCTGCCACTGGGCGGCATCTTGGGCGGCGGACGCTCGGTGGAGGTCGAGGAGCAGCCGGTCGTAGAGCATGGTGAGGAACCGCGCGGGGCTGGCCGAGAGGATGGCGTCACGGGTGTACTGCTGGCGGGCGCGGGCGGCGTGGATGGTCACTGACGTCCTTTCGGGCTTACTTCGAGCTGGACGACGAGTACGCGGGCAGCCCGGCGATCTGGCTCGTGAGCCACGACTGCTGGGCCTTCAGCGTGCCGAGCGAGGTGTCCATGGCGTTGAAGAGCGCCATCAACGCGTCCTTGCGGTCGGCGAGGCGGGTGTCCCAGTCGCTGATCTGGTCTGAGAGCTGGGCCACCTCGGCCTGACGTCCTGTGATCAACGACGTGAGCGATCCCTTGGCTGGATCGGAGGCGTTCTTCGCCGCCGCCGAGACCCGCGAGGCGATCTCCTGGAGGGAGGCGATGGTGCCCTTCGAGTCGGCGGTCATCGCGGCGTCGAGCTTGGCCTGGTCGAAGACGAACGAGCCGTCCTGCTGGATGCTGATTCCCAGGTCCGACGGCGACTTGCCGTTCGACGTCGGCATATAGAGCGCGTTCGTGATTGCGTCCTGCACGGCGCGAACCGTCGAGTTCCCGGTGAACAGACCCCCCGTGGCCGAGGATCCGCCGGTCGAGTTGATCGAGGCACTGACCGACGTGTTCTGGGAGATGTTGGACAGCAGGTCATTGATCGATGTGACTAAGCTGTTCGCCTGCTTCTCCACTCCCGCGTTGTCCCCGGCGATCGTGAATGTCACGGTCTGCCCGACCGCGGCCTGGGTCGCCACGGCGGTGAGCCCCGGGATGATGTCGGAGAACGTGTTCGACGACGACGTCACCGCCTGCTCCGCGGCCGTCCCCGCGTAAAGCGTCGCCTGCGCGTCCTGGGCCTGGGTGACGACGGCGGCACCCGGCTGAGCCGTGAGGTCCGCGGCAGAGCCTGCGGTCACCTGGGCGGCGGTGCCCTGGTAGACGGTGAAGGCTCCGTCGGCTCCGGACTTCACGGCCGTGAACTGTAGCCGGTAGAGCGGGTTCCCGCTCGCGTCCTGGCCTGCGGCGACCTTCATCGCCGTCGCCGGCCCGCCGGACGCGTTGATGGCGGAGACGACATCGTCGAGCGACGTGCTCGCCGGGGTGACCTCGGTCTGCTTGCCCGTCGAGTCGACAAACGTAAGGACCGATGGTGCCCCCGAGCTGTCAGTGGGCCAGCTGCCCATCGCCGCCGTGACGTCCACTTGGGTCTGGGCGACCCGGTCGAAGCGGATGCTCACCGTTCCCGCCGAGGCGCCCGTCCCGGCGGTCGCGGTAACCGCCGTGCTGCTGGAGCTGACCGTGTAGAGGTTCAAAGCGCTGGGCATCGCCAGGTTCGTCGCGAGCGTCGCCAGCGAGGAGGCCTTGCTGTTCATGATCTGCAGGTTCGTGATCATGCTCTGATCGGTGAGCTTCGTCTGCTGCAGCTGCTGCTGGGGAAGACCTTCGACCTGAATGAGGGCGTTGACCATCGAGGTGATGTCCAGGCCGCTTCCGAGCCCGTTCATCGACAACGTCGACACGGTTCACACTCCTTTGTCTCGTGAGGACGCCGATGGCGGCCGGAGGGGTAGCGGTGCCCTCCAGCCGCCATCAACACTCGATCGGCTCTCGATGCGCTTAGCCGAGGAGCTTGAGGATGCCCTGGCCGGACTGGTTGGCCTGGGCAAGCATTGCCGTACCGGCCTGCGAGAGGATGTTGTCCTTGGTGTAGTTCACCATCTCCTGCGCCATGTCAGTGTCGGTGATGTGCGACTTCGCGGCGGTCAGGTTCTGAGCCGAGGTGTTCGCGATGTTCAGCGCGTGGGTCAGCCGGTTCTGCGAAGCGCCAAGGCTAGCGCGGCTGGTCGAGACCGCCGTGATCGCCGTGTCGATCGCGGTGATCGTGGTCTGCGCGTTGGCGCTCGTGTCCACCTTGAAACCGGTGCCCGCGGTGGTCCCGTCCGTCGACGCGAGGCTGCCAACGTCCGTCGACGTGTTCGCCGTCTTCACAGTAATCTGGCTGTCCGCGTCGCCATTCGCGCCGATCTGGAAGTTCAGCGAGCTGCCCTTGAGCAGATCGATGCCGTTGAACTTCGTTCCATCGGTGATGCGGAAGAGTTCCTTGGACAGCTCGTCCGCTTCAGACTGGATCGCGTTGCGTGAGTCTGCGTTGTTGGAATCGTTCGCACCCTGGACGGCGAGGTCGCGCATGCGCTGCAGGATCGAGTGGACTTCGCCGAGGGCGCCGTCAGCCGTCTGGATGAGGCTGATGCCGTCCTGGGCGTTGCGGGCCGCGATCTGGTTGCCGCTCACCTGGGCCTGGAGGCCCTGGGAGATGGAGAGGCCCGCAGCGTCGTCGGCGGCGGTGTTGATGCGGAGACCGCTCGAGAGCTTGGCCATCGAGTTCGACATATCCGTCGAGGTCTTGCTGAGGTTGAGGTAGGCCTGCTGGGCCATGAGGTTGGTGTTGACGGTCAGAGCCATGGTGTTTCTTTCCTCCGTGAGTGAGAAATAGGTACTGCTCCGGGCCCGTCCGTGGGCCCTCAACGGCTAGCTATCGGCTTGGGGACCGGGCGCGTTAGCGAGGGGAGGAAAAAATTGTGCCCGGGGCTACTCTGACTTCATGGAAGGGCTGACCTTCGTCCCCGCCAATGAGGCGTCCCCAGAGGACCTCGACCTGATCTTCGGCCGCCGCGGCGAGCCGGGAAATTGCCGGTGCCAGTGGTTCAAGCACTCCGCGGCCGAATATCGGGCGATGGCGCCCGAAACCCGAGCGGCCCTCCTGCGCGAGCAGACCGACTGCGGCCACCCCGAAGCGTCCGCGACCACAGGCATCGTTGCATATCTCGATGGCGAACCGGTGGGATGGTGCGCGGTCGAACCCCGCACCGCGTACCCCAGGCTTGCGAGCGCGAAGATTCCGTGGGCGGGGCGAACCGAGGATCCAACGGACGACGGCGTGTGGGCGGCGACGTGCTTTGTCGTCCGGTCGGGCTTTCGTCGGCGGGGTATCGGGCGCGCTCTGGCGCAGGCGGCCGTCCATTTCGCCCGGGACCGCGGAGCGCAGGCCCTCGAGGGCTACGCCCTCATCCTCGCTCCCGGCAAGGAGGCGATCTGGGGAGAACTCTATGTCGGCAGCCCCCGCATGTTCGCCGACGCCGGCTTCACGGAAGTAAGCCGGCCCTCCTCGCGACGAGCGGTCATGCGGATCGATTTCTGAGGCCAACTTCCCCATCTTTTCCGCCGCATTCCCCAACCTTCGCGCCGGATTCCCCAACTATCGCCCCGTCCTCGGCGCGTTTCCGGGCTATTCATGGGGCAAGCTCGATCGACCAGTGCAAATTCGGGGGAACTGGGCTCGAGTGCTGGGGAATCCGGCCCGGGTCTGCATTTTGCCAGATTGGGAGCGAATAAGGATTCCCATGATCGCGATCGCCGGTGAAGCCAGCTACCGGCACCGGCCTCCGCCGATAAGGCCCAAGGGGAACGACGGGGAGCAACTGCTCGCCGTCGGGGTGGGGGTCGGAGCGGGCGCCCCGGAAGCCGCCGGAGGAGGAGGGGCGACCGTCGGGACCCCGGGCGCTGGATTGTCGACGGCGGCCGCCGGCTGGGGAGCGATGACCGGCGTCGTTGTCGGGGCCTTCGCGGAAGCCGACGGAAACACAGCCTGGCTCGGCCCGGTGGAGGCACTCGAACTGCCCGCCGCCGTCGGCCGCGAGACCGCGGCATCGCCCAGCGTCGGCGAGGAGACCGAGGGACTGCTGCTCGGAAGGGCGGCCGCCCTACCACCGGAGGGCGTGGCTCCCGAAGCGGCCCAACGGAAGCCCTCCCCCGGCCACCCGGTCACGAACAACGTCAGGCCAAGAGAAACAGCCAGCACCACGAGGCCGAGGCCTCCCCAGACGAGCGGCCGCCCAAAAGGCGCGGGCCGAGTCGCGCGTCGTCGTCCAGTTCTGGTACGCCGGTCGCGCCGCCTGAGCCCCTCTGAGCTGACAGCGGCCTCACGGTTAGTTCGGACACCACGACGCATCGTGCGCATTCTTCCACCGACGACTCCACGTGGGCGAATCGGGTAGGGGCCGAAAAGCTTATCGATCAGCCGGTCCTTCCGATAGGAAGAGGCAACGAGGCGCATGCGCCGCACCCGCACTGTAAGCCTCACGGATGAGGAAGTTGGCCACGAATGGCGATCCATGACCTGTCCGCCCAGCTCTGGCACGAGCGCGAGCTGCTGGACCTCCTGACATTCAAGCTCGAAGAAGAGCAGCTCATCCTCACAGCCGGCAAGACGCGCTGGCTCTCCCACGCGACGCGCGAGGTCGAGCAGGTCCTGGAGCGGCTCGCCTCCGCAGGTCTCGCGCGCGCGGTGACCGCGGCCGCCGTCGCCCTCGAATGGGGTCTCCCTGAGGAGGCGACGCTCCGCGAGCTAGCGGCCGGAGCACCGGACGGGCCTTGGGGCGAGATCCTCGTGGCGCACCTCAAGGCGATGACGGAACAGACGGCGATCATCCGGCAGCTGCGCGATGCCAATACGCAATTCCTCCGGGCCGCCTCGCGGTCGACGCAGGAGACGCTCGCGGATGTGACGTCGTCGACCGCCAAGACCTACGACGCACGCGGCCGAGCGTCGGGATCCACCGAATCCCGCCTGTTCGCCCGAGATCTGTAAGGGGACGGCACGTGAGCACTTTCGGCGCCCTCAACGCGGCCTACCGCGGCCTTTCCGCCGCACAGCAGGCCATGAACGTGGCGGGACAGAACATCGACAACGCCGGGACCGACGGCTACACGCGGCAGCGGGTCGAGCAATCGTCGCTGGGCCCGGTCGCCCGCACCGTGAGCGCAGCGGGTGCGCCCCAGGTGGGCGAGGGAGTCTCGGTCGACGCGATCTCCCGTCTCGGCAATGCCCTCCTCGACTCGTCCGTCCGCACGACCGGCTCGCTCTCGGGCTACGCCGCGCAGAGGTCGAGCGCCTACCAGAGCATCGAGACGATCCTGCAGGAACCGGGGCCCAGCGGAGTCTCGGCCCAGCTCCACTCCTTCTGGGCGTCGTGGCAGGACATGGCGAACCAGCCGGGCGACCCCGCCGCTGCCTCCGCCCTCATTCAGAACGCCAAACAGCTCGCGGCGAAACTGTCCAGCGGTTATTCCTCGCTCGCTTCCGAATGGTCGGGAACCCGTGCCCAGACCCAGACGATGGTCGCCTCGCTCAATGATGCGGCGAAGCAGGTGGCGTCGCTCAATGCGAGCATCCGCTCGGCGACAGCGGCAGGCGCGGGAGCCAACGAACTCATCGACGCCCGCGCAAAGCTAACCGAGACGATCGCCTCGCTCGCCGGCGGCACCGTGCGCGATCAGCCTGACGGGACGGTCACCGTCTACATCGGCGGCAATGCCCTCGTCACGGGCGGCTCGGCACGCTCGGTCGAACTCGCCGGTGCGGGCACCATGGCGGACACCGCCTCGGGAGCTCCCAAGCTGGTGTGGGCGGACCGTCCCACCGTCGACGCAGGGCTCGACGGCGGCACGATCGCAGGGAATCTCTCCGTCCTCGCTCCCGCGGCCACAGATGGCTCGGGCGGTGCGTTTGCCGAGGCGGCAGCCCGCTACTCTGACCTCGCATCGTCGATCGCCCAACAGGTCAACGCCCTCCACGCGGGCGGTCAGACGACCGCTGGGACACGCGGCCTCGGCTTCTTCCGACTGGACCCGTCCCTTCCCCCCGCGCTTGGGCTCAGCGTCGTCCCACAGGATGCCAGCGGAATCTCTGCCGGGAGCGCAGGCTCGGGAGCCTTCGACGGCTCGACGGCGGACGCGATTGCGCAGCTCGGCACCGGCATCAGCTCGCCCGACAGCCAGTGGACTGCCTTCGTGACGACCCTCGGCAGCGCTTCCCAAGCAGCCCGGCAGCAGGAGACGACGACGACGACGGCCGCGGCCCAGGCGAAGACCGCCCAGTCGTCGGGGGCGTCCGTGAGCCTCGATGAGGAGAGCATGCATCTGCTCGAGGCCCAGCACGCGTACCAGGCCGCGGCGAGGGTGATGAGCGCCGTCGACCAGGCTCTCGATACGCTCATCAACCACACCGGAACAGTAGGACTGTGATGATCCGCGTCACCGAACAGACCATGGCCGCGGCTGCACAACGCGGCCTCAGCCTGAGCCAGACCCGCCTCGCGAACGCGCAGCAGGCGGCAAGCTGGGGGCAGCGCATCGGGCGGCCCTCGGACGACCCGGTCGGGACGGCCGGCGCGCTTCAGGTGCACGCCCAGATCGCCGCAACGAACCAGTACAAGCGGAACATCGACGACGGCACGGCCTGGCTCACGACGCTCGATGGAGCTCTCGGCAGTGCCACCGGCTTCCTGAGGCAGGTCAGGGATCTGACCATCCAGGCGGGCAACGGCTCGCTGGGCCAGGACAGCAGGAACGCGATCGCCCAGCAGATCGACTCGCTCCGGCAGGACCTCCTCTCGGCCGCCAACACGCGCTACCTCGGGCGCAGCGTGTTCGCGGGGACCTCCGATGCAGAGGGAGCCTTCACCGACGGCAATCCCCCCGCGTTCAACGGCGTCCCCGGCGATACCGTGCAGCGGCGGATCGGTGCCGACCAGACCGTGCGGGTCGACGGCGACGGAGCGGCGATCTTCGGCACGGGGGCAGGCTCGATCTTCGCGGTTCTGGACGCCATCTCTTCAGACCTGCGCAACGGTGTCGACCCCACATCCCGGCTGCAGGCCCTCGATACTGGGATGAACGTCCTTGTTGCGGGGCGGGCGGACATCGGAACGCGGCTCTCGCAGCTCCAGCGGGCAGGATCGGAGAACATGACAGACCAGAACAAGCTCGAGACTCAGCGCTCGGGCATCGAGGACACGGATCTCGGAAAGGCGATCCTCGACCTGCAGCTTCAGCAGACGAATTACCAGGCCGCGCTCGCGGTGACCGCGAAGACCCTCATGCCGAGCCTCATGGACTTCCTCAAGTGAGCACGGCCACGATGAGCGCATTGACCTTCGCCGAGCCGCTCCCCGGCCTCTCGCCTCACACCGACTTCCAACTCGACGCCGTCGACGGCGCAGCCGGCCTCTTCAGCCTCCGACCCACCGAAGCACCTGAGATCCGTCTCTTCGTGCTGGACGCGAGCGTGTACGCGCCCGGCTACGCGCCCGACATTGCTGCCCCGTGCCGGCGGATCGGCCTCACCTCGCCACAGGAGGCCAAGGTGCTGCTGGTGGCGACCGCGGACGGCACCAGCACGACCGTCAATCTCATGGCCCCAGTCCTCGTCAACGAATCAACCGGCGCGAGCCTCCAGGCGATCCTTGACGGTCAGGGTTGGCCCTTGCGGGCACCACTGGGTGCCTGATCCTTCTTGCCGTTGTTCTGTTTGGCGTCATTCTGCTGCAGCGGCTTCACGCCGAGCCCAGGCGGATCCGCGAGCCGCAGCCACCGGTTGACCTCCTGGCTCAGCTGGCGAGCAGCGGCTTCGGCAGCCGCCCCAGCATTCGCACCGTGGGAGACCGCGTCCCGCACGCTCTGACCGCTGGCGGCCAGCCCGGGTGCTGTTCCTGTCTGCCCCGGTGCCATGTCATTCTGCCCCGGCGTTCCGTCATCGCGTCCCCGCGCCGACCCATTCTGGCCGGGTGCCGTCCGCGATTGTCCCGGCGCGGAATGGTCTGCCCCCGCCGCGCCGGGTTGAGCAGCACCGGCGGGTTGAGCGGCGCTGGCGGGTTGAGGGGCGGAGGATCCGCCGTCGTCCGACTCGGGGTCGGCGACGGGCGCCGCCAGCACCGGGGACGGCACAGAGCCTGCCGCTTGAATGGTCGACGGCGCGAGCGGACTCTCGCTGCTGGCCTCGCGGTGCACGGGGGTCCCGGCAGCAATCGCTTGGGCCGCCGCACTCGCGGAGGCACTCGCGCGCGCTGCCTGGACGCTGGCACCGAAGGCGTGGAGCGGGCCGTTCACGCCCGCCTGAAGGAGGCTCACCCCGCAGAAGGTCAGCACTGCGGTCCCCCCAATGACAGCCGGAAACTGCCACAACCGTTTAATCACTATTCAGCCTTGAGTGCGCGCATCACCGATCGGCCGACCGGCCGTCACGCGACCGACTCTACTGTTCGGATTCTGGCGTGTCTACGACATTCGTGTCACATTGCCGCGCGCCTTGTGACGCGTCCTCGTGCGGCCACAGCGGTGGACATGTCCAACTCCTGCTATCCTGACGGGAAGGTCCACCGTCGAGAACGAGGATGGCGTCATGGACATGGAAGCCCTGCGGACCGAAGCCTCCGCAGCATTTCGCGCCCTTGACGTTCCCCAGGATCTGACCATCGACGGCCTCCGCGAGCTCCTCGAGGAGGACCGCGGGAAGAAGATCGTGGTCCGTTCCGTGAAGGGTCTCGGCCCCAACCAGGTCTCGGGCCTCTGGTTCTCCCTCCCGGACACCGATCTCGTCCTGCACGCCGACACGGTCTCTCCCCTGCACCGGGAACAGATCATCCTCCACGAATTCGCGCACATTGTCCTCGGTCACGAGCGGCTCATGGAGGACGGGCGCCATCTCGCCTCGCTCCTCCCGGACCTCAAGCCGAGCATGGTGTCCCGCTGCCTCGCGCGCTGCCAACGGCAGTCCCCGCCTGAGATCGTCGCGGAGTCGCTCGCGGACCTCTTTGCCGACGCCCTCGCCCAAGCCCGGCGGGCGGAACGCGGCGAGCCGCTCAACTTCCGCGGGGTCTTCGGATGACCCTCGCTCTCGCCTCGGTCGTCGCGCTGTGGCTCCTCGTGCTCTCTCGCCTCGTGGCCTGCATCCGCCAGCGCGGGGACCTCGTCTTCTTCGTCGCACTCCCGGCGGCGCTGGCAGCGACGGTCAACTATCCCCCGGTCTTCCGGGGGCTCGATTCCGTGATGGCTTTCCCCGGCCTCACAAGCCTCTTGAGTGGCGGCCTCATCATGCTCGCGTACGGGCTGCTCCGCATTGCCATCGTGAAGGCGGTGGTCGCCGCGGAGGAACAGGAACCCGTCCTCCGGCGGGGTCTGCTGCAGACGACGGCGGCCATCACCGTCTACTGCGTGTCCTTCGGCTGCGCGGTCACCGCCGGGGCGATTTCTGCCGTAGCACCGACGGGCCACGCCGTCGACTCAGGTTCCCAGAGCGACATCGGGGTGTTCGTGTTCACGGCCACCCAATGCGTGTATCTGGTGGCGGTCTCGGTCGAGGTCGCGCTCGTCTGCCTCCAGTACCGGCCCCACATGAGCTCGGGGCTGTTCCGGTGGGGCTTCGGGGCCGTGGCGCTCGGTTGCGTGCTGTCGGTGATTGCCCTGGTCGCAAAGTTCGCGCGGCAGATCATCGTGCTGACGTTCCTCGGCCTCGACTACGAGCCGCTCCTGCAGGCAACGTTCCAGAACCTCTACGCCATTGCCTCTTTCCTGCTCTCGTTCGGGCTCCTGCTTCCGGCCCTGTCCGGGCGTGCGGCCGCGTGGCAGGTTGCGGAGCGCTATCTCCTGCTGCGCCTGCACCGGGTCTGGCGGCGCACCGCCGACGCCAGCGTGGTCATGGACTCCGTGTCCGTCCCGCTCAAGGGCGTCCTCAGCCGGAATCCCCGGGCGCGCCTGCATCGCGCCCTTGTCGAGATCCTCGACAGCAACCTCGCTGCCGGCGGAACGCTGTTGAGCACGTCTGAATCGAAACTTGTCCAAAAGACGGAGGGAGCGCTCTATGCCTGACCACGAACCCCTGAAGCCCGAGGAGGTCCTGGCCGAGCGTCTCAACACGCTTCTGGACGTCGTGGCCGCCGAAGGGGGGCATCGATACACGTTCCCCGACATCAAGCAGGCCGTCGAGGCACGCGGTCTCCACATCTCACGCCAGCGCTGGCATTACATGCGGGCGGGCACCGGTCCCATGACACCGGACACGGAGCTCCTCGAGGCCCTCGCCGACTTCTTCGGAGTACCAGCAGCCTTCCTGACCGACGCCGATGCCGAGACGCCCGAGCGAGTCACCGCGCAGCTCCACCTGCTCCGCGCCATGCGCGAGGCCGAGGTCAGGAGCTTCGCCGCCCGCACGCTCACGAGCGACCTCTCGCCCGAGACGCTTCTCGAGATCCGGGACATCATCGACGAGACGCTCACAAGGCAGAAGCGGGAGGACCGCCCAGCCTCGTGAGCGCCTCGGCTCACGGTTGATCAGAGGGCGCTGCTCAGCTTTGAGCGGCGCCCTCTGTCTGTGCGTTCTCCGCAGATTGGCCGTCCTCCGCAGATTGGCCCTCGCCCGACTCGCCTTCACCCGACTGGCCCTCGCTGGGCTGGCCAGCGATGTTGATGAGCCAGGCGATGCCGAACTTGTCGACGAGCATGCCGAACGTGTCGCCCCACATCGCCTTCTCGAGCGGCATGGTGATCGTGGCACCATCGGACAGCTTGTCCCAGTAGCCCCGGAGCTCTTCCTCGTCATCCCCGCTCAGTGAGATCGAGAAATTGGTTCCCGGCTGGTACTCCATGCGGGAGGGCGTGTCCGAGGCCATGAGCGTGAGGCCGTTGGGGCCGTTCAGCTGCGAGTGCATCACGAGAGGGCCCTCGGACGGGTCCTGCGCAGCATGGAAATCGTCGAACGTGGAGACCGTGAGTTCACCGCCGAGGACGGACTGATAGAAATTCATCGCGTCACGGGCGTTGTCCTTGAAGCTCAGGTAGGGGTTCAGGATCGTAGGCATGGGGCAACTCCTTGTGATCATCAACTCGGGAGCCGGACGCTTCCGACAACTCGGAGCCTACGGCGGAGGGCTGACAGTTTCCAGAGCCCAAGGGGCCTTCCCTTGACGTAAGCCTCAGCGGCGCAGGAGCCGCTCGAGGTGGGCAACGACGGACGCCCGCTTGGGTGAGCGCGGCGGCAGGAGACGCAGTGCGGTCTGCCAGGCCTCGACGTCGTCCGCCGCCTCGGGAAGCTGGAGATAGCTCATGAGCACATCGACGCCCGCGCTCCCCACGACCGCCTCGCGGAGGGTCGCGGAGAGCTCGTCCCGCAGCTCGGCGATGGCAGGGGCGTCAGAGCGCGGCAGGATCTGCCCGCCGTACGAGTTGAGCGCGAGCCGATGGGAGCCACGCTCGAGCTGTGCCCTCGCATGCAGGGAATCGACCTCGAGTCCCTCGATGCGGTAGGGGCGCGAGAGGAGTCGCACGCCGGCACCGAAGCCGTCGAGGGCCTTCCGGAGCCGGACGAGCTCGGCCCGCAGCGTGACCGCAGGAACGGGCTGTTCGTAGAGCCGGTCCGCGAGTTCTTCGGCAGTGAGCCCTCGCGGATTGCCGGCGAGGAGCACCAGGATCTCCGAATGGCGGACGGAGAGGCTGAGGGTCCGGTCTCCGCAGCGGAGCACGCCGTGATCGCGGCCCGTCACCGAGAGGACCGCTGGCCCCGCGGACGACGGCGTCCGCCCGCCTGCGCGCGAGGCCGCGGCCAGCGTGCGCAGGCGTTCCTCCGCTGCCGCGACCGCCGCGCGGACGAGCGGCAGGGCGTACCCCGAGATGGCCAGGTCGCCGCCCGTGATGTCGACGACGCCGATCGGCACGCCCGAAAGCGGGTCGCGGATGGGCACGGCGGTGCAGGAGAAGTCCTCCACCAGCGGGCTGAAGTGCTCCGGACCCGCAATTTGGACCGCACTGCCCGTGGCGAGAGCCGTTCCGGGCGCACTGGTGCCGATGCTGTCCTCGGACCAGTCCGCTCCCTCGAGAAACGCCATGCGTTCGGCCCGTCGGCGTACGGCGGGATCGCCCTCGACCCAGAGGAGCGTCCCGCGTTCGTCCCCGACGGCGACCACAGTGCCAGCGTCAGAGGCGGGCTGCACGAGGAGGTCGGAGATGAGAGGCATGACGGGAGCCAGCGCGTGCCCCTCGCGATAGCTGCGCAGCTCGTCCTCTCCCAGCACGCTGGCCACCGCGGCATCTTCGCGACGTGGATGCGTACGGAAGGAACGGCGCCACGAGTCTTCCACGACATCGCGCGCGGCTCCCTGCCCCGCGTGCACAAGCTGCTCCGATCGCACGTCCACCCACTCCCTTATGTGTGCCGTGCATCACAGTGTACGCGGGGCGCCTGCCGAGACCCCGGGACAAGGTTGCACTGAGGTTGCAGCCCTTGTTCCAACCCGCCCGGCGGCAGGCGTCAGATCGGTTGCGTGAGGTCCACCACCAGTCCCATCGCCGCACTCTCCCGGACGGAAGCGATGACGTGCTTCACCGCATCCAGGGACTGGAGCCCCTGGGCGATCGCCACCACAACCCCCTCCGCCGACCGCAACTGGACCCGATATAGCCTCGCCTCGTCCTTCAACACTTCAAACCTTGCTGACACGGCACGCCCCTTCGCCTGAAAACCTCTGCAAACCCACGTCGACCCTGCTTCGTTGCTGGGTCAGGTCATAGACGCTATCGCGTGGAGCCCCACCGCGATACCCCTACTCGTGAGTTACTAGGCGGAGGCACACCAAATTTGCGCATTATGACTGCGAATTAACTACCCAGCCATGACGTGCGGAAACGCTTGCGCCTTCAAGTCCTTACGGCCCGCTCACCGGGCGGAAACGATTGCGAAATGTCCTCGGAGAACACTGGGCTCTGTCGGAACACCTCTGACGCTTGAAGGAGCACCAGATGACCAGCGAGACCCACCGCCGCATCCGGAAGCTCAGCGAACTCCGCCGCGGAGACCTCATCGAGGCACGCAGCGGCGTCACTGTCCTCCGGGGGACCGTCTACGACACCGCGCCAGGCATCGGCCTAGTCTGGATTCGGGACGAGGACACCCATTACCGCCGCGCCCTCCAGGAAGAGGACTTCTCCCTGTGGCACGTGCAGGCAGATTTCACCTTCAAGGGACGGGACCTCGTCGCATGAGTCAGCCGCCAGCAACCGACTGGATGACGAGAATCTCCTGCCCCTCGCCCACCGCGGTGTCGAGCCCCTCGCGGCGCCGCACATCATCCCCATCCACGTAGACGTTGACGTACCGGCGGAGCTGTCCCCGCTCGTCGCGCAGCCTGCGCGCGAGGATCGGGTACGACTCCCCCACGTTGTCCAACGCGGCCCGCACGGAGCTGACGCCGGTCAGGGCGAACTCCGTGCGGCCGCCGGCCACCTCGGCCAGCACCGTGGGGAGGACCAGCGTCACCACAGCTCGGCCGCCCTCACGCACAGGACATCCGGCAGTCGCGAGGCCACCTCGACGAACGACTCGCCTTCATCCCCGCTCGCGTAGACGGAACCGCCGCGGGTGCCGAAGTACACGCCCACCGGATCACCGCCGTCGACCGCCGCTGCATCGCGCAGCACGACGTTGAAATCCCTCTCCGGCAGACCGCCGTCGAACTTCTTCCACGTCTCCCCGGCGTCGTCGGTCCGGTGCACCGCAAGGTGCCCGTCCGGGGCGATGCGCTCGTAATCCGAGACGAGCGGTATGACCCACGCGGTGCCGGCGCGCCTTGGGTGGGTCAGCATCACGAAGCCGAAATCAGCCGGCAGACCCTCAGCGATCGACACCCATCGTTCGCCTTGATCGTCGCTGCGGAAGACGCCTCGGTGGTTCTGGGCATAAAGCCGCCCGTCGACGTCGGCCGCAATCTTATGGACGCACTGCCCCATCTCCGGCTCGGGATCCGGCAGGAAGTACGCCGAGATCCCCTTGCTCGCCCGCTCCCAGCTCTCTCCGCCGTCCCGGCTGCGGTAGACGCCGCCTGTGCTCATCGCGATGTGGACCAGCTCGGCATCCTTGCGGTCAGGCACGATCGAGTGCGCCGCCGCACCGCCGTAGCCAGCTCCCCAGTCGCCCTTGTCCGGATGCTCCCACAGTGCCCGGTTGAGTTCGAAGCTCTCGCCGCCGTCGGTCGACTTCCACACCGAGATCGGCTGCACGCCTGCCCACACCACCCCTGGGCGATCCTCGGTGTCCGGGAGGATCTGCCAAATGCGTTCGACGGCGGCGTCGTCGCCTTCCGCGAACGCGATCGAGGCGCGCTCCGGTTCGGTCCAGGTCTGCCCCAAGTCATCGGAGTGCACTACGGTGGGGCCGAAATGCTCAGAGCGGACGCCGACGAGCAGACGAGTTCGCCCCTCTCTGGTGTCGATGCCGATCGAGGGGATCTCCTGCATCAGGAATTGCGGATCCGACAGCTCCCATTCGCGGCGGTCTCGGCTCGTTGCAAGCCACAGGCCCTTCTTGGTGCCGATGGCAAGAAGGTATCGCGGGTTGTCCATGGCCCCTATCCGAGCACGACTGGTCCTGCGCCACAAGGCTCCCGGCCCTTCTCGTGCACTGCCGGGAGTGCGCTACCAACTTGTTGACTGAGTTAGTAGCCAAATACAAATCTCTTGTCTAGGCTTGGGGGCAGACCCTGCAAAGGGAACAAAGACTGCCCCGGAGCGCGCACCCCCCAATCGTCGCTCCGGGGCTCCTTTTGTTTCGGGTACACCAACTGCCCTTGCAAGGATTCGCCAAGCTTCCTCCAAGGATCGACGATCAGGCCGTCGCGCGGCACCCAACCTCTGGGAGCATTCAGTGGGGACCGCTGGGGTCCGTCCTTTATCGACCAGGAGCGTGTGCGTGCTCGAGGAGACGCTCGACGGCGCCGGCAGGTCCGGCGCGGGGGTTGAAGGTCCCACTGTGCTCAACCGCACCGCGCCCCCTCTTGGCGATCGAAGGATTGCCGGGCTCGAGGGGCTCAGAGGCATTGCCGCCTTGTCGGTCCTGTTCTTCCATCTGGGTCTTGCGGCCTCATTCAAGGTTGTCTCAGGGCCTATCGGCATTTTCATACTCCCGCTCCTGAATCAGGGACTCACACTCTTCTTTGTGCTTTCCGGCTTCCTTCTCTTCAGGCCCTTCGCCGCCGCCATCATGGAGGGCCGCCCTCTGCCGCGCCTCTGGCGCTACGCACAGAACCGACTGCTGCGCATTTATCCGGCCTACATCGTCGTCTTCACGGTGACCGCCTTGGTCATCGGGCAAGCGTTCGTCAAAGGCGCCATCTATGGGCTTGGCGCCGACAACGTCGGCCGGCTTAGTGACGGGCAGCAAATCCTCGCCAATCTCCTCTTGGTGCAGACCTTCTCACCGGAATACATCACAAGCGGACTCCCCGTCTCGTGGTCTCTCACGACCGAGCTGACGTTCTACGCGCTGCTGCCGCTGATGGCCGGATTTGCCCTGTGGATGATTCGACGCGGAGCCAACAGGGTAGTCGCCCTGGCTTGTCTTCCCCTGACGATGGCGGCCCTGGGGACAGGAGCCTCCTTCTGGTCGTCCACGGCGACGATCGGTATGACGTCGCTCGAGACGGGGGAATTCCAGTTCGGCCACACCTGGTCTGCTGTGCTGCTTCGGAGTCTGCTCGGTCAAGCCGACCTCTTCGGCTATGGGATGGCGGCCGCGCTGATCGTGGTCGTCCTGAAGACCAAGGGCACGGATCGCATCTCGAGCGCAGGCAGACTCCTGCTCATCGAGGCAGCCGCCGTTGTCGAATTCTTGGGCATAACGCTCGAGCGTGCGGTACTGACGAATCTGTCAGGCATCGCTGCTGCCCTGGTCCTGCTTGCTGTCGTGTCTCCGTCAGCCGACGACTCCCGCACCAACCGTCTGGCTTCGGCGCTCGAATGGCGACCGCTCCGCTTCACCGGATTGATCAGCTACAGCATCTACCTCTGGCATATGCCCGTACTTCTATGGCTCATCACCCATCACGCGACTTTCGGAGACGACGCAGGGTCGATGATCCTCAACGGTGCACTCGTGCTCACGATGACGCTTCCGCTGGCAGCCCTCACCTACTGCCTCGTCGAGCGGCCCGCTCTGCGCCTGAAGAAGCCAAGACGTATGAAGCCGGGGCAGTAGGCCTGCGTCTCTGCTGTGGGTGTGGGGGTTTGGTGGGTGTGTTAAATGGGGGTGGGCCCCACTGCGTTGTGGGGCCCACCCGTGTGGTGTGTTCCGGCGGTGTCCTACTCTCCCACACCCTGGCGGG
>NZ_SSCL01000017.1:0-43004 GCF_005876955.1 Sinomonas gamaensis
CCGGGGCCGTCTCCGAGGCCACCGCCGCCCGGCTCCTGCACGAGGCCGCCGACCTGGCCGCGGCCCCGGAGCTGCTGGGCGCCCTCCAGGCCGGGGACATCTCCTACCAGCACGCCAAGGCCATCCTGGACCAGACCCGCACCCTCCCGGCCCCGCACGGGGCAGCCTTCGCCCGCAAGGCCCTGGCCCGGGCCGTGACCCGCACCGGGCGCCGCCGCACCCCCGCCGAGCTGCGCTCGTGCCTGCGCCGCCTCCGCGAGCACCTCCACCCCCAGACCCTCACCGCCCGCAAGGCCGCAGCGGCCGCCGGGCGCGGGGTCTGGCTCGCACCCGAGCCCGACGGGATGTGCACCCTCACCGCCCGCCTGCCCGCCGAAGCCGCCCACGCCATCCACCACGGCCTGGACCACGACGCCCGCACCGCCCGCACCGCCGGCGCCCCCGGCACCCTGGACCAGCTGCGCGCCGACGCCCTCGCCCACCGCCTCCTGGCCCGCCCCGACGGCGCCCCCGCCTTCCAGGCCCG
The DNA here is from genome assembly GCF_005876955.1 of Sinomonas gamaensis. Lineage (GTDB taxonomy): Bacteria > Actinomycetota > Actinomycetes > Actinomycetales > Micrococcaceae > Sinomonas > Sinomonas gamaensis. The sequence goes on from NZ_SSCL01000017.1 coordinate 527, forward strand.
CATCGCCCTCACCATCCCCCTCACCCTCGCCCTCGGCGCAGAGCAGCCCGAGACAGCGGGCCCGCCGGACGCCGAGGGGGCGCCGGACGCTGCGGGCGTGCCGGACGCCGAGGGGGCGCCGGAGGCGGCCGAGCTGGAGGGCTACGGGCCCATCGACCCCGCCACCGCCCGCCGCCTGGCCGCCCTGGCCCCGAACTGGGAGCGGATCTTCGCCGACCCCGCCACCGGGGCCGCCCTGGGCGTCGGGCGCACCGCCTACCGGCCCCCCGCAGCCCTGCGCCGCTACCTCGCCCACCGCGACCGCGGCTGCACCTTCCCCGGCTGCACCACCCCACCCCACCGCTGCGAACCCGACCACACCACCGAATGGCAGCACGGCGGCACCACCGACCCCCACAACCTCGCCCTACTCTGCCCGCGCCACCACGCCCTCAAATCCCTGCGCGCCTGGACCTACCAGCACACCACCGACCAGAACACCAACCACCACACCCTCACCTGGACCTCACCCCTCGGCCACACCCACACCACCGAACCCCACACCCCAAACCCCCCAGAACCCGAACCCCCACAACCCCAACCCCCACAACACGACCAACCCCCACCCTTCTGACAGGGCGACTTCTCTGCGCGCATGCAGAATGTCGGGCGCATAGGGCAGAGTATTCTTCGTGACTCAGCCCGCAGTTCCCGCTCCCGCACGCCCTCACCCAGACTCCGTGGCCCAGAAGATCAACGCGCTCATCGCCGAAGAACTCGGCGTGAAACCGTGGCAGGTGGCGGCGGCTGTCGGGCTGCTCGACGGCGGCTCAACCGTGCCGTTCATCGCCCGCTATCGCAAGGAGGTCACCGGAACCCTCGATGACGCGCAGTTGCGTGACCTCGAGGAGCGGCTGCGGTACCTCCGCGAGCTCGAGGAGCGCCGTGCTGCTGTGCTCGCGGCGATTCACGAACAAGGTGCGCTGACGGACCAGCTGCGCGACGCCGTCGAACGGGCGGCGACGAAGGCCGAACTCGAAGACCTCTACCTGCCCTACAAGTCGAAGCGCCGGACCAAGGCCCAGATCGCGCGGGAAGCAGGCCTCGAGCCGTTGGCTGACGCGATTATCAAGGATCCTTCGCGGGCACCGGAAGATGTTGCAGCCGAGTTCGTGAGCGATGAAAAGGGCGTGGCGACGGCCGCGGATGCTCTCGCGGGGGCGCGCGCCATTCTGATTGAACGCGTGGGCCAGGACACCGACCTCGTGCACGAACTCCGAGAGCGACTGTGGAAGCGGGGCAGGGCAAGTGCGCAGGCAGCAGAAGGTGCTACCGCGGAGCTCGCCGGAAAATACTCCGACTACGCCGACTACGTCCAACCGATTGAGAGCCTCCCCGGCCACCGCGTCCTCGCACTCCTGCGGGGCGAGCGGGAGGGCGCGCTGACCGTCACTCTCACTGAGGCAGATCCCCGCGATGAAGCGGGACTGGAGGAGGCCCGCGCGGGGTACGAGGCCGCCGTCGCCCATGCCCTCGGAATCCGGGGAGGGGACAGCCCCTCGGCCCGCTGGCTGTCGCAGACCGCGAGGATCGCGTGGCGGGGGCGGCTGCAGCCGCGTCTGGAAGCTGACCTCCGCGCCCGTCTGTTCGAGGCCGCGGAGGAGGAAGCCGTGCGGGTGTTCGCCGCGAACCTCCGAGACGTCCTCCTCGCGGCGCCGGCCGGCAACCGGGCTGTGCTCGGGCTCGACCCGGGGCTGCGCACGGGGGTGAAGGTCGCCGTCGTCGACCGCACGGGCAAGGTGGTGGACACGGCGACGATCTATCCGCACGCCCCCGCGAACAAGTGGAAGGAGTCGCTCGCCACGCTTGAGGCCCTCTCCGTCAAACACAGGATCGAGCTCGTGGCGGTCGGCAACGGCACCGCGAGCCGCGAAACGGACCGTCTCGCAGGGGAGCTGCTCTCGCGTCTCGCCGAGCGCGCTGGAGAGGGCACTGCCCTGAAGCCCGCGAAGGTCATCGTGTCCGAGGCTGGGGCGTCGGTGTACTCGGCGTCGGCGCTGGCGTCGTCGGAGCTCCCCGACCTCGACGTTTCGCTCCGCGGCGCCGTCTCGATCGCGCGGCGGCTCCAGGACCCTCTCGCCGAGCTCGTCAAGATCGAGCCGAAGTCGATCGGAGTCGGCCAGTACCAACACGACCTCACCCCTGCGAAGCTTGATCGCTCGCTCGAGGCGGTGGTCGAGGACTGCGTGAACGCGGTGGGCGTGGACGTCAACACCGCCTCGCCTTCGCTCCTTTCCCGGGTCGCCGGCGTTGGCCCTCTCCTCAGCCGCAGCATCGTCGAATATCGCGATGCGAATGGGCCGTTCGCGACCCGCTCGGAGCTCAAGAAGGTCCCACGTCTGGGTGCGAAGGCCTTCGAGCAGTGCGCAGGCTTCCTCCGCATCACGGGCGGTGCTGAGCCCCTCGACGCTTCTGCCGTTCATCCCGAGGCCTACGGCCTGGCGCACCGGATCCTCAAGGCAGCGGGTGGCACCTCGGCGGTAACTGGCCTGGACCCTGCCCAGTTCGCCGACGAGCGCTTCGGCGTCCCCACGGTCAAGGACGTCATGGCCGAACTCGTCCGGCCTGGGCGAGATCCGCGGCCCGAGTTCGTCACGGCTGCCCTCAAGGAGGGAGTGGAGAAGATCGGCGACCTCAAGCCGGGCATGATCCTCGAGGGCACGGTATCGAATGTGGCCGCGTTTGGCGCGTTTGTGGACATTGGTGTGCACCAGGACGGGCTGGTCCATGTGTCCGCGATGAGTTCGAAGTTTGTCTCCGATCCACGCGAGGTCGTCAAGTCCGGCCAAGTGGTCAAGGTCAAGGTCCTCGACGTCGATGTGCCGCGCAAGCGCATTTCGCTGACGCTCAGGCTCGACGACGACGCGACGGCCGAACGGCCGGTGCGTGCCGAGCGTCCGGCCCGCGGCGACCGACCGGCGCGCGCAGGCGCCCAAGGCAAGGGAGCCCAAGCCAAGGGAAGCCAAGGCAAGGGCACTCAGGGCAAGGGAGCGCCGGACACGGCTCTTGCGGAGGCGCTGAGGAGGGCGGGGCTCACCAAGTGACGGCTCCCGTGCTCATCACCGGGCGCCGCGCGGTCCTTCGCGACTGGACCCCGGAGGATATCGAGGCGTACCGCCGCTGGATCGTGCCGCCTGCAGACGGAGGGGTGCACGAGTGGCAGCTCTTCGACGGTCCTTTCTATTCGCGGTGGACGGCCGAGGGGGCGAACCGCTGGTGTGACGGCCTCCTTCGCAAGGCGTACGACGGCGCGTGGCCGGCGGTGCGCGAGAACCTCGCCATCGCGGATGCTGACTCGGGCGAATTCGTGGGGCAGGTCTCCTGGTATTGGGAGGAGAAGCCGACCGAGCCCGACGCCGAAGGAACTCGCCTTCTGCCCTGGCGCCGGCTCGGGCTTGTGGTATTCGATCCTTCGCACTGGTCCGGTGGATACGGCACGGAGGCGTTCGGGCTCTGGACCACGTACTTGTTCTCAGCAACGGACAGCAACCGTCTGGACTTCGCGACGTGGAGCGGGAACGTCGGAATGTGCCGGGTGGGGCAGAAGCTGGGATTCACGGAAGAAGCGAGGTATCGCAAGGCACGGCAGGTCCGCGGCGAGCTGTACGACGCGGTCGTGTATGGGGTTCTGCGGGAGGAATGGACAGCCGTGCGCTGAGGTCATGAGTGCTGAAGGGTTTGCTACCGGGCCGCGCCGCATAGCAGAATTGGTCTGTGCGGCGCGGTCGCACGCCCATAACTGAACAAGCCTCTGATCTGCGGCGGGAGAGTCCTGCGAGCATGAGCAAGCAGGCGCCGTAGGAGCAACACCTCCCCAGGAATCTCTCAGGCACCTGTACCGCCGCGGCAAGGCGCCTCTGGAAAGCAGCCCAGTTCCCGCTGGGCTCACCGACGGTGCAAGCCGGCCTGCAAGGTCGGTGGAATCTCTCAGGTCCCATACAGAGCGGGGAGGAACGCAATCCATGCCGCGGAAGCGGCCAGAGTATTGGAGTTCCCCCGTGACGGACCACGCAGTTCCCGCAGCCTTCGTCGACCGGCATATCGGTGCCCGGCGCGATGAGGACATCAAGCACATGCTGAACGCGGTCGGGTATGACAGCGCGGAGGCGCTGGCTTCGACCGCCGTCCCGGACAGCATCAAGCAGTCGTCCCCGCTCAAGCTCGCCCCCGCCCTGAGCGAGTCCGAGGTCCTGACCGCGCTGCGCGGTCTGGCCGGGAAGAACCGCCCGCACGTGCAGATGATCGGGCAGGGCTACTACGACACCATCACCCCGGCCGTGATCCGCCGGAACATCGTGGAGAACCCGGCCTGGTACACGGCCTACACCCCGTACCAGCCGGAGATCTCGCAGGGCCGGCTCGAGGCTCTGCTGAACTTCCAGACCGCTGTCGAGGACCTCACGGGCCTGGCGATCGCGAACGCCTCGCTGCTGGACGAGGCTACCGCCGTCATGGAGGCGGTGCTGCTGATGCGCCGGGCGAACAAGGACAAGAACGCCTCCAATGGCAAGACGGTGCTGGACGCGGACCTGTTCCCGCAGTCGATTGCGATCGTCACGGCGCGCGCCCGCGCGCTCGGGTTCGAGGTCGAGGTCGCAGACCTGTCCAAGGGCCTGCCCGAGGGGCCGATCAACGGGCTCGTGATCCAGCAGCCGGGCGCCTCCGGCGTCGTCGCGGATGCCACGGACCTCATCAGGGAGGCCAAGGAGCGCGGCGCGATGGTCACCGTCGCGGCGGACCTGCTGGCCCTGACGCTCATCAAGTCCCCGGGCGAGCAGGGCGCGGACATCGCCGTCGGCTCGGCCCAGCGGTTCGGCGTCCCGCTGTTCTACGGGGGCCCGCACGCGGCCTTCATGGCGGTCCACAAGGGCCTTGAGCGCCAGCTCCCGGGCCGCCTCGTGGGCGTGTCGAAGGACGACGCCGGCCGCCCCGCCTACCGTCTGGCCCTGCAGACCCGCGAGCAGCACATCCGCCGCGAGAAGGCGACCTCGAACATCTGCACCGCGCAGGCGCTGCTGGCGATCGTGGCCTCGATGTACGCGGTCTACCACGGCCCCGAGGGCCTGAAGGCGATCGCCGAGCGGGTCCACACCCACGCCCGCACGCTCGCTGCAGCGCTGGAGTCGGCAGGGGTCGAGGTCGCGCACCGCAGCTTCTTCGACACCGTCACGGCCCGCGTCCCGCGCCGCGCCGCCGCGCTGGTCGCGGCAGCGGAGGCCAAGGGCATCAACCTCCGCCTCGTGGACGCCGACACCGTGGGCATCTCGTGCGATGAGACGACGACGGCGGACACCGTCGCCACCGTCGCGGGCGTGTTCGGCGCGGGGCCTGCGGGCGACGGAGCGGACACCGCTGGCGGTTCGCCATTCGCGCTGGAGGGCGCGATGCACCGGTCGAGCCTGTACCTGCAGCACCCGGTCTTCCACTCGTACCGCTCCGAGACGCAGATGATGCGCTACCTGCGCCGCCTCTCCGACCGCGATCTGGCGTTGGACCGGACGATGATCCCGCTGGGCTCGTGCACCATGAAGCTCAACGCCGCCGTGGAGATGGAGGCCATCACCTGGCCCGAGTTCGCCGGCATCCACCCCTTCGCACCGGACAACCAGACCGAGGGCTGGCGAGAGCTCATCGCCGACCTCGAGCAGGATCTGGCGTCCATCACCGGGTACGATCAGGTCTCGATCCAGCCCAACGCCGGATCCCAGGGCGAGCTCGCGGGCCTGCTCGCAATCCGCGGCTACCACCACTCCCGCGGTGAGGCCCAGCGCGACGTGTGCCTCATCCCGGCCTCCGCACACGGCACCAACGCCGCCTCGGCGGTGCTGGCGGGGATGAAGGTCGTCGTCGTCGCGACCGCCTCCGATGGCACGATCGACCACGCTGACCTCGCCGCGAAGATCGAGGCCAACGCGGACCGGATCGCCGCGATCATGATCACCTACCCCTCCACTCACGGGGTCTACGACGCGGACGTTCGCGAGGTCTGCGACGCGGTCCACGCCGCGGGCGGGCAAGTCTACATCGACGGGGCGAACATGAACGCCCTCGTCGGCCTGGCCCAGCCGGGCAAGTTCGGCGGGGACGTCTCGCACCTGAACCTCCACAAGACCTTCTGCATCCCGCACGGCGGCGGCGGACCGGGTGTTGGCCCGGTCGCGGCGAGGGCACACCTTGCCCCGTTCATGCCCGGAGACGCGGCCGTCTGGGACGCCGGGGAAGACCTTCCGGTGTCTGCCTCCCGCTACGGCTCGGCGGGCGTCCTGCCGATCTCGTGGGCGTACGTGAAGCTCATGGGCGCCGACGGCCTCACGGAGGCCACCAAGTCGGCACTGCTCGCGGCGAACTACGTCGCCAAGCGCCTCGGGCCCTACTTCCCCGTCCTGTACACGGGCGAGGGCGGGCTCGTCGCGCACGAGTGCATCCTCGACCTGCGCGAGCTCACCGCGAAGACCGGGGTCACCGCCGAGGACGTGGCCAAGCGGCTCATCGACTTCGGCTTCCACGCCCCAACCCTGGCGTTCCCGGTCGCCGGCACGCTGATGGTTGAGCCGACCGAGTCCGAGGACCTCGGGGAGATCGAGCGGTTCATCGAGGCGATGATCGCCATCCGCGCCGAGATCGACCAGGTCGCCCACGGCGACTTCGGCCTCGCGGACTCCCCGCTGCGCCGCGCCCCGCACACCGCGGCCGCCGTCGTCGCCACCGAGTGGGACCGCCCGTACTCCCGCGAGCAGGCCGCCTTCCCCGGGAAGACGCCGAGCCAGGACAAGTACTTCGCCCCCGTGGGACGCATCGACGGAGCAGCGGGCGACCGCAACCTCGTCTGCGCATGCCCTCCGCTCGATGCCTTCGAAAGCTAAGGACCACCGATGACTGCAGAACCTCAGGCCGCCCCCCATACAGCGACCGAGAAGCGCACGGCGCTCTACCACCAGCACGCCGCCCTCGGCGCGAGCTTCACCGACTTCGGCGGATGGCAGATGCCGCTCAAGTACGGTTCCGAGCTCGCCGAGCACCGCGCCGTCCGCGAGACGGCCGGCCTGTTCGACCTCTCCCACATGGGCGAGGTCTGGGCCACCGGACCGAACGCGGGCGCGTTCCTCGACTACGCTCTTGTCGGCAAGCTCTCCGCCGTCGCGGTGGGCAAGGCCAAGTACTCGCTCATCTGCGCCGAGGACGGCGGCATCATCGACGACCTCATCGTCTACCGCGTGGCCGAGGACGACTTCCTCGTGGTCCCCAACGCGGGCAACGCCGCCATCGTCGCTGCCGAACTCGACTCCCGCCTTGCCGCCTTCGGGCGGGAAGGCGTGGCGCTGCGCGATGCGAGCGTCGAGACCTCCCTCATCGCCGTGCAGGGGCCGAACGCCCAGGACATCGTCCTTCAGCTGTTCCCGGCCGAGCACGCCGAGGCCGTTACCGGACTCAAGTACTACGCGGCTGTTGAACTCGAGGCCCAGCTCGAAGCAGGGAGCGTTCCCGTGCTTCTAGCACGCACGGGCTACACGGGCGAAGACGGCTTCGAGCTCTTCGTCGCCAACGGCCGGGCGGCTGAGCTCTGGACCGCCGTCCGCGAAGCCGGCGAAAGCCGCGGGCTCGTCCCGTGCGGTCTCGCCGCGCGCGACTCGCTGCGTCTCGAGGCGGGCATGCCGCTCTACGGCAATGAGCTCTCCCGTGACGTGACGCCGTTCGAGGCGGGCCTCGGCGCCGTCGTTGCCCTCAAGTCCAAGGAAGGCGACTTCGTTGGTCGCGCGGCCTTGCAGGCGAAGAAGGACGACGGCGCTGGCACCACGAGCGGCAGGCGCCTCGTGGGCCTTCGCGGCCTCGGGCGACGTGCCGCCCGCTCGCACTACGCCGTGCTCAAGGACGGCCAACAGGTCGGCGAGGTGACTTCGGGTCAGCCGAGCCCCACGCTCGGCTACCCGGTCGCGCTCGCCTATGTCGACGTCGAACTCGCCGAGCCGGGCACCCAGCTGGATGTGGACCTCCGCGGCAAAGCGGAGCCGTTCGAGGTTGTAGCACTCCCGTTCTACAAGCGTGAAAGGTAACCCATGAGCAAGATTCAGAATGGCCTCCGGTATTCGGAGGAGCACGAGTGGCTCGACACAGAGTCCGCCCCCGCCAAGGTCGGTGTCTCCGCCGTCGCCGCTGACGCGCTGGGAGACGTGGTCTACCTGGACCTGCCCGAGGTGGGCAGCGAGGTGACCGCGGGGTCGACGTGTGGGGAGATCGAGTCGACGAAGAGCGTCTCGGACCTGTATTCGCCCGTGTCCGGGACAATCGTGGAGGTCAATCAGGAGGCGATCGACAACCCTGCGCTGGTCAATGAGGACCCGTACGGGGCCGGGTGGCTGTTCACAGTCGAGGTGACTTCTGAGGGCCCGCTGCTCTCCGCGGAGGAGTACGCGTCGAAGAACGGGGGCGAGCTGTGAACGCCGCGCCATCCCAGCAGGCAGCTCAGCAGTTCCAGCAGGTCCGCTCCGCGTCCCTCGACGCTGACATCTCCCAGCTCGACCCGGAGATCGCGGCGAGCATCGACGCTGAGCTCGCCCGCCAGCGCGGGGGCCTGGAGATGATCGCATCGGAGAACCACACGGCGTTCGCGGTGATGCAGGCGCAGGGCTCGGTGCTGACGAACAAGTACGCCGAGGGTTACCCGGGCAAGCGGTACTACGGCGGCTGCGAGAACGTGGACGTGATCGAGCAGCTCGCGATCGACCGTGTCAAGGCGCTCTTCGGGGCCGGGTTCGCCAACGTCCAGCCGCACTCGGGCGCGCAGGCGAACGCCTCGGTCATGCATGCCCTGCTCAAGCCGGGCGACACGATCATGGGCCTGAACCTGGCCCACGGCGGGCACCTCACGCACGGGATGCGGATCAACTTCTCCGGCCGGCTGTACAACGTGATCCCGTACCAGGTGCGCGAGGACGACCACCGGATCGACATGGCCGAGGTCGAGCGCCTCGCCAAGGAGCACCGGCCGCAGCTGATCGTGGCCGGCTGGTCCGCGTATGCCCGGCAGCTGGACTTCGCCGAGTTCCGCCGGATCGCCGACGAGGTCGGGGCCTACCTGATGGTGGACATGGCGCACTTCGCTGGCCTCGTCGCCGCGGGCCTGCACCCCAGCCCGGTCCCGCACGCCCACGTCACCACCTCGACCACGCACAAGACCCTCGCGGGTCCGCGCGGCGGGATCATCCTCACCAACGATGCGGACATCGCCAAGAAGATCAACTCGGCCGTGTTCCCGGGCCAGCAGGGCGGCCCGCTCGAGCACGTGATCGCTGGCAAGGCGATCGCGTTCAAGATCGCCGCCTCCGAGGAGTTCCGCGAGCGGATGGAGCGCGTCCTGGCGGGGGCGAAGATCATCGCCGAGAGGCTCACGGCCGAGGACGTGAAGGCCAAGGGCGTCGGCGTGGTCTCCGGCGGCACCGACGTGCACCTGGTGCTGGTAGACCTGCGCAACGCGGACTTGGACGGGCAGCAGGCCGAGGACCGGCTGGCCGCCATCGAGATCACGGTCAACCGCAACGCGGTCCCGTTCGACCCGCGCCCGCCCATGGTCACTTCTGGGCTGCGGATCGGCACCCCGGCCCTGGCGACCCGCGGCTTCGGGGAGGCAGCGTTCCGGGAGGTCGCGGACATCATCGCCGAGGCCCTCATCGCCGGTCCCGACGAGGACCTGAGCCCGCTCAGGGCCCGTGTCGAGGCCCTGGCTGCCGCCCACCCGCTCTACCCGGGCGTCGCCAACCTCGCCTAGGCGAACGCCTCCTCAGCAGGAAGGAATCCGACATGGCCGTCGGCGTCTTCGAACTCTTCTCCGTGGGCATCGGTCCCTCGAGCTCCCACACCGTGGGGCCGATGAGGGCCGGGGCCGTGTTCGCGCGCGAGCTGCGCGAGCGCGGGCTGCTCGGATCGGCCGCGTCGCTGCGGGTGGACCTGTACGGTTCGCTCGCGGCGACCGGCCGCGGCCACGGGACGTTCACGGCCGTGCTCCTCGGGCTCGAGGGCTTCGAGCCCGAGGAGATCCTCCCCGAGCAGGTCGAGGAGCGGCTCGCCTCGATCGCCGAGACCGGCAGGCTCAACCTGGCCGGCGCCCTCGAGCTCGAGTACGGGGTGGAGGACATGGTCCTGCACCCGCTCACCGTCCTGCCCCGGCACACGAACGGGATGCGCTTCCAGGTCTACGGGCCGGAGCCCGAAGGAGACACAGCCGGCAGCCTCCTTCACGAGGCGACGTTCTTCTCGGTGGGCGGCGGCTTTATCGTCCGCGAGGGCGAGGAGCAGACCGCGCAGCAGGAGCTCGAGGAGTCCAAGAAGGAGCTCCCGCTGCCGTTCCGCACCGCGGCCGAGCTCCTGGGGCGCTGCGCCTCCAAGGGCCTGGCGATCAGCGACATCATGCTCATCAACGAGAAGGCCTCGCGCAGCGAGGAGGAGATCAGGGCGGGGCTCCTGCACATCTGGGAGGTCATGGAGGCCTGCGTCGAATCCAGCCTCAAGCGCGAGGGGCTCCTCCCCGGCGGACTGAAGGTCCGCCGTCGCGCGCCCGACTGGCACGAGCGCCTCCTGAAGGAGGACAAGGGCCGGGACCCCAAGTACTGGCAGGAATGGGTGAACCTCATCGCTCTGGCGGTGAACGAGGAGAACGCCTCCGGCGGGCGGGTCGTCACCGCGCCGACCAACGGCGCCGCCGGGATCATCCCCGCAGTGCTGTACTACGCGCTCAACTACGCCCCGGGCATGGAGAACGCCACGCAGAAGGACCGGGACGACGTCGTCGTCCGCTTCCTCCTCGCCGCCGGCGCCGTCGGAGTGCTCTACAAGGAGCAGGCCTCGATCTCCGGCGCGGAGGTGGGCTGCCAGGGGGAGGTCGGATCGGCGTCGTCCATGGCCGCCGCAGGCCTCGCCGAGGTCCTCGGCGGAACGCCAGGTCAGGTCGAGAACGCCGCCGAGATCGCCATGGAGCACAACCTCGGCCTCACCTGCGACCCGATCGGCGGGCTCGTGCAGGTGCCCTGCATCGAAAGGAACGCCATCGCCGCGGCCAAGGCGATCAACGCCGCGAAGATGGCGCTCTGGGGCGACGGCTCCCACCGCGTCTCCCTGGACGAGGTGATCGTGACCATGCGCGAGACCGGCAAGGACATGAGCAGCAAGTACAAGGAGACCGCGATGGGCGGCCTCGCCGTCAACGTCGTCGAGTGCTAATTCAGCCTGCTGAACCTAGGCCTTCGCATGCTGCCCTTCGGCGATTTCCTCGAGCATCTTCGAGCAGAACGCCTCGAGGTCGTCCGGCTTGCGGGACGTCGTCAGGCCGCGGTCGGTGACCACCTCGCGGTCCACCCAGTTCGCGCCGGCGTTCTTCAGATCCGTCTGCAGCGAGGGGTATGACGTCATTTCGCGGCCCTGAACGGCGCCGGCCTCGATGAGGATCCACGGCCCGTGGCAGATGGCGGCGATCGGCTTGCCGGCGTCCACGAAGGCCTTCACGAACTCGACGCCCTTCTGCTCGATCCGCATCTTGTCGGCATTCACGGTGCCGCCCGGCAGAACGAGCGCGTCGAAGTCGTTGGGGTCTGCCTGATCAAGAGTGACGTCCACAGGGAACGACTCGCCGTGATCCCAGTCGCCCTTCATGGCCTGGATCTGACCCTCCTGGGGCGAGACGAGGGCCGGATCGCCGCCGGCTTCCTGAACCGCCTTCCACGGCTCGGTCAGCTCGACCTGCTCCACACCGCTGGTCAGAAGGAACGCGACTTTCTTGCCTTTGATGTTGTTCGCCATATCCCGTCGCTACCCACTCGCGGCGCGGCAAACCCCCGACGCGCCGACGACTACACTGGCCTAGGCCCCCGAGACCCGACCGAAGGGAAGCACCCCACGTTGAGCAGCTTCACCGCGCGCTTCGCGAACCCGGACGAGATCGAGCACTGGGACAAGCACGTCACCGCAAACCCCAACGGCGGAAACCTGCTCCAGTCCGCCGCCTTCGCCGCCGTCAAGCGGAACTTCGGGTGGGACGTCCGCTACCTCGTGCTCGAAGGCGGAGAGACAGCGAGCTACAACCTCGTCCTCGAGAAGTCGTTCCCCGTGCTCGGCCGCCTGTGGTACCTGATCAAGGGCCCGGATGTCGCCTCCGTCGAGGACGTGCCGCCAGCGCTCGAAGCGGCGAAGGAGCTTGCGGAGCGCGAGGGGCTCCGCGTGTTCGCGATCAAGATCGAGCCGGACATCGTGGACTCCGAGGAGGCCCGCTCGGTCCTCTCGGGGGCGGGGCTCGTCAAGGCGTTCAACCTCCAGCCCAACGATTCCACGGCCATCCTGGACATCACGCCCGATCCGGGACCCCTTCTTCGGACGCTGCATTCGCGGGGCCGCAACGCGATCCGCCGTGCGCAGCGGGAAGGCGTCGAGGTGGAGGTCGCCGAGCCGACGCTTGAGAACTACCGCACCATGCATTCCCTCATGACCGGGACGCTGACCACGAAGTCGCGCAGCGGCGCCCAGGTCCGCAGCTTCGAGTACTACCGCCAGTTCTGGACGGAGTTCACGTCCCGGGGCCAGGGCCGCCTCTACTTCGTCTACGAGAACGGGCGGCCGTCCGTCGGGGCATTCGTGATCAACTACGGGCGCAAGGCCACGTACAAGGACGGCGGCTCCCTCCAGAACCGCTCCCAGTACGGCGACTCGCACCTCGTCCAGTGGACCGCGATCGAGGACATGAAGGCCCTCGGCTGCACCGAGTACGACTTCTGCGGGACCCCGCCGGCCGACAAGCTCAAGGACACCTCGCACCCCTTCCACGGCCTCGGCCTGTTCAAGACGTCCTTCACCAAATCGGTCACCGATTTCGTCGGGGTCTGGGACTACGTGGTGGACGCCTCGCGCTACACGGCATGGACGACGGCGGGCGAGCGGCTTGCGCGGCGGCTGTACACGCGGCGCACGGGCCAGCAGTTCTATTAGGCCGGTACTTCGACTAAGGAGCGGCTCATGGGAGAAGAGGAGCCCCGCACCCAGCCGATGCCTCCGATCTCGCCCGCCCAGGCACGGGCGAACGCCGCTGCGGTGCGGATGCTGCGTCGGCTCATCACGGGGGACAGCCCGCCGACGGCCCCGCTCTCGATCGTGGACCGTCTGGCTGGCAGCCCCTACGCGAACCCCCGGATCCAGGTCGGCGGCGTGGACGAGTCCGCGCGGAGGACGCTGGATTTCGCGCTGCTGCTCGCCGAGACGATGTTCCGCTACGGCGCGGGAGCTCTTGAGGTCGAGGCCTCGATGATCGCCGTGACGGCGGCGCTGGGGCTCCAGCACATTGAGGTGGACATCACCAACCAGTCGGTGGCGATCAACTACGCCCCGCGGGACCAGACCCCGATCCAGCTCCTCCGCGTGGTGCGGTCCTGGACGAGCAACTACGCGGGACTCGCGCTTGTGCACCAGCTCGTGAGCGAGATCGCTGCGGGCGGTGTGGCCCGGGATGAGGCCACTCGCCGCCTCCAGGCCATCACCAAGCGCACCAAGCCCTTCCCGAAGTGGGCAGTCACCGCCGCCTATTCGCTGTTCGCCGCCCTCTTCGTGGGTGTCCTCGGCGGTGGGCTCACGGCCTCCCTCATCGCGTTCCTCAGCAACGTGGGCGTCTCGCTCGTGGGCCGGGCGATGGCACGATGGCGGTTCCCGGACTTCTTCTCGACGCTGGCGAGCGCCTTCCTCGTCACCCTCATCGCGCTCCTCGTGTTCTGGGCGCAGGTCCCGATCGCTCCCGCGATCGTGGTCGTCGGCGGGATCCTCCTGCTGCTCCCGACCGCACGCCTGGTCTCGGCCACCCAGGACGCCATCAACGGTTTCCCCGTGACGGCCGCCGGGCGCTATCTGTCGGCCTTCCTGACGTTCGCGGCGCTCGTGGCAGGCATCGCCGTCGCGTCCCTCGCAGCAGAGCTCCTGGGCGTCACCCGCATCGACGTGACCCAGACGTTCCCGGCCGCGTACCCCTACTGGGTCCAAGTGCTCCTCATCGGGGGAGCGGTCGCGGCCATCGCGATCACTGAGCAGACGTCCCGGCGGCTGGTGATCCCGACGGCGCTCGTCGGCATCGTCGGCTACCTCGCCCTGACCGGCGCGCAGCTCCTCGGCGTCGGCGACCGGATCTCGCCGGCGGTGAGCGCCGTCGTCATCGGCTTTCTCGCCCGGCTCGTTGCGCTGCGGATGGGGGCACCCCAGCTCGTCGTCGCGGTGCCGGCCGCGCTGATCCTGCTTCCCGGGCTGACGATCTTCCGCTCGATGTACGTCGCGACGCTCGACGCCGCCCAGCTCTCCGCCGGCGCCGGCGGGATGCTCACAGCCATGGCCATCATCCTGGGCGCCGCAGCGGGAATCGTCCTCGGCGACAATCTCGCCCGCCCGTTCACCCGCAGCGTCGCCTCCGTGGAGCGCCGGCGCCGCTGGATGCGCCGCTAGATCTGGCCGGTCGGACTTCCCTGGTCAGACTTCCCCTACGGGGAGTTTCTTCTCGGCCTGGAACTGGTCCTCGGCGCGACCGTGGGCCCAGTACCCCGAGAGGGAGAGCTTCTCGCGGGCGAGCCCTCGCTCCTTGAAGATGGCCCGGAGTTCCTTCATGGCGCCCCGCTCGCCGTGGGCGAAGACGTTCGGCGTGCCCGGCAGCCACTCGGCCGTGGCGACGGCCTCGGCCAGCACGAGCGTCTCGCCCGCTCGCTCCCCGTCGCGCGAGAGCCACCGCAGCTCGACCCCCGCCGGCGCAGTGAGCTCGAGGACGTCGTCGTCAGAGGGGGTCTCGAGGAAGGCGATGCCCCTCGCGTCGGCGGGAAGGGCCTCAAGAGCAGCCGCGATTGCGGGGAGTGCGGACTCGTCGCCCGCGAACAGGTGCCATTCGGCCTCGGGATCGGGGGAGTAGGCGCCACCGGGGCCAGCACACACGAGCCGGTCGCCCGGCTTCGCGGCCGCAGCCCACGGACCCGCGAGGCCCTCGTCGCCGTGCACCACGAAGTCGATCGCGAGCTCGCGCGTGTCGGTGTTGAACCACCGCACGGTGTAGGTGCGCGTCACCGGCCACTGCTCGGCGGGGAGCGTCTCCTTCAGGGCGGGGATGTCCACCGGCCCATCCGGCCACGCGCCCTCGGGAAGGGACGTGGGGAACGAGATCTTGACGTACTTGTCCGTGAACCCGTTATCCGAGAAGGCGTCGAAGCCCGGTCCTCCGGCCACGACACGCACGAGGTGCGGCGTGAGCTGCTCGGTCCGCGCGACGACGAGGTCCAGCGTCGGTCGCGGCTTCTTGGCGGGCGCCGCGGTCGTGGTGGCTGAAGTCATGCGGCCCAGCCTAACGGGTCACGCCCAGACGATCGGAGTCGCGCCCTGTTCGACAAGTAACGCATTGGCCCGGCTGAAGGGACGGGAGCCGAAGAATCCCCTCGAGGCGCTGAGCGGCGAAGGATGGGCCGAGGCTATGACGGGCGTCGTGCCGAGGAGCGGCTTCATCGCGAGCGCGTCCCTGCCCCAGAGGATCGCCACCAAAGGCTTGCCGCGTTCGACAACCGCACGGACCGCGGCATCGGTTACCGCCTCCCAGCCCACGCGCCGATGCGCGCCCGACTCCCCGGCGCGCACGGTGAGCACCCTGTTCAGCAGGAGCACTCCCTGCTCCGCCCAGGCGGTGAGGTCACCGCACGCCGGCGAGTTTCCGACGTCGTCTCCCAGCTCCCGGAAGATGTTGGCGAGGCTCCGCGGCAGCGGCGTGACGTTGGCGGCGACCGAGAAGCACAGCCCCATCGAGTGGCCCGGGGTGGGGTAGGGGTCCTGACCTACGACGAGGACTTTGACGGCGGAGAGCGGCTCCCTGAAAGCGCGCAGCACCGCGGGCGGCGGCGGAAGGACGACGGCGCCGCTCGCCGCATCGTCAGCGGCTTTGCGGAGCGCTGTGCGCAGCTCCGGCTCGGCGGGCGCGAGAGCGGGGGCCCATTCGGGGTGGACGAGCGATTCGAGCGGTGCCGAGGCCATCGCGGAGAGACGATCCGCCTCGTCTTCACCGGGAAGTTCGAAAAGTGGTTGGGTCTCGCTCACAAGTCCCAGTCTCCCATTGCCGCGAACCGCGGCCCCCTCGTGAATGACACTCGTGTAGTTCCCTCCTAGACTGGTGGGCAGCACAGATAACGTCGGCCGAAGGGAAGTGGGGCGTGGGCGCAGCTGAGGCGCGCGAGGAGCACGACGGCGACAATCAGCACGACGGCGACAATCAGCACGACGGCGACAATCACGAGGCGGAGGGGCTCACCGAACGCGAAGTCCAGATGCTCGCCCTCGAACGGAACTGGTGGAAGTACGCGGGCGCGAAGGAGCAGGCCATTCGGGAGCTCTTCGATCTCTCGGCAACGCACTATTACCAGCTTCTCAACGCCCTCATCGACACCGAGGCCGCACTCGCCCACGATCCGATGCTCGTCAAGAGGTTGCGTAGACTAAGGACGTCGCGGCAGCGCGCACGGACGGCTCGTCGCCTGAGCGGCAGCGCGTGAGCGCGCCGCGGTCCCCAGCACAGCACCGGACGAGGACCCCTGACGCCATGAGCACTTATCCCCGCGACGAGTTCGACGACGTCCCCGAGAGCCCGAGGCGCCAAGGCGTCCACCGCTCCAAGGCAACCGTCGAGTCGGGCCGCCGCGGCTTGGCGTTGGTGTTCGCCGTCGCCGCTGTCGTGGTGCTCGGGCTCCTCGGTGCGTTCTTCATCGGTCCGAAGTTCATGAACCAGACCGCGGCGTCGTCGCCGACGACGAGCAGCCAGAAGCCCTCCGCAACGGCCTCGACGACGCCCACGCAGTCGGCGACCCAGACCCCGTCGACCGCTTCGTCCGCTCCTCCAGCCACAAGCTCCGAGGCTCCGACGAGCTCCGCACCGACATCCTCTGCCCCGGCTGGTGCCGACCGCAGTCTCGCTGTCGGCGTCTACAACGCAACCACGACGGCGGGCCTCGGCAACCGCGTCGCAGCCACGGCGCGCACCGCGGGCTGGTCCGTCGCCGCGGTCGGCAACTGGTCCGGGACGCCCGTGAACACCTCGGTGGTGTTCTACCGCGACGCGAGCCAGAAGGCCTCTGCAGACGCGCTCGCGGCGGATCTCGGGATCGGAACGGTGCTTCAGGCGCAGCAGCTGGGCTACCCGCTGGCGGCCGTGATCGGCCCGGGGTACACGGGCTAGTGCTTCGGACGGCGTCTGCCGGACTCGCCGCCCTCGCGCTCGCCGCGGGGATCTCGGGCTGCAGCGCGACGGCCGGCAACGCACGGCTCGCCCAGACGGAGGCGTCGGGCGACGGCGTGCTGCGCATCGGCCTCCTGCTCGACAACGCTGGGAGCCAGGCGTTCCTCAACGATGCCCAGCGGGCCGCCGTCGAACTCGCCGTCCAGCAGGCGAATGCTGCGGGTGGGCACAAGGGGCGGCCGATCGAGCTCATCCCGCCCAAGTCCTCGACGGACACCGCGGCGGCGGCGCGCGACCTCGTGGCGGCGAAGGCCGACGTCGTCATCGGCCCCACAGACTCGACGCACGCCCCGGCCGCGATCGACGTCCTGGGCAAGGCGAAGGTCGTCCTGATCTCGCCCGCAAACCTCGATGCCTCGCTCTCGACCTACTCAAGCGGCGGCTACTACTTCCGTACGGCGGCGTCCGAGACGTCGGAAGGTGCCGCGCTCATCGCTCTCGCCAAGGCTGGCGAGGCCCGGAGTGTCGCGATCCTGCGGCAGAAGGGCACGTACGGGAAGACCGTCGGCGACGCCGTCGCGAGCGCGGCCGCAGCGGCTGGTCTGGGCGAGAAGGGCAGCGCGGAGTTCACAGGCCACGACGCACGCTCTGCCGCAGCGGGGGCCGTCGCGGCCGGCGCGGATGCGGTGGTCGTCGTCGCCCGCGACGAGGCGCAGGCGGTCCTCGCGCAGGTGCACGACGGCGGTGTGCCCGGCTCGAAGCTCCTGCTCTCCGATGGCGCGGTGGGACAGTACGGCACCGGCCTGGCCGGCGGCGCGCTTGATGGTGCCCGCGGCCTCGTCCCAGGCGCTTTCCCCAACTCAGGCTTCCAGGCAGACGTGCTGAAGCAGGCGCCGGACCTGAAGGACATGACTTTCGCCGCCGAGGCGTACGACGCCGCTGCGCTGGCCATCCTCGCGGCGGGAGCCGCCCAGGACGACGGCGGAGCCTCCATCGCCTCGCACCTCATCGGTGTGTCCGGCGGCACGGCGTCGGGCTCAGGCCAGCGCACCAAATGCACCGCCCTGACCGAGTGCCTTTCCCTGGAGACGAAGGGCGCTGCGGTGGACTACGACGGGCAGTCCGGTCCGATCGGCTTTGATGCCAACGGGGACGTCACGGCCGCGAACTTCACGGTCTTCCGATTCAGTGCAGACAATCGGGGCCGCATGGTGGGGTCTCAGGCTGTCGCGCGCTGATGGGCCCCGGCGCTTGCACTCAACCCGGTCGAGTGCTAATTATTGACCTAGCACTCCTACCGGCAGACTGCTAAGTCGGCCGGTAGGGGGGAAGGGAACACCTCGCTGGGGTGAGGCGTCCGCCGACCGGGAAGGAACGGGAGGCTGGCGCCGGCCGTCGCGGGCGCTGCAGCGGGTGCGCTCACCACACGATCGTCCCGAAAGGACAGAAGCCGTCATGGCCAAGATCATTGCATTCGACGAAGAGGCCCGTCGCGGCCTCGAGCGCGGTCTCAACCAGCTGGCCGACGCTGTCAAGGTCACCCTCGGCCCGCGTGGCCGCAACGTCGTCCTTGAGAAGAAGTGGGGCGCCCCCACGATCACCAACGACGGCGTCTCCATCGCCAAGGAGATCGAGCTCGACGACCCGTACGAGAAGATCGGCGCGGAGCTCGTCAAGGAGGTCGCCAAGAAGACCGACGATGTCGCTGGCGATGGCACGACGACCGCCACCGTCCTCGCGCAGGCCCTCGTGAAGGAAGGCCTCCGCAACGTCGCCGCAGGCGCCGACCCGCTGTCGCTCAAGCGCGGCATCGAGAAGGCCGTCGACGCCGTCACGTCCGAGCTGCTCGAGTCCGCCAAGGAGATCGAGACCAAGGAAGAGATCGCCGCGACCGCGTCCATCTCCGCCGGCGACACCCAGATCGGCGAGCTCATCTCCGAGGCCCTCGACAAGGTGGGCAAGGAGGGTGTCATCACCGTCGAGGAGTCGAACACGTTCGGCCTCGAGCTCGAGCTCACGGAGGGCATGCGCTTCGACAAGGGCTACCTCTCGGCGTACTTCGTCACCGACGCAGAGCGCCAGGAGACGGTCCTCGAGGATCCGTACATCCTCATCGTCAACTCCAAGATCAGCTCGGTGAAGGACCTCGTCGCGGTCCTCGAGCGCGTCATGCAGGCCAACAAGCCGCTCCTCATCATTGCTGAGGACGTCGAGGGCGAGGCTCTGGCCACGCTCATCGTCAACAAGCTCAAGGGCACGTTCAAGTCCGTCGCCGTCAAGGCTCCGGGCTTCGGCGACCGCCGCAAGGCCATGCTCACCGACATCGCGATCCTCACCGGCGGTCAGGTCATCGCCGAGGAGGTCGGCCTCAAGCTCGAGAACGCTACGCTCGAGCTCCTCGGCAAGGCCCGCAAGGTCGTTGTGACCAAGGACGAGACCACGATCGTCGAGGGTGCTGGCGACGCCGAGCAGATCGCCGGCCGTGTTGCGCAGATCCGCGCCGAGATCGAGAACTCGGACTCGGACTACGACCGCGAGAAGCTCCAGGAGCGCCTCGCCAAGCTCGCCGGCGGCGTCGCCGTCATCAAGGCGGGCGCGGCCACCGAGGTCGAGCTCAAGGAGCGCAAGCACCGCATCGAGGACGCCGTCCGCAACGCCAAGGCTGCGGTCGAGGAAGGCATCGTCGCCGGTGGTGGCGTGGCCCTCATCCAGGCTGGCGCCAAGGCGTTCGCGAACCTCACGCTCGAGGGTGACGAGGCCACGGGTGCCAACATCGTGAAGATCGCGATCGAGGCTCCGCTCAAGCAGATCGCGTTCAACGCTGGCCTCGAGCCGGGCGTCGTCGCCGACAAGGTCCGCGGCCTGCCCGCCGGCCACGGCCTCAACGCGGCCACCGGCCAGTACGAGGACCTCCTCGCCGCTGGCGTCAACGACCCGGTCAAGGTGACCCGCTCTGCCCTGCAGAACGCCGCCTCGATCGCCGGCCTCTTCCTCACCACCGAGGCCGTCGTTGCCGACAAGCCCGAGAAGGCTGCCCCGGCCATGCCGGGTGGCGACGACATGGGCGGCATGGGCGGCTTCTGATCCAGAAGTCACCTGGCGCCTGAGTCGAAGCGCACGACGGCGGGGTCCCCACTTCGGTGGGGGCCCCGCCTCTGTTTGTCTCGGGTACACCAACTGACACTGCTCTGTCGCCCCGTTCTGGCAGGATGGACAGCATGACCATCACCGCCGCCGCAGACGGTTCTGCCCTCGGAAACCCCGGCCCCGCAGGCTGGGCGTGGTACGTCGACGAGGACCGCTGGCACGCGGGAGGCTGGCCCCACGGGACCAACAACCAGGGCGAGCTCATGGCGGTCCTCGACCTGTTCCGGTCCACGGCCCATGTTCCCGACGAGCCCCTTCACATCCTGTGCGACAGCCAGTACGTCATCAACTGCGTCACCAAGTGGCTTCCCAACTGGAAGCGGCGCGGCTGGAAGAAGGCCGACGGCAAGCCGGTGCTCAACGCGGACCTCCTGCGGCAGATCGACGACGAGCTGGTGGGGCGCACCTACACCTTCGAGTGGGTGAAAGGCCACGCGGGCCACTCGCTCAACGAGGCCGCCGACGCCCGGGCGCGGGCCTGTGCCACCGCCTTCCAAGCCGGGGCGGCACCGGTCGAAGGCCCCGGGTTCGGAGGAGCGCTCAGTACCCCGATGCCCCTGAGCGCCGGGCGCACAAGCCCAGTGCCAATCCAGGGCGATCTCTTCGGCGAGGCAGCAGGCGAGGTGGCCGTCGAGGCCCCTCCAGCTCCGTCCCAGACGGATCTCGACGTCGACGCCGTCGTGGAACTCGAGCAGGAGCTCCTCGATCCGGAGGTCCGCTCCGACTTCGGTCAGCTCGCATACCTTCTTCACCCCGACTACAGGGAGGTCGGGCAATCTGGTCGCCTCTGGGACCGCGACGAGACCGTGGAGGCACTCGGCGAAGAGGCCCAGCGCCACGAGGCGTTCGAGCTCTTGGAGGCCTCGCGGCTCGCCCCCGACCTCATTCAGGTGCTCTACCGGACCGAAAGCAGGAACGGCTCAGCTCTCCGGAGCTCCCTCTGGCAGAGAACCGAGGGCCGCTGGCGCCTTCGCTTTCATCAGGGAACTCCGGAAGCCTGATCCTCTATAGGAACAGGCGCGCGTTGGTGCTCTCGATCTCCTGATAGGCGGAGCTCGCCTGCTGCAGTGCGAGGCCTATGGCGTCGAGCGAGCCCTCGACCTGGGTCTGGGTCCCGGACCATTGGACCACGACGGCTTGGAAGTTCGTCGCTGCAAGCCCCTGCCAGCTCCCGTTGAGGCTTTCAAGGTCAACGCGAAGGCTCCTCACCTCCGCGCGCACCCGCTCGACAGCCGCCGCGACCTTGTGGGCGCTCGCGCTCATGTGTTCGGTATCGGCCTTCAGCACAGCCATGGACGTCCCCCTTCTCTCGTGCGGCGGGACCCCCGCCCGCCGTCACCACGACCCTAGGCGGCGCCGTCGCCTCCCGGGCCTCTGCCGGCGTCGTATGTGGACAACATCGGCGAATTCCGCGGCGGTTCCGCCGGAGGGTCGGGGATGTTCTGGTAGGGGAGGGCGATGACAAAAGTGGCTCCGCCGCCCGGAGTCGGGCGGTGGCGCACGCTCCCGCCGTGTGCTCCCACAATGGCGGCGACGATCGCGAGCCCGAGGCCCGTGCCCCCTGTCTCGCGCGTTCGCGACGTGTCCGCGCGGTAGAAGCGCTCGAAGATCTTCGGCGCGTCCTTCTCTGAGATGCCGGGGCCGTGATCCCGCACCTCGAGCACCGAAACCGGCCGACCGTCGTCGTACGCGGTGCCGACAGCGATCTCAAGGGGCGAGCCGGTGGGCGTGTAGCGCAGCGCGTTGCCCACGAGGTTCCCAACGACCTGGCGCAGCCGCCCCTCCTCGCCGAGGGCCGGAGCGGCGGACGGCGCGTGCCCGTCGTGGAGTCCCACGAGCCGCACGGGCCGGTCGGGGGCAGACGCTTGGGCGTCGACGACGGCGTCGTGGCCGATCGGGAGGAGGTCGACGGGCCGCAGGAGCACCGGCCGCTGCTCGTCGAGCCGCGCCAGCGTGAGGAGGTCCTCAACCATGGTCCCCATGCGCTTGGCCTCGCTCTCGATGCGGCCCATGGCCATGCCCACGTCGTCCGGGTTCGAGAGCGCGCCGTGGCGGTATAGCTCCGAGAATCCGCGGATGGTGACCAGAGGCGTCCGAAGCTCATGCGAGGCGTCCGAGACGAACCGACGCATGCGCCGCTCCGAGTCCATGCGGTCCTGGAAAGCGCGTTCGATGTGGGCCAGCATGGCGTTGAGCGACGACGATAGGCGTCCAAGTTCCGTCCCCGGCGCCTCCTCGTCGACGCGCTGCGACAGGTCTCCGGCGGCAATCGCCGCAGCTGTCTTCTCCACCCGGCGCAGCGGCCGGAACGCGCGGGTGACGGTCCACGACGCAACGAAGAAGACGAGGGTCAGCGTGAGCACGCCCACGCCGATCTCGAGCAGGAGCGTGTGGTTCATCGCCTCGTCCACGTTGGTCAGAGGCAGCGCGATGAGCATGGCGGCACGCTCGCCCGTGCTCGCGATCCGCACAGGGATCGCTATGTAGCGCCAATCGGAGTCATGGTCGGTGCCGTTCGCCTGGCGGATGAGGTGCTGGCTCTGCATCTGCTGCGCCTGATCCGGGGTGATCGCCGCGACGTCGGGGCGAACGGCGTTGGGGTCGGGCACCGGGTAGGTGCGCGGCGGCGCCCCCGATGTGTACAGCACGAGGACGTAATCGGTCGGCAGCTCGGGGTTCGGGGTGGTGAGCAGCAGGTCGATGTTCTGGTTCTGCTGCGCGTAGTCGGACGCGGCGACAAGCTTCTCGTCGACCTGCGCCACGAGGAATGCGTGCAGCTGGGTGAGGGTGCCCGCGCTCGTGAAGACGATGGCGGCCGTCAGCAGCACCATCATGATGGCGACCAGCTGCGTCCGCAGCGACGCCGTCTTCCAGCGCGTCAGCACGTCAGCGCTTCTCTGCCGTCCTGAGGACGTACCCCACGCCCCGCTTGGTCTGGATGAGGCTCGGCCCGTTCGCGTCGACCTTGCGGCGCAGGTAGGAGATGTAGGACTCGACGATGGATGCGTCCCCGTTGAAGTCGTACTCCCAGACATGATCCAGGATCTGGGACTTCGAGAGGACGCGGTTCGGGTTCAGCATCATGTACCGGAGCAGCTTGAACTCGGTGGGGGAGAGGTCGATGGTGACGCCGCCCCTCCGGACCTCGTGCGCGTCGTCGTCGAGTTCGAGATCGTCGACGCGGATCACTGCGTCGTCGTCCAGGATCGGCTGCGTGCGCCGCAGGACGGCGCGGATGCGCGCGACGACCTCGTCGAGGCTGAAAGGTTTGGTCACGTAATCGTCGCCGCCGACGGTGAGGCCCTGGACCTTGTCCTCAGTCTCGTCCTTGGCAGTGAGGAAGAGGACCGGCACGTGCCGTCCGGAGGCGCGGAGCTTCCGTGTGACGGTGAAGCCGTCCATGTCCGGCAGCATGACGTCGAGCACGACGAGGTCCGGCGCTTGCTCCTCGGCAGCTGTGAGGGCCTCCCGCCCATTGCTCGCGGCGATGACCTCGAATCCTGCGAAACGCAGCGAGGTCGAGAGCAGTTCGCGGATATTCGGCTCGTCGTCCACGACGAGGAGCTTGGCTTCGGGTCCCGTCTTCTTCACGGTTCCCATCGTGCGCCCAGTTTCTGAGAACTTGCTGGATGCCTCCTGTGAGGGGATGGGCCCGCGGCTGGAAACGGCGTCCCCGACCGGGGGCCGGGGACGCCGTTTCTCTCAGGGTGGGGTCAGGTGCGGAGTTCAGCCGTTGTTGATGGTGAAGTTCTCAACACCGCAGGCGGACGAGGCCGTCTGGTTGTTGCCGTCTCCGGAGTAGCTCGAGGCCCAGCGCCACGTTCCGGCCGTGGTGGCGTGGAAGGTGGAGTTCGTCGTGCTGTAGGTGCCGTTGCCATTGACCGTCACGGTCTGCGTCAGAGCAGGAGTTCCGGCGCAGCTCGCATCGCTCGGAGCGTACAGGCTGAAGGTGATCGATCCGGTCGGGCTGACCCCTGCCGACAGCGTGAAGTTGTCATTCGGGATCAGGTCCTGCGCGGTGGCCACGGTCGGCTGCGCCTTGCTGACAACGAGTTGCTCAGAGGTGCAGGCGCTCGTTGCACCGTTGTTGTTGGCGTCACCGCTGTACGCCGCCTGCCAGTAGTAGGTGCCTGCGGTGTTGAAGGTGACGGCGTTCGAATCCGGCACCGCACCGTTGGTGACGGTCACGGTTCCCGCACTCTGAGCACCTGCCGAGCAGGTGTTGTTGGTGTAGACCGTGTACGTCACGGTGCCGCCCGCATTCGACGTGGCCCCGGTGAGGGTGGCCGAATCATGGACGGAGCCACCCAGGTTGACCGTCGAGGCGGACAGCGTTGTGGCGATGGTGGGGCTGTTCGTGTAGTGGTTGGTGTAGGTGCACGTCACAGTTTGCCCATTGCCCAAGGCTATCGACACCGTTTGGCCAGTGATCGTCACGCCGCTCGTCTGGTCACAGGTCAGGGAGACGAAGTTCCACGGCGCGCTCTGAGTACCTTCGGTCACGGTGTAGGTGCCGGCAGACAGCGGCGAGAAGACCTTGGAGTCACCGTTCTTCAGGCTAAATCCTGACAGGTTGGACGACGTGGTGTAGGTGAAGGACTGCGTCCCAGGGGCCGGTTCGTTCTGCGTCACCTTGTTGATCGTGATGCTCCCGCAGTTCGAGATGCTGACGCCGATGGGTGCAATGAAGTCCTTGATCTCGGCCGTGAATGAGGACGAGGACCGACTCTTGACGAACGCACTGCCGAAGGCTTCGCAGACTCCCGGGGAGAATACGCCGGCGGCGGTCAGGTCGATCGCTGCCTCGCCGAAGAGGCCCACGCCCAGAGACTGGCCTGAAATCGGATCACTTACAGTGCCCGTGTTGACCGCACCCTCAGAGTTGGTTCCATTGAGGGTCACGTGCTTGCCCCAGCAGGGCAGGGCATTGGCGGAGAAGCACTGGCTGACGGTGTTGCCGGCAGCAGCTGTCAGCCAGGTGTTGAGGCCCAAGGTCGGGGTGCCGCTACCGCCGAAGTCGTAGGTGACCAGGAGATCGCCGGCCGTCCGGCTGAGCGTTACGGGTCCCGTGGTCGAGCTGCTGAAGCCCGCGGTCGGATTCTGGCTGATTTCGAAGTCGAGGTTCGCATTGCCGATGTTAACGAGGCGTTCCCAGCCGAGGTAGAGGTAGATGTGGCTGTTGCTTCCCTGCTCCGATGCCTCGTAGAACCTCGTGAGATCGTTCTTGTTAGGCGGAATGGATCCGCTCACCACGGTGACGGCGGAGCTGTCTTCCTTGGTCCCTTGGCCGAAGGAGTTGTCGCTGCTGCCTGTGGGCTGATCGATGCCGGTGTGGCGTCCAGCGACGTTGGCCCAGTCGGTGTTGCCCGCGGTGTTGACGACCAGGTTCCCGTCATTGCCTTCGAACGTGCTGCCGCTGAGCACAGCAAAGGCCGGCTGCCCGGACGTGACGCCGGCTATGACGAGTCCCGCCGTGGCGAGACACGCACCCCAACGGGTGCGATGGGTGAGTTTCATGGGGAAGTCCCTCACGTGCGAGGTGAATCGGGGATGGCCCCCAGCAGCCACGAACGGGTGCGCCGGATCGGCGGCGTTGCCCTACGGCCTTCCGCAACGGCAGGCGCGCTCCCCAGCTGGCCCGAGACCGGACGCTTCCCCGCTCCAGTCCGAAACCGATTGTACGGAGTTTGAAACCCAAATGTGATCTACATCACATTTTCAATTCCAGCAAATATGCCGAGAGCCTGCTCTCAGTCCTTGGCGAGGTCCCCGGCGTCGACAATCCGGTATGCGTAGCCCTGCTCCGCGAGGAAGCGCTGCCGCTTGGCAGCGAACTCCTGATCGAGCGTGTCCCGCGCCACCAGCGCGTAGAACCGCGCAGTCTTGCCATTCGCCTTGGGGCGAAGGAGCCGGCCGAGCCGCTGGGCCTCCTCCTGCCGCGAACCGAAGGATCCCGAAACCTGGATGGCCACAGACGCCTCCGGCAGGTCGATCGAGAAGTTCGCCACCTTCGACACCACGAGCCGGTGCAACTCGCCCGCGCGGAACGCGTCGAACAGCCGCTGGCGTTCCTTGACGCTCGTCGATCCCTTGATCACCGGCGCCTTGATGCGCTCGCCGATCTCGTCCAGCTGGTCGATGTACTGCCCGATCACGAGCAGCTGGTCCTTGGCGTGCCGTGCGACGATCCGCTCGACGACTTCCGTCTTCGTCTCGCTCGATGCGCACAGCCGGTACTTGTCGGCGTCCTCCGCCATCGCGTACGCCATGCGCTCCTCGCGCGGCAGGTCCACGCGGACCTCGACGCAATCGGCCGGCGCAATGTACCCCTGCGCCTCGATGTCCTTCCACGGCGCGTCGTACCGTTTGGGTCCGATGAGCGAGAAGACCTCGCCCTCGCGGCCGTCCTCCCGCACGAGTGTCGCGGTGAGCCCCAGACGGCGTCGCGCCTGGAGGTCCGCCGTCATCCGGAAGATCGGCGCGGGCAGGAGGTGGACCTCGTCGTAGACGATGAGGCCCCAGTCGTTCTTGTCCACGAGCTCGAGGTGCGGATACAGGCCGCCGCGCTTGACGGTGAGCACCTGATAGGTCGCGATGGTGACCGGCCTGACCTCCTTGACCGACCCGGAGTACTCGCCGATCTCGTCCTCAGTGAGGCTTGTCCGCTTGAGCAGCTCGTCCTTCCACTGCCGGGCGGAGACCGTGTTGGTCACCAGGATGAGCGTCGTCGATGACGATTGCGCCATCGCCGCAGCCCCGACGAGCGTCTTGCCCGCCCCGCAGGGGAGGACGACGACGCCGCTGCCTCCAGCCCAGAAGTTCTCCGCGGCGAGGCGCTGGTACGGGCGGAGGCTCCACCCCTTCTCCTGAAGCGCGATGGGATGCGGTATGCCGTCGACGTAGCCGGCGCGATCGTCGGCGGGCCAGCCGATCTTGAGCAGCGACTGCTTGAGCTGGCCGCGCTGCGAGGAATGGACGACGACGGTCTCGCCGTCGATGCGCGGGCCGAGGAGCGGCGCGATCTTCTTGGCGCGCATGACCTCCTCGAGCACGGGATAGTCGTCCGTGCGCATGACGAGGCCGTGCTGGGGGTCCTTCTCGAGGCGCAGGCGGCCGTAGCGGGACATGGTCTCCTCGATGTCGAGGAGGAGGGAATGCGGCACGGGAAAGCGCGAGTAGCGCAGGAGCGTGTCGAGGACGGTCTCAGCGTCGATCCCGGCGGCCCGGGCGTTCCACAGGCCGAGCGGCGTCAGCCGGTACGTGTGCACATGCTCGGGGGCACGCTCGAGTTCGGCGAACGCGGCGATCGCGTGGCGCGCCTCCGTCGCCTGGGCATGCTCGACTTCAAGCAGGATCGTCTTGTCGCTCTGGACGATCAGGGGGCCATCGCTCATCTTCTACGCCAACTCAACGTCAATGATCCGGTGCACGCTCAGTACCCGCTCGGTCTCCCGTTCGGGGTCGAACACCCGAACCCGGCCCGCAGAGATGGACACAGGACGAAGTTCCTCGACCGTGGAGTTCCCGAGGGCGTCGACGATATTCAAGCGTACTGCCCGCTTGAGCCGGATGGCCTTCTGGAGCGTCTCGATCCCGAGCATGGGGGCTGCCTCGTCGGCGTTGCCGGTCACCGCCGATTGGTTCCGCAGGACCGCGAGCTGGGCTTCGACGTCGTCCTGTGAGGGCACCGTGAGCTTCGGCGTGGGCCTCAGGAGGCCATTGGAGGCGGCAGGGCCCCGCCCGCGCTGGAGCTTCACCATCGGGTCGAGCGAGGAGTCGACGGCCGGGGCGAGCCCAAGCTCCCGCAGCACCAGCGCGACTTCCTGAGGGGTTGCGTTGCTCACGAGGACGGTCGGCGCGATCTGGGTCAGCCCGAGCTGCTGGGCCGCACCCTCGTGCAGCAGGCCCGCCAAGGAGGCTTCGTCGTCGCTCGTGATGAAGGACCCGGCACGCCCGACCCGGATCCGGCCGTAGCGCGCGGCGGTGTCCTCGACGAGATAGGCGAGGGGCTGCGGAACGGTCGTCTCGGCGTGCTCGGCGAGGAACGCGGAGATCGAGGCCGCGTCCTCTCCCGCGTCGAGCGCCCGGCGGAGGCTCGCGGCGGAGAAGCGGTAGATGGTGGCGGGCCCGCGGCCCTCGGGGTCGGCGAGCAGCGCGAGGCGCCGCGCGAGGCCGGGCTCGAGGTAGCCCGGGGCGACTGCCGTGAGATCCGCCTGGAGGAGGATCTTGTCCACGCTGCGCGGGAGGACTTCCTCGAGGAAGGCGAGCAGCTCGTCGAAGTCGCCGTGCAGCACCGCGGCGCCTGCGCGGGTCACAGCCCCTGACCCCAGGAACCCCATCATCGTCGCTTCGGCGAGGACGCCGTCGAGCAGACCGCGCAGGCGCCGGGCGAGGCGAGGCTGGGCCCATTCGAGCCGCGTCCGGATGTCTGCGGCGGTGATGACGACGGCCCGTCCGTCCGGGGAGCCCGCTTCCGAGCTCAGCTCGGCCGCAGCTTCGAGGATGCGCCGGCGTACCGCGGCGGCGTCGGGCCGCTGGCCCTCGCCGGACAGGGGCGCAAGCTGGGCCCCGCCCTCGGGCGACATGGCGAGGGATGGCACCCGCGGCGAATCGAGCCAGGCGCTCGCCAGGACGAGCCATTGCTCCGGCCGCGAGAGGGAGAGCCACTCGTCCGCTCCGGTCGCGCGCCACACGGATGTGTCGACGTCGAGCGTGATGATGCCCGCTGCCGCCGCGAGCTCAAGGGCGAGGACGGTCTGGTCGGACTCCGCGCGCAGGGCCGCCGTGAGCCGGCGAAGTTCACGCGTCCCCACGCCTCCGGCGCGCAGCGTCTCTACGGCGCGCTCGCCGGCCTCGACCGCGAGGGCACTTACGAGGCGAAGGACTTCGCTGATCGCCCCCAAGGCCGCGTTGCGTCGCAGGGCTGTGCTGGTGCTTCCGACGGGCGGGGCCGGCGGGTCGAGGGAGAGTTCCGGCACGATCCGACCGCCGCGCAGGGCCAGTCCGACTGGGCGGGGGAGCTCCACGTGCTCGTCGTCGAGCGGCACGAGGAGGCCGTGCGAGAGGAGCCAGTCGACCGGGTTGTCCGTCCGGCGTCCCGGCTTCACACGCGCTTCAGCGTGCGGAACGGCCCCGACAGGCCAGTTGGTGAATTTCGCGAGGACCTCGCGAGCCTTCGCGGGAGCACTCTCGAGCGCCTCGGGCAGCGATGCCCATCGCTCGAGGGCGTACGCGGCCGCGATGTGGTGCTCCACATGCTGCTGCTGCGCAGCTGCCGGAATCGCGTTGACGATGTCCGGTGCTCTCTCGGCGAAGAACTGGGACACCGACGCGAGCTCGGTGTAGCAGCGCCCCAGTCCGGCGGGGTAGCTTCCCAGCACTTCGCGCACCCGGGCGACCGGCTGGTAGTAGCGCCGGCGGCTCCCCGAAGCCGAGTGGATGGAATCGGGCGGATCCGCCCGGTAGATGAGCGCGAGCTGGGAGAGTTCGGCCAAGATCGAGTCGAGGGTTCCGAGCGTGGCGTTGCCCACGGCGTGCCGCAGTTCGACGGCGCTGCCGCTGCGGCCCTCGTCTTCGTCAGTAGTGAGGACGAGCGCCTCGAGGACCTCGAGCTGGGGCTTCGAGAGCGTCTCGAGGGCCCGTTGGAGGCTCACCCGGGCACACGCCCGTGCGGCGAGCGCTGCGAAATCGGGAACGCCGGGCGTGATGAGGTCCGGCCTGACGGCGAACAGCCTGCGCAGGGAATCATTGCCCCGGGCGGCGAGTTCTTCGGCGAGAGCTCGGATCGACGACATGCCGCTAGCGCTTCCTCCTCTCGACAAAGGCCGCGACGAGCGCGGCTCCCAGACAGGCGAAGGCGAGCGGGAGGCCGTAGAGCACGACGGCGGCGATCCAGCCCGGCGGCGTCTGGCCTGCCGCTGCGAGGGCGAGGGCAAGCGCAACCATGGCGATCGAGAAGACCGCGACGGCGGCGCCGCCCCACGAGGCGACGCGGCGGAAAGTTGGCGCCATGACACCAAACCTAACAGTGACGGCGGCTCTGCGCTGGCTGACACAGTAATCTAGGAAGAGCGCGCCGGGACGTCGGCGCAGCTTCTCTCTCCTTCACAACAGATTGGGGTCAGGGCAGTGCCCACTGGCAAGGTCAAGTTCTTCGACAAGGCGAAAGGCTTCGGCTTCATCGCAGGCGATGACGGCCATGAGGTCTTCCTGCCGGGCAGCTCGGTGCCCGCCGGTGCCGGGGAGATCAAGACCGGGACGCGTCTCGAGTACGGCATCGCCGAGGGAAAGCGGGGCCCGCAGGCACTCGGTGTGCGCGTCCTCGAGAAGCTGCCGTCGGTTGCCCGGGCCAAGCGCATGCCGGCGCGCGAGCTCGCCCCGATCGTCCAGGACCTCGTCAGCGTCCTCGACAACCTCTCCGGCCAGCTGGCCAAGGGGACGTATCCGGAGAAGGGCGCGACGATCGCCGCCGCCCTCCGCCGCGTCGCGGACCAGCTCGACGTCTGACATGACGAGCCAGATCCCTTCGGGAAGCACGCTGTCGGCACGGCCGAAGCCCCGGGTCGGCGTGCCTGTGTGGCGGATGGGCCGGCCGGACGCCTTCCTGGCCAGCGCCGTGGAGCAGGCCCATGCCGCCCTCGTGGACGTGGTCGATCCCGAGCAGGTGGGAACGCACCTCGCTGCCAAGAGCGAGGGCGAGCGCCTCGTGACCCACCTGTTCGAATGCCTGCGCCCGGGCTACCGCGGCTGGACCTGGTACGTGACCATGGCCAGGGTCTCGCGCTCGAAGATCGTCACCGTGAGCGAACTTGGCCTCCTTCCGAGCGAGGATTCCGTCCTGGCTCCCGAATGGGTGCCTTGGGCCGAGCGCCTGCGCCCCGAGGACCGCGAGCCTGCCGAGCAGCAGGACGAGGCAGACGCAGACCTGGCAGATGCAGACAGCGCAGTGGCTGACGAATCGGAGGAAGGCGTCGACGGGGCAGAGGCAGAGGCAGACGAGGCTGCTGACGCCGAGGCGGCAGGCATCACCGACATCGACGACGAGATCGACTGAACCGGTCTCATCACCCAGAAGGCCCAACGGCAGCTGCCGTCGGGCCTTCTGTGATTGATGGGGCTCTCAGCCCCGCAGCTTGCCGACCACGTAGTCGATGGACTGCGTGAGCTTCGTGACGTCCTCGGGCTCGATGGCCACGAACGTCGCGATGCGCAGCTGGTTGCGGCCGAGCTTCCGGTACGGCTCGGTGTCCACGATGCCGTTGGAGCGGAGGATCTTGGCCACCTGCGCCGCATCGACGGAGTCGTCGAAATCGATCGTCGCGATGACGTTGGAGCGGTCGGCAGGATCTGAGACGAACGGCGTGGCGAAGTCGGAGGCCTCGGCCCAGGAATATACCCGGCCGGCCGAATCCGCTGTCCGCTTCGCGGCCCAGTCGAGGCCGCCCTGCTCGTTGAGCCACTCGACCTGGGCGTTGAGGCTGACGAGAGTCGTGAGGCTCGGGGTGTTGTAGGTCTGGTTGAGCTTCGAGTTGTCCACCGCGGTCTTGAGGTCCAGGAAGTCCGGGATCCAGCGGCCTGAGGACTTGATCTCCTCGACGCGCTCCAGCGCGGCGGGGGAGAACAGCGCAAGCCATAGGCCGCCGTCGGACGCGAAGTTCTTCTGCGGTGCGAAGTAGTAGACGTCGCTCTCGGCGACCTCGACGTCGAGGCCGCCGGCGGCGCTCGTGGCGTCGATCAGCATGAGGGAGCCCTCGTCCGCGCCTTGGACGCGGCGGACCGGGGCGGCGACGCCGGTGGACGTCTCGTTCTGCGGCCAGGCGTAGACGTCGACTCCAGTCTCGGCGGCCGGCTCGGGGCGCGTGCCCGGTTCGGACGTGCGGATGCTCGAGGCCTCGAGGAAGGGCGCCTTGTCGGTGGCCTTCGCGAACTTCGAGCCGAACTCCCCGAAGGAGAGGTGTTGGGCCTTCGAGCGGACCAGGCCGAACGAGGCCGCATCCCAGAACGCCGTGGAGCCTCCCACGCCGAGGATGACTTCATAGCCCTCGGGGGCCTTGAAGAAGGACTTGAGTCCATCACGGACCGAGCCGACCAGATTCTTCACCGGAGCCTGCCGATGAGACGTGCCGAGGAGCTTCGGGCCGGCGGCCGCGATCGCGTCGACCTGTTCCTTCCTGACCTTCGAGGGGCCGGCGCCGAAGCGGCCGTCGGCGGGCAGGAGGTCGGCGGGGATGTCCAGCTTGGCGGCGGCGGTCGTTTCGCTCACAGAAGGCTCCTTGCGAGAATGCCGGGCGGGAGGCTCCTTCCGCCCCGAAACAGTGTGCCGCACACCCTCGGCGCGGTGCGAATTCGAGAAGCGGGGGACTTCCCGGCCGGACCGTGCGGGCTAATCTGAACAGTTCAAAATAAGCTAGACTGGCGATGCGCGCCGCGCGATGCGGGCACGCTCTTTCCTGCCCAAGGAGCCACTGACTTCAATGACCGATCTGATCGACACCACCGAGATGTACCTCCGCACGATCCTCGAGCTCGAGGAGGAGGGGATCGTCCCCCTGCGGGCGCGCATCGCCGAGCGGCTGCGCCACTCGGGGCCGACCGTGTCCCAGACGGTTGCGCGGATGGAGCGGGACGGCCTTGTGGTGGTCACGGGAGACCGTCATCTCGAGCTGACCGTGGCGGGCCGCAAGCGGGCTACCGAGGTGATGCGCAAGCATCGTCTCGCGGAGAGGCTCCTGGCCGACGTCATCGGCCTCGATTGGGCGTATGTGCATGACGAGGCGTGTCGTTGGGAGCACGTCATGAGCGAGCGCGTGGAGCGTCGGCTCTTCGAACTTCTCGGAAAGCCGAGCGAATCGCCGTACGGCAACCCGATTCCCGGCCTCGAGGCGCTCGGCGGGGAGCCGTCTCAGGGCTTCGGCAGCGGAGTCGTCACTCTCGTCGAGGCCATGCAGGGGTACGCGCCGGGTTCGCGGATCGTCGTCTGCCGCTTGGCCGAGCCCATTCAGGTCGATCCCGAGCTCCTCGCCCAGCTGGACGAGGGTGGGATCCGCCCCGGCGCGAAGCTCGCGCTCGAGCGAGTGGGGGACTATATCTCGGTACGCACCCCAAAGGTCGACGGCGCGCTGGAGCTTCCCGTAGAAGTCGCGGCTCACGTCTTTGTGTCGGTCGGCTGAGCCCTTTTCGGCATCTGTGTGACGTATATCTCACATGTTCGCACAGGCGATTCGCACAAAAATCCACCGCTTGGAGAAAAGTGATAGCGGGCTCATCTGCGAGCGTCATCTCGAAAAAGGTCACGGCAATGTCACGGTGAGGTTGCTGCACCTCTAGGATGGGACGCGGCGCGGCTTGAAGGCCAACGTACGATCCTTCTCGTCCTTCAGCGTCCCCGTGGCACCTCAAGGGCCCGCAGCGACGTTGTCGCCCGCGAGCGGGACGGCGCGCGCCTCGACGGGTGCCAGCTGGGCGGGCTCGCCTTCATCCGTCGTGTCCTTGCCGTGATCATCTGAGACTCGCCTGTGATCCGAATGTGACTTTCCGTGAGAGGTCAGGTACGCTCGTTCATGTTCCAACTCCAACCAAGTTGGAACATCCGGTCGGATTGCCTAGCTCTGCCGCCGACCGGGACCGTTCGCACAACCGTCTGGCAGGGGCGGGGGAACCACTTTTGGTCCTTCTCTCGAGAAGGGCCTTGGGGTAAAGCAGCCCGGCGCTCGCGCCGGGAGGCCGGATACTTCCAGTCCGAACCCGACAGCTCACCTCGCAGGCATTGGGAGAGGCTACCTCTGTGTCGTCACGCAACGTCATTGCGCGTCGCTGGACCGTGCCGGTCCGCGGCAGCCATTGGGCTGCCCGTCCGGCTCATCTCAGCGGCGCAGGCACCGTCGGCCGTCAGGTCGTCGACTCTGCTGCTGCAGTATCGCAGCGCAAAGCCTCGGTCCTCTCCGATGCGATAAGTGCTTGTGCCCCGAGCGCTTTCGCGTCAAAGAAGTCGTCCCGCAGCACGCTCGTTCGCGCTGCGTCCCCCGGCTTCTGTACGTTCCGCTGACCCCCTGACCGGAGCGCGGCGTCCCCCAGCTGCCGCGCTCTCAATCCGCGTGCCAGAGACTTTGGCCCGCGGGAGACGAAAGAGAGATACGCCCAACATGTCCACTCGTGCTGGAATGGCTCGGCACCGGGCCGAGAACACGTCCTCCATCGCCATCATCGCCAAGGCTGTGACCGAGAATGCCGGTGGCATGGGCCGCCAGGCTGCTGTCATCGCCGCGGCTTCCGGCCTCGTCCTGACCAGCGGCGTCGCCGCCAACGCTGCCGAGATCCCCACGCAGCGCGAGGCCTCCGCCCCCACCGCCCTTGAGGTCCAGACGGCGGTCGACGCCAATGTTGCCGCCGACGCTGCGGCCCAGGTCAGCTTCGAGCGTCCTGCGGTCGAGTCCGAGGCTGCACCGACGCCGGATCCGGCCCCTGCCGCTCCGACGGTTGCCGTCCAGCAGACCACGACGAACGTCGCTGCGGCCGCCGTGAAGCCTGCCGCCCAGGCCGCCCCGAAGGTCGCCTCGAGCGGCCTCGGCGCTGCGATCGCCGCCGCTGCCTACGCTCAGCTCGGCGTGGCGCAGGACTGCACCATGCTCGTCACCAACGCCCTTGCGGCCGTCGGCATCTACTACCACGGCTGGCCGGCCGGCTACATGTCCCTCGGCCACATCGTGAGCGCGGGCCAGGCGCAGCCGGGTGACCTCGTCTACTACCAGAACGGTGGCATGGGCATGGCCCACATCGCCGTCTACGTCGGCAACGGCATGGCCGTCCACGGCGGCTGGGAGGGTGGCCAGACCGTCCTCTACAGCGTGAACGTCGGCTCCGGCCCGGTCTTCATCCACGTCGACCGCTGATCCAAGCCTTCTGGCGCGGTGCCCCTCCTCAACGGGAGGGGCACCGCGCTTTTTTGGTGTCGAAACGGTGAACACTCGGCCACAGGTTTTCGCCGATGCCAGCGGCCATTCGTGAAAGTGCAAATTCGTTCAGTACTCTAAAAGGGTCGATCAGCCCGACCATGCACAGGGCAGCCGGCCCTGTGCCCCTGACGGGTACGGCCGTGAAGAGGAACGCGCATGCGCACACTCGTTCTGAATGCCGGGTACGAACCACTGGCGGTAGTGAGCTTCCGCCGGGCGCTCGTGCTTGTTCTCGCCGGGAAGGCGAGCATCGTGGCGGAGGACGGCGATCCAGTCGTCGGTCCGCGCGATGTGCTCGGACGCCCCTCCGTCATTCTCCTGAACCGCTATATCAGACCCCGCCACACCCACACCGCCACGGTCAGCAGACGCGGCGTGCTGCGGAGGGACGGGCATCTCTGCGCCTACTGCGGCAAGACCGCCCACACCATCGACCACGTGCTGCCGAAATCGCGCGGCGGCGAGGACTCGTGGGAGAACCTCGTCGCCTGCTGCCTACGGTGCAACAACGTCAAGGGCGATCACACCCCGGCAGAGATGGGGTGGAAGCTGCGGTTCGCGCCGAAGGAGCCGGTGGGGACGGTGTGGCAGATCAAGGAGCTCGAGAAGCCAGTCGCCCAGTGGAGCCCCTTCCTGCTTCCGGAGTCAGCAGCCTGATCGGCACACCACGTCCTGAGACCCCCGAGCTGGTCTTCGACGCGGTCGTCCTCGCGGGCGGCCGCGCGTCCAGACTCGGAGGATTCCCCAAGCCGACCCTCAGGTTCGGCGGAGCCACCCTCCTCGAGCACGCGCTCGGTGCGGTGGACCAGGCGCGAGCCGTTGCGGTCGTCGGACCGGAGACGAGCGCCGTCGTCGTCCAACCTCCGCCCGATGACGACGGTCGTCTCCGGTGGACGCTCGAATCGCCGAGGTTCGCGGGGCCCGTCGCGGCGCTCGCGGCTGGGCTCGCCGCGCTCAGGCAAGATCCTGCGGGAAGAGCGCCATGGCTCGCGCTGCTTGCGGCCGACTTGCCCCGCGCCCGCGAGGCCCTCGCCCCGCTGGTGGCGGCCGCAGCAGCGGAGCCCGGGGTCGACGTCGTGCTCGCCGAGGACGACGGCGGGCGCGCCCAGCCACTGCTCGCCCTCTATCGCCGCGCCCCGCTCGAGCGGATCCTCGCCGAACTCGACGACGACGGCGGCCTCGCCGACCGACCCTTGCGTCACCTCGTTGCTAGGCTGACTGTGCTGCCCCTGCGGCTCCCGCCCGGTCTCGCCGACGATGTCGATACGTGGCCGGCGGCAGAGCGCTGGGGCATCCGCCGCCCGGAGGGACCGGGGAGCGTCGACCCGACCGGAGGAGCCTGAGATGTCGGAGGCCACGGACAACCCGAAGGACAGCACAGCGCAGGACACGCAGCAGGTCCTTCGAGACTGGTGCCGCGAGCTTCTCGGAGCCCTCGAGCTGGAGAGCCTCGACGTGGACATCGACGCGGTCCTCGGCCTGGCCGGCGTGGCCGCACACTCCATCGTCCGTCCCGCAGCTCCGCTCACGACGTTCATCGCCGCCTACGCAGCAGGCTTCGCCGCCGGAAGCGGACAGGCGGGCGAGCGGCTCGCCATGGACTCGGCCATCGACGTGGCCCGCAGGCTCGCGAAGGCCCGCCGCGACCGGTCCGGGTCCGAGGAATGAGCGGCGGCGCCGCGGGCGCCGAGCACCACGTGGACCACTCGTGGTCGGAGGCCCGTGCGGTCGCCGCCGCGGCGGCCCCGCGAATCCCTCCGGTGCGCCTGCCGCTCCGGCTCTGCGCGGGGCGCACGCTCGCCGAAGATCTGACCGCGCTGACGCCCATGCCGCATTACGCGTCGTCCGCAATGGACGGGTGGGCCGTCAGCGGATCCGGGCCCTGGATCCTCGTGGAGGCGGGGGAGCAACTCTCGGCCCATCAGGCGAGCCCGATCGTCACGGGTGGCCTGATCCCGCCGGGCGCACGCGCCGTGCTGCGCCGCGAGCATGGCGAGATCGCGCCGGACGCCGAGGGCCTCCCGCACTTGCGCCTCGGCCCGGCCGCCCCGCCGGGCGCGCCGTCGGGGGGAGCGGACATCCGGCCCTCGGGGGAGGAGGCGCAACCCGGGGAGGTTCTGCTGCCCGCGGGGACAGTGCTC
Organism: Sinomonas gamaensis; assembly: GCF_005876955.1. GTDB lineage: Bacteria > Actinomycetota > Actinomycetes > Actinomycetales > Micrococcaceae > Sinomonas > Sinomonas gamaensis. The sequence goes on from NZ_SSCL01000017.1 coordinate 38,014, forward strand.
GGCCCGGCGCAGCTCGCCCTCTCGGCGGTCGCCGGCTATGACGAGCTGCCCGTCGAGGGCCTGCCGCTCGTGCGTCTCGTGAGGACTGGTTCTGAGGTCGTCGAGTCGGGGAAGCCCGAGCCGGGCCGCGTCCGCGACGTCTTCAGTTTCCTCATCCCGCCGCTGGTGACGGTGTACGGGGGCATTCTCGTGGGCCAGCGCAAGATCGGCGACGCTGCCGAGGAGTGGCATGCAGCCCTTGCCGACGACGAGCCCGCAGCTGACTCCGCCGGCCCCGCCGACGTCGTCATCACCACGGGAGGCACAGGAAAAGGCGAGTCGGACCACTTCCGCGACATGGTTTCGCGCCTCGGCGGGAAGCTGCTCGTAGACGGCATCGCGATGCGCCCCGGGCATCCGACGGTGCTCGCCGAGCTTCCCGACGGGCGCTTCTTCGTGGGCCTGCCCGGGAACCCGCTCGCAGCGGTCATGGGCTTCCTGGCCATCGGGGAGCCGCTGCTCGCGGCGATGGCCGGCCGTCCTCTTCTCAGAACCGTCCACGTCCCGTCCGGAAAGGTCTTCGAGCCCGAGCTCAAGCGCACCAGGCTCGTGCCCTTCCGCCGCGTCTACGGCATGGCCTCGCCCAGCGGCGGGAGCGGGTCGGGGATGCTTCGGGGACTCGCGCGGGCCGACGGCGTCATGGTGGTGCCGCCGCACGGCCTCGAACTTGGCGAACCGGCCGAAGCCCTTCCCCTGCCCTGGGGCAGGCCCCTCACCGAAGCGGCCTCGCCCACTGCGGCGACGAAGCCGAAGAAGCGTTCCGTCGCCTCCAAGGGACCCGTGGACTGGAGCGGGCTGGATGGATAGCCGCTTCGCGGGGGAGGATGTGAGGTGGAGCCCGTTGCGGCTCGGAAGGAGGCACCGATGGGGCGGCTGAGCCAGCGGCGCAAGGTGCGCAAGTTCGTCCTCGACAGCGAATACCCGGTCCGGGACAAAGAGGACGTGCTCGCCGTCGAGGAACCTCTCGAGATCAGGCTGACCGGTCCGTCCGGCACCATGTCCTACAGCGTCACGATGCGCACACCGGGCGACGACTTCGACCTTGTGGCCGGCTTCCTCGTTTCCGAGGGCGTCGTCTGGGAGCCCGGGCACATCGTGGCGGAGCGGTTCTGCGGCGGTGAGGACGAGAACGGCCAGCAGACGTTCAATGTGGTGCAGGCGCAGCTGCGGCAGGACGTCGTGCTGCCGGAGACCGGGCGGGCCGTCTACACTTCCAGCTCGTGCGGGATCTGCGGGACGGACTCGATCGAGTCCGTCCGGCGCTCCGGGCATCACAGCCCGGCGGACGACGGCGTGCGCCTCCTCCCCGAGCTCGTCGCCGGGCTGCCTGCGCGGCTACGCGAGGCCCAAGCGCTCTTCGACAAGACCGGCGGGGTGCACGCCGCGGGCCTCTTCAGGATCGGCGACGGCGGGACCTCCGCCGAGCTGCTGTGCCTCCGCGAGGACGTGGGGCGGCACAACGCCGTCGACAAGGTGGTCGGCTGGGCTTTGCGCTCCGGGATGCTGCCGCTCCGGGAGACCGTGCTGCAGGTTTCCGGCCGCGCCTCGTTCGAGCTCGTGCAGAAGGCCGCCATGGCAGGGATACCGGCCCTCGCGGCAGTGAGCGCGCCCTCGACCCTCGCCGCCGAATTGGCGGACGAGCTGGGAGTCACGCTGGTCGGCTTCAGCCGAGGGTCCAGTTTCAACGTCTACGCCGGGCACGAGCGCCTGCTCGGCTGAGGCGCAGGGGAAGCGCTTCCCCTGTGAGCTACGGGCGAGTAGCTTTGTCTGAGGCGGATTAGTCAAGCGATTGGACAGAGCGGGGCATCGTGCACGACGACAGGCTCATCACCGAAGCGCGCATCGACAGGTTCCTCCGTGACCGGCTCCAGCCCGGGATCTATCGCCGCTCGCAGCCGCTTCAGGTCGAGCGCTGGGACGCCCCCGGGGAGCCGGTCTCATGGCAGGAGGCAACAGCCCAGACCTTCGCGCCGAGCGCACCCGGAGAATCGTGGGGCCCCACGTGGGGGACCATGTGGCTGCGCCTGTCGGCCGAGGTGCCCGAGGACTGGGGCGAGCCGGGCTTCGCGGTGGAGGCCGTCGTCGACCTCGGCTTTTCCCCGCAAGTGCCGGGCTTCCAGTGCGAGGGGCTCGCGTGGAGCCGGGACGGACGTCCCCTCAAGGCGATCAACCCGCGCAACCGCTACGTCCCTGCGGCCGACTTGGGCGGAGGCCCGGACGTCCTCTTCTTCGTCGAAGCGGCCGCCAATCCGGACCTCGCCCAGAATTGGGAGTTCGCGCCCACGGCCCAAGGGGACCCGGACACGGCGAGCCGCGAGCCGCTCTATACGCTCGGACCGGTCGTCCTGGCGGAGCGGGACCTCGAGGTGTGGGAGCTCGTCCAGGACGTGCTGAGCCTTCGCGGGCTCATGCACGAGCTCCCGATGGATCGCCCACGGCGCTACGAGATCCTGCGCGCCCTCGACCGGATGTGCGACGTCATGGACCCCGACGACGTCTCGGGATCGGCCAAAGCCGGCCGCGCGGCGCTCGCGGAGGCGCTCGCCGCGCCCGCCAGCGCGAGTTCGCTCAGGCTCGTTGCGACCGGCCACGCCCACATTGACTCGGCCTGGCTCTGGCCGGTTCGGGAGACGATCCGGAAATGCGCTCGAACGTTCTCCAACGTCGTCTCCCTCATGGACGACGACCCGGAGTTCACCTTCGCCTGCTCGTCCGCGCAGCAGCTCGCCTGGATGAAGGAGCTGTACCCCGACCTGTTCGAGCGCATCAAGGAGAAGGTTGCCGAGGGGCGGTTCGTCCCGGTCGGCGGGATGTGGGTCGAGGCCGACGGGAACCTGCCGGGCGGCGAGGCAATGGCGCGCCAGTTCATCGAGGGCAAGCACTTCTTCCTCGAGGAGTTCGGCGTCGAATGCGAAGAATGCTGGCTGCCTGATTCGTTCGGCTATTCGGCCGCGCTCCCGCAGATCGTGCGCTCCGCCGGCGCGCGGTACTTCCTCACCCAGAAGACGTCCTGGAACCAGACCAACCGGATCCCGCATCACAGCTTCCTGTGGGAGGGCCTCGACGGCAGCCGCGTCTTCGCGCACTTCCCGCCGAGCGACAACTACAACTCCGACCTCGCCGCGTCCGAGCTCGCCTACGCCGAGAAGAACTTCCGTGAGAAGGGGCGCGCAACGCTGGGCCTGATCCCCTTCGGCTACGGCGACGGCGGCGGCGGTCCCACGCGGGAGATGATCGCGGCCGCGCACCGCGCGGGGGACCTCGAAGGGTCGCCCCGCGTCGAGCTCGGCGTGCCGCGGGACTTCTTCCGGGCGGCCGAGGCCGAGTATGCCGACCCGCCCGTGTGGGCGGGGGAGATGTACCTCGAGAAGCACCGCGGGGCCTACACGAGCCAGGCCGAGACGAAGCGCGGCAACCGGCGGTGCGAGCATCTGCTGCGCGAAGCCGAGCTGTGGTGCACGACCGCGGCCGTGCGGAAGGGCGCGCCCTATCCTGCCCGCGACCTCAAGCGCCTCTGGCGCACGGTCCTTCTCCAGCAGTTCCACGACATCCTGCCCGGAAGCTCGATCGCCTGGGTGCACCACGACGCTGAACGCAACTATGCCGCCGTCGCCGGCGAACTCGAGGCGCTGATCGCCGAGGCTGCGCGCGCACTCGTGGGCGAGGGCGACCGCGAGATCCTGCTCAACGCCGCGCCCCATGCGCGGGCCGGGGTGCCCGCCCTCGGCGCGGGCCCGGTTGCGCGGGCGGCGGCCCCTGCGTCGCTCGAGCGGACGACGGCGGGCGGCGGCGAGCGCTGGATCCTCGCCAATGGCCTCGTGCGGGCCGAGGTGGACGACCGCGGCCTCGTGGTCTCCCTGCGAACGGGCGCCGACGGCCGCGAGGCGATCGCGCCCGAGGCCCCTGGCAACCTGCTCGAGCTCTACCGCGACACGCCCAACGAATGGGACGCGTGGGACATCGATGTCTTCTACCGACGCAGCCGAACGCCCCTCGCGGACGCAGTCTCCGTCGAGGCCCGCGAAGGGGAGCTCGGCGAGGCGATCGTCGAGGTGCACCGCGAGTTCGGCGCCTCGAGCGTCACGCAGCGCCTCGTGCTCGCTGCCGGGGCGCCGTCTCTCCGGATCGAGACCACGGTGGACTGGCAGGAACGCGACAAGCTGCTCAAGCTCGCCTTCCCGCTCGACTTGCGGGCCGACCAGTCGGCCTCGGAGGTCCAGTTCGGCCACGTTCTCCGCGCCGTCCCGACGAACACATCCTGGGACTGGGCCCGCTTCGAGACCTGCGCCCATCGGTGGGTGCACGTCGGCGAAGGATCGTTCGGCGTTGCCCTCACCAACTCGTCCACCTACGGCCACGACGTCACGCGGACCGTGCGGGCGGACGGGGGCACCACGACGACGGTGCGAGCCTCGCTCCTCAAGTCGGCGCAGTATCCGGACCCGGAGGCGGATCAGGGCCGCCACGAGTTCGTCCACACGCTGCGTCCCGGGTCCGGGATTGGCGATGCTGTGGAAGAGGGCTACCGGACCAACCTCGAGCCGCGCGTCGTGAGGGGAAGCGGCACGGTCGAGCCACTGGTCGCGGTGGCTCACCCCGGCGTGGTGGTCGAGGCCATCAAGCTTGCCGAGGACGGATCCGGTGACGTGGTGGTGCGGCTGTACGAGTCGCGGGGAGAGCGAACACATGTCGCCGTGATCCCGGGGTTCGACACCGTCGGGGCCCAGTCGGTGGATCTCCTGGAGCGGCCATGGCCCAGCGGAGAGGTCTCCGCAGCGCACGTTTCGGCGTCGGATTCGGGAGGTTTCAGTCTCGTGCTCCGGCCATTCCAGCTGGTGACGTTGCGATTTCACCGGAAGTGAATTGGGCTGAGTGGTGGGGGGCCCGCGGCCGCCCCCCCCCAAAACCACCAAACAAGACCACCCCAACCCCACCCAGAGGGCGGTCAAACA
>NZ_SSCL01000017.1:43014-72097 GCF_005876955.1 Sinomonas gamaensis
CCTTCCGTGGGGGTGTTGTTGCTTTTCCCCGTTTTGTTTTTGGGGGTGTGGGGGGGCGGCCCGGCGCCCCCCGCCACTCATCCCCCCAATGCAGAACCGCCCATCCCCCTGACAGGTCGCGTTCACACATTCATGATTCTGGCACAGGGTAATGAATTTGTGAATTCATTCGTCAAGTGTGTGGATTTTTGACGTTGCTCCGGGCAACCGTGCGGCGGGAAAGACGTGCCGCGAGCGAACTCGCCCAAATGAGCGTCAAGCCTGCGCAGAGCAGAAGGATCGTGCCGTAGTTGATGGTCTGGGACAGCCACAGTGCCTCTTTGGGCAGCACCGTGATGATGTTGGACAGCGCGAGCGCCACGTAGCCGAGCGCCAGCAGACCGGCCGCCGTCCGGAGTGTCGCGGGACCGCGTCGCCGCACCGTCCCGGCGAGGACCGGCAGCACCACCAGGCCGGTGAACGTCGGGTACAGGCGCCCCACGGTCCCGTAGACGGCCGGCCAGAACTGGAGGTCGGGGGTGAAGAACCCCACGCTCGAGGTGGTGAGCCCCGCAAGCACAAACGAGGCGACGAGGACCAGGCTCGCGACGCCGAGGAGCCCAAGCCCGATCGGCCCGAGGAGCACGCGCTCGGCGCGGAAACCCGAGAACGCGCGGGCCACCCGGATGCTGAGCAGGAGGCAGAAGCCGAAGATGATGAACCGCAGGAGCAGGTTCGCCATATTGTGGCCGCCGAGCAGCCGGTCCACCAGAAGATAGGGACCCTCGATGCTGAGGAGGATCACGAGGTCGAGCAGCGTCATGAGCCAGAACATGAGGCGGTTCCTGCCGCGGAGGAACGCCGGGAGCCGCGTGAGGACCAAAGCCGTGACGATCGCGCACGTGACCCACTGAAGCCAGATCATGCGAGGTGGTCCCAGGCTCGGCGGGAGGCGCGCTCCTCGTGTTCCTGGCGCTTGAGCGCGCGGCCCAGTGTGGCGAGCCGCTCTGACGCGAGGAGGGTGAGCTCGGCGTCGCTGAGGCGCCCGAGGGCGTCTTCGACGGCCGACGGCGGCCAGCCGGCTTCGGCGGCCGTCACCAGTCCCGTGACGACGAGCCCGTTGCGGAGGCCGACGCCGGCCTCCCGGGCGGTGCGTACCGCGAGCTCGGGGGTGAGGCGGTTGGCGGAGAGCTGGGCCGAGTAGTTCTGGGGGGCAATGCCCGCGGCGACGCTGACGCGGTGGCGGAGTTCGCCGTCGTCAATCGCCTCGACCCACTGCTTGACCGCCGCCGGCTCGGCGATCCGGGAATCGGTCGCGGCGAGAGGTGCCGGCGCGTGACCCGGCCGGGCAGCCACGCGCACGAGCAGCTCCTGGAGCAGCCGCGCGGTGGGGGTCTGGCTGAGCACTTCGGCGTCGGTGGGAGGCGCGATGCTCGCGGCGAGCTCCCGGTACTGTTCGAACTCGGCGAGGCCGAGGACGGGGTTGCGGCCATACGCGCGGGCCACCGCGACGACAGTGGTTTCCGCGACCTTGCCCCGCACGAGCTGCTGGGCGAGGGTGCTCCTCTTGACGCCCGACTGGCGGCAGACATCCGCGGTGCTGGAGCCCGGAGCCAACTGGCTGATCCAGCGCTGGAAGGCAATCGCAGAGACGGACATTCACAACCTTTCCTCGACCGCATTTGATTTTACGGCTCGCTCGCCCTGGTCTATGCTTGTTGCAAGCCCGTTGGCTCGCGCACCCCCCAATCGCGAGCCAGCGGGCGTTTCCATTTCTGGAGAAAGTCCCCAAGGATCCGCAGGAAAGGCGGTAGGCCGCGCATGAGCATGGACCGGGCGGCGTGGAGCTATATGCACGCCATGGGGAAGGCAAAGGACGGGGCCAATCCGTTCACCAAGGCGACCCTCAAGCGGGTGCTCGCCTTCGCCGTGCCCTATCGCGGGCGCATCCTGGTGTTCATCCTCGTCTCGATCCTCGCCGCGGTCGTCTCCGTTGCCACCCCGGTGCTCGCCGGCCAGGTCGTGGACGCGATCGTGGCGCGCAGCGGCCTCGGTCCCGTCGCCTTCTTCGCGGTCCTCATCGGCCTGCTCGCGATCGCCGACGCGGGGCTCAGCCTGATCGCCCGGTGGCTGTCCTCGGTCATCGGCGAGGGAGTGATCCTCGACCTGCGGCGCGCGGTCTTCGACCACGTCCAGAAGATGCCGATCGCATTCTTCATGCGAACACGCACCGGCGCGCTCGTGAGCCGACTCAACAACGACGTGATCGGCGCTCAGTCCGCGTTCGCCGGGACACTGAGCGGGATCGTGAGCAACAGCGTCTCGCTCATCCTGACCGTGGCGGTCATGGTGCAGAAGTCATGGATCGTGACCGTCCTTTCGTTGCTGATCCTGCCGCTGTTCCTGTTCCCGGCGCGGAGGATGGGTGCCAGGATCGCGGACATGCGCCGCGAGGCCGCGGCCTACAACGCGGCGATGGGCAACCAGATGACCGAGCGCTTCTCGGCGCCCGGCGCCACGCTCATCAAGCTCTTCGGCCGCCCGAACGAGGAATCGGCCGAGTTCGCCGCCAAGGCCAAGCGCGTGCGGGACATCGGAGTGCGCAGCGCCGTGCTCGCGTTTGCGTTCATCACCTCGCTCACGCTCGTCTCCTCCCTCGCGCTTGCGGTCGTCTACGGGGTGGGCGGCGCGCTCGCCGTGGGCGGGCAGATGGCGGCAGGCGACGTCGTGGTGCTCGCCCTGCTGCTGACCAAGCTGTACGCGCCGATCACCTCGCTCTCAAACGCGCGCGTGGACATCATGAGCGCGCTCGTGAGCTTCGAGCGCGTCTTCGAGGTGCTCGACCTCGTCCCGCTCATCCGGGAGAAGGACGACGCCAAGCCGCTTCCCCGAGGGCCGGTCTCCGTCGAGTTCGACGACGTGCGCTTCTCGTACCCCTCGGCAGAGAAGGTCTCGCTCGCCTCGCTCGAGGAGGTCGCGGTCCTCGACACGCGCGGGGGCGAAGAGGTCCTGCACGGGCTGGACTTCCGCGTGGAGCCAGGGCAGACGGTCGCGCTCGTCGGCTCCTCGGGCGCGGGGAAGTCGACGACGGCGCAGCTCATCTCGCGCCTGTACGACGTGGACAGCGGGGCCGTGCGGATCGGGGGAGTGGACGTGCGGGACGCCACATTCGAATCCCTCCGGGCGACGGTCGGCATGGTCACCCAGGACGGCCACCTCTTCCACGAGTCCATCGGGGCGAATCTCCGCCTCGCGGCGCCCGTCGCGACGGACGACGAACTGTGGGACGCGCTGCGGCGTGCGCGGCTCGACGACATGGTGCGCTCGCTGCCCGACGGCCTCGAGACCGTGGTGGGGGAGCGCGGCTACCGCCTCTCGGGCGGGGAGCGCCAGCGCCTCACGATCGCACGCCTCCTGCTCGCCCAGCCGCGCGTCGTGATCCTCGACGAGGCGACGGCGTCCCTCGACTCGACCAACGAGGCGGCGGTGCAGGCAGCGCTCACCGAGGCGCTCGAGGGACGCACCGCGCTCGTGATCGCGCACCGGCTCTCGACGATCCGCGCGGCGGACCTGATCCTCGTGATGGAAGGCGGGCGCGTGGTGGAGCGGGGCACGCACGCGGATCTCCTGGCCGCCGAGGGGCGCTATGCGGAGCTCTACACCACGCAGTTCGCCGAAGCAGTGGCCGTGGCCGAGGATTCAGCTGTGGACTCTGCCGTGGGGCTTGACGGATGAGCGCCCGCATCGTCGTCTCCGCCGTGTGCGTCTTCGCGCCCGACGGACGCCTCCTCACCGTCCGGAAGCACGGGACGGACCGGTTCATGCACCCCGGAGGCAAGCCCGAGCCCGGGGAGAACGCCGCCGAGGCGGCAAGCCGAGAGCTCTCCGAGGAGGTGGGCATCGAGGTGCCGGCCGACGAGCTCGGACTCATGGGCTTCTGGGTGGCCCGCGCCGCCAATGAAGCTGGCACGGACATCGAGGCGACCGTGTTCACCGCTCCTGGCTTCCACGATCCCGCCGAAATCCGTCCGGCCCGGGAGATCGCCGAGCTGCGGTGGCTGGACCTGGAAGGCGAGCTGCCTCCCGACCTGGCGCCGCTGCTCACCGATCACGTCATCCCGGCGCTGGTGACCCGGAGTCGAAGGGGCGCCCCGAGTCCTACGGCATCCGCTTGAGGACAGTCGTGAGGAGCAGGTCCTTCGCAGGGCCCTTCACGTCCCACTCGTAGCGCAGCTCGTTCGGCCCCAGGACTTCGTAGGAGACGCGGTAGGTGTCCGGCGCGCACCAGTGCTCCGCCTGGGCGCCGGCTGAATCAGATGACGCCAGCTCGGCTGAGAGGCTCACGCGGTGGAAGAACCGGCCGTCGGGGAAGTAGACGTCCATCGTGTGGCCCTCGGGCGTGGGGCGCCAGACGTATTCGCGGGTGGCAGGCCCCTCGTGCTGGCCCCAGCGGATGGTGCCGCTCTCGCGCTGGAGGAGGGCGCCGTCGTCGTCCGGCGCACCGTCCATCGCAGCGAAGGCGACCGAGCCGGTGAAGCTGCCGCGCGCCCCGGTGGCCCGGTCGAAGAGGGAGCGCTGCACGTTCCACGTGCCGCGGAGGTAAGCGCGGAGATCCGGGATTGACGACCCCACGTGCCCCCGACCGGAATCGAACCGATGGCCTGCCCTTTAGGAGAGGGCCGCTCTATCCTACTGAGCTACGGGGGCCCGCCCGGGATTCCGGGCACGGCTTCTAGCATATAGCTAGTCTGGGCCTCATGCGTTCGCGCCAGCCCTTCCCCGCCCCGGCGGACGTCCGTCACTATCTCGGCGCCTGGTCTGCCGTGAGCGTCGTTCAGTTCTTCGTGGCGGAGGCCGTGGTGGCCCTCCGCTGGGCCGGCCCGAGCCCCTACAGCCTCTCCGAGAATTTCATCAGCGATCTCGGCGCCCTCAGATGCGAGCCCCACAGCGGGCGGAACGTCTGCTCCCCGCTCAACTGGCTCATGGACAGCTCGTTCGTGCTCCAAGGCTTGGGGATGATCCTCGCCGCTCTCCTCATCACATCGTCCGTGCTGTGCGTGGCCGCGCGGCACACGCCGGCACGCTCCTCGGCCCCGGCCAGCCCGTCCCCGGGAGAAGCGTTCGCTGCGACGGCCGTACGCATCCTGCTGGGCCTCTCGGGCGCAGGGCTCGTCGTGGTGGGAGTCGTGCCCGAGGACACGATCGCCGCGCTCCATCTGACGGGGGCCGGCTTCTACTTCGGCGGAAGCTCGCTCGCGCTCGTGGTGCTGGGGGTGCAGTGGGTCGGACGCACCAGCGCGGGGTGGGCGGTGCTCGTCCTGGGCGCGATTGCCGCGGTGGCCACGGCCGTCGCCGCGATCACCCGCCTCCACGTCCCGCTGCCCGGCCTGCTCGAGCGGGTCATGGCCTATTCGATCACGCTCGGGATCGCCCTCATGGGGGCCGTGATCTTCTCGGGCGCCCGGCGAACGCGCGCGAGGCTCAGGAGCCTGCGCTCGGCGAGCCAGCCCTCCGCCGCCAGTTGACGAACAGGACGGCGGCGCCGCCGAGGACCACGATCGTGAAGAGGACCCAGCCCAAGATCACAAGCACCGAGGCGAGGGTCGCCTGGCCGGCGTCGAACGGGCGTGAGCCGAGTGCGCCGTCGATCGCGACGGATCCGGCGATGCGCACCACCGCGAACGCCACGGCAAGGCTGACGCCCGCCCAGCGAGCGGCCCGGGGCCGCGCCCACGCAGCGAAGACCAGGGCGAACGTCAGGGCGAAGACGATCGCGAAGATCGTCCCCGCCGTCTTGTGCACGTAACTGAGCTGACCCAGCGCGTCAGCGTCCATCACACCCCGGAGGCGCTCCAGATAATCGGCCGAGAAGCCGCCGACGAGCGAATCCGGCATCGCGAGGCCATTGCTGAGCTGCGTCATCTGCGTCAGCGTGAGGAGGTGGAAGTACCAGAACATGAACAGCGTGGCGCCGAGCGCCGCGATGACAATGAGCTTGGGGTTCCCCTCGCCGGGCTGCGCCTTCCGTGGTTGCTCAGGCGGCGCGCTGCGCCCGGAAGGGGCGACGGCGGCGCTGCTGCCGTGCTTGCGCGCACGCTGGGCGGGGGTCTTGGACATCTCTCCATTATCGCTACGCTGGTGGGGTGCCCCAGCTGACGCATGATCTGGCCCTGGACCCTGCCCTCGACGACGCCGCCCTCGCGGCCGCCCTGGTGCGCAACGCGGGCGGCCTCGCGCTGCAGATGCGCCTCGAGGGGCTTTCAGCCGAGCGGAAGACGTCTGTCTCCGACATCGTGACCGCCGCGGACAAGGCCGCGGAGGCCTACGTCGTCGCCCAGCTGGGCCGATGCCGCCCGGAGGACGGAGTCTACGGCGAGGAGGGCGCCTCCATCCCGTCCGCCTCCGGCCGCACCTGGGTCATCGACCCCGTCGACGGCACCTTCAACTTCTTCTCCGGTTCGCGCTACTGGTGCTCCGCGATCGCGCTCCGCGGCGAGGCCGAGACGAGCGAGGCCGACCCCGATGTGCTCCTCGGCGCCGTATTCCAGCCGCAGGAGGAGAAACTGTGGGTCGGCGGAATCGACGTCCCCGCGACCCTCAACGGAGAACCCCTCGCTGGTCCCGAGGAAGCGCCGCTCGGCCTGCTCGGCGCCGCCACCTCGATCCAGCCGCGATGGCTCGAGCAGCCGCTCTCCGCGATGCCCTGGCACAACGCGGCGGTGAGGGCTGCCTCGATCCGCATCCTCGGCTCAGGCTCGTGCGACTTGGCGCGCGTGGCTCAAGGCGAGATCGGCGCGTGGTTCCAGCACTCATGCCCCCAATGGGATTGGCTCCCCGGCAAGGCGATCGTCCGCGCGGCCGGCGGGACCACGGGCACCGTGGACGTCAACGGCCTCACCTGGTTCGCCGCGGGAGGCACGACGGCGGTCGGCCAGATCCTCGACGCGCTCGCCGAAGTGCGCATCGCCTGAGCGATTGGGTGCCCTTGACCCTCTGCTGCCCTTGACCCTCTGCGCGCACAGTGATGTTCTGGAGAGACCGGAAACCGATGCGAAGGAGGGACACGATGGCCAGCGTTGCAGGCCAAGATCCGATCCGCAGCCTCCCCGAGGAAGAGGATCCGTCGCTCGACTACTCCGTGGAACCGGACCTCCCAGTCTGGGATGAAGAGGACGGCCTGATCGACGAGGAGCCTGTGATCATCGAAGCCGATCCCGCCGACCTTGCGGAGCAGCACCGCAGCGCCGACGCTTGATCGGCATCTGGCATTCGCCGTCAGCAGCCGGCCGCGCAAGGCATTGCCGCCCGTCCCGCACCGCGGGAAAATTGAGGGAGGAGATGCCCGGCGCGGCCGGTTGGCGTTCGCGGCAGGCAGGTCCGCGGAGAGCGAGGTCGCGCTGTGTTCGAGTACTTCACCGAAGCCCACGAGCTGTTCGTCTACCGCCTCGGCATCGCACGTGGCACGAGCCGCCGCGCGATCGTGACCCTCGGGACGCTTGAGCAGCACGCCCAGCGACGCGAAGTCAACGCTCTCATGCGGGACCTGCAGGAGGAAGCGCGGCTCCACGCGGCCGTCCTCGAGGACCTCTTTGCCGACTTGGAGCGAAACGTGGCGGTCCCCCCGGGACATCTCGCCGACGGCCTCGATCATGAGGCGCACATGGTGCTGCGGAAGACGGACGAGCCGCTCAAGGACCTCGCCGTGCTGCCCCTGGCACTCGAGGAGCTCTACGCAGCGATCGCCATCTACGAGCCTCTGGCCCTCTACGCGCGGGAATGGCTCGATGAGAGCATCGCGGAGCGCCTTGAGGCGATCGTCGTGGAGCAGCTTGCGTCCCGGAACCGCATCCTCGACCTGATCAGGAGGGTGTTCGCGAGCAACGAGACGGTGCAGGCGACGATCGAGACGACCGAGTAGGAGGAAACCGTGAGCGAGTCCACTGGCCGTGAGCTCCGGCACGAACCCGGCGCTCCCCACAGCAGGCTCAGTCACTTCATGCGGACCATGGGTCATCTCCGCAGCGTGTACGGGCCGGCAGCGCACCGGAACCTGGCGGAGGAAGAGGCCCACGGGCGCAACCCGGAGGACCTGAAGGAATCCCAGGAGCTCGAGGGCATCGACGTCGAGACCGATTCGGAAGGCCATCACTACGGCGTGCGCCGCGAGCGGCCAGAGGGCTGAGCGCCCGACTGGCCGGCGGCACACGCGGAAGGGTCTCGGGCCGGCGTAGCGAACGGCGTCGGCCCGAGCTGTTCGCGCTTAAAATGGATGCATCATGGAGATGCTCTTCGATCCGTACGCTGACCTGCCCAAGCCCGGCACGCCTGGGGGCGCGCAGGAACCGGACGAGCTCGAGCCTCCCGTTCCCGAACCGGACGAACGCGCCGAGCGTCTCCTCGAGGGGCTGAATCCCCAGCAGCACGAGGCCGTGATCCATGCCGGAAGCCCCCTGCTCATCGTGGCGGGCGCGGGTTCGGGCAAGACGCGGGTGCTCTCGCACCGCATCGCGTATCTCATCGCCACGGGGCGCGCCCATCACGGCGAGATCCTCGCGATCACGTTCACCAACAAGGCTGCAGCCGAGATGCGCGAGCGCATCGAGTCGCTTGTCGGCGACCGGGCGAAGCGTATGTGGATATCCACGTTCCACTCGTCGTGCGTGCGAATCCTCCGGCGCGAGGCCTCCGCCGTGGGCCTCAACTCGAACTTCTCCATCTACGACGCGGCCGATTCGCTGCGCCTCATCACGCTCGTCCACAAGGGCCTCGAGCTGGATCCGAAGAAGGTCGCGCCGAAGGCCGTCCAGAACAAGATCTCCGCCCTCAAGAACGAGCTCATCGACGCGGATGACTTCGCCTCGCGCGCGAACCTCAACGACGTGTTCGAGGCAGGCGTTGCCGAGGTCTACAAGGGCTACACCGAGCGGCTGCGGCAGTCGAACGCGATGGACTTCGACGATCTCATCGCCGAGACGGTCTACCTGTTCCGGGCGTTCCCGGCGGTCGCAGAAGGCTACCGGCGGCGGTTCCGTCATGTGCTCGTCGACGAATACCAGGACACGAACCACGCCCAGTACGCGCTCGTGAGGGAGCTCGTGGGCGAGGGTGAGGCCGCTTCCGAGCTCACGGTTGTGGGCGACTCGGATCAGTCCATCTACGCGTTCCGCGGCGCCGACATCCGCAATATCGTGGAGTTCGAGAAGGACTATCCGAACGCCCGCACCATCAAGCTCGAGCAGAACTACCGCTCCACGCAGACGATCCTCTCGGCCGCAAACGCCGTGATCTCGCGCAACCCGAACCGGCCCGAGAAGACCCTCTGGACGGCCGAGGGCAACGGCGAGAAGATCATCGGCTACGCCGCGGAGAACGAGCACGAGGAAGCGCGATTCATTGCCGGCGAGATCGACAGGCTCGTGGACACGGGCGATTACCGCCCCGGGGACGTCGCCGTCTTCTACCGCACGAACGCGCAGTCCCGCAGCCTCGAGGAAATCCTCATGCGCGTGGGCCTGCCGTACAAGGTCGTGGGCGGGACCCGCTTCTACGAGCGCAAGGAGATCAAGGACGCACTCGCCTACCTGCGCGTGCTCGTGAACCCGGACGACGACGTCAACCTCCGCCGCATCCTCAACGAGCCGAAGCGGGGCATCGGCGATCGGGCCGAGGGGGCGATCGCCGCGCTCGCGGAGCGCGACCGGACGTCGTTCATGGCGGCCATGCGCCGGGCCGACGAGGCGCCGGCCATGGCGACCCGTTCCGTGAACGCCGTCAAGGGCTTCGTCAAGCTCCTCGACGACCTTGCCGTCGTCGCCGCGGGCTCTGGCGCCGCCGCCTCGCTCGAAGCGGTCCTCGAGCAGACCGGCTACCTGGCCGGCCTCAGGAGCTCGACCGATCCGCAGGACGAGTCGCGCGTCGAGAACCTCGCCGAGCTGGTCGCCGTCGTCCGCGAATATGAGCGGGACAATCCTGAGGGAACGCTCTCCGACTTCCTCGAGCAGGTCTCGCTGGTGGCGGATGCGGACCAGATCCCGGACGCGCCCGGAGCTTCGCCGGAGGAGGTCGAGGCCGCGGTCGCAGAGGCCAAGCGGCAAGGTGTCGTGACGCTCATGACGCTCCACACCGCCAAAGGGCTCGAGTTCCCGGTCGTGTTCCTCACGGGTCTTGAGCATGGGGTGTTCCCGCACCGACGGTCCGCGACCGATCCCGAGGAGCTGGCGGAGGAGCGGCGGCTCGCCTATGTGGGCCTCACGCGGGCCCGCGAGCGGCTCTACCTCACGCGCTCCGAGGTGCGGAGCCTATGGGGCCAGAGCGAGTACTACCCGGCGAGCCAGTTCATCGGAGAGGTCCCTTCCGAGCTCATCGACTGGAAGCGGGAAGGCTCGGCCCGTCCGCCGGCAGTCGGTTCCGCGGGGGACCGCTTCTCGTCGCGCTACTCCGGGTCGTACTGGGGCTCGGGGACGAGCCGCAACGCCCAGTTCGACGCGGTGGCCTCGCCGCCTGCGTCGGTCCGAGCCAACCGGGTCCAGCCGCAGAAGGAGATCATCTCCGTATCCGTGGGGGACAAGGTCAACCACACCGCTTTCGGCAACGGCACCGTCATCGGGGTCGAGGGCTCGGGGGACAAGACTGTGGCCAAGGTGACGTTCCCCGTGGGGGAGAAGAGGCTCCTCCTGCGATACGCGCCCCTGACGAAGGTGAGCTGACGACCCCGCCGGCCAAGCTCCCCAACCTTTCGGCCGAATTCCCCAGCTTTCTCATCGCTCGGCGAGTCCAACGGAGACGGAAGGCCCGGCATCCCAGATGAGTGCCGTCGTCGTCCGCTGGAAAGTTGGGGAGGACGGCAAGAAAGCTGGGGAGGACGGCTGGTTTGGCAGCGAATTCTACACGATGTAGAGCTGTGCCCTTGGTCACGAAAAGCGCCGCGGCGGGACCGGTCCTGCCGGGAGGGGCTAGAGTTTCCCCTTGGAGCACTGGGCCCGCCGACGGGGGAGCTCCCACCGGCGAACCAAGGGTGTTCCGAGTCAGAACTACTTCGACGTAGAGGACCCTGAACCGTGGACCTGTTTGAATATCAGGCGCGCGATCTGTTCGAGGCACACGGCGTGCCCGTGCTGGCCGGAATCGTTGCGCACACCCCTGAGGAAGCGAAGGCTGCCGCCGAGAAGATTGGCGGCGTGACCGTCGTCAAGGCCCAGGTGAAGGTCGGAGGCCGCGGCAAGGCCGGCGGTGTCAAGGTTGCGAAGTCCGCCGACGAGGCGTACGAGCACGCCAAGAACATCCTCGGGATGGACATCAAGGGCCACACGGTCAAGAAGGTCATGATCGCGCAGGGCGCGGACATCGCCGAGGAGTACTACTTCTCGGTGCTGCTGGACCGCTCGAACCGCAACTACCTCGCGATGTGCTCGGTCGAGGGCGGGATGGAGATCGAGCAGCTCGCGGTGGAGCGCCCGGAGGCGCTGGCGAAGGTCCCGGTCGATCCGGGTACGGGCATCGACGCCGCGAAGGCCGCCGAGATCGCGGAGGCCGCTGGCTTCGCGCCTGAGCTGCGCGAGAAGGTCGCGGACGTCATCGTCAAGCTGTGGGACGTCTTCAAGGGTGAGGACGCCACGCTCGTCGAGGTCAACCCGCTGGTCAAGACCGGCTCGGGCGACCTCATCGCGCTCGACGGCAAGGTCTCCCTCGACGAGAACGCCGAGTTCCGCCACAAGGAGCACGACGAGCTCGCGGACAAGGAGTCCGAGGACCCGCTTGAGTCCAAGGCCAAGGCCCTGGACCTCAACTACGTCAAGCTCGACGGCGAGGTCGGCATCATCGGCAACGGGGCGGGCCTGGTCATGTCGACGCTCGACGTCGTCGCGTACGCGGGCGAGCGGCACGGCAACGTCAAGCCGGCCAACTTCCTCGACATCGGCGGTGGCGCCTCGGCCGAGGTCATGGCGAACGGACTCTCGATCATCCTCGGCGACGAGCAGGTCAAGAGCGTGTTCGTGAACGTCTTCGGCGGCATCACCGCGTGCGACGCCGTTGCCAACGGCATCGTCGGCGCCCTCGAGAAGCTGGGCGACTCGGCGAACAAGCCGCTCGTCGTGCGCCTCGACGGCAACAACGTGGACGAGGGCCGGCGCATCCTGCACGAGGCCAACCACCCGCTGGTCACCCTCGCCGAGAACATGGACCAGGGCGCCGACAAGGCCGCCGAGCTTGCCAACTCGTCGAACGCTGTGAAGTAAGGGACGCACAATGTCGATCTTCCTGAACAAGAACAACAAGGTCATCGTCCAGGGCATCACGGGCTCGGAAGGCTCCAAGCACACCGCCCGCATGCTCGCGGCGGGGACGAACGTCGTTGGCGGCGTCAATGCCCGCAAGGCCGGCACGACGGTCAAGCACGAGGACCAGCACGGCAACCCTGTGGAGCTGCCCGTGTTCGGCTCCGTCAAGGAGGCCATGGCCGAGACCGGCGCGGACACCTCCATCGTGTTCGTCCCGCCGGCCTTCACGAAGGACGCCGTGGTCGAGGCGATCGAGGCCGAGATCGGCCTCGTCGTGGTCATCACCGAGGGCGTGCCGGTGCAGGACTCCGCCGAGTTCTGGGCCCTCGCCCAGTCCAAGAAGGACGCCGAGGGCAAGCAGCTCACCCGCATCATCGGCCCGAACTGCCCCGGCATCATCACCCCCGGCGAGGCCCTCGTGGGCATCACCCCGGCGAACATCACCGGCAAGGGCGGGGTGGGCCTGGTCTCGAAGTCCGGCACGCTGACCTACCAGATGATGTACGAGCTCCGTGACCTCGGCTTCTCCACGGCCATCGGCATCGGCGGCGACCCGGTCATCGGCACGACGCACATCGACGCCCTTGCGGCGTTCGAGGCCGACCCCGAGACCAAGGCCATCGTGATGATCGGCGAGATCGGCGGCGACGCCGAGGAGCGCGCGGCCGAGTTCATCAAGAACAACGTCACCAAGCCGGTCGTCGGCTACGTGGCCGGCTTCACCGCGCCCGAGGGCAAGACCATGGGCCACGCCGGCGCCATCGTCTCCGGCTCCTCCGGCACCGCGCAGGCGAAGAAGGAGGCCCTCGAGGCCGCGGGCGTCAAGGTCGGCAAGACCCCGTCCGAGACCGCCCACCTCCTCCGCAGCGTGTACCCGAAGCACGAGGAGCCGTCGAACCTCTGAGTTCCGCTCCGCTTGCGCCGTCACCTTTGCGGGGTTCCCACCCCGCAAAGGTGACGGCGCATTCGTGTGTCAGGCCGCCGTCGTCGTTCTTATTGCTTGTGAGGCGACCTCATTGCTTCTCGGGCAACGATCCGGCGCGCGATGAACTTCGCGTCCCGGCCCACGCCGCCCACCAGATGCGAGTAGAAGCCGCGCTGGAAGACGAGGCCTACGTAGAAGAGGCCGGGAACGCCGTCGGCCACGCCCTCGGTTTCGGCGGGATAGCCGTCCGCGCCGACGGCACCGACGCCGAGGAAGGCGTAGTCCGGACGGTACCCCGTGCACCACAGGACGTTGGCTACGTCGAGGACGGTCCCGTCGTCGAGCGTCGGCTTGCCGTCCGCGGAGCCCACGGTGCGGGCCGGGGTGCGATGCACCCCGGCAGCGTCGAGGTCCGCGCGCTTGGTCCGGATGAGTGGTGAGCCACCGCGGCGGATAACGGGCTGCAGCTTGCGGCCGATGGGAGTCTTGAGGGTCAAGACGTAGTTCTGGGCGAACCAGAAGAACGGGCCAGCCAGACGCTCGTCGACCGGGATCTCGCCGTGGTGGCGCCCCGAGAGCCACGTCTCGTGGCCTGCCTGCGCGGCCTCCAGGGCAAGATCGGCACCCGACTGGCTGGCCCCGACAACGAGGACCCGGCCCGGCAGCAGTTGTGACGGATTCCGGTACTGGCTCGAGTGGAGCTGCCGGATCCCCGGGTCGAGCTGGGCCGAGACTTCGGGAATCTTCGGCAACGCGTCGCTTCCGGTCGCGACCACCACGTTGCGCGCACGCAACTCGCCCGAGGTCGTGGAGACGAGGAAACCATCGCCCGAGTGATCAACCGAGGCCACGCGGACACCGGTATGCGGCGGGACTCCGACGAACCGGGCGTAGGCCTCTAGGTAGTCCGCGAGCTGGGGTCCGGTGGGCCACGCCGACTTCGGGCCGGGGAATGGCATGCCGGGCAGCCCGTCGACCCGGGCGGGGGTGAAGAGGCGCAGCGAGTCGTACCGCTCGCGCCATTGGTCGCCCACGCGCTGGCGCTCCTCGAGCACCACGCATTCTCGGCCTGCGCGGCGCAGCCAGAATGCCGTCGCGAGCCCCGCCTGCCCGCCGCCGATGATCACTGTTTCGGTGCTTTCGCCCTTCGATGTCGCCGCGGCCGGTGCGAAGGGTTCGATGCCAGTCATGATTGTCCTCCGACTCCTAAGCCCCTTGTGGGCTCTGAATCCCTTTTCGGGCTCTGAATCGACGGTACGAGTGCCGAGAGGTAGGCTGCGTCGGCCGGATGATGCATCTGTTGGCGCTCGCCATGGGTGATTCTGTGCAGGCGCTTGCGCAACGGTGGGGACCCTGCGGAGGTGACGGCGCAAGCGGGGAAGGCTTGGCGGGAAGGAGCAGGTTCAGAGGAGGCGGTGGTCGTAGGCGTAGGCCGTCGCGGCTGTCCGGGAGGCGATGCCGAGCTTCGTGTAGATGTTCGCCAGGTGCCGCGCGACGGTCTTCTCGCTCAGTACGAGTTCCTCGGCGACCGCGCGGTTCGTCAGCCCCTTCGCGACAAGTCGCACCACGTCCACCTCCCGAGGCGTGAGCGGCCCGGTCGACGACGGCGCGGGGCCCGGCAGCGCGGCAAGGTCCGGCGCCGCGCCGAGGCGCTCGAACGCTGCGCGGGCGGCGTCGACCTCGAGTGCGGAGGCCTCGTCGTCGCCGAGGGCCGCGTAGCACCGGCCAAGGCCCGCGCGTGCACGGGCCTCCAAGTACGGCATCCCAAGGTTGTGCCAGCGCTGCGAGGCCTCCCGGAGGGCCGCGGCGGCGCCTGCGAGGTCGCCCGCGGTGAAGCGGGCCAGGCCGTCGGCGGTCAGGGCTCGGGCCGCGAGGAGGGGCGCCGGCTGGGGTCCAGCCATGTTCGCGAGTTCGTCGGCCGCTCGGCCCGCGGACTCGGCCTGCCCCGCGGCGGCCATGACCTCGACGTACGCCTGGAGGAACTCCGCCCGCTCGGCGTTCCCTGTGAGCTCGCGGTCCAGACGGCGAGCGGAGACGACGGCGGCTTCGAGCTGGCCTTGCGCGAGGCGCAGGAGCATGAGGCCAGGCTCGGGCCTGCGCCCCGCCGAATTCGCGACGCGGTAGGCGTTCTCCGCCTCCGCGAACCGGCCCGCGAGCCGGTGCAGCTCCCCAATCTGGTAGCTCGCGAGCCCGGCGTCGGCCGGGAGGAGGCGCTCACCGGCGCGCACGGCCTCGTCGAGCGCGCCGGGCCAATCGCCGTCGAGCATCTTGACCACGGAACGGTGGACCAGGCACTCACCGCGGAAGGGCACGAGTTCGGGGTGCCGTGCGCACCAATCGGAGGCAGCCGCAGTCCATTCGCGCGCCCGGGCGACGTCTGCGAACCGGAGCGATGCCGAGATCACGGAGCAGTAGGCGACCCCATTCACGATCGGCGTCCGGACCTCGCCGGACGTCACGATGGCCATGGCGTCGTCCAGTTCGGCGAGCCCCTTGGCGCTGCTGCCGAGGCGCAGGAGCGCCCATCCGGCGCTGAGCCGGGAGAGGACCGCGGTGTCGGTGTCGCCGGCCGGCACGGCGATCTTGACGGCGTCCCGGGAGAGGTCGAGGGCCCGCCGGATCTGGGCGGGTTCGGACGAGGCGAGCGCAACGTGCCCGAGCCCTGAGAAGACCAGGGCGCGCTCGGCATCGAGGCTCGCCTCGTCGACGATCCCCGCGAGGCGGCGGCCCCACGCTTCGGCACGGGCAGGGTCGCCGCGCGACTCGTGCACGAAGGCGAGCCAGAAGGCGGCGCGGGCGGCAGCGGCGCCGTCGCTCGCTTCGAGGAAACCGCGGAAGGCGCGGCCCAGAAGGTCGATGCACTGCCGCTCGTGTCCGAGCAGGAACGCGCAGAAGGCAAAGCGCATGAGATCCGCCGCGGGGAGCGGAAGCTCCCGGTCCGCCTGCTCGAAGGCATGGAGGGCAGCGGTCCAGGACTGGGCTGCATAGAGCATCCGGCCGTCGTCGGTCAGCGTGTGCGGCATGGCGGACCACCTCGCTCAGAGCATAGACCGGGGTAGGTTGGATGTCAGTGCGCAAGCCAAGTCGAAGAGCACTTGAAGGAGTCAGCATGCGAGCCACCATGATCTACGGCCCTCACGACATCCGGGTTGAGGACAGGCCAGATCCCGAGCTGCACTTGCCCGGAGATGCGATCGTGCGGGTGGTCGCCGCCTGCGTCTGCGGCTCCGACCTGTGGCCCTACCGTGGTGTGCGCTCCACCGAGAAGCCGCACCCGATCGGGCACGAGTTCGTGGGCATTGTCGAAGCCGTGGGGGACGACGTCTCGGTCGTCTCCGAGGGCGACTTCGTCGTTGCGCCGTGGGCCGTTTCGTGCGGCGAATGCCCCCAGTGCCTCAACGGCGTCCAGGTCGCGTGCGACCACCGCGCCGCCTGGGGCGGAACCGACGAGGACGGCTTCCCGGTGGACGGCGGGCAGGGCGAGGGCGTGCGCGTTCCCATGGCGGATGGGACCCTCGTGCCCGTGCGCGGCGTCACCGAGCCGGACGAGCCTCTCCTCAAGAGCCTGCTCACGCTCTCCGACGTCATGGGGACGGGACACCATGCGGCGCTCGCCGCCGACGTCGGGCCTACCCGCAGCGTCGTGGTGGTGGGCGACGGCGCTGTGGGCCTCTGCGGGGTCCTTGCGGCGAAGCGCTTGGGCGCCGCGCGCATCATCGCGATGTCACGGCACGAGGACCGTGCCGAGATCGCCCGCAAGTTCGGGGCGACGGACATCGTCGCGGAGCGCGGGAAGGCTGCCGCGGACAAGGTGCGGGAGCTGCTCGGGGGAGTCCTGGCGGACTCGGTGCTCGAGTGCGTGGGCACCAAGGAATCCATGGATCAGGCGCTGCACTGCACCCGTCCCGGCGGAAGCGTGGGTTTCGTGGGCGTTCCCGCGGGTGGCGCCGAGCTGCCCATTGGGCTGCTGTTCTCGAAGAACATCTCGGTGGGCGGCGGTGCGGCCTCGACCCGGGCGTATCTGCCGGAGCTCCTCGAGGATGTGCTGTCCGGGGCCATCGATCCGGGCCTCGTCTTCGACTCGGTGATGCCGCTCGAAGACGCAGCCGAGGCGTACGCCGCGATGGATGAGCGCCGGGCCATCAAGGTCATGCTCGTGCCCGGCGGGACCGACTGACGGGTTGGCCCGGGGAGGCTACGCGGACATCGACCGGCGCGGCGGCTCGCCCGGGGCCTTCCGGTGGCCCCGCAAGGCCTCGGACTCCGCCTTGCGCGCCTTCCGCGGCGGGAGGGTCCACCACGGGCCCAGCGCGGCGTCGAGTGCCTCGGCCTCGTTCGCCGTCATCTCGCCTGCGGCCCAGCGGCGCCGTTGGCGGTAGAGCCACGCGCCGAGGTTCCGCTCGTCGCGCGGCGCGCGCCCGCACCCGGGAAGCCGGCCCTCCGCGCTCTTGAATTCGACCACGCGGGCGAGGAGGTTCCGGAACTTGAGGTTGGGCTGCGAACCCGTGCCGCCGGACGCCGCGTGAGCGTGTGGAACCGGGAACGGGAAACTGCCGGGCGTCGAGGGCGTACGGCCAGACGGGGGCGGCGCAGGGGAGGCTGACGGGACGCCGCTCAGCAGCCGCAGCTGTTCGACGAGGCCGCGGATCTCCCGGGCCTCAAGCCCTCGGGCGCCCTCGGGGGTTCCGGACGAATTGGCCACAAGCGGAGCTTAAATCGGCAGCTTCAGGGTTGCGGGGAGGCACGCCGGATGCGGCAGCAGCGGCTCAGAAACCGCCGACGAGGATGACGCCGGCCGCGGCGGCCAAGAGCGTCAGGCCGAGGGTCCCGAGCGCGTTCAGGGCCGCGAGGCCGGGGCGCCCGGCCTGGACGAGACGGACCGTCTCCACGCTCGCCGTGCTGAAGGTGGTGTAGCCCCCGAGGAACCCCGTGCCCGCGACAGCTTGGAGGTCGGTCGGCGCGCCATGGAGGGTGGCGCCCGTGACGAGGCCGAGGAGGAACGAGCCGGTCACGTTGATGAGGATGGTTCCGAACGGGAGGGCGGTGCGGAACAGGGAGCGGACCAGCCCGTCGACCACGAATCGGGTTCCGGCACCCAGGCCGCCAGCAATTCCGAGGAGCAGAACCGTCATGCACTTCTCCGGGATCGCCGCACCGACGCAACCCAGATTCCCAGGACGCTCGCGAGGACCCCGCCGATCACGGTCGCAGCGAGGTAGGCGAGCGCGGCGAGGGGGCGTCCGGAGGCGAGCAGTCGGTCGGCCTCGACGGCGAAGGTGCTATACGTGGTGAACGCGCCGACGAAGCCGGTTCCGATGAGCAGGCGGAGGATCCGCCGTCGTCCGTGGTCGGCGCCGCGCCGGGCGAGCGCCTCGAGGAGGAATCCAAGGATGAAGGCCCCGGCAAGGTTGATCACCAGGGTGGGCAGCGGCCAGCCGGCGGGTGCGGGCAGCAAGAGCTCGAGGCCGTAGCGGGCGAGCGCCCCCGGCACCCCGCCGAGAACGACGACGGCGATGTAGCCCGGGTGCAGATGGAGCGGGAGGCTGGGGCGCGGGGCACCGAGGGTGCCGGCGTCCCGCGGGTCCGCGGCCGCATTGGGCTTCGCCGCCATCACCGTTCCCCGCGCCCGCGGTGGTGGCCCACGTGATGGCCAAGCGGCACGACGACGACGGGCCGCGCCTGCCGATGGGAGAGCCGAAGCGCCACGGAGCCCCCGATGACTTCCTCAAGGCGGGCGCGCTCCCTGCTGCCGACCACGATCACGGAGGCGTCGATCTCCTCCGCGTGACCGCCCAACGCGGCGGCCGGTTCGCCGGCGAGGGCCACGAAGGTCCAGGTCAGGCCCGTAACGGCGAGTTCGGAGGTGAGGCCGCGGTAGAGATCCGCGCGGATGCTCGCGGCGTCGTCGTCGACCCCGTCGGGATCGATGGCGACCGCCTCTCGCCGCCCGTCGGCCTCGCGCTCGGAGAACGCGGCGGGGTCCGCGAAGGCGCAGACGAGCGGGACGGCCAGAGTGTGCGCGAGGTCCGCCGCGCGATGCAGCACGGCGAGCGACTGGCCGGGGGTCACTCCGACGAGCACGGGTCCGTCGAGACGGCGCGGCCGGTAAGGGGTCGGCTGGGCATCGGGCACCCGGCCAGCTTACCGCCGGGACGTCTAGCGCCCCCCGGCTGCGCTCAGCTCCGGTATTCGGGATTGGGGTGCTCAGGATTGCTGAGGTCCCAATTGAACGTGACGTTCCCTTGGGCAGGGATCCCGCCCGCGTCCTTCAGACGGCGCGCGGTGTGGAGCATGTTCCACGCGGCGAACACGGTGTTGCGGGTCGTCCAGTGGTTCTGCGCGCCGCGGTTGTCGTCGAGATAGGACGGCCCGGGGCCCGCCTCGCCGTTCCAATAGGCGTCGGCCTGTGGCGGGATGGTGAACCCGATGTGACTGAGCGCGTAGAGCAGCTGGGCGGAGCAGTGCTTGCCGCCGTCCTCGTTGCCCGTCACGATCACCCCGCCGACCTTGCCGTAGTAGGACCACTGTCCAGCCGCATTCACCTCGCCCGACCAGCCGTACAGCCGCTCGACCATCTTGCGCGTCACGGAGGACTGGTCCCCGAGCCAGATGGGCGTGGCCATCACCACGATGTCCGCCGGCTCGATGAGGCGGTGGTAGAGGTCAGGGAACTCGTCCGTCTCCCAGCCGTGCTCCCGCATGTCCGGGTAGACGCCGGGCGGAATGTCATAGTCGACCGTGCGGACCACGTCCACGCGGGCGCCCACGCCCTCCAGCACATGCCGGCTGATGGCGAGCAGGCCGTCCGTGTGGCTGACTTCGGGGCTGCGCTTGAGGGTTCCGTTGAGATACACGGCGCGCAGGTCGGTGAAGTCCGTGGTGTTGGCCGCGATCTCGGCGTCGATGAAGGCCTGGACCGATTCCGGCAGCATGGCCGGCTCCTTCCGTCGGGGTGCCTCGATGCTAGGCGCGCCTGCCCGCCCGAGGCGAGGTCCGGCGTCGTCCGCTTGTATGACTAGGCTGGTCAGGCGACAAAGGAGGAAGCTCTGGCCAAGAGATTCGGGGACGTTCATGTGCTCGACGAGCGCAACGGGATCCACGTTCGGACGGGTGGCTCGGGAGAGCGGACCTTCGTGCTCGTGCACGGAATCGGGGCCTCGTCGGTCTATTTCCGGCCGCTCGCCGAGGAACTCGCGAAGCACTCGCGGGTGTTCCTGCTCGAGCTGCCCGGCCACGGGAAGAACCTCGAGCCGAAGCGCCCCTTGAGCATGGGGGAGTTCGCCGAGGCCGCGTGGCGCGCATTCGACCGGTTCGAGGCCGGCCAGCCGACCATCGTGGGGCACTCGATGGGTTGTCAGGTGGCCGTTGAGATGGGCATCCAACGGCAGGGACGCGAGCGCGTGGCCCTGCTCGCGCCCACGGTGAACACCGCCGAGCATTCTGTGCCGATGCAGGGCCTGCGGCTCCTGCAGGACACGCTGCGGGAACCGTGGGACGTCAACGGGATCATCACGAGGGACTACCTGCGCTGCGGGGTCCCGTGGTGGCTCAAGACGCTGCGCGAGATGATGGCGCATCGGATCGAGGAGCGCATCGGCCTCCTCGAGCAGGAGGTGCTCATCGTCGGCGGGGAGCGGGATCCCATCGCTCCGCCCGACTGGCTCCACCGCCTCGCCGCACGCGCCCGCTCGCCGCGGGTGGTAGTCGTGCAGCGGGCGCCGCACGTCATGATGTACACCGACCCGGGCGTGGTGGCCCGCCTCCTGCTGGAAACGACGCCCTCGTGAGCCGCCGGATCGGCCGTGCCAGCGTCCTGGCCCTGCTCGCCGTCGGCCTCATGTCCCTCAACGCCCGGGCGCCGCTCGTGAGCCTCGGCCCCGTGCTCGGCGGCATCCAGCACGACACCGGCCTCTCGGCCGCAGTCGCCGGCCTGCTCACGGCCATCCCCGTCCTGTGCTTCGGGCTCGTCACGCCGGCCGCGGCGTGGTTCATCGGGAAGATCGGGCTCAATCACGCCAACCTCTACTTCTTCGGGGGCCTCGCGCTCGGCGTCGTGTTCCGGTCGTTCGGCGGGCCCGTCGGGGCCATCGTGGGCACGGTGGTGCTCGGGGTCGCGATGACGATCGTGAACGTGGTGACGCCGCTCCTCGTGGGCAGGGACTTCCCGCACCGCGCCGCGCTCATGACAGGGCTGACGACGGCGGCCGTCAACGTGGGCACGACGATCGCCTCCGCGATGACGGCGCCGCTCGCAGGAGTTGTCGGTTGGCAATGGTCCCTCGTCTCGTGGCTCGCGCTCACCGCGCTCGCCGGTGCCGTCTGGTTCTCCGTGTTCCCGCCCTCCAAGGACGGTCCGCGGTGGTCGGACAATGACTTCCCCGGCCCGCTGGCCCGGGCCGCCGCCCGCCGTCGTGCCGAGCTGCGTGCCGCCCAAGGACAGCCCGGGACCCAGACGGGGCCGCTGCCCACGGTTCCGGCGCCGAAGCTCAGCCCGGCCAACCGCCGCATGACCCGGCTCTTCACCGTGGCGTTCGCCCTGCACAACCTCGGCTACTACGGCATCACGCTGTGGCTGCCCACGTTCCTCGTGCAGACCCGCGGAATGACCGCCTCGGAGGCCGGGCTCGCGGCGAGCCTCTTCCAGCTCTTCGCGATCTTCGGGCCCCTGCTCGTGCCGGCGCTCGCCCGCGCCGGATGGGGGCCGCAGCCGCTGTTCGCTCTGGTTGCGGGCTGCTGGATCACCCTGCCGGTCGGCATCCTGCTGGCGGCCGACCTCTGGCCGCTGTGGGCCCTCGTGGGCGGCGTCGCCCAGGGCGGCACCTTCACGGTCATGTTCACCGTGGTGATCCAACGGGCCCGCTCGCTCGATGAGAACCGGCGCATGACGGCGTTCATCCAGTCGGTCGGCTACGGCTTAGCGTCCGTCGGCCCAATCCTCATGGGCTTCCTGCGCGACGCCGCCGGGGGATGGACGGTGCCGTTCCTGTTCGTCCTCGCGGCTGTCGTCGTCATGGCCGGGTGCGGGATCGCGGCGATCCGCTCGTCTGAGCCACGCCTCGAGAGGGCGCGGACGAGCGCCTAACATGGGGGACGTGCTGGACGCGCCATGGCTGACCGGCTGAGCCTCCGGGCCGTCACGCGGATCTTCCCCTCCGGGGACGGGATCCGCGCTGTGGACCTCGATGTCGTCGTGGGTCAGGTCCATGCGCTCGTCGGCCTCAACGGAGCCGGGAAGACGACCCTCCTGCGGCTCGCGCTCGGCATGCTTCGTCCCCAGTCGGGCGAAGTCCTGGTGGAGGGCCAGCCCCTCGCACGGACTCGCACCGAACAGCTCGCCGGGATTGGCCACCTCATCGACGCCCCGCTCGCCTACGGAGAGCTCGACGTCCGCACCAACCTAGCGCTCGCGGCGCGCCTTCACGGGGTGGCGCGATCCCGGACGGCGGGAGCGGTCGGAGACGCGCTCGCCGAGCTCGGCCTTGAGTCACTCGCGACGAGGCGCGCTCGGACCCTGTCGCTCGGAAACCGCCAGCGGCTCGGCCTTGCGGCGGTCCTCCTTCACGGCCCCCGCCTCATCGTTCTCGACGAACCCACGAATGCCCTCGATCCCCGCGGGGTCATCCTGCTCCGGGAATCGCTCCTGCGCCGGGCCGCCGAGGGCTCCGGCGTGCTGGTCTCCAGCCATCACCTGGACGAGGTGGCCCGAATCGCCGACCGCATCTCCGTGCTGAATGCGGGACGGCTCATCGGGACGCTCGCGCCCGGCCGAGCGGACCTCGAGCGGGCGTTCTTCGACGCGGTGTATGCCGACGACGAGAAGCGGCGCGAGGCGGGCGACATCGAATCATGAGGCTCCCTTTCCTCGGCGTGGCCATCGCCGTCGAGACGCGCAAGGCGGCAGCGAGCGGGACGCTGCGCGCCACCATGGTCCTCGTGGGATCCGGGATCGCGATCCTTTCCGGGGCCTTCGCGCTCGCGCGCTCGAACGGCTCCGGCATCATGGCCGCGAAGCTCGCGCTCCTCACTCACGGCTCCGGGTGGACTGGCTTCATCGAGATCGCCGAGCAGATCACCGCCGCGGGGGTGCTCCTCGCCTTCGGCATCGGGATGACGTGGATCGTCGGCCGCGAGTTCCTCGACCACACCGTGTCAGGACTGTTCGCCCTCCCCGTGCCGCTGCGGTCGATCGCCCTCGCCAAGCTCGTCGTCGCACTCTTGTGGTGTGCGCTCGTGACGCTGTTCACCGTTGCTGCGCTCGCCGTCGTCGGCCTCGCTCTGGGGTTCGGCGCGCCCGACGGCGACGCCCTCCGCGCGCTTGCCCGGGAGGCTGCGCTCTGCCTGCTCACCGCGCTGCTCTCGGTGCCGTGCGCGTGGGCCGCGACCCTTTCGCGGGGGCTCCTCGCGGGGATCGGCATGGCCGTGGCACTTGTGGTCTCGGCCCAGGTGGCCGTCGTCGCCGGGATGGGGGAGTGGTGGCCCGGGTCAGCGCCCGCGCTCTGGGCAATCCAGCCGGAAGCGGTCTCGGCCGGCGAGCTCGCGCTGGTCGGTGTGGTCCCGCTCGTGTTCGGGGTCCTCACGGTCGCAGCCTGGTCGCGGCTCGAGCTGGACAGGTAACGCGGGTCAATCCCGGTTGACGGGAGCCGCCGTCGACCTCCCGAGGTCGGGGGGTATTACGCCGAGGTCGGGCGCCCCGCCGCCGAGGTCGGGTGTGGTGGTGCCGAGGTCGGACGCCCCGCCGCCGAGGTCGGGTCGTAGCTTTGACGTGCTGCTCGCCTGGACATTAGGTGAGTTTCCTGCGCTCTCGCTCAGGCGCCCGATGTCGCTGGCAGAGGCCCCGACCTCGGCGGCGCACCCCCCGATTTCGGCGGCGCACCCCCCGACTTCGGCGGCACACCCCCCGACTTCGGCGGCACACGGCCCGACTTCGGCGGCACATGGCCCGATGTCGGCGAAACAGGTTTGTTAGGACAAAGTCTTGATCCTGAGTTCCGAGGCACGTAGAGTTCGTTTGTCAGGACAAATAGACCTCAGCCAAGGAGTCCCACCATGCCCCTCGTCCGCATCGACGTCAACGCCGGCCGGGCCCCCGACCAGCTCGCGCGGCTGAGCCGAGCGATCCACGACGCGATCCTGGTGGAGTACAAGATCCCCGAGCGCGACTACTTCCACATCCTCACCGAGCATGCCCCGGGCCAGATCATTGCCCAGGATGCGGGCTTGGGCTTCGAGCGGACGGCAGGTGTGGTCGTGATCCAGATCTTCACCCAGGAGGGCCGCAGCCAGGATGCCAAGGAGCATCTCTTCGCAGCGGTGGCCCGGAATCTGGCCGACGCGGGGATCCCGGGCGAGGACGTGTTCATCGGCTACGTCGAGAACACTGCAGGGGACTGGTCGTTCGGGTTTGGGCGTGCGCAGTATGTCACGGGGGAGCTAGCCGCCCCAGCCCGCTGAGCATGTACGTACAAACCTTTGACAGGACATTTAATTTGTAGCAGAGTTGAACCTGTGGCTGCCGCCACAGGCAGCGCAGCCGGCCCGGATCCCGGGCAAGAAGCAGGAAAGGCACCGCGATCGTGACCTACGACGTTCTCACGATGGGGCGCATCAGCGTCGACATCTATCCCAACGACATCGGCGTCGGCCTCGCGGACGTCACGAGCTTCGGAAAGTATCTGGGCGGGTCCCCGTCCAATGTGGCCGTGGCGGCGTCGCGGCACGGGCGCCGCACCGCCGTCGTCACCCGCACCGGTGATGACCCGTTCGGCGAGTACCTCCACCGGGAGCTGAAGAAGTTCGGCGTCGACGACCGCTTCGTCACCCCGGTGGCCGGGCTCCAGACGCCGGCGACGTTCTGCGCGATCATGCCGGAGACGCACGAGTTCCCGCTCTACTTCTACGGGCGATTCCCGACCGCGCCGGACCTGCAGATCAAGGCCGAGGAGCTCGACGTCGACGCGATCCGCGAGGCCCGCATCTTCTGGTCCACGGTCACGGGCCTGTGCCAGGAGCCCAGCCGCAGCGCCCAGATCGCCGCCCACGCCGCCCGCCCCCGGTCGGGGCTGACCGAGGGCCAATTCACCGTCCTCGACCTCGACTACCGGCCGATGTTCTGGGATTCCGAGGAGGACGCCCGCGAGCAGGTCGCCAAGGTCCTCCCGCACGTGACGGTCGCGATCGGCAACGAGGAGGAGTGCGCCGTCGCCGTCGGGCACGGCACCCCGGACGAGCAGGCGGACCGCCTCCTCGCCGCTGGGGTGGAGATCGCAGTCGTCAAGCTCGGCCCCGAGGGCGTGATGGCCAAGACCCGCCACGAGCGCGTCGTGTCCGCGCCAGTCCCCGTTCAGACGCTCAACGGCCTGGGCGCGGGCGATTCCTTCGGCGGCGCCTTCTGCCACGGGCTCCTGGCCGGCTGGCCGCTCGCCCAGGTCCTCGACTACGCGAACGCCGCGGGCGCGATCGTCGCCTCCCGCCTCTCGTGCGCCGATGCGATGCCGACGCCGGCCGAGGTCACCTCGCTGCTGGCCGAGCGCGGCCGCCTCGTCCCCGAGGCGGTGGCCCAGTGACCACCGCCGCTGCAACCTCTTCCAACCCGCCCAAGGCGCCGCAAGCGGCGCCCCTCCCTGAGGGCGCGTTCGACGACGATCCCCGCCGCTACGAGCACCTCACCAAGATCCGGCTCGAGGATCCCGGCGCAATCGCTCGGGCGGCGAAGGCGCGGAAGCCGCACCCCGGCGTCGTGCTCGGGAAGCAGAACTTCATCGTCGCCGCCGACCATCCCGCCCGCGGCGCCCTCGCCGCCCAGGGCCGCGCCGACGCGATGGCCGATCGGCGGGAGCTGCTCGACCGCCTCCAGACCGCCCTGGCGAACCCGGCGGTGGACGGGGTGCTGGCGAGCCCGGACATCATGGACGACCTGCTCCTGCTCGGCGCACTGGACGGCAAGCTCCTGTTCGGCTCGATGAACCGCGGCGGCCTCGCCGGCTTCGTCAACGAGCTCGACGACCGCTTCACCGGCCATACGGCCGAGGCGCTCGAGGCCATCGGCGCGACCGGCGGGAAGATGCTCACCCGGATCTGCCTCGGCGACCCCGCCACGGCCAGCATCCTGGAGAACACCGCCAAGGCCATCGACGCCCTCGCCGCACGGAAGCTGGTCGCGATGGTCGAGCCGTTCCTCTCGACGTGGGTCGACGGCAAGGTCAAGAACGACCTCTCCCCGGAGGCCGTGATCAAGTCGGTCGCGATCGCGCAGGGCCTGGGCTCGACGAGCGCGTACACGTGGATGAAGCTGCCCGTCGTCGCCGAGATGGAACGTGTCATGGCGGCCACCACAATGCCGACGGTGCTGCTCGGCGGGGACCCGACCGGGCATCAGGACGAGGTGTTCGCCTCGTGGGGCGCGGCGCTGGCCCTCCCCGGGGTCCAGGGCCTCACCGTGGGCCGGACCCTGCTGTACCCGGCCGACGGCGACGTCGCCGGGGCCGTCGCAGCGGCGGCGTCGCTGCTGCGCACCGAAGAAGTCGTGCCCGCGGGAGCGGGAGAGTCGGGCAAGGAGGCCTCGAAGTGAGCAGCACGCGCAGGATGACCGTCGCCCAGGCCCTCGTGGAGTTCCTAGGTCGGCAGTACACGGTCGACAACGTCGGCGGAGTCACCTACAGGGAGCGGCTCATCCCCGGGATGTTCGGCATCTTCGGCCACGGCAACGTCGCGGGCGTGGGCCAGGCCCTCAAGCAGTGGCAGGTCGCCGACCCCACTCTCATGCCGTACTACCAGGGCCGCAACGAGCAGGCCCAGGTCCATCAGGCCGTCGGCTATGCCCGGCACACCCGCCGCCGCCAGACGTTCGCGGTCTCGACCTCGATCGGCCCCGGCTCGTCCAACCTCCTCACCGGCGCGGCCCTCGCGACGGCGAACCGGCTCCCGGCCCTGCTGCTGCCCTCGGACACGTTCGCGACCCGCGCCGCGGACCCGGTGCTGCAGCAGCTCGAGCAGCCCCACGGCTACGACATCACGGTCAACGACGCCTTTAGACCCCTTTCCAAGTATTTCGACCGGGTTAGCCGTCCCGAACAGCTCTTCTCAGCGCTCCTGCACGGCCTCCGCGTCCTGACGGACCCGGCCGAGACCGGCGCGGTCACGATCGCCCTGCCGCAGGACGTCCAGGCCGAGGTCTTCGACGTCCCGGAGGAGTTCCTGGCCGAGCGCGAGTGGCGCATCCGGCGCCCCGAGCCCGAGGCCGAGGACATCGCCCGCGCTGCCGAGGCCATCCGCGCCGCGGAGCGTCCGCTCATCGTCGCCGGCGGGGGCGTCCTGTACGCGTTCGCGAACGAGCAGCTGCGCGAGTTCGCCGAGGCCACCGGCATCCCCGTGGGCTGGACGCAGGCCGGCGTCGGCGTGCTCCCGTGGGACCACGCCCAGGCGCTCGGAGCGATCGGCTCCACGGGCACCACGGCGGCCAACGCCGTCGCCCGCGAGGCGGACTTGGTCATCGGCATCGGCACCCGCTACGAGGACTTCACCACCGCCTCCCGCACCGCGTTCCAGAACCCGGACGTGCGCTTCGTGAACATCAACGTCGCCGCCATCGACGCCTACAAGCACGGCACCTCGCTGCCGATCGTCGCCGACGCCCGCAAGGCGCTGATCCAGCTGACGACGGCGCTGGGCGGCTACCGCGTCGGCGGTGACCTCGAGCAGGTGGTCGCCTCGGAGAAGGCGCGCTGGGACGCCACCGTGGACGCGGCGTTCGACGAGCGGTACTCGCCGCTGCCGTCCCAGAACGCCATCATCGGGGCCGCCAACCGCGCGATGGACGCACGCGACGTCGTCGTCTGCGCCGCCGGGTCCCTCCCCGGTGACCTGCACAAGATGTGGCGCGTGCGCGACGCCTTCGGCTACCACGTCGAGTACGCCTTCTCCTGCATGGGCTACGAGATCCCCGGCGGGCTCGGCGTCAAGCGCGCGGTGCTCGACGCCGCGTCGCGCCCCAGAGAAGGAGACAGGGAGGACCCGCGCGACGTCGTCGTCATGGTCGGGGACGGCTCGTACCTGATGATGCACACCGAGCTCGTCACGGCGGTCGCGGAGGGCATCAAGCTCATCGTGGTGCTCATCCAGAACCACGGCTACGCCTCTATCGGCGCGCTCTCCGAGCAGCTGGGCTCCCAGCGCTTCGGCACGAAGTACCGCACCCTGGACCGGGCGCAGCACACGTTCGACGACGGCGAGAAGCTCCCGATCGACCTCGCCACCAACGCCGAGAGCCTCGGCGTCACGGTGCACCGGATCGAGCCGGGCCCGAACGCGATCGAGGACCTGGAGGCCGCGATCGCCAAGGCGAAGGCGGCCCCGGAGGGCTCGGGGCCGATCCTGATCCACATCGAGTCCGACCCGCTCATCGACGCCCCGTCCTCGGAGTCCTGGTGGGACGTGCCCGTCTCGGGCGCCTCTGAGCTGGAGTCCACGAAGCAGGCGTTCGCCACCTACATCGAGCACAAGGCCCAGCAGCGGCCGTTCCTCGGCTGAGATTTCCTTCAAAGGAGCACATCAATGACGATCAAGACGATTCCGCATTACCTCAACGGCGAAGAGACCATCGGGGTCGGGGAGCGCACCCAGCCGGTGTTCAACCCGGCCACCGGCGAGCAGACGGGCGAGCTGAGGCTCGCCGATAGGCAGGACCTGGAGGCGGCGGTGGCGAACGCGCGCAAGGCCGCCGACTCCTGGGGGGAGGTCTCCCTGGCCAGGCGCACCGCGGTGCTGTTCAGGTTCCGCGAGCTGGTCGCGGGCCACATCGATGAGCTCGCGGCGCTGGTCACCGCCGAGCACGGGAAGGTCCTCTCGGACGCGAAGGGCGAGATCGGGCGGGGCCTTGAGGTGGTCGAGTTCGCCTGCGGGATCC
>NZ_SSCL01000018.1 GCF_005876955.1 Sinomonas gamaensis
ATCCAGGCCAACGCCCAGCCCAACTGCACGGGGGTGCAGCAGACCAGACAAAATCAGCCATCAAAAAAATGGCATCGAATCGAACATGGCACACTATTGAGTTCTCAAACAACCGGTCCACCAGGAATACCGGACTTTTTTTCCGGCATCGCCCCTGCGGAACGAGGTTCTAATTTACCTTCCCATTCGCCATTTCGCAAATCCGCGGATCATCCGTGAATTATGCGTTGCGGCCGATCAGTGAAGGATTTTCGTCTCCGCTCAGCGGCGGCGACTCGAAATACTGTACACGCACCCGTCAGAGGCGGCAAATCCGCCCAGACCCCCGGGCGTGTCGCGCAGGAGTCTGGGCGGATGAGGTGCTACAGCCGCCGCTAGGAACAGCGTTGCTCAGCTCGTCAGGACGGCCGTCGCGAGGTTCTTCTTGCCACGGCGCACCAGGAAGTAACGGCCATGGAGCGCCTGCTCCGAATCCACGACCGCCTCCGGGTCCGTGACCTTGATGTTGTTGACGTAGGCACCGCCTTCGCCCACGGTCCGGCGTGCGGCGGACTTGCTGTCAGAGAGGCCCGTGACGACGAGAAGATCGATGATCCCCAACTGCGACGGCGTGACGGCCGCGGTGGTGAGCTCCGCCGTCGCCGCCTCCAGGGTGCTTTCATCGAGCACGCCGAGGTCGCCGTTGCCGAACAGGGCCGCCGATGCCGCGATCACCTTCTCCGTCGCGCCGACGCCATGGACGGTGGAGGTCACCTCGAACGCGAGACGGCGCTGCGCCTCCCGCGCGAAGGGTCGATCCTTCACCGCGGATTCGAGCTCCTCGATCTCGGCGCGGGTGAGGAAGGTGAAGACCTTGAGACGATCGATCACATCGGCATCAGACGTGTTGAGCCAGAACTGGTAGAACGTGTACGGCGAGCACATGGATGGGTCGAGCCAGATGGCGTTGCCCTCGCTCTTGCCGAACTTCGTCCCGTCGGCGTTCGTGATCAGCGGCGTGCCGAAGGCATGCACGCGCTGCCCCTCGACCTTCCGGATCAGCTCCGTGCCGCTCGTGAGATTGCCCCACTGGTCAGACCCGCCGGTCTCCAGGACGCAGTTGTACTGACGGAACAGCTCGAGGTAGTCCATCCCCTGAAGGATCTGGTAGCTGAACTCGGTGTACGAGATGCCCTCGTCGGAGGCGAGCCTAGACGCGACGGCATCCTTGCCCAGCATCGTTCCCACGCGGAAGTGCTTGCCCACGTCCCGGAGGAAGTCGATCGCCGAGAGCGGCGCAGTCCAGTCCAGGTTGTTGACGATCCGGGCAGCGTTCTCGCCATCGAAGCTCAGGAAGCGCTGGACTTGGGCCTTGAGGTAGCCAACCCACTCCGCGACCGTGTCCTTCGTGTTCAAGGTGCGCTCCGCCGTCGGCCGCGGATCACCGATGAGGCCCGTGGAGCCGCCCACGAGCCCCAACGGCTTGTGCCCAGCGAGCTGAAGCCTGCGGAGCACGAGCAATTGGACCAGGTTGCCGAGGTGCAGGCTCGGGGCCGTGGGGTCGAAGCCGCAGTAATACGTGATCGGATCCCCGGCGAGAAGGGCCTCGAGCTCGGCCTCGTCGGTGGAGACGTGGATCAGGCCACGCCACTTGAGCTCCTGCCAGATGTTCGGGAAGCTCGGATCGTTCTTCTGCGTATCGAGTACTGTCTGCGGCACGGCTTCTACGGTATCAGTGACCGGCGTCCGTCAGCGGGCTGCGAATTCCGCCTCGATCCCCGATGGCAGGGCCTCCGAGGCGATGAGCCGCAGGCGCTGCGTCGGGCGGGTCATCGCGACATAGAGATCGCCCACGCGGCCATGATGCTCGTCCACCATCCGGCCCGGTTCGAGCACCACGACGCCGTCGAATTCGAGGCCCTTCGCCTCCCGAGGGTCGATCACCACGATGTCCTGCTCGAAGCTCCCCGCGCCCGAGCCAACCCGACGCCCGTAGACCTCGCTGAGGGCGGAACGGGCCTTCTCGACGAGCTCCTCGGGCGCGATCACGGCGACCAGACCGCCATCGGCCGCCTCGAGCTCCTCCGGCATCGTCTGAACAAGCCGGCCCACGACGTCGCCGTCCCCCACGCGATCCACGATCGGCGGCCATTGGCCCTCGCGTACCGCTTTCGGGGCGGAAACAGTCAACCCAGCGGCGGCCGCCATGCGGGCCGCTGCCTCCGCAATCTGGCTCGGCGTCCGGTAGTTGACCGTGAGCTCCTCGAGCCGCCAGCGGTCGTCGAAGAACGGCGTCAGGGCACCGCTCCACGACGAGGCACCGGCGGCGGCACTCGTCTGGGCAATGTCGCCCACGATCGTGAAGGACTTCAGCGGGCACCTCCGCACCAGGAGACGCCACTGCATGTAGGAGAGCTCCTGCGCCTCGTCCACGATGATGTGGCCGTACGCCCAGGTGCGGTCCCCCACCGCACGTTCGGCCGCGGTGAGCCTCGCGTCGCGCGACTCCTGGAGGTCGGCGAGGTCCTCGGCGCTGACCACGCCGTCGATCCCCTGCTCCCGCAAAGTGCTGTCGAGATTCGCGAGCGTGCGCTCGGCGTTCTCCAGATCCCGCTTCCGCTCCGCCTCCCTCCGGGCGGCTTCCGTTCCGCCTGCTGCGTCCATCTCCCCGAGGAGCTCCGCGGCCTCGTCGAGGAGCGGCACATCCGCTTCCGTCCAGGGAGCGTCGGCCGGCCGCTCCAGGAGCTCGCGCTCCTCGGGCGTGAAGCCCGAGGCGACGGCGTCGAGGAGGGCGCGCTTCGAGAACAATTCGGTCAGGAGCTTCTGCGGCGTGATCGGCATCCAGCACAGGTTGAGAGCTACCCGGACGTCCCGTGACTGGCGCACGTCCTCCGCCAGATACGAGCGGTCCGCGTTGTTGCCGACGCTGGACGCTTCCAGCTTCGTCTGCAGCTGCTCGGTGAGCTCCCGCAGGAGGATCTTGACGAAAGTGTTGCGGGCCTCGTTGTACGGCTTGCCCGTCGCACGGGCCTTGTCGCGCGCGCGGCGGACCTGGCGTGGGCTCAGCACGAGCTTCTGGCCCTCGACGTCGAGGATCCGATCGGAGGCCGGAATGCGCTGCCGGTTCGCGACCGCCGCACTCACCAGGTCCACCATGCGCTTGCTCCCCTTGAGCTTCGCGACCCGCGGGTCCTCCTCCGGGACAGCACTGATGCCGGGCATGAGGCGGCCGAGGCTCGACATGACGACCCCAGTCTCGCCGAGGGAGGGAAGCACCCGCTCGATGTACTTCATGAACGACGGCGATGGCCCCACCAGAAGCACGCCGGCAGACTTGAGCCGCTCTCGGTGGCTGTAAAGGAGGTAGGCCGCGCGGTGCAGCGCCACCGCGGTCTTGCCCGTGCCCGGGCCGCCCTGCACAACGAGGGCCCCTGGCATGGGCGCGCGGATGATGCGGTCCTGCTCGGCCTGGATCGTGCTGACGATGTCTGCCATGCGGCCGGTGCGCTTCGAATTGAGTGCGGCGAGCAGGGCGCCTTCGCCCTGATGGTGCCCGGCCTCCTCGAGCATGTCGGCATCCAGGATGTCGTCCTCGATGGCCTTGACGTCCCGGCCCTGGAGGATGAGGTGGCGGCGCCGCCTCACGCCCTGGCGGTCGAACGCCGTCGCCTGATAGAAGTGGCTCGCCTCGGGAGCCCGCCAGTCGACCATGAGGCGCCGCAGGTCCTCGGTGCTGAGCCCGATGCGTCCGATGTACTGCGCCTCGCCGCTGTCCAGATCAAGCCGGCCGAAGACAAGCCGATCCTCCACCGCATCGAGCTGCGCGAGCCGGTCCTCGTACATGGCGGCGAACGCGTCACGCTCTGAAATGTTCTGCACGGAACCGATCGCTCCCGCCTTGCGCACGGCAGCGAGCTGGGCGCGCTTCTCATCGCGCAGCTCATCGAGCCGGTGGTACAGCCCCTTCACGTAGTCGCGTTCGTGGGCCAGATCGGCGTCGGGCATCGGCATGTTCCCCTTACTGCAATGACGGACCGTCCATTTTACAGCGATTTGAGTGAACATGCCGCTAACCGCATAGTGCGGCGTGCTGGCCGCCCCCTCGCGCCGATCACAGGTCGATGCGCTGGAGGGAGTGGACCTCGTGCCCAGCGAGCGCTGCCCGTCCACCGAGCCCTGCGAGTTCGAGGACGACGCCGATGCCCACCACGTGCGCGCCCGTGCGCTCCATGAGGCGGGTTGCCGCCGATAAAGTTCCTCCCGTGGCGAGGACGTCGTCGAGCAGGAGGATGCGGGAACCCGCTGGCACGTCCTCCTCGTGCACCTCGATCGTCGCATTGCCGTACTCGAGTGCGTAGTCCTCGGAGAGGGTGGTCCGCGGGAGCTTGCCCTTCTTCCGCACGGTGATCACGCCCGTCTTGGTCGCGTAGGCCGCGGCCGCCGCAAGCAGGAACCCACGCGCTTCGACGCCTGCTACGAGGTCGAATCGGCCGACGAAGGGCTCGGTCAGAGCGTCCACCATGGCCCGCAATCCCTCGCCGTCGGCGAACACCGGCGTGAGGTCCTTGAAGGTGATTCCGGGCTTCGGATAGTCCTCAACAGTGGCGCACAAACGGTCGAGGATGGCGTGGATGGGCTCACGGGCTGCGGATTCGGCGGTCACCGTTTCACGTTAGTCGAAAGTTCATTTCCACATAGGCCCATTCGGCGGTCTGGAGGCCATTGGCGGGTGCTTCAATGTCCGCATCCATCACACGCTGGCCCTTTCCGGGCATGGGATTGGCCTGCTTCCGCTCGCGCCCCTGCACGCCTAGCAGCTCTTCCCGCTCATCGACGCTGGGCTCTGGTCCGGCACGGCGGCACCGCGCCCAGGAAGCCCCGAAGCTCTTTCACGGCTCTCAGCGGACGACGGCGTTCCCTGCCGTGCGCGCTCGGGTCCGCGGCTTCGCTGCACGATAGGCGGAAACGCTCGGTTCGCCAGGGATCCAGAAGCGCCACGGGTACTCCGCCGAACCTCCTGCGCCCGCGACGCCCACCCGGGGGCCATTCAGCACTCCCGCAAGGCGGTGGGCGGGCGGCTCCAGCCTGAACTCCCCGCCGTCGAGGGCCGCGCCATTGTGCTCGCGTGCGATGCCGAGCGCCTGCGCGAGCCGGGCAGGGCCCCGCGCGAGCTCCGCATCCCGTCGCGCCGCGGCCCTGCGGGAACGGGCGAGATCGATCCCCTCCACGATCTCGCCGGCCCGCAGCAGACACCCAGAGGAACGGCCGACGGGGCCGCAGACGATGTTCGCGCAGTAGTGCATCCCGTACGTGAAGTACACGTAGAGCCGCCCCGGCGGCCCCCACATGACCTCGTTCCGGGCAGTTCGGCCGTTGTAGGAGTGGGAGCCCGGGTCGGCGTGCTCCGAGTCCCGGTGGCCGCGGTACGCCTCCACCTCGGTGAGTCGGACGCCCACGGTTCCCTCCGCCGTCGTATGCGTCAGAACGCCGCCCAGAAGGTCAGGGGCGACTGCCACTGGGTCGCGGTGGAGCCAGTGGACGAGCTCGTTGTAGTCCATAGAAGAGGCGACGTCCATAAATGGGGCGGCCTACTTGAATGCGAAGGCCGACGGCCAAGGCCCAATCTCTGGCAGCGGAACGGCCTGACCCTCGTGCTCTGCCCTGACCGCTCCGCGGCCTATTTCGCGTCCCGCAAGCCACGCCGCGAGGTCTTGGAGCCTGCCCTCGACCACCACGCCGTCCGAGCCCTCTCCCAAGGTGATGCGCTCTCCGCCTTGGGTACGGAGAAGGAACGTCTCCCCCTCGGGCACCCGAGGCTCGAGGAAGTCGAGGAGGTGGTGGCAGAAGTCGCCGGTCCATTCCTGCTGGGTGCAGCCCGTCCCGAGGTCGCTGTGATGGATCACGAGCTCCCGCCAGAGGGCGAGGGCAGCGTCCCGGACCACTCCGTTCCGGAAGCGCACGGGCGCCTCCCACTGCTCCGGCTCGAGCGACTCGAAGGCGGCGAGCACTCGGTCGAGGGCCGACCCCACTCGCTCGCGATACTGCTCCGCGCTTGCGCCGGCTCCTTCTTCGATCGCCCGGTCACGGGCCGCTTGGCCGCCGTCGTAGAGGTCGACCTTCTCCCCGCGCTGGGCGTACTCGACCTGCCGGGCAAGGGCCAGGCAGATTCCCTCGAGATGCGCCAGCACGTGACCGCGGCTCCAGCCGGGAAGCTCGGAGGGATGCCCCACCGCATCGTCCGAGAGGCGTTCGAGCTCATGGCGCACCCCCTGGGCGGCAGTGTGGAGCTCGTCAAGGAGGCGTTCGTCGGTGAGGGCAGCAGCTTTGGTTCCCATGCCTTCAGAGTAGCTACTCGAGGCCCTCGAAGATGTCCTTCAGGAGAGGCAGACCGCGTTCGCGGGGCGGCCAGGCCTGGACGAAGTACTCGCGGGACGCGATCGAGAGCCATGTCTGCCGGGTCACCGGTCCTTCGAAGAGGGAAAGCCGCTGGCTGCGGTGCTCGGCGATGCCGTCGACGACGTGCTCGACGACGGCGCGGGTGTCCACCCGGATATCGATGAGCTCGTCCGGGATTCCGCGGAAATGGTAGACGAGCGTGGGATCCCAGGGCGACATTCCGGCGCGGATGCGCGCGCGGTTGATCCGCTCCCAGGCGGACTGCTTGATCGCCGCGTGAAGGAGCCGCTTCAGCCCGCGGCCGCCGTCGCCCGCCAGCGATGCGAAGGCGACGTCCGTCGCGTGGCCGACGACGATGTGGTCCGGGTGGCCGGTGATCCCGTCCGGCCCGAACGTGAAGACGACGTCGGGACGCTCGTCCAGGAGAAGCGACCTGATGGTGGAGACCAGGGCGCCGAAGTCGGCTCTCGCCAGCGCGCCGTCATCGTAGCCGAGCCACACATGGCGGTCTGGAACGCGCCCGTGCGCCTTCCACGCACGCTGCGCCTCGAGCCGGCGGACGACTCCGAGGGTCGCCGGAGTAGCGTCCACCTCTGGAGCGATCTGTCCTGCGGCCCCGTCGGTCGCGTGGATCAGCACAAAACGGAACACCGGCTCGTCGCCGTGGAGGGCGACGGAGCCGGCGATGCCGAATGCGTCGTCGTCGGGATGGGCGACGACAAGCATGAGCGTGCGGGATGTCGGGTGCGACGACATGCCACTGATGATGCGCTGGGTGTTCCGCCCGAGGAAAGGGCGGAACACCTCAGTTCACGAACTGGCGCGCCTCCGCGAGCTGGGCCTTGAGCGCCTCGAGCTGGCGGGCAACGGCCGACGGCGCCGTGCCGCCCTGTGCGCTGCGGCTCGCGAGCGAGCCTTCCGTGCTCAGCACCGAGCGCACCTCGGGGGTGAGGGCCGCGCTGATGTCCGCGTACTCCTCTTCCGTGAGGTCCCAGAGCTCGACCCCACGGCTCTCAGCCCTCCGCACGGCCGCGCCCGAGAGCTCATGCGCCTCGCGGAACGGAACGCCCTGGCGGACCAGCCACTCCGCGATATCCGTCGCGAGGGCGAACCCCTGCGGCGCGAGCGAGGCCATGCGCTCGGTGTTGAACGTGAGCGTGGCAATCATCCCCGACACCGCCGGGAGCAGGAGCTCGAGGGTGTCGGCCGCATCGAAGACGGGCTCCTTGTCCTCCTGCAGGTCGCGGTTGTACGCGAGCGGCAGTCCCTTGAGGGTTGCGAGGAGTCCCGTGAGGTCACCGATCAAGCGCCCGGCCTTGCCGCGCGCGAGCTCGGCGACATCGGGGTTCTTCTTCTGGGGCATGATCGACGATCCCGTGGAGAAGGCATCGTCCAGCGTGACGAAGGAGAACTCCTTCGTGGCCCAGAGGATGACCTCCTCGCTGATCCTCGAGAGGTCGACACCGATCATCGCCGCGACCCACGCAAACTCGGCGAAGACGTCCCGCGAGGCGGTGCCGTCGATCGAGTTGTGCACGGCCGAGTCGAAGCCCAGGTCCGCAGCGACGGCCTCGGGATCGAGGCCCAGCGACGAGCCCGCGAGCGCGCCCGAGCCGTAAGGCGAGACCGCCGCGCGCCTGTCCCAGTCCTGGAGCCGCTGCACATCCCGAAGGAGGGCCCACGCGTGGGCGAGCAGATGGTGGCTCAGGAGCACCGGCTGCGCGTGCTGGAGATGTGTCCGGCCGGGCATTGCTGCGTCGGGGTGGGCCTCAGCCTGGCCGACGAGCGCATCCACGGTGTCGAGGACGCCGCGGGCGACGATCCTCGCGTGGTCGCGGAGGAACATGCGTCCCAGCGTGGCGACCTGGTCGTTGCGGGAGCGGCCCGCGCGGAGCTTGCCGCCGAGCTGGGCGCCCGCGCGCTCGATGAGGCCGCGCTCGAGCGAGCCGTGCACGTCCTCGTCGGACTCGGCCGGCTGGTAGGCACCCGAGGCGACAT
Source organism: Sinomonas gamaensis (assembly GCF_005876955.1). GTDB lineage: Bacteria > Actinomycetota > Actinomycetes > Actinomycetales > Micrococcaceae > Sinomonas > Sinomonas gamaensis. The sequence goes on from NZ_SSCL01000018.1 coordinate 8,374, forward strand.
CGGCGTCGAGCTCATCGAGCGCCGCCAGCATTCCGGCGAGCTCGACGTCGTCGAGCAGGCCTGCGCTGTGGAGGACGCGCGCGTGCGCCCGGGACCCTGCGATGTCGTACCGCGCCAGTCGCCAGTCGAAATGCGTGGACTTGCTCAGTGCGGCGAGGGCGTCCGCCGGACCCCCGGCGAAGCGCCCGCCCCAGAGTGCACCCTCGTTCGTACCAGCCACGCCGGCTACTCCCCCGCGACCCGCTGGTCGCGCCCCGAGGCCACCTTGGAGGCCATGCCCCAGATGTCGATGAAGCCCTTCGCGCTCGACTGGTCGAACGTGTCGCCCGTGTCGTAGGTCGCGAGGCTGAAGTCATAGAGAGAGGTGTCGGAACGGCGGCCGTTCACCACTGCCGTGCCGGCGTGGAGGACCATGCGGATATCGCCCGAGACGTACTTCTGGCTGTCGTCGATGAAGACGTCGAGCGCGCGCTTCAGGGGCGAGAACCACTGGCCGTCATAGACGAGCTCGGACCAGCGCTGGCCCACGGTGGTCTTGAAACGGGCATGCTCCCGCTCGATCGTCACGTCCTCGAGGTGCTTGTGCGCCGTGATGAGGGCCATGGCGCCGGGGGCCTCGTAGATCTCGCGGCTCTTGATGCCCACGAGGCGGTCCTCGACGACGTCGATGCGGCCCACGCCCTGAGCGCCGGCGCGGCGGTTGAGCTCCTGGATGATCTGCAGCGGGGTGTGCTCCACGCCGTCGAGGGCGGTCGGCACGCCCTCCTTGAAGGTGATGGTGACCTCGTCCGGCGCCGGCGGGAACTCCGGGCTCTGCGTGTAGTCGTAGATGTCCTTCGTGGGGGCGTTCCAGATGTCCTCGAGGTAACCCGTCTCGATGGCGCGGCCCCAGACGTTCTGGTCGATGGAGTACGGGTTCTTCTTCGTGGTGACGATCGGGAGGCGCTTCTCCTCGGCGTACGCTATGGCCTTGTCCCGGGTGAGAGCGAGGTCGCGGACCGGCGCGATGCACTTGAGGTCGGGGCCGAGGGTCTGGATGCCGACCTCGAAGCGGACCTGGTCGTTGCCCTTGCCGGTGCAGCCGTGCGCCACCGTCGATGCGCCGAACTCGCGCGCCGCCTTCACAAGGTGCTTGACGATGACAGGTCGCGAAATCGCCGAAACGAGCGGGTAATGCCCTTGGTAGAGGCCGTTCGCCTTGAGCGTCGGCATGCAGTACTCGTTCGCGAACTCGTCCCGGGCGTCCGCCACGTAGGCTTCGACCGCGCCGCAGCCGAGCGCGCGCTGGCGCACCGTCTCCAGATCCTCCCCGCCTTGCCCGACGTCCACGGCGACGGCGATGACTTCGGCGCCGGTCGCATCCCCGATCCAGCCGATGGCCACGGACGTGTCCAAGCCGCCCGAGTAGGCGAGGACAATACGATCCTTCACGTTTTCTCCTTGAGATGACTTGAATGCTTGTTGAATAGTTACGAATGATTATTCAAAAGTCTACATACCTATGCAGCACCCTCGCACGCGGTGCGCGCCACATCCAGCTCGATGTCCCAGCCTTGGCTGTTTCCTTCGTATGCCGCTCGGCGGTCGGCGTCGCTCCCGGGCAGCGACGCGAAGCCGCTCTCCACGACGCTCAGCCTCGCCCCGCCGTCGACCGCCTCGACCGAGAACTCAACGAGAGTGGACCCCGCCCCCTCGCCCACCCAGCGGAACGCCGCCCGAGCGGGCGGCTCGAGGGCGACGGTGAGGATCCCGAAGTCTCCGTGGACCGGGTCGCGCACGAGGCTCACGTCGCCGTCGCGCTCGATCTCATGGGCGCGGTACTCCCCGTCGTTGATGAACCAGCCCGGCTCGGACACGAACTCGAACACGCGGTCGGCCGGGGCTGCGATGTCGATGGACTTCTCGATGCGGTCGAAGACTGCGAGGTCGGTCGAATCAGTCATGGCCCCATCGTCCCGCCCCGGCAACTTCCTGTGAAGCTCAGGCGCCTTGAGACGCGAGCTCGAGGAAGCGAGCAGCCACCGCCTCCCCGCCGTCGGGGTCGCGCGTGACGATCACGACCGTGTCGTCGCCGGCAATCGTGCCCAGAATCGCCGGGATCACGGAGTGGTCGATGGCCAGCGCGAGGAAGTTCGCCGCTCCCGGCGGTGTGCGGAGCACCACCATGTTCGCGCTCGCCTCCGCCGTGACCAGGAGCTCGGCGCACAGCTTCGCGAGCCTCGCGTCGAGCACCTCGGGATCCAGCCCCGAGCGCGGGCTCCTGTCCCCGCCTTCCCCGCGCACCGCATACACGAGTCCGCCATCGGCGCCGCGCACCCGCACGGCGCCGATCTCCACGAGGTCGCGGGACAGCGTCGCCTGGGTGACCTGCACGCCGTCGTCCGCCAGAAGCGCGGCGAGCTCGGCCTGCGAGCGCACCGACTGGCCAGCGAGGAGCAGCCGGATGCGGGCCTGGCGCGCGGCCTTCGTCTGCGGGGCGGGGCTGGACGCGATGCTCAACTAGCCCTCCACCATGGCCTGGCCCGAGCGGTGCAGGAGCCACGCGAGGAGGGCCTTCTGCGCGTGCAGACGGTTCTCCGCCTCGTCCCACACGACCGACTGCGGGCCATCGATCACCTCGGCGGCGACTTCGTAGCCCCGGTACGCCGGGAGGCAGTGCAGGAAGATCGCGTCAGGGGCGGCCAGCTCCATCGCTGCCGGGTCGATGCTGTAGTCGCGGAAGAGCGTCATACGCGCCTCCTTCTCGGATTCCTGCCCCATGGAGACCCACGTGTCGGTCGCCACAACGTCGGCACCCTCGAGAGCGGCCGCAGGGTCGACCGTGACGAGCACCGAGCCGCCCGTCTCAGCGGCGACGGACTCCGCCTCGGCCACGATTTCCGACGCTGGGAGGTAGCCCGCGGGACCGGCGATCCGCACATGCATGCCCGCCGTGACCCCGGCCAGCAGATAGGAATTAGCCATGTTGTTCGCCGCGTCGCCGAGGTACGCCATGGTGAGGCCGGCGAGTTCGCCCTTGTGCTCCCGAACGGTCAGGAGATCGGCGAGCAGCTGGCACGGGTGGTAGTCGTCGCACAGCGCGTTGACGACCGGGACGCGCGAATTCGCGGCCATGTCGACGAGGCCCTGATGGGCGCCCGTCCGCCAGACGATCGCCGCGACCATCCGCTCGAGCACACGCGCCGTGTCCTCGACGGATTCCTTGTGGCCGATCTGGCTCTCACCCGGATTGATGATGAGCGGCGTGCCGCCCAGATCGGAAATTCCGGTCGAGAACGAGACGCGGGTGCGTGTCGACGTCTTGTCGAAGATGACGGCGACGGTCTTGCGCGCCGAATCCTGGGCCGCGAGGGGCTGGACCGAATAGGGTTCGGCCTTGAGGCGGAGCGCGAGGCTGAGGACCTCTGCCTGCTCGGCGGGGCTGAGGTCGGTGTCCTTGAGGAAGTGCCGGACGGTCTTCGCGGCGACTTCGGTCATGATGCCTCCTTGGTGGTGAGCGCTTCGGCTGCGGTGGACACGAGGTCCGGCAGCGCGGCAGCGAAGGTCTCGGCCTGCTCGATGCTGAGGATGAGCGGCGGCGCGAGGCGGATGGTGCGGGGACCGGGCGCGTTGACGATGAAGCCTGCGTCGAGGGCGGCATTGACGACGGCGGCCGCGAGGTTGGCGTTCTGCGGAACCGCGGCGACGTCCCCGCCCGGGCCTGTCAGGTCGAAACCGATGAGGAGGCCGCGCCCGCGTACCTCGGAGACCTCGGGGAGGTCCGCGAGCCTGGAGCGCAGCTCGTCGCCGACGGAGCGCACATGCTCGAGGAGCCCCTGGCTCTCGATGGTGTGCAGCGTCGCCAGGGCGGCGGCGGTGGCGACCGGGTTTCCGCCGAAGGTGGTGCCGTGCTGCCCGGCCGTGAGTAGGGCGCTCGTCTCCGCGCCGAAGGTGATGAGGGCACCGATCGGGAAGCCGCCTCCCAGGCCCTTGGCGAGGGACATCGCGTCCGGCAGGATTCCCGAGTCCTCGATCGCGAACCACTGCCCCGTCCGGCCGATACCCGTCTGGACCTCGTCGACGATGAGCAGGGCACCGGCCTCTCGGGTGATCCGCCGCGCCTCGGCCAGATAGCCGTCGGGGAGCGGGATGACGCCGGCCTCGCCCTGGATCGGCTCGAGGAAGAGCGCCTGCGTGGTCTCGTCGACTTCGTCACGGAGCGCGTCGAGGTCTCCGAACGGGATGTGCACCACGCCGCTCGGGAGCGGCGCGAACGGCTCGCGGTAGGCCTGCTTCGCGGTCAGGGCGAGCGCGCCCATGGTACGCCCGTGGAAGGCCCCCTCGAGCGCGACGATCTTGGTGCGGCGGCCGCCCTCCGAGTTGCGGCGTGCCAGCTTGAACGCGGCCTCGTTCGCCTCCGTGCCGGAGTTCGCGAAGAACACCTTCGAGCCGGCGGGCGCGTGGGCGATCTCAAGGAGCTTCTCGGCAAGCGCCACTTGGGTTGGGCTGGTGAAGAAGTTCGAGACGTGGCCGAGAGTGGCCAGCTGAGACGAGATGACGCTGGTGACGAAGGGATGCGCGTGGCCGAGGGCGTTGACCGCTATGCCGCCGAGCAGGTCGAGGTACTGCTTGCCGTCGGCATCCCAGACGTAGCAGCCCTGACCGCGGACCAGGACTCGCTGGGGTGTGCCGAACACGCCCATGAGGGAGTTCGAGTAGCGGGCGAGCCAGGACTCGCCGGTCGACGTGCCGACCAGCTCCGAGACAGGCCTGGCTTCGGGGGTGCTGGAGGTGCTCATTGGGTCCCTTCCTCGTCTGGCACGACCTGCGTTCCGACACCCGCATTCGTGAAGATCTCTAGCAGCATGGTGTGCGGGCTTCGCCCGTCCACGATCGCCGCGCGGTCCACGCCTTCCGTGACCGCCTTCAGGCACGCGCCCATCTTGGGGATCATTCCCGACTCGAGCGAGGGCAGCATGTCCCGCAGCTCCGTCGCCGAGATCTGCGACACGAGGGAGTCCTTGTCCGGCCAGTTCCGGTAGAGGCCCTCGACGTCGGTGAGGATCACGAGCCGCGAGGCGTCGAGGGCCACGGCGACTGCGGCAGCGGCGGTGTCCGCGTTGACGTTGAGGACCTGTCCGGTGGGCTGGTACGCGCCGTCCGCTTCCCCCTCGACCTCGGGGGCCACCGTGGAGATCACGGGGATGCGCCCCGCCTCGAGGATGTCGTGGACGGCGGCGGGGTCGACGCCGACGACCTCGCCCACGAGCCCGAGGTCGACTTCCTCGCCGTCGACGACGGCGCCTGTGCGCACGGCACGCAGCAGCCCCGCGTCCTCGCCGGAAAGACCGACGGCGTACGGACCGTGGGAGTTGATGAGACCCACAAGCTCGCGCCCGACCTGGCCCGTGAGGACCATGCGCACCACGTCCATCGCCTCGGGTGTCGTGACGCGGAGACCGCCCTTGAACTCGCTCTCGATCCCCACGCGCTGCAGCATCGCGTTGATCTGCGGGCCGCCGCCGTGGACGACGACGGGCCGGATCCCCACGTGGTGGAGGAAGACGATGTCCTCGGCGAAGGCCCTGCGGAGCTCGTCGTTGACCATCGCGTTGCCGCCGTACTTCACCACCATGGTGCTGCCGGCGAACTTCTGGATCCACGGGAGCGCTTCGATGAGCGTCTCCGCCTTGTCCATGGCGAGCCGGATGTTCTGTCCTGCTGTTGCTTCAGTCATGAGCTTCCGATCAGCTCGAGTACGCGCTGTTTTCATGCACGTAGTCGTGCGTGAGGTCGTTGGTCAGAATGGTCGCCTCCGCCTCACCCGCGGCGAGGTCGATCTCGACGAGGACTTCTCGCGGTTCGAGGTCCACGAGCGAGCGGTCGTCCCCGATGCCGCCCTTGCGGCACACCTGGACGCCGTTGATCGCGACATTGAGCTCGTCCGGGTCGAAGACGGCGTCGGTCGTCCCCACGGCGGAGAGGACCCGACCCCAGTTCGGGTCCTTGCCGAAGATCGCGGTCTTGAACAGGTTCGACCGGGCGACGGCCCGGGCCACGATCTCGGCGTCGCTCTCGGAGGCGGCGTTGAACGCCCGGATGGCGATGTCGTGGCTCGCCCCCTCGGCGTCGCCGATGAGCTTGCAAGCAAGCTCGGCGCACACCTGGGTGAGCCCGGCGGTGAAATCCGGTGCGTCGGGCACGGCGCCCGAGGCGCCGGACGAGAGGAGGACGACCGTGTCATTGGTGGACATGCAGCCGTCCGAGTCGGCCCGGTCGAACGTCACGCGCGCCGCGTCGCGCAGGGCCGAGTCGAGGAACTCGGGGGCTGCCGCCGCGTCGGTGGTGAGGACCACGAGCATGGTCGCAAGACCGGGCGCGAGCATGCCCGCACCCTTCGCGATGCCGCCGATCGTGTACGGCGTGCCCTGTGCGTCCGCTCCCGTGAAGACGGCCTCCTTCGGCACGGTGTCGGTCGTCATGATCGCGACGGCGGCGTCATGCCCGCCGTCGTCGGCCAGAACGGCCGCGGCGGACTCGACGCCCGGAAGGATCTTGTCCATGGGCAGCTGCTCGCCGATGAGCCCCGTGGAGCACACCACCACGTCGCCTGCGGAGATCCCGAGGACCTCGGCCGTCTTCTCCGCGGTGCGATGGGTGTTCTGGAAGCCTTCCGCCCCGGTGCAGGCATTCGCCCCGCCCGAGTTGAGGATCACGGCGTCGGCGCGCCCGTCGGCGATCGCCTGCCGGGACCAGCGGACCGGGGCCGCCGCGACGCGATTCGAGGTGAAGACGGCAGCGGCGTTCCGGTCCGGGCCGTCGTTGACCACGAGGGCCAGATCGGGCTTGCCCGAGGCCTTGATCCCGGCGGTCACGCCGGCGGCCCGGAAGCCCTTGGGTGCGGTCACGGTCACGGGGCGACTCCCAGCTGTGCGAGGCCGGCGCCCTCAGGGAGCCCCAGCGCGATGTTCATGGACTGCACCGCTCCGCCGGCGGTGCCCTTGGTGAGGTTGTCGATGACGGAGCTCACGATCACCCGCCCGGCGTGCGGATCGAAGGCGAGCTGGATCGCCACGTTGTTCGAGCCGATGACCATCTGCGTCGCCGGCCACTGGCCCTCGGGCAGGAGATGGATGAAGGTCTCGTCGCCGTAGGCCGTCTCCCAAGCAGATCTCAGAGCGGAGGCGGCGACGCCCTCCTTCACGCGCGCCGTCGCCGTCGTCAGGATTCCGCGGCTCATGGGGGCAAGCGTCGGCGTGAAGGAGACCCGGACCGATTCGCCCGCGGCGTTCGACAGGCCCTGCTCGATCTCGGGAGTGTGGCGGTGGCCGCCGCCGACCCCATACGGGCTCATCGACCCCATGACCTCAGACCCCAGCAGATGGGGCTTGACGGACTTGCCGGCGCCCGAGGTGCCGGACGCGGACACGATCACCACGTCGTCGGCCTCAAGAAGCCCCGCGGCGAACCCCGGCACCAGCGCGAGCAGCGCCGACGTGGGGTAGCAGCCCGGAACGGCGATGCGGCGCGCTCCCTTGAGCTTCTCGCGTTGGCGATGGCCGCCGTCGAGCATCAGCTCAGGAAGCCCGTACGGCCACGTGCCGGCATGCTCGGACCGGTAGAACTTGAACCAGGCCTCAGGATCCTCGAGGCGGTGATCGGCCCCGGCGTCGATCACGAGCGTCGACTCGGGAAGCTGCGCCGCAACCTCGGCCGAGGCTCCGTGCGGCAGCGCGAGGAAGACCACGTCGTGGCCTGCGAGGTTCTCGGGGGTCGTCTCGACGATGACGCGATCGGCGAGCGACAGGAGATGCGGCTGGAGCTCGCCGAGCCGGCTGCCCGCACTGCTGTGCGCGGTAATGGCCCCGATCTCGATCTCAGGGTGATTGGCGAGCAGTCGGAGGACCTCTCCCCCGGCGTAGCCGCTGGCCCCGGACACTGCTGCGGTAATAGTCACCTGACCACTATAGGCAAAGTTATGCAGCGTTATCAATATTTATGCATTCGGCATTCGAGGGCGCGCCCCTAGGATGGGACGCGGACGAGAACTCAGGAAAGCTGTGCCGAAAGAGGAAACTCCATGATCAATGCCATCGTTGCCCGAGAGGCGGGAGGCCCCGAAGTCCTCTCCCTCACGGAGGTCGAGAAGCCCCAAGTCGGCCCCGGCCAGCTCCTTGTGAAGGTCGCCGCGGCCGGTGTCAACTTCATTGAGACCTACCAGCGCCGCGGCATCTACAACGTGCCCTTCCCCTTCACCCCGGGCGAAGAGGCATCCGGGACCGTCGAGGAGATCGGCGGCGGCGTGGAGGGATTCGCCGTCGGGGACCGCATCGCCACCGCCGAAGGGCGACGGACCTACTCCGAGTACATGGTCGTCGACGCCGAGAAGGCACTCCCCGTTCCGGAGGCCCTCGACTTGGAGACGGCCGCCGCGCTTCCCCTCCAGGGCATGACGGCGCACTACCTCATCAATTCGAGCTTCCGGGTGGAGCCGGGCCAGACGGTGCTCGTGCACGCCGGCGCAGGGGGCGTGGGCCTCCTGCTGATCCAGCTGCTCAAGGCCAAAGGGGCCCGCGTCATCACAACGGTCTCGACGGACCAGAAGGCCGCGCTCGCCGAGGGCGCCGGCGCGGACCACGTGATCCGCTACTCAAGCTTCTCGGAGCACGTGCGCGAACTCACCAACGGCGCCGGCGTCGACGTGGTGTACGACGGCGTTGGCCGCGACACGTTCGACGGCTCGCTCGGCTGCCTGCGCGTGCGGGGCTATCTCGTGCTTTTCGGTGCCGCGTCGGGTCCTGTCCCGCCAGTGGACCCCCAGCGACTGAACGCCGGAGGGTCGCTGTTCCTCACCCGTCCGACCCTCAAGCACCACCTGCTCAATCCCCAGGAGCGCCTGTGGCGGTCCTCGGAGATCTTCTCCGCCGCGGCCGACGGATCGCTGACCGTGCGGATCGGCGCGACGTTCCCGCTCGCGGAGGCCGCCGACGCCCACCGCGCGCTTGAAGGCCGCGCGACCACCGGCAAAGTCCTCCTGGTTCCCTAGCCCCAGCACTCCGTGAGCGACCCCCAGCTCGTCTCCCCCGAGGCTCTGGAGCAGCGGCACGGGCCGCAGCTCCCGGCATCGGCGCGAACTCCGCCCGCGCGGACGCTCCTCGACGTCCTGCTCGCGACAGCCGAGGCGTTTCCGGAATCCCCCGCACTCGACGACGGCGAGCGCGTGCTGAGCTACGCGGAGCTCCTCACCGAGGTCCGGGCTGTAGGCCGCCGGCTCCACGCCGCGGGGCTGGGAGCCGGGGACCGTGTGGGCGTCCGCATCCCCTCAGGGACGAACGAGCTGTACGTCGCGATCCTTGCGATCCTCCTGGTCGGCGCCGCGTACGTGCCCGTGGACGCGGATGATCCCGACGAGCGGGCCAAGCTCGTCTTCAGTGAGGCCGGCGTGGCGGGGATTGTGCGCAGTGGCTCGTCGCTCGTCGTCGACCGGAAGCGGCCCGCTCCGTTCCCCGATCCGCGCCTTCCCGGCCCCGACGACGACTGCTGGATCATCTTCACCTCGGGCTCCACCGGGACGCCGAAGGGCGTTGCCGTACGTCATCGCTCGGCCGCCGCCTTCGTCGATGCGGAGGCGCGGATCTTCCTGCGCAACGAGCCGATCGGCCCCGAGGACCGCGTCCTGGCCGGCCTCTCGGTGGCCTTCGACGCCTCGTGCGAGGAGATGTGGCTCGCGTGGCGCCATGGCGCCTGCCTCGTTCCCGCCCCACGTGCCCTCGTGCGCACCGGCATGGACCTTGGCCCGTGGCTCGTACAGCGCGGTATCACCATCGTCTCGACGGTTCCGACCCTCGCCGCGCTCTGGCCCAGTGAGGCGCTCGAGAACGTCCGGCTCCTCATCTTCGGCGGCGAGGCCTGCCCGCCCGAGCTCGCCCAGCGCCTCGCGGTGGAGGGCCGCGAGGTGTGGAACACGTACGGCCCCACCGAGGCCACCGTGGTTGCCTGCGCTGCTCAGCTGGGAGGCTCCGGGCCCGTGCGCATCGGCCTTCCGCTGGACGGCTGGGACCTCGCGATCGTCGACTCCCACGGCGTGCCCGTGCCCGAAGGCGGCGTGGGCGAGCTCATCATCGGCGGCGTCGGCCTCGCGAGATACCTCGATCCGGCGAAGGACGCCGAAAAGTACGCCCCCATGCCCTCCCTCGGCTGGGACCGCGCCTACCGTTCGGGCGACCTCGTGACCTTCGACCCCGCGGGCCTTGTGTTCCAAGGCCGCGCCGACGAGCAGGTCAAGCTCGGCGGGCGGCGGATCGAGCTCGGCGAGGTCGACGCCGCACTGCAGGCGCTCCCCGGGGTCGCGGGGGCCGCCGCAGCGGTGCGGACGACGGCGGCCGGGAACCAGGTGCTTGTCGGCTACCTCGCGTCGGCCGACGGTGGGGACCTGGATCTCGCAGCCCTCCGCGAGCGGCTCGCAAAAGCCCTCCCCGCTGCCCTCGTGCCGCTGCTCGCCGTCGTCGACCTCCTCCCCACGAAGACCAGCGGCAAAGTGGACCGCAACGCGCTCCCCTGGCCGCTTCCCGGCACAGACGAGGGATCGGGCGAGCCGCTCGATCTCCCGGAGGACGCGGCGTGGGTCGTCGCCCAGTGGGGGTCCGTTCTGGGGACCCCTGCCTCGAGCCTCGACGCGGACTTCTTCGCCCACGGCGGCGGCTCGCTCGCGGCGGCGCAGCTCGTCTCGGCCCTGAGGGTCCGGTACCCCACGGTCACCGTGGCCGATGTCTATGCCCACCCACGGGTCGGCGCGCTCGTCGAAGCCGTCACCGGCGGCGGTCCTGCGACCGCAGCTGCCGTCGTCGAGCGCTCGGTAGCCCCCGCCTCGGCGAGAACCCAGCTCGCCCAGACCCTTCTCGGCATCCCGCTCTTCATCCTCGTGGGGATGCGCTGGCTCACGTACCTCATGGCGGGGAACAACGTGCTCTCCGCCGCGGGCTTCCCGGGTGCGCCGACAGTCTCCTGGTGGTGGGTTGCTGCCTCGTGGCTCGTGTTCGTCAGCCCGCTCGGCCGCATGGCGATCTCCGTCGTGTCCGCGCGCCTCCTCCTCCGGGGCCTCGCCCCCGGAAGGTATCCCCGGTCCGGCTCGGTCCACGTGAGGCTATGGCTCGCCGAGCAGATCGCCGACCTCGCCCAAGCAGTGAGCCTCGCCAGCGCGCCCTGGGTTCCCTATTACGCCCGGGCGCTCGGGGCGAAGATCGGGCGCGACGCCGTACTTCACTCGGTGCCTCCCGTCACGGGGATGCTCGAACTCGGACGGGGGGCCTCGGTCGAGCCAGAGGTGGATCTGGCCGGGTGGTGGATCGATGGCGACTGGGTGCACATCGGGCCGGTGCGGATCGGCCCGGGTGCCACGATCGGTTCCCGGAGCACGCTCCTCCCCGGAGCTCAGGTCGGCGCGAATGCCGTGGTCGAACCCGGTTCCGCGGTGTCTGGCAGGGTCAAAGCCGGCCTGCGGGTCTCCGGCTCCCCTGCCGAACGGATCGGCAAGGCCAAGCAGGACTGGCCGGAGGCCGCCCATCACCGTGGACGGGTCCTCGAAGGCCTCTGGATCACTGTCTTTGCTGCCGCCTCCTCGCTTCTGGCCCTCATCCCGTATCTGTCGGCGTCTGCGGCGGGGGCGGTCCTCGTCTGGGCCGCGGCCGGGCATGCCAGCCTCCACGACGCTCTTCCCGCGATCCTCGCCGCAGCTCCCCCCGCGGCCGCCGTCTGGTTTGCCGCGAACCTCCTGCTCGTCGCGGGGTGCACACGGCTGCTCGGCCTCGGCCTGCGTGAAGGCACCTATCGCGTCCGCAGCAGGATCGGATGGCAGGTGTGGGCCACGGAGCGTGTCCTCGATCTGGCACGCGATCTGCTCTTCCCGCTCTACGCCAGCCTTTTCACTCCTACTTGGCTCCGCCTGCTGGGCGCCACCGTGGGCAAGGACGTCGAGGCATCTACCGTGCTCTTGGTGCCGAAGATGACGACGGTGGGGGACGGCGCGTTCCTCGCCGACGACACGATGGTCGCCTCCTACGAGCTCGGCGGCGGCTGGCTTCGCGTCGGTCCGGCCAAGATCGGCAAGCGGGCGTTCCTCGGCAACTCGGGCATGACGGCCCCGGGCCGCTCTGTGCCGAAGAACGGGCTCGTGGCGGTCCTTTCCGCCACGCCGAAGAAGGCAAAGACCGGTTCGTCATGGCTCGGCAGCCCGCCCGTGCGCCTTCGCCGCACGTCGCTCGAGACCGACACGTCCCGGACCTTCAGCCCGCCCGCCCGGCTCAAACTTGCCCGCGCCCTGTGGGAGCTGTGCCGAGCGGTGCCGGTGGTGCTCAGGGTGGCGATCGCCGCCGTCGTCCTCGCGGCGCTCGACTGGCTCGCCGCGCACTGGGGCTACCTCCTGACGGCGCTCGTGTGCGGCGCCGTCCTGCTGGCCGCCGGCGGCCTCGCAGCGGCGATGGCGACGGCGGCGAAGTGGCTCCTGGTGGGCCGGATCCGTTCCGGGGAGCATCCGCTGTGGAGTTCGTTCGTGTGGCGGAATGAGGTGGTGGACGCGTTCGTGGAGATGGTCGCCGCGCCGTGGTTCGCCCGGGCCGCCTCCGGGACCCCGGCGCTCGTCTGGTGGCTGCGGTCTCTGGGAGCGCGGATCGGCCGAGGCGCGTGGTGCGAGAGCTACTGGCTCCCCGAGGCGGATCTCGTGGAGCTCGGTCCCGGTTCCACCGTCAATCGAGGCTGCGTCGTGCAGACTCATCTCTTCCACGATCGGATCATGAGCATCGACGCCGTGCGCCTGCACGAGGGTGCGACTATGGGGCCCCACGGCGTCATACTTCCCGGAGCGAGCCTCGGTCCCGGGGCCACGGTGGGGCCTGCGTCCCTCGTGATGCGCGGCGAGTCCATCCCGGGCGGAACGTACTGGCGTGGCAACCCGGTGGGTCCGTGGTCAGAACCGAAAGTGCCGACCCGATGAGCCCCGACAACCGCACCGAAGACCCGTACACGCCCGGCCATGGAAGCAAGGCGTATCTGGTGAGGCGCTACGAGCTGGACCTCGACATCAGGCTCTCGAGCAACCGTCTTGACGGCCGAGCGCGGATCCTGGCGGCCGCGGCCGAGGATCTCGATGCGGTGGTGCTCAGCCTCGCCGGCCTCAAGGCCTCGAAGGTGAGGGTCAACGGTTCCAAGCCCGCCAAGGTCGCCCAGCGCGGCGACACTCTGGTAGTCCGGCCTGGCACCCCGATTCCGGCGGGAGCCGACTTCGAGCTTGATATCCGCTACGAGGGATCGCCCAGTCCGTCCCGTGGCCTCTGGGGCGATGTCGGCTGGGAGGAACTCGAGGACGGTGTGCTCGTTGCCGGGCAGCCAACGGGGGCACCCACGTGGTTCCCATGCAACGATCACCCGCAGCACAAGGCCACCTTCCGCATCGCGGCCACGGCGGACTCCGGGTACCGCGTGATCTCCAACGGTCTGCTCGTGGGGCAGCACCGGAAGTCGAGCCGGGAGACGTGGGTCTACGAACAGCACGAGCCGATGGCCCCCTATCTCGCGACCCTCATCATCGGCCGGTACCGGGAGCTCGAGCTGGGCAGGTGTGCGAACGAGGGCGCGCCGATGGTCACGGTGAGAGCCGCCATCCCGCCCATGCTCCACGTGGAAGCCCAGTCGGGGCTCGCGGATCAGGTGCGCATGGTCGAGCTGTTCACCGAACTGTTCGGGCCATACCCGTTCGCGGAGTACACCGTGGTGGTCACCGAGGATGAACTCGAGATTCCCCTCGAGGCGCAGACGCTCTCCATCATGGGCCGAAATCACATCACAGCGGATTGGGACGACCAGCGTCTCCTCGCCCACGAGCTCGCCCACCAGTGGTTCGGCAACTCGGTCACCGCGGCGAGGTGGCAGGACATCTGGCTCCACGAAGGCTTCGCCTGCTATGCCGAGTGGCTCTGGAGCGAGCACGCCGGGCTGGGGACGGCGCAAGAGCGCGCGACGGCCGCCTGGCGCCGCCTCGACAGCGGGCCGCAAGACCTCGAGATCGGACGCCCGGGGCCCGAGCTCATGTTCGACGATCGGGTCTACAAGCGCGGCGCGCTCACGCTGCATGCCCTGCGGATTGCTGTCGGGGATGCCCTCTTCTTCCGGTCGCTGCGCACTTTCGGGTCAGAGCACCGCCACGCGAACGCCTCAACCGAGGACTTCCTCCGGGTGCTCGATCGCGTATGCGCTGGCGTGCCCGGATTCAAGGCCCACGAGGTTCTCGAACGCTGGCTCTACCGGCAGGCCCTCCCGGGACTGCCGGACTCGGACGTCATCCGGACCTGAGCGCTAGCGCCGCCACGAACCCCTCCGGCAACCCGAGTCCGGCCGTGTCGATGTCGGTGACGCGGGGGTCGTCGAGGACCTCCACCGTAGCCGGATCTGTCCTGAGGCCGGATCCGAGTGCCTTGAGAAGGGCCTCCTTGCGAGCCCACAGCCGCGCAGCTGCAATGGCGGGCCGGGCGGCGAGTCCCAGATGACGGCGTTCGGCGGGCGAGAAGGCCGCCACCGGAATAGTGCGGCGCAAGTCCGCCACGGCGACGAGGTCCACGCCGATCGCGCGGCCGCCGTCGTCCCCGAGGCGCTCGACAGCGAAGAGGGCCCATCCGCCGGCGCGCGAAGCGCTGGCGGTCACGGGCACGGCGGAGACGGGGCCGCCGTCGTCATCCTCGCGGAAAGCGAAGCGCGGCGCGCCGTGCTCGCCCGCGCCGCAGTCGGGGCATTCGTACGCGGGCCGCACCCGTTCGGGATCGAGTGCCGCGGCCTGGGCCACGAGACCCCGCAGAGCACGGCGCGCCGCGAGGAATTCGTCCGCCCGCCGCGCATCGAGCATGGCCCGAGCGCGCGCGTCCTCCTCCGCCGTCGCCTCGCCGACGGGCCACGGCGGAGTGCACCCGAGCCAGAGCGCCCGGAGCATCATGACGTCGCCGTGGCCGCGCTGCGGCTCAGCGCTGGACGGCCCCGAAGCGCTCCGCGGCGCGGGCGACGGCAGAGGCCCTGGCTTCTGACGCCTCGTCTGCCGTCAGCGTCCGGTCCGGGGCACGGAAGCGCAGGCCGAAAGCGAGCGATTTCTTGCCCTCATCGATGCCCTTGCCCGAGTAGACGTCGAAGAGGTGGACCTCTTCGAGCAGCTCGCCTGCGCCCTCGCGCAGCGCCTCCTTGACATCGTCCGCGGGGACTGCGGCATCCACAATCAGGGCGACGTCCTGGGTGGCAACGGGGAAGGTCGAGATGTGCTTGGACACAATGACGTCGGGCGCCGCCTCGAACAGGGCATCGGCGTCGAGCTCCAGGGCCGCCGACCGGGCCGGCATGTCGTAGGCGGCGAGCAGCTTCGGGTGCAGCTCGCCCGCGTAGCCCACGACCTCGCCGGTGCGCAGCGCAAGCTGCGCCGTGCGTCCGGGGTGGAACGCCTGATGAGCGCCCTGAGCGATGACCAAGTCGACACCGAGGACGTCCGAAGCAAGGCGCGCGATGTCGATGGCGTCGGCCCAATCCCAGGCCCGCGGCGTGTGATGGGCTCCCTCGGGCGAATCGTGGCCGGTGAGGATCACCCCGATGTGGAGGGGCTGGCTGGGAATGCCCGCCTCGAGGGCGTCCAGCACGTCCTCGGTTGGCAGCGCTCCCAGCGGCGGGATCGTCGCCGTGCCGATCGGTCCGTCGTCGGGAAGGAAGACAAGGCCGGCCTCGAAGAGCGCCAGATCGCGGAAGCCTCGCGAGTGGTTCCGCTTCGCGACCTCGATGAGGCCAGGGAGCATCGATGTCCGGAGCCAGCCGAGCTCCTCGCTCAACGGGTTCGCGAGCTTGACCGCCGGGCGGGGCGCGCCTGCCTCGGCGACGCCGAACGTCTCGTTCGCTGCCTTGGCGACGAACGGGTACGCGAGGATCTCCGTGAGGCCCGCGTCGGCGAGGGCCTGCACGAGGCGACGGCGCTGCTGCTGCTTCCTGGTGAACCCGCGCCCCGGAGGCGCCACCGGGAGCCGCGACGGAATCTTGTCGTAGCCGACGAGACGGGCGACCTCCTCCGAGAGATCCTCCTTCGTCTCCAAATCCCCGCGCCAGCTCGGCGGCGTGACCAGGAAGTCGGACTCACTGCGGTCGACGCTCGCTCCGAGGTCGCCGAGGGTCCTCGCAATGAGCTCCTCGCTGAACTCCATGCCGATCCGCTCCGAGGCGAAACCGGCCGGCAGGAAGATCTGCACGGGCTCGGGGGCCACGCCGATGTCCGTCCCCGCACCGTCGGCCACTCCGCCGCCGAGTTCCACGAGGAGGTCGACCACGCGCTGAGCCGCCTCGTCGGCCACCTGCCAGTCGACGCCGCGCTCGAAGCGCTTGGACGCCTCAGAGGGCAGCTTGTGACGACGGCGTGAGCGGCCCACGGTCACGGTGTCGAAGTGCGCGGCCTCGACGAGCACATTGACCGTCGAGTCCGAGCACTCGGTCGATGCGCCGCCCATCACGCCGGCGATGCCGATCGGCCCCGACTCATCGGTGATGAGCAGGTCCTCGGGGTCGAGTTCGCGGACCTTGCCGTCGAGCGTCTCGAGCTTCTCGCCCTCCTCGGCACGCCGGACCGTGATGGGTCCGGAGAGCCGGTCGAGGTCGTAGCAGTGCGTGGGCTGGCCGAGTTCGAACATGACGTAGTTCGAGATGTCCACGGGCAGCGAGATCGAGCGGACCCCCGCGAGCCGGAGGCGCGACACCATCCACTGGGGCGTGGGGCGCGTCGGGTCGATGCCGCGCACGGTGCGCGCCACGAAGCGGTCGCAGCCGAGCACGCCGTAGATCGGGGCGCGGTCGTCGAGCACGACGTCGTAGCCTCCTTCGAGCTTCGCCGGCGGCGTCACCCGCGTGGCCGGGTCCTCGAAGGTGGTGCCCGTCGCGTGCGCGTACTCGCGGGCGATGCCGCGGATGGAGAAGCAGTAGCTCCGGTCCGGGGTCACGTTGATCTCGGCGGCTTCGTCGTTCAGGCCCAGCAGTTCGAGGGCGTCGGTGCCGACCTCGGGATCGAGCCCGAGGCGGGAGAGGACGATGATGCCGTCGTGGTCCTCGCCGATCCCGAGCTCACGGGCGGAGGCGATCATGCCGGCCGAGAGGTGGCCGTAGGTCTTGCGGGCGGAAATGTGGAAGTCGCCCGGCAGCGTCGCGCCGGGGAGGGTCACTACGACCTTGTCGCCCTCGACGAAGTTGTGGGCTCCGCACACGATCCCCTGCACGCCGGACGGGTCGATGCCCTTGCCCGTGAGCTTCTGCTCCTGGCCCTCCGGAACCACTCTGACCTGGCACCAGTTGATCGTCTTGCCGTTCGACTGGGGTTCCTTGACGAGGCTCAGAACCTGCCCGACAACGATCGGACCCTTGATGCTCTCGGACGGCCGATGGACGGCTTCCTCCTCGAGGCCCACCGAGACAAGGTCGGCCATGAGGTCTTCTGCCGTCGCGTCGGCAGGAAGCTGCGTGTACTCGCGCAGCCACGAAAGGGGGATTCGCATGATTGCCTAGATCTCCATCCCGAAATGCTCGCTGAAACGGACGTCGCCTTCGATCATGTCCCGCATGTCGAGCACGTCGTTGCGGAACATGAGGGTCCGCTCGATGCCCATGCCGAAGGCGAACCCGGAGTAGACGTCGGGATCGATGCCGGCCGCGCGCAGCACGTTGGGGTTGACCATGCCGCACCCGCCCCATTCGATCCACCGGGGACCGCCCTTGGCGCCCGGGTGCCAGATGTCCAGCTCGGCGCTCGGCTCAGTGAACGGGAAGTAGTTGGGGCGAAGACGGATCTGCGCCTCTTGGCCGAACATCTGCCGGGCGAAGTGCTCGAGCGTGCCGCGGAGGTCCGCCATGCTCAGGCCCTTGTCGACGGCCAGGCCCTCGAACTGGTGGAACACCGGCGTGTGCGTCGCATCGAGCTCGTCCGTGCGGAACACCTTTCCGGGGCAGAGGACGTAGATCGGCACCTCGCGCTCGAGCATGGAGCGCACCTGGACGGGCGAGGTGTGCGTCCTCAGGAGCACGTGCCGGTCGGGGGGATCGATGAAGAACGTGTCCTGCATTTCCCGGGCAGGATGATCCGGCTTGAAGTTGAGCGCATCGAAGTTGAACCACTCCGACTCGAGCTCTGGCCCTTCGGCGATCTCCCAGCCCATGCCCACGAAGATGTCGCTCACACGGTCCTGAAGGGTCGAGAGCGGGTGGCGCGCGCCCGCCCGACGACGGCGCGGGGCTGCCGTCACATCGACCGTCTCCTCGACGAGGATCCGGGCGTCGTTCTCCGCCTCGAGGACCTCGGAGCGCTCTGCAATAGCCTTGTTCACGCGTCCACGCGCGGCGCCCACGATCTTGCCCGCGGCTGCCTTGGACTCCTTCGGCAGGGAGCCGATGGCTCGGTTGGAGAGCGCCAGAGGGGACTTCTCCCCGGTGTGCGCGAGACGGACGGCCTTGAGCTCGTCCAGGCTTGACGCCTCCGAGATCTGCTCGAGGGCGCGGGTGACAGCGGCGGTGACGGCTGCTTCGTCCAGGGGATCCGGGACGTCGACGCCGGGCAATGTATCAGTCATGGACCGTTCTTACGCAGCGGGCGGGGTTTCGCCCCCAGTCTAGTGGACCGCCCGCTCACCTCTGGGCCGCGTGCCTCCACACGGCTACCGTGAGAGGCGTGGTACGCAAGCCTGACGTTGTGGTGGTCACCGGCACGGGCACTGTGCGAGCGATTCCGGATCTCGCCGTCCTCAGCCTTGCCGTCGAGGTGCGTCACGCCGGACTCCAAGGCTGCTATTCAGGTGCGGCCGCGGCAGCGACCCGCGTCGTCGAGGCTGTCACGTCCCTGGGAATAGCGCGCGCGGACGTCCGGACCACAGGCCTGTCCCTGCGGAGCGAGACGGTGTGGCGGGAGCAGAGCGGCCAGCAGGTGGTCGCCTACGTCGCGACTACCGGGCTCACCGTTGTGGTGCGGGAGCTCGCCCGCGCACCCGAGGTTCTGGACGCCGTCGTGCGGTCGGGCGGCGAGGCCCTCAGGGTCCATGGCCTCGCGCTCGAGGTGAGCGACGCGAAGCAGGCGGCCGCGGCGGCCCAGGCTGGGGCTTTCGACGATGCGCGGGACGCAGCTGAGCGGCTGGCGGCAAAGGCGGGGCGGGAACTCGGGGAGGTCGTGCGGATCGACGCCGCGCCGCACGTCCTGCCGGGCCCTCCGATCCCGATGGCGCGGGTGGCCCTTGCCAGCTCCACCGAGGCCATGCCTGTGGAGGCCGGTGAGACGGAGATCAGCTCGTCCGTCACCGTCACCTGGCGCCTCCGCGATTGACATTGCCTAGAACATGTATTCGAATGAGAGACATGCGATGGAACACGCAGACGACGCACGGCGAGAGCAACGAGACTCAGCCCGGTGAAGCTCCTCTGATCCCCCTCGCGGGGCTTCTTCGCGCCGTCCGGACGCCGGAGTTCCACGGCATCACCTTCCATGAGGTCGCCGCGAGATCGGCGCTCAACAAGGTGCCGCCGGCGTCCTCCATGCCATTCCGATGGACGATCAATCCGTATCGCGGATGCAGCCACGCGTGCGTCTACTGCTTCGCCCGGGGCACTCACCAATACCTCGACCTCGACGCAGGGCTCGACTTCGACCGTCAGCTCGTGGTCAAGGTGAACGTCGTCGAGGTGCTGCGCGCCGAGCTCGCACGAGCATCGTGGAAACGCGAGCACGTCGCCTTGGGGACGAACACCGACCCGTACCAGCGTGCGGAGGGCCGCTACGCCCTCATGCCCGGCATCATCCGGGCCCTCGCGGATTCAGGGACGCCGTTCTCCATCCTCACCAAGGGAACCCTGCTCGCACGGGATCTCCCGCTGCTCAAGGCTGCCGCAGCGCACGTCCCGGTCAGCGCTGCCATTTCGCTCGCCGTCCTCGACCCCGAGCTGCAGGCCCATCTCGAGCCCGGGACCCCCACCCCGTCCGCCAGGCTCACTCTCATCTCCAAGCTCCGGGACGCCGGGTTGGCGTGCGGGGTCATGGCGATGCCGATCCTGCCGTGGCTCACCGACGGAGAAGAGCATCTCGATGCACTCTTCGGCGCCCTCTCGGCCGCTGGCGCTACAGGAGTGACCGCCGGGGCGCTCCACCTCCGCCCGGGCACGAAGGAATGGTTCATGCAGTGGCTCGCCCGCGAACACCCCCAGCTCGTGGGACCGTATGCCCGCCTCTACGGAAAGGGGGCCTACGCGCCGAAGGAGTACCGGACGTGGCTCGCCGGACGCGTGAACGCCGCGAAGTCACGCCACCGCTTCGCGGGGCAGCCGGGCTTCGCCCATCGCATGGGGGCCGGAGGCACCGACGCCGAGCATCATGAGTCGGCAAGCCCGCGATCCCAGACGGTGCAGGAGCAGCTCTTCTAGGCCTCGCCGGAAGCGCTGTGCTGCATTCCGGAGCGGACGGCCTCGACGATCGGGAAGTCGGCCGGGATCCACGGAAGCCCCATGAGCCGCTCGTCCGCGAGAGGAACCCAGCGGAGCTCGTCGTGATCCGCGAGGGCCGACGGCTCGCTCCCGATGATCTCGGCGAGCCACACCCGCATCGCGGCCTTCTCGTTGAGCGGCCACCCCTCGGGGCGCGGGCCCACCACCTCGTGGCCCAGACGCACCACGACCCCCAGCTCCTCGTCGAGCTCGCGATGGAGCGCAGCCTCGTGTCCCTCCCCGGGTTCCACTTTGCCGCCGGGGAACTCCCACAGGCCGGCCAGAGCGGGAGGCGACGTTCTCCGCGCCGCAAGGAGCCTCGTGGGCTGCTCGAGGGAGTCGAGAATGGCGGCCCCCACCACCTGCACGAATTCGGGTTGCACTCGGCAAGTCTAGGCAGAGGTCTGGGCCATGGAACGCCCGGCGCTCGCATAGGGTTGAAGGAGTCCGAGGGCCACAGCTGTCCCTCGTCCCACGAGATACGGCTACCCGAGGTTCCTCCCATGACAACACCTGTCCAGACCGCGCCCCCAGCAGGGCATCGCACCGGTCCTCTGGCACCGTGGCCGCTCTTCTGGGCCGTGCTCGCGCTCGCGCTGGGCGGCTTCGGCATCGGCACCGTCGAATTCACCACCATGGGCCTGCTCAAGGACATCGAGCGTGGCCTCGGGCTCTCGACTCCGCAGGCGGGCCAGCTGATCTCCGCCTACGCCCTGGGCGTGGTCCTGGGCGCCCCGGTGCTCGCCGCGGTCGGTGCCCGTCTGCCGCGGAAGCGCCTCGTCATGGCACTGGCGGCGTTCATCGCCCTCGCCAACCTCTCCTCGGCCTTTGCCGGGGACTTCGGCTCCATGATGGTCTCGAGGTTCGCCGCCGGGCTCCCCCACGGCGCGTACTTCGGCGCGGCCGCCGTCCTCGCGGGCTCGCTCGTCGCTCCGACCAAGCGCGGTTGGGCCATTTCCGCAGTGATGTCCGGCCTCACGGTGGCCAACGTCGTCGGCGTTCCCTTCGCGACCTGGCTCGGGCAGACGTTCGGCTGGCGGCTCCTCTTCGTCGTCACTGCAGTGATCGGCCTCGCCGCCGTCGTCATGATCTGGCGGTTCGTGCCGTTCGCGCCGGCCCACCCGGAGGCGAGCATGCGCCGCGAACTGGCCGCGCTGCGCAGCGTCCAGATGTGGCTCGCGCTCCTGATCGGCATTGTCGGCTTCGGCGGGTTCTTCGCGACCTACACCTACATCTCCCACACCATGACGGCGGTCGCCGGCCTCGCGGAGAACCTGATGCCGGTCGTCGTCGCGCTGTACGGCCTCGGGATGGTCGTGGGCAATCTGGTGGGAGGGCGCATGGCTGACCGCTCCGTCATGGGGACGGTCTACCGCGGCCTGGGCCTCGTCGCCGTCGTCATGGTGCTGTACGGTCTGGCCGCCGTGTGGTGGCCGAGCGCGCTGCTCATGGTCTTCGTGGTCGGAGCGTCCGGCTCGATGCTCATTCCGGCGCTTCAGACTCGACTGCTCGATGCGGCGCCTCAAGCCCCCACGCTCGCCTCATCCCTGAACCACTCGGCGCTCAACGTCGCGAACGCCCTCGGGGCCTTCTTGGGCGGCGTGGTGATCGGATGGGGTTGGGGCTTCACCGCGCCCGCCTACGTGGGCGCTGCGCTGGCGGTTCTCGGCCTCGGCATCGCGGCCGTGAGCGGTCGGATCGAGCGGCGGGGGCGCTGAGGCTCTAGCCGCGCGGGATGTCGGGCTCGAGGTAGATGACGCTCGCGGTGGGCACGGCGGCCCTGATACGCGCTTCTGCGTCGTCGATTGCCTGCGCGATCTGAGCACCGTTCGAACCGCTCGTGACGCTGAATTTTGCCGCCACAAGCAACTCCTCAGGCCCCAGGTGCAGGGTCCGCAGGTGGATGATGCGGGTGCCGTCGCTCTGGATCGCAGCCTCGATCTTGGCCACGTCCGCGGCGGTAGCCGATTCCCCGAGGAGCAGCGAGCTGGTCTCGACGGCGAGCACCGCCGCGATGAGGACCAGGAGGATCCCGATCATGGCCGTGCCGATGCCGTCCCACACGCCGTTGCCGGTGATGAGCGTGAGGGAGACGCCGAAGAGTGCGAACACTAGGCCGATGAGGGCGCCGAGGTCCTCGAGCAGGATGACCGGCAGCTCGGGCTGCTTGACGGAGCGGATGAATTGCACCCATGACTGGTCCCCGCGCAGAGACCCGGCCTCACGTGCAGCCGTGCGGAACGACAAGCCCTCCGCCACGATGGAGCCCACGAGGATCACCAGGGGAACCCACCACCACGCGCCCTCGATCCCGTGCGGATCGTGCAGCTTCTCCCACGCCTCGAACAGCGCGAAGAGCCCGCCCACACTGAACAGGACGATCGAGACGATGAAGCCGTAGATGTACCGGGCCCGGCCATAGCCGAAGGGGTGCTGGCGGTTCGGCTTCCGCGAAGCACGCTTGCCGCCGATCAGCAGGAGCACTTGGTTCCCGGAATCCGCGACGGAGTGGATGGCCTCGGCGAGCATTGACGACGACGCCGTCAGCAGGAAGGCCAGGAACTTCATCACGGCGATCGAGAGGTTGGCGGTGAGCGCCGCGATCACGGCCTTGGTGCCCCCAGAAGCAGACATGCTTCAGAATCTACCCGACCTCGCGCGTCCTACCCGATGCCGTTGCGACGCTGCGCCCGCGCGCTCGCATAGAGGCAGACAGTGGCCGCCGTGCCGACGTTGAGGCTCTCGGCCTGCCCGTACACGGGCACCGCCACGCGGGCGTCCGCCAGCCCCAGCTCGGCCTCCGAGAGCCCCTGGGCCTCGTTGCCGAACAGCCATGCTGTGGGCGCCTCCAGAGCGTACGACGGCGGCTCCTCGCCTGCGCTGGTTGCTTCCCCGAGGCTGGCTGCTCTCCCCAGGCGGCGCGCGGCGCTGCTGTCCTGGAGCTCGTCAAGGTCCACCGGACCGTAGCCGTCGGCAGCCAGGATGCCGATCCCCGCCCCGGAGAGCACGTGGACGAGGTCATCGACAGGTTGGCCCACCACGACGGGGACATGAAACAAGGAGCCGGCGGTGCTGCGCACGGCTTTGGGGTTGTAGATGTCCACGCTGCCGTCGGTGAAGACCACCGCGTCCGCACCCGCCGCGTCCGCCGCCCGAAGGATGGTGCCCGCGTTGCCCGGGTCCTGCACGCGGCAGAGGACGGCGATCAGCTGAGGAGAGCGCGAGAGGACGTCCTCGAGCGATACGTCGAGCTTTCGGCAGACGGCCACGATCCCCTGGGGGTTCACGGTGTCTGCCATCGCGGCAAGCACCTCGTCAGTGGCAAGGCGGAGCACTCCGGTCGCCTCGGCGAGGGCATCGAGTTCCGCGTGCCGTTCGAGGCAGGCCTCGCTCGCATAGACCTCGACAACGCGGTCAGGAACCAGCCTGAGCGCCTCCCGCACGGCTTGGGGACCCTCGGCGAGGAACAGGCCGCGCCGGTCCCGGGCAGAACGCTGCGCGAGCTTTGCGACGTCGCGCACGCGGTCGGCCCGGGGATTCGTCATGGAGGAGGTCACTGACCCACTGTAGTGGGCGAAAATACGGGGGCCAGAAACAGACATCGGCCAGAAAACGCCAGGACGCCCGTGCTGCCTGGCAGCACGGGCGTCCTGTGAACGCGGAGGGGTTACTTCGCGACGGCCGGAGCGTTGACGTCCGAGGGGAGGGCCTTCTTGGCGACCTCGACCAGCGCGGAGAACGCGGCGGCATCGGAGACGGCGAGCTCGGCGAGCATGCGGCGGTCCACCTCGACCTCAGCGGCCTTCAGGCCCTGGATGAGGCGGTTGTAGGTCAGGCCGTTCGCACGGGCAGCGGCGTTGATGCGCTGGATCCACAGACGGCGGAAGTCGCCCTTGCGCTTGTGGCGGTCCTGATAGCTGTAGACGAACGAGTGGAGCAGCTGCTCCTTCGCCTTGCGGTAGAGCCGCGACCGCTGGCCCCGGTACCCGGAGGCCCGATCGAGAATAGTGCGGCGCTTCTTGTGGGCGTTGACTGCCCGCTTCACACGTGCCATGTGTGTACTCCTTTAGAAATCTGGCAGGGAAAAGTCAGATGCCCAGCATCCGCTTGATGACCTTGGCATAGCCACCGGTCACGATCTTGTCCGCGTGCAGGCGGCGCGTGAGCGTGGTGGGCTTGTGCTCGAGGTAGTGGCGGCGATTGGCCTGCTGGCGCTTGATCTTGCCCGAGCCCGTCAGCTTGAAGCGCTTCTTGGCGCCACTGTGGGTCTTCATCTTCGGCATGGAAACCGATCTCCTTCGCTTCCCGCGGCACGAGGCCACGGCTTCTCTGGCGGCCCGCTTCCGCGGGCCGACTGGTGGTACCGGTCGTCTCGCCGACCCTACGGGTCGGGAGGCGGCGGTGGGCTAGTTGCCTCGGCGTCCCGACGGACGGGGCGCCGTGGGCTTCGGGGCCGCCGAGCCAGGCCGCGGGGCGCCGGGCTTGGGGGCCTGAGGGCGCGGTGCCGTTGGCTTCGGCGCAGTCGGCTTGGCAGCTTCAGCGGGCTTGGGGGCCTGCGGTCGCGGAGTCGGGCTCTGAGCGGCAGGGGCCGCAGGCCGCTCGGGAGCGGCGGTGGGCTGCTCTGCCGCCGGTGCCGGCTCGGCGGGCGCTTCGGCCTCAACGGCTTCAGGCTCAGCTTCGGCCAGAACGGCCTCAGGCTCAGCTTCGGCCAGAACGGCCTCAGGCTCAGCATCGGCCTCGGGTGCCGGCGCGGCCTGAACCTCCGGCGCAGCCACTGCTGTCTCCGCCTCGGCCTCGGCCTCCGCCGACTCAACCGGCTGCTCCTCGAGCTGGGCGGCTGCCTGGCGCAGTGCCTCGGGAATGGCGTCCCCGAGAGACTGCGTCAACGGCGCCTGATCAGCCGTGACCCCCGCCGTCTTGGCAGCCTCCGCCTTGGCCTTGTCGGTAGCCCGCTGGGCGGCCCGACGAGCCTCGGCCTTCGCTTCGGCCTTGTTCTTGAGCGGTCCGATAACCATGACCATGTTGCGGCCGTCGATCCGGGGCGCCGACTCGACGGCGCCGACCTCGGCGACGTCCTCCGCGAAGCGCTGGAGAAGGCGGATGCCCATCTCCGGACGCTGCTGCTCGCGGCCGCGGAACTGGATCATGGCCTTGACCTTGTCCCCGGCGCCGAGGAAGCGGAGCGCGTGGCCCTTCTTCGTCTCGTAGTCGTGGGTGTCGATCTTGAGGCGGAAGCGGATCTCCTTCAGAACCGTGTTCGTCTGGTTCTTGCGCGCCTCGCGGGCCTTGACCGCGGCCTCGTACTTGTACTTGCCGAAGTCCATCAGCTTGCACACCGGCGGTTTCGCCTGGGGTGCTACCTCAACGAGATCAAGGTCCGACTCCGCGGCCAGACGCAGCGCGTCTTCGATACGCACGATGCCGACCTGCTCGCCAGCAGGCCCCACGAGGCGTACCTCAGGGACGCGGATTCGCTCATTGATGCGTGGATCGCTAATGTTCAAGCTCCTCAAGTAGTCAAGGTCATGCCCGACAACGAGGAAGGCCCCCGATTGTCGGCGCAATCGGAGGCCTCAGAAGGTGGGCGTTCCTGGGCGAACGCCTGTCCGGCTGCGGCAGAAGCCGTGCCAGCCAACCTGAGTACCCGGCAGCAATGCGATGCACGCCGACGCGGGTGGGAGAGATCTCCGCTTGCAAACTGTCTGTCAAGTATACAGGGTTGAAAACCCGCTCACGCGCGCCTCATCGAGGTGTTGTCAACGGGTGCCTGAATAACGACTTCCAGCCGGTCTATGCCAAGCTTATCAGCATGAGTTCGACCAATCCCAGCGCCGCTGCCCCTTCTACTGGGGATCCCGAGGCCATTCGCGACTACGAGGCCTCTCCCGATCACGGAGCGCACGCCCACGCGGGCCCCTACGACGCGAGCGCCCAGGCGCGGGACATCGCCGAGGTTGCCGCGGTCGAGGTCATTACGACGACGGCCGTGCACCTCATGAGCGCAGCCGCAGTGAAGGTGGGCCTCGCCGACGAGGGGGACGAACTCAAGGACCTCGACGAGGCACGCAAGCTCATTACCGCCCTCGCAGGCCTTGTCACGGCCGCAGCCCCTGAGATCGGCTCCCAGCATGCTGCGCCGCTCCGCGACGGCCTCCGCTCCCTCCAGCTCGCGTTCCGCGAGGCGTCGATCATTCAGGACGAACCCGGCAAGGGCCCTGGCGAGAAGTACACCGGGCCGGTGAACTAGCCGAGGTTGGTCTCGGGCGCCGTGCTGGCCCGCCGTCGTCGTACGCCCTGAGCCGCGAGCCCAGCTGCGCCGAGGATCACTCCTGCGACCCCAATGCCGGCGAATCCAGCCCAGGGTCCCGCCGCGTCGATCATCACCCCGGTGAGCGGCGAGCCCAGGGCGGTCCCGGCGGTCAGCGCCGACCCATACCAGCCCATCGCCTCCCCGCGCCGCGACTCCTCCACCAAGGCGGCAATGGCCTCGGACGCGGCCGAGAGCGTAGGGGCGCAGAGGAGGCCGGCCGGCAGCGCGAGCACCGCGAGGCTCCACACGTCGGTCGCGAAGCCCATGGGAATGGTCAGCGCAGCCAGCAGCAGGAGAAGGACCAGCGGGTGGATTCGGCGCTTCATCGCGCCGTAGATCACGCCGCCGATCAGCGAGGCGAGGCACCACGCGAAGAAGACGATGCCCAACTGCTCGCCCTGGCCTTGACCGCGCAGCACGGCCACAATGCTGACGTCCGTCCCCGAGAGGACCATGCCCGCGCCTGCTGCCACGACGAGGATGACGGCAACCGCCACCGTGAGCCAGCCCAGGCCGCCGCGGGCACGACCCAGCAGCCGCCGGAGCCCCGACGCGCCGTCGGCCTGGCCGGCGGCGACCTCAGCGGGGGCGGCGCTGCCGGCGGACTCGAGACAGGAGGCCGGGTCTGAATCGTCGGACGCCTCGCCGTCCGTCACTTCCGCGGCGCCCGGCTGTCCGGAGCGAGTCGGCGGGTTGAACCACATGAGCGCAAGGCCCGCAAGAGCGGCGGAGACCCCGACCGCAGTCAGCCCGATCACGGTGGAAAGCTGTACGGCGACCAGCGCAGCGAGCGCGGGCCCCATCATGAACGTGATCTCGGTGAAGATCGAGTCGAGCGCGAAGGCAGTGCGCCTCTGCGCGGGCGTCGACAGTACGCCGAGCGACTGGCGGAC
This sequence comes from Sinomonas gamaensis, assembly GCF_005876955.1. Lineage (GTDB taxonomy): Bacteria > Actinomycetota > Actinomycetes > Actinomycetales > Micrococcaceae > Sinomonas > Sinomonas gamaensis. Next base: position 36,067 of record NZ_SSCL01000018.1, read on the forward strand.
CACCGAGAAGATGGGCAGGGCGAAGAGGCCACCGACGAGGGCAGCCACCAGCAGCCCGGGGTAGCTGAGGTGGGGTGCGATGCTCCACACCACGGCCTCGGCAACGATGGACGGAATGAGCGCGACTCTGAGGCCCACGGTATCCACGCGTCGCCCACGCCATGGCGCTCCGAGCGCGATGCCTATGGTGAGGAGGGCCGCGACGCTCCCGGCCGCACCATAGCCGAGGCCGAGGGTCTGGACCACGTGCAGCGTCAGCAGCACGCCGGCCGCGGAGTGCGGCAGGCGCGCCACCATGCCCACGAGGAGCAGATTCCGCACGGGGCGCCGACGCCACAGCTGCCCGTACAGCGCGAAATCCACGCCGGTCACCTCAGTCTCTGCTTGGTCAGTCCCCTCCCGTGCGGAGGGAAATCTCGATGGAGTCGACGGCCTCGGCGAAGCGCTTGCTACCGGCCAGTCGGTTGTTCAGCTCTGTCACGATGCCACGCACCGCCTCAGCAGGCAAGCCGGGGGCAAGCTCGAGGACAATCCGGAGCTCGGGACCGGGCCCTCCCCCGTTCAGGATCCGTCCGCCGGCATCCCGGCTGACCACGCCTTTGCCCGGTTCGAGCCGCGCCGAGCGGACTGCTGGCGTCCCCTCGATGGCGTCCGCCACGAGGGGAACCAGCGTCTCGTCCCGGTACGACGGCGTCCATGGCCTCTGCTGGGCGAGCGCCCACACGGCGGGCCGACGGAGCACGAAGGTGGTCTCGGCGCCGGGGTCGAGGACGAGGAGCTCTGCGCCTTCTGACACGGCGGAGAGCGCAGCGCGCGCGGCGTAGACCGCGACCGGCCGCGCCTCGCGGTGCCAGGCCTCGAGGCGTCCGACGGAGGTGAACACCGGAAGGGCTTTCCGGCCATCGGGCGCGCTGAGGGTCACGAGGGCCATATCGGCCTCCTTGTCCTCGGCGAAACCGTGAGGCCCGATGCCGCCCTCAGCGAGCGACGCCACGACTGGGACGAAGACCCGGGCAGTCGCAAGCGCTTCGTGGACGGCTTCCTCAGTCCCGCGCGAGGCGAGTGCCGCGAGGGCTGACTCTACGCGGGCGTCCGGGGCGCCGTCGTCTGCGTCGAACCGGTGCAAAGGGTTGCCGTCGCCGGTGAGATCCCGGCCAGCCCAGGGCTGACCGGCAGAGTCGGCTGCCTCGCCGGCCCGCGCGAGGGCCGCCGCAATGTGCCCTGGGAGGTGCCGCGGCGCCGGATCTCCGGCGCCCGCCTCGCCGTTCATGTCAGCGCCGGCCGGCGACGTCGAGCGCCTCAGGGAGGGTGAACTTGCCGGCGTACAGCGCCTTGCCCACGATCGCACCCTCAACTCCGAGCGGGACGAGCTCGCGGAGTGCCCGCAGGTCGTCGAGGCTCGAGATGCCTCCGGAGGCAACCACCGGCTTGTCCGTCCGCTCGCACATCTCGCGGAGGAGGTCCACGTTCGGGCCGCGCAGCGTGCCGTCCTTGGTGACGTCGGTGACCACGTACCGGGCGCAGCCGGCATCCTCAAGGCGCGCGAGCACCTCCCAGAGGTCGCCGCCCTCCTTTGTCCAGCCGCGCGCTGCGAGCGTGGTCCCGCGGACATCGAGGCCCACGGCGATCTGGTCGCCATAGCGCTCGATCGCGCGGGCGGTCCATTCGGGATCTTCGAGCGCCGCCGTGCCGAGGTTCACGCGCGCGGCACCGAGTTCGAGCGCGGCGTCCAGCGACGCGTCGTCCCGGATTCCGCCCGAGAGCTCGACCTTGACGGACAGCTGGCGCACCACGTCGGCGAGCAGCTCACGGTTGCTCCCGCGGCCGAACGCGGCGTCGAGATCCACCAGATGAACCCATTCGGCGCCGTCGTTCTGCCAAGCGAGCGCGGCCTCGAGAGGCTCGCCGTAGCTCGTCTCGCTCCCGGCCTCGCCCTGCACCAGGCGCACGGCCTGGCCGTCAGCCACGTCGACGGCGGGGAGCAGCTCGAGGATCGACTCGCTGGCGGTCATGCAGGATCTCCTTGAAGCAGGGCGGCCATCAGGCCGACAGTGTGAACAGATAGGCGGCCACGAGGGCTGCAACGGCGAGGACCGCGAACGAGATCCACGTCCAGTTCGGCAGGCCCTGCCGGCGGAACGAGACGACTCCTCCGACGAGCAGCCCCGCGAGGCCGAACAGCAGCACAGACCACATCAGGCGGGCTGGTCCGACGCTGCCGGTCGCTTGGCCTTGAGGGACGCGACCCAGTTGCGGAGCAGGCGCGCACCGGCGTCACCGGACTTTTCCGGGTGAAATTGGGTAGCGCACAGCGGACCGTTCTCGACGGCCGCGATGAACGGCGCGCCGTGCTCCGACCAGGTCACGAGCGGCGCCGCCATCCGAGGCTGGCTCACGTCGAACTCCCACTTCTGCACGCCGTAGGAGTGCACGAAGTAGAAGCGCTCGTCCTCGACGCCCGCGAACAATGTGGATCCTTCCGGCACCTTCACTGTGTTCCATCCCATGTGCGGGACGACCTCTGCGGGAAGGAGCTCGACCGTTCCCGGCCACTCGCCGAGGCCCTCGGACTCAACGCCGTGCTCGACGCCGCGTTCGAACATGATCTGGAGGCCGACGCAGATCGCGAGGACAGGCCGCCCTCCCGCCACGCGGCGGCCGATGATGCGCAGCCCGTCGACCGCCTTGAGCTCCTTCATCACCGTGGCGAAGGCGCCGACCCCGGGCACCACGAGGCCGTCCGCGTTGAGCGCGTCCTCCGGCTTGGAGCTGAGCGTCACGGCAGCGCCGGCGCGTTCGAGGGCGCGCACTGCCGAGCGCACGTTCCCCGAGCCGTAGTCGAGGACGACGACGGTGGGGCGCCCCTCGGGATCCGGAGCCGGACCGCCGTGGTTTCGTGAGTCAACGGCGATGCCGTTCGTCGCGTCTGTCATAACGCCCCCTTCGTCGACGGGATCGCGTCTCCGATTCGGGGATCGGGCTCGACCGCGGCGCGGAGCGCGCGAGCGAATGCCTTGAACTGCGCCTCGACGATGTGATGCGGATCCCGGCCGGCCAGCACGCGCATGTGCAGGCAGATCCCTGCGTGCAGGGTGATCGCCTCGAACACGTGCCGCGTGAGCGACCCCGTGAAGTGTCCCCCGATGAGGTGGTACTCCTGACCCGCGGGCTCGCCCGTGTGGACGAGGTATGGACGCCCTGACACATCGACGACCGCGTGCGCGAGCGCCTCGTCCAGCGGCACGGTGGCCTCACCGAAGCGGCGGATCCCGGCCTTAGTACCGAGGGCCTGCTTGAGCACTTCGCCGAACGTGATCGCGATGTCCTCGACCGTGTGGTGCACGTCGATGTGCGTGTCGCCCGTCGCCTTCACTGTGAGGTCGATGAGTGAATGCTTGGCGAGCGCGGTGAGCATGTGGTCGTAGAACGGGACGCTGCTGGAGATGTCCGAACGCCCGGTTCCGTCAAGGTTGATCTCCACCAGGACGGACGACTCGGACGTCGTGCGCTCCATCCGTGCGGTCCGCGAAACGCGAGGCACGGTCTGCAGCTCGGTGCTCATGGGTGTACGTCCTTCAATGGGGTGGTGCTGACTTCAGCGAGGTGATGCTGAGGGGACTTGACTATTCTACGGGGCCGGGATCAGGCGGGCTCGGCGAGCAGTTCTTCGAGTCGGCCGAGGAACGCGGAAGTTTCCTCCTCCGTCCCCGCCGTCACGCGGAGACTGCCCGGGATTCCGACGTCGCGGACCAGCACGCCCGCTTCGAGAAGGCCCCTCCACACCCGCTGCGGATCGTCGAGACCCGTGAAGAAAACGAAGTTGGAATCGGACGCCGCGGGCTTGAGCCCGAGCCGCACAAGCTCCTTGACGATCCTGTCCCGCTGGTGCTTGATCTCCTCGACCTCGGACATCAGCGAGGCACGGTGCTGCAGCGCGGCAAGCGCGGTCGCCTGCGTGATGGCCGAGAGGTGGTACGGGAGCCGGACGAGCCGGAGCGCGTCAATGACCTCGGGCGCCGCGGCGAGATAGCCCAGACGGGCGCCCGCGAGGGCAAAGGCTTTGCTCATGGTGCGGCTCACCACGAGCCGGGGGCGTTCCGGAAGGAGGCTCAGCGCGCTCTGCGTGCCGAGCTGCGCGAATTCGGCGTACGCCTCATCGACGATGACGATGGCCTGGCTGGCCTCGCCAGCCTCGTACACCGCCTCAACGACATCGAGGCCGAGTGCTGTTCCCGTGGGGTTGTTCGGGGAGCAGAGGAACACGATGTTCGCCCCGAGCTCTCGCACCTGACGCGCCGCGGAGTCGGCGGTGAGCTCATAGTCCTCTCCGCGCTCCCCCCTGAGGTATGCCGTCCCAGTCCCCGCGGCCAGCAGGGGATACATCGAGTAGGTCGGGGGGAAGCCGAGCGCCGTGCGCCCCGGACCTCCGAACGCTTGGAGGAGCTGCTGGAGGACTTCATTCGAACCGTTCGCCGCCCAGATCTGATCGGGAGTCAGACCATGGCCGAGGTACTCGGCCAGCGCGGTGCGAAGCGCCGTGAATTCCCGGTCCGGGTAGCGGTTGAGCCCTGCGGCGGCCTCGCGCACCGCTTCCGTGATGGCCTCCTGCACGTCCTCCGGCACACCATGCGTGTTCTCATTCACGTTCAGCATGATCGGGACGTCGAGCTGCGGGGCCCCGTAGGGGTGCTGTCCACGCAGGTCTTCGCGAAGCGGGAGGCGAGCGAGCCGCTCTTCGGGGGTCGAATTCACCGTTCAAGCCTACGCCGGGAGAGCGCCGGCACCTGCATCGATGAAGGTCGGTCCAGCCGTCTATCCCTCGCGGGGGACGAGCAGCTGCTGACCCGGAAGCACTCTGGCGGAGTCCAGGCCGTTGAGCTCCACGATCTCCCCGATGACCACGCGCGGGTCCCGATCCGGCGCGTATTGCGCCGCGACGGACCAGAGGGATTGGCCCTGCTGGACCGTGATCTGCACCGTCTGCGTCTGGACCGGGGCGCTGTCCCCGGCCCGCGCCGGCGAAAGCACGGCGGTCAGGCCCGCCAGCAGCAGAATGGATGCCACGAACACCGGGAACGCGATCAGGACGAGACGGCCTCGGCGGGTGAGCCGGAGTCGGGGCGCCGCTGGAGCTGCGCCGAACGGTGCTGCGAATGCCTGTGCCACTGTTCTTCCTCCTCGGGAAGTTCTTCGAACATGTCTTCGAATCATCCGAGAACACTTTTAGCACCTCTCAACGAATCGTGTCCAGACTCGATAGAACACATGTTTGAAAGGCGACCTCGTGTCCCCTACGGTGGAATCAGCATCCGGCGGGGCACCGACAAAATAAGCGGGAGGAACTTTTCATGGCAGGAGTTGCGAGGGCAGCAAAGGGTCTGACCGTCCGTCAGCGGAAGATCCTCGAGACGATCCAGCGCTCCGTCCAGACGAAGGGCTACCCGCCGTCCATGCGCGAGATCGGCGACACGGTGGGCCTCGCGAGCCTCTCGAGCGTGACCCACCAGCTTGCCCAGCTTGAAAAGCTCGGCTACTTGCGGCGAGACCCGAAGCGCCCGCGCGCCATGGAGGTGCTCATGCCGCTGAGCCTGGATGAGGGTCCGCTGACCCTCGAGGTCGAGCGGAAGGAAGCCGTGGTGGGCGTTGGCGGCATCACCGTCGAGGACATGGCCAGTGCCGCCGACACGGCGATGGTGCCTCTGGTGGGCCGTATCGCGGCCGGTGGACCGATCCTCGCCGATCAGGTCGTCGAAGATGTGATGCCGCTCCCCCGCCAGCTTGTCGGCTATGGCGAGCTGTTCATGCTCAAGGTCAAGGGCGATTCAATGATCGACGCCGCAATCTGCGACGGCGACTGGGTCGTGGTGCGGCGCCAGAACGACGCTGGGAACGGCGACATCGTGGCGGCGCTCCTCGATGACGAGGCCACAGTCAAGACCTTCCGCCAGCGGGATGGCCACACATGGCTCCTGCCGCAGAACACGCGCTACGAGCCGATCCTCGGGGACCACGCCACGATCATGGGTCGCGTGGTCTCCGTGCTGCGTTCCGTCTGAGGTCGGCCTACGCCCTCGCTCGTCCCGTCGCTGCGAGGCGTTCGAGTGCCTGGAGCACGACACCCCGATCGGTCGTGCCCCACAGAGGCGGCAGGGCGGAGCGCAGGAAGGCGCCGTAGCGTTCGGTCGCGAGCCGCGAGTCGAGCACGGCGACCACTCCGCGGTCCTCCGTCGAGCGGATCAGCCGCCCGGCGCCTTGGGCCAGCCGGACCGCGGCGTGTGACGCGGAAACGCTCATGAAGCCGTTCCCTCCGGCCTGCGCCACCGCGCGGGAGCGCGCAGTCGTCAGCGGGTCGTCGGGACGGGGGAATGGAATGCGATCGATCACCACGAGCCGGCACGCATGGCCCGGCACATCGACCCCCTGCCAGAGCGACATCGTCCCGAAGAGGCAGGTATCCGGCTCGTCCGAGAATTGGCGCACCAGCGCGCTCATGGACGACTCCCCCTGGCAGAGGATCTGCACGTCGAGCCTCCCGCGCAGCTCATCCGCCGCCTCCTCGGCCGCCCGCCGTGAAGAGAAGAGGCACAGCGCGCCCCCGGAGGACGCTCGGATGAGAGCCTCGAGCTCGTCGACCGCCTCGTGCGACAGGCCTCTGCCGGGCTTGGGAAGGTGCTTTGCCACGTACAGCATCCCCTGCTTGGGGTAATCGAAGGGGGACCCGACGTCGACGCCGGTCCAGCTCGGGGCCCCGGCGCCCAGGAGGCCGAGCCCGCCCGCGGCCGGTTCGAAGGCCGCGCCGATCGCGAGCGTGGCCGAGGTCAGCACTACTGTGTGCCCGGCAAAGAGACCGTCGCGGAGCCGCGCGCCGACGTTGAGGGGCGCGATGCTCAGGGTTGCCGGCGCGTCGTCGGCAGGCGACGAATACCCAGTGGCGGGATCGAACGTGCCAGCCCTGGAGACCCAGACGACCTCGCCGTTGGCCTCGGCGTCCAGCATCCGCTCACAGCACTCGAGGATCGCGAGGAGCCGAGACCGTGCCACCTGCCTCCCGCCATCCGCAGACTGTCCCTCGCCCGGCTTCGAATCGGAGAGGGCCACACGGGAAGCGTCGCGGACAAGCTCCACGGCCTGCGCAAGCTCCTCCGGAAGCCCCCGGGCGAGCAGTCCGTTGGGGATACCCGCAAGCGCTAGGTCCAGCTGCGCCGCGGCGGACTGCAGGGCTTCCGCTGTGATTCCACGGTGCTTCCGTGCGCTCGAGGCGGCCGCGGCCGCCATCGCCGCCGAGAGCTGCGCGCTCACCGCGCCTGTGACCCTGTCCTGGAGCTCGTGCGCCTCGTCGACCACCACCACGTCGTACTCGGGGAGCACGTTGAGGCCCTCGAAGGCGTTGATCGCCAGCATCGCGTGATTCGTCACCACGATGTCGGCCTCCGCGCCCCGCTGCCGCGCAAGTTCGCTGAAGCATTCGGCGGCAAGAGGACACCGCTGGGCGCCGAGGCATTCAAGGGCCGTCACCGACACCTGGCGCCATGCCCTGTCGCTCACGCCCGGCACAAGGTCGTCCCGATCTCCGGTCTCTGTCTCCTCAGCCCACTCGCGCAGGCGCTTGACCTCGCGCCCTAGCTGAGTGGTCGGCCCGCCGCCGGCGGGATGGGCGACGGCCAGATCCTCGCCGACCGCGAACAGCGTGCCCTCGCCGCCGTCCTCGGACGGGAACCCGCCCGAGAGCTTGTGCTTGCACAGGTAATTCGACCGTCCCTTGACGAGCGCGACGTCGACGGGGTGGTCGAGTTCGCCCTCGATGGCGCCCAGGAGGCGCGGAAGGTCACGGCCGACGACCTGGGCCTGCAGCGCAAGCGTTGCCGTGGCGACGACCGCTGGCCTCCCGCTCTCCTGGGCATGCGCGATCAGGGGAATGAGGTATGCGAGCGACTTGCCGGTGCCGGTGCCGGCCTGCACGAGCAGGTGCTTGCCCTCGTCGATGGCCTTGGCCACCTGCTTGGCCATCTCGTGCTGCCCGTCCCGCTGCTGACCGCCCATCGCGGCCACCGCGACGTCCAGCAGCCGGACCGCCGTCTCCCCCGCATCAGTCATGGATCGCGAACGGCTCCAATTCCGCAACGAACTCGGGGCGGACCACCACGCGCGCCAGTGTCCCGTCGGCGGTGTGTTCGAGCGAGTGGATCTCAGCACTGCTGTCGTGCAGCCGGCTCAGCAGGTCGCCCCTGTTGTACGGGAGGAGCACAGTGAGCGCGACGTTCGGCCGCGGGATCGCGGCGCTGATCGCCTGCTTGAGATCGTCGATGCCCTGTCCAGTCCTCGCAGAGACCACGACGTGACGAGGCTCGTGCTGGCGGAGCCGCTCGAGCACGAACGGGTCCGCGGCGTCAGCCTTGTTGAGCACGATGATCTCGGGGATCTTGCGCGCGTCGACCTCGGTGAGGACCTGCCTCACCGCCGCGATCTGGCCCTCGGGGTCGGGGTGGGAGGCGTCCACCACGTGCAGGATCAGATCGGCGTCGGCCACCTCCTCGAGGGTCGAGCGGAACGCCTCGACGAGCTGCGTCGGCAGGGACCGGACGAAGCCGACCGTGTCGGAGATGGTGTAGGGCAGCCCATCGGGCGTCTCGGCCCGGCGGACCGTCGGATCGAGGGTTGCGAAAAGGGCATTCTCGACGAGCACCCCGGCATCAGTCAGGCGGTTCAGGAGGGACGACTTTCCTGCGTTCGTGTAGCCGGCGATCGCCACCGAGGGGATCTCGGTCCGCTTTCGATTCGCCCGCTTCGTCTCCCGCGCCGGCTTCATCCCGGCGATCTCCCGCCGAAGCTTCGACATGCGGGTGCGGATCCGGCGGCGATCGAGTTCGATCTTGGTCTCGCCTGGGCCACGGGATCCGATCCCGCCGCCGGCGGCGCCGACGCGGCCACCGGCCTGTCGAGACATCGACTCGCCCCAACCGCGCAGGCGCGGGAGGAGGTACTCGAGCTGTGCCAGCTCGACCTGCGCCTTGCCCTCGCGGCTCTTGGCGTGCTGGGCGAAGATGTCGAGGATCAGCGCCGTCCGGTCGATCACCTTGACCTTGACGATGTCCTCGAGACCACGCCGCTGGGAGGGCGACAGCTCGGAGTCGACGATCACCGTGTCGGCGCCCGTGGCGTAGACGATGTCCTTGAGCTCCTGCGCCTTCCCGGAGCCGAGGAAGGTCCCGGCATCCGGTTTGAGGCGCCGCTGCACCACACCGTCCAGGACTTCCGATCCGGCCGTCTCGGCGAGTGCCGCGAGCTCCTGAAGCGAGTTCTCGGCGTCCTCGAGCGTTCCTTCGCTCCACAGGCCCGCGAGAACCACGCGCTCGAGCCGCAGCTGCCGGTACTCGACTTCGGTGACGTCCTCGAGTTCGGTCGAGAGGCCGGCCACGCGCCGCAGGGCGCGTCGTTCCTCGAGGTCGCGCTGCTCGCCGTCGTAGTCGCCGTGCTCGTTGTCGACGTCCGAGAGGGCGAGCGCCTTGCCGCTCGTCATTCCCGTGCGCCCTGCGGACGGGGCGGAGTCGCCGTCGTCCGCGGCCCGCTTCCCCGCACCCTTTGCCGCTGCGGCTTCCTCTTTCGCGAGGATGCGGTCGATGACCGCCTGAATGTCCTGTGCGCTCAGGTCCTGCGGCTGGGGTTCGGGCGCGGATTGCTGGTTGGTCATGTTCTCCTTCGTGAGGGACTCGTTTCCAGAATAGTTCTGAGGGGTGACAGAAGAGAGATCTCGCAGATGGCGTCTCAAAAGAATGCTTTCCTGTTGAGCCCGGCCGGATAGAGGTCGACGGCGGGCAGGGGCCGGCAGAGAGATGATCGGCTACTTGAACAGGCGCATGGATCTATTCTACTTGATCATGGAGTCCGCCCACTATTTCAACGCCCAGCCCAACGTGCCCGACGTTCGGCGACCGCTCGCCGTCGTGCTCGAAGGCGAAGAGCGCATCCTCGAGACCTCGCCCGGGATCTTCAGCCCCGACGGAGTGGACAAGGGCACGGCGGTGCTCCTCGCACACGTTCCCGACCCCGCGCCCGAAGGCCATCTGCTCGACATCGGCTGCGGGTGGGGTCCGATCGCCCTCACGATGGCGCTGCGCTCCCCGAGCGCGATCGTGCACGCGGTGGACGTGAACAAGCGGAGCCTCTCGTTGACCGAGTCCAATGCGCGACGCCTTGGACTCGACAATGTCCTCACTGCGCTGCCCGACGACGTCCCGGCGGACGTGAGATTCGCCACCATCTGGTCGAACCCGCCCATCCGGATCGGCAAGGAGGCTCTCCACGGGCTCCTCTTGCGCTGGCTTCCGCGCCTCGCGGTCGGCGGGGAGGCTTGGCTCGTGGTGCAGAAGAACCTCGGGGCGGACTCACTTCAGCGCTGGTTGGCCGACGAGCTAGGAGACGCGTACGACGTCGGCCGCGAGGCAACGTCGAAAGGCTTCAGGATTCTTCGGGTGACCAGAGAGGAACCCACCCAAGAGGAATAGGGTGACTAGCCGATGGCGCCGTGGGCGACGATCACTGCCGGGCCGCTCAGCTCCACGTGCTCCGCGCCCTCGATCCCCGTGACGAAGGCGACCTGGACGGTCCCTCCGGGAACCCGGATGTCCCAGCGGTTGGGCGCCCCGGCCCCGGCCCAGTGACGAATGGCCACAGCGGCAGCGCAGGCCCCGGTACCGCATGACTGGGTCTCGCCCACGCCGCGTTCGTGGACGCGCATCGCAATGCTCCCCACGCCCTCGCGAACGAGCGGTTCGGCCGGCACCACGAACTCGACGTTCGTTCCGTGCGGCGGAACCGGCTCGACGACCGGTGCGGAGAACAGGCGGAGCCGCTCCAGCTCCGCTCCTTCGGCGAGCGCGACCACAGTGTGGGGGTTGCCCATGCTCACACTCAGCGCGGGGCGTGAGACGTCGAGCCCGTCAGCCGTGACCAGGGAGTCGCCCGCCTCGGCCTCGGCCTGAGCGGGATGGATGAACTCCCACGGCCCCATGTCCACGGCAAAGCCGCCCTCGCGGCGCTCCACGCGCTTGATCCCCGCGCGGGTTCCCACAGGCAGTACCTCACCGGGGTCAAGCGAGGCGAGTCCCTGCTCGAGGAGGAACGCGACGAACACCCGCACCCCGTTGCCGCACATCTCCGATACCGAGCCGTCCGCGTTGCGGTAGTCCATGAACCAGATTGCGCCCGCGTCCTCTGCCAGGAGTTCGCGCCCTTCTGCGAGATGCTCCGACCGGATCGCGCGGATGAGCCCGTCGGCGCCGATGCCGAGGTGCCGGTCGCAGAGGGCTGCGACTTCCTGGGGCGCGATGTCCCGCGCCCCCTCCGGATCGGCGACCAGGACGAAGTCGTTGCCGGTCCCGTGTCCCTTCGCGAACGCGAGCCCGGTGAGCGAGGCGAGGGGGTTGTGGGCAGGCGCGGCGAGGGAATCCGGGGCGGCGGTCATGCCTCTAGGATACCGAGCGGCCGAGGAGATCCAGGGCGGCCTCGGTCACGTTGGGCGCCAGCGCGTCGAACCACTGCACCCGCGGATCGGCCTTGAACCAGGTCACCTGGCGGCGCGCAAACTGTCGGGTGGCGACGATGGTCTGCTCGCACGCCTGCTCCACCTCCGCGTCGCCATCGAGCACCCGGAGGAACTGGGCATAGCCGAGGGCCCGTGAGGCCGTCTTGCCCTCCCGCAGCCCCCGGCCCTCAAGCCGAGCGACCTCGTCGAGCAGCCCGGCGTCCACCATGCGGTGCACGCGCGCCGCCAAGCGCCCATGGAGCGCTGACCGGTCCATGTCCAACCCTATCTGGACCGTCGGCTGCACGTACTCGCGGCGCGGCATGTAGGCGCTGAACGGCTTGCCGGTCACCTCGTAGACCTCGAGCGCGCGGATGATCCGCCGCGCATCCTTGAGCCGTTCAGCCGAGACCGGATCCCACTCCGCGAGCCGCCGCGCCAGCGCACCAACGCCATCGCTTTCCGCCTCGGACTCGAGCCGTGCTCTGACGGCCGGGTCGGTGCCCGGGAACTCGAGGACATCCAGGACGGCCCGCACGTACAGCCCGGATCCGCCGGCCAAGATGGCGTGCTTGCCTCGCGAATGGATGTCCTCAATTGCCGCGCGGGCTGCGGCTTGGAATGCGGAGACGCTTGCCTCTTCCCGCACGTCGAGGATGTCCAGCAGGTGGTGCGGGACGCCTTTGCGTTCGTCGAGTGAGAGCTTCGCAGTCCCGATGTCCATGCCCCGATAGAACTGCATGGCGTCGGTGTTGACCACTTCTCCGTCGAGCGTGAGCGCGAGCTCGACGGCCAGATCCGATTTTCCGGTGCCTGTGGGGCCGACGACGGCGATCACCGGCCGTGAGCGCCCGTCGGTCAACACCGGCTAGCCTGCGCGCACGGGAAGCGCGGGCATCCCGAGGCTCACCGCGCGCGCCCCGCCAACGCCGCTCGCAGAGGCACCCGGCGCAGGTACCCCGCAGGACTCCGCCTGGGCTCGGTCCCACGCATCTCCGGCGCGAGAGCGCCGCACCGAATACTGCTCAAAGCGCGGGTCCGCGATCAGGTGGTGGGGTGCCGCGTCGGTCACCGTGAGGGTCACGAGGTCGCCGGGGCGCGGCTCCTCAGCGCCGTCCGGGACGCTGAAATGCACCAGGCGGTGGTCCTTCGCCCGCCCTGAAAGGCGGTGCGTCTCCCCTGACTTGCGCCCGCTCTGCGCCGTCACCATAAGCTCGACCTCACGACCGACCTGCCGTGCGTTCTCCTCGCCGGAGATCCTCTCCTGCAGCTCGATCAGCCGCTCGTAGCGCTCCTGCACCACTGCCTTGGGGAGCTGGTCCGGCAGGTCCGCCGCCGGAGTGCCGGGCCGCTTGGAGTACTGGAAGGTGAAGGCGCTCGAGAAGCGCGAGCGCTCCACGACGTCGAGCGTCGCCTGAAAGTCCTCTTCGGTTTCGCCGGGGAACCCGACGATGATGTCCGTGGTGATGGCAGCCCCGGGAATCCGCTCCCGGACGCGGTCCAGGATCCCGAGGAATTTGGTGGAGCGGTAGGAGCGGCGCATGGCGCGGAGGAGCCTGTCGGACCCGGACTGCAGCGGCATGTGGAGCTGCGGCATCACGTTGGGCGTCTCGGCCATCGCGTCGATGACGTCGTCGGTGAAGGCGGCCGGGTGAGGGCTCGTGAAGCGGACACGTTCGAGTCCCTCGATCTCTCCGCACGCCCGCAGGAGCTTGCCGAACGCCAGCCGATCGCCGAACTCCACCCCGTAGGAGTTCACGTTCTGGCCCAGCAATGTCACCTCGATCGCGCCGTCGTCCACGAGAGCCTGAACCTCGGCCAGGACGTCGCCCGGACGCCGGTCACGCTCCTTCCCGCGAAGGCTCGGCACGATGCAGAAGGTGCACGTGTTGTTGCAGCCCACTGAGATGGACACCCAGCCGCTGTACACCGAGTCACGCTTGGTGGGCAGAGTCGAAGGGAAGACTTCGAGCGACTCGAGGATCTCGAGCTGAGCCTCGTGATTGTGGCGGGACCGCTCCAGCAGGGCCGGAAGCGCGCCGACGTTGTGGGTTCCGAAGACTGCGTCGACCCAGGGCGCCTTCTCGAGGATCGTCTCGCGGTCCTTCTGCGCGAGGCAGCCGCCGACTGCGATCTGCATCCCGGGATGCCGGTCCTTGACCGGCCGGAGCTGCCCGAGGTTGCCGTAGAGCCGGTTGTCCGCGTTCTCGCGTACGGCGCACGTGTTGAAGACGACGACGTCCGGCTCAGAGCCTTCCTCCGCACGGACATACCCCGCTGCCTCGAGGAGGCCGGACATTCGCTCTGAGTCATGAACGTTCATCTGGCAGCCGAAGGTGCGCACCTCATAGCTGCGGGGGCTGCTCTCGTCGATCGTGGAACTCACCCATCAAGATTACCGGCACCGTGGCCGGCTAGGGGCCGGTCGTGCCTAATACCAGCCAATGGAGACCTCGTGGGCCCACGCGTTGCAGGGGCTGCCATAGCGATCCTGGATATAGCCGAGACCCCAGTTGATCTGAGTCCGGTAATTCGTGAGCCAATCCGCTCCGGCCGCGTTGTACTTGGACGCGGGCAGGGCTTGGGCAATCCCGTAGGCACCACTCGTCGGATTCGTGGCATCCGTCATCCAGCTCGATTCCCTCGTCCACAGCTGAAGGAGACACTGGAACTGGCTTCCGCCCCAGCCGTAGCCGCCGATCTGGGACGAAGCGTACGCTTGAGCGCCACCGGGATCGTTGACCACCGAGCCCACATGGGGGCTGACGACGGTGACGCCAATATCGACGGGCGCAGCGGGCCCAGCAAGCTGCTGTGCGGCTTGCTGGGCGGCCCGTTGGGCGGCCAGCTGCGCAGCCGCGGCGGCCTCCTCCGCGGCTTTCCGCTTGGCCTCCTGCGCCGCCTGGTAGGCGGCCAGCGCTTGCTGGCCCTCGTTGTACTTCTGCACCACCTCTGCCGCCGTGCCCTGCAGGTCCGCAAGCTGGGCCACAAGGGTGCTTTGCTGCTGCTGCGTTTGGGCCACGACGTCCTGAGCATGCTGTTGCGCCGCCTGTGCCGCGTCGAGATCCTTCTTCGCCGCGGCAGACAGCTGGGCGAGGGCATCCTCGGCCGCGCGCGACTGGCCTTCGGCCGCCGCCGCGTTATTGGCAGCGCTCTTGTAACGGGCCACCGCGTCGGCCGCTTCGTTCCCGAGGATCTGCAGAGTGCCAAGACGGTCAAGGCCGTCCGACTGCCCCAGGATTGAAAACGCATCAAGAGCACCTGACGACGAGCCACCCGCATACGCTGCGGCGGCGATGCGCCCCGCCGCCTGCTGCGCCGTGTCCCGTTCTTTCAGCCGCTGGTCCTTCGCGGCCTGCAGGGCGTCCACGACCTTCTGCTGGTCTTTCACCGCCTGATCCGCGCGCGCATACGTGGCGCCAGCCTCGACAGCCTTCGCGGAGGCATCGGCTGCAGTGGCCTGAACCGACGTCAACAGACCGTTGATCTTCGTCACCTCTGCCTGGGCGGCGTCAGCATTGGCCTTCGCTGCCTGGACATCGGCCCACGTCGGAAATCCGGACGGCGGCGCGTCATCATCCGCGACTGCCGAGGGCACAGCCGAACACGCCAGCACCAGAATGGCGCTGGCGAGAGCCGCCGAAACGGCTCGGCCCAGTCGATTGCCTTCGCGTCCCATACTGCTGACGAGTATTGAGGCCCGGGACAATCGGCGTCCACGGGGCGCGCTGGATTCACGGGGAGTTCCCAGCGGACTGTCAGTCTTGCAGCGCCTCCGCTGCGAGCCTGAAGGCCCGTCCCGGAGGGTGGCCCTTTCTGGCGAGCATGCCGACCAGCCGTCGCAGCTCCTTGTCGCGTGCGGCGGGGTCAGCTGCATCCACCGGACGGCGCTTCCGCGCCACGAGCCGGCGCGCGGCGTCCAGCTCATCGTCGTCGCTCAGCTCCGACAACGCACTTTCCGCCGCGGGCCCATCGATGCCCTTCTGGGCTAGTTCCCGGCGAAGCGCCGCTTTGGAGAGCGACCTGCCCGAGGACCTCGTGCGGACCCACATGCCGGCGAACTCGGCATCGTTGATCAGCCCTACCTCCTCGAAGCGCGTCAGCACCGCTTGGGCGATCTCCTCCGGCACGTTCCTCCCGCGGAGCTTCTCCGCCAACTGGTGCCTGCTCTTGGGACCGAGCGTGAGTTGTCGGAGAAGGATCGCCCGCGCGACTGTTTCCGGATCGGCTTCGCGGTCCTCCTCCGGTTCCGGGGAACGACCCACCGACTACTCGCCGTCGACGGCCTTGAGCCGCGGCTGCTCTTCCTCAGCCGGCTTCGTGCCCACGCCGAGCTTCTCCTTGATGAGCCGCTCGAGCTCTTCGGCAAGCTCGGGGTTGTCGCGCAGGAATCGCCGCGAGTTCTCCATTCCCTGGCCGAGCTGATCGCCGTCATACGTGAACCACGAACCCGACTTCTTGATGATGCCGTGCTCCACGCCCATGTCGATGATCCCGCCTTCTCGCGAGATGCCCTGACCGTAGATGATGTCGAATTCAGCCTGCTTGAAGGGCGGGGCCATCTTGTTCTTGACGATCTTCGCCTTCGTGCGGTTACCGACGGAGTCCGCCCCCTCTTTGAGGGTTTGGACGCGCCGGACGTCAATGCGCACCGAAGCGTAGAACTTGAGGGCCTTTCCACCAGTAGTCGTCTCGGGAGAGCCGAAGAAGACGCCGATCTTCTCACGCAGCTGGTTGATGAAGATGGCCGTCGTCTTGGTCTGGTTGAGGCGACCCGTGACCTTCCGGAGCGCCTGGCTCATGAGGCGTGCCTGGAGGCCCACGTGGCTATCGCCCATCTCGCCTTCGATTTCGGCACGGGGAACCAGAGCTGCAACCGAGTCGATCACGATGATGTCGAGCGAACCCGAGCCCACCAGCATGTCCATGATCTCGAGCGCCTGTTCACCCGTGTCCGGCTGGGACACAAGCAGCGCATCCGTGTCCACGCCGAGCTTCGCCGCGTACTCCGGATCCAGAGCGTGCTCCGCGTCGATGAAGGCCGCGATGCCGCCGTTCCGCTGGGCGTTCGCGACGGCATGGAGGGCCACCGTGGTCTTACCCGATGATTCAGGGCCGTAGATCTCGACGACACGCCCACGCGGGAGCCCGCCAATCCCGAGCGCCACATCGAGAGCGATCGAGCCGGTCGGGATGACCTCTATCGGCGCCCGGGTATCGTCCCCGAGACGCATGATCGATCCCTTGCCGAACTGCTTGTCGATCTGCGCGAGGGCCGCTTCGAGTGCCTTTGCACGATCTGGCGCTGCCGCCATGGTCCACCTCCGGTCGGTTGCCGTTCAATCCACTCGCTACGCTACCGACGCCCACCGACAACACAGCGTTCCCCGCATGCGTATGTGGACAACTCGGCCCGGAACCGTGAATCTTTGCCTGATGAAGAGACTACCGCTCACCGAACACATCTTCGAAGAGCCGAGCGGCGTGTCATCAATCTTTGAGTGGCCTGTCCTTGCCGAGCCGCCGTTCGGGCGGGACGTCCTGCATCTCGCACACTGCCAGCCAGACGGTGCGGGGGTTCTGCCCCGCCTTCAGCGCTTCGACGGCGGTGCGGCCGCCCACCGCAGTGAGCACGAGGCTTGAGGCGAGCACGCGTGCGTAGCCCTCTCCGAACTCATCCTCCATGAGCCGCCAGAAGTCACTGTGCCGCATCAGTACATTCTTTCACCCACCTATGATTGCCTCATGCCCACCCCGAGCGAGAATCCGCAGGAGTTCGACGCGGCCTTCGAGACGATCGAACAACAGCTGAGCCTCTTCTGGCGCCGGGCCCGGGCCGTCTCCCACGCCATCTCCCGGTCGCTGCACCCCGAAGTCGAGCCCGGGGCCTACGGCCTTCTCATGCTGCTGCAGCGCGAAGGGCCCATGCGTGTTACCGAGATCGCGGCCCTGATCGGAATCGGCAAGCCCTCCGTCAGCCGTCAGGTGGCCCTGCTCGAGCAGCTCGGACTCGTCACCAAGGCCGACGACCCAGACGACCGCCGAGCGCAGCGTGTCGCGCTCAGCCCGGCCGGCGTCGCCGAGGTTCAGGAGCTGCGCAGCCGGCGTCTTTCCTTCTTCCGCGAGGCGCTGGGCTCGTGGGACCTCACCGACCTCTCGCAGCTGGCGGGCTACTTCTCCCGGGTGAACGAGGCCCTGGCCGCGGCCGGCCAACGCAAGCACGAAAAGCCGGAAGGGCAGGACTCGCGTCCTGCCCCTCCGGCTCAAGAATCTATGTCCGACGGCGACTAGCTGTTACGTCGACCCGTCGCCAGCCTCGGATCTCAGCGCGATCCGCTGAGCTCAATCCCCAGCTCCTCGGTGAGGTCACGACCGTACCGCTGCGAGAATTCCTGCGGCACGGTGTCCGGAACGGCGATGCCCTCGGCAACGGCGACCCGATCGCTGACTTCGCGAAGCATGGCTGAGAGCGGCACGTCGAGAGCCGCGCAAATCGATGAGAGAAGCTCAGAGGACGCTTCCTTCTGACCCCGCTCGACCTCGCTCAGGTAACCGAGCGAAACGCGGGCGTTGTGGGAAACTTCACGGAGCGTGCGGCCCTGACGTTGGCGGACGTCACGCAGGACGTCTCCAATCTCATGACGCAGAACTACCATCTTGCGCTCCTTCTTCTCTTCAGGGGCGATTTCAGCCAAGCCCACATTGCGCCAGCGGACTACGCCATTGACGGTTACGGGCTGCTTGACCATGTGTATCAGTGCGCTCCTTGTAGGGGTGCCCGGCTCGCCGGGCTTCCGTGTCACCCATCCTAGATGCCGCCGTTGTGGTGGCGACACTAGAATCAACTATCAGCTTTGGTCCTTTGTTCCCCAGTGGCTCTGCGGCCTACCCAAAATCACAGACGGCTCTCAGATAACGAGCTCGCCGAGGAGTGCCCGAAGGGCCGCGTCCCGAGCGGCGGCGCGAATTTCGGCGCGGTTTCCCTCAAACCTGAACTCTTCGGTTTCAGTTCTGTCCGGTCCCGCGACGGCAACGTAGACCGTTCCCACTGGCTTGCCGTCGTGGGGGTCCGGGCCCGCCACCCCGGTCGTCGCCACACCATAATCTGCACCGCAGACTCGGCGCGCTCCTTCGGCCATCTGGGCCGCGACGCGAGGATCGACTGAACCGGCCTCGGCCAGAAGCTGCTCGGAAACCCCGAGGATCCCGGCTTTGACCTCACTCGCGTAGCTGACCACTCCGCCGCGCAGCATCCCAGAGGCACCCGGAACGTCCGCGAGGGCAGCGGCGACGAGGCCAGCAGTCAGCGACTCCGCCGTCGCCGCCGTGGCACCCCTGCCCAAGAAGGCCGCTACAACCTGCTCCGCGGTCACCGCACGCTCCACCGCGTCACTCCCCCCGTACCGCCGCAGCCCGGAGCCTGACGGCCTTGACCACGTAGTCGGCGCCCGTTGCCACGGTCACCGCGACCGCGGCCAGCATCACCACCAACGCGACCGCAGGAACCGCCGGCGCGATGTCCCTCAGCGGCAGCAGGTAGAGCCCTAGAGCTATGGTCTGCAGGACAGTCTTGAGCTTGCCTCCTGGCGAGGCGGGCATCACCCCATAGCGGATGACGACGAACCGAAGTGCCGTGATGCCCCATTCCCGCGCGAGGATCACAATCGTGATCCACCACGGGAGCTCGCCGAGGGCCGAGAGAAGCAGGAGCCCGGCCCCAGTGAGGAGCTTGTCTGCGATCGGGTCGGCGATCTTCCCGAAGTTGGTGACGAGGTTGCGTCGCCGGGCGATCTGGCCGTCGAGCTGGTCGGTGTACATCGCAACGGCGAACGCCAGCACCGCGAACCACCGCAAAGGTCCCTGATGCGAGCCGTCCGCCACCATCAGCCAGACGAAGACCGGAACGAGGACGATCCGGAACATCGTGAGGACGTTCGGCAGGTTCCAAAGCTGGGAGGCCCGAGGGCCCGTCTGCTCCGGCGGCTGTGCGGTGGTCACCAACCAAGCCTAGCGGCCGGTGAGCTGCCAGGCGTCCTCGCTGCCGCCGTCGTCGTCCTCGTCGTAGTAGTCGACGGCCTGGGTGCGCGCATCCAGATCAGCGGCGACCACGTCCTCCGCATACGGCGAGTCGAGGGCATGGTCGCCCAGCCTGTGGTTGGCGTTCGCGTTCTCTGCCAGAGCCTGCTCGGTATGGCTTGCGGGCGAGGACGGCGGCGAGTCCTCGCCGCGAAGCGCGGCCAGCACGGCGGGCAGGTCGTCGGGCTTGACCAGGACGTCGCGCGCCTTCGAGCCCTCCGAGGGTCCGACCACGCCACGGCTCTCGAGAAGGTCCATGAGACGGCCAGCCTTCGCGAAGCCGACTCTCAGCTTGCGCTGGAGCATGGACGTCGAGCCGAACTGCGTGGTCACCACGAGCTCGGTGGCCTGGAGCAGCACCTCGAGATCGTCGCCGATCTCCTCGTCGATCTGCTTCTTCTCCGGCTCCGCTGCGACGTCCTCGCGGTAGGTCACCTGCAGTTGGCCCTTGACGTGCTCGACGACCTGGTGGATCTCGGATTCGGAGACCCACGCGCCCTGGACGCGCATGGGCTTCGAGGCGCCCATGGGCAGGAAGAGTGCGTCACCCTGGCCGATGAGCTTCTCCGCACCGGGCTGGTCAAGCACGACTCGGGAGTCTGTGACGGACGACGTCGCGAAGGCCATGCGAGAGGGCACGTTCGCCTTGATAAGGCCTGTGACGACGTCGACTGAGGGGCGCTGCGTGGCGAGCACGAGGTGGATTCCAGCGGCGCGGGCGAGCTGGGTGATGCGAACGATCGAGTCCTCGACGTCACGCGGGGCCACCATCATGAGATCGGCGAGCTCGTCGACGATCACGAGGAGGTACGGGTATGCCTTGACCTTCCGCTCGGAGCCCGGGGGCGGGACCACCTTGCCCGCGCGCACAGCCTTGTTGAAGTCGTCGATGTGCTTGAAGCCGTAGTTGGCGAGATCGTCATAGCGGGCGTCCATCTCGCGTACCACCCATTGGAGGGCCTCGGCAGCCTTCTTCGGGTTGGTGATGATGGGCGTGATGAGGTGTGGGACGCCCTCGTAGGCGGTGAGCTCCACGCGCTTGGGGTCCACCATGACCATGCGGACCTCGTCAGGGGTGGCGCGCATGAGGATCGACGTGATCATCGAGTTCACGAACGAGGACTTGCCCGCGCCGGTCGCGCCGGCCACGAGCATGTGCGGCATCTTGGCGAGGTTCGCGACGACGAAGCCGCCCTCGACGTCCTTGCCCACTCCCATGACCATCGGATGATCCGTGCGCCGCGCGTTCTGGCTGCGCAGGACGTCGCCCAACGACACCGTCTCGCGGTCCGTATTGGGGATTTCGATGCCGATCGCACTCTTGCCGGGGATGGGGCTCAGGATGCGCACGTCCGAGCTCGCGACGGCGTAGGCGATGTTCTTGCTGAGCGCCGTGACCTTCTCGACCTTCGTCCCTGAGGCCAGCTCGATCTCGTAGCGTGTGACAGTCGGCCCGCGGCTGAAACCGGTCACCTCTGCATCCACGTTGAACTGCTGGAGCGTGTTGGTCAGCGCCGCGACGATGGCGTCGTTCGCTTCCGTGCGCTCCTTCGGCACCGTCCCCTGGACGAGGAGTTCCGACGAGGGGAGCGTGTAGGTGACGTCGCCTGCCAGCTGGAGCTGCTCGGTCCGCTGCGGGATGGGCGACGGCGGCGCTGCTGGCGGGCGCGGTGCGGACGGGACAGTCGGGACCGCTTGAGGGACGACGGCGGGAATCGCCTCGGTTGCACCCTCCGGCGCCTTCTCGGCTGCTTTTGCGCTTCCCCTCGCCGCACGGATCTTCTCGATCGCGGCTTCGGCCTGGGACCGTCCCCGCCCGGAGGCGGCACCATCAGAAAGAGCCTCGGTCGGGTCCGGATCCCCCACGACGGCCCTCTCGTACGGCTCATCGCCAGCGAAGCCCTCCGCCGCATCGAACTCTTCGGTGGCGTCGTCGCGGCCGAACAGGCGGCGCTTCTTCTTGGGCTTCTTTGCGGTCGCCTCGGCCCGCCGCTCTGAGTCGTACAGGTAGCTGCGATCGTGGCCGTCCCCGTCGTCGTTCGCCGGATCGACGCCCATGAGCTGCTCCCAGCCCTCCCGCAGCCGCCGGGGAATGGCGGTGAACGGAGTGGCCGTCACGATGAGGACCGAGACGAACAGCAGGAACGAATAGACCACGACTGGGACGGCGGGATTGATCGAGGCCAACAGTGATGAGGCGAGGAATCCCACCATCCCGCCGGCGCGCCGAAGGCTGTCGAAGCCGTCGGCCACGGATGGCAGTCCGCCGAGCACGTGCGCAAGTCCCGTTCCGGAGAAGGCCATGACGAGGAAGCCGATGCCCACCCGGTTGTTGCCTCGCTGGTCCTCGGGATGGCGGAAGAGCCTGAAGGCGCAGACCCCGAGCATGAGCGGAAGCACGAGGGAAATCCACCCGAAGGTCCCGTTGACCACTGCGTAGACAACATCCGGAAACCACCCGTGCCAACCCCACCAGGCGAAGGTCGCTATGAACACGGCGAGAGCAAGGTTGAACAAGCCGGCGCCGTCGCGCCGTGCCGCGGGATCAATGTCGCTCACGTCGGTGCCGACGCGCCTCACGCCCGCGCCGACGGCATGGGCGATCCCCTGCCAAGCCCCGCCGACGACTCGCGCGGGCCAGGGCTGCCCGGTATCCCTGCTGGTGACGGACGAGGATCTGCCGGATGGACGCTTGGACCCGGAGCCTGAGGCCTTGCCCTGGCTGGATCGAGTGGTGCGTGGCGCGGAGGAAGTACGGGTCGCCATGCCCCCTACGGTAGCGCGAGGGGCCGACGAATCCGTGGACCTCGACCGTCCACGGCTCGGCGGCCCCTCGCGCTATAGCTCCGGTTTGCTGCTCAGGCTTCGAGCACCACCGGGATGATCATGGGCCGACGCCGCAGCTTGCGGCTCACCCACGTGCCGATCACGCGCCGGACCACCTGCTGGAGCTGGTACGCCGTGTGGTCTGGCTTCGCGAGGATCGCCTCCTCGAGCGCCTCGTTGACCTTCGGGATGATGTCATCGAAGACGGCGTCGTCCTCCGCCACGCCGCGGGCGTGGATCTCTGGGCCGGACACGACCTTGCCGGTCGAGCGGTTCACCACGGTGATGACCGAGATGAAGCCCTCATCGCCAAGGATGCGACGGTCCTTGAGGTCGGCATCGGTGATAGCGCCCACACTACTGCCGTCGACGTAGACAAAGCCGACCTCGACCTGGCCCACGATCCGAGCACGCCCGTCTGCGAGGTCCACGACCGTGCCGTTGTCGGCAAGGATCACGCTGTCCGGCTCCATCCCCGTCTCAAGGGCGAGATTGCCGTTGGCGATGAGATGCCGAGTCTCGCCGTGAACCGGCATGGCGTTGAGCGGCTCGACGATGTTGTAGCAGTAGAGGAGCTCGCCCGCCGCCGCATGGCCGGAGACGTGGACCTTGGCGTTGCCCTTGTGGACGACCTTGGCACCGAGCTTGAGCAGGCCGTTGATGACGCGGAAGACCGCGTTCTCGTTGCCCGGGATGAGCGACGAGGCGAGGATCACCATGTCCCCCGTGCCGACTTGCACGCGATGGTCGCCGTTTGCCATCCGCGACAGCGCGGCCATGGGTTCACCCTGGGACCCGGTCGACATCAGGACGAGCTGGTGGTCCGGATAGTCATCGATGTGCTTGATGTCCACGAGAATGCCCGGCGGGACGTCAAGGTAGCCGAGCTTCGCGGCGATCGTCATGTTCCGCACCATCGAGCGGCCAACGAAGGCCACCTTGCGACCGTGGTGGTGGGCGGCGTCGAGCACCTGCTGCACACGGTGAACATGCGAGGAGAAGCTCGCCACGATGATCCGCTTGCGCGCCTGGCCGAAAAGACGGTCGAGGACCGGGCCGATCTCTTTCTCAGCGGTCGTGAACCCCGGGATGTCAGCGTTCGTCGAATCCGCCATGAAGAGGTCCACCCCCTCTTCGCCAAGCCTGGCGAAGTGGCGGAGGTCCGTGATGCGGCCGTCGAGCGGGAGCTGGTCCATCTTGAAGTCACCCGTGTGGAGGACGCTGCCTCCCGCGGTCCGGATGAACACGGCGAGCGCGTCCGGGATGGAGTGGTTCACCGCGATGAACTCGGTCTGGAATGGGCCGAAGTCGAGGACTTGGCCTTCTTCGACCACCCGGAGGACGGGTGTGATCCTGTGCTCTGCGAGCTTCGCCTCCACGAGGGCCAGGGTGAGCTGCGAGCCGACGAGGGGGATGTCGCGGCGGTGCCGGAGGAGGTACGGAACGGCCCCTATGTGGTCCTCGTGACCGTGGGTGAGCACACAGGCCACCACATCCTGAATGCGATTCTCAATGTAGGAGAAGTCCGGGAGGATCAAGTCCACGCCGGGCTGGTGCTCTTCCGGGAAGAGGACGCCGCAGTCGACGATGAGGAGCTTGCCGTCGATCTCGAAGACGGCCATGTTGCGGCCGACCTCGCCCAGTCCCCCGAGGGGCACGATCCGGAGAGTGCCCTGCGGCAACTTCGGCGGCGTCGTGAGGACCGGGAGGGCAAGTTGGGTCATTGCTTCTTCTTTCTAGGTACAGTCCATCTAGGCAAAGTCCATTCCGGCTTCGGCCAGATCGGCTCGGATAAGGGCTAGCTCCGCGTCGCCCGGCTCCACGAGGGGAAGCCGGACCGTGGAGGTGGGCAGGACTCCCTGCCACTTGAGAACCTGCTTCGTCGCGACGGCACCCTGAACGCGGGTCATGATGCCGCGGATCACGGGGTCGAGATCGAAGTGAATCTTGCGGGCGGTCGTAAAGTCGCCGGCGAGCGCCGCGTCGACGAGGGCCCGGAACTCCTTTGTGACCACGTGGGCGGTCACGCTCACGACGCCGAGAGCACCTGCAGCCATCCACGGCAGCGTCAGCCCGTCGTCGCCCGAGTAGACGGCCAGGTCGGTCTTTGCGAGGACCCGCGTGATGGAGGCGAAGTCCGCCTTCGCGTCCTTGAGGCCGAGGATGTTGGGGTGCTCGGCCAGCCGGAGGATCGTGTCTGTGGCGATCGGAATCCCCGAACGTCCGGGGATGTCGTAGAGCATGACGGGAAGGTCCGTCGCGGAGGCGATGCTCTCGAAGTGCGCCTGAACTCCAGCCTGGCTCGGCTTGTTGTAGTAGGGAGTCACGATGAGCAGGCCGTCGACACCGAGCTCCGCCGCTCGCCGCGACAGGCTGATCGAGTGACGGGTGTCGTTCGTCCCCGTGCCGGCGATCACCTTGGCCCGGTCGCCCACGGCCTCGAGGACCACCTTGAACATCGAGAGGTTTTCCTCGTCCGTGAGGGTGGAGGTCTCACCCGTGGTGCCCGTGACCACGAGCCCATCGCATCCGTCGTCGACAAGCTTGGCTGCCAGCTGACCCGCCGCATCGTAGTCGACCTCGCCGTCCTTCGCGAAAGGGGTGACCATCGCGGTCAGAAGGGTGCCGAAAGTCTGGGTGCGGATGTCGGAGTCAGCCATGCTCAAAACGTTACCCTGTCGCCGCTCGAGATGGAGAACGGAGCGCTCGCAATTCAGCGGCGGTAACGGTCAAGCACGGAGCGGAACAAGAGCGCAGAAACCACCTCTGACCCCGTTCCTCTGGCGTGGACCATCCTGTGCCCGTCGGGACCCCACACACCGCTCCCACCGCACGATTGCCCTAGCGAGGTCCTTCCGGCGGCGTTCGCCAAAAGCGCGAAGAAGCGGCTGTCCATGGCGCGGGCCCCGAAATGCAGGTCCAACCGGCGCTCCTCCCCCACAACGTAGACGGCGGAAGCCGCGTAGAGATCAGCACCGCCAGCTGCGGCTTCGGCGGCGTGCGACGGTTTCGCCACGTCGAAGCAGACAGCCAGAGCGATATTCCAGCCGTCCACTTCGACAAGCGTCGGCCCTGAGCCCGGCTCGAAGTAGTGCTGCTCAGCACCATGCACGTGCGTCTTCGGGGCGATGAGGGGAATGGTTCCCGGCCGGATCAGCACCGACGCGAGACGGGGCGTCCCATCGGGCTCCCGGACCGCCGCGCCCAACGCGGCGATGATCCCCATGTCCTCGCACGCGGCCTGAACTTCGGCGAGCTGGCTCGAGGGATTGGTGAGCCAGCAGGCTTCGTCGTCGAGTTGCGAGAGGTCGTATCCGATGAGCGAGAGCTCGGGGAAGACGGCGATTCGCGCGCCGTGGCCGTCGGCATCTTCCAGAGCCTGGACATGTCCGTCGATGTTCGCCGCGATTCCGCCTTGGCTCGACTCGTATTGCACGGCTGCGACGGTGAGCTCAGCGGACATGCGGCCATCCTAGGCCATCGGGCTGGCCGCTCAGGGGGCGTGGAGGAGGGCGACAAGGCGAGCTTCGGCAGCTCTCCGCAGAGCCTCGGCCCATCCGGCCAGCTGGCCCGCAGCGAGCGAGAACCGGACGAGCTCTTCGGGGCGAAGGACTTCGACGTCCGCCTCGCTCAGCCTGCGCGCGAGTTCACCGGCCGTCGGCTCGCCCACCGCGAGTGGGTTCTCGACACCCCAGGCCTCGGGATCATGTGGAGCGTCCATGGCTTCGAGAATATTCGAAGATGTGTTCGAACAGCAAGGGCGTCTCTGCTCCGTGAGAGCATGAGCCCATGGCGTCTCCTCCCCCGGCCGCAGCGCGACTCGTCGGGGTCGACCTTGCACGCGGGACAGCATTGCTCGCCATGATGACCACCCACATCCTGCCGACCATGGAACCCGACCTCGCCGGGCGAATGGAGCCCACATGGATCGGCCTCGCCTTCTCGGGACGGGCGGCCGCGCTCTTCGCCGTCGTGGCGGGAATCTCGCTATCCCTCGGCCGCGTTCCAGCTGCGGCCAACCGTCTGGGTCTGGCCCTGCGCGCGCTGGTGATCGCCGTCGTCGGCCTCTTCCTTGGCGGGCTCGACGTGAACATCGCGATCATTCTGGTCCAGTACGCCGTGCTGTTCTGGTGCTCGATCCCAGTGTTCAGACTCAGTCAGCGCTCGCTCGGCCTCCTCGCTGGAGCATGGATCGTGCTGGCGCCGGTCGCTTCGTTCATCGTGAGGCCGTGGTTCATCGACCGCCCCGAACCATTGGTGCTCGGCCACAATCCAACGTGGACGGACCTCCGCGATCCGGGCAAGCTGCTCACGGACCTCTTCGTGACCGGGAACTACCCCGTCGTTCAATGGATGGCCTACATCTTCGTCGGCCTGTGGATCGGGCGCCTGCCGCTGCGGAACTGGAGCGTCCAGCTGGGGCTGCTGCTGGGAGGAGCCATAGCAGCCGCCCTGGGGAAGGCCGCCGAGTGGGCGCTCATGGTCCCCTTGGGAGGCCACGCCGCGCTCATGGCCACGCCTCAAGCCAGCCAATGGCCGTTGGATGCGATGCTTAGGGCCGATCTGATCGGCGTGCAGCAGACCGGCACCGTCTGGTGGCTGGCAACAGCCGCACCTCACTCGGGCAGCACCCTCGACCTCCTGCACACGAGCGGAACTTCCGCGATGGCGCTCGGATTCTTCCTCCTCGTAGCCCGCATGCGGCCGCTCAGCCGAACCGGGGTTCTCCTGCCGCTCGCGGGCGCGGGGAGCATGACCCTCACCCTCTACACCGCCCATGTCTGGGCGGTGTCATGGAGCCAGGGTGGCGGTACCCCCGGCCTTGAGCGAGAGGGCCTGCTCGCCGTTCATATCGTTGCCGCGTTGGCGATAGGGCTTCTTTTCAGAGCCAACGGCTGGAGGGGCCCGCTCGAGTGGGTAGCGCATGGCGCCTACCGTCTCGGGAGCCTCAAGCAGAGGACGACGACGGCGACTCCCCGCCAAGGGCGCGTCAGGTAACCGCTTAGGCCACGTCCGTGCGCCAGCGTAGGTGATGGGTTCAGCAGCCTTCGGCGTGGGGGTTGGTGGTGCAGGTTTGGGCGTAGAGCTTGACCTGGGAGCGCCAGACGGAGACCGGGCGGGGCGGGGAGGGCACGGCGGCGGTGCCGGGGATGGGCTGGAAGG
>NZ_SSCL01000019.1 GCF_005876955.1 Sinomonas gamaensis
ATAGGCACGCCCTCCGCGCGATGCAGACGACGGATCTCGGCCCAATCCTCCACTCCCAACACCCTCCAAGCGTCGCGGAGGGGGTCAAAATTCACGCGACCCCAGAGGGTCAGTCTTCACGAGTCGCAGACAAGGGTGGCCTGGCGCACCGCCTCGGGCAGAGTCCGGCATCTTCTCGCCAGCCCCGCCGACCTCCAGCTGCCCAGCCGGGAGCGGCCCTGGGAAGGCCTGGAGATCCCTGGGCTGCTGGCCGGCAGGCCTTCACCACATCCCAAGTCGGCATGAGCACCTGCCTTGGCCCGTGGCCCAACGCACCCATAGGCTGGCCGGGAAGGACTGGCGTGGGAACCGGCCGTGAAGACTGCGGCCACGGCGCCAGCAGGGAAGGCAGCACCAATGGCTACAGGCACCGTGAAGTGGTTCAACTCGGAGAAGGGGTACGGCTTCATCGCCCCCGATGACGGGTCGGCGGACCTCTTCGCCCACTATTCGGAGATCGACGGGCGCGGCTTCAAGAGCCTTGACGAGGGCCAGAAGGTCGAGTACGAGGTCGGGCAGGGCCAGAAGGGCCCGCAGGCCCAGAAGATCCGCCCCCTCTGAACGGACGGCGCGGCTAAACCCGGAACGGGGCTTCCCAGTGAGAGGCCCCGTTCCGCTGTCTGAGGGCTGGCTTCAGCGGCGGCCGCTGGAGCTCGAGTTTCGGTACGAGTCCTGGCCCGTGCCGTGCTGCTCGGATGGCTTGTGCTCGGCGGCCTGGGTCGGGGCCGGCTGCGGCTGGGCCGCCTGGGTTGGTGCCGTTGAACCGGACCCTGCCTTGCCGTCCTGGCGGTGGGATGCGGAGTTGCCCGGCTGGGTCACGCCCTCGCACTGCCCGGAGAGGTCCTCGCCGCCGAGCCCGCCGTGGGCGTAGGCGTTGCACAGCCCGAACGCGGCCGGGCCGGTCGGGGACGGGCGGGCCGGTTCCGTCGCGGGGTCGGTGGGCTCTGGCGTCTCGGTCGGCTCCGCCGTGCTGGTGGGCTGGGCAGTGCCGGTCGGGGACGCCGTCGGGGTGGCCGTGTCCGTGGGCGAGGGCGTCGCCGTCGGCACCGCTGTGGGCGCGTCGGTTGGGCTTGGCGACACCGTCGCGCTCGTCGTGTCCGCGGGGGTGGCAGCGATCGCCGGCTGGGGTGCCGTGCTGGGGGCGGGAGCGCCGATCAGGCTGTGGGCGCCCTCCTGAAGCGGCTCGGGGAGACCGCCGGCATAGGCTGCCGCAGCGGTCCCGCCAACGATGGTGCTGGCGGCAAGCGCCCCGGCGGTGATCTTGCTGGTGATGAGCGTGGTCAGGAACGACACATGTCCTCCGTTGTCCTCTCGGGCGACTGCGATTCGGCCTTCACAGAGAACACTCGACGGCATTCGGCCGCACGTTAGCAGGTGAGGGCCGACTGTCAGATTGGACATGTACAATCCGGTCCACCGTACGAGACCGTCAATTGGGGGCGAAGAAGTGTGGACGAAGCAATGAGGCGGGAGCTCGCCCGACAGATCTCCGGTTTGGGAGAGCCGCGGCAGCAGGACGATGAGCAGTTCTGCGCGTGCCTCCGTGTGCTGGGCGATTTCCTGGCCGCACGGCGGCGCATGCCCGATGTGCGCGCCGAGGATGCGGACGAAGCAAGGCTCGGGTCATGGCTGAGGGCACAGCAGGCCGCTGAGAGGCGCGGCGCCCTCTCCGGCGCTCGGGGATCGAAGCTGCGGGAGCTCATCGGGCCCGGTTGGGCCGGCATGCGCTGAGCCGGGCGTGCCGGGGCCCACACCTGTCGGGAGTGCGTGGCATGCTGGTCGGGCGCCCCGCCGGCCTGTCCCTTGTCCGGTGTGGGCGCGCCAGCTTTCACAGACGGGAGGGGAACCGTGGACGAGACGCCGCCGCGGCCTGACCCTCAGCGCGAGCTCGAGCAGGCCGCGTGGGCCGCTGCCGAACGCACCGCCTCCGACTGGGTCTCAGGACGATACACCCCGCGCTGGGTCAAAGCCCTCGCCGAATCCGCCATGCCCACTTCGGGCCGCTCCGACGCCTGAATGCCTCCTCGCCCTCGCGCTGCTTGGCAGTCAGGCCTGCGATGAGACCCGTTCCGGCAGCCCGTGCGAGGACTGCCCCAGGATCCCGGCGATGATCTCCGGCACGATCTTCTCCGCGAGGTGGCGGGCGTGCTCGACCGGCATGAAGGAGTAGCCCGAGTACTGGCCGCCACAGGTGCAGCCGGGAATGCCGGCCTCCAGCCGTTCTCGGTGGGCGACGGTACGATCGACGGTTCATTCGAGCGGTACTCCTCGAACCATCTGCAGCCATCCGCCCGATGCGTCGCCCACCGGTGTCGAAGGGTGCTTGCCCGCAGTGGCCGCATTTGGCGGGTGGGGGTGAAGGCCCTGGAGGACTGAGACCCGTTGACCGCAATATATATAGATCTCCTTCTTAAGACATATCAAATATCAGCAGGGCAATGCGGCCAACTCGGCTGAACCCGTTCGTATCTATGAGAGCGTGCGTGTAAGAGCCCATCGGCGGCAGTGGGCGATGAGCCAATGGAGGCAGCCGAACAATCCACAGCATCGGCCTCCTCGCTTCCTGTGCGCGGCGAGGAGAAGCTGATCGGTTGGGATCGAGTGAGAGCCTCCTGCAAAACCTGTCTCGCCTCGGACAGCCACAGCCGCCTCGTCGTTAGGTCCTTTGCATGTCACTCCCTGACCCCGGACCACACTGCCTTGAACATGCCCCCAGTCGTCTGCGTCGAGGCAGAGGGAGCCCCCGTCGGAGGAGATGACGCCGGGGGCCATGGTCGGTTTTCCGGGGCTCGACGACCTCGGCCGGAAGGGCCTCGTGTATCTCGTCTCTGTACAGCTCAAGTTCGGCGTCCTACTGCCAGGGCCGCTCAAGCAGATATGCGGAAGCGGGGCGTGCCGGTGGCGCCGGGGGCGCGATGATCACCGGCCCGAAGAGGGTGACCTCGGATTCGGCGTGCTTGGTGGCGGCGAACTGGCTGCCGATCGGCCTGCCCGGGGGCTGACCGTTCTGGATGAGGGTGATCGTGACATCCTGCGTGCGGCACGCCGAGCTGATTGACGGCCGATGCGTCGTCGGTCGACGATGGGCTCAAAGTCTTCAGCGCCGGTGTGCTCCGGCGGGGACTTTCTGCGACCTAGTGGAGGCACAGGTGTTCGAGGACCGGGTCGAAGGCGAGGACCTCATCAAGCGCATCGAAGGATGCCTCATGGTCGACACCCAGTACTTGGAGCGGGTCGAGGAGTGGGATGTCGACCGTGTGACGGAGATCCGCAAGGCCGGGCGGGCCGCTGGCAAGAAGATCGGACGGAAGGTGCTGACGCACCGGACCCCGCCGCGGGGCGGAAGGGTCATGGTGTACGTCGGGATCGCTGACTTCACCGATGAGGAGAATGAGCGGATGGACCAGCAGGTGCCCGAGTTGCTCAAGAGGGCATTCAAGGACGGGCGCAGCCATCCGATTGAGTGCAGCAGCTCATTGGGCGGCGCTCAGTCAAAACACCCTGCAGCTGAAGCGGGCTGCGATCACACCCTCGTGTGCTGCTGTGACCAGGGAAGCTTCCGCTGCAAGTCGACGATGATGTCCTTCACCTTGTAGTAGCGGTATCCGTTCCTGATGCATCCGATCGCGCCCCAGACGATGGCTCCGTAGAAGGCGATGTAGGAGCCCCCGGTTTTCGAGGCTGAGGAGTACCCGGCGAGGGTGATGAAGAGACCGACCGTGAAGATGGCTCCATGGACCCACGTCCAGATCGCAAGCTTCCGGGCCGCCTGCTCGTAGTTGGCGATCGCCTCCAGGAGCATGCGGGACGCAGGGTCGGCGGCCGGTCGTGGGGTAGCCTGAGCGCTGGGTTGTGGCTTGGGTGCCGCAGCGCCGTGCCTGTTAGGCGGCGTGGGAGGCCGAGGCGGTGGCTCCTCGGTCCGTGTGGCGGCGTTCAGGACATCGGAGATCCTTCGTTCCGCGGCGCCTGCGAAGGCGTCCTTGCACTCGAGGAGCATTCGCGAATGCTCGATCGCTGCGAGGTGTTCGCTCGACCCAAACGGCAGGCCGTTCACCCAATCCCGAGCCTCGGTGATGATTCGGTCGTAGACCCGTGATCGTGCTGCCTGAATGGCCTTGCCTGCGAGTTCGCCATTCTTGAGATGGGCCACGGCGGCCGGTTGTCTGGTCTCAGCGGCAAGGCACGCAATCCACCAGGCGATGGAGTCCGCGGCGCTCTGGGCGGTTCTCGCGACTTGGTCTCGGGTGACTGCGGCTGGATGCCCGAGGTTGATGTCCTCGTCCAAGGGGACAGTGCTCATCCGAAGATGGCTGTCGACCGAGAAGACCCAGAGGGGCGGAGCTTTCGGCCAGCTCGGGTCAGGGGTCCAGCCGGATGGCGGCAGCCAGCCCGACGGCATCTGGGGCCAGCCTGGCGGCGTGTTGAAGACCTTCACTGCGACCTCTTCTTCGGGCTGATCTTTCGCGTGCAATCCGGATTAGACCATGCACAACGTCGTCGAGCGGCCCAATGGTGCGCGCCGCGCCTCAGTGGATCGCTGGGAGTCCCGTCATGACGGCGACCGTGGAGAGACCCGCCTTGCCCGTCCCGATCAGGGTGGTCCCGACGCCGAAGACCGCGTAGGCGCCGATCGGGACCAGCAGCAGCCATTCCCGCCACGACCCGGCGTTCCCCAGGACGGGGACGGTTGAAGTAGCCGTTGGGCTTCCACATCCACGAGATCACGGGCAGCTGGGTGATCGCCTTCGGCGGCTTCACCGTGAGCGGCCACACGAGGTTCACCCCGCCGGTGGTGAGCATGTCCCCGAGGATGTGCACGATGACCCGAGGCCCGTGGCGAGAGGGAACCAGCCCTCCTCCTGGGGCGCGAACAGGGCGATGAAGGCCCCCAGCGCCAGGCCGACGACCCAGGGGGACTTCCGCATGGAGTCCGGGATGATCTTCAGCGCCTTCGCGGCGAACGCGGCCAGCAGAACGGACAGGATGCCCGCCCCGATGCCGACCTGCCCGAACCAGTCCGTGTGCATGGCCCACAGCCCGGCCAGCCAGGCGACGCCCGTGAACGCGGCGATCCCGATGACCGAGTGGGTGCCGTGCCGGTGCCCGCCGGCGGCCGCCCCGATCCCGCCGCACATCGCGTTGGAGACCGGCGGGAGGGAGTAGGCGATGGTGGCCGAGTGGTGGTCGGCGTCGGGGATGAGGGCCGCCCCCGCGGTGACGAGCGCACCGGTGACCACCCCGACGGGCGAGACGTGCAGCAGCCCGAGGCCGATGTCGAACCCGGCAGGGCCGAGCCTCGCCTTCTCGGTGAGCGCGGTCAGGTCGACGTGCAGCTGCGTGGTCGCGGCCACCAAGCGGCGGCACCGCAGGCGGCGTGGTGGGCACCCATCATGGGGGCGGGTCTCCTCAGGTCAAACGGTGTCTTTGACCTGTATGTCTGCGGCCCGGCCCCGCACCCGCTCGGTAGCCTCCGGCGGTCGGCTGCTGCTGCTCTGGGCACTACTTGCGCATCATTGCTCAGGCTGCGCCAAGTCCGTCCTGTCCTCCAAAGAGGGGACGTACGCTCGGTCAGCCGCTTGGATTGGGACTCTTAGTCTCGGAGGCAGAAGACGATGTGAACGAATAACTTGTGCCGAGCAGGCCCAAGGGGGAGACACGTTCAATAAAGGGGACTGAATGCGTTCACATCGGGCTTATTTGGCACTCGCGATCCTTGTGGCGATGGGCGTGATGGGATGCGGCTCGACCCAGAAACAGGACGAGGCTAGCCCGGTGGGAAGCACGACACCCTCAATCACAGCTGCCCGTCCAGACAGTGCTCCCTCCAGGACGCCTGTCCCCACCCCAACTCCAACAAGCACTCTGTCGATGACGGCTGTTGCCTCGATGATGCCAACGGCAGCCGATCTTTCCGCGGCTACCAGCATTCCGCCAGGGTTGCGGGTGAACTTGAAACGATCCCTAGGTGACTGGGTCTCGCATGACACTCTTCCAGGTCCATGTCGGTTCGCGTACTTCCAAGTCCCCGCCTTCGGCGACGAGACGGCCTCCGATCCCTCTTGGAATCTTCCTGCCATAGATTTCCAGGCCAACACCGACAAGTCGCTCTACCAACAGGCCATTCGGATCTTTGAAGATGCTCAAGGGGCTGCTGATTACGTCCGGAAGGCTGCCGGAAAGCTTCCCGAGTGCGAGTCTTTCACCGATGCGCAGAAGACCGACTGGACGATGATGCGCAAGGACCTCCAGGGGCTGCCCCCGCAGGCCATCGCCTGGACCGACAGGGCAAGCACCCCGAGTACCGTCGTCATCGTGCCAGTCAAAAAAGCGGTCGTGCAGGTGTCGGGGATGCATGTGTCGGACCAGGATCTTGCGATGGCCGCACGCACGGCAGCCGCCAAAGTTGGCGCTGCTCTCCAGTAGGGCGACCGCAAACGGCCGGGGCCCGGGCGGCAACCCGTCTGGATGCATTGGCGACGCCTGTCCGGTGACGGTGAGCCAAAAGTCCCGCCAGGCATAACTCTGGCCGCGATTTTCTCGGCCAGCGGAACCTGCCACCAGCACCTTCCCGCCAGGCTGCTTGCAAGGGGAGCAGGCGTCGGCGGATGCCGCTGAGCTTCCAATTCGGCGTCGGCGTTAAGGACCCCCAAGCATGGCCGCCCGGGATCGACCTCGCCGGCAGCCAGCGCGCGCTGCACGATGCCAGTCCCCGCGGACATTCTTTTGTAAACGTAAAGAACGGGAAGAGCGTAACTGGCATTAAAACCTTATGGTCCTGGTGATGGGTTCTCGGAGCAGTAGATCCGAGGGCTCCCCCAGGCAGCGAGAGTCGCGTTATAGCCGGGGAAGTCGAGTTGGAGCCGGAGTCTGGTAGCACCGGTGACATTGAGGTGCAGATTCTGCGGCTCGTTGTAATAGCCGATCGAACTTTGGGCCTTCTGTGCACCGTCGACGAACACTGTGAACGTTGCGCTGCTCGTTGGGCTGCTCGCCAGCGTGCTTATTCCTATCCCCGTTTCGAACGAGGTGCACTTGCCATTGAGCGCGAAGTCAACCCAGTTCTGTCGCATGTCCGTCGGGAGCTTCCCTTGGTACCGGTACACCATGCTCTTCGGGTATTTGGTCGTGCGGATGGTGGCCGTCCTCATGTCGTATTGGCCCCCGTCGTATGTTATTGCCCGAGTCTCCTCGTCATCGAGGCCGAACCACTTCTGACCAGCACCTGCGGTGTCCGTGGGGCTGGAAGTGGAGGAGGCTGTGGCAGGGGATGACGCGGCGGCTGAGCCCGGAAGAGCCACCGAGGCAGCGTTTCCCGCCTCGGCTCTGACGCTCCCGACGACTGGGTTGACGCCGTTGAGTGTACGCATGAGGTTCGCGTGAGAGCAGGGGAGGCCGCCGGGGCTGAACAAATCGAGAGGGTTGCCACTGCGGACGTCGCCGTCTCGGGCGTACTGGACGGACCCGTAGCGCCCGAACAGCTGCACTGCGCAGGGGTCATTGTTCGTGCTTGTCGATCCCGAAAGTGCAGAATCATTTGTCACTGGGCCGTCGCCAATGTTGATCGCGGGATCGGATGCGAGGGTGAAGAAGTCTATTCCGCGCACGTTGATCGTTCCGTCTACTGCATGAACAGGCATGCCCGCCGGCCACTGCGGCAGCGCAGCAAGTTCGCTTGATCCGGTCCGGAGTGCGCGTCCACCGTCGGAATCTAGGCTGCCGACGAACGGTGGGATCGCCGAACATGGGCCTCCGATCTTACCCCCTGTCGTATAGACGCGCCCGCAGGCCTGGAGGAATAACCAAGCTGCTGCCAGCGCTCCCGTGGCGAGGTTGTCGTCGCCAGTGAGCACGCCAATCTGTGATGCACCGCCCACAGCGGCTAGCGCTCTAGCGATGTCGGAGCCGGTGTTTGGCGTACCGAAAGTGTCCACACTTGCGACCCGTGCGGAGATCGGCTGCCCCGTGCTGTCCTTCTGCGCGAGGGCGAAGCGGGTCGCAAGGCCTCCCATGGAGTGGGCTACGACGGCGGCCTTCCTGCCGAAGTGTCCCGTGAGGCACTCGATGGCCGATGCGAGCTTCGGCCCAATGTTTGAGTCGGTTACCCAGCGGCTAGCGTACTGGCTGTAGTCGAAGTCGTACACGGCCACTCCTGGGATCGACTGCAGTCTGCCCGTCAGGGAGGTGGCTATCGATAACGGCTTTCCGCCGTCGAAACTATCTCCGAAAAGGTTGGCTGGCTGTTCGAAGTTGTTAGGGCCTCCCGTCCAGCCGTGGACGAGTATTACGGGCATAGCCTTGCCGTCGGCGTCTGGTTTCGGCGTGATGGGCTGGCCGCTCGGGTCCTTGTCCTTCACGGGAGCTGGATAGACTCCGAATTGCTCGTCACATCCCTCGTACAGGAAGCTTCCAGGAGCCGGGGTTGCATCGGCAAGGGCCGCATTGATTCCCGCTCCTGTGGCCAGCAGGAGCGCCAAGGCCGCCGCAGTGATGCGATTTGACGTTTTCACTGGCCCTCCTGAAGGGTGCCGAAGACCTTCCAATTGCCGTTCTCCCGGACCATGAGCACCGTGTAGCGTGTTGCTCCGCCTTGGGCTGGTGAAAGCTCGACCGCGACACTGCCCGTCGTATCGCTGCCTTGGTCCCATGAATTGGGAATTGTTTGAGTCTTCGAATCTGACGGAATCCCTGAGGCTGCTCGCGAACGGAACGGGCTCGATGATGCCACTTCTCCTGAGGGGTCCGAAGGAAGCCTGGCGATCGCGTCGCTGATCTCCTGGGGAACCGGCCGCAGGGTCTCGGTGGGGGAAGGCGACTGCGGCGGCGTCGCCGAGATTGCCTCTGCAGGCGCACTGGCGGCGGGCCGGCTCAAGAGGAACGATCCCACTGCTAGAACAATTGCGAGTAGGACTATCAGGCCGGCACCAGCGAGGATCAATCGGCGACGCTTTTCCACATAACCAGATCGCCCGATACGACCAGTGCATGCAAGCTTGCCATGTGACACTGGCGTTTGGCGTCGGCTGTTCGGGGGACACCGGACCGCTCATCGGAGGATGGCAGGATTGCTCTCTCTCGAAGGGGGATTCGGTGTTGACAAAGACTTTGCGATGGCACTCGACACCTCGGAGGTGAGCGCTTCGTAGCCGGCCTCAGTAGGGTGGAGGAGCTCTTGCCCGCCCGCCACGTGCCGTTCTGCCTCGAGTAGGCCGCCGAAGGTCACTGTATGCACGAGGGGGTCCGGTTGGCAGGCACCATGACCGGCGAACGCTTCTTGGGTGGAGGCCACGAACTTGACTCGGTATCCATCAACAGCGGCGTCCGCAGCCGCCTTTCGTATCGCGTTGTCCACAGTTTCTATCAGCTCGGCCCCGAAGGCAGCCTCGTCGGAGGCCAGTGACCCGCAGTCGCCGCCGCTTGGTTGATCGAAGATCTGGGGATACGCAGGGACATACAGCGATGCTCGACTCCCCGTGACGATCGATTCATAGAGTGCCTTCAGCCGGGGTTCCAAGGCTCGGGCCTCAGAAAGGGCGCGTTCAGTGCGAACACGGTCGGCCGTGCAGTCCTCGGCGCTGAGCACGCACTGATTGCGTAGGTCGGCGAAGCCTATGTCGTTACCGCCGATCCAGAGGATGACGATGTCAGGACTGAACGCGCGTATGCGGTCGATCTGCGGCGGCTCCGGCGGATCGTTGTAGAGCTCGTCGCCCTGCGGGCCTGCTATCGACGCCGTGACTGCCCGAGAGCATGCGAAATCTGCCACAGTGGCGCCGGTGCCGGCGAGGAGTCCTAGCGTGCTCCTGTGGCACCGGGCATGCGGCTGATCGGTGGCGGCAGATAGGCGCCTGCGCCTTCGCCCGACGCTATTGAGTCTCCTGCCAACGCGATCCGCAATCCTACGAGGCTGGGAATCGGTGCCTGGCTAGACGGTGCAGACGGTAGGGGAGCTGTGCCCGAAGCCCGATATGGATCTGGGGCTGTGCAGGCCGACGCGAGGGTGGCGACGGCAAGGATGGCCACACACTTAAAGACGCCTCTCGGGCCGCACAGCCTCCCTAATCTGTCGCGGCCCGAGGGATCATGCTGACGTTTTCGCTCACCTGTCAAACGACGCCGATGCGTACGCGTACGACGATCGGGAGGAGGAGTAGCCATAGAGTGTTGTTTCCTGGACGTCGAGCTTGACCTGGTGGGCTCCCGGGTCGAGGTGGATCTTGGTGGATCCGTAGCCGAGGTTGTTCCTGTGGCCGTCCACAAGTACGGAGTAGTACGCCCGGCTGTCGAAGCTTGCAGACTGGGTGATCGTCAGGTCTGCCCCTCCGGGTCCCACTGCCTCGACGCCAACTGGGGAATCGGCGCTAAGAGAGCCCTGGCTACAGCCGCACGAGG
This sequence comes from Sinomonas gamaensis, assembly GCF_005876955.1. Lineage (GTDB taxonomy): Bacteria > Actinomycetota > Actinomycetes > Actinomycetales > Micrococcaceae > Sinomonas > Sinomonas gamaensis. Next base: position 10,429 of record NZ_SSCL01000019.1, read on the forward strand.
TGAAGACCCCCTCATTGACCGGGTGTGCGAGCTTGACAGTCGCCGTGACCTGGCCAGGCTTCAGGGCTGTGAAGACAGCCACGTATTCCCCTGCATCAAGGACAGCCGTGCCCTGCCCGTATTCGGTCTTGCCGTCCTTCGCGTAGAAGCGTGTCGATGCGCCCGTGCCGCCTTCTGAGGCGTTCGAGATTACGGAGCGGCGGTCGACCTTGAATGTGCGCACCGCAAACCCGGCATCGTTGAACTTCACGTCGGTGGCCTGGTCGAGCTGGACGGACCCTTGCGCGTTCTGCCCCTGCATAAGGTTAGCGAGCCGGAGGGCTTGGTCGTTGCTGAGACCGCTGGCGATGCTCACGACGTGATCGGCGATGCTGTCGAGGAGGCTGACCTTCCATTTGCCGTGCTCGTTCACGGTCGTGAGGGCGAACTTCCCGTCCTTGGCGAAATAGGAGAGCGGGTCGAGGGCGCCGTAGTACTGCTGCAGGAACGCCGATGGCTGGAGGCATTGGTTGTAGTTCGTCCCGCTTGCGCATCGGTCGTTCAATGAGAACCGCGCACCGTTCCATATGGTGCCTTCGAGTCGGCTGACAACGGCTTGGCCTCGGGACGCGTCCTGCTGCCCGTCCGTGAACTCCGCGGCAGTGACAGCCGCGTGGAAGTAGGTCTTGTCAGCCTTGTCCAGGATGTGGGAGTAGAGGTATCCTGCGCGGGCTTCGTCGTCCACGAGGTTGGCAGCCAGCTGGGCAGGATTGAGGCTCTGCGCCGAATTCACTGCATTTGTTGCCGCTTCATGAGGGGAATTCGCTCCCTCAGGCAGTGTCGTGGGGATTGTGCCTCGGGGGAGGCCGAGGTTCGAATTGATCGCATCCAGGAGCGTCATCGTGCCGCTTATGAACCAGCGGCCGTCGTTTCGTACCGCCACAAGTGTCAGGTTGCCGATCTTGGAGAGGTCCGTCTTGGATTCTGTGGGGTTGTAGTTGCCCGAGTGATCGACGAACGCGCGGATGAGCCCCTTCGTGGCCTTGGGATCGATCTTGACGTCGATCTGCCCTTGAGGAACTTTCACCAAGGCGACGTCGTCCGAGACCTTGGTGACCTGAGTGCTGACTCCTGTGATGCTGATGTCGACACCGTCGAAGTCGAGTCCGGTCCCGGCGTCAGCGCTGGATTCGTTGCTGCTCCTCTTGGCAGCGTCGACGATGCCGGAGGTTGAGATCTTGTCCTGAACGGCCTTTTGGGCCCGCGCGAGTGCGTCACGCTCTCGTGGCGAAACCATCGAGAGCGTGCCTAGAAGATCTTTTTTCTGTATGGATTCGATTGTCGAGGTCACAACCGCTTCGGGAGAATCAGCGCCCCCGCGGAGGATGTTGGACGCGATCACCCACCCTGTGATGATTAGGGCGAGGAGAACAAGGCTGGCGCTGGAGATCAGGATCACCCTGCGGGATAGGTGCAGCTTCGCTTTCGGTAGAGACCAGCCTTTTGTGTTGTCACTTCGGCTCTCGAACGCGGAGGGCGGCTGCTGTCCCGCGCCCGACTCTGTGGGGGATAAAGCCTGCGGAGGTTGGCTTGGGAGTGGGGGAGCCTTGAGAGCGGGAGCTTGAAGGGGCGAGCCACAAGATCCACAGAATCGAGCGGCCTCGCTGGCTTCCGAGCCACAGGAAGTACAGAATTGCCGCCTCGTGGTGGCGGAGTCGTCGTGGATTGTGGTCATTGCGATGTCCCCCTCGAATCCTGGCTGTACGAGATCGGCGCAGCCAGCCCAGAACTTTCTTCTTATCTATCCGCTTTGGCCAGGTCCGATTTCAATCCGCAGCGGTTCGGAAGGTCCTGCTCGTCCTCTGAAAAGTGGACACGGTTGGCAGATGGGACGAGCGGTTCCGCGTTTGCCCGCGGCTCAGGATGGCAGGTGGAAGGGGCTGGAGGGAGCTGTGACGACGATTCACTGTTCTCGGGTCTACAAACTCGCCGATGGGGACGCGGAGACGAAGCCTCGGCTGCTCGAGGAGCTCGTTGCGGTGCTCAGGTCCGCGTCTCGAATCGCTGCCCCTCCTTGCTGGGCGACGAGCCCGTCTTCCCACACTGTCCATCCATCGAGGGATGCAATTGGGTAGTGCCCAGTGGGGTTAGGAGTGGTTGTGTTCCCGCTGACGTCGACGACCAGCTTCTGATCCGTCGTTTCGATGTAGAGGTACTTGCCGTTGAGGGCTTTGAAGGTTGCTCTCAAGGCATTGGCCCGTTCAGGAGGCAGGGACCATTTCTGAGCTCCTGTGCTTGCGTCAATTACGCTGAAGATTTTCGTTGCGTTGTAGTTGGTGTCGGCCCCTTGAAAGCCTTCTTCGCCGGCGAGATCGCCCTTGGTGAGGGAGCCCATTGCGCACGCGAGGCCGTTCGGGATCGTGACGCATGAGTCGTTGTATGTGTCCGAGTTGACCTGCTCCCGGTATATCGCGTGCTTCGGGTCCGGGAATGTAACGGATGGGTGGATGGTGCAGAACCCGTACGCTCCGGGCCCCTGCGTGTATCCCTTGAGGGGTGTGCCGTCTGAGACGTTCACGATGGAGGTTTTGTGGCAGTATGGCGACGGTTTCTCATGTGAGTCCATGATGACGACAAAGCCGCTTGGCGGGGCCTCGTCGCGCTGATAGATCGAGCCCGGGCTTGTCCACATTTGACTTCCCGAGCGGGCGTCAAAACCAACGGTTGATGTCTGCCCGCCCGATTCGACGACCGTCGCGACTACGTTGTCGTTGGAGCCGTGAATCTCAAAGGGCAGCGATTCGTCCGACTTCGCCTCCGCGATCTGGTGTGAGTCTCCCACCTTGCCGCTGACCGGATCGTATGTCTCGAGGACGGCTATTTTCTTCTCTGGGTCCAGACCCGAGGCTGGTACTCGCAAGTCCATCAGGACGGCGAGGAGGGGCCTCTCCGTGGGGCCTATTCCTGCGATGTTCCAGCCCTGGACTTCGCCTTGGACGCCAGCTGAAAGGGCTGAAATCGGTACATCGAACGTCCCCTTCCCCGGCAGGAATACTTGTGTCGATTTCCCGTAGCCGCCAGTTGGGCGGGAAGGGACCAGGAAGTGTCCCATGACGTGCGTCCCTGGGGAAACCAAGGCTCGGGGTGTTTCGGTGGGTGTAGGAGTGGGAGTGGGTGTTGCTGAATAGGCCGGAGCAGGGGAGCTTGGAGGCGGAGTTGTGGCTCCCGTTGCTTGCGGTGAACCGCAAGCAGCCAGCGCCAGAATGGGTGAGGCTATGGCTGCCAACCATGGGACGGTCTTGCCAGCTTTTGGTCGCATCAATTTCCTATCTGATTTCGGCGTTTGCCTGGCACGTCGTTTATTCCTGCGACCATGAAGTTTCGGGTCGGCTGGCGGTCTGCCGATGGTCGGTGCCGGCGGGCTGTATGGCAGGAGTAGGCGGGCTTTGCCGTCGAATCACGACGATTCGCTGGCAATTAGCCATCATCTGATCACGCAAGATCTCTATTTCGCTCGATCCGAAGATCGCCTGCTCGACAGCTTCGCCGGCATACCGCTGAGTACCTGTGAATGCAGCAGCGATGCCTATGAGTCCACGAAGGGTGTGAGCGGTCTTGGCGCTGATCAGCGCGCGTCCGAGGCTTCTATCGATCCGGTAGACGGACAAGGCATCGATACCGTCCAGAGGCCAGCACACGAAGATGATTCCGTCCGGTCGGCAAAGGCGCTTGGCCTCCCGGAGGACCGCTCTCGGGTCGGGGTGCAGATGCAGGACATTGCACAAGAGCACGCACTCAGCAGATGCCGATGGTAGCCCTGTCGCCTCGATCCTCCCCACAAGAAGACCCTGGTCGATTCGATTCCTCTGAATGGCTCGCCTGAGCATGGCGGGGGACCTGTCGACGCCAAGGACGTGTGCCCTTTGCCGGCTCGTCATGAGCCCGGTCCCGCACCCCAGGTCTACGACAGTGCTTGCATGACCTGTGTGGGTTTCGGCAGCCGCGGCAAGGGCCTCGGTCAGTGGCGAGGCCCAGATCGCGTCATAAACGGTTGCGTAGAGCGACCAGAAGGCATGCACGCGCCGCCTCTCAGCTCGGGCGCTGGCGGTTGGCCCTGTCCTGTTCAGCCCGCTTGCGGACGTACTCTCGCCCCCATGCGACTGCAGCGATGATGCCGATGAAGATGATCCCGTAGATGATCTCCATGGGTTCACCAGATGACCCACTTGCTGCCCGGAAGCAGCAGGTAGATCCCGTAGGCCATGCAGAGGGGCCCCGCCCACCAGCCGCCCCTCGCGAAAACGGCGATCAGCAAGATGACTCCGATGATCAGCAGGATGACGCCCCAGGCCTTGGTCAGGAACCAGCCGATGCCGTGGGCAGCAGCGCCGGCCCCGTGAGCGACCTTGTCGGCGACCTCCCAGCCGGTCATCTTCGAATTGTCGTTCGTCATCCCTCTGCCCCATCTGTAGCGGATTGCCCTTATGCGCTCCGTTCTAGACCCGTGTTGCAGGGCCGGGCCCCACATGCGGCGAAGATCCACGGCAGTGTCGGCCATTCGGGGGACGCACGTCACCTGCACGGAGGACAAGCAGAGAAAACTGAGGGCCAAGCTCGTCCTGGGCACTCTGGAGGGCACCCACACTCTTTGCGAATGGACGCTGGCAAGGAAGGGCAAATCATGAGAAGCGCAATCTGGGCACGAAAGAATCGCAAACGCGGGGCGGCAACTCGTGCCTTTGCCATACTCGCAGTGGGCACCACCTCGTTATCTGCAACTGGATGCACAAGCTACAGCCCCTTGACGGACAAGGACCTGCGCGCGGCGTGGACATCCGTCAGCGGTTCAGCGAGCGACCCATCGAATGGACCCCTAGGCGTCCTGCGAGACTCGAAGGACAACACGAAGTTCAGCCCGGAGTCGTGCGCGAATCTGATCGGCCTCGAGGACGGCACACCGTTCGGGTACGACGATCTCGACTCGCACGATCCAGGCTACATGGGCAACGTCAAGTCCCCGTCAGCGCCCCCTCCGGCACTAGGAGCGGTGGTGCCCCCTTCGCCCGGTGGCTACCTCGCCGGCATTCGCCTTTTCCAGGACGAGCAGAAGGCGACCACATACTTCGACGGCGTGGTGGCAGCACTTCACGGCTGCGGAAACAGCACTCAAAACTACAGGGGCACCGCCGAATCGGTCCGCTGGCGGCTCAGGGCTTCGCCAGATCCAAACGCCGTTGCCTGGGATCACGGAGGGAGCGGAGCTTCGGGAATAATAGTCCGACGACAGAACATCGTCATGGTCGCGTATACGGTCACTTCCACACCTATCGACGTTGTGTCAGACGCCCGCATGTTCGAAACGAAACTCGGCGGCGGTCCGGATTCAGTTGCAGAATGAGGCCGCCATCCCGCAGAAACCTTCTCCTGTTCCTGAGACTGCCTCAGATCTCCATGTAGGCGGACTCGCCGGCCCCTGACGGGGCGAAGACGATAGTGATGGACGGACTCTTGCCAACGGGCCGTGCCCTGACAGTGAGGGTTCCTGGACGCTCGATGCGGGGAAGGAGTTCGTCGAGCGCTTCGACGAGGGCCAGCGTGTCGCGCGGGTCCATCACCGCACCGCGGTCATCGAGAAGGTGGGCCGTGATCCCTCGGGCCCGCGCCTTGGAGATGCGGGCGAGAACGTCATCAGTCGCGAGCGACCCACCCCGAACACGATCACGGAGAGCGGCTTCAGTCTCGAGCATGCGGTGACGGAGGTGCGCGGGGAGCTCGCTGTCCGGGTCCGCGGCAAGCGCCAGCGACGGCAATGCCAGATCCCTCATTTCCTGCACCCAGCCGGCCACCTCGACACTGTGGGCGCGCGCGCGTGCGGCCTCGTCGAGCAAGGCAAGCGCCTGTCTAGTTTTCTTCTCGGCTCGGCTGTCGTTGAGGTCCAGGAACCGTGCCAGCGCGATGGCTGTGGCGACGAACAGGGCAGGGGCGAGCGACATGCGCGCCCCCTCTCCGATGCCGGGCTCGGTCGTCGAAGACCACTCAATCGTCAGGGCGGTGAAGAGGGCGCATCCAAGAGCGGCGAGGCGCGGCCTGCCGCGCATCGCGAGCACGATCAGCAGGCATTGGAGGGCCGCCGGGTGCCAAGCTGCGTACCCCGGCCAGCCGCTCCGGGACAGTCCGAACTGGACAAGAAATGTGATCAAACCCGTTCCGGCGACGGCAGACCACGACGTCGAAGCCGGAAGCTTCCTCCCGCCTGGCAGAAGCACGAGCGTCATGAGGACTGCATAGACGATCATCGCTGAGACGCTCGCCTCGGGCTGTGAGGTGCCGTCCAACGAGGCCACACCGAGAACGATCTGTAGAACGGCGAAGGCAGCCGCGAGCAGGACGATGAAGGTCGTCGGGATGGAGCGGGTCATTGTCGGTGAACCTCCCACTCGAGCACGACCCTGGTTCCCTCGCCCGGGGCCGACTCAACGGCTGCCCGGCCTCCGGCATCCAAGGCCCGCTGGACGATCGACAGCCGGATTCCGAGCCGACGCTGATGCACCTCCGAGGGGTCGAAGCCTCGTCCGTCGTCGGCGACCTCGACCAGCAGCCTCCCGTCCTGCACGCGGGCGGAAATCGTTGCCCGGGATGCGCCGGAATGGCGGCTGGCGTTGTCCAGCGCCGTGAAGACGGCCTCCACGAGCGCATCGGCAGCGGATGCGGGCAGCGAGAGCTCGCCGTCCGGAGGCAGTGTCGAGAAGATGTCCACAGGCAGGAAGGCTGGGTTCTCGGCGACGGCCTGAAGGCGGGAGGGCAGCTCACCGAGGGGCATCGGGCTCCGGGCCGGCTCGGTGGCCGTATACTCCTCGAGCCTCCTCATCCCTTCGCGTGCGGCTTTCGCGGCACCCAGGCGCTGCGCGAGCGTCACAGCCTGGGCGGCGGAGACGAGGGCTGTCATCACCGAGTCGTGCAGCACTGCGCCGAGCCGGTGCCGCTCAATGAGCTGTGCCCTGGCGCCGGCGGATTCCCGGTACGCGGCGACCGCCTGGGCTTCGGCCGTATCTGCGCGCTGCGCCCCTACACGGATGGCCTGTATAGCAACTGCCACAGCGATGCCGACCATCGCGGCGTAAGCCCCGTCCTCGCCGGCGACCGCGAAGCTGGCCGCGCCCCCCGGCGGAGAATGCCGGACCACGGCGAACAGGGCTGAGGTCGACAGCGCGTAGATTGCTGCCGCCTTGATGCCTGCGGCGCCGGCGAGGCACGCGGTTCCGAGGGAGAGCACATGCCAGAGCCATGGGGGCCCGACTTGGGGCCCGGGGTGTGCCGCTGGCCACGCCAGCAGGCCGATGGCTACGGCGGCAGAGAAGCCACCGAGCGCCCTCCGGTCGACTCGGCCCCTGACACTGGCCGCGACCATCCAGACGAGCGTGAACGCGGCGGCCCCGCCGAACACGAGGTTCCACCACGGCGCCAGTTCCGGCAGGTCGTCGAGGATGTCCCCCGCCCCTTGGGCGCAGAGCGCGACCGCGAAGACGGCGATGGACCTCGAAATGACCCTCTCGGCGGCCGCGCGGTGGCTGTCGTCACGCACGGCCGGATCCATCAGTGGGATCCGGGGATGACCGGCGGCAGGATGCCATCCTTGATCGCGTTGATGAACAGGTGGACCTTCTGGGTCGCCGGCCGGTCCTGGGCCTGGTATTTGGCCTTCGCCCGGTCGACGTAGGTCTTGGCTGTCGCCGACGTGCAGCCCATCCGCGCGGCCGTCGCGTCGATGCTCAGCCCCGAGGCGTACAGCCCGACAGCTTCGCGTTCCTTCTCAGTGAGCGCGCTGCGCGAGAAGTCCACGTCGTCGTCGAGCACTGCGGCGAATTCGCGGCAGATCACGGGGCGCCCGGCGTGGACGTCTCGGACCATGTCCAACAGCTTGGATGTCGGCTCGGCCTTGCGCACGTAGCCCACTGCGCCGGCGGACAGGGCATCCCTGAGCGCGTCCGGATCGTCGGCGAGTGAGAAGACGACCACTTTGCACCCGTGCGACCTCAGCCTGTGGACGTTCATCCCGGGACTGGAGCCATCGCCCAGAGAGAGGTCCAGAGCGACGACCTGGCACACGCCCTCGCCTGCGCCGATGAGCGCGTCGACCGTGGGAGCGTCCTTCGTGACGCGCACGGGCTGTTCGGCATGAGCGGCATCCAGGATGGCCGCTCCGACGACGCCCATGCGGATTGCTTCATGGTCGTCGACGATGCCCAGCCTTACCGGGCTGGTCGGGGCTGGAGCGCCGAGACGCCGCCCCCGATAGGTCGCCTGAAAAGGCTGGATCGCCATGCTGCCCCCATAGTCCCGGCGCTCCCTCTGGCGCGCTCCCTGTCCTGCGAGGAAGTCTAGGGGCGCACGGCCCCGATCACGTCCAGTTGGTGGATTTATTTCTAGACAATCCATGCAAACCCGATTTTCAAACTTGTCAAGATATGAATAGTTTCACTTTCAGATTGGATGAGGTACTCGAGCGCCTCGGTTGACGCCCTCAGCTAGAGCTATCCACTCAGGCCCGTGAGCGTGGAGTCGGAGCTCTTGACAGCGCAGTACGCCTTCGCTGAAACCTTGTAGGCGCCGACCTTCAGGGCGGAGGCGTTGTTCTGGCCTTTGTCCTTGAGCAGCTGCTCGATTACTTTCGACTGGTCGTCGGAAGACATCTTGTTGAAGTCCGAGCATTTCGTGTTGGCGCCGGCATTGCCAGAGCAGCCTGTGAGGGCGAAAGTGAGAGCCGCGACCGCGCCGGCGGCTGCTGCCACGTTTTTCCATTTCTTCGTCTTCATCATTTGGGACTTCCTTCCTTCTGGCCACCACGGACGCGGATGGCTTGATTCCTTTGGTCCGGTCTGTCAGTCGTTGACGCGGACGAACACTTCGAGGCGCGGGTCGGCGGACTTGAGGACGGCTTCGAGGTCCTCGCGCATCCACCTCAGGTTCTCGTTCGCCGTCGGGCCGCCGTCGCTTTCCAGCCACCTGACGACGTCGAAAGTCACCGCTGATCCGGCTCCCCACGGCGCTGCTGCCACCACCGTCTCGAGGAAGCTGGCTGTCCTGTTCCCGATCGAGTAACGCAGGCAGACCGGGGTCTTCTCCGTAAGGCGCACATCCCCTGGCAGGGTTCGCCTGTTAGGAGCCGCCGAGAAAGCGGCTTCCACAGAGCGCAGCGCCACTTGGGGGCGAATCGACGTACGGTACTCGACGGTCTCGTGGAGAATATGTCCGTCTTCTGCCGGCTTGACTGAATCGAACTTCCGTCTCAGTGCCTTAGTCCCAGCTCTGAGGCCCCGATCGATCCTGGGCAGGACGACCACAAGCGCTGCAATAACCCCGACGAAGACAGCTGCGGCGAGTCCTTGGTTCACTTTGGCTCCCTCGGTGCTTTGCGGCAGCTGTGGCTGCTCGCTGGTCCACGACAGCACGAGGGATGTCTGGGGAGGAACACCAATCTCATGGGCGCACGGTGGCTGTCCTCCGAACAGTGGACGGGCTCGCATGAAACGGGTGTGATCCTGCATCCAGACCGTTCTCTCTCGCGGAGGCCTGGTACCAGTGCGCCCCGTTGAGAGGTGTCCTCCGTTCGGTGGACAGCGCTTCGCGCATCGGAGCTAGTTGGGAGGGCAAGTCCTTCGGCCTGTATAGCGTTTGGGCGTCGAGCTGCAGGCGGGCAGTTGGCCACGAACCTCGGAGGAGAAAATGGAACGTTCGAGCAGGCGCCCAGCCAAAAGACTGCTCCCGATCGCCGCGGGGTGTTTGGCCGCCGGCGTGCTGGCGGGTTGTTCCGGCGCGGTGTCCGCTTCAAGTACTCCGTCTACGGCGTACACGCCGGCTGCCGCCCCCACTCCGGTCTATACGGCCACGATGGCCCCCACACCTGTCTTCACTTCGAAGCCGCTTGGCGCTGGTAAGACCTACACGCTGACTCTCAAGAACAGCCAGGGCTACTCGCAGAAGGCGACTCTGACCCTTTACCCGGGCCAGAGCGGTCACGACAAGTCGACTCTGCAGAGTGAGTGGGCCTCCGTCGGCGGAAAGGGCAGCGACCCGTGCGGGGACAAGACTATGAGCGTCGGGGGAATGACCGACGTCAAGGTCGTCTCCGAGACCTCCTATGTGGTCTACGGAACGCTCTCGATCGTCAACGAAAGCAACGGCTTTGCTGCCCAGGACATGAACTGGCAGTGGATCTCAAACACCGGCCAAGGGGGTTGGATGAGCGCTGCGACGCCGGGGGTCGACACCAGCATGGTGGTCATGGGTATCGGCTACGGCAACGGCCCGGTATGCAACGACATCGGCTCGGGCGGGTACATCATGAGCCCCAACTTTCAGAACGGCAACAACTGGGGCCCAGTCCCAGTCGTCTTCTACGTGGGCGGCGTCTACACACCGAACCACCCTCAGGGGAACATGACCGACGTCACTGCGCTCACACTGTCAGCCAGCGCTTTTGGCGCGGATATTAGGGACTCGAATGGCGCTTCCGTGAAGGGCGTTTCATTGCCGACCCCGTAGCCCCCGCGTAGGTGGCAATGACTTCTTGGACAGTGCGTCCGCTTCAGTAGTGGGCTGGGTCAAGGTGGGGAAAGGTTCGATCGTATGAAGGGGTGGGACACGCGGAGGAGGAGCAGCCTCGGCGAGGACATCCTCTTGGCCCGCCATGGGACGAGGATCCGCGAGTTCGTCGTGGAAAGTGACGGTGCCGTTACGAGCGCTCTCCTCGACGACGCGACGATCGATGCAGTTTCCAATCTCCTGGTCAGGACCGAGCGCACCCCACTTGACCATCTCGTCCTTCTTTCCTCCCACCGGCTTGATTCGGTCAGGAGGATCGAGCGGGCCGAGATCAGGTTCTGGGGCTGGACCGCGGCAGTGTTCCTCGCGTGCCTCGTGCTGGTCGTCGTACTGCTTGTCGCAGGCGTACTACCGACAAATACCGCTTCCGCAGCGGCTATGACGTCATGAAGCGGGCTGGGAGCGCCAGCATCCGCCCAGGGCATGCCTTGCCGTCTCAAAAAGACGCGAGATGTGCCAAACAACAAGAGACAGAGAGCAGGGAGAAGAGCGTTGATCGAGAAGAACATGGGTAAGTACGCCCTCTACGCTGTAGCAATCGTGCTGATCGTCTGGTCCGGGATCTGGCTTCGGACCGGTTTCTACCTGAGCGAGCTCCCGGTGATCGCGATCATCGGGATCGCAGGTCTCGTGGCCTTGGTCGTGGCGAAGAGGATGCCTACGAGACGCCCGGATGCAGGGGCCACTCAAGCCACGAAGACGACGACTCCACCCGCCGAAGTAGTCGACACTCAGGACTAGCAGCCGGGCCAGACTGCCAGCCGTCGGCGTCGGGAATGTGAGGGTTCAGATAAGGGCGCACCCACAGAAGGCAGACCGGGCGAGGCTAGGTACTGCCGCAGGGGGTCCTAGGCCTGGCGGTGATGCTCTCATCTTGCGTGGGTACTGCCGATGGTTCGGGATCGGCCGCGCCAACAAACGCGCCGGTCGTTGCGACGCCATCGACGGATGGCGCACCGATTGATGGGGGCGCCCCTCGTTGAGCTCTTGAAAGTCTGCGTCGAGGGCGATTTCCGGTTTGGGCCCGGGCTACTGTACGGCTACAACCCTAGGAATGAGAAGCCTAATGGGGGCCTAGCGGCCGACGGGACATTCCTCGGCAGCCTCCCTCGAACTTATCGGACGAGCCAAGGGTGCAAAGACGCAATCCGCGAGCTAACAGAGTTCCCGCGCCGATCGAGTTCGCGTACAACACTGTGACTGGACCGGCTGGTAATGCGGATGTGGGTATTTTCCGGTTCTCGGATGAGAAGGCATCGGCGGCGACCGTGCTTGGCCTGAGCCAAGTGGCTGGAGCCTGAGCCTCGGTCGGAGACAGCAACGAGCGCGCGAAGATCCAGATATGGGATCCGGCTTTCCCAGCTCGATAGGGCTGGGCGTCACCAGACGCTCTCGGCGAAGTATTCGTCGACGGCCGCCAAGAACGAGGCAGTGTGCAAATTGGAACGGAGGTCATACACGGCGACGGTTGGTCAGCCCCTGAGGAGAAGTCCTTCTTGGAGGGGTTCATTTCTGAGCTGGGAAAGCAATATGGCGGTTGGGGACCGGCGCCGAAGAGCCCCGGCACCGCCGAGGATGGCGATGTGCGGGGCTCTAGGCCGGAGGCCTCTGGGAAGATCAGGCGCCGTAGGCGGGCGCGGTCGGGCTGTCGAAGCGTCGGCCCTCTGGCTTCGGGCCGAGCAGGGTGAAGACCAGAAGGACGATGCCGCCGACAAACGGGATGAGCCCGAGCAGGATCATCCATCCGCTCATGTTCACGTCGTGGAGCCGGCGGACGGTCAGGGCGAGGCTCGGGACGATCACGGCCACGCCCCAGACGACCAGCAGGATGTAGCCGATGATCGAGATCGGACCAGGGGTGGGGGTCGAATAGCTGTAGCCTCCGTAGGAGCTCCTGGAGCTGACCATGCCGACTGAGGTGATGATGTTCAGGACGATGCCAACGACACCGCTGACAAGGGCCCACCACCAGTACTCGGCCCGGCTGGCGCGGCCCGAGAAGGTGGCGTACTTCTTGAAGACACGCTGGACGGCGTCCTTGAACGGGGCGCCGTAGTAGGGCGCCCACAGGGGCGGTGCGGAGTTGAAGCCGCGCGGTGTCTGGGACGGGTACTCGGGAGCGGGATAATTCGAGTTCGGGTATTGCGGAGCGGACATGATTCCCCCTTGCTGCGTTATGGTGGCGAGCCGATTTTATGGGTGAGTTGAAGCATGAAAACCTCATGGGATCGTGCCTGGGTGCCTTGTCCTCCATACGGGGGACAGGTGGATCTGCTACGGCTAATCCCCTGCGTGCGCCCGCGTACGATGCGCTGGTGGGAGACTGGGCGCATGTGCGGACTGTACGTCACGAAGCGGGCAGCCTCTGACCTCATGCCGCTGTTCGGCGCAAGGAGCCGTACATCGAACGAGTCGAATGCTGGTGGTTGGCGGAGCAGTCGCAGACGGCCAGCATGCTCGGTTCTTGGGCGCTGGGGGCGGCGGGCATGAGCAACCATGTGTGCGGCAAAGCCCAGATCGCAACTCAGGGGCCCACGGCCCCGCTCGGAGAGGATGACGAGCTCGAGCTCGAGCATGGTTCACCGAGGGGTGTTAGCGCTCTGAGCCCGTCTGGACCTGTACTCGTGCCACGTGAGCAAGACGATGAAGATGTCGAAGGCCGTCAGCAGGACCAAGCCCAATGAGAATCTGACCACGATGCGGTAGGCCTGGTACCCGCTGAAGACAAGGAGGAAGGCGATCATCCACGGGTAGGCCCACAGCCGGTCCCGGAGGACCGCCCACACCAGGACGATCTTCACTGCCCCGTGCAGCAGCAGGTACAGCGCCCCGAAGAGCGACGACGAGCCGTTCATCGTCCCAGCCAGGTGCATCAGGGAATTCGCGATGAGGTCGTGCGGGTCCTCGGACAGCTCGTGCTGGGTCAGCAGCCTGAGGAGGGAGCTGATCTGCGACGGCGATACGAAGAGCAGCAGGACTCCGCCGGCGAGCTCCAGCACCCCGTCCAGGCCTTTGAGGGCGATGCTGACCCGGAAAGTACGCTCCACCCCAGTCCGGCGGGCCGGTGACTTGCTTTGCAATGGTCCTCCTCTTTGCGTCGGATGCTACAACCGGTTCCGACACAGGACGACCGGTGGCGAAGCGCACGGGGGCGTCGGAGGTGAAAGCCGGGATGGGGGACGTCAGCTTCTGCCCGACGTCGACAAGGACGCGCAACTGGGCAGCCTCGGCACCGGCAGTCAGGATCGTGTTGCCCGCCCGAGGCGGGCTCCCCAACCAGAAGGCCGCCTCGCGTCCGCGGCGCACCCACCGCTCACGCCCGGCCCCGTCGGCGAGGGCGAAGTCGGCCGCCAGGGTGAAGAAGTCCTCGGAGAGCTCGTGCCTCGCCGGGAACCACTCGTCCCAGGACACGACGCCGATGCGCGCGGCCGGGGAGTCCGCGCCCGTTCTGGGGAACGCGGAGAGTACCTTCGCGATGCGGCGGTAGAGCCCGTGCACCGGGTCCGAGCCCGTGCCCTTGGGCCGGTCCGGGTGCGGGGCGGCGACGAACACCACCACGAGTCCGGAGGTCTCCAGGGGGCGCTCGCGCAGCAGCTCCGCCCAGCGGCGCACCTTCTTCTCCAGCGCGGCGGAGGCGGTGGCGGTGACCTCGATCGCGATGCGGAGCCCGTCGTTGCGGACCAGGGTGCCGTCGGCGCGCCGGTTGTCCGTCGCCGGCCACTCCTTCCCGAGCCCGGAGCCGGCGTAGAGGTCCATGGTGGAGAGCTTCTCCCCGAGCACGGCACCGACCTCGGGGAGGTATTCGGCGGCGCGGAGGGCGAGCTCGGCGGCGAGGATGTTGTGCCGGTCGAACTGGGACCCGCCGGACCACGGATAGCCGGCGGTCACGGCGACCCACTCCGGCCAGGTCAGGGTCGGAACGATGTGCTTCTCGAACGCGCCCGTGGTCGAGGGCCGGTAGATCGCACCGCGGGAGCGGAGCGCCGAGGGCACCGGGAGAGGGGAACGTCCCGACATCCATCAGGCCCACGGCGACCGAGGCGGCGACCGCCGAGGAGGCCGGGTCGAGCAGAAGGGGCGCGCCGGCGAACGCTGCCGCCTGCTCCGCAGTCACCGTCCGGTACGAGTCGAGGGCGCCCCACAGCCCGAGGCGATCGCGTCGGCCGCGGTTCACATCCAGCAGCCGCAGCGCCTCCGCCTCCTCCATCAGGAAGCGCCGGTTCACCGACCGTTCCCGCCGGGCTGCGCGGGCCTCCAGCAGGGACCGGTTCGACCAGGCGGCCTGCGAGCCCGGAGCCCACAGCCGGTCCCAGTACGGGTCCATCCGCCCAGGGGTGGCCAGCTCAGGGTCGGGGCAGGCCGAGGGGATCAGGTTGGCGTGCACGGCGTCCACCATCATGCCTCCACCTCCAGCCACGGCTTGGCGGCGACGGCTGCGGGCTTCTCCGCATACCCCTGCGCTGCCGCGTACGCTTCGATGTCGGACTCCCACTCGGGCAGGTGCACGGTGAACGCCGGCTGGCGGCGCTGGTCCACCCCGGTGCGCACGAGCACGTGGTACGGCTCGAGGTGCTGGACGTCCGCGGCACTCCAGTCGCTGCCGGCGTTCTCCGCGATCTCCCGCGCCGTGGTCGGGTCGGTCTGGGCGAAGGAGATCAGGGTCCCGTAGGTGAGGAAGTTGTTCCGCAGGTACGACCCGAGCTGCTCGGGGCGCTGGGTCGCGAAGACGGCGCGGACCCCGTAGGAGCGGCCCTGGTCGCGGATCCAGGCGATGATCTCCGGGGATGTTCCGGCCAGGAGGGAGAGCTCGTCGGCGAACACTGTCACCGACCGTCCCTGCTCCAGCCAGCCGGAGCAGGTGCGCAGGATCGCGTGCCGGAGCCCGTACATCAGCATCGAGGAGATCATCTGGTTGGTGGCCTCCTCCAGGATGCGCCCGGTCTCCGAGGAGCCGGTGTTGATCACCACGGAGCGGTGCCCCTCCAGTACCTCAGCCCAGGACACCTTCCGGCGCGTCGGGGTCCACCACTCGTCCAGGTCGAGGAGGGTCTTCACCTTCGAGGACGGGGCGTCGAACAGGCCGCGCCGGGCGGCGGGGGTGATGTTGGAGTCGTACATGGGAAGGAGCCCGTTCCAGGCCTTCTCCAGCTGCAGGTCGGGGGTTCCGCGTTCCCGCAGCTTCACCGCCCGCTGGTGGATGGCGTTGGCCAGGGAGACCCCGGCGGCGTCGCCGAGCTGGGCGAGGAGGACGTTCGCGTAGAACACCGGGGACCGGCCCGGCTCGATGAGGCGCAGGTCGAGCTGCTCGGCCTCGGACAGCAGCTCGTCGTCCACCGAGAGCGCAGCAGTGAACACCGGGATGAGGGTCTGCATGGACCGCCACCCGACGCTGTCCTCGCCGAACGCGTAGCGCATGGCGTTGACGAAGAACTCGGCCTTGGCGGTGTTGTCGCCCGGGACGGCGAACAGGTCGATGCCGGGGGTCGAGGGGTCGCCGGCGTCCACGATCAGGAGCCGGTCGCTGAGGGCGTGCGCCCAGCGCAGGTACTTGCGGGTTCCGTCGCCCTTGGACTCGAACGCGACCAGGGCGTTCGCCGCACCCGGATGGCCCGGCTTCCCGGACGGCTTGACCCGCTCGAGGCAGTGCCACCCGAACAGCGACCGCACCAGCAGCGACTTTCCTGATCCGGGCTGGCCAACAATCGCGGTGCCGAAGAGGAGTGCCGCGGCGGAGAGGTGAACGTCCCCGTCCTCGGTCGGGCCGAGGACCGGGCCGATGGGGGCGCGCACCGCGGGGGGAGCGGAGCGGGCGGCGGTGGAGGCCGCGCCGGAGATGGCGCCGGCGTGCGGGGAGACGATCGCGGCGAACGCGTTCGGGGCCATCAGGAACGTGTCCTGGGCGAGCGGGTAGTCCCCGTCGGAGGCGGCGATCCGCTTCTCGTACGGGTTGCCGTGGGAGTCGACCTTCTTCAAAGTGGACTCCTTCCGCGGCGGGGCCGGGGCCGTCCGCCGGGAGGCTGGGGGAGGGAACGCGGCTGCGGCCAGGGCACGGCGGAGGCGGGTGTCCTCGGAAGGGATGCGCCCGCTGGCGGCGGCCGCACCCAGAAGCCCTGCGACGACGGCGGCGGCGAACAGCGCCGGCTGGGCGAGACCGTGCGCCGACGGCGCGTAAGCCCACATGGTGTCTGGCACCATCGGGACGCCGATGATCGCGGCCAGGGCCAGGAGCGCCGCGATGGGCGCCCCGAACCGCAGCCGGGACCGGGTGCGGGGGAACACGACCTCGGTGTCCAGGTCGAACCCGGGCATGGCGGCGGCGAGCTGGGCCAGAATCGAGGCGACCTCGTCCTCCGAGGGGCCGCCGGCCATCACGGAGACGACCATCG
Organism: Sinomonas gamaensis; assembly: GCF_005876955.1. Classification (GTDB taxonomy): domain Bacteria; phylum Actinomycetota; class Actinomycetes; order Actinomycetales; family Micrococcaceae; genus Sinomonas; species Sinomonas gamaensis. Next base: position 27,396 of record NZ_SSCL01000019.1, read on the forward strand.
CGTTCCCGGAGAGGGAATGGTGGGTGGGGACCGCGGTGCCGAGCCGGTGCGCCAGCCAGGGCACGTGCCGCTTCCGCTCCCGGTTCGACGGGGCGCGCATCGTCACCGCCACCCACGACCCCTCCGGCATGGCGTTGGCCAGCAGCCTCGGCAGCTCCCCCGGGTCGATCCCGGCCTGGGTCTCCCGCAGCACGACGCTGTTGCGGTGCACGAGCCGTCCGACCACTGCGGCGTCGGCGAGGTCGTCCGGGAGCTCGGCCCGCTCGGCGTGCGCGCCGACCGCCTGCGCCAGGGGCAGGGCGGCGTTCGCGGCGTACGCCTTCTCGTCCAGCAGGACCGCCCCGTGCATGCCGGAGGCGTCCCGGCGGGTCAGCAGGGTCGCCGCCTGCCCGCGGGCGACCGCGGAGGCGAACGCGGCGGTCCGCTGCCCGAACTGCTGGGGGTTGGTCTCGAGGTTCCCGGCGCGCGTGAGCCGGATCATGTGCGTCTCCATCGCACCCCACCATGCGTAGAGCACGCCCCACGGCCCCCTGGCCCGGCACCCTGAGTTCACGCCGGACAGGATCCCCAACACCGCAATGTGCTTCGCCCGAAACGCAGGAAGCCGGGACCCCCAGCCCCACAGGGGCTTACTGTCTGTCCAGTTGATGGTCGGAATCGCACGATGGGGTCTCCCCAGCCGGTGGCTGGGGTCCTCCCTCAATGCCTGCTTGTGTGCGGCGGGCCGGGTGCCCGGTCGCCGTGGCCCGGCGTGTCGTTCCGCCGGGCGTGTCGGGGTTCCGACATGGGGTGCGGGCGCTTCGCGCCCTGCCCTCACATGGTGGTGTGCGGCCCGTTGACGTGCCGAGGGGGTGGCTGGGATGAGCTGGGCTGGCACCGATGTGGGGGCTGGGTCCAAAGAGTCTTCAATGGGGGCTGCGCCCCCGGGTGGGTGCCTGGCCGGGGCCGTTGTTCGGCTTGCCGTGGTGGGTGCCGGTGGGCCCGCCCGTGGGCGGGCTGGTGGAGCGGTATGGGGTGCGGTCTGGTGGGCGGACCGTGGTGGCGTGACGTGGTTGTCCCGCCGATGAGGGGCTTCGCCCCGGGGGAGCGGGCTGGGACCGGGGGTGCCCGGGCGGACCAGGGTCCGCCCACGGGGGAACGAGACGGAGGGCGCACTGAACCGTACCGGGTTTGATGGAGGGATTGATGACCCGGGAGGATTGTTCTCATGTCGACGCCGCGGAAGTACCCTGCCGAGCTGAAGGAGCGCGCCACACGCCTGGCTCTGGAAGCCAGAGCGGATCCAGCGACCCGGGTCGGGGCGTACAAGCGCATCGGGGAACAGCTGGGAATCCATCCCGAGGCGCTGCGTACGTGGGTGCGCGAGACCGAGGTCGATGAGGGCCTGCGGCCCGGGACGACCAGCACTGACGCCGCCCGGATCGCCGAGCTTGAGCGGGAGAACCGCGAGCTGCGCCGGGCGAACGCGATCCTGAAGCAGGCCTCGGCTTTCTTCGCGGCGGAGCTCGACCGCCCGTCGAGGTGATGTGCGCCTTCGTCGAGGAGCACCGTGACGAGCACGGGGTCGAGCCGATCTGCCGCGTCCTGCAGATTGCCCCGAGCACCTACTACGCCCACCGCGCCCGCCGGCCCTCCGCCCGGGCCGTCCGGGACGCTGAGCTGGCCGGGCGGATCCGGGCCCTGCACGCGGATAACTACGGCGTCTACGGGGCCCGCAAGGTCCACGCCGCCCTCAGGCGCGAGGGCGTGGCGGTGGCCCGATGCACCGTGGAGCGGCTCATGCGCGCCGAGGGGCTGCGCGGGATCAGCCGCGCCAAGGGCCCGCGCACCACGCGCCCGGCTCCCGAGGCGGCCCGCCCCGAGGACCTGGTCGAGCGCCGCTTCAGCGCGGAGGCCCCGAACAGGCTCTGGGTCGCGGACATCACCTACGTGCGAACCTTCGCCGGCTGGGTCTACGCAGCGTTCGTCCTGGACGTCTTCTCCCGCCGGATCGTGGGCTGGCAGGTCGCCACCAGCCTCTACACCGAGCTCGCCCTGGACGCCCTGCAGATGGGCATCTGGGCCAGGACGAAGGCAGGGGCCGACCTGGCCGGCCTGGTCCACCACTCCGACCACCGGTTGAACCCCTCCAGTACCGGGCCATCCGCTACACCGAGCGCCTCGCCGAGGCCGAGGCCGTCGCCTCCGTCGGCTCCCGCGGGGACTCCTACGACAACGCCATGGCCGAGGCCCTGAACTCCCTGTTCAAGGCCGAGCTGATCCGCAACAGGGGCCCCTGGCGCGACATCAACCACCTCGAGGTCGCCGTCGCCGAATGGGTCGACTGGTACAACCACCGCCGCCTGCACGGCGAGCTCGGCCACGTCCCACCCGCCGAATACGAAGCAGCCCACGAACGGTCAGCCCCCGGACGAGAAGTCATGAAAACCAGCTAGAGACCTCTCCACCAAACCCGGAGCTTGACACACCGCAGGACGAGCAGCCGGAACGCGACGGGCCCCCACCCGGCGGGGGCGAAGCCCCAGCCCACGGCCCGACACCAGTGCGAGCCCGACACCAACAACCCAACCCCACGCACACCCGGCGGCGCAGCCGCCTGCACCCCATCACGAACCGCGACCCGAGGCACGATGAGGGGACGCCACGCACCCGCGGCCGCAGGCCGCTGACAGGGAAGACACCAGCCCGCCCCGAAGGGGCAGACCCGCCATGGACAGCCCGGGGCCCGGCCGAAGGCCCGGCCCCCGCGGGCAAGGGGCGCGCAGCGCACCGCCGCCCGGCCCGCAGCACGGACCGGGCGCCGGCACGCCACGCACCACGGGCCAGCAGGCCGCGCAGCGGCCCCCGGGAAACATCACGGGGAACACGACGCGCAACCAACCACGCGGAACGGAACGGGCAACAAGAAGCACCCCCACGCGAGGTCGCGCAGCGACTGAGCTTCTTAATATGGGCACCCTCGGCTGGACGGTGGCGGCAGTCGGGGCTAGCGCCCGGCACCCGCGCCTCCCGGTGGTCGGCGCGCAAGAGGGAGGGGCTCTTCGTGGTGGGGGTATCGCTCGGCGCGGGGAGACGTCAGGACTCGGCCTCGGAGGGTCCGCCGTCGAGGTGTGGAAGCGTGACGGGTTCGCCGTGGACGGCGACGATGTTGCCGGTCTTCTCCGCGTGCAGCTCGACCACCTCGAGCGGGACATGGGCTTGGATGCGCGACGCCGACTGGGCGACGTCGTCGGGGATGCGCTCGGCGGCGATCGCCACCCGGTGCTCGACGCGGGGGAGCCGGACGCGTTCGTCCTCCCAATGCTGGAGGGCTCGGGCGAGCTGCTCCTGGTCGGCGTCGCCGAGCTGGACCTCGACGACGCGCCGGACGCCGTCCGCGGGGTGGAAGAGGATGACGGCGAATTGGTCGGGCCGCTCGTGGAGGATGGTGCGCTCGAACGCCGGCAGCCCGGTCCCGACCCCGAGGATGATCGGGCTCGCCTCGATGCGGGCGGCGAGCCAGGCGGCGTCGAGGCCGAAGTCTTCGCGGAGGCGCTTGGGGCGGGGCGGGGTGGAGCTCACGCGCCCGATCATATGTGCGAGCCGGGAACGTGCTGGGGAGGGACGCGGCGTCTCCGGGTTTCGACCAGGACGAGGCTTTCCCACAAGAGGGCTGCCAGCCCCCTGATGGAGACTGACAGCCAGGTTGGAACAGCGGGTGCGTCCGGCTACTGGGCCTGCGTAATCGTTACAGGTCCGGTAGGAGTCGTGCAAACCGTCGACGCGTCGCCGGTCCGGGCCGTCTGTTGGGCGAGCACGGCGACTGGGCCCACGGCAACGCCGCAGACGTTCGCGGCAACCTGAGCAGCGACACCAACGTTGGCGTTGTTCAGGATGCTGACGTCGCCGACGGCGACGTTGACCAACCCGCTCTGCTGCTGGTTGGCTGCGTTGGCCGGTGCCATGAGGCCGCCAGAGAGGAGCAGTGATCCCGCGAGAGCCGCGCCTGCCATCGAATTCGTGGCCAGTTTCATCGTTGCCTCCTAGTTCAATTCATTCACTCGGTTACTTGCCCGCGGCGTTCCTCGAGGATCCGGTGGAGCCCGAACATCCCGCCGCCCCGGCCAGATACCCGCCACATGCAGCCCTAGACACAATCGACTGAAGTGGGAGTGAGGCTAGCAGTGGGCCCCCCGAGCTGGGAGGGCGGCGGCAGCAAGGTGAGCATCAGCCAACCGCGCCGGAGCTAGGGGCTACCGGGCAGTGCGGGCGGATGAAGTTCTGCCGGATCCCGTGCCCGGCGCAGACGTCGCCCAGTGAGTAGCGGCAGGCCCAGGCATTGTCGGTCATCAACCGTTCGATCCGGCCGATCCCCAGGGCGGCGAAGTACGCGATCGCGCGTTCGAGGAATGCGGCGCAGGTCGTGCCCTTCTCATCCGGGAGGATCTCTGAGTAGGCGAGCCGGGAGAAGTCATCGACCAAGGAGTGGACGTAGTCGTCGCCGATCCGGCGCCCTGTCGGTGCGGCTTGGTGGTTCGGGCGGGTCTGGCCCTCGGCACGCGAGCCGCCACCGTCGGGGATCCGCCCGAGCTTCTTCACGTCCATGTGGACAAGTTCGCCCGGGTGCTGGCGCTCGTAGCGGTGGGCTGTAGCCTTGGAAGCCCTGATCACCTCCCCGCTGATCGTGTCCAATGCCGCCAGGTGCGGGATGCCGTTGCGGGCAAGCACCCGGGAGACCGTCCGGGCGGGCACGCCCGTCTGGGCCGAGATCCAGTCGGGGCCGCCGCGTTCTCGCTTCCTCAACGCGATGATCTTCTGCTCGAGCTCGTCTGCCGTATGGCGAGGACAGATGCGCGGGCGGGACGAGCGATCGTGCAGGCCGGGCTCGCCCTTGGCCGCATAACGATCGATACAGGTCTTCACGCACTTGCGCGAGACGCCCATGGCGGCGGCGATATGGGCTGTTTCCATCCTTGAAGTGGCGCCGGACTCCTTGAAGGTGGCGCCGGACGATCAGCAGGCGACCGTGGAAGGTCAGACGGGCATTACCGTGGGATATGAGAGCCTCCGGGTTGATGGTGCAGCCTTCGACAAGCCACACCCCATCTGGAGGCTCTCCCTACGTCAATGCGACGCGCCTGCAACCAACCTCGCCAGGTACAACTAGTCGCGCTGCTTCAGACGGCGGGCGAGTTCGGCGATGAGCTCTTGGTCAGTGAGGTCCGCGGCAGCGAACTTGGGCTCGGGGGCCGGGGGCTGCATGTCCTCGAGCTCGTATTCGTTCGCGATGTCGGAAGTGAGCAGCTCCGAGACCTTGCCCGGAGCCCAGCCGAGGGCTTCCTCGAGCTTCGGCCGGAAGGTGGGAGTCGGCTCGTTGGTGGCACCGAGCCATCCGTAGACCGTCCGCACGCCAGCACCAGTGCGTTTGGCGAGGGTTTCCCGGGTCCACCCATAGAACGAGATCTGCGTACTGATAAGGGCGGCGAGCTTGTCCAAATTTGCACTCATGTCGCAAGTCTTGCATGCGTTCCGCATGCCAGTTCAACGCCACGCAGACAGGTGCGAGGCCGACAAAAGCTCGCCGGGTAGGCTCACCCCTGTGAAGGACGGGGGAACCGACGCGCTGGAGGCAGCGCTCGGCAAGCAGATTCGGATCGAGCTGCTCGAGCGCGACATGACCCAGCAAGACCTCGCTGATGCGATGGGCATGGAGAGGGCCACCATGAGCCGGTACATGCGGGGTCACCGGAGCATGACTCTGAGGACGTACTCCAAACTCGCCGACACACTCGGCGTCCCGCCCGACCAGCTGATGGCACGCGCGATGAGAAGGGTTGAGGCGTGAGCGATCGTGGACAGTAGGCCTTCATAGGGCTGGCCCTGATCGTCGCCGGCCTCTTGCTTGGACTGATCCCACAGACGAAGCACTTCGACGGCTTCCCTGGCGGCCCGAGCGCGCTCAGCAACACGTATTCGGAACCCACCCCCGCGTAGGCCCTGCCTTGTGGTGCGCCTTGGGTCCCCGCGGGGGGCTGCCGCAGTGAGGACTTCGGACCGCGGCCTCAGCTCGCCATCCTCTCCCTTGCGTTGGGCGGGGTGGTCATCCTGGGCTCATTCGTTGTCGTTGGCTCGCAGAACGCAAAGGCCAGGAACACTCCGTGAAGGTAGTAGGCACGATCCGCCCCACGGAACCCAAGGAGATCGAGGTCGACGCGCCCTCATACCTAGAGGCCTTCGAGCTCATGAAGGCCCAGGTCCCCAAGGGCTGGCAGCTCCTCCAAGTCAAGGGTCTAATGGATCCCGCGATTGCCTCCTTCTGGGGAAGCCTCGTTGGCGGCGGTGCCATCGCCGCCGGCGTTAGTTTCCGCCATCTTCGTCTTCCTCGGCCAAAGCCGGCGCGAGCTCAAGCACTATTGGCGTGAGAAGCGCTACGAGTCCTATGTTGAGTTGCTGATGGACGTCGAGCCCAGGATGAAGGAGCTAGCCCTTGCTACCCGTCGGCGGAACAGCGGGATCAACGAGAACATCCCGAAGTGGTCCGCCCGTGCACCGTCGCACTGCAGGATCCTCATGGATCAGGTAGTCCAACGCGCATATGACCATTGGTGGGGTGCCCAAGCCCGTGCCGCAGAGCCCGACAACCCTCTAGATGCCTGCATCCCCACCCCAGATGAGAAGGCCAAGAATTACAACAGGGAGCTCAAGGTCTTCGAGGTCCTGGATGCCCAGCGTGACCTCGTGAAGGCAATTGAGAAGATCCTCGGTCTAACAAAAAACTCGGGATGCGCTCAGACGCCTAGACACGAAAAAAGCCCCCTCGGCTGCAGGTTCGAGGGGCTCTTCTCCGTGTGGGGGACACGCTTATTGGGGCTCTATGATGACCGCGTTCAGACAATTGTCGGGGTGGTAGGACCAGGTGATCTTCTTGCCGTCCCACTCATCGGTCTGACGGCCCATCAGGGCCGTCGTGTGGTTGATCTCGTTCATGATGCTGTCGGGGACCTTGATGCCCTGCAGGATACAGCTGGCCATCTTCTCCGACATGCCGTACTAGGACTGAGTGTTGATGGTGACCGTGTGGGAGTTGTCCCCCCACGGTGAAGCCGTTCGGCGGCGTCGGGGACGCCGCGGAACGCGACGCCGAGACCATCTGCCTCACACAGTCGTCGGCGGCAGCGGAGGCGCCCGCTCCGATTGGTTTAGGTGTTGGAGTGGGACTTGGCTTTGCGGCATCCCCCGTCGGGAGGCCGCCGCCAGCGCATCCCCCTTGCGCCAACATGTGTGCGGACGTGCCCTGCTCCGTCTCCTCCCCTCAGCCGATCGCTGGGGTTAGGCTCTGGCCGTGGGGGACGAGACAGTCGAGCTGCCCGACGGGCTGGTGCTGAAGGCCCATGCCCCGACCGCGGATTACCCCTCGACTTGGAAGGGCAGCAACTCCAACAGGCTCCTGTTCGGCCTCATCGTCGGGCTGGCTGCCGCACTCCTGGTCGAGCTGGTTGTTGCTCCGATTCTGTTGGTGAATGCGCTCGCCCCGTTCGACGGCGCCTTCCGGCCGGCGACCGCGACGGTCCTTGCCCGAACCGACTTCTTCGCGGAGCACCAGTACCAGTGCCGGCTGGACCTCTCGTACGAGGCTGCGGGGGAGCTGCACCGGCAGAACGCCGACCTCTGGATCAAGTGCCCGTGGGGGCCCCGCGTCGGGGACACCGTGCAGGTGACCGTGAACCCGAGCGATGCCCGCGACGTCGTCGTGCAGGGGTTCGTCTCGGCGCGCTCAGAGCTGCCCAACGCCACAGGCTTCGGCGCACTGTGCGCCATCACTCCGACGCTTTCGTTCCTCGCTGCGGTTGCGACGATCTACTCCCGAACCCGGAGGCTCGCGGCACAGAAGCTGGCATGGCGCCAGATCACCGCCATCATGAGAGGCAGCGCCCCACCCGAAACCAGCACGGACATGCCGCTGGTCTTCGAAGCCGAAGACACCAAGGGCAGACCGAGGGTCTTCGTCGCGAACATCCGGGGCGTCGGCACCTCTCCGTGGAGGAACGGCCCAAATCTGGGAGACCGGGTGGAGATGGCCTTGGTGGCAAACGGGCAGCGGGAGGCGCTGATCGCCACACCTGACGACACCCAGCCGAGAGTAGCTGCCATCACCGTCCCGAACCGTTTCGAACTCCGCGCCCTCGACCTCCCCGACCTCTGAGAGACTGGCCCGGAGGCGGCGAGGCTCATGTCCGCACACATGGTGTTCCATGACCCGAACACCAGACCCCCGCGCAGAAGACGTCTCGACAAACGCCTACTGCTCCCAGCTGATGAAGCAGCGCTACTCCCACGAGGCCCAGGGCCTGATCCTGCTTCTGCCGCGAACCGGACTCATGGTCGTGCCCTTCGCACAGAACCAGCACAGCTGGGACGCCGTCGTCGTCGAAGGCAGCGAGACCTACCCGCGCGGCGGACACCACATCGCCGTCGGCAACGCCGAAATCGAGACCGCCCTCGAGCTGCCGCTCATCCCGCACGAGACCGTGAACACCCCCGAGGAGGCCGAGGCCCTCCCGGACGGCGAATCGATCCTCACCCCGGGCAGCTGCATCTATGGCAAGAACGACCGCTGGGACGAGCCCGGCGTCACCTACTGGCTCCGCACCAACCACACCCCGATCAGGACCGACATGCTCAGCCGCGACATGCACTTCCCGGCACGAGTCCTCGGAACAGCGAAAGCAGGCTCACGTGTTTGAGCGATTCACAGACAAAGCCCGCCGCGTCGTCGTCCTATGCCAAGAGGAGGCCCGCCGATACAACCACCACAGCATCGGCACCGAACACCTCCTCCTCGCATTCACTCGCGAGGACACCGGCCTCGGCCGCGACCTCCTGGCCGTCTTCGGCGTCGACTTCGACCAGCTGCGCGAGAAGGTGATCGCCTGCACCGGAGAAGGCGCAACCCCTGTCGGGGGACACATCCCCTTCACCGCCGCATCCAAGCGCGCCCTCGAGCCGGCCATGCGGGAGGCCCTCGAGCAGGGCGTCAACGACGTCGCCACCGAGCACCTCCTCCTCGGGCTGCTCCCCTCCGGAGACGGGATCGGCGCCGAGGTCCTCGTCGAGCTGGGTGTGCGCCATGAGGCCGTGCGCACCCAGGTCGCCCAGCTCACCGGGGCACTCTTCCTCGGAGCTCCCATCATCCTGTTCCAGAGGGGCGAGATCGTGGACCCGACCCGGGAAGAGGCAGAGGTCGCTAGGGGCGGCGAGGTCGCCGAGGTGAAGGTCGAGCTGCGCCCGGGCGAGGCCTTCGCAGTCGTCACACCGACCGGCACTGCCGTCAGCCCCTTCTTCCTCGACTACGCCGCCGCCTTCATGGCGTGCGGCCCGAATCCCGAAGCGGTCGGACACGAGGTGGCAGTGATGGCTCCAGCGGCAGACGACGTCTGGGCGATGTCAGGGGGTCGGGCCATCCGGATCGGCACCTCCCGGAAATGGGAGCCGGTCCCGCTCGAGTCCAGAATCAAGCCGTGGGAGGCGAGCACGGGATGATCAGCTTCGACGAGGCGTGGCGGGAGTACGAAGACGAGACCCGCCGCATCGAGGGGCGGCTCGGGCAGGCGGAGGTCACCCACCCGTACATGGAGGACGAGGGCACCACGTTCAGTAGGTTGGGTGCCCGAGACCGCCGGAGTGGGGGAGACTGTTGCGGTCCTGCGCCGCCCGGACGCGCTCACCGTCCTGGCCAAGATCCAGGACGTCGTCTACGACGCCTCCGCCCGGGTCGACAACTTCGACGTACTTCCGCCTCCAGCGGGACCTGGCCCTGTACGAGGGCCCGAAGATCCCCGGCGCCGACCAGCTCGAGGGGAACTTCGGGCTCAGCGCTGAAGACGCCGCCGAGGCAGACCGCATCGCCCCACACGGACCACGACTACGACAAGCTCACAGCCCTCCTCCTCGAACGCGGGGTCAGCCTCGACATCATCGTCAAGTGGGAGTGATCGGGATAGATCGCTCCACCGCCGATTCGGCTCTTCGGACGAATGAGAGAAGCCCCGGACTCCGACTCGGAGAACCGGGGCTTCCCTGCTGGCCTGTCAGGGGACCTTGGTCCACACCCCGCAGCGGTCGGAGGTGAACCCCTCGCCGGCGTAGACAGTCACGGTCGCGCCGTTGGGCGCGTAGTCAATAAAGTTGTTGGCGATGATGTCTCCGGCTCCGTTCGACCTTGACCAATAGCACTGCCTGACGCCAGGTGCGGTGCTGTACGTCCCCGGAAGCATGTCCTTGCCCACGGCGTAGCTGCCGCTGTCGATCTTCACCGAAGTGAGGGCCTGCTGCAGGAGCGCTGCGTGGGGTGTGTCCGGGCAGAGCGCCAGGGCTCCCTCGATCCCAGGCTTCTGGACGTTCCCGCTGATCCCGACGACGTGGTCCGCGTAGTCCTTCGGAACGCTCGCGCAGAGCGAGTAGATGTTCGCAAACGTCCTCGCCGGGTTGCTCACGTCGCCGCCCTTCAATGCCACGACGTTCACAATGGCTTGCTCCTGCGGCAGGAGAGCGATGCCGTTTGCCCTTGGTACTGGATCCTTGCCGTCGATCTTAGTCTCGCAGTAGCCAGACGCCTGGTACTCGGGGCTCGTCCACACGTCTTTGTAGGAGCTGTACTTGCGGTCGCTGCTGTAGCCGCAAGTTACCGAGTACCTGTTGGTGAGGCTGGCGGCCGTGGAGGGGCTGCTGGCCGCCGGGGCAGCTGGAGGCTGGGCCGCCCAGTCCTGCTGCGACTTCCTGTCCAGACGGATCTTCACCTTCCCATGGGGGATCATCTGGGTTCCCGCGGCGGGATCGGTGGACAAAGCCTTCGCAGGGTCATCGGGGGAGCCCGTCCAGCCTTGCCCATCCGATCCGAATAGGTCAGCCTGCAGGCCCGCCTTGCCCATAGTTGCAGCCGCCTCGCGGGCGGACTGCCCGGTTACGTCCGGAACGACTATCGACGCTGCTGCCACAGGTTTCGCTGTTGTCCTGGCCGAACTTTCACCTCCGCCGCACCCGGCGAGGACCAAGATGAACGGAGCGGCCCAGGCAGCAATCCAATGACGCTTCATGTCCCCCTCTAAAGGCTTTCCCCCGCGCTGAAGATCTTTAGATCGTGCGCATTCTGCGTGCCCGGTCTCAGGCCGCCGAACTCAGGTTATTCTCCCGAGCCTGAATTTCGGTTCACGACGCGGAGACGTCGGATGACGGGTGGTGGGCTCGGGCCGAACGGAACGGCCCAAGCCCTTCGGTCCCCTGTGCGGAGCGACCTCCCCACGTGCCGCTACCCGCTCGCGTTCGGCCCCTTCCTCTCCCAGAAGGTCAAGGCGGCACGGATGAACAGGACGCCAGTGATGACGTCGGGGACGGCCCACGCCTGCTTGTTTGCGGTGAACGGGATGATCGGGTTGAAGACGATCGCGACGATGATGAACGCGATTCCCCACCCAGGCTTCTGCAGCCGGAAGGCGATAGTGCAGACCCAGATCGCAGCGATGGTCACTATCCAGCGAAGGAGATCGTAGTACCAGTACTGGAAAGAGAGCACTCCGAGCAGGGACATGATTCCTGCGACCCAGCCCGGCAGTGCTGCGGGCTTGTATTCCTCGGGCCCAGCTTCGAGCATCGACATTTACGGTCCCCCTCCGCTCACACACGCCAATCGGTCGCGCGGAAACATGCTGGCCAATCGGTCGCGCGGAAACATGGTGGCATAACAAGGGGTGGCGCCCGCTGATATGGACGAGAAGCATTCCGTGTCGCTTTCAATGCGAACGGACCATTCGCTAGAGGTCGGTTGGGAGCAAGCTCGCCATCGCTCGAGCGACGAGGTGCGGTCGGAGGCATACAGGCCAGCGTTGAGCAGCCCGTTCAGCTCCACCACCAGCGGCTCGCCGTCTGCGCCCAGGGCGACGTCGAGCACGTACTGGCGGAGTGTCGGGACCTCGACGGAGTGCTCTGCCCAGACCAGGGAGACGAGGGCGCCCACGCTGTTGACGGTGTCCGAACGGTCCTCAACCAGTCCCAGCTCCGCCGGGTCCAGCTCGTAAAGGTCGTGGGTGGGTAGGTCTCGGACAACCTTTTGTCCTGTAACCGTGCCGGCGAAGCGACTCTGAGGGGCCGTCATCCGATTCGGAATGCCAGGAGAGTCGGATGGCCGTGCGGGGGTAGAGGTCGAGATTCAAGCGCTTGCCGTGGGTGCACGAGGATGCGGTCGTGGTCTCGGGGTGTCGCCGGGAGACGCCGTGTTCGGGGTACCAGTGCGCCGGACGGAAGGCGTGTCCCGCGCAGCGGCGCAGCTTCTTCGTTCGGACCCGAGTGGGAGGGCCCGGACCGTGACAGCCCGGGCCCTTCGAGTGAGCACTGGCTCAGGCGGCCAGGGAATCCGCCATCTCGTCCTGCGTTTCTGCGTCTTGGCCCCATCCGACGAGGGTCGAGAGGTTCACGGGTACCCCGCGGAGCTGGTTGCCGCCGATCCGAGCCCGGTAGAGGCCCGTTGACTTTCCGCTCCTGCTGAGTTCTGGATTGAGGTGTGAGGAGGCGAAGCCCTCTTGCCAGACCGCCATCCACGCCGTCGTAGACCCCTGCCCAGGCGGGATCAGGTCCGGGAAAGCCCGGCGGGCGTTGTTGAAGGCGACCTCCTTGTTGAACAGGACCACATCCTTGTTCTGGATGGTGAGGAGGCGCCCGATACACTCCCCGCCCGGACCCATCTCGCCGTTCGAGGAGGGCACCCACCCCAGGAGCGAGTTGGTCAGGCTCTGGTGGACCTGCTCGCCCTTCGTGCCGATGTACGGTGCGCCCTTGGGGTTGTCCGTGGACCCGATGTGGGCCTTGCCGGAGGCCAGCAGCTGGCGGAGGGCCTTCATCAGGGACGCGCCCGGGGCCGCCTCGCGGTTCTCGTCGTGGGTCTGCATGGCGTTCTGGATGACCGGGATCCCCATCCCGACGGTGGAGAGCCGCTGCACGAGCGCCCGGTCCACCCCGGCCGCGTGCGCCATCTCCTGCAGCACGGGCAGGACCAGCAGCACGTCACCGACCAGGGTGGAGATCCGCTCGAGCTTGGACTTGTCCGCCCCGCGCTCCTGCATGAGGTCCTTCACATCCTCGCGGACACCGTCGGCGAACTCCTTCAGGACCGACTCGTGGTAGCCGGCCCACCGCCTCTGGTGGACCTTGCCCTGGTACTGGACCCACTGGATCATGTGGGAGGTCAGCCGGGCCGGAATCCCGTCGTAGCCCAGCTGGACGAGCTCGTCCGTCGGCTCGGTCGTGGAGGCGAGGGCCCCCTCGCCCATGCTGATCGGGATGGTGCGCTCCATCGCCGAGGCGGTCGCGAGCCGGTTCTCCGCGGTGATCACCAGCTGGGCGATCGGCCGGTTCGCCTCGCGGGTGGTCATGTCCGCGTTCATGCGGCCCTTGGCGCCGTTGTTGAACACCGCCCGGATCAGGTCCTCCAGCTTGGAGGCGCCCGCGTCCGCGGCCCGCTGCCAGGTGGAGGGGGCGAGGTCGTCCGCGACCCAGATCGGGGCCATCGAGACGGCCTTCTCCATGTACGCGGCCGTGTCCGAGGCCTGCCCCGGGAGGGTGTCCTTCCAGTCGTCGCCGGGCTTCGCGGCCCAGAACTGCATGATCCGTGAGGCAGTGAAGCTCTTGCCCTTGCCCTTCGGGCCCCAGATGTACGCTGTCGAGCAGGGCCGGATCGGCAGGGCCGGGCGCAGCCCCAGGCACATCGCCAGGACCCCGGTGGCCGGGTCGGTCCAAGCCCCGGAGTCCACGTAGTGGTGCACGACCTGGCGGATGTCCTCGGCGACCATGTCGCGGTAGCCCTGGTCGGCCCAGTCGGCGTCGGGGATGTCGTGGCCGACTCCGAAGGAGCGGGCGACGTCCATGACAGCGGCCGTGACCCCGGGCTTGGCGGTCGCGTCGAACTGCTCGGCGCCGCCGATGACCTGGTCCCCGGCGATGAACACGGGGGAGCCGCCCTCGACCGGGACCCAGCCCATCCGCATCCACCGGGTCTGCGCCTTCGTCTCGGCGGCGCGGTTGCGCTTCACTGCAGCGAGCCACTTGTCTCCGCTTGCCCCGCGCGGGGGCCAGAGGGGATTCCTGCTGAGGGACGTGGGGAACGAGGCCTTCGCATGACGCGCCCACTCCTCAGGGCGCTGCATCAGCAGAGTATGGGGACCCCTGACGACCGCCTTGTAGGGCTGTCCGTAGTCGTCCAGCCAGGCAACCTCGACCTCGACCGCGGCCTCCAGCCCCGAGTGCTCGGGAACGCCAGCGCCGAAGTCGAGGGTGCGCTGCTCGTCCACCGTGGGGGTCCGGCAGCTCTCGATCAGCTTGATCCGGCCGCCGAGCTTGACGACCTGCTTCCAGTACCCCTGCCCCTCCGGGCCCTGGGCGTACTCCTCGACGCTGACCTCGTCCGCGGCCACTTGCACTTCGCCCGGCTCGAATGAGGCCGGCTCGGAGCCGATGTCCTTCGTGGCGGTGGCCATGAGCTTCTTCCAGCCCCCGACCTTGGCCAGGTAGTCGTCCACCCCGGGCTTCTCGTCCTCGACGAAGTCCGGGTCCAGGAACCGGACCTCGGAGACGCCCTTGCCGAGGAGGAACTTCTCCATGCCGCGGGCGGCCTTCCACACGTGCGCGTTCTTCTTGAAGTCGGCGTCGTAGGCGACCACGGCCCGGCGCCCCTTGAGCAGGATGGAGCGCCAGTCGATCGGGTTCTGCCGGTCGTTGTGGATGCCGCCGATGTTGAAGATGAACACGCGGTCCTTCTCCGGGATGGCCTCCAGGAGGGCGCGCATCCTGTCCCTGGCGACCTCGGCCGGGCCGCTGTAGGCCAGGTCCTCCCACGTGGCGCCGTTCGCCTTGAGGTAGGCGGAGAGCGCGGAGTCGCCCTTGAGCAGGCCCTCGGCGACCATGATGGTCCCGGCCCCGTCGATCCACTCGGCCGGGATGGCGGGGTGGAGGTCCAGCGGGGTGCCGATGCCGGAGACGAACTCGTACTTGATCGGCTTGCCCTGCTCGTTGTCCTCGGGGACGCCCGGGCGCAGCTGGTGGGTGAAAGGGACGAGCCGGGTGTTCTTGCTCTGGCTGGCGGCCACGTCGTTGATGCTGTACCAGGGCATGAGCATCCCGTCGCGCCCGGGGACGCCCATGGTGCGCTTCATGCGCTGGCCCTGCTTGGTGGTCGTGCGGACGCCGAGGTCCTTGAGGGTGTTGAAGTTCTTCTCGCCGATGCGCTCGTACCCGCGGGCGGCGGCGATGAGCGGGGCGACCCCGGAGTCGGCGAGCTTGTACGCGCCGGAGCCGGTGATGGTCCCGTCGTAGGAGTCTTCGGTCCAGGCGGGGAGCTCGTGCTCGGCGGCCGCGGGGAGGCTGGCCCCGAGCCCGGCGGTGAGCTCGTCCAGACTGGTCACCGGGCCGTCGATGGCCTCTTTGGCCGCAGTGGCGGCCCTGTCTCTTTCGTAGTTCATGCCTCTTCTATGCGCCACGGCCGCCCACGGGTGTGCCGAAGCGCAGCACCGCGGGGCGGAACATGACCGGAACGGGTCAGCGCGGCCCCATTGCCCGCGGCTTGGCCGCATCGCTCAAAGGTCTGGATCCCTTGTCATCCCTGGGATCGGTGCCACTTGGCCGCATTGCCCTACATCTAACTAAGGATTAGTGAAGGAGAGTCGGTATATGTTCTGATGCACCTTCGCTTCTCCTTCACCCCACGCGCACTGGGGGCGACGGCATGGAGGGCATGGCTCCCGTTCAGAGATGGTGCGTCGGCTGGCGCTCGGCGCGCACGGCTCGAGCAAGGGGGCAACGGGCGCTCCGATGTCGCCAGGAAGCTGGATCCAACCACATTCGTCACCTCCGGTGCCGCCAACTCGCAGCTGGCCAGCGGGAAAATGTCCGGCGAGGAGCGGAAGCTGATGAAGGATCTCCAGGCGGCCGAGTACGAACAGGCGCTGAACTTCGACCAGGAGCACCGCAAGGAGCCCAGCCTTGTCGGGGCCGCTCCCAAGGGCAAGCGGCTCAACACCACCGCTCGGGTCCTGGTCGCCACCAGTCGCTTCAAGGCTGCGACTGCCCACTGCGCCCGACAACCTCTCAACGCCGTCAACGAAGACCTGGCTTCGGCGGTCCGGGAGTGGCAGGACGACTTGAGGGGCACCCTCGACAAGGACGGGAAGCTTGCGGCGGTCGTCGGCGGCGGCACACTGACGGTCGGTGCTCTCGGTACCGCAGCTGTCCCAGCCGCAGCGATCGGAGCTGCCGGCATACGGCGTGGTCAAGGGCGCCAAGAAGCTCTACGACCTGCGTCCCTCCGCTCAGGCTGCGCGTAAGGACCAGATGGTGGAGAACTGGCGCCAGTCCATGCTGCAGAAGCAGGAGCTCGAGAAGCAGCGCGCCGCGAAGGAGAAGAAGGACCAGTGGGAGGCCAGAAGGCCGCCACGGCCCAGGCCAAGGCAGGAGTCACCGCCGCACAGACCCCCGCGGCGCCAGCGGGTCGAGCCAACGGCGACGGAGCCGCACACAGTGGTGTAGGCGGACAGGACGTCGTGATGCCAACCACGGTGTCCGGCCCGCGGACCAAGTGACTTGAGCTAGAGGAGACCGAGCAGCATGACCAGCGAGACCCAGCAGAGGGTCGGGAGGGGCGTCCCGCAGGGAGGGGAGTTCACCTCCCGCCTCCACGCCGAACCAGAGGTTAGGCTGGCGGCCGTGAAGCTCTTCGATGCCGACAACGGCACCTACACCAACCCGGCCCCACCCAAGACCGCAGACCACTGCATCGAGTTCTGGTCGACCGTCGAGGTGCCGGACAAGGTCATCGAACAGCTCTACAAGGCCTTCGGGGCCAAGTGGGCAGAGGACAACGAGCAGGCGCACGAGCGTCTCGCCGCCCAGTTCAGGGCAGAGTGGGAAGAGACCCACCCCAAGCCCAAGAAGGACCGGCACCTCGCAGAGTGGGAGGCCGAGTGCGACCAGGCGATGACCGCGACCTTCGCCCAGCTCGAAGGCGTCTTCATCACCAGGCCCCGGCAGCTGAACGCCTTCGACGGCGGCCAGCTCGTCCGTGCCGCCCGCATGTACGAGTGCGCGCCCCACAAGGCGCGGTTCCCCGAGGAACACGAGAAAGTCATGGAGCACGAGGTCGAGCTCTTCGACGAGACGCTCACCGTGCGCCAAATCGAGGACCGGTACCGCCTCCAGCAGATCGTCCACGAGTTCGACCACGTCAAGCCCGAGATCGACCCGGAGCGTGTCTTCGACGCTCTCCGCGGCATCGCCTCAACCCTGGAAGCAGAGCACCTGCAAAGCCAGCGGGCCCGGAACATCGACGGCTACTGAGAGCGGGCGCGACGCCTCAGACGGGTGATACCAGGGCGGTACCATCGGGGAATGGCCATGACCCTCAGGCTCCCAGAAGACCTCGACCGCGAACTCGACAGGCTCGCAGCCGAGCGCCACACGTCGAAGAGCGCCCTATCGCTTGAGGGGGTGTGGCAGCTGGTTGAGAAGAGCCGCCGAAGAGATGATCGAGTGTGGCTTCCAGTTGCGACCCTCGCCAACGACTTCGTCGAGTTCGCGCCCGACGGAGTCCCGGTGACGGTCTACGCCGGGGAAGGGTTCAAGTCGGAACGGTGCGGTCGCTGGACGAAAATAGGCTGATCCCACCGCGGGGCGTACCGTTTCCCCGGCATGGACATCTAGGCTGACCTAGCGGCGGCGGCGTGCCTCGAGCAAGATGCGGTGCCAGAACGTTATGGCCTTGTCGCCCGTCGAGGTGTTGTTCTTGCCGCTGGCAGGCGGCCACGAAGTTCCCCCATCGACCCCGCTCACCCTCCGAATGCGGGAAGTATTGTCGCCCGTGCTGGGCCTTAGCGGGCAGTGGACGAACGGGATCATCGCGCGCTGGCAACCCCCACTGGCCCGGGCAACCCCTCGTTCCGCTGGGAGCTGGTGAACCTCCGCATCGGGTCCACAACCTTCCGTCCGCCGGGACGGGCAGCCTTCGCCAGGGCGAGGCTCACGGGGAAGCGCCGACGGCGAGCACGCACGGCTGCTGCAGTGATGGGGCAGAGAGCCGATCGGGGTCGTCATGTTCTCGGGGGGCGTGATCGAGTGCAAGGGGGCCGTCCTTCCAGTCTTTTTGGCCTCCCGTTCGGCGACGGTGTGCTGCCCTGCGGAGCCGACCCTGCGACACTTCGGACGGGCCGATGTGCGCGGCACGGACTGATCGCGATGTCGGCGGTGCCGTACTCGGTGGGCCAGTTCGCCTTCAGGAAGGCGGTCATTTAGGCGAGGTATGCGTAGGCGGCCGAGTGGCCGGCGTTCAACAGGTATTCGGAGGACCCTGCTGGAGCTCGAAGATGTGCGCGGCGTCCCAGGGAGGAAGCTCATGTTTCGAACCGGAGCTCACGGCCGTCGAGCCCCGGGCCGCATAGAAAGGCATGAGCGAGACTCAGAACGGGCTCCCGTCTCTCGGTGTAATCCGGCCTTCCAACATGCACGTGCATCGCTTCAGACGGCTTACCCCGGCGATGGAAACGCGACGGCGTTGGCATCTTCTCATTAAGTGTCGGCCGAAGAACAAGCGAGCTCCGGGCCGGAAGCAAGCAGGTGAAGTATTCGCAGGCAGGGCCCCGGCATGTTCGGCAGGCACACGGCGTCGGGGTAGCAAGGAAGCCAGCCGAAGCGCGGGCCACTCCGAGGACGAAGAGCATGAGGAGCCGGAGCAACACTTTCCGGATCCTGCGAGATGGTCAGCTCTCGAGCCGGACCGCCTCGACGACGTCCTCGGCCAGCAGTTCGTGCACAGTGGCCTGCCAGTAGCGGCGCCTGGTGTAGTTGGCCGGGTCGAAGATGGCCTCCCAGCTGGATTCGACCTCCAGCCGGAGTTCCTCAGGCCAGGCGCTGATGGGGACGCGGTGGGCGCCGGCTGCTTTCAGGCGGGCATGGAGGTCGTCGTAGATCCCTTCGATCCTCACCTCGTACTCGTCCGGGGTCTCACCGGGGAGGGACAGGATGTTGGGGGACTCGTTGAGGACCTGGTGCCAGTCGTCGTACTGGGACAGCAGGACCCGTTCGCGGGGGATCCGGCAGGTCAGGAGCACCTTGCCGTCGGAGTAGCGGATGTTGTGGATGAGGTCGTCGCGGCGGATCTTCGCCCAGAGCCACACCATGCCGTTCCCGCGGGTCGGGAGGCGCTTCTCCATGTGGCTGAGCAGCCACGCGTAGGCGTCGTCGTAGCCTTCCATCGCCCGGGCCGGGTCCGGGTTGAGCCGGCCGGTGTCGAGGAGCTCCTGGAGGGCCTCCTCGGTCTGGACGGTGTGCAGAAGGAGGACGGGTGCGGTAGTGTCGTAGCCGATGCGTCCGGGCGGTACGGCGTCACCCCGACGGGCGCTCCTGATGGGGAAGGTCACGATCCTCATCTTGCCCGTACCCGCCGACACTAGGGCTGTCTCATGAACCCTTAGGGGTTGTGAGACGGTTTCAGGCCGTCGCGGGGACGTGCTTGTCCGCCGTTCCGAGGGTCCGGGCGACGGTGGTCTTGGAGATCCCCAGACGACGCGCGATCTCCCGCTGGGAGAGGCCGTCCTGTTCGTTGAGACGCCGCACCTCGGCCTCTATTTCGGCCTTGGTCCGACGTGGTCCACCCCCTGGTCCATGGGGTGGTCCACCCTGTGGTCCAGCGGACCGCCCAGATGGTCCACCCGTGGTCCGCCCGAGTGGTCCGGAAGCGGCCCACCCTTCCGGTCCGTTCTGGTTCACCCCGCGCTCCATCATGAGCTTCGCGAAGGCTCGCTTGCGACGCTGGGCGACACTGCCGACCGGAGGAGCGACGACCAGCGCGACGCAGGTCTCGGTGGCGAAGAACAGGCTCAGCGGCATGATCGCCGCGATCCCGGCACCGAACGCGACCGCGGGGGTCATCATGGCTGGCACCCCGTCTGGGGCGAGCACGTGGGCGGCGTTTGCCGCGACGGAGACTGTGGTGAAGAACGCCACCGCCACCCAGGACAGCCGCGTGTCCTCGCCCCTGGCGCGCTGGACGGCCGCTGCAACGGCGTAGACGAGGATCGTGGAGTCGACCACGACCGGCACCAGCCAGCGGAGGATCGGCGGGATGCCAGCCCAACCCGCAGCCTGGATGAGCCCCTGGAAGGAAAGCGTGAAGCTTGCCGCAGCAAGCACGCCCACGAGCCCGAGAGCTGTGAGCGCAACCCCTCGGCTGTCGGCCTCGACCCTCGATGCGGCCATCGTCCTGCCCTCCTCACGACGCGGTCCGGGCAGGCCAATGCCCGGGTGGACCAGTCTAAAGTGGACCACCGACAGGACCAGCAGAACAAACCACGAGCGGACCGGAGGCGGACCGGAAGCGGACCACCCAAGGGGTGGTCCATGGACCAGGGGTGGACCACCCTTGTGGACCACCGGAACCTCACGTCGACGAGGGGCGAGGAGACCGCACACATGACCGGTATGGACCACCGACGAACCCTCGCCGCACTCGCCCTTGCCGGCGCCCTCCTGGCCCTTGCCGGGTGCGCCCAGATCCCCACAGCCGGCCCAGCCCACAGTGCGGTCCTCGGCGGGTGTCTCACAGGAGCAGGGTTCACGAGACACTTCGGGCCCCGTCGTCGCCAACGGCCACGGATGGACGCAAGCCGGGCTGGAGGGGACGATCCCGGCCCCGAACAGCTGCCACATCCGATGGACCGCCGAGAAGGAGCCCCCTCCCAGACCCCAAATGCACCCCGGGCGCAGTCGACAGTGCCGTGACTCAGGCGAACCTGAAGGAGACGGTGTGCCGCAAGGGCGGCTACACCTCCAGCGTCCGGCCTCCCGCATCGCTCACCGACCCGGCCAAGATCAAGATCATGGCTGCCTACGGGATCCCCGCCTCCGACGCGTCGAAGTACGAATTGGACCACCTCGAGCCATTAGCCATCGGCGGGGCAAGCGACGTCAGGAACCTCTGGCCCCAACCGGCCGCCTTCATCCACTCGACGCCGTCGTCGTACGTCCACAATGACAAGGATCAGGTCGAGACGGACGCCCAGAGCGCCCTGTGCACCGGCAGGGAGCAGCTGCAGTCCCTCCAGCAGAAGTTCGCCTCCGACTGGACTGCCCTCCTCGGCCTCCCGCACACAAACGCAACTGGGGAGGGCTAAGCCCCGACACCCCTGACCCAGTCCGCATGAGGAGCCTCCCGGAAAAATCCGGGGGGCTTCTCGCGTTTTCCGGCACCCGCCGCACACAGGCGGGCATGAACAACTCCGGAACCGCATCGAACTACCGCAACCGCCAGCCCAAGGGCCGGCGCACCAGCGGGCAGTTCGCCAATACTGAGCGCCCCGAGTCCGCCATTGTGCTCGACGGCAGCTAGCTGACCCGGCCGCGAAGTTCATCTCGGCGATCGCCATGGGCGACATCGCCACGGACGCCGCCGGCTACTGGAACGAGCACTACCACCGAGCCAGGTGGCCAGGCACGGTGAGCTGCCAGCCCTCCTCAGCTAGCCACTGTCGCAAGAAGGCGTGCGGGAGTGCAGACTGATCCGATGGAGGAATCGGCATTGTCGCCTGAAATCGAATTCGCCCTCGGCCAGGAGAAGCGCACCTTGGAAGCGATCGAGGCCGAGTTCGGTGTGCTGGACGAAGCCCAGGCCGCAGACCGCATCGGACATCCTGGAAACGCCCGTCTTGTGGACTCGCTCCGGGAACGCGGACGCATTCTGGCTTACCGGCGACGGGGAGAGGACGAGTGGATCTACCCGCTGTTCCAGTTCGAGGGAAACGGTGTGCTGTCCGTGACCCGCCAGCTCCTTGAGGTTGCCACAGTTGAGGGCGTCGATCCCATGGACTTGGTGTTCTGGCTCTGCTCCCGGTCGGGGATGCTGGAGGACGCCGCACGCCCGGTCGACCTCCTGCGCGCGGACCCTGAGGCGGTCTTGGAGGCCGCCCGTTACGACTTGGGTGAGCACGTGTGGTGAGGCTCTGCTGTGGAAGGCCGAGAGCGGCCGATGCTGATCACCAAGCGAGATCACCCCATTGGGTCGGCCCTCCAGTCCGTGAGCTTCGCAGACTGGAGGGTGATGACCGCGGCGGCCCGCGCTCGGATCATCATCAACGAGCGCCTGACCCATGAGCCGATTCCGGACTGGCTCTGTGCTCTCGCGAAGGCGGAGCCAGAGTGAACGCCCAAGATGGGGACGTGATGACGGGGGAGGATGTGCCTCTCGATCCGCACCTCTGGGGTCTCGAACCGACAGAGGAGGAAGCGCGGGACGCTGCGGCCGGTATCGGGGCGCTGGAGGCTGAGGGCCCGGGGGCTGGACGTCTGCGAGAGCCTCCGGCTTGGACTGCTGGGCGTCAGCTCGAGCAGCCGTGGTCCAGCCGGGAGCTGTGCAACGCGCACAGGGAACTGGTGATTCGCCAGAGCCCAGTGGAGCTCGTGCATTCAAGATCTTCTTGAGCGGCGGAAGAAAGGCGTTGCGGGCCAGCCGAGACGGACCTCGTTTGTCTCCTTGGATGGATAGCCTGAAGCCTTCACTGACTGGACGGAGGCCCGAGCGTGTATACGCCTAATGACCCGGAGGCGGGAAGAGTTTGGCGGGCTGCCGTAATGGGCGACTGGCATGGGCATCTGGGGCATTACCGGGCCGTGTGCCGGACGCTGAAGCACGCTGGGATCCACCGCCTGTACTGCGTCGGGGATGCTTCTTTTGACTGGCCGGGACAGCACCGGGGCCGCACCGAGAAAAGGATGCGCCTCCTCCTCGAAGAGAATGACATTCTCTACACGTTCATCGGCGGGAACCATGACAATTGGGACACGCTCGAGACCCTGCCCCCGAACCCTGACGGCACACGCCGAGTCGCGGACCGGTTCTCCTATCTACCGAACGGGGTCGTGATCGAGCACGACGGCGTCCGACTTGCGGGCCTAGGCGGAGCGCATAGTGTCGACAAAGCCTGGCGCCGCGAGGGCCGGGACTGGTGGCCTCAGGATGAACCCACTACCGAGCAAGCCCAGCAGCTGATCGAAGCGTCGGCTGGGGGCGTGCCACTCATGCTCACACATGACGTCCCGATGGGCGTGGCCGGGCTCAAAGGCATGTCCGGGCTTTCCCCGAAGACGATCGAGCGGGCCAACCAGACACGGATACTCCTTCAGGAGACTGTCGAGAAGATCCGGCCCAAAGCACTGTTCGCCGGCCACTGGCACCAGAGACTGCGTTGCGAGCTCAAGTGGGATGACGGCAGCACGATGGTCGAGGTCCTGGCTGCGGAGCAGAGCTGGGCGGGAAATCTCGTGGAGGTGTGCGTGGACGCCGACGGAGAGGTCGAGGTGAGAACGCTGAAGATCCAGCTGACATTCCCGACATGACTGGCTTCGAAGATCGGGCCGTGGATCGTCTTGAACCGCAGGGATCTCGAGCGTCGCCGCTCATTCGAGGATGTCTCGCTCTGCCTCGTTCCACAGGATGGGCGTCTCGTCCAGGCGCTGCGCCTCGTCCCATGGTGCACCCACAGCTCGGATGTCCGCGAGCTCCTCTGCGTCCTCTAGGAGCTGACGAAGCTGCTGTACGTCCACGATCGCGGCGACGACGGCCCCCGGCGCGTCAGGTGGACGAGTTCATGCTCGCATCACTTGGTCGACAAGGGCTGATAGCGCGAGCGGGTGCCCGTGATGGCAATTTCCCCCATGCTGCGATCTTGCCCGTTCGCAAAGCTGCCGGTTGCCCCGGGTCATCAGCGAAAGGCCAGAGCGGGAGAGGCAGCGGGGAGGCCGTCAGAACAGTAAGAAGGGCGCCCCTCGTGACGCGGACCACTCCGCGCCGTGTGCGGGGGGGGTGGCGGCCGCTGCTGTCCGCAGTCGAGGTGGAAGGGCGGAGCGCCGTCAGCCGATGTGGGTGCTGCCCACAGTAACTCCAGGTGCTCTGTGTGATGGATCAGCCCGTGGCAGTTCCACGCCCGTGCTGGTCGTGCTGATGGATGGGGATCTCCGAAAGAGTCGCGAGGTCCGATCGAACTTGGTGGGTGTAGGACCGGGTGACCGCGGCATCGGCGAGCTTCCCGAATACCCCGCCGAGTCCGGTTGGCGATTCGATGTGGTACCTCATCCGGGTTCCGTTGTCCTCCGCGGTGATCGTGTAGGTGACGGTGAAGGGGAGCTTGCCCGCGATGGTCTTGCTCACCCACCGGCTGGGCCTGTTGTGTTCGGTGACTTCGGCCGTCCACTCGAAGCTGAAGCCGAGGACTTTACTGGTGCCCTTGATGTGGGAGCCGACACCAACAGGCCCGTCGGTGAGGAGTTCGCAGCTCTGGACGGTAGCTTGGAAGGCCGGCACGTTCGCGGGCTCGACGATGTAGTCGAAGACCTCTTCCGGCGGGACAGGAATGACGATGCTCTCGTCGACGATTGGCATGGCTGGCTCAATTCTTTCGGCATGGGGCGATCCCACCGGAGGATGCGGGCAAGCCCTGAGTTCATGGGATGTTCCCAAATGTGCTAGGTCAGCAGCTGATCGACTGCCGGATCAGTGACGCCTGCTTCAGCCAGTCATCGGCCGTCGCCTGGGGGATCTTGCCGCCAGCCCACTTGGTCACGTACGAGGCGAAGTCCGTCAATCCGTTGCAGGCTTTCCCGGTGTCGACCGGTGACTGGGCAAGGGCGCTGGTGACATCGCTGAGGGTTGAGAGCAGCTGGGAGGCGACGTTCTTGTCCAAGCCGGAGTTCTGCACCGCCTTCGTCAGGGTGTTCGTCAGCGCGACGGGATCAGGGGCGTCCACCACGGCGATGTCACCGGAGCTGACGCGGCTTGCGAAGGTCAGGTCGATGAGGTCGCAGCTGTAGGTGTTCGTCTGCACCCGGATGAGGTCCGGCGTCCCGCTGACGGCGTTGTCCTGGACGGTGACCAGGAAGGCGCTACCCGGGGCCTCAGCGGTTGTGGTCGAATCTGCCAGGACTCCGATCGCGGCCTGACTGCCGCTGACGTCGAGGCACGTAACGCTCCCGTTCAGGGTTCCGATGCCGGTCGTGATGTACACGGTCCCGGAGGGGTTTTGCCCTGAGGGGCCGCTGACGGCGTTGATCGAGAACGACGCCGATCCGTTGTTCGCCGTGCCTGAACCCGTCACGGAGTCTTGGGTGGGTACGGACGCCTGAGTGGGCTGCGTGGCGAAGAGGCACAGCAACGCCGCGTCCGTGATGGCCGTGGCGCGGCGGAGAGCTTTGAGCATGGCGGGCTCCCGGGGTGGGATGGCGGCCGAGACCGTCCGCCTGTTGGTCTAGCTGATAGGCAGGCCCAGCGCCGCCCTCCCCAGAGCTGCCCCTCTCTGGAAACCGTGGTCTGACGGGTGTCCCGCCGGACAGGACCATAATCCTGCCTCGGCAACTTCTGCTGAATACGCTCTTGTGCGTATTGCGCCACCGTCCTACCCTCCTGACAGCCTTCCCACGAGCAAAGGGGGGAGCCATGGAACCGGCCGCCGACCTAGCTGCCCAGCTGAATCACCTCGATGGCCGCGACGAGTACCTCCGCGCCGCCAGCGAGCTGCTGCTGAGGCTCTTCCCTTCGGATCACGCGGCTTGGAACGACGTTGACGCACGAACCAGGTATTCGGACGTTCGAGTGTACCCGGAGCTTACCGGGGTCGATATTCCGAAGATGCTGCTTGATCTGTTCGCTGTGCATCCGGCGGTCATCAGCTTCCGGCGGGAGCCCAGCGATGGCCTGAGGCGTCTCAGCGACCTTGTTTCGGACAGCCAGCTCTATCAGACGAGAGCCTTTCGGGAGGGACTGTCGAGGCTGGAGGTCAACCGGCAGCTCATATTCCTCACGTCCGATCTGAGCCCATATCGTTTCACCGGGTGGTCAATGAACCGTTGGCCGAACGACTTTTCTGACGCTGAGGTCGAGTTGGCTCGACGGATTCAGCCGGTGTTGCGCCTTCTCGAGCAGGCTTAGGGTGGGAGCCACGCCGAGGACCGTAAGCGCGGTGAGCCTTACTCGTTGACCTCGCGGGAGCATGAGATCTTGCAGCTTATCGGAAGGGGCCTCACTGGCGTCTCCGTCGGTCACTTGCTCGGTATCAGTCCACGAACCGTGGCGAAGCACCTAGAACATGCCTACGCGAAGCTCGGCTGTACGAACCGGATCGACGCCCTCCGGCTGCTGAACGGGTAGCAAGCCCGGCGGCGTCCTACGCCTGTGGCAAACCGCTCAAGGCCCCAAAACCTCCGCCAGCCCGCCAGGGGAGCTGATCCAGAAGGGTGGCGGGTTGGATGACCTCGATCGAGTGGAAGTCGAGCTGAGCGTCAAACCGCCACCCGATATTGAGATGCCTGCTCGCCGGGCCCTCGGCGAGGCGGTCCTCGATGCGCGCAGGGCCTCGGCGAGGGTCTCGTGGGTCACCCAGCATGGCTGTCGGTCGCGTAAGCCCGAGACGTAGAAGTGCGAGGGTGCGCTTGGGTCGGGCGACTTTGTGCTTCTGGGCAGCGTCGTAGAGCACTCACCCTTCGCGGTCCTCATCGACGATGATCGTCTCGTAGGCGCCGGTCAGGAACTCCCACAGCGCCGCGGTCGTGAACGGCTCCTCGCTGCGGGGCTCGAACCAGTCGCCGTTCCCGCCGGCCTGGAACACGTGGCCGGGGTCGTGGGTGCCGCAGACGATCGAGTCGGCGGCGAGTGAGCCGAGCTGGTTCTCGGTGCGGACGCTGCGGACCGGGCGGAGGGCGGCGTCTGAGCCGCTCACCTGATGACCCTACCCGTTGCGAGGCCGATGCGCGGGATCCGAGGCAGGACGAATCGGGGCTTGAGGCCAAGGTGCTTCCCGGCGGCGTTGGCGACCATGTCGATACGGTCCTCGGCGAGATGTCTGATGGTGTTCAGGTCGACCGAGGGGGTTTTGGCCAAGCATCCTGCAGGCCTGAGCGTTGGAAGCACCGGCATCCACGAGTTCCCAGTGGCGTGTAGTCCTCAACGCCCTCCGCGACTGAGCCGGGGACATGGGCGTAGCGACGCGCTCGGCGAAGCGGCGTGCCTCCCGGACGCCCTCGAGGTGTGCCTTCTGCCGCCGGCCGTCTTCGGTGGCCAGATGCTTCTTCGGACGCCGCTCCCAGTCGATGGCGGTCGTAGGCGAGAGCCTCAGTTCCTTTAGACCCGGGACGCCGGGAGCGTCGAACTCAGCATCAGGAAGCGGCGGTAGCGCCACCGTTGACCGGTGCCGGGGAAGACCGTCATGTCCTTGCGGCTCCTCAGCATTCGAGCTTTCTGTGTCCGCGGGATCCTTTCTGTGTCCGCCGGGATCGGCGCCGTCCGAGCTGTCCCGGAACGGCACCGAACCGCGGCACGGGGGGTCGAACCTCAGCGGCTGAGGGAGCGGCTGAGGTCGTGATCAGCGTCGGCCGCCCCGGATTGCAGACACCACTTCGCGGCATTGGCGAGGAAGGTCTTGACGATGGACTGGCGCAGGTCGGAGGGGTGCCCCATGTTCGTGTAGACGGTGCGCTGACCGTTCGGGCGCTCCCGGGTCCAGGCGACAGCCGACGGTGTCGGCTCGTTTTCGGGATCCACCGGCTCGCCCCAGAGGATCGGCACGCACCCTTCGCTCAGGTCCGTCCGGTACAGCCAGGCGCGCAGATGGAAGGACTCGGGGATTCCCTCGAGGATGGGGTGGCCTTCCTTGCTCGCCCAGGTGACGTCGGTGCTGGAGGAATGCCCGTGGTGGCTGATCCATGGCGAGCCGAGGACGTCGCGGCCGAATCCGTCATTCCATTCGGCCCACTCGCTCTCGGGCGGGTAGTGGAACGCGTGGCTCGAGGTGCGCAGGCCGATCACGTGGCCTCCACGGTCGCAGTAGTCCACGATGTGGCGCATCTCGGCGTCGGGGAGCTGCCGCCACCGGGTGTAGACGACCAGGAGGTCGGCGTCGTCGAGGTCCGAGAGGTCCCCGAAGCTCTGCTTGGGGAAGTTCGGCATGTCCTCGAGGACGTCGGGGGTCTTGTAGACGACCTCGGCCCCGAGGGCCGCTGCGAGGTGGTCGGCGATCGGCCGCATCGTGCGGTCTGACTCGTACTCGCCTTCGCCGACGAGGAACACGATCTTTGTCATTATTCGGTCTCCTTGGTCTTTCCGTGGGGGAGGAGGAAGATCTTGCCGCAGGCACCGGTGTCCTGGATGTCCATGGCGGCGGCTACGTCGTCGAGGTCCATGGTGTGGGTGACCATCGTGTCGAGGAGACTGGAGGCCTTGCGGATGGTGTCCCACATGAGGGGGGCGTCCCGCAGGTGGTTCCAGTGCCAGCAGCCGTGGATGTCCAGCCCAAGCGGAACGAGGGGTGGCAGGTCGATGTCGTTGCCCCAGGAGACGAAGCTGACCTGTCCCCGGGCGCGGGTGGCGAGGGCCAGGGTGCGGGAGGCGCCGGGCGCGCCGCTGGTCTCGACTGCGGCATCGACCCCGCGGCCTCCGGTTGCCTGGCGGATCTGCTCGACCATCTCGGGATCGCGCGGGTCGAAGACGCGTTCGGCTCCCAGCTTGTGGGCGAGCTCGGCCCGGTAGGGATGGGTTTCGATCGCCAGGACGCGGGCGCCACGAACTGCTCCCTGCACGATAGCCCCGAGGCCGACGGGCCCGCAGCCTGAGACCAGGAGGGTGTCGAGGGCGTTGACCTGCATCCGCTGCATGGCGTTGAAGCTGGGGCCGAGCCCGCAGCAGGCGAGGGCGCCGTGGCGGAGGGGGATGTCGTCGGGGATGGGGGCCAGGAGCCAGTCGGGCTTGAGGACGTACTCTGCGTAGGTTGCGGTGCCGTAGGGCTGGTTCGTCTCGGCCAGCACATCGCGCTGGTTCGGGCAGTACATGTAGTCCCCCGCGGTGCACAGGGGGCACGTGCCGCATCCGTAGTGGGGCATGACCGCCACGCGGTCCCCGACGCTGACCCGGCCCGAATGGCCGGCGTCGACGACGATGCCCGCGGCCTCGTGGCCCAGGACGTCCTGGGCGGGGCCGCCGTGGCGGTGCTTGAACTCGGTGCACATGGGGGAGATGAGGATCTTGACCACGACAAGGTCGCGGCTTGAGGCCGGCCGCGGCTGGTCGAGGACCTCGACGCGGCGGGGCGCGGTGATCGCTGCTGCCTTCACTGAATGCTCGTTTCTGCTGATGCACCGTCCTGCGGCGCAGTGGGACGCCCCCGCTGTCCAGAGCTGAACCGCGAGGGCGAAGGAAAAGCTGTCCGAGACAACTTATGTCTGGTAACCCCGCGAGTTGAGGCTGGGATAGCGGGAAGAACACCAGTCAGAAAGTGATCCTAGGACCCGCAGAACGTCCTGTGAACCACTTTTGGTACGTAAAAAAAATTTCGCCAGAAGTCTGGATTTAT
This sequence comes from Sinomonas gamaensis, assembly GCF_005876955.1. GTDB lineage: Bacteria > Actinomycetota > Actinomycetes > Actinomycetales > Micrococcaceae > Sinomonas > Sinomonas gamaensis. The sequence continues at coordinate 56,789 of NZ_SSCL01000019.1, forward strand.
GAGCGGAGCAGAAGGTACGTTTTCCCGGACGGCATCGATGTGACGGTGCTCATAGAACCCCAACCCACAACACCGGAGACATCTATGACTTCTGGCAGAAGCCCTTCCCTGCGGGTGGGCATGGTCGGGTACGCCTTCATGGGCGCGGCGCACTCGCAGGCGTGGCGGACGGCGCCGCGCTTCTTCGAACTTCCCCTCGCGCCGCGGCTGACTGCGATCGCGGGCCGGGACCCGGAGCGTGTGGCCGCGGCCGCCGCCAAGCTCGGCTGGGAGTCGACGGAGACGGACTGGCGCAGGCTCATCGAACGCGACGACATCGACCTGATCGACATCTGCACCCCGGGCGACACTCACGCCGAGATCGCGATCGCGGCGCTGGAGGCCGGCAAGCATGTGCTCTGCGAGAAGCCGCTGGCGAACTCGGTGGCGGAGGCCGAGCGGATGACGGCGGTGGCGGATGCCGCGGCGGCGCGCGGGGTGTTCTCCATGTGCGGGTTCTCCTACCGGCGCACCCCGGCGCTCTCGCTCGCGAAGCGGCTCGTCGATTCCGGGGCCCTGGGGCAGATCCGGCACGTGCGGGCGCAGTACCTGCAGGACTGGCTCACCGACGAGAACGCGCCGCTGACCTGGCGGCTGGACAAGTCGAAGTC
>NZ_SSCL01000002.1 GCF_005876955.1 Sinomonas gamaensis
ATAGGCACGCCCTCCGCGCGATGCAGACGACGGATCTCGGCCCAATCCTCCACTCCCAACACCCTCCAAGCGTCGCGGAGGGGGTCAAAATTCACGCGACCCCAGAGGGTCAGTCTTCACGAGTCGCCGACAGGTCCACCCCCCGCGGTGGGCTCGGGCTGTCCGGGCACCAGGAGGACCTGCTGCCCGGGAGGGGTCAGGACCGGATGGTTGGGGCGCTGCTGAAGGCGGGGATGAGCGAAGAGACTGCTCTGGAGCAGGTCGGACGCCTCTCCGCCGGAGACATCTGGTGCGGGTGATGCGATAGCCCCTGGTCGGCTCGGCCTCATGGGGCAAGACGGAAACCGGTCCCAACGGATCCGGATACCGCCACCGGCCGGTGCGCCATTGGGTCCTTCCGAGGGCGTCAGCCTGGCATGGTCCAGGCAGTGTGTCTGGGCCTGGTCGTCCTCTGTCTGCGCCTACGAGGGTTGGCGGCCTAGCACAGCTCGGAGGCCTCCCGGCTGGCGGAGGAATCACTTCCCTCCTGCACCGCCCGCCGGAGGCCCTAGCGGCGCACTCGCGGCCGTGAGCCGCAGCCAGCGGCTGATGAATCCCAGGGCCTGGGCTCCCGGGGCAATAGTCCAACGCGGGTGTCCCCAAAGCGGAGGTCGCCCGCCGGCTCGGCGTCGATCGCACCACGCTGTACCGGTCCCTCGCAGGCGAGACAGCTTCCAGTGGCACCCTCCCGCTCTAAGCGCCGTCAAAGGCCCTCTGCATTCATAAACGGTACAGGGGGCTCCGAGGTGGCAGGCGGTGAGCGTGCCCGGGGCCACTCGATGGCAACGGCCGCGACAGTGGCCACGCGCTTCAGGTGCATGCCGCCCATTTTGCGGTGGTCCGGTCCTTCGCGGATGCCGTGGCGCGCCGCTTCGAGTATGTGATCTGGTCTCGACCGACAGCGAACTTGGCCGCGTGGTCGGCGCCGTCGGGCTCGAGCAACTCCTAGGGCCGCCGGCGTCAGCGGGTCCCAGCTCAACCACTACTTCCCGACGAAGGAGAGACTCGTTCTGGCCGTTATCGAATGGAGTTCCGAGCGGGTCCACTCGTTCCATCTCAGTGTGCGGTTCGACAGCAAGCAGCCACCCCGGCCCGTGACTCTCGAGATGAAGGTCAGGGTGGCCCGTCAGATGCTCTCCGTAGGCAATGGCGCTGCCGCGGCTGCCGAGGCGGTGGGCTGGTCGCGGGCCACACTTTACCGGCACCTCAAGCAGCACGGGACCGAGCCCCCTCCTGCCGAAGGGGCGGTCGTCACCCGGCGGCCCCGTGGCCGGTCCCGCTACGGTCAGTCCTAGGCCCAAGCCGTTGGAGGAATCAGGGATGTCCGAGGAGCACCGCTTCTACTCCGTGCGGTCAGCTCGTCTCGATAGCCTCGAGCCCGCGTCTGAACGAGGCCGCGACGGGCTCGCCCCTGCTAATCCGGATCATCCTGCAGATCAGTTTCCCCGTCAGGGTGCTGCCGGTGCGGTTCCAGGCGACGTGGATGGTGCTGCCGCCGTTCTTGCCTGGCCGGATGGATGCCGAGACGTAGCTGCCAGGGGTGGAGAAGTTGCTCTCACGGACCGTCCAGCGGACCGTCTCGGAGTCCGACCAGTCGTAGTGCTCGCGCGCCCAGACCATCCCGCCGGGCCCCTTGCTGCCCTCGCGCACCTCGGCAGTGGTTTCCCCGACCGAGTAGACCTCGTACTGGGAGGGATCGATCGCGGGCCAGATTTGGGGGCGGCGATCGGAGAAGTCCAGGAGCGCAGCCCGCACTTTCTCGGGTCGGGCCGTGGACTCCAAATCGAACTCGACCGTGTGTTCCTTGGCCTTCATGGGAACAGCTTGCTCCCGGTGCGGCCTTCGGCACATCGCGCGATCACGCGATTTTTCCGGGGGAAGGGGCGGGTCGATCAGTAGCAGGCGGCCAGCGCGTGCGACGGAACCCCGGGCTTCACACAATGAACAGTGGCTTCGGGCAGCTTTAGCCTCTACTCGAGTGAAGCAGCCGGCTCATCCCCAACGGTGAAGCCCTTCGTGGGCCCGCTGCCAGGGCCCCAGGAGCGCCTCAGCGGGAGTGAGTCAGTGTAGATGATACAAGCCTCGTGGCAAACCTCGTTTACGGGGCACCTTTGTGGTCGGCGCCCTCGTGCTGTTCGTCCTAGCAGTCCTTCTGATCGGCATGATGCTCCTTGCAGGCGTGGCCGAGGCAATCCGGTCCATCGCCAGCAGGGCCCGGCGCCCGTTGCTTTGGCAGGCGCAGCAGTCGACGGCAGTAGAACCGGCAGTACCCTCCGACAGGCGGAATGCGGAGTTGCTTGAAAAGGCCAACGCGATCCTGGCCGGATTTCACGGCGGCACGACCGAGGGGCAGGACGAGGGGTCGGAGTAGGCGATCCCTCTTGGGTGGAACCATGCCATGACCGGCGCCAACGCCATCCCAGGCCGACCAGGACGGACACCCTGCACGGGAGCGTTCGCCAGTGGGCCTCGCCCAGGGCGAGGAGCGCCGTGGGCGCGGCCTCGGAGGGACGGCATGACGAGAAGGATGGCCGTGCGGCGATGGTGCGTAGAGCGTTCTGGCCTTGTGTCAGGCGGCGAGGCGGCGGCGGAGGCGGTTCAGCAGTCTGCGCAGCAGCCTGGAGACCTGCATCTGGCTCACTCCGAGCTCGTCGGCGATCTGCTGCTGGGACATCTCCTGCGCGAACCGCAGGTGGAGTATGCGCGTCTCCTCCTCCGTGGCGCCTCCGAGGGCGTAGGAGAGCGCGAGCGATGAGTCGACCTCTTCGTAGCCGGGCTCCTGGAATGCCATCACGGTGGAGTCGAAGCGGCGGGCGTCGCTGTCCTCGGTGGTGTCGGTCGGCTTGATCGGCTGGTATCCCAGGCTGGCCTCAGCCGCCTGGTCCTGGCAGACCTCGGCCGCGGTCAGTCCGAGTTCGTCGGCGAGCTCTCTTGGTGTGGGCTCGCGGCCGAGCCGCTGGGTCAGGTCGGGGACGGCGCCTCTGACCTTCAGGCGCAGCTCCTGGACGCTGCGGGGCGGGCGGACGGTCCAGGCTTGGTCGCGGAGGTAGCGCTTGAGCTCCCCGGCGATGGTGGGCACCGCGTAGGCGACGAATCCGCGGCCTTGGCCGTCCTCGTAGCGCTGGGCGGCCTTCATGAGCCCGAGCCTGGCGACCTGGCGGAGGTCTTCGGCGTCGTGGCCCGGGCAGCGGTAGCGCCTGGCGAGGGCGTCGGCGACGGCGAGGTATTCCACGGCGAGGTCTCCCGCGGCCTTGGCCCGCTCCGCCCTCGCGGCGGGAGCCTGCTCCTCGGCGATGTCGGCTATGGGGTCTTGGGTGCGTCGGCCGTGACGGTCGACCTTCCCCTCGCCGGGGAGCTTGCCGAGTTGACCGCCCGGCTGGCCGTGCTCCTGCTAACCCGGGAATCGGTAGAGGCCGCCGTCCAGTCCCTCGCCCAAGCCGCGACGAGGCGATCCCGCACGCCTCCGGGGCCGGGGCGAACCTGATCGACGTCCGCGGCCGCCGCCCGACCAGCTCCGGGGCAACCGACGAGCGCGTGCTGGAGGCCGACCGCCTGCAGTACGAAATCGGGAAGGGACCCTGCCTGAGCTCCTGCGCCGAGGACCGGACGCAGGAAATCTCCGACACCGCGACCGAGACCCGCTGGCCGCTGTGGACCCAGGCCGCCGCGGCCACGGGCGTGCGCTCCGCGCTCAGCACCCCGCTCACGGCAGGCGGCACCCCGACCGGGGCGCTGAAGGTCTACGCGGACAGCGCGGAGGCCTTCTCCGTGCGCGATCTGCGCCTGCTGGTGATGCTCGCCCGACCAGCGGCTCTCATGCTCACCACCGTCCAGGCCCGCGACGCCGCGGAGCGGGCCAGCGAGATGATGGCCCGCGCTGTAGCAGATCGGGACCGCATCAGCATGGCCACCGGGATCGTTATGGAACGGGACCTGCTCGGCCCCGACGAGGCGCTCCTGCGGATCATGTCCCTTTCACGGCTGGAGCACAGGGCCCTCCGCGAGGTCGCCCAGGACATCATCGCCGGGCAGCCTGTTCCCTAGAGGGACGAGGAAGGACGCAGGCAGCAACGGAGCGTGGAGGATCGAGGCGGGCGGGCTCACCGCGGGGGAGGTCTGGACGCGGGTGCCCGGCTGGCCGCCTTCCTGAGCTCCCAGCCGGCAGAGGCTGAACCCCCGGTGGTCCTCGACCGGAATGCGCCCCTATCGCCACCGATCCGGCGGCAAGCGGCTCTGGGCCAGGGTCCGCTCGGCTGCGGGCCGTGGTCGGCGAGATGGTCGTGGTCGGCCATATGGGGCGGGTGAGCGTCTCCGGGTCGCCGAGGACGGCAAGGCCCCGAGCAGGAACGAGGCCGGGTGAAACGGCACGAAAGTGTGCGGTATTGAAACCTCCCGGCACCCCGGGTGCTGGGGTTACGGTCCTCTTATCCCTTAGAGCGAGGAGAATGCCATGACGCTTCACGTGACGGAAGTCTCGACCTGTTCGGTGGACAATTGCGCGTTCAACCACGAGCACGAGTGCAACGCCTACGCCATTACGGTTGCGGGAGCGGCCGACCACGCCAGCTGTGGGACCTTCATCGACACCTCCTCGCTGGGGGGTCTGCCGAAGGTGCTCGCTCATGTTGGGGCCTGCCAGCGGGGCGAGTGCGTGCACAATGAGCACCTGATGTGCAACGCGCATGACGTGCGCGTCGGGCCCGGGGCGGACGCCGCGGACTGCCTCAGCTACGAGCACCGCTGACACCGGATTGCCTTGGCCCCATCTGACGTGCCGAAGCCTCCGCAAGTGGAGTCTAGGGGCGCAGGACGGACGGGGACGAGGCGTGCTGGATGAACAGTGAGGGGTTCCCGCTGCCGTCGGCGGGGATCGACCAGATGTCGGAGTCTCCCACAGGTGCGCCGCGGGCCATTCCATAGAGCAGTGTGGAGTCGTCGAGCCACTCGGCTTGGTCGTCGACGCTGCGCCCCTCTCCGAGTCGCGTGACCTGATCAGTCCTGAGCTCCAGTACCGCCAAGAGCCTGACCTGGGGCAGATTCGGGTCGGGGGATTTGATCTTGAAGGCGATCCTGGTGCCGTCGGGTGAGAGTGAGGGGCATTCGACCCCTGCGTGGATGGCGGTCAGCATCCGTTTCCCGATGCTGCCGCGCACCAGCCAATTGCGGTCCGCGGAGCCGACGGTCGCGTAGAAGGTGTCCCCGTCCTTGGCGAAAGTCACGCCCCACACGTTTCTCTCCTGGGGTGTGAGCGTGGCGCCGGGGACCTCCAGAGTGTAGTCCTCGAGATTGCCGAAGCTCTCGCCGCCGGTTGCCGAGATCTCGGTCGAGGTAGAGAAGCCGCCAGTGTAGGCATGCCCGCTGACGAACACTGTCGAGGCCGCGAATTGGCCGTCCGCGGAGAGCCGGGCGCGGCTGGGCAGCCCGGTGAGCGTGCGGGTGCGCAGGGGGTGCCAGTCCGCGTCCAGTATCTGCTCGTCTGTTGTGTTCTCGAGGCCGAGCTTCGTCCGGAGGCAGATTCTCTCCCCGGCTGCTGCGTAAACGCGGTCGCAGGCCTGGGGCGTGAGGGTCCTGGGGCTCTGCGGGGCGGCCGCGGGCACAGATGCCACCTGCCCCTGCCCCTGCCCGGAGGCGGTGTTGCGGAAGAAGATGACCGGCCCTGCCGGGGCGGAGGCTGCCACGGGGACCTGGGAAGGTGCCCGGGACTCGGCCTGGTACTGCGCGTACGCCCATACCCCGTACCCGCCAGCCGCTCCAAGGGCCAGGACGATGATGGCGATGAGCACTACGAGGCGCGTCCGGTGCGTCATCGGACCGTACTGGCAGCCGTCTGAGGGGCGGGCTGGCGGAGCAGGAGGGCCGCGAAGGGGATGGCGAGTGCGAGCATGCCTGCCACCGCCCACATGGCGGCCTCGCTGCCAATCGCATACCAAAGCAAGCCAAAGCCGGTCGAGGAGATGAGCCGGGCGACGGCGACGACCGTCTGGGCCGCGGCAATTCCGCTTGCCGCCGCGCGGTCGGGAGCGAGAAGGCCGGCCAGGGCCGCCAGGACCCCGTCGGTGGCTGCGTAGAAGGCTCCCAGGAGCACGAGCGTTGCCACCGTGGCGGGGAGACCTGCCCAAGGCAGCGCGGCGGCGGCGTACGCGGTGAGGAGTCCGCAGTGGCCAGCGAGGAATACCTTGGTGCGGCCCCAGCGGTCGGCGAGGCGGCCCATGGGGATGGCGAGGAGGAGGTAGGCGATGTTGGTCCCGACATACAGCAGCGGAAACCATTCGGGCGCAAAGGAAGTCCGGGACTGGAGCACGAGGTACAGGAACCCGTCCCCGACTGTCAGGAGCCCCAGCGCCCCGGCGGCGAGCAGGAGCCGCCTCATCCTCGGGCTGTTCACATCGCGCCAATGCGGACGAGCGCGCCGCGCTGACCGGGCTTGATTCGCACGCTCGTCCTGACCCTGCCGTCGTGCGCCGGGGACGAACAGACCCAGGACCGCGACACCGATCAGCGCGAAGGCAAGAGAAGCGACAAAGACCACGTGGTAGCCGTTGGGGATAACAAGGAGGATCACGAACGCTAGCACCGGGCCGAGGGCGGCCCCGACGGTGTCCAGCATGCGGTGGACACCGAACGAGCGACCCAGATGCTCGGGCTGGGCGGCAAGCCTGATCAGCGCATCCCGCGGTGCCGTACGGATGCCCTTGCCTACCCGGTCGACGGCGATCACCGCGGCCAGCGAGCCGAAGCCGCTGGCGGCGAGCAGGGCGATCCTTGCTGCGGCCGAGAGGGCGTAACCGGCGAAAGCTGTCCATTTCCGGCTCCCGGTGCGGTCGGCGCTCCATCCGGCGGCGATGCGGACGGTGGCGCTGATGCCCTGGTAGATTCCGTCGACGAATCCGTAGGCGATCGTCGACAGGCCCAGAGACGCGGTGATGTACAGCGGCAGGACCGCCGCGACGGATTCTGAGGAGATGTCGGTCAACAGGCTCGTGATGCCCAGAGCGAGGATGACCGGTGAGAGCCTGAACGCCGGGACGCTGCCGGGCGGGGGCTCAGTCCGACGGCCGCGCCAGTCCGAAAGGGAGAGATACATGCCCGCTCCGATCGCCGCCTAGCTCTGAACGCCGCCTGGGGGGGAAACCCGTGCGCCGTGGAACAACTCTCGCAAGGCGGGGCCTGCGGAGACCACACTTGCCTGTACTCGAATTCGCGGCGTGGGCGCGGCAGTACAGCCGGAGACCGGCCGACCCCTCGGATGCTTTGGCGGGATCCCTACCGACCGCTCGCCTGAGCCATTGCTGAGATCCCCCGTCCCTGTCTCGTCCGGGCGGCGATGAGACTCCGCGTGAGCCTCTCTACGGCCCTGACGGCCTTGGTGACGGCGGCGCAGTAGGCGATGCCGACCGCGAGGGACGCCACGACGGCGAGTGGCTTGCTGGCCTGGTCTAGGTGAGGGTAGACAAGCCAGTGGGTGAGGTAGATGTACAGCGACGACCCGGCCAGCACCCCGAGCGCGTTGTGCAGGGCCCGGGGCACCGGGAGGCGCGGGAACCAGATCAGCAGGAGCAGGCCTGCCAGGATCGTGCCGTCCCGCGCGGGCTCCTGGAAGTACCCCGCCGCGGCCGCAGCGGCCGCCAGGGTCAGGGCAACGCGGCGCCGCGTTCCCCGTGCGGCCGCGGCAGCCCACCCCAGGGCGAACAGCCACAGCACGGGCCCGTCCGGTAGCCCGGGATCGGCGGCCAGGAATCTGCTGAGCACCCCAACGGCAAGCAAGGCTGCGGGGAAAGCCCAGGGCCAGCGCCGTTGGGCCCGGTCTGTGAGCGGGACCGCCGTCAGGACCGCGGCGCCGGCCAGGAGGTAGGCGAGTCGCTCGATGAACCAGAAGTGCGCGTGGACCTCCCAGCCCTTCGGTCCCAGGAAGGTGTCCAGGAGGAAGACGTTCGCGAGCGTGTACCTCTTGTCGGTCACCATCCATGCGAACGCGATGAAGGCCATGCTGGGGACAAGGATCCGCGCCATGGTACGCAGCTGACCGGCCAGACGCCGAACGCGAGACCCGGTCAGGTGGAACCGCGCGAAGTTGTACCCGGCCACGGCCAGGAGGATGTGCGCCATTCCCGGCCAGGAGAACAGGCCGATGTGCGTGCAGACGACCATCACAATCCCTGCCCCGCGCAGGGCGATACCTGTCTCCAGCGGAGCCACGGCTCGCTCGCGCCATCGTCGACGAGCCGGTTCGGCATCCTCGGCTGTCACCTTCTGGGGTGCGCCGGACGTGGCGAGCTCCACCGCCGGCATGAGGTGCCAGCCCTGCGGCAGCGTGCCCAACGCCTGCTCGAGCCGCACCGATGCCGCGACGTAGGAGAGGGAATCCCCGCCGAGGGAGACGAAGGAGTCGGTCTCGGCGACGTCGTCGACTTCGAGTGACTCCGCCAGGATCCTCCTGACATCCTCGACACTACTGCCATCCTCCCGGCCTCCAGCACTCAAGTCATCGGGATCGTCATCTTCGGCGGCGAGGGCAAGGATGCTCTGGTAGTCCGGCTTGCCGTTGGGCAGCCGGGGGATCTGATCGACCGGATGGACGACGACGGCGGCCCGGGGGAGGGCGAAGGCGCGGGCGAGTTCTTTGCCGAGGAGGGAAGGGCCGGTGACGTTCTCGACGGCAGCGACCAGGCGGTCATCATTCCCGGCGACCGCGGCGGCGGTGCCCAGCTGGGCGAGGTGGCGTTCGGCCTGGCCGAGGTCCACTCGGAGTCCGGCGATCTTCACGAAGCGGCTGCGGCGCCCAAGGATCTCGTACAGTCCCGCCTCGTTGCGGCGGGCGAGGTCTCCCGTGCGGAGCTCATGCACAGTGCGCCCAAGGCCGAGGTCCTCGGCCTGCTCGGCGTAGCCGAGCATGACGTTCGGCCCCCGGTAGACCAACTCCTCCGCGCCCACGCCGGGCACCGGGTCGAGCCTGAACTCCCCTCCCGGGATGGGCACCCCGATCGAGTCCGGGTGCGCCATGGCGAGGTCCGGGGGAAGGTAGGCCATGCGAGCGGTGGCCTCGGTCTGCCCGTACATCACGTAGAAGTCCCAGCCTCGGCGCCTGCCGAGCGCGCTATAGGCCCGCACACGTTCCGGGGCGAGGCGGCCCCCGGCCTGGGTGACGAAGCGCAGGCTCGGCAACTCCATATCCTCGAACCCCACGCGATCAAGGAGGTCGAACGTGTACGGCACCCCCGCGAGGGAGGTCACCCCCCTCGATTGGACGAGTTCCCAGAAGCACGGGTCCACCACTGAGAGCCCTGTCAGCGCCACCGAGGCGCCGCGGGAGAGGTGGCTGTTGATCACCGAGAGCCCGTAGCAGTACGACAGCGGCAGTGTCGTCGCCGCGACGTCCCCGGCGCCCAGGTGCAGGTAGTCGGCGATCGCCCCGGCATTGGCCTCCACCCCGTCGGCGGAGAGCCGGACCAGCTTCGGAGACCCAGTTGATCCCGACGTGCTCAGAAGGAGTGCCAGCTCCGAATGGAGCTCGTGCCGGGTACCCTCCCGGCGCTCTTCCAGGACCAGCTCCCCGCCCTCCGCCCGGACCACTACGTCCGGGTCGTAGCGATCCAAGATGCCGTCGGCACCGCTGCCCTTCCCGTGGGGCAGCAGCAGCAGCGGGTGCCCGGCGGCCAGCGCTGCCAGATACACCTGCAACGAGGCCAGGGTGTTGTCCGCCTCCAGGGCGACCAGACGCCGGACAGGACCGAGAGCTTCTGCGACGTCGCCGACCCGATCCGCGAGCTCCCGGTATCCAACCGTCCGCTCCTCGGTGTGCAGGGCAGGCCGGTCGCCGTGTTGGGCCAGCTTGGAGGCGAAGGGTACGACGGTGCGGCGGGACTCGAGGATCACCGACCCAACGTTAGAGGTAAGCCTTACCTAATCAGAAATACGCAAGACGAATGGCACGCAATCCGCCACCTCACGCGCTCCCTCGGCCTGACCAAGGACGTCCCATGGGGGTACCCGTCTATATCGCCCTTGCTCCTGGTCCTGCAGTTGGTGGCCACTGCTCCTGGACCGGGGGCGACGGGGCTGCCCGCTGCGGCCATCCACTACAGGGATGATGCTCGCCCTGGCGCTGTTCGTCCTCCCCGGATCAATCCGCCGCACGCGTAGAGCCCGGACCCACGCGGCGCCGCAGCAACTGCCCAAGGCGCGCGTCCGCTGCCCGCCTCCTCGCGGGGACGCGTCTCCGAATAGACCCCGGGGAAAGGCCCACGATCGCCTGGAACGTTCTCCCGCCGGCCTGGGTCATCCCGGAACGGATTACGGCCGACCGAACTTGCGGAGGCTTGCAGACCGGCCGAAAAACTGCACCGATGCGGGCTAGTGACAGCGGGCAGTGGGGCCCGAGCAGACAGGAAACCACCTCGGGACAGGAGCACCATGCCATCGCCTCACGAACCCGCCGCGCCGCGGGAGCCCACGAGCGCCGACTACCGCCGGTGGCGGGTACCTCGCCGACGACAAGGCCGAGGCCGCCATCTACCGCGCCCTCACACGCCGGGCGTGAGAGCGAGGAGAAGGCGATCCAGCTCGGCCTCGCCGAGGCCGAAGGCAGGCACGAGGCGCACTGGACGGCACTGCTCGGTGAGCAGGCCGGCAGGCCCCGCCGGCCCTCGGCGCGCAGCCGAATGCTCGGCTTCCTCGCCCGGCACTTCGGCTCCGTGTTCATCCTCGCCCTGGCCCAGCGGGCCGAGAGCCGCTCGCCCTATGCGGACGACCCGCACGCGAGCCCAGCCATGGCCGCCGACGAGCGGATCCACGAAGAGGTGGTCCGCGCCCTCGCGGTGCGCGGGCGTACACCCCTCTCGGGCTCGTTCCGCGCCGCCGTGTTCGGCGGGAGTCCCGGCCTCGTGAGCAACCTCTCCCTCGTGGCCGGCATGGCGGCGACCGGGGTGGTGGCGAGCCACGTGGTGCTGCTCTCCGGGGGCGTGGGCCTGCTCGCCGGGACGCTGTCGATGGGCATGGGGGGTTCATCTCCGTCCGGTCCCAGCGCGAGATGCTCTCCGCATCCCGACCGACCCAGATCACGCTCGCCGCCGCCCCGGCGCTCGACCTAGACCGGAACGAGCTCGTCCTGGTCTACATGGCCCGCGGAATGAGCTAGGAGGCCGCCGAGCACAGGGCCGCCGAACGGCTCCGACACTACTCCTGCGACTGCGACCCCAGCCTCTCCCTCCACCCCCCGAGGCTGGAACCGATGGGGACGAGCACGAGGCGGTTGGCTCGGCCTGGCAGGCTGCCGTCAGCAGCTTCTGCTTCTTCGCCTCAAGGGCGATCGTGCCGATCATCCCCTTCCTGTTCGAGGATGGTCGGGCTTCCTGCCCTGGTCGCGGCGGTCGTCCTGGTCGGGCTCGTGCTGCTCGGGTCCGGCGCGATGGTGGGCTTGCTCTCCGGCGGATCGCCGCTCTCGCGCGCCGCGCGCCAGCGCCTCATCAGCTTCGGCGCCACCGCCGTGACCTATATCCTCGGACTGCTCTTCGGCGCCACCGTCGGATAGCCCCGCCGACGACCCCAGCCAACACTAGGGCACGTTCTGCAAGGGCCTCTGCGCTGTAGCCAGACGGTGCGGACTCGTCGATGAGGCTGGGCCCCGCTACTGGCCCGAGGGCGAGTCCGCACCACCCTCCTATTCTGGTCCTCTTACCTCGCAAGAACCTGGAGCGCGGCACGATCAAGGCTTTGCCGGTCGTCGCGTCGTTGCTCGCCCTGAACGGCTGAAAATCGCCCCCCGCGGACTTGGACTTCTTGCACCAGGTCCTCGAGCCACTTGCACGTCAGGGCGGACTCGGATGGTGCCCTCGGCGCGGTTCGCACGTCCGGGAGCCGCCCGTCGACCCCGGCCCGTGGCGGTACGCGCCGACGAGGCATAGAGCTTCTGACCCGGTGGACCAGAGACTTGCCCTCCCATTTGCCGTGCACAATGACAGGACGGCGTTCATCACCGGGAGCGCGGCTGAGGCAGGCGGTGTGGGTTGGACTGGGCGGGATGGGCGGTCTTCGGGGTGCTGGCCACCAGCATGCTGACGGCGGTGATGATCGGGGCGCAGATGGCGGGCTTGACCAGGCTGGACTTTCCGCTCGTGCTCGGCACGCTGGTGACTCCGGATCCGGACCGGGCGCGCGTCGTGGGCTTCTTCATCCATCTGGGCGCGGGCCAGGTCTTCGCGCTGGGCTACGCGGCGACCTTCGCCCTGGTGGGGGAGGCGACCTGGTGGCTCGGGGCCCTGCTGGGGCTGCTTCATTTCGCGAGTCATCGAAGCGCTCGGCTCGGCCACGGTCCTGCGGGTGGACACGACGGGGACCTTCACCATGAACAGCATGGCCCAATGCGCCGGGCATAAGGGAGGACTCCAAAACCGTGTTAGCTTGTTTTAGAAAATTCAGGTCCGCCCTCCACGGGGCCAGCCTGCGTTCGAGGAGGAGCCGATGGTGCCCGAAAGCCCAAGCCCGCAATCGGAACCCGTTCTGGGCGTTGGAGGCGCGGGCATTGCCGGCCGCGTCGGCGGCGGCGCTATCGTCGCCCCGTTTCAGGCCAAGCCAGGGTGCGGACCCGTGTGCATGTCCCGGGCGGCTCGCAGACGGCTTCGGCACCTCGGCCTAGGTCTTCACCTTCTGGGGCCTCGAGGACGGCCGGGAGCATCTGCTGCTGGGCCTGGGCGACTGGCATGGCGCCCTCGGCGGCGATTCGGCTGCGGCCCGGGCTCCACTGGTGCGCCCGCACAGCGAGTGCCTAACCGGGGACGTCCTGGGCTCGCAGCGGTGCGACTGCGGGCCGCAGCTGAGGGAATTCGGTCGAGCGGATCTCGGCAGAGGGCGGCTTCCTGCTGTACCTGCGGCAGGAGGGCCGGGGGATCGGATTGTATGCCAAGCTCGACGCCTATGCCTTCAGGACGGCGGGCTGGACACCTATGCGGCCAAGGTCGCCTTGGGCCGAGGACAGGACGAACGCGACTACCGGGCGGCGGCCCAGATGCTCCTCGCCGTGGGGCCACGAGGATCCGGCTGCTGACCAACAACACGGACAAGGCCGCCCAGATGGCCGCCTACGGCATCGCCGTGGCACAGTGACTATGGCAGCTTGATTCAGGACCGGTGTGACGGCTTGATTCAGGACCACCTGCCTTCCGACCGGCGTGTTGTGACGGTTTGATTCAGGACCACCTTCGACGGTGGGTATGCCCGATGGGTTTGCCTACGTGAGGTGGTTCGGATGGGAAGTCGTGTGGAGCTGTTCGCCCGGATCCGGCGGGACGAGCGGGTCGAGGGACTCGGGATCCGGGCCCTGGCCCGGAAGTACGGTGTGGGCAGGGATACTGTGCGGATGGCGCTGTCGCGGGCGGATCCGCCGCCGCGGAAAACGCCGGTGCGGGCCTCGCCCAGACTGGACCCGTTCAAGGACGCGATCGATGCGATGCTGCGGGAGGACCTGGAGGCCCCGCGGAAGCAGCGGCATACCGCGACGAGGATCCTGGCCCGGCTCGCCGAAGAGCACGGGGCGGTGGATCTGTCGTATTCGACGGTGCGGGACTATGTGCGGGTCCGCCGGGCGCAGATCGACCTCGCAGCGGGGCGCCGGGTGGAGGTGTTCGTCCCACAGGAGCACGCCCCCGGGCGGAAGCCGAGGTCGACTTCGGCGAGCTCTGGGTGGTGCTTGCTGGGGTGAAGACGAAGTGCCACATGTTCGTCATGCGCCTGAGCCACAGCGGCCGTGCCGTCCACCGGATCTACCCCTCACAGGCGCAGGAGGCCTTCCTCGAGGGCCACATCGATGCGTTCGAGGAGTTCGGCGGGATCCCCTTCCGGCACATCCGCTACGACAACCTCAATTCCGCAGTCAGCGCGGTCATCTACGGCCGCAACCGCCAGCGCGAGGAGAACGAGCGCTGGATCCTCTTCAAATCCCACTACGGCTTCGACGCCTTCTACTGCCAGATAGGACTGGCCGGGGCCCACGAGAAGGGCGGCGTCGAGGGCGAGGTCGGCCGATTCCGGCGCACCTGGCTCTCCCCGATGCCCGTCGTCGCGTCCCTGGGCGAGCTGAACGAGCGCATCAAGGAATGGGACACCCGCGACCTGAAGCGGCGGATCGAGACCCGGATCCGCACCGTGGGGGAGGACTTCGAAACCGAACGCCCGCTCCTGACCCCGCTGCCTGCCCAGCGGTTCGACCCGGGACTGGTCCTGCACCCGAGGGTGGACCGCTCGGCACTGATCACCGTGCGGATGGCCAAGTACTCCGTCCCAGCCCGGCTCATCGGACGCCGGGTGCGGGTCTCGCTCCGTGCCTCGGAACTGGTCGTCTTCGACGGGCGCACGGTCGTGGCCCGACACGGGAGAGTCTCGGCCAAGGGCGGCTCGTCCATCGCCCTGGACCACTACCTCGAGGTCCTGAGGACCAAGCCCGGCGCCCTCCCCGGCTCCACCGCGCTCGCCCAGGCCAGGGCCGCGGGCGCGTTCACCGCCGCCCATGAAGCGTTCTGGCAGGAGGCCCGCAGGGTCGAAGGCGACGCCGCGGGCACCAGGGCCCTGATCGAGGTGCTCCTGCTGCACCGGAGCATGCAGGCCCCGGACGTCATCGCCGGCATCGAAGCAGCCCTCTCCGTCGGGGCGGTCTCCCCGGACGTGGTCGCCGTAGAGGCACGCCTGCACGCCAGTGGGCCCAGTTCGGGCCGCCATCACGACGACCACGATGAACGACGCGAGCATCGCGTTGTCAGCCTGACCCAGCGCCGCCTCGCCGACCCCGCCGCGGTCATCGCCGGCCTCCCGGCCGACACACGGCCGCTGCCGAGCCTGACCGCCTACGACGAACTCCTCCAACGCCGCACCGCTGCCGACGAGACCACCAATGCAGACAGGGAAGGGACGAGCGCATCATGAGCACCCCGACGAAAGTCAACCCGAGCCTGCGCAGGCAGCGGAGCATGACCGAGGAAGCGGCCCAGGCAGCGGTGGACCAGGCCTGCCGCCGCCTGCGCCTGCCCACCATGCGCGCGGTCATGGAGGAAGCGGTCAAGGTCGCCGAGCGCGAACAGCTCTCCTACGCCGGCTTCCTCGCCGAGCTGCTCCTGGCCGAGTGCGACGACCGGGACCGCCGCTCGGTCGAGCGCAGGGTCAGGGGTGCGGGGTTCCCGCGGCAGAAGTGGCTCGGAGACTTCGACTTCGAGGCCAACCCCAACGTCAACCCCGCCGTGATCCACACCCTCGCCCAGGCCGACTGGATCCGCCGCGGCGACCCGCTCTGCCTCATCGGGGACTCCGGGACCGGCAAGTCCCACCTGCTCATCGCCCTCGGAACCGCCGCGGCCGAGAAGGGCTTCAGGGTCAAGTACACCCTCGCGACCAAGCTTGTGAACGAGCTCGTCGAGGCCGCCGACGAGAAGCAGCTCGCCCGCACCATCGCCCGCTACGGGCGGGCCGACCTCCTCGTCATCGACGAGCTCGGCTATATGGAGCTCGACCGCCGCGGCGCCGAGCTGCTCTTCCAGGTCCTCACAGAGCGGGAGGAGAAGGCCTCCGTCGCGATCGGGTCCAACGAGGCCTTCAGCGGCTGGACCAAGACCTTCACCGACCCCCGCCTCTGCGCTGCCATAGTCGACCGCCTCACCTTCAACGGCACCATCATCCAGACTGGAACAGACTCCTACCGCCTCAACCACACACGCGCCCACGTCTGACTTACCTGCTTCACTGGGCGGGCGACTCTTTCACGAGGAAGTTGTCGGCCTCGACGATCCACTTGCCGGATGGGTCCTTGGCCATGGCGACTTGGCTGCTGTTCGGCATGATCAGCCAGGCCTCTTCGCTACCTTCGGGATTCCCCGTCCGCAGGCCGTAGGTATCGAACCCTTTGATCCGGGTGCATCCCATCGATTTGCCGCTGCCGTCTGGGCCAACGGGGATCAAGCAGATCAGATCGGTTCCCTTGGAGACGGCGTAGTAGCGCAATGTCGTTCCTTTGCCGAGATAGCGGGAACTCCCGAGATCTATCCCGCTCTTCCCGAAGGTATTGGCTGCAGGGGTCGGCAGCATGTCCGACGGCTGCTGGGCGGCAGCCATCGCCGGGACGATCTCTGAAGCCTTCGAGACGCCCTGCGGTTGCGAGGCTGCGATCCCTCCAATGGCTGCCCCGCCCACGAGTCCGGCCCCAGCTGCAATAACCCCGAAGCGGATCCACAGGCTTCTGCTCCAAGAGGGCGATGGGTGCTGCACGCGGGCAACGAGCTCTGCGCGCAGCGCGGCGCTGAACCGGTCGTCGACTTCAACGTTGCTCATAGCCCTTCTCCTTCCAAGGCCGGTGTCCTCGCGGGAGTCATCTGGGGGTGGGCTCTAGTGAGGGCTGCCCGCAGGTGCTGGCGCGCCCGGTGCATCCGGCTTTTAGCCGCCGCCGGGCTGATATTCAGAGCCGCGGCCGCGGCAGCAAGCGTGTACTCCTCGAAGACGACCAGGGTCACCAGATGCAGGTCGATGGGCTTCAGAGTCCCCAGCGCGGAGGACAAGTCGTGGTCGAGCTGTCCCTGCAGCCCGAGTGGGCCCTCCTCCGCCGTGCTGTCCGACCGGTCCTGGGAGCGGGGCAGCGAATCCAGCAGTTTCCGGTAGCGCCGCCCCGCCCTTCCGTGGTTGCGGGCCACGTTCGTTGTCGTGACAAGCAGCCACGGCAGGATCGACCCTTCCACGACCCGGACGTCTTGCCGGCGCCGCCACAGCTCCAAGAACGCCGAGGCCATGATGTCCTCGGCATCGTGGTGGTTCCCGCAGACCCGGTACGCGTGGTGGAACACCCGATCGCGGTGCCTGTCATACAGGACACCGAACGCCTCGCCCTCGCCTCGGAGGCTGCGGGACCACAGGGCCTCTTCACCGGCTTCGACGCTCCCCATGCCCTGTATTGTCCGGAACCACCGCGAAGGTTTCACCCATCCCGTCGGAAAATTCAAACCCACCTGGGGAATCGAGCCGCGCGGCGAAGCCTGGCCTTCCTCGGTGCAGTCGCCGAAGGTGGCTGAAGGCCGGCACGAAGGGCAGAACGGGATGTCAGGGCACGACCACCCCTCGGCTCAGTTCAGGAAGGGGTCCTGAATCGAACCGTCATGCCGGTCCTGAATCAAGTTGACATAGCCAGGCACAGCGCGTGCCTACCGGAGTGCACCTTTCCGCCGCCAACGCCGCCTACCTCATGGCAAAGAGCGATCACAGCGCCCACACCATCAACCTCGGAGCCGGCCTCTAGCCGCCCCAGGGTCCGTGTCAAGGTTCCCGCGACTGGCAGGACGGGGGTGGCAAGGGACCGGCGGAGGAGTCACGTGGGTCGAATCACTGCCGCTCGCGGCTATCTTCGTGTTCATCGCCATTGTGAACAATGTCTGACAGTTCATGGCGAATGTGCAGCAACGCGCTCGAGCCGGAAGCGGACAGGGGGATGCTCGGGCTGCTTCAGGAGGACGTCGAGGCCTCGGCCGGTCGGCGCATGCATGGGAGCCCGGCTTCCGCCGCTGGGCCGGGGCCGGGAAGCCGGCTAGACGTACCAGCGCCCCGAGGCGCCGCGACGAGGAATCTCAGGGTGATTTGGGGAACGCCCCGCGACGCGCCGCGTTCTCGATGCAGGACGCCGTCGAGGATTTGGCGACGATCAGGGCGACTCCGGGCACTTGTCCTGAGGCGGAGACCCGTGATCTGCAGGATGCCGGGTAGCTGGGCATGCGCCTTGCGCTGCCGGGCTCCGGTCAGCCGAACAGGTCAGCCACCTTCGTGAGCGTGGTCGCGACCCCGTAGAGGAGCGGCAGGCCCACGAGGATCCATCCGATCGCAAGGCGTGCGGTCTTCATGTCAGCTCTCCCTCTCCTTCGCGGCACCCGTCGAGGCGGGCTTCTCCGGCTCGTGGAATCTTGCGTCGACCGGCCGGATCAGCAGGTTGGCGATGAACCCGGCCACGAGAAGGCCCACCATGATCAGCAGCGCCGGCTGGTAGGCCGTCGCGGTGAGCTTGCCGGGCGTGCCCTGGGCGTCGAGCACCCCGTTCACGATCAATGGGCCCACCACCCCGGCCGCGGACCACGCGGTGAGGAGCCGGCCGTGGATGGCTCCTACCTCGAGGGTCCCGAAGAGGTCTCGCAGGTACGCAGGGACCGTGGAGAACCCGCCGCCATAGAACGAGATGATGATGACTGCGATGGCCACGAACAGGGCCGTGGCCGTGTGCCCGGCGAAGGCCAGCAGGACGTACAGGACCGCGCCCACGCCCAGGTAGCCCATGTACATGCGCTTCCGGCCGATCGCGTCCGAGGTCGCCGACCAGACGAAGCGGCCGGTCATGTTGCCGATCGAGAGCAGCCCCACGAACCCCCCGGCCACGGACGCGGCCACGAGGGACTTCCCGCCCGGCTGCCGGAAGAAGTCCTGGATCATGGGGGCGGCCTGCTCGAGGATGCCGATCCCGGCGGTGACATTGCAGAACAGCGCCACCCACAGGAGCCAGAACTGCGGGGTCTTGATCGAGTTCGCGGCCCGGACGCTGGCCGTGGTGATGAGGGCGTGGGAGCGGACCGATGCCGGGTCAAAGCCAGCGGGCGCCCAGCCGGGCGGCGGGACCTTGATGGTGAAGGCGCCGAAGACCATGTAGGCGAAGTAGATCACCGCAAGTGTGAGGAACAGCTTGCCCACGGCATCGCCGCTCGCCACTCCGCCGGGGGCTGCGGAGGCGGGGTCGTAGGCGTTCAGGAGCGCGGTGGAGAGCGGGCTCGCGATGAGGGCGCCGCCGCCGAACCCCATGATTGCGAGCCCGGTCGCAAGGCCGGGTCGGTCGGGGAACCACTTGATGAGCGTCGAGACGGGCGAGATGTAGCCGATGCCGAGACCGACCCCGCCGATGAACCCGTAGCCGAGGTACACGAGCCACAGCTGGCGGGTGAAGATGCCCGCGGCGCCCACGAGGAAGCCGCCGGCCCAGAACACCGCTGCGACGAACATCGCCTTGCGGGGACCGTTGTGGTCCACCCACGTCCCCATCACCGCCGCGGACAGCCCGAGCATCACGATCGCCACCGAGAAGATGACGCCGATCTCGGTCAGGCTCGCACCGAAGTGCTTCACGAGGGCGGTCTTGTACACGCTGGTGGCGTACGCCTGGCCGATACACAAGTGTACTGCGAGTGCCGCGGGAGGGATGAGCCACCGGCTGAATCCTGGTCCGGCAACGCTGTGCTCCCGGTCGAGCCACCCCATCGGGTCCTCCTGTCCCAGCCGGCCGCCACGGCTGCATACGAATAAAAGTATTCCCGCGAGAGTGAGTTTCAAGACCTCTCTACGCCGAGTAGTAGCTGCGGCGCGTCTACGCCGAGTAGTAGCTGCGGCGCGCCGAACGGCAGTGCCGGGGGCCGCCTTCGTGCGCCTTGTTGGAGGACGCCATGGCCCGGCTCGAGCGCTGGGCGCTTCTGGACGGGATCGGGGATCCCCTCCGCAGGAACACCGCGATCGCCGTAGGATCCCGGCAAGGACCGCTGTTCCCGGCCTTGGCACTGCGTGCCGCCCAAAGCGGGGCATATGCCAGATGATAATCGTCCTGTCGCTCGCGCCCCGCTGTGGGATATGCTCCGGAGAATGGCACGGCGAAGTTTTCTCCAATGGCCGGTCGTCCGTCAGGTGAGCACGGGCGACCTGCTGGGCCGCGGGCCATCGGTAACCTCGCCGCGGACGAAGGCGCTCGCCCCGCGGACGTCCACCGCGGACCGCGCCGTGCAGAGCGTGTGCCCCTATTGCGCCGTTGGGTGTGGACAGCGCGTCTATGTCAAGGACGAGAAGGTCGTCCAGATCGAGGGCGACCCGGATTCGCCGATTTCGCGAGGGCGGCTCTGCCCGAAGGGCTCTGCCAGCGAGCAGCTGGTCAACTCCCCGGGCCGGCAGACCCGAGTGCTCTACCGTGCACCGCGCTCCACCCGCTGGGAGCATCTGGATCTGGCCGCGGCGATCGACATGGTCGCGGACCGGTTCATCGAGACCCGCCGCAGGACCTGGCAGCAGGAAGACGCAGAAGGCCGGCTGCTGAGCCGCACGATGGGTATCGCCTCCTTGGGCGGGGCCACGCTGGACAACGAAGAGAACTACCTGATCAAGAAGCTCTTCACTGCTGCCGGAGCGGTCCAGATCGAGAACCAAGCCCGCATTTGACACTCCGCCACGGTTCCCAGTCTGGGAGCCTCCTTTGGACGCGGTGGTGCGACGCAATCACTGCAGGACATGGCGAACGCCGACTGCATCGTCATTCAGGGTTCCAACATGGCCGAGTGCCACCCCGTGGGGTATCAGTGGGTCGCGGAAGCGAAGGCCCGCGGAGCGAAGGTCATCCACGTCGATCCCCGGTTCACGCGCACCTCGGCGGTTGCTGACAAGCACATTCCGATCCGGGCCGGCTCTGACGTTGTCCTCCTGGGTGCGCTCATCAACTACGTCATCAGCAATGACCTCTGGTTCAAGGAGTACGTCAGCGCCTACACCAACGCCGCCACGCTCGTTCACGCGGATTACCGCGACGCCGAGGATCTCGGCGGGCTGTTCTCCGGCTTCAATCCGGAGACGGGGGCGTACGACACGGCGTCATGGTCCTATGCGGAAGAGGCCGGGGACGCCATCGGCGAGCCCGGGGCTGGCTCAGAACACGGTTCCGATGCCTCCGCTCGTGCCGCCGGGCACCAGTTCGGCAGCGGCGGCCCGGCCCTGGAGCACGCCCGGGTGCAGCGCGACGATACCCTGCAGGACCCGCGGACTGTCTTCCAGATCGTGAAGCGGCATTACGCCCGCTACACCCCTGAGATGGTCCACGACATGTGCGGGATCGAGGTCGCGGACTTCGAATATCTGGCCCGTGCCATCACGGAGAACTCAGGCCGCGAGCGGACAACCTGCTTCGCCTATGCCGTCGGGTGGACCCAGCACTCGCTCGGAGCCCAGTTCATCCGGGCGGCTGCCATCCTGCAGCTTCTGCTGGGAAACTTGGGCCGTCCCGGCGGCGGGATCATGGCCCTGCGGGGCCATGCCAGCATCCAGGGCTCCACCGACATCCCGACCCTGTTCAACCTGCTGCCCGGGTACCTGCCGATGCCCACCGCCGGCCGCCACGACACCCTCAGCCAATACCTGGAGGCAATCGCCTCGAAGAAGCAGAAGGGCTTCTGGGCCGACGCCGATGCCTACACCGTCAGCCTGTTGAAGGCCTGGTGGGGCGAGGCCGCGAACGCGGAAAACGACTGGGCCTACGACTACCTCCCGAGGCTGACCGGAGCGCACGGCACCTACGAGACCGTGATGGGCATGCTCGAGGACGAGGTCGAGGGCTACTTCCTGCTCGGACAGAACCCCGCAGTGGGATCCGCCCACGGCCGGATGCAGCGGCTGGGCATGTCCCATCTGAAGTGGCTGGTGGTGCGCGACCTGAATCTGATCGAGTCGGCGACCTGGTGGAAGGACGGGCCGGAGATCGAATCCGGCGAGCTGCACACCGAGGACATCGAGACCGAGGTGTTCTTCCTCCCGGCAGCAACCCATGTGGAGAAGGCCGGCTCGTTCACCCAGACCCAACGCCTGCTCCAGTGGCGGCACCAGGCAGTCGCGCCGCCCGGGGATTGCCAGAGCGAACTGCAGTTCTTCTTCGAACTGGGCGAGCGGATCCGGCAGAAGCTGGCCGGCTCGGACGACGAGCGCGACCGCCCGCTGCTCGACCTCACCTGGGACTATCCCACCGACGCCCACGGTGATCCAAACCCCGAGGCGGTGCTTGCCGAGATCAACGGCCGTCATCTGGAAGGCCCGGACGCAGGCAAGCCCCTCCCGGCATACACCGAGCTGCGCGCAGACGGTACCACATCGGCGGGCTGTTGGATCTACACCGGGGTGTACGCCGGCGGCATCAACCATGCCGCCAACCGCAAGCCGGGCCGCGAGCAGGGGCCGGCAGCCCCGGAATGGGGCTGGGCGTGGCCAGCCAACCGTCGTATCCTCTACAACCGGGCCTCGGCCGACCCTGACGGGAAGCCGTGGAGCGAGCGGAAGAAATACATCTGGTGGGACCAGGAGCAGGGGAGATGGGTCGGAGACGACGTGCCCGACTTCCCGGTTGACCGGGCGCCCGGCAGCCAGCCCGATCCCGCCGCCGGCGGTCCCGAGGCACTCAGCGGTGACGATCCATTCATCATGCAGGCCGACGGCAAGGGCTGGTTGTTCGCGCCCAAGGGGCTGGTCGACGGGCCCCTTCCCACCCACTACGAGGCTCAGGAATCGCCGGTGGCCAACGCGCTCTACCCGCAGCAGCAGAGCCCGGCGCGGCTGGTGTTCCCGCGTGCGGACAACCTCAGTGCACCGAGCGCCGGTACCAGCGGGGCGGAGGTCTATCCCTACGTCTTCACCACATACCGGCTCACCGAGCACCACACGGCGGGCGGAATGAGCCGGTGGCTGCCGTACCTTTCGGAGCTGCAGCCGGAGATGTTCTGCGAGGTCTCCCCGGAGCTGGCCGCCGAGCGCGGACTCGAGCCCTACGGGTGGGCCACGATCGTCTCGCCCCGCTCCGCCATCGAGGCGAGGGTGCTTGTGACCGAACGGATGACGCCCCTGTCCGTCGGCGGGCGCACCGTGCATCAGATCGGGCTGCCCTACCATTGGGGCGTCGGGAACGACGCGGTCGTCAGCGGGGACGCGGCCAACGATCTGCTGGGGATCACGCTGGACCCCAACGTCCAGATCCAAGAATCCAAGGTCGCCTCCTGTGACATCCGCCCCGGACGACGGCCCCGCGGTCCAGCGCTGCTGGCCTTGGTCGCCGAATACCAAGCACGTGCCGGAACGACGATCGAGACCGGGAACCGCGCAGTCACCGATCCGGCGGCGGAAGGCATCGAACCCAAGCCTGGTGGGCACGGCGGCGCCGGGGGGCGGCGATGATGACAGTTATCGCCGCCGCCGAAGCGCATCCTGCCGCGCCCGGACGGCGAGTGAGCTCTGGCCGCGTCCGGGGCACCGATTCGAGGTTGGAGGACTAGATGGGCCAGCTGTCAGGACCGACGGACCCGTCCGCCGATGCCCGCTGGGAGGACCACCCACCGCGCAAGGGGTTCTTCACCGACACCTCGATCTGCATCGGCTGCAAGGCCTGCGAGGTCGCCTGCAAGGAGTGGAACCACAATCCGCAGGACGGGAACCTCGAGCTGCTCAAGTCCTCCTACGACAACACCGGAGCGCTGGGCGCGAGCACCTGGCGGCACGTGGCCTTCGTCGAACAGGGCCAGGAACGCGTCGTCCAGGCGCGGGAATCCGGGCGGGCGCTCGTCAGTCTGGGCATGCCCGCCATCGGCCCTCCCGCCCCGGCAGCCGATCAGGACCTGTCGGAGGTGGACACGACACCGCCGGACACCCCGGACTTCCGTTGGCTGATGTCCTCCGATGTCTGCAAGCACTGCACTCACGCCGGGTGCCTCGACGTGTGCCCGACCGGAGCGCTCTTCCGCACCGAGTTCGGCACCGTGGTGGTGCAGGACGATGTGTGCAACGGCTGCGGAACCTGCGTGGCCGGGTGCCCCTTCGGGGTGATCGAGCGCCGCAGCGACGGCACGGTAGCGGTCGCCGCCCAGCGGGAAGAGCCTCACGCCCAACCTCCCGCAGTCCCCAACGTCGGCATCGCCCAGAAGTGCACGCTGTGCTACGACCGGCTCATCGCGGACGAGACCCCGGCCTGCGCCAAAGCCTGCCCCACAACGTCGATCAAGTTCGGCGACCACGACCACATGGTGGAGACGGCGCGGGCACGCGTCGCCGAGCTGCATGCGCAAGGCCTGACCGAGGCCAGGCTCTACGGCGCGAACGAACTCGACGGCGTCGGCGGAACCGGGTCCGTCTTCCTCCTGCTCGACGAGCCGGAGGTCTACGGTCTCCCGCCGGACCCGAGAGTGCCCACCGCCGACCTGCCGCGAATGTACCGGCGGGCCGGAATGGCGGTAGCAGGCATGGTGGCCGCAGCCGCGCTGGCTTTCCTGAGAGGACGGGCGTGACCCACTCCGAGTTCGACAGCTTCCGCCCCACCGAGCCCGCCCGCCGCCGACGCACCGACCGCAGGGGTGCCGGGCGCCGGCGAGACGGCGGTGACGGCTCCCGGGAGATGCCCATGGTGCCGGAGGCCGAATTCACCTCGTACTACGGCCGTCCCGTGGTCAAGCCCGCCCCGTGGGGTGACGATGTTGCTGCCTACCTGTTCCTGGGCGGGGTCGCTGGCGGTTCCGCCCTGCTCGGCCTGGGCGGGCAGCTGACCGGACGGCCAACGCTGCGCCGGAACGCCAGGGTGACCGCATTGGCCGCTGTGAGCCTCGGCGCTGTCGCCCTGGTGAGGGATCTGGGCAGGCCGGAGCGCTTCCTGCATATGCTGCGGACCTTCAAGCTGACCTCGCCGATGAGCGTGGGCTCATGGATCCTCAGCGCCTTCAGCGCCGGTGCAGGGGTCGCGGCGGTGGCCGAGATCGACCGGATGAGCAGCGCCCGGCTGCCGCTGGGCCCTCTGCGGCCCGTGCTGCAAGCCGTCGAGGGCCCGGCCGGTGTCGAGGCCGCGCTGTTCGCCGGACCGCTGGCCGCATACACGGCGGTCCTGCTCGGCGACACGGCCACGCCGACGTGGAACGCCGCCCGCGAGGAGCTGCCTTTCGTCTTCGTCAGTTCGGCCGCCCTCGCCTCCGCCGGGCTCGCCATGATCACCACACCGGTGCGCGAGGCCGGTCCCGCCCGAAAGCTTGCCGCGTTCGGCGTCATGGGGGAAATGGTGGCCATGCGGGTGATGGAGCACCGGATGGACCCTGTCGAAGCCGAGCCCCTGCACCAGGGCAGGGCAGGTGCCATGCTCAGATGGAGCGAACGTCTGGCCGCCGCCGGTGGCCTGGGGACGCTGCTGGGCGGACGCAACCGCGCGGTGGCCGCAGCGTCGGGACTGGCGCTGCTGGCCGCCTCGGCCCTCACCCGGTTCGGCGTGTTCGAGGCGGGCCTTTCCTCGGCGAAGGACCCGCGCTACACCATCGAACCGCAGAAGAACCGGCTCGCCGCCCGCCGCGCGGCCGGCATCACCGGCGATTCGATCACTACCGCCGGCTGACTGGGCCTGATCGGCTCAGCGGATCTCGATCCCCTGGCCCGCGGTGGTGTGCCCGATGACAGGATGCCCGGGCAGCTCGCCGACGACGAGCAGGCCGCCGGAGGTCTGAGCGTCGGCCAGAAGGAGCAGATCGTCTTCGGTGACGCCCGGCGCGACCCGTACCTGCGGCCGCACCCAATCGAGGTTGCGCCGGGTCCCACCGGAGACAAAGCCATCCCGCAGCGCCTCCCGGGCCCCACCGACGAGCGGCACCGCCTTCAGGTCGACCACCGCGCCCACACCGGAGGCACGGCACATCTTGTACAGGTGTCCCAGCAGGCCGAAACCGGTCACATCCGTGGCCGCACGCACCCCGGCAGCCACCGCGTCCTCGGCTGCGTCGCGGTTGAGGGCCGCCATCGTCTCTACCGCTTCGGCGAACACCTCGCCGGTCTGCTTGTGCCGATTGTTCAGGAGCCCGACGCCGATCGGCTTGGTGAGCGTGATCGGCAGACCGGGCTTTGCGCCATCGTTGCGCAGCAGCCGATCGGGATGGGCGACGCCGGTTACCGCCATGCCGTACTTCGGCTCCGGGTCGTCGATGGAATGCCCGCCGATCACTGGGCATCCCGCCTCCGACGCGACGCTCAGGCCGCCGCGGAGGACTTCGGTCATCAGGTCCGGCGTGAGTACGCCGCGGGGCCAGCCCACGAGATTGATGGCCATGATGGGGCGACCGCCCATCGCGTAGATGTCCGAGAGGGCGTTGGCGGCGGCGATCCGGCCCCAGTCGAAGGCGTCGTCGACGACCGGAGTGAAGAAGTCGGCCGTAGAGAGTATTGCGAGGTCGTCACGCACGAGGACGGCTCCGGCGTCGTCGCCGCCCTCGAGGCCGACCAGCACGTCCGCCCCGGGCTGGCCGATGAGGCCCCGGACCACGTCTTCGAGCTCGCCGGGGGGGATCTTGCAGGCGCAGCCGCCACCGTGGGCATAGCCTGTGAGCCTGGGGGCGTCGGCGGCACGTCCGTCGAGTTGCGGGATTGGCGTTCGGGCCTCGTTCACCCGGTTAGCGTACCCCCCCGTGCAGCCTGCTAGATTGAGGGACGGTGGCGTCCGGGTTCTGGTGGGCCCCCCGGTCTTCAAAACCGGTGAGGCCGAGCATCTCGGCCTGGCGGGTTCGATTCCCGTCCGCCACCGCCAACTGCCCTCGGGCAATCCCCCGGAACGAGGAGGGGCTGTGGACCAGGTCGATCCTCGCCGCCTGATTCCCCGCACGAACGACCTGCTGGCGCTGCCGGAAGTCCGCGCGGCCCGGGAACGGCTGAACGAGAGGGTCATCCGCGGACTTGTCCGGAAGGTCCAGGAGCAGGCGCGGCGCGGCGTGCTCGCGCCCGGCCAGGTGGAACCAGCCCTGCTGGCAGCCCTTGCTGCGCGCAGGGCGACGACCCTGCGCCCGGTGCTGAACGCAACTGGGGTAATCGTCCATACCAACCTCGGCCGCGCCCCTCTTTCTGCTAGTGCGGTCGAAGCTCTTGTGGCAGCCAGCGGCTACGTCGACGTGGAGCTGGACCTGGCAGACGGCACCCGCTCCCGCCGCGGCGAGGGCGCCCGTGCCGCGCTGCTCGCTGCCTGTCCCGCCGCCGAAGACGCCCTGATCGTCAACAACGGGGCCGCGGCCCTGGTGCTGGCCACCACAGCCCTGGCCGCCGGCCGGGAGGTGGTGGTGAGCCGCGGGGAGCTCGTGGAGATCGGGGCCGGCTTCCGGCTGCCCGACCTGATCGAGTCGACGGGCGCAGCGCTGCACGAGGTGGGCACGACGAACAGGACGCATCTGAGCGACTACGCCAATGCTCTCGGGCCGGACACGGGCTGCGTGCTCAAGGTCCACCCGAGCAACTTCCGCGTGGACGGATTCACCTCCGCCGTGCCGCTGCAGGAACTGAGCTCGCTCACAGCGGCAAACGGGATACCTCTGGTCGCGGACCTCGGCAGCGGACTGCTGGCGCCCGACCCGCACCTGCCGCACGAACCCGATGCCGCCTCCGCGCTGGACAGCGGGGCCGACGTCGTCATCGCCAGCGGCGACAAGCTGCTGGGCGGACCACAGGCAGGCTTGCTGCTGGGAGGCATGGAGATCATCCAGCGATTGGCCGGCCACCCGTTGGCCCGTGCCGTGCGGGCGGACAAACTCGCCCTAGCCGCCCTCGAGGCGACCCTCGCGGGCGAAACGCCGCCGGTTGTCCAGGCCCTGCACGCCGATGTCGGTCAGCTCCGGCGCCGCACGGACAGGCTTGCCCGAGCTCTCGGAGCGCCTGTCGTGGCGCATGAAGGCAGGGTCGGCGGCGGTGGAGCGCCCGGTGTTCCCCTGCCGGGATGGGCGCTCCGGCTCCCTGAGCAGCTCGCGGCGCTCTTGCGCGCCGGAGACCCGGCGGTGCTGCCGCGCGTCCACGACGGCTCTTGCCTGATCGATCTGCGCTGCGTGCAAGAAGAGGACGATGACCGGATACTCGATGCGGTACAGCAGGCGCTGACGGCCCTCGAGGTCCGGGATGCGGGCAGGGCGGGCTGAGCAATGCAAGTCGTCGCCACCGCCGGGCATGTCGATTCCGGCAAGAGCACCCTGGTGCGCGCCCTCACGGGCATGGAGCCGGACCGTTGGGAGGAAGAACGACGCCGCGGGCTGACGATCGACCTGGGCTACGCCTGGACCAGCCTGCCGTCCGGACAGGAAGTCGCCTTCGTGGACGTCCCCGGCCACGAGCGCTTCCTTGGCAACATGCTGGCCGGAATCGGACCCACGCCCGTGGTCTGCTTCGTCGTCGCGGCCGACGAGGGCTGGCAGGCGCAGTCAGGCGATCACCGCGACGCCGTCGCCGCCCTGGGCATCGAGTACGGCGTCGTGGTCCTCAGCCGCGCGGATCGGGCATCCGAACGGCGGGTCGACGACGTGCTCGCCCGCACGCGCCGGGAGCTCGCCGGCACTGGGCTGCAGAACGCGCCCGCAGTCGCCGTCTCGGCCGTCGACGGCACAGGCCTGGCCGAGCTGCGTGCAGCGCTCGACCGCGTCTTGGCCGATGTGCCTCCTCCCACCACCAGCGGGCGGGTCCGGCTGTGGGTGGATCGCTCATTCACCATCACAGGCTCCGGAACCGTGGTGACCGGGACACTGGCAGCAGGAACCATCGACCAGGGTGACCGGCTGCAGCTTCTGGGCCACTCGGATTCCCGGCCCGTCGTGGTCCGCGGCCTGGAAAGCCGCGACACCTCCTACGCCTCAGTGGGGCCGGTCAGCCGAGTGGCGTTGAACCTGCGTGACGTCTCCGCCGCG
The DNA here is from genome assembly GCF_005876955.1 of Sinomonas gamaensis. GTDB lineage: Bacteria > Actinomycetota > Actinomycetes > Actinomycetales > Micrococcaceae > Sinomonas > Sinomonas gamaensis. The sequence continues at coordinate 28,494 of NZ_SSCL01000002.1, forward strand.
GACATCCGCCGCGGAGACGCCCTCGTCACCCCCGACGCGTGGCCCACCACGGCCGTCCTGGGCATCCGCCGCACCACTGGAGCGGCCTATACGGATGTGCCGGAGCAACTCATGGTGCACGCTGGCACCGCCTCCGTGCCAGCGCGGCTCCGGCCCTTCGGCCCAGACCATGCCCGGCTCGTCCTGGAGAGGCAACTGCCGCTCGTCCTCGGAGACCGTCTCGTGCTCCGCGACCCGGGGAGCCGATCGGTCCTCGGCGGGGCACGCGTCCTCGATGCCGATCCGCCACCGCTGCGGCGCCGCGGCGACAGCGCGCGCTGGGCGGAGCGGCTTTCACGGATGGATCCCGCCGGAGACCTCCTGGGCGAAGTCGCAGCCCGCGGAGCCGTGCAGGAGCACCATCTCCGCCGCCTAGGGCTGCTCTCCGAGCACGACGCGGACCCGCCCCCCGGCGTCAAGGCCTTCAGCGATTGGTGGGTGCACGCGCCCGTCTTCGAGGCCTGGCAGCATCGGCTGCGCACCGAACTTGAGGCGCTTCACGAGCGCGACCCTTTGTCCCCGGGTCTTTCCATGGGTGCTGCCAGCGACCTGCTTGACCTGCCTGACAAGAGGCTGCTATCCCACCTCATCCGCGATGCCGGTCTGGAACAGGAGAACGGCCACATCCGGATCCCCGGCATTGAGGATAACCTCGGTCCCGCCGAGTCCGCAGTCGCAGAGTTGGAGCGCAGGCTCACAGCACACGCCTTCCACGCCCCAGAAGCCGACGAGCTGGCCGCGCTTGGCCTGGGGGCCCGGGACCTGGCCGCCGCTGAACGCACAGGACGCCTACTCCGGCTCCGCGACGGGGTGGTGCTGCTCCCCACGGCACCGGCCCTTGCAATGCGCGCCCTCGCCCGCCTGGAGCAGCCCTTCACCACCAGCCAAGCACGTCAGGCCCTCGGCACAACGCGACGGATCGCAGTCCCACTGCTGGAATATCTCGATTCCCGCGGCTGGACCCAGCGCCTCGACGCCGGCCACCGCACCGTGGTGCGCTGACCCGGGGTCCTGACGCGGCAGCATGGCGGTCCAGCTGGGCAACAGTGTAGGGATCGTGATCGGCAGGGTCGTGGTCTGCCTCGCCGTCGGCTCGCTGAGCTGGTACGCGCTGACCAAGCTCTCGCCGCCGCGCTGGGTCAGGCTGGTCGCGCTGGCCCTGGCCGGGGTCATCCCGCTGATCCCGCCCACAACTCTGGCGCCCGGCCTGTACGTCCTCCTGACCAGTGTCGGACTCCTGGGAACCGTCTCGGGCCCGGTCATCGTCTACGGCCTATTCAACCTGCCGTTCGCGGTGCTGCTGATGAGCTTGTAGTTCTCGGCCCGGCTGACCAGTGTCGGACTCCTGGGAACCGTCTCGGGCCCGGTCATCGTCTACGGCCTATTCAACCTGCCGTTCGCGGTGCTGCTGATGAGCTTGTAGTTCTCGGCCCGGCCGGATGAATTGCGCGAGGCCGCTCTCGTGGACGGCGCACATGAGATGCGCATCTTTCTGGCCTGTGATGCTGCCCTTGGTGCGCCCGGCCTGGCCGCGACCGGGGTCTTCATCGTCGGGATGGCCTCGGCGGGCCGCCGCTGGGAGGCAGGCAGGAGGCGATCTGCCGCATCATCGAGTGCCCGTGGGACCGGACGGGCCGCGGCTGGACTCCCGATGCCGGTCAGAGGTAGCTGCAGACCTCGCCGGGGTCGCAGCCTTCCGGCCCGGAGGCGGCGGCCTCGAGCTGGGCGGCGAGGCTGTTCCGGAGGGCCTGGAGCTCTGAGATGCGGGCGTCGACCGCCTCGAGCTGGTCGACGAGCCGATCGCGGACATGCGAGCAGGGGCGGGTCCCGGCATCGTGCACTGCTAGGAGAGCTGCGGCCTGCTCCAGGCTCAGGCCCGCGGCGCGGGAGCGGCGGATGAACGCCGCCCGCTGGACTATCTCGTCGGGGTAGTCGCGGTAGCCGGACGGGGTCCGGCCGATCCCGGGCAGGAGCCCAATCTCCTCGTAGAAGCGCAGGGTCTTGGCGGTCGTGCCCGCGGCGGCCGCTGCCTCGGAGATGCGCATCGTGTGCTCCCTTCCCTCCGGATCCGTTCCCGATGGTCTCAACCGAGACCGTCGTCACGGCCGACCTCGGCGGCGCGGCGGACGAGTACCGGGCGGAACGTGTCCTGATGGCCACCGGCCGCCGCCCCATGACCGCTGGGCTGGGGCTGGCCGGAGTCGGGGTCGCCTTCGGGCCCGGCGGGGAGGTCCTTGTCGATGCCGGGCTGCGGAGCGCGAACCCGCGCATCTGGGCGGCAGGGGATGTGACCGGGCACCGGGAGTTCGTCAACGTCGCCGCCGCCCAGGGCGCCCTCGCCGTGGAGAACGCCTTCGCCGCAGCCGATCTGGAGGTGGACTACTCCCGGCGCCCGAGGGTGGCGTTCACCAGCCCCGCCGTCGGGGCGGTGGGGCTGACCGACCGGCAGGCCAATGGCGAGGGCCAGGTCTGCGAGTGCCGGGTGCTGCCGCTGGAGTTCGTGCCGAGGGCGCTGCTGAACCGGGACACCCGGGGGTTCATCAAGATCGTCGCCGAGGGGGGCACCGGGCGGATCCTGGGCATCACCGCGGTCGCCCACGACGCCGGGGAGATCGCCGCGGCCGGGGTGCACCTGATCGGCTCCGGCACCACGGTCCAGGAGCTCGCCTCCCGATGGACACCGTACCTGACGATGGCCGAGGGGCTGAAGATCGCGGCGCAGTCCTACACCGCGGACGTTTCCCGCCTCTCCTGCTGTGCGGTATGAACCGCTCTCGCCGGAGGCACCGGTGCGCGCGGGTTCTGTGTGCGCTCGCACACACAACACGCCCCAGCCGGGCGTAGTGTGAGAGACCGCCCGAGAGGGCATCGAGAAGAAGAGGCTCGGCCGCCGCCCGCAGAACCCGACGGGCCCGCGCAAGCAAACGAAGAAGGAGCCGCACCATGCCCCGCATCCCCGTCCACACCCTCGACACCGTCCCGGAGGCTTCCCGCCTGCACGCCGAGCGCCTGGAGAAGCGGATGGGCCGGTTCATGAACATCCACGCCGGGATGGCCCACTCCCCGGTGGTGATCGCCGCCTACCAGGGCATGCAGAAGGCCATCGCCGAGCACGGGACCTTCGACGCCGCCACCCGGGAGGCGATCGCCTTGGCCGTGGGCAACCAGAACGGCTGCGACTACTGCCAGGGCGCCCACACCGTCTCCGCGCGGAAGGCAGGTCTCGCCGACGACCAGATCGTGGCCATCCGTGCAGGGGAGGTCCGCTTCGACGCCCGGCTCGCGGCCCTGACCGAGGTCGCCCGCGCCGCCGCCGCCGACACCGGCAACGTCCCCGAGCCCCTCTGGCAGGCCGCGCTGGATGCCGGGTGGACCGACACCGAGCTCGCCGAGGCATTCGCGCACATCGCCGTCAACCTGTTCACGAACTACTTCAATCACTACGCCCACACCGAGCTCGACGTCCCCGCCGCCGAGCCCCTCACCGCTTGACACATACCCCGACTGCAAGAGAAGAGGAAGGAACGAAACATGGCCGCGGCACCGCAGGTGATCGTCTTCGACGTCAACGAGACCCTCTCCGACATGACCTCGATGGCCAGCAGATTCGCCGAGGCCGGGGCCCCGGAGCCTTTGGCGAAGCTGTGGTTCGCGACTCTGCTGCGGGAGGGCTTCGCCCTCGCCGCGGCCGGGGACGCGGCCCCGTTCGGCGAGATCGGCGCCGAAGTCCTCACCGGGCTCCTGGAGGGCGCGGGCGTCCCCGACCCTGCGGGCACGGCCCGGCGCCTCGCCGCGTCCGTCGCGGACCTCCCCCTGCACCCGGACGTGCCGGAGGGGATCTGCGCCCTGCGGGCGGCCGGGCACCGGCTCGTGACGCTCACCAACGGCTCCGCCCAGGTCGCCCAGAAGCTCTTCGGCGCGGCCGGGCTCCGGGACGAGTTCGAGGCTCTGCTCTCCGTCGAGGACGCCCCCGCCTGGAAGCCGCACCCCTCCTCCTACCAGTACGCCGCCCAGCAGTGCGGGACCAGAGTGGAGGACGTGATGCTGGTTGCGGTGCATCCTTGGGACATCCACGGCGCCGCCCGCGCGGGCCTGCGCACAGCGTGGGTCAACCGCACCGGCGGCACATACCCGTCGTACCTGGCCCGCCCCGAGCTGACCCTGGCCTCCCTGACGCACCTCAACGCCGAACTGTCCCCCAGCGCCTGACGAGGGCGTCCGTTCGAGCCGACCCCAAAGGGCCGGGTCATACCGCACTGGGCCCTGGGCCGGAGGGAGGAGAAATGCGCACTGGGCAGGCCTGCGCCATCCACCAGCAGGACCAGGGGACCCCGGGCTGCAGCAGGGACCGCCGCAGCGGTGGGCTTCGCGCTCCGCGAACTCTGCCGGGCCTTGCAGGGTGATCGCGCAGCAGGCGGTAGCAGACCTCGGTATGGATACCGGCCAGGCGTGCGGACCTATTGATCTCCTCGCCGGCCTTGATCGCGGCCAGAAGCCGCACCGCTGCAGGCGAGGACAAGGACAGATACATTCGACGGACACCTTCCGGGAGGTGTTGCGTCGATCAACTGAATCTTGCGGGCCCCAAATCATACGGTCCTCAGGGAAGTCCCACGAGTGCGCGTGGTCCCCTGGCAGCCAAGAGCCCTGAGGACGGAGCGGGCGGGCCGAGGACCACCCGGTTGGCAAAAGAACCAAGTCGCCTGAAAATCGACAGGGATGAGGAGAATACTTCGTCAAGCTGGCGAGCTCACATTGGCCTCCTGCATCTCGGCGGCACCTTTCAGGCGGTCCAAACCGAGTCGCTACGACTACCCTCAACGAGGATGTGCCACGCGGCGCACGGTCACCACCGCGCGCGGCGACCTCCTGTGCAGGCTGAACCGGTACCCGACCTCGTTCTAGGTCCACAACGACGGTGAGCGCCTGTTGAACGGTATCGTTGACCGGCGCAGTGCTGGAGGTGCGCTTGGCGAGGACGCAAGGCTCTCGTTTCGTGGTGGCTTGATGCTGCGAGCTGAAGCACCGAGAGGGGCGAGGCGCCGGGACTCCCCGCGCTATCCCATGGCTGCCGCGGCGATCAATCGGTGAAGGTTCGCCGGAGCGGCCGATGCTGCCTGCCCGTACCTGTGGAGCAGGGCGGTCCTGGCTTCGTCTGTCGGGCTGACCTTCCGGGCCATGGCGGAGAAGCTGTCGAGCCTGGAGTGGACGAGCCATTCCCTCAGATCCGGGTTCTGCCTCCAGCGGGCCTGGGCTGTCAGGTTGAATAGCATCGCTCCGAGCCAGTCTCGCGGCCGGTCGGTCATTGGGAACGGGGTGCAGAGTTCGTTCTTCTCTGCCTGGTCGCCGACGGTCGCCTCGATGTGGGCGATGATGGCGCTGCTGAACACCGGCTGCAGCGGGCGCACCATCTGCGGGGTGATCTTCCGGCCGTCGAAGACAGGGACGGCCGCGCGCACGGGGACGCCCCGGGCCGAGCAGTCGATGTAGAGCCGGCCTGGGTCCGATTCCACGGTGCCGTGGTCCAGGACGATGCGGCTTGGTTCGAGGCGCTGGACCCGGCCCATGCGGACGACGTCGCGGATCTGCCGGAGGGCCTCCAGCTCCGCTTCGGAGACGGTCGCGCCATGGTACATGGTAGGGATCACACCGGGGTCCAGCCGCAGGAGCTGCCCTGCCGCCTCGAGGCGGGCGAAGAGCTCCTCCACGGTGGCTGCGGTGGCTGCGATCTCGGCCTGGACGGCGAACGCGGTGAAGGTCTGCTCGAAGAACTCCTCGGCAGGCTGCAGCTTGGCCCGGTTCTGCAGCCACGGATCGCGTGGCACGATCCAGCTGATCAGGTCGGGGGAGACCCCGTTCTCCAGCAGCCAGAGGCAGGCGTCGATGCCGGTCTTGCCGGCCCCGATCACCACGTACCCGCTCGGCGGCCGCGCCTGCCGGGTGAGCCGGTTGGGCGGAATGCAGTGCACGCCGCCGGCCACCTCGTACTTCGGCGGGTGGGTCGAGGGGACCTCCGTGCGGAGGTAGGAGGCGTCGACGACCTTCTTCCGGACGCGCAGCTCGAGCGTGCCGCCGTGGAGCAGGGACATCAGGCGGTGCGTCTGGTCGTAGTCGCCCTGGTAGTCGGTCAGGGGATGGTAGCGGACCCGTCCCGTGGCGGTGAACTCGCGCATCAGCTGCTCGTAGTAGGACAGGATGGTGGCGCTGCTGGCACGGCTGCATAGTCCACGGTTGAGGGGCGTGGTGTCGCGTTCGCCGTCGCTGAGGGCCCGCGAGTTGACCCCGTAGGTCGCCGACGGCTGATGCAGCCTGATGAAGGGTAGGCGTCATTCCAATGGCCGCCCGGGGCATGGCGACGATCGACGACCGCGATCGTGGACTCGGTCTCGTGGACCAGCACGTCGGCGAACGCCATCCCGACGGCTCCGCTTCCGACGATCAGGTAGTCTGCCTCAAGGCTCATGTGTACCTCCCGACCTCAGCGGAGGCCAAGGGGCGCCGCGATTTCATAGTTGCCCGGCGCGCCGCGCAGATTCTGGTTCCGACATCGGCACTGTCCCGCTCAGCTGGCGCCGCACAGGGAGTTGACCGTCTCGCTGAGCGTGGACTGCATCTGCTCGCCGATCGACTGGCGCTGCTGGTCGGCGCTGGGGTCTTCCGGGGTGCCGGGCAGGGGTGGCAGAGCGATGGCCATGCTCGCTGTGTACCTTCCGTCGCTGCTGGCCACGGAAACGGTGAAGGTGTACTCCTCGTTGCCCGCTATGTGGAACGATCCGCTGCTCGTGCAGCCCTTCGGGCCCCTCCAGATGCCGAGGGCGTAGGGCGTTGGCGAGGCGCCCTTCTCCATCTGCGCCAGCGATGCTGGCGAGAGGAGCCTGCCGCCGAAGAGGGCGGCGAGGAAGGTGTTGACGTCGCCCACCGTGGAGATCACCCCTTCGGCGGAGGAGCCGGCTTGGTGGGTGTTGTCGGTGGTGTCGATTCTCTGCCCGTGCAGTGTCAGGTAGCCGTGGAGGATGTCCTTCTGGGACAGGTCGAGCCGGGCCATGGACGTGTGGGCCAGGCCGAGCGGGGCGATGACCTCTTCGTTGAGGACGTCGGGGAAGGGCTTCTTCCGCAGCGTCTGGACGAGCAGGCCGAGGGCGATGTAGTTGGTCTCGTCCCATTGGTAGTTTCCGACGGCGCTTGCGGGCCAGGGCTGGCCGGCGGCGTCCTTGAGGGCCTGCTCGAGCGTCAGCGGCCGGGCTAGGGCCGGGCGGAAGTCCATGCCGCCCATTGAGGCGGGGATGTAGCTGGGGATGCCGGAGGTCTGTGCGAGCAGCTCCCGGACGGTGATCGGCCCGGGCGGGTGGAGCTCCTCCTGGAAGCCGGGGATGACGCTGTTCACGGGGTCGTCGAGCCCGATGAGGCGGTCGTCGACGAGCTTGAGCACGGTGACCGCGGCGAACGTCTCCGTCACGGTGCCCACCGACACCCGGTCGCCAGGCTGGGCCGGGTCCTTGGTGTCGAGGTCCCGCACCCCGTAGCCATGCGACCACTGCCCGCCGGGCCACTTCGCCTCCGCGACGGCGGAGACGGCGCCGCTGCCGATGAACAGCCTGGCCTGCTCGTCCAGGGGTGCGACGGCCACTGGGGTCGTCGCGCTGGGCGTAGCCGAGGAGTTCGAGCCGGAGTACTGGCAGCCCGTGAGCAGGAGAGGGACGAGCAGCGCTGCGGCCGCTGTTCGTGATCGAGGGGCCATCGGAACCACCGTGCCATCGTGTTGAGGAATGAACGGCCGATGAGGCCCAGACGGCGCCGAGGCGCGCGGATGTCCCAGCGGCATCAGGATAATTCCGAGACATGGGGGAGCGGGAGGGCATGGCTCGTCCACTTTCCCTCTGGCTGCCACCAAGCGAGGGGAGCCGCAATGCCGCAGGTGGGGTTCGACTATCAGATTTGCCACGTACAATTCGGCAAGATCGATACCGTTAATTGGGGGGGCGAAGAAGCGTGAATGAAGCAAAGAGGCGAGACCTCTCCCGGCAGATCTCTGGCCTGGGAGAGCCAAGGTGGCAAGACCATGCGCTGTTCTCCGTGTGCCTCCGAAGGCTGGGTGACTTCCTGGCCGAACGGAGGCGGATGCCGGACGTGGGGGCCGAGGACGCCTCCGAGGCGAGGCTCGCGTCGTGGCTGCGAACGCAGCAGGCGGCGGAGAGGCACGGCACCCTCTGCGGTGTTCGCGGCTTGAGCCTCCGGGAGCTCATCGGCCCCGGATGGGCCTTCATGCGCTGAGAACGCTGGGCTCATCGGCGAGATCTCCGCCAGCAGCGCCGATTTCGGCACCCGCTTTGGCGCGCGAGGCTGCCGAGGTGCGCCTCGACGCCGACGGGTCAAAGCAGTGCAACGAAAGCGCTCAAGATCTGCTCCGCGGGCGTCATATCGAAGGCCCCGGCCGGAGCCCCGCAGCTCATCGAGCCGTACAAGACGGTCTTCGGCCTGATCTTGGAACCCGCTCATGCTGGAAAGGTCACTTGGATCTTCAGCGGCTTCACTTCGACGCCACCGTCAGCGCCCACGCACACCTCCACGAGTTCCCCGCCCAGCTCTGCTCTGCGGCCAGAACCTCGACCATCGTGCTCGAGCCGTCATCCCAGTGGAGTTCTGAACGCAACCTCTGGTGCCAGTGGCCCGCGAACAGTGCTTTGGGCCGGATCTTCTCCGCAGTGTCTTGCAGGAGCTCCCTTGTCTGGTTGGCCCTCTCGATCGTCTTCGCGGAAAGCCCGGGCATGCCTTTGAGTCCCGTCACTCCCATTGGGACGTCGTGGGTAAGAAGGACGTCTAGGCGGGGTCCCTTTGTGCACTCGTCCACTAGGCGCTGGGCTTCCTCGCGGGTAGGCTCCTCCTGTTCCCACCAGTCTTTTCCGGCGGTCCGCCATGCCTTGTCGACGCTGTGGAAATCACCCATTACGGCAGCACGCCAGACCATCAGGACACTTCCAAGGGCTTGATCGAGATGACGGTCGTCGTGTGACGCAGCGTCACCACGCCATCGGTCCTCACCCGGAGGTAGAAAATCCCATCCTCGCCGACGGTCAGGTTGCGAATGCCCACGAGGGGCAGGGTGTCCCCATCACGCCTTAGGTCGGCGATGAGGTCCCGATCGCTTATCTGGGAGACCTGCCGCGGGAGTCTGGCCACAGTACTGGTGCCATCCGTTCGGAGGTCGAATACATGCGGGCTGCCGGACCCTGTGGTCACTCGCCAGCGACCGATGTCCAGGTCGGTTAGAGTGCGCAGTTCCGTGCCTTCCACTGAGAGGCTGTCGCCGCGGTCCCCTTCGCATTCCATGCCGCAACTCACTCGGGCAGCTCCTTGGAAAGGGCGATGATCGAAACCGGAGTGATGTCGCCGGCTTTGTCGATCACGATTCGGGCCTTCGCAGCGGCGATCTGGACACCCCGGTCTTCAGGGCTCACCGACGCTGGGCGATGTGACCGAGGGATCTGCCTTCCTCGTTCGGCCTCTTCGAATCTCCGACAGCAGCGCATCAAGCCGCACCGCCCCGGCGCGTCGACGCAGGACGTGCCCGTTCAACGAGGGTCCGAAGACGCCGTCCTTCTGCGTTGGTTGTCCGAGGCAAGATCGCCAGTCGCACTTGGGCGGTCTCGCCCGTATGGGGGAGCGATAGCTCTATCGTTGCCTCCCCCTCTTCCGTTCGAAGGGGTCGGTAGTTGTCCAGATGGAGGCGGGGAGCGAGGTGCATCGATGTCATCTCATCCCGCACGGATTGGGCCTGTTCCGGTATGAGGTCCTCTAGCAGGAGTTCCACAACGATTCGTCTTGAATGGGGTGACCGCCATGACTCGATGCTGTATGCGCCCGTGGAAGTGAGGAGGCCGATCCTCCTGAGGATGGCGCTTTCGATGTCGAGGCCCGCTATCCACTTCGCGTCCATCTTGGCCTTGAACCGCTCGTGACGGGTCCAGCCGTCTGGCACCGCTCTGCCTGCCCATCTCGCCGGACCGCTACGCGCCGGCTCAAGCTCTGCTGGGCTGACGCCGGCGACGACGATCTCTACTGGCTGACCGGGGCGGTAAAGGCGTGTTCCAGCCTTGTGCGGCCTCATGCGGAGGCCTGGCACGCCCGAGAGGTGACATCTCGGAACCGTGTTGCTGGGCCGAAGTGGATCGTCAAGCTCTCATGTCCCGGTTCAACACGCGGGATCCCGTACGAGGAGGGGTTGCTTCCCCGGGGTGCATACCGAAGCGAGCGGAGCTGGTTGAAGAAGGTGCCTTCGAGGTCTCGCTGGGCCGGCGATGCCTCGTTCGGCTCGTGTTCAAGGCATTTCTGGTAGCTCTGGCCTGTGGCCTTCGCCTGAATATAGGCGGTACGAGTTCGTCCGGATTTGGGCATGACGCTCCTCGAGCATGCACTGCCGACTCAGAATGCTCAGGGCGCTCAGGCGTGGACGATTTCGATCTAATGTAACTGGGCTGAAAGACAGTGCACCTTGGCGGTTTGACAGGTCCAGTAGGGGACTGCCTCCCGCCGGCTGCCCATGGGACCGACGCTCGCGACTCTACCAGATTCCACCGCCTCATTCCGCATGGCAAGACACGTGACCGGTCTGAACGACCGCCCGCAATCCTCGGCGGGGGAGAGCGGGCTAGGAGTCGCTGCTTCGACACCCTACGGATCCCCGTCGGGCCCTTTCGCGATGACGCGCGCTCGGTTCGCTCATGAGCCCTGACATGCGTAGAACCCACGGTGACGGCTCCGGATCGTGGCGGCAGCCGTCCGCGTCTGGGCAGCGCGACCAGCTCGCTGACGTCACCCCCCCGGGTGACGGTCGCCTAGAGGCTCAGCCCAGCCCTCCGATTCCCGCGACACGAATCAAACGAGCATTTGGGGAACACCTTTGGGTTCCTTGGACGTGCCCAACGATCCAGTATTCTCGCTTAAGGGGCGGGGGACGCCTCATCCGGATTCGGGGCGTGGATGCGCACCAGGGGGACCTTTGAACAGCACCACGCGCCGTCGCGCAATGTTCGGCGGCACCGCTGCCGCAATCCTGATCGTTGTCTTGGTGCTCGCAGCTATCGTGGGCCCGCAGCAGCAGGCTGCACTTTCTGGACAGTCCTCCACTGCGATGGCCTCGACCAGCCCAACTCCGCGCCCGACCGTCCCAGATGTCGTCGGGGCGACGGTCGCGGATGCGGACCCGGTCTTGCTCCACCTTGGCGCGCTCCGCGCCTTCAAGGGTCCCGACGGGGTGGCTTACACAGCACCTGACTCCGCGAAGGTGACAGGCACCGTCCCCGCCGCCGGAGCCACGCTCCCCGCTGGCGCAACCCTTGTCGTCAACGTGGACATCACCCAGAAGGATGCGCAAGCGAAAGCGGCGGCCGCGGCGAGGGCAACACGGTACGCATTCAAGTGTTGGGAGGAGGGATCCTCCCGCTCGGCGCCGCCCACGACGTTCAATGACTTCCACGCCATCTGGCCCAATCCCAAGATGAACAGTTGCGATCTCACCATCGGCGGCCAAGAGCTGTACAGTGCGAAGCTCGAGGATGACGAGAAGCAGGCGGTTCAGCAGCTCGCGGCCGATGGCGGCGATGCCAGCAGCCCGGGTATCGCCTATGGCGAGACGCTGCTCGCCTGCGCTGTCCCGCCCACTGTTCTCTGGGAGCGCGAACGCACCAGGCCGCAGGCTGTTGCCCTGGCCAAGGCCGCCCTGCGGATGTGCCCTGACGCTCCGTTCGCCTCCGAGCTCCAACGGATCGGCAACGGCATCCCGCCCGGAAGGTTTGCGGATGGCACGTATGTGGTCGGCAAGGACATCCAGGCCGGCACATACCAGGTGAAGGGCGGGCAAGTGCACGACTGCTATTGGGAGCGCACCGGCGCCCAAGGTGGCACGATCGCCAACGACTACATCACCTTCGCACCCCAAGGGCCTGTGGTGACCGTCTACGTCGGCGAAGGGTTCGTCTCTGAGCGCTGCGGGGAGTGGTCGAAGATCGGCTAACACCGGCCCATGTCCCAGCGGTAGATCGGCTTCCTCCGGCCCCCGCCACGTTCTGCGTGACCTCGCCGGTTAGGGTCGTGGTCCGCCGTGCCCTTCGCCCTGCGGCTGGCGTCCACCCCTCCAGCGGACCCCGTCTCCGGCGTTCCAGCTGTTTCGTGCAGCGGCAGCGGACAGCGGCGGGATTGTCCCTCTCCTTCTTTTAGGTGCCCACGTCGTTAGACCTTTGAAGGTGCCCCAGATCTCTGTCGCCCGACTAAGGGTCGCAACACCCCCAGTAGCTGTAGGTCTGGGGTGTACTCCATCACCACAGATGCCGACTTCAGACTTTTGCGTTGCAGAAGGGCGGATTTCTAACTTTTGCTACATATCTGTACTAAGGTCTAGACATGCTGCCGCACTCTAAGGGCGGTCAGACCGTCGCGTACCAAGGGGCCTCATCTGAGGATCAGAACCTCGCTCGCCAGGTCGAGCTCGTCGGCGAGGTGGACCGCTCATTCGAGGAGAAGGTCTCCGGAAGTAGCAGGGAGGGCCGTGCGGCCCTAGCACAGATGATTGCCTACGTCCGGACGGGCGATACCGTGGTCGTTGCTTCCATGGACCGCTTGGCGCGTTCGCTCACGGACCTCAGGCAGCTCGTGGATGAGCTGGTGGGCAAGGGTGTGGCTGTTCGCTTCGTCAAGGAAAGGCTCACGTTCGAGCCCGGCGAGAGCGACAAGTACGCGCAGTTCCAGCTGTCGATGCTCGGTGCCGTCGCGGAGCTCGAGCGAGCGATTATCCACGAGCGTCAGGCCGATGGGATCAAGGCCGCAAAGGCCCGCGGCGTCTACAAGGGCCGTGCTCGCGCTCTCAACTCGGAACAGGTAGTCCAAGCTCTGGAACAGATCGCCGCCGGGGTCCCGAAAGCGGAGGTCGCCCGCCGGCTTCGCGTCGATCGCACCACGCTGTATCGGTCGCTCGCAGCCGCGGCAGATTCCAATGACATCCTCTCGCTCTAAAGCGCCGCTAAAGGCCCTCCCCACCCGCGGACTGGTAAAGGAGGCTCCGGTGTCGCCGGCGGTGAGCCGCCAAGGCCGATCATGGCAACCGCCGCGACAGCGGCCGCTGCGCTTCAGGTTCATGCCGCCCATGTGTGCGGCGCCCCGATCAGCCCTTCGCGGATGCAATGGCGCGCCACTTTCTTCTTGTTGGATGACAGGCAATTTGGCCCTTCCGACAAACTAGATGGTCCTTTGACATCGAACTTGGTCCTTTGGTCCGTTTGCTGTCAGAGGGCCAGGTGCGTCTACTCCTGCGAGACGGGCGGTCCAAGGTGGGCTGGCGATCTCGGTGACCGGTGCCGCATTTTTTCGACTATCTGGGGTCCTAGTGGTGCACCCAGCCAGACCCTCAAGATCGCTCGGCCTCCCTGGCTGCCCCGAAAGGGCGCCAGAGAGAGGCGGACGCTGTTTGAGTGGGTCAGTGAGCCAAGCTTGAGCATCGGGTGCATGGTGCGGGAGTGAGGGGAATATGCTCTCGTGCCACTGGATTGTGCTTATTCGGCGACGTCTCGTGCAGGCTTCGAGGATGCGGCTGCTAATGCGGCGAGTACGCAGGTGAGGGCGACAGCGGCCGCAGTGAGGAGCCAGTTGTCGTTCTCGCCGAGGAGCGCGTAGCAGATCGTGGGGGCGAATCCGGTGAGCAGGAAGCTCAGCTGGGTGGCGATCCCGACGCCGGTATATCGGACCTGGGGGGTGAACAGCTGTGCGAAGAACGATGGCCACAGGGCGTTCGGGGCGGCGTAGAGGACCCCCTTGAGCACAAGGGTGGCGATCACGATCAGGACGGTGTTTCCGATGCTGATGGCGCCGAGGAACCCGAAGACGCCGACAGCGCAGAGGATGCTGCCCACAACGTAGATCGCCTTGAACCCGACGCGGTCTGCGAGGGCGCCGAAGAGTGGGTGGAAGACCAGGGCGACGATCTGGCTGACGGAGATGGCTGTGAGCATGGCCGCACGGTCGACGTGGTGGACCTGGGTGGCGTAGGAGAGGCCGAAGACGATGACGAAGGTGGAGATGACGATCGTGAATGCTGAGACGAAGACCGTGACGGTGGCACGGAGCTCGGTCTTCAGCACGGTGCCGATCGGGATGGTGCGGAGCTTGCTGCTCTGCTTGGACTTGAGGAGTTCGGGGGATTCGTCGACGCCGCGCCGGACGATGAGTGTGGCGATGACCATGAGGAAGCTGAGGAGGAACGGGATCCGCCAACCCCAGGCCTGGAGCTGGGCCGCTGGGAGTGCGCCGAGGGGGATGAAGACGGCCGTGGCGAGAAGGCTTCCCACTGCTGCGCCGTTGAGCAGCCAGCTGGTGTAGAGGCCGCGCCGGTTCTTGGGGGCGTGTTCCATGGTGAGCAGGCTTGCACCGACCTGCTCTCCCCCTGCGGAGATTCCCTGGAGGAGCCGGCAGAGGACAAGCAGGGCGGGCGCGAGTGCCCCGGTCATGGCGTAGGTCGGGAGGATCCCGATGGCCGCTGTTGCTGCGCCCATTATCAGGAGGGTGGCGATGAGGACGTTCTTGCGTCCGATTCGGTCGCCGAGGTGGCCGAAGAGGAGGGCGCCGAGGGGACGGGCGACGTATGCGGCGCCGAAGGTGGCCAGCGATGCCAAGGTGGCGGCAGTCGGGTCTGCTCCGGGGAAGAACAGCTTGTCGAGGATGAGGGCTGAGGCGGTGCCGTAGACGAAGAAGTCGTAGTATTCGACGGCGCTGCCGAGGAAGCTGCCCAGGGCGGCCCGTCGGGCCATCTTTCGCTGCCGTTCGGTTGTGGAGGGGATGGTGTCTGAGAGGTGGGCCGTGGTCATGTTCATCTTCCTTGATGAGGTCATTTGCGAAAGGGGGAGGGGTCAGGGGGCGGTGGCGAGCTGGGCGCCTCCGCAGACGTGGAGGACTTCGCCGGTGATGAAGGAGGCCTTTGCGCTGGCGAGGAATTCGACGGCGTCGACGATGTCCTCGGCAGTGGCGAGTCTTCCCAGCGGGGACATTCTGGTGTGGCGCTCGGTGAAGGCGGCGAACTCCTCTTCAGTCCTTCCTCCTCTGGTGAACGGTGTGGCGACCATGCTGGGGGCTACGGCGTTGGCGGTCACGCCGAGTGGTCCGAGTTCGACGGCGAGGGAGCGGGTCAGTCCCACGATTCCGGCTTTGGAGGTGACGTAGGCCGTTGGTCCTCCTGCGAGCCAGGTCCGGGAGGTGATGTTGACGATCCGGCCGCTGCGGGTGGCTTGCCATATCGGAAGGGCTGCCTGGCACAGTGCCATCGGCGCGCGGAGGTTCACGGCCATGGTTGAGTCCCATTCTTCCGTCGCCGTCCGCTCGAGGGACGTCTTGGGGTTGAAGGCGGCGTTGTTGACGAGGCGGTCGAGACGGCCGTACCGCTGGCCCACGTCCGCCATCGATTCTCGGATCGATGCCTGCTCGGTGAGGTTGACGGTGTGGGCTTCGACGTGGGATCCGGTGGCCTCGGCGATTCGCTGGGCTTGGTCTCGGGCGGCTTCGGCGTTGTTGTCGAAGATGAGCACGGTGTCGCCGTTGCTGGCGAGACGGTGGGCGATGGCCGAGCCGAGGGCGCCGGCGCCGCCGGTCACCAGCGATACGGGGGTCGGGTGCTGGGTTGTCATGCTGGTCCTTTGTTCGTTCGGGGAAGGTCAGGCGGTCTGTGCCAGATGGTCTGAGAAGGCGGCTCTTGTGCGGAGGTACTTGGAGTTGTAGTGCAGCTTGTCCGGGTCTGAGCGGGAGGTGCTGAAGTCCTCGACCGAGATCCAGCCGGTGTAGTCGTACTGCTGGAGGAGGCGCAGTAGCCTGTCGACGTCGACGATGCCTCGGTCCAGCTCGGTCCACTGGTGCTTCCATGGGCCGCCCGCTGCATCTGGGTAGAAGGCGGCATTCTTCAGGTGGATGTGGGCAAGCAGAGGGCCAAGCATCTGCAGTGCCATCTCGTGGTCTTCGTATCCCTCCACCACAAGGTTGCCCACGTCATAGATGACCCCGACCCGGGTCGGCGGGAGGTGCCCCACCATCTGGCGTGCCAATGAGGCGCTGGGGCAGATGGAGCGCTGGTGGATCTCCAGAAGTGCCTTGACACCGTAGGACCCGGCCAGCGCGGCGGCCTGGTCGAAGAACGCACGGCCCTGATCGAAGAGGGCGTGGAACCCCTCCGGGCCCATCCACGGGGCCCGCAGCCGCACGGCCGGAACGTCGTTGCACTTGGCCATCGCCATCAAGCGCTCGACCGTTTCCAGGTCGCCTGTCTCGATGTAGGGCGCCAGCGCGATGACCTCGAGGCCGGCATCCCGGCTGGCTTCGCACACCTTGGCGACCTCATCCTCGTGGGGCCGGACGGTGCACCTGTTGTTCCCGAGGAAGTCGGGGGAACCGGAGTCTCCGACGTCATCTGAGACGCGCCATTCGACCCCTGAATACCCTGATTGTGATGCGACGGCGATCGCCTCCTCGGGGGACAGGGACGGCAGGCATGCCGAATAGAAGCCGAGCTTCATGATTCTCCTTGAAATTGCGGGGGAGAGGCCTGGGCGTCTCGCTTTCCGTCCTTCCATTAGAGACGGAGGTCACCTTGGGCGTCCAAGGCCCATCGCGTACACCGGCTATGCTTCAGGTGGATAACTGGCGCACGGGGAGGCCCGATGGAGTTCAGGCAGCTGCAGTACTTCCTGGCGATTGCCGAGGAGGGATCTATCAACCGGGCCGCCGACCGGCTGCTGGTCTCCCAGCCGTCCCTGAGCAGGCAGCTCCATTCCCTGGAGCGACAGCTTGGGCACTCATTGGTCTCGAGGACGGCACGGGGGATCTCGCTCACCCCGGCCGGCCACGCCCTGCTGCAGCACGCACGCAGGATCCTCGCCCTCGAGGCGGCCACGCCCGAGGTGCTGGCAGAAGGGCTCCCTGCCCGGGAGGTGGTCTCAATCGGCGTCCCCCCTGGGACTCCGGCGGACTGGCTGGTCGGGTTGGTGAGGGAGCTGAAGGAAGGCGAGTCCGCCTGCGCGCCGACACTGATCGAGGCGAACAGCTCCGTCCAGCTGCGAATGCTCCGGGAGGGCCGGCTGGATCTGGCGATGGTCCATCAGCAGCCGCCGAGCGAATACTCGTCCTGGAGGATCGGCCAGGAATCCTTCGGGCTGGCTGTGAGGCCCAACAGCCCCTTGGCGGCCCAGGCCGTCCTCACCGTCGGGTCCCTGGACAGCCTGCGCGTGCTGGTGCACTCGAGGGATCAGGTGCCAACACAGCAGGAGGGCCTCATCCGCGCTGCCCTGGACGCGGGGGTGCAGCCCAAGTGGCAGTTCGCGCAGTTCGTGGAGCATGCGTTGGCCAGCGCCGAGGCCGCGGACGCGGATGCGGTCCTCGTCTCCCGCTACACCGCGGAGCGGCAGCTTCCCGGCTGGGTGTGGCACCCCATCTCCGCGCTGCCCATCGAGATGACGACCTGGCTCGTCTCCCAGCCTCGGACGAGAGCAGCGGTGGAGGCGGCGGCGGCCGTCGTCGTCGGATACGAGAAGCGCAAGGTGTCTAGGGGAGCTGCATCTGGCGAAGGCCAAAAGGTCCGCCAGGACTCTGTCCCAGTCAGGTGAATCAGGTCGGGGAATCTGATCGTCGGCGAAAAGGCCAAGGCTGGGAGGCTGCGAGGTTCGGAGCCGAGGATCCGGAGGATCTTGGGACCTCTTGGGGGCTGCCGGACGTGGCATGGCCAGCAGGACCGCCCGCGGCAGACGGATCGAGGCGGAAGGCGGAAGATGCCGCCACGGATCGGGGGTCCAACGCCGATCCGTGGCAAGCATCGCCCTGATCGTCGGCTACCGGGGCGGCGGGAGGTACCCGAAGCGGCGTTCGGGGGTGAGGGCCCCGAGGCTGGGCCACTCTGTCTCCACGCCCAGGGCGGCCAGTGATCGGCGGAGGTCCTCGAGCCGGCGCGGATCCGAGCGCACCTGCCGCGGGGCGGAGGCTGTGGAGAGGCAGAAGGCCGCCAGGGCTCCGGCGGCTTCCCCCACGGACCATTCGATGGGATGGACGCGGTACGCGCCGTTGGTCAGGTGGGTCGTCCCCATCGCCTTGCCGGCGGCGAGGACGTTCTCGGCCCTCTGGGGGATCAGGGCGCCGAGCGGGACCT
This sequence comes from Sinomonas gamaensis, assembly GCF_005876955.1. Classification (GTDB taxonomy): domain Bacteria; phylum Actinomycetota; class Actinomycetes; order Actinomycetales; family Micrococcaceae; genus Sinomonas; species Sinomonas gamaensis. Next base: position 46,696 of record NZ_SSCL01000002.1, read on the forward strand.
GGAACGGCCAGGTGTCCAGGTCCAGGGTGTTCCTGCCCGAGCTGGAGGGGTGCAGGTCCATCCGGTACGCGCCGACGCCGACGCTGTCCTTGAACGGCTCCGCCCCGTCGAGCCCGGCACGCGCGGCGACGCCGATATGCTGTTCGAGCACGGTGAACTCTGCCTTGATCCTCCTCCCTTCCCGGATGTAGGGCAGCATCGCCAGGCCGTCGGGGGTCCCGGTGACCTCGCCGTGGGGCCGCAGTTCCGGGTACCCGGTCCCGCCGTCGTGGCGGGGCGCCTCGGTCTGCATCCAGTAGATGAAGGAGAGGGTGAACTCGCGGGCCTCGGCCAGGGCGGTCCCCGCGCCTTCCTCGGAGCCGAGGAGGGGGATCTGCCAGTAGTCCATCATCGGCCAGGCGGCGATGGTGGTGTCCGATTCCCAGCCGTCTTCCATCTGGCTGGCAGCCAGTGCGCGTCGGGCGTGCCAGAGGTCGTAGTGGATCTCGCCGTCCTGGGAGCTGGCCAGGAACAGGGGCCGGTGCCGGGGCTGGTGGGTGACGTAGTCCGAGACGTCCCAGCCGAGCAGCGGGCCCGGCCAGAAGTCGGGCTGGTACGAGCGCCATCTGTCGTAGGCGCCCGGCTTGTCGATGATGTTCTCGGTGTGCGGGGAGAGCCGCAGGGCCGCAGCCCAGGTGATCGCCTGCTGGTCTGTCGGGTCCGACTCGCCGGGCAGGGCGTGGGGCTCGCCGGTCTCTGCTGTGCTCTCGGCGCCGATCACGTGCTCGACGCCTGCGGCGGCGACCAGATCGCCGAGATCTGTTGTGTCCAGGAAGTACTCGGCCTCGAGGACCTTCTCCTCGCCGTCGTCGCTTCGCACCCTGACCGATCTGGTGTGGTCGCCCGTGGTCTCGGCCTCGACGATCCGCCAGCCTCGCAGCACCTCGATTAGGCCCCGGCTGCGCCACGGGGCGAGCATCTGCTCGATGACGAGCCCGGCGACGAAGGGCTCGTGCGAGAGCGGGCCGATGTTCCCCAGCCCCGGGTTGAGGCGGGGCGCCGAGCGGGACTGGGCGTTCAGGGGGTAGTGGTCCCGGTAGAAGGCGCGCACCCCGTTGCGGAACTGCCGGTAGGTCTCGGTGCACCCGGTCATCTCGATCCAGGGGTGCTCGTCCGGTGGGATTGCCTGGCTGGAGACCTGGCCGCCGAGCCAGCTGCACTCGGAGACGATGATGCTTGGCACCCCGAGCCTCGCCGCGGAGAGGCTGGCTGCTATCGCGCCGAGTCCTCCGCCGATGATGACGATCTTCTTCGCGCCCATCCTCAGCCGATCGTGCGGGGGAGTTCGCTGTCTGCGGCGGCCTGGTCCCGCTCTGTGACCGGGTGCACGAGCCGCTGGGTCTCCGGGCCGATCCAGACGCAGAAGAACGCGATTCCGACGAAGACGAGCATGAACACGGCCACGCTCCAGTAGGAGCCGGAGGCGACCAGCAGCGAGGTGGCGATGACCGGGGTGAAGCCGGCCAGGGGATCGGAGATGGTCCGGGCGGTCGTGACGGCGCTGCTGCGGATGCGCGGGTCGAACAGCTCGGCCAGGTACGCCCCGGAGACTGAGAGGATGACCTTGACCCCGAAGCCGTAGGAGAGCACCAGGGCGAGCACGACGAGCAGGGGAGACCTGCTCCCCAGGAGCCAGAAGAAGGGGAAGGCGAACGCTGCCAGGAACCCGAGCCCGGCGAGGTAGACGGGGCGCCGTCCGAAGCGGTCGCACAGGTGCCCGGCCAGGGGGATGACAGCCAGGCCGACGAGGTTCGCGGCCATGACTCCGGTCAGCCCGACGGTGGCGGGCAGGTGGAGCGCCTCGGTGCAGTAGGTCAGTGCGAAGACGTTGTACAGCTGGCCGCCGACGGCATCGGCGGAGCGTGCGCCGGTGGCGATGAGCAGGTTGCGCGGGTGGGTCTTGAGCATCTGCCGGAACGGGGCGCGCACCACCTTGTCCTCGGACAGGAGGGCCTTGAACTCGGGGGATTCGTCCACCCGCAGGCGCAGGTAGAGCCCCACGGCGACCAGGGAGAAGCCGAGGATGAAGGGCAGCCTCCAGCCCCAGGCGTTGAAGGCCGCCGCGGGCAGGAGCGAGAGGGCCGCGTAGGCGCCGGTCCCCCAGGAGGATCCCGAGGGAGACGCCCAGGGCCGGCAGGCTCCCGACGAGGCCCCGCCGACGGTTGCTGGAGTATTCGGCGACCATCGTGATCGCGCCCCCGTATTCCGCGCCGGCGCCCACGCTCTGGACGAGGCGCAGGAGGACCAGCAGGACCGGGGCCCCGACGCCGATCTGGGCGTAGGTCGGCAGCAGCCCGATCCCTCCGGTCGCGATTCCCATGGCTACCAGGCTGATCACCAGGACCCGCTTGCGCCCGATCGTGTCCCCGAACCGGCTCAGGATGATCCCGCCGATGGGCTTGAGGATGAAGCCGATCCCGTAGGTGACGAAGGCCGCGAGGGTCCCGGACATCGGGTCCAGGGAGGGGAAGAAGACCTTGCCGAGCACCAGGGTGGCGGCCGTGCCGTACACGTAGAAGTCGTACCACTCAAGGACGGTGCCGACCGTGCTGGCCGCCACCGCCTTCCGGACGGCGGATGGCGGTGCGGCCACGCTGCCGCGGCGGCTCGCAGAGCCGGAAGGAGATGACATGGGATCGCTTTCCGCTAGGGGGACAAGGGTTTGGGCCGGGACCCGGCGGCAGTCTTTGCCGCAGCGGCCGGGGCGAGCTCGGCTCGTTCTGTTTGTTCCATCTGATGGAATGGATTCCATCGAGTGGTGTCGTCTAAGTCTCACCGGCGGCCTCGGCCCTTGTCAATAGAAGGAGTCCGAGCGGCAGGGGATCCTCGCCCTGCTTGGGGGAGCGGGAGTGGTGCTGATTGCCTTGTGGGGGGCGTCTCGGCCATACTGCTCGCGTGCCGGTGAATGAAAAGGACTCCGTGGAGCGGAGCGCTGTGATCGCAAGGGCCGCGGATGTCCTCTTCGCCTTCTCCGCAGACCGCCCCCATCTGAGCCTGGGCGAGATCGTCAAGCGGGCGTCACTGCCGCCGAGCACCGTCCGGCGCCTCCTCGTCCAGCTGACGGCCGCGGGCCTGGTCGAGCAGGACGACTCGACCCGGCTGTACTCGCTGAGCCTCCGGCTCGCCCGGCTTGGTGCCGTGGCGCTGGGGAGCATGGACATCGTCGCGCGTGCCGCACCGGTCATGCGGGAGCTGAGCGCGGAGGCCAACGAGGCGGTCCTCCTCGGGCAGCTCTCGGCCCAGGGAGTGGTCTACCTTTCCGTGGTCCAGCCCGCCTCTGAGGTGCGGATCTCCACTCAGGCCGGCGACATCCGGCCGGCTCACAGCACCTCGATCGGGAAGGCGCTGCTGGCATCGCTCGGCCAGGGCGAGCTCGAGGCCTGGCTCGCCTCGCACTCCCTCGAGGAGGGGACGAAGAACGCGCCCAAGACGAAGGACAGGCTGCTGGCGGACTTGGAGGGCGCGAGGGCGCGCGGCTACGCGATCAACGACAGGGAATCGAGCTCGGAGTTCGCCTCGGTGGCCGCGCCGGTCGTGGACCACGAAGGCAGGACCGTGGCGGCGTTGGCAATATCGTCCCCGGCGTACCGGGTCCCCCCGGAGCGGATCGACGAGCTGGGCCGACGGGTCGTCGCGGCCGCGGCCAGGCTGACCGGCCAGCTCGGCGGGGTCACCGCAGGCGTCCGCCCCGTGGAGCAGGACGGGCGCCGCGCCTGAGGCGGTAGTGGCCCCGGCGACGCAGTCGACGCTGCGCCGCCTGAGGCCTTGGCGTCGAAGCGGGTCGAACCCACGGCTGCCTGCCGGGCTCGCCGCGGCTATCCCTGGGTGCCCTTGGTCAGTGCGAGGAAATGCGACCGCATTCGCGTGCGGTCCGGGTCGAGCCCGGTGATGAGCCGGAAGGCGTCGACTGCCTGCCCGACGGCCATGTGCCCGCCGTCGAGCACTCGGCAGCCTTTGGCCCGGGCGGCCTCCACGAGTTCGGTCTCGAGGGGGACGTAGATGATCTCCGCCACCCATTGGGAGGGGCGGATCAGGCGGGTGTCGATGGGCGTGCCGGGGTGCAGGTTCATCCCGACGGGGGTGGTGTTCACGATTCCGTCGGCGGAGGCAAGCGCATCGGGGAGGGAGTCTGGGCGGAGGGCGACGACCTCGTGCCGGGGGAAGGCAGCTTCCAGCGAGCGGGCGAGCTCGCCCGACCTGGCGGCGTCTAGGTCGTAGACGCCCAGGCTCTTTGCTCCCAGTGCCAGCAGGGCGGCGGCAACTGCCGAGCCGGCGCCCCCGGCGCCCAGCTGGACGACGCGGTCGGCCGTGATGTCGGGGAGCCCGTCCTGCATCGCGGCCGTGAAGCCGCTGTAGTCGGTGTTGTGGCCGACGAGACGGCGGTCTCGGATCAGGACTGTGTTCACGGCGCCCAGGGCGGCGGCCTCAGGACTGAGCTCGTCCAGGTGGGGGATTGCGACCTGCTTGCAGGGGTGGGTGATGTTGAAGGCGTTGAAGCCCAGGTCGCGCCCGGCCCGCAGGAGGTGTCCGACGTCCTCCGGGGGCCGTGCGATGACGCCCAGGTCGATGGGCCGGTAGAGGTAGTCGATGCCGTGGTGCCTGGCCTCTTCCTCGTGGAGGGCTGGGGTGAGGCTGCGGGTGGTCCCGTCCCCGATCAGGCCCACGAGGTAGCTTTCGGCGGTGGTGCTCATCGCGCTCCCCGTCCCGTCGTCGCCCCGGATGCGGCCTGCGCGGGAATCTGGGTGCGGTCTTCGAGGGGGTCGTCGACGATCGCGCCGGCAGCCCGGAGGTGGTCGCGGAGGACCTGGGCCGGGAGGCGCCGGGGGGTGATTCCGCGTGCCGACGAGAGTGCGGCGGCGGCGCCTGCGGCCTCGCCGGTTGGCATGATGCCTCCCATGTGGCGCAGGCCGCCCATGGCCTCCGGGTCGGCGGAGAGGGCCCGGCCGGCGACCAGGACGTTCTCCAGGCCCCGGGGGAGGAGGCACTGGTAGGGGACGGCGAAGGGCCGCTCGGGGCTGGCGAGCCGGACGGTGTGGCCTTCGTGGACGTCGATGGGGCCTCCGCCCCAGGAGATGGCGTCCCGGGACCCGGCGCCGGTGCGGACGTCCTGGCCGGTGAGGACGTAGTCGCCGAGGACGCGGCGGGTCTCGCGGACTCCGATCCACGGGGCGATCTGGACGAGCCTGGCCTCGGCGAAGCCGGGCATGCTGTCCCGGAGGTAGTCGAGGGTGTGCGCGATCTGGCGGCGTCCTTCCTGCTCGGCCGCGGTGAGGGAGAATTCGTCGGCGCCGTCGGCTCCCTCGACCGCGCTCATCAGCAGGAACGCGTCGCCGTTGGCGGGGCTGTACGAGACCGCGAGGCTCCTGTAGAACAGCGCGCCCTGCTCGATCCCGGCCTTCACGATGCCCCGGCGGGTTTCCTTGGGGGTTGCTTCCAGCTCGGCGCGGAGGACGCCGGAGACGCGCATCATCAGGGTCATGGGCTGCAGGGGTTCCGCGGTGTTCAGCTGGGCGGCGCCGGCCTTGAGGGCGACGGTGCCGTGGCCGGTGGCGTCGACGTAGCGCTGGGCCCGGACGGCCCCTGGGCGGGTGGGTCCCTCGTAGACGATGCCCTGGACGGCGCCGCCGGCGGCGAGGGCGTCGGTGGCGCGGGCGTGGTGGATGACTTCGATGCCGGCCTCGCGGACGAGGTCGTCCAGGACGAGCTTGAGGATCTCGGGGTCGAAGGGGTAGGTCTCGAAGGGCACCGGGTTGTCGGTGAGCTCCGCGGCGACGTAGTTCTCGAAGCCTGCCCCGCCTCCGGCTGCCTCGAGGCGCTGGGTGATCTCGTAGGCGATGCCCCCGGTGACGCGGACGTCGCGCCAGTAGAAGGCGTTCCAGGCGGCGACCATGCCGCCGGTGGCGGTGCCGCCGAGGAACCCCGCGTCCTCCAGGAGGAGGACCTTGGCCCCTGCCCGGGCGGCGGCGACGGCGGCGCAGACCCCGGAGGGGCCCCCGCCGATGACGCCGACGTCGGCTTCCCGATGCACGGGCACCGTCCCGGCGGGGACATGGAGGGTCTGGTTCACTTCGCTCCTTCGGGGACGATGCCGTGGTCCGGGGCCGCGGGCGCGTGCTCCCCGGGCAGGTCGGCGATGGCGGGCAGGGGTTCGACGGGCTGGCGGTCGAGGACCTTCTTGGCGCGGGCGAGGTCGAGGTTGCCTTCCCATTTGGAGACGACTAGGCCTGCGACGGTGTTGCCGAAGAGGTTGGTCAGGGCGGCGCCGTCGGAGAGGAAGCGGTTGATGCCGAAGATGAGCATGATCCCCGCGACCGGGACGGTGCCCAGGGTCGATAGCGTGGCGGCCAGGACGATGAACCCGGCCCCGGTGACGGCGGCGACGCCCTTGGACGTGAGCATCAGGACGGCCACGAGCCCGAGCTGGGCCCAGACGGAGAGCTGGACGCCCGTGGCCTGGGCGATGAAGACCGCGCAGAAGGCGTAGTAGATGGAGGTGCCGTCCTGGTTGAACGTGTAGCCGGTGGGGACGGTGAGCCCGACGACGTCCCGGGGCGCGCCCAGGTTCTCCAGCTTGCCCAGGACCTGGGGCAGCACGGCCTCGGAGGAGGAAGTGCCCAGGACGATGAGAATCTCCTCCTTCAGGTAGCGCAGCAGCTTGAAGACGTTCAATCCGACGGCGGCCAGGATCAGGCCCATGACGACCACCACGAAGATGATGCAGGTCACCCAGTACATGCCGATGAGCTTGCCCAGGCCCGCGAGGGTCGCCAGGCCCGAGGAGCCCACGAGCGCGGTCAGGGCGCCGAAGACGCCGACCGGGGCTGCGTACATGACGATCTTGAGGACCTTGAAAAGGATCAGGTTCGCCTTCTCCAAGCCGGTCACGATCCCGCGGGCGCGGGGCCCGGCCATGTGGACGGCGATGGCAACGAGCACCCCGATGAACAGGATCTGCAGGATGTTGCCCTCGGTGAAGGGGCTCACGACGCTAGTCGGGACGATGTTGAGCAGGACGCTCCACCAGTCGTTGCTCTTGCCCTGCCCGATATAGCCCTGGACGGCCTGGGAGACTTGGATCTTGGAGGGGTCGATGTTCAGCCCTGCCCCTGGCTGGAAGAGGTTCACGGCCAGCAGGCCGATGAGCAGCGCCAGAGTCGAGACGGCCTCGAAGTAGACCAGGGAGCGCAGCCCGATCCGCCCGGCCTCCTTCAGGTTCGTCAGCCCGCCGACGCCTGTGACGACGAGGCAGAACACGATCGGGCCGACGATCATCTTGATCGCATTGATGAAGACCGTTCCCAGGGGCTGCAGCGACACTGCCGCCTTCGGCGCCGCCACTCCCAGGGCGGCCGCGGCGACGACCGCGACCAGCACCCAGAACCACATCTGCTTCACGAGGGGCTTCCTCGTCCTCGCCGTTGCGGGCGCGGCACCGTTGCCGCCGGCCGCTGCTGAGCTTGCCATGATGACTCTTCTTCCTTTTGTTGCTTCTTATGCGACGACGGTGAAGGCGCCGCCGAGCCGGCTGGTGAGCTCGCGGGCGGCCTCCAGGACTGCCGCCCCAAGCTCGGGGATCCGCTCCCGGGGGATGCGGTAGGCGGGGGCGGAGATCGCCAGGGCGGCGACGGTGGCGCCGCGGTGATCCCTGACCGGGGCAGCGACGGAGGTGAACTCGGCGCTGGACTCCCTGTTGTTCACCGCGTATCCGCGGGAGCGGACCCCTTCGAGATCGGACCTGAGGGTCTGGGGGTCCGTGTGCGCGAACTGCGTGCCGGATCCGAGGGGATGGGAGGCCACCCAGGCTTCCACGTCATTCGCGGCGAGGGAGGCCAGCAGCGCCTTGCCCATCGAGGTCGTGTGCGCCGGGCGGACCTCCCCCGCACGGGTCGAGATCCGCACGGCCGTGTCCGGCTGGGTGACGGCCAGGTACACCACGCCCTGTGGGGAGAGCTGTCCGAGGAACACCGCTTCGCCCACCCTTGAGGTCAGGGCCCGCATCACGGGGTTCGCCCGCTGGACCAGGTCCCGGCTCCCCAGCGCCACAGCACCGAGCTGGGCCAGGCGCAGGCTCAGCGCGTAGGTGCGGCTGGAGCCATCCTGGTCGATCAGGCCGGCGTCGATGAGCTGGACCAGCAGGCGGCGCACCGTACTCGGGGGCAGCTCCGCGCGCTTGGCGATCTCACCGAGGGTCAGCTCGGGCTTCTCCGCCGAGAACGCGAAGAGGACCGCGGCGGCCCTAGCAATCACTGCGCTCCGCTCAATGGAATGCATTTCATTGGATGGCACGTGTTTAGTATCACCGCTCGGAGGCCAAAGATCAAGGGAGGCTGCCGCGATCACAGCCGCGGGAACTGGCAGCAAGACGCGCGGCTGCGGAGAGTGGCGGACCGAGGATTCCGCGGCCTAGCGATGCGGGCCGCCTCCGCCCTCGGCACGAAGAGCCACGACGCGGCCCGTCGGCTTGGCCTGACCGTCCTCGAGGTCGTACGACCGTTCGAACTCGCCAAGGCCTGCTGGCAACTCATTGAGGCGCGGGACTTCCTCACGCTCAGCTACGTGCGGAAAGTCGTGAACGATCCCGAGGCCAGACTCGCCATCCACGTGGCGTGCCCGGCCGTGCTTCCGACGACAGCACGCCTAGATGCGCCCGCGTCATTCAACACCTCGGCTGAGTGCGGCATCAGCTGGGCGTGGAAAGGACCATCTTCGATGACAGAACGGAACCGCAGGTAGGCGGCGGAAGCCGCGGAATCACAGGGTTCGCATTCTGGTCCCAAGGACCAAGATGCGTGGCAATCTACATGACTGTGTGGATTTCCAAGCAACTAGGTCCTTTTTCCAACGTACTTGGTCCTCTTCCATCGAACTTGGTCCTTCGGTCCTTCGGCGGGAAAAGGACTAGCCCATTCGTGCGACTTCCGGCCGAGGACTGCCTCAAGCGATCGAAGGCTCTGTACGCTTGGGGCACCCCCCTCAGGTGGAACGTCCTCGGTTGGCACGTCATCGCGCGTGTTGACGCTCTTGAGGAACTGAACGTTTGTGCTCTTCGAGATCTGGTCAGTTCGAGTGGTTATAGTCTGCCGCGTTTTCGGCTCGTACGGAGGGCAGGGTTTCGATCTCGGTGTTCCTGAGCCGGTATGAGGAGCCCTTGAGGGTGACGACCTCTGCGTGGTGGACGATCCGGTCGATCATGGCGGCGGCGACGACCTGGTCCCCGAACACGTCGCCCCACCGGGCGAAGGAGAGGTTCGAGGTCAGGATCAGCGAGGCATGCTCGTATCGGGAGGAGACGAGCTGGAAGAACAGGTTCGCCGCGTCCTGCTCGAAGGGGATGTATCCGACCTCGTCCACGACGATCAGCCCGTAGCGGCGCAGCTTGGCCAGTTCGGCGTTGAGCCTGCCGGCGGCGTGGGCTCCTTGGAGCCGCGTGACCCATTCGGTCGCGGTGGCGAACAGGACCCTGTGGCCCAGGTAGGCGGCCCGGATCCCGAGGGCGATCGCGAGGTGGGTCTTCCCGGTTCCCGGGGGCCCGAGGAGCACCACGTTCTCCGCATTGGCCAAGAAGGTCCCTCCGGCAAGGTGCAGGATCGTGTCCCGTTTGAGTGCGGGCTGGTGGTCGAAGACGTAGTCCTCGATCGTCTTGCGCGTGGGGAAGCCCGCGGCGCGTATGCGCATCTCGGAACCGGAGGCGTCGCGGGCGGCGACCTCCCGGTCCAGGACCGCGGCGAGGTATTCCTCGTGGTCCCAGCCCGCGTCCCGGGCCTGCTCGGCGAGCCGGCCCGCGGCCTCTTGGATGCGGGGCGCCTTCAACGCCCGGGCGAGGTGGTCGATGCGCTTGAGGGCCTCGGCGCTCATGCCGTCTGCTCCTTCGTCGTGGCGGGATCCTCGGCGATGGCGACGCCGAAGAAGGCGTCGTACTCGGCCAGGTCCCGGACGATCCCGGCGTCCTCGATGGTCCTGGTGCGCGGCTGCTGGAAGGCCGCCCGCAGCCGGGCCGCGGCGCGCCGGTGCTCCGGATCGGTGACGGTCTCGGCGGTGCCGCAGCAGCGGGCGTGGTCCGCGACCAGAGTCCCGTCCAGGTGGGCCCGGACCCGGTCCAGGTCCGCATGAACCTCTACGAAGCGGTCGATGGCGGACGGGTCGATGGAGTAGTCGTTGCCCAAGACCCTGGCATAGTAGTCCCGCCCGATCCTCACCCGCTGCCGGAAACCGACGGAGGGGGCCGCGGGCGGAAGCTCCAGCATGTGCCCCCGGTCAAGGCTCAGGAGGTCGCACGGGCGCGCCCCGAGCGAGCGGACGGTGCGCCGGTTGGCCAGCTGGAGCCACTCCTCCAGCTGGGCATTGAAGTCCAGCGGGTCCCGGAAGCGGCGTCCGGGCAGGAAGGAGGTCTCCATGAACCTGTTCGCGCGCTCGACGATGCCCTTGGACTCCGGGTCGAAGGGCTTCAGCTGCACGATCCTGGTCGCGAGCGTCCCGCAGAAGCCCTCGACCCCTTCGGCTAGCCGGTTCCTGCGCCCGATGCCTGCCTCGTTGTCCCACACCAGCCGCCGCGGCACCGCCCCGAGCCGGGCCTGAAGCAGTGACCACAGACCGGCCAGCAGGTCCGGGGTCGTGCGGGTGGGGATCATCCTGGCCGCGAGGAAGCGCGAATACGAGGAGACCACCACCGCACCGGGAATGGGCGCCGGCCCCCGGTCCCGTCCGGGACCCCCTGGGCGGGGAACCACAGGTCGCACTGGGCCTGGTCGCCCGGGGCGTACTCGAGCCGGTCGGCCGGGTCCTTGGGCGCATACTCCGGGCGCAGCAGCGCGACCTTCTTCCGGAACCAGGAGGCAGACCCCTCCCAAGCCCAGACGCTCCGCGATCACCGAGGCCGGCATCGAGGGGAACTCGGCTAGCAGGGCCCGCACCCGGGCCTCGAACCCGTCAAAGGCCGAGGACCGGTGCGGCGCGCGGAACTCCGGCGGCCCATCGGACGCCAGCGCCTTCAGGACAGTGGTCCTGGAGATCCCGAGGTCTCTGGCGATCCGAGCCTTCGGTATCCCTTCAGCCAGATGAAGCCTGCGGATAAGGGCCCAGTCTTCCAATCTGATCACCCATCCAATCGTGGTGAGGTGTCCAGATCTGCAAGAGCGAAAGTGTTCAGTTCTTCAGGAGCGCTGACAGCGCGGGCTAAAACGTACCGCGCAAGTACCGCAGCTGCTTGGGCACTCCCCTCGGTTCGATGAGCGCTCGGGGGCGGGCTAACGCTCGTGGGTCAGTGGCCAGATTCGGGAACGAAGGGGATCTGGTTCGTGGGTTCACTGCGGCGACCTCGTCGAGGGCGATTGTGTGGCCGTTAGTGGCGCTCCCAGGGCGTGGACAACGTGGTGCTGGACCAGACATCGACACCTCGATCGTGCTGGGGAAAATGTTCCACAGCTTCGGGGTGAGATGAGGCAACGGCAAGCGTCGTCGCGTGGGCTGCACGGAGTTGGAGCAGCCCGAGCTGGACGATATGGACGGCATCGTCGCGCTGCCCGCCGGTACCATTCACTGGCTACCAGCTGCCCTAGAACCGGAGGGGTGGAGTTACGTCCGGATCACGAGCGCTGATGCGCGATGCCTATATGACAGTGGCGACTGGGACAGCATCGTTCAAAGCCTTGGTTTGCGTCAACGCAGATCAGGGCAGCAAGGGGCCTCCCAGTTGCGAGAACGGGAGGCCCCTTGCATCGTTTGGCCGTTTGCTGTGCAGCTCTAGCCGGCGTAGGGGTCGGCGATGCCGACGTATTGGGTGGAGAGGTATTCTTCGATGCCTTCGGAACCGCCCTCGCGGCCCAGGCCCGACTGTTTGACGCCACCGAACGGCGCGGCAGCCGTGGAGATGACGCCAGCGTTGAGGCCGAGCATGCCGGTCTCGAGCCTTTCGCTAACGCGCAGGCCGCGGCTGAGGTCCCTCGTGAAGACATAGGCGACCAGGCCGTACTCGGTGTTGTTGGCCAGGCGGATGGCGGCGTCCTCGGAGGCGAACGTCACGATCGGTGCAACCGGTCCGAAGATCTCCTCCCGGAGGATGCGGGCGTCCTCGGCGACGTTCTTCAGCACGGTGGGCTGGTAGAAGTAGCCGGGGCCGTCGACGGCTGCACCGCCGGTGACTGCTTCGGCGCCACCTGCCAGCGCGTCGCTGACCAGGGCATGGACGCCGTCGCGGGCTTTGCCGTCGATCAGCGGACCGACCGTGCATTCGGGCTCGGTGCCGCGGGCGGTGGTGAGGGAAGTGATCTTCGCCGCGAACTTCTCCGCGAAGGCGTCGGCGATGGACTCGTGGACGATGAAGCGGTTGGCCGCGGTGCAGGCCTCGCCCATGTTCCTCATCTTGGCGGCAAGGGCGCCTTCAACGGCCTTGTCTAGATCGGCGTCCTCGAACACGACGAACGGTGCGTTGCCGCCCAGTTCCATGGAGGTTCGTAGGACCTTGTCCGCTGCCTCCTTCATCAGCGCTTGTCCGACCGCCGTTGATCCGGTGAAGGAGATCTTGCGGAGGCGGTCGTCCTTGATGAGCGGGCCGGTGACAGCGCCTGCGGTGGAGGTCTGGATGACGTTCAGGACGCCGGCCGGGAGGCCTGCTTCCTCCATGACCTGGGCGAACAGGAGGCTGGTCAGCGGGGTCAGGTTTGCGGGCTTCAGGACCATGGTGCAGCCAGCGGCGACGGCCGGGGCGACCTTGCGGGTGGCCATGGCCAGGGGAAAGTTCCAGGGGGTGATCAGCAGGCAGGGCCCGACGGGCTTCTTCTGGACCAGAAGGCGGTTCTTTCCGTCCGGCGCGGGCAGGTAGCGTCCGCCGATGCGGACCGCTTCCTCGGAGAACCAGCGCAGGAAGTCTGCGCCGTAGGCGACTTCGCCCCGGGCTTCCGCCAGCGGCTTGCCCATTTCGAGGGTCATGAGGAGGGCGAAGTCTTCTGCGCGTTCGGTGACGAGATCGAAGGCGCGGCGCAGGATCTCACTGCGTTCGCGCGGCGCGGTGCGGCCCCAGCCGGCTTGGGCGGACGCTGCGGCATCCAGTGCGGCGGCGCCGTCTTCGGTGCCGGCGTCGGCGATGCTGAGCAGGACCTTGCCTGTGGCGGGGTCTTCGACGTCGAAGGTCCTTCCGGACGACGCCGGACGCCACTGGCCGTTGATCAGCAGGCCGGTGGGGATGGAGGTGAGGAGCAGGGATTCGTCGTTCAGGGAATCAGGCATTGTCTTCCATTCATTCAGGGTGCACGGCATGGCTGGGGCCGGGGCGCCGGCCGCCGGGGCTAGTAGGCCTTGACGCGCTGCTCGACTACGAGGTGGACGAGGGCGAACACCCTATCCCGCTCGATCGCCTGCAGGGCTGCTTCGAGTGCGGCCGGGATGTCCCTGTCGTGTTCGACTCTGGCGCCGAAGCCGCCGAAGGCCTGGGCCATCAGCGCGAAGTCCGGATTCTTCAGCTGGGTGCCGGAGATCCGCTGCGGGTACTGCCGCTCCTGGTGGGTGCGGATCGTGCCGTATTCCTGGTTGTCCATGACGATCACCAGCGGCGTGGCTCCGTACTGGGCTGCCGTTGCCAGCTCCTGTCCGTTCATGAGGAATTCGCCGTCGCCGACGATGGTGACCACCCGCCGATCGGGGTAGGCCAGTGACGCGGCGATCGCAGATGGCACCGAGTAGCCCATGGAGCCGTTTCGGGCGCTCAGCATGGAGGCGTAGCGCCGGGTCGGGAAGTAGCGGTGGGCCCAGTTCGTGTGTTCGCCCGCGCCGAAGGTGACGATGGCGTCGGAGGGAAGCGCGGACACGAGGTTCGCCATCAGAGTGTCCATGCGTGCTGGTCCTTCGCCTGGGGTCGCCGGCGGAAGGGCCGAGAAGGACTCCTGTTCAGCGCGCATTCTCGCGCTCCACTGCCGCCACTCATCCTTGACGGGGAGTTCGAGCTTGGAGAGGTCGCGGGCGAAGACGTCGGGTTTGGCCACGATCTGGTGGGAGACGGGCCCTGACCGGCCCCGCAGTGACGGGTCGATGGTGACAAGGAAGTTCTTCTTGTTCCAGTCCTGGCGGCACACGAATCCGTCGGTGATGACGTCGCCGGGGACGGTTCCGACGAAGACCAGCAGGTCGGTCTCTTCGAGGAGGTCGTAGGTGGGGCGTGGCCGGCCGTAGCCGATCGGGCCGACGTAGACCGGGGAGTCGAAGGGGATGGTCCTGGGGTCGAAGTCCCGGGAAGCCATCTGGCGTGGGGTCTCCGGGTACATGGATGTGTCCTTTCTGGTGGCGGTCCGCCTTCACAGCCGCAGCTACAGCGGCGCCGCGGGGACGAGCAGCGACGCGGCCATGCCGATGCCGACGACGGAGCGGCAGGGCCGCCACGGGCAGGGGGACGGGTGTCAGCGTTGGACGAGGATGCCGTCGTCGTCGCAGTAGACGGTCGCCCCGGGGCGGAAGACGGCTCCGCCGAAGGCCACGACGAGGTCGGTCTCGCCGGCGCCGGTCTTGGTGCCCTTGCGGGGGTTGCTGCCGAGGGCCTTGACGCCGAAGGGGAGGTCGGCGAGCTCTGCGCGGTCGCGGATGGCGCCGTTGACGATGACGCCGGCCCAGCCGTTCTCGAGGGCCTGGGCGGCCATGTTCCCGCCGAGGAGCTCGCAGCGGAGGGAGCCTCCGCCGTCGACGACGAGGACGGCGCCGTTGCCGGGGGTGGCGATGGTCTGCTTGAGCAGGAGGTTGTCCTCGTGGCACTTGAGGGTGCGGACGGGGCCGTGGAATCGGGTCCGCCCGCCGAAGGACTGGAACTGCGTGCTGACGGACTGGAGCTGTTCGCCGTACTCGTCGTAGAGGTCGGCGGTGTTGAGCTCTGCCTGCTGGCCGGTCATGGGATGGGTTCTCGTTTCTTCGGGGAGCTGCGCTCAGACGGCCTGGGTGTTCTGGGCGAGGATGGCGGGGATGACGCCCCCGTGGGCGAGGAGGCGGGTCTCGAAGGCGGTCTCCACTGCCGCGGTGGCGGTGAACTCAAGGGCGGGCTGGCCGGCCTTCAGGAGGGTGACCGGGATGGGCGCCTGGGGGTGGATGTTCGCGGGGGAGGCGTCGATGTGCAGGGTGTCGCCGGGTGCCATGCCCTGGAGCTCCTCGCGGACGCCGGCCGGGATGAGCAGGGGCAGGACGCCCATTCCGATGAGGTTGGAGCGGTGGATGCGCTCGAAGCTGTCGGCCAGGACGGCGCGGGCGCCGAGGAGCCGCTGGGCCTTGGCGGCCCAGTCGCGCGAGGATCCCATGCCGTAGCGTTCCCCGCCGACCACGACGACCGAGTCGCCGTGGGCGCGGTAGCGCTGCGCCGCGTCCCAGAGCGGCATGAGTTCCCCACTCGGGCCGTGGACGGTGTGCGCCACGGGAGCCGCGGGGGCGAGGGCGTTGCGGAGGGTCTTGCTGTGGAAGGCGCCTCGCACCATGACCTCCCAGTTGCCCCGCCGGGAGGCGAAGACGTTCAGGTCGTTGCGGGCTTCGCCGCGTTCGACGAGGAAGTCGGCGACGGCGCTGTCCCGGGGGATCGCCGAGGCAGGGGAGATATGGTCAGTGGTGATGTCGTCGCCGAGGACGAGGAGAGGATGGGCGGTGTACTCGCCCAGGAGGCACCCTTCGCCGAGGGAGGCGAACGGTGGCCGGCGCAGGATCGTGGAGGACTCGTCCCAGGGGAAGAGGTCCCCGGTGGGGGCCTCGATCTCGGCCCAGAGCCGGTTCTGGGAGGCGACGCGGAAGTCGCGGGCGAAGTCGGCCGGGTCGAGCGCCGCCGCGAGGGCGGCGTCGATCTCGTCGGCGCCGGGCCAGAGGTCGGCGAGGTAGACCTCGCGGCCGTCGGCCGTGCGCTGGACGGGCTCGGAGGAGAGGTCCTTGGCGGCGTCGCCGGCGAGGGCGTAGGCGATGATCATGGGTGGGGACATCAGGAACCCCAGGTCCAGGTCGGGGTGGACGCGGCCGGGGAAGTTGCGGTTGCCCGAGAGGATGGCCACCGGGCGGCTGCCCTCCGCCTGGAGGGCCTGGGCCACGGGCTGGGTGAGGGAGCCCGAGTTGCCGATGCAGGTAGTGCAGCCGAATCCGACGATGCCGAAGCCGACGGCGTCGAGGTCCTCGGTTAGGCCCGCCCGCCTGAGGTAGCTGGCGGCTGCGGGGGAGCCCGGGGCGAGGGAGGTCTTGACCCATTCCGGCACGGTGAGCCCGAAGGCCCGGGCGCGCCGGGCGAGCAGCCCGGCGGCGACGAGGAGCCTGGGGTCGGTGGTGTTGGTGCAGCTGGTGATCGCGGCGATCGCGACCGGGAACTCCGGGAGCCCCCCAGCGGCATGGGTCGACGGGCGCCGCTCGGCGGCGAGGGCGGCCGGGATGGCGCTGACGGGCAGGAGGTCCTGGGGCCGGCGGGGCCCGGCGGCGCTGGTCTCGATCGCGGAGAGGTCGATCTCCAGCGTTCGGGTGTAGACGGGCTCGGCCGCGGGGTCGAACCACAGGCCGGCCCGGCGCATGTACGCCTCGACGAGGACGACCTGCGACTCGGTCCGGCCGGTCTGCCGGAGGTACTCGACAGTCCGGGCATCGACAGGGAAGAACCCGGTCGTCGCCCCGTACTCCGGGGCCATGTTCGCCACGACGGCGCGCTCCCCGACGCTCAGGGCGGAGACGCCGGGGCCGTAGAACTCCACGAACTCGCCGGTGACCCCGAGCTCGCGGAGGCGGTGGGTGACGGTGAGGGCGAGGTCGGTGGCCAGGACGCCGGGGCCGAGGCGGCCGGTGAGGCGGACGCCGACGACGTCGGGGATCCGCAGGGTGGTGGGCATGCCGAACATGACGGTCTGGGCCTCCAGTCCGCCCACGCCCCAGCCCAGGACCCCGAGGCCGTTGACCATGGGGGTGTGGCTGTCGGTGCCGAGCATCATGTCCGGGACCGCCCAGCGTTCCCCGTCGCGTTCCTGGACCGTGACAACCGTGGCGAGCTGCTCGAGGTTGATCGTGTGCATGATCCCGGTGCCCGGCGGGTTGATGTGGACGTTGTCCATCGACTGCGCCGCCCACTTCAGGAAGCGGTACCGTTCGCGGTTCCGGCGGATCTCGTGGGCCATGTTACGCACCGGCGCTCCGGCGTGGGCATAGTCCTCCACCGCCAGGGAGTGGTCGATCGAGACCTCCACCGGCAGCAGCGGGTTCAGCGCCGACGGGTCCCCTCCTGCCTCGGCGACCGTGCTGCGCATCGCGGCGATGTCCACTAGCGCCGGGGTGCTGGTCGTGTCGTGCATGAGCACGCGGCCCGGCAGGAACTCGATCTCCTCCTCGCTGCTGGCCCGCTCGAGCCAGCGCACGAGGGCAGCCAGGGACCGCTCCCGCTCCCCAGCTTCCACGTTGCGCAGGACGTTCTCGGCGAGCAGGCGCAGGACCACGGGCCACCGCGCGAAGGCCTCTCCCGCCGCGGCCTGCACGTCCACGACGCGCAGCTCCGCGGCGTCGTGCACCAGACGTCTATCGGCGACAGTGCGCTCGGCTATGCGGCCCATTCCGCAACCTCCTAAGGTGAAAGACTCGTTATAGCTTATAACCTGCATCCTGTCGCCTACAACCGCTATTCTTGGAAGAACGTCTGACCCTCGAGATCGGAGCCGATGTGAGCGCCCCTGCGACCGGCATCTTCACCAAGAACGACTACGCCTACTCGGAGCTGCGCACCCGGATCCTCACAGGCCAGCTCGAGGCCGGGTCCGTCATCCCCCAGGTGCACCTGGCCGAGGAGCTGGGCCTGAGCACGACCCCGCTGCGGGAGGCTATCCGTCGGCTGTCGGCCGAGGGGATGATCCAGCTCGAGGCCCACCGCGATGCCAGGGTGACGGCTGTCAGCGCCGCGGAGGCCCGCCACCTCTACGAGGTGCGCGAGAGCGCCGACCCGCTCGCCGCAGGCCTCGCCGCCGAGCGGCGCACGGCGGCGGACCTGGCCCGGATCGAGGCCGCCCTCGGCCGCCTCTCCCCGATCAGGGACGCGGCGGACCTGAATGCACTCCTGGCCCACCGCGACTTCCACCGCGCCGTCTACAGCTCCTCGCACAACCCGATACTGACCGACATCCTCGAGCGGCTCTGGGACAAGGCCGACCGCTACCGCCTCGTCGGGCTCCGCTCCCGCGGGGACAGTCCCGGGGACAGCGAGCGGGTCGCCGCAGAGCACCGGGCGATCTTCGAGGCCGTGCGCAGCGGCGACAGCGAGGCAGCGGCCGCCGTGATGCGCGAGCACATCAGCGCCAGCCTGGGCCGACGGGCCATCGAGGCCCTCGAGCAGAGCCAGCGCTGATCAGGCGCACGAAGCCGGTGGTGGATATCACAGATTGCAGGTTATAACCTATATCCTGTGACTCGGATCGCACCCGGTCTCACCCCCCATACTCCGAAGCCTTCTTTCAGGAAGGCCTTCGTTATAAGCTATAACGGCCCTGCAGGGCCGGGACCCAGGAGAAACGCTTTGTCTGTCAACGCCGACCAGACGCTGGAGAAGCGCACGGTCAGGAAGATCGCCTGGCGCATCGTGCCCTTCGCCTTCCTGCTCTACATCGTCAACTACATCGACCGGGCCAACATCGGCTTCGCGTCGCTGCAGATGAACAAGGAGCTCGCCCTCACGAGCCAGGCCTTCGGCCTCGCCGCCGGCCTGTTCTTCATCGGCTACTTCCTCTTCGAGGTGCCCAGCAACGCGGCCCTGGCCAAGTTCGGCGCCCGCAAGTGGATCGCCCGCATCCTGCTGACCTGGGGGGCGCTGGCAACGGTGATGGGCTTCGTGCAGAACGACGTCCAGCTCTACATCGTCCGGTTCCTGCTCGGCGTGGCAGAGGCCGGGTTCTTCCCCGGCCTGATCGTCTACCTCGGCTACTGGTTCCCCCGCCGCTACCTCGGGACGATGATCTCCCTGTTCGTCGCCTCGATCCCCGTCTCCTACATCATCGCCTCCCCGCTGAGCACGTGGATCATGGAGCGGGTCGACTGGGCCGGGCTGGGCGGCTGGCGCTGGATGTTCGTCTTCGAGGGCGTCCCCGCGGTCATCCTCGGCGTCGTGTGCTACTTCGTCATGACCGACAAGCCCGCCGCCGCCCGCTGGCTCACCGGCGAGGAAAAGGACTGGATCCGGGACGAGCTCCAACGCGAGCAGGACGCCGACAAGGGCCACACCAAGCACCTGAGCGTCTGGAAGACCCTGGCCAACCCGAAGGTCCTCTACATGGGCGCGATCTACTTCATCTACCAGGTCGGCAGCCTCGGCACCGGCTACTGGCTGCCGAAGATCATCAAGAGCCTCTCCAAGGACCTGAGCACCTTCCAGATCGGCCTCGTCGGCATGATCCCCTACGCCGTCGCCACCGTCGCTATGATCTGGTGGTCGCGCCGCTCCGACAGGAAGAACGAGCGCAAGTTCCACAGCTGGCTCCCGCTGGCCGTCTCCGCCGTGGCCATGTTCCTCGCCGGCGTCCTCGCCCAGCCCTGGCTGGTCATCGCCGCCATCAGCATCGCCCTGGCCGGCCTGTACGCCTACAAGTCTCCCTTCTGGGTCGTGCCGAACCAGTTCCTCTCCGTCCCCACCGCCGGCACGGCGGTCGCCGCGATCAACTCCATCGGCAACCTCGGAGGCTTCGTCGGCCCCTACGCCCAGGGGATGATCACCGACGCGACCGGCTCGCCCCTGGTCGGGCTGCTCTTCTTCGCCGGGCTCACCGCCGTCGCCGCGATCATGATGGCCGCCATGCGGCTGAAGAAGGCCCCCGCCGGCGCAGAGGCACCGGCGCCTTCCGAGCACGCGGGGACCACCCACTGACATGGCACGGGAGCGCTTCGCCTATGTAGGGACCCGCACCACGCGGGAGCGGGACGGCCAGGGGCAGGGCATCGCCTGCTTCAGACTCGACGGGGAGGCCTGGGAGCAGGTGGCGATCACCCCGGCGGTCAACCCCGGCTTCCTCGCCCTGGACGCCCGCCGCCGGGTCCTGCACGTCGCCCACGGCGACCAGGACTACCTCACCTCCTACCGCATCGGGGAGGCAGGGAATCTGCACGAGATCGGCCGGCGCCAGAGCGAGGGCACCAACCCGGCCCATCTCGCCCTCGACCCCACTGGCCGGTTCCTCCTCGCGGCCAACCACACCAGCGGCTCCGTCACGGCCTTCCCGATCGAGGCGGACGGCTCCCTCGGGACCCTGTCCGGGAAGGTGCAGTTCACCGGCGAGCCAGGCCCGCACCGGAGCGACCAGAAGGGCTCCAAGCCCCACCAGGTGGCATTCGCGCCTGAGGGCGACGTGTTCCTCGTCCCGGACAAGGGCCTCGACACGGTATTCACCTGCGCGCTCGACCCCCGCTCGGGCCAGCTCGACATCCTCGCAGCGACCCGGCTGCGCGAGGGCAGCGGTCCACGGCACGTGGCCTTCCATCCGGGCCTGCCCGTCCTGTACAGCGTCAACGAGCTCGACAACACGGTCACCGTGCTGCGCCGCCGGGCCGCCTCGCCCGAGCTGCTGCCCCTCCAGATCGTGCCCACGATGCCCGACCGCGACGTGCGCGACAGCCGCTCCGCCGAGATGGCCGTCAGCCCCGACGGCAGGACCCTGTACGCCAGCAACCGCAGCGGAGCCGGCGATCGCACCCCGGGAGGCCCGGGCGAGGACACGATTGCCGTCTACCGCATGGGCGACGACGGTCTGCTCACCCTGCTCCAGCACGCCTCCTCCGGCGGCATCCGCCCACGGTTCATAACCCTCGGCCCCGACGACGAGGCCCTCTACGTAGCGAACGAGCGCACCGGCAGCATCGCGGCCCTCGCCCGCAGCCCCGAGGGCGCCCTCGGAGCACCACGCCGCATAGCCCAGGTCGGCTCGCCCGTCTGCATCGTCTTCTTCGAGCGTCCCTGAAACGGCCGCAGCAGGCGGTTCGGATGCCGCTTCGGTCGCCTCGCCTCGTGGGCCCACCCATGTCGGCGCATGGGCGAGACGGAGCCCCCAGTCAGCTTTCCGCTGGCCGGGGCTTCATCGCTGAGTGGGCACGACTCCCTCGTGATCGTCTCGTTAGATCCCAGAATTCGTCCTATTAGATAATCCTGCAAGCCCTAGGGGTGAATAGGACATGATCTTCGGCTATACCCGCGTCTCCAGTGTGGAGCAGGACGCGGCGCTGCAGCGGCGGGCACTGCTGGCCGCCGGCGTCGACGAGAAGCCATCTTCTCCGACGAGATCACCGGTGCCTCCGCTGCGGCCGCGCGCCCGGCGATGGCGAAGCTGCTGGACTACCTGCGGCCAGGGGATGAACTCCTGGTGTGGAGGATAGATCGGCTCGGGCGCAGCGTCGCCGACATGGTCGCCACTGGGAGCTCCTCCAGGAGAAGGGCGTCAAGCTCCGCTCCCTGGTCGAGCAGATCGACCCTGACACCCCGAACGGGCGGCTCATGCTGAACTTCATGGCGGTCCTGGCGGAGCATGAGCGGCAGCTGAACTCCGAACGGACGAAGGCCGGCATGGCCGCCGCGCGCGCCCGCGGGGTTAAGTTCGGCCGCAAGGGCCCGGACGCCAAGACGATCGCCGCCAAGCTCGCCACCGCCAAGAGCATGCTCGCCCAGAACCCCTCCGCGAAGGAGCCGCCAAGGCGATCGGCTGGTCCCGCTCCACCCTCTACCGCCATCTCCGCGAGCAGGAGGCGGTGCGGAGCGGGGGAGTAACGACGCGAGCCCGTGCCGCCTCCTAATACGCCTCCCTCTAGACCCTGCCCGCCAGAGACTGACAGGCAGCGCTTCATGAACGGGATCCTTGATGGCCGGCGACGGGATAAGCCCGAGCCGGTGCTCGAGCAGGTGCTCCTGCCCGAGCGGCACGAGTTGCGGGTCGCCGTCCCCGAGGGCGTCATAGTCCACGGGTATGTGCCCAGCTAAGAGATCTGGAACGAGTTCGTCCGGGTCAACATCGCCTTCGTCGACTTCCAGCAGGCCGCGGTCCATGACCGGCCTGCCCTTCAGCTGGCGGACGGGTCGTTTGCGCGGCTGGTGCAGGGGAGCGGCGGCGGGGGAGTGCGGTTCAGCAGTTGGTCGACGGCTTTCGTCCGTCCCGCCGCGGGCGCCGTGACGCTCGGGCTCGGCGGGGGACACCTCGGAAAGCCCGAGAAGGGCGTCCGGTTCACCCCGGTCATGGACCTCGAGATTCCCTAGCCGTGGGATAGCGGTGGCGCCGCCAGATCAAGAGCCTTTGGTCCTGAGACTGGCGAAAGCGCGGTGTTGAGAATGTGACTGGTGCGGGTTCGCCTGGGCGCCGGGCAGGTAGCGGGGCCCAACCCCCAGTGGCGAGCCCGCACCCGCTCGTGGCGCGATCACCGGAATTCTCCAGGGGTCAGGAGACGACGATCTCCTCGCTGTCGAAGAGCCCGTCCTCTTCGTCCCAGGAAGGCTCCTCTGGTGCGTCCTGGAAGTCCAGAGCGGGGTCCTCCCAGTTGGGGTGGCGGGCAGCATTGCGGTGGTCGCCGTTGACCATGGCACTCCTTCATCGTGGGAAAGAGGCCGCCCCGGTCGTGGTTGGCCGGGGCGGTTTGTCACATACGCGCTGAAGGGAGTCAGCCGCACGGGAGTGAGACTACGCCTCTCATCTGCTGCTGTACATGTGCGGAGGGCCCTAGCCGAGACGGCCCACTGCGCTCCCGGCCATAGACGTTCAACCGAATTTGCTCCCTAAGGGACGAATTCCTCATCGTATTCCTGCGTCGGCTGATCCGTCGTCTGGCGGCCGCGCGTGGCGACCCGGACCGTGGTCCCGGGAGCGTGCAAGGCGGAGTCCCCGCTCGGTCACAGTGGGACTGAGGCGGCGATCAGCCGCTGAAGGTTCGCCGGCGCGGCCGATGCGGCCTGGCCGTACCTGTGCAGCAGGGCGATCCGCGCCTCGTCTGTCGGGCTGACGTTCCGGGCCAAGCCGGAGAAGCTGTCGAGCCTGGAGCGGACGAGCCATTCCCTCAGATCGGGGTCCTGCCTCCAGCGTGCCTGGGCTGCCAGGTTGAACAGCATCGCTCCCAGCCAGTCCTGCGGCCGGTCGGTCATCGGGAATGGGGCGCAGAGCTCGTTCTTCTCCGCCTCGTCCCCCTTGGTGGCCTCTATGTGGGCGATGATGGCGCTGCTGAAGACGGGCTGGAGCGGGCGCACCATCTGCGGGGTGATCTTGCGCCCCTCGAAGACGGGGAAGGCGGGTCGGACGGCGACGCCCCGGGCCGAGCAGTCGATGTAGAGGCGGCGAAGGTCCGCTTCGACCGTGCCGTCGTCCAAGACGATCCTGTCGGGCTGGAGGCGACGGACCCGCCCCATGCGCACGACGCTGCGGATCTGCCGCAGGGCCTCGAGCTCGGCCTCGGAGACGGTCGCGCCGTGGTACATGCCCGGGGCCACCCCGGGGTCCAACCGCAGCATCTGCCCTGCGGCTTCCAGGCCGGTGAAGAGTTCCCCGACCGTGGCTGCAGTGGCCGCGATCTCGGCCTGGACAGCGAACGCGGTGAAGGTCTGCTCGAAGAACTCCTCGGCAGGCTGCAGCTTGGCCCGGTTCTGCATCCACGGATCGCGCGGCACGATCCAGGTGATCAGGTCCGGGGAAACGCCGTTCTCCAGCAGCCAGAGGCACACGTCGATGCCGGTCTTTCCCGCCCCGATGACCACGTACCCGCTCGGCGGCCGCGCCTGCTCCGGGAGCAGATTGGGCGGAATGCAGTGCACGCCGGGGGCCACCTCATACACGGGCGGGTGGGTCGAGGGGACCTCCGTGCGGAGGTACGAGGTGTCCACGACCTTCTCACGGACGCGCAGCTCGAGCGTTCGGCGGTCGAGCCGGGATGCAAGGCGGTGCGTCTGGTCGTAATCACCCTGGTAGTCGGTGAGGGGGAAGTAGTGCACCCGTCCGGTGGCGAGGAATTCGCGCATCACCTGCTCGTAGTAGGACAGGATCGTGGCGCTGCTGGCACGGTCGCAGAGGCCCAAGTTGAGGGGCGTGGTGTCGCGGGAGCCGTCGCTGAGCTGGCGGGAGTTGACCCCGTAGGTCGCCGAAGGCTGGTGGAGGCGGATGAAGGGGTAGGCCTCGTTCCAGTGACCGCCCGGGGCGTGATGTCGGTCTACGAGGGCAACCGTCGAGTCTGTCTCGTGGACCAGGACGTCGGCGAACGCCATGCCCACGGCACCGCTGCCGACGATCAGGTAGTCCGCTTCAAGGCTCACATTATCCTCCCGGGTCAGGCACGGAGATCAGGGGCCAGGGCAGAGAGCGCAGTGGGTCAGCCAGCTGGGTGGCCGTGCGAACAGTGTTCCTGCCCGGGCGGGATCTCATGTCCCTGGATGCAGGTCCTCTCCGGAGGGAGCGGTGGATCGTGCGAAGTGAAGAAGATTCCGCTCGATCCTCCCGACACCCCGGCATCTTCTCGCTTCAGCCATTCACCCAGATGCAATCCGTGGCGCTTCGGGTGCTCTTCGGACCCATGCTCCTTGTGCTCGAACGGGTTCTTGGCCATCGTGATCTCGTCCTTCCTGATTAGCGCCCCAAAGGATATTGGGAGTGGTTTCCGCTGGAGTCAATGGGCACTGCATAGCGAGTTGACCGTCTCGCTGAGCGTGGACTGCATCTGCTCGCCCATCGACTGGCGCTGCTGGTCAGCGCTGGGGTCCTCGGGGGTTCCGGGCAGGGGTGGCAGAGCGAGGACCATGGTCGCTGTGTACTTTCCGTCGCTGCTGGCCACGGCGACGGTGAAGGTGTACTCCTCGTTGCCCGCGATGTGGAACGATCCGCTGCTCGTGCAGCCCTGCGGGCCCTTCCAGATGCCGAGGGCGTAGGGCGCCGGCGAGGCGCCCTTCTCCATCTGCGCCAGCGATGCTGGCGAGAGGAGCCTGCCGCCGAAGAGGGCTGCGAGGAAGGCGTTCACGTCGCCCACCGTGGAGATCAACCCTTCGGCGGAGGAGCCGGCTAGGTGCGTGTTGTCCGTGGTGTCGATCCTCTGCCCGTGCAAGGTCAGGTAGCCGTGGAGGATGTCCTTCTGGGTCAGGTCGAGCCGGGACGTGGACGTGTGGGCCAGCCCGAGCGGGGCGATGACCTCTTCGTTGAGGACGTCGGGGAAGGGCTTCTTCCGCAGCGTCTGGACGAGCAGGCCGAGGGCTATGTAGTTGGTCTCGTCCCATTGGTAGTTTCCGACGGCGCTTGCGGGCCAGGGCTGGCCGGCGGCGTCCTTGAGCGCCTGCTCGAGCGTCAGCGGCTGGGCGAGGGCCGGGCGGAAGTCCACGCCGCCCATCGAGGCGGGGATGTAGCTGGGGATGCCGGAGGTCTGGCCGAGCAGCTCCCTGACGGTGATCGGCCCGGGCGGGTGGAGCTCGGCCTCGAAGCCGGGGATGACGCCGTTCACGGGGTCGTCGAGGCCGATCAGGTGGTCGTCGACCAGCTTGAGCACGGTGACCGCGGTGAACGTCTCGGTCAGGCTGCCCACCGACACCATGTCCCCGGGCTGGGCCGGGTCCTTTGTGTCGAGGTCCCGCACCCCGTAGGCGCTCGACCATTGCCCGCCGGGCCATCTCACTTGGGCGACGGCGGAGACGGCCCCACTGCCGATGAACAGCTTGGCCTGCTCGTCGAGGGAGGCAATGGCGGGGGACAGGCTGGCGCTCGGGGTGGATGAAGAGGTCGAGCCCGAGTACTGGCAGGCGGCGAGCATGAGAGCGAGGGGCAAGGCTGCGGCCATCCGTGACCGGCGTGCCATCGGGACCACGTCCCATCAAGTTTGAGGAATGACCGGCCTATGAGGCCCAGGCGGCGCCGAGGAGCGCGGACGTCCCAGCGGCATCAGGGTAAGCCCGAGCCCTCGGGGAGCGGGAGGGCGTGACGCGTCCACTTTCCCTCCAGCCGGGGACCTTTGCGACCGTTTGGGCGCGTTCTCGACCGCTGGCAAGCGCGCGTGTGGCAGTGTCGGTCGGGGGAGCATCGATGAAGATGGGGGATTGCGGTGATCGACAAGCGCGCGGCCAAGAACCTGCGGGCCCGGCTCGAGAAGGCGGCGAAGGACCTGGGGCCGGACGAGAAGCTCTGGCTCGAGGTCCACTCGCTCAGGCACCGGCGACGCGGCGGCAGGTGGAAGGCCGCGATCTGCCGGCGGCAGGAAACGAGCAAGGTGATTTCGGGCATGAGTTCAGACGGAGTCGTCTTCGGTCTCGACTATCCCAGCCAGCTCCCAGATTGGCTCGATGCCCTCGGGGTGGCCCCCGTGGAGCCGATGCCGGAGGACTGGAACGACATCACGGTCTTCGGGTGCGACGTCGAGGTCCTCGAGAATGAGACCGCCAGGTCCTGAACTCGACGCCAAGGCCGGGGCGTTTATCGCGATCTTCGCAATTCAGTCCTGGCCTCCGTCGTCGTCGCCGACGAGGTTCTCGGCTGCGTCCATGACGTGGCTGACCGCGCCCTCGACCTTCTCGGCAACTGTGGTGACTACGTCCTCGACCTTCTGCTGGACCGTCTCGATCGCATCCTTGGTCTTGTCCTTCGCGACTTTGCGGGCGAGGCCTTCGACGGTATTCTCGACCCCTTTCTGGACGATCTCCGTCAGGGGCCTGCCGCCCTGCTTCGTCAGGTCGAGGCGGCTGGTCGCCTCGGCGAAGCGGAGATAGGTGTCCACGCTCGCGACAACGATCCTGGCGTCGACGGTCAGCAGCTGGATCCCGAGCAGGGACACGCCAACGTAGGCGTCGATGACCAGGCCCTTGTCGAGGATCACGGTCAGGACGTCCGCCAGTGAGCTCGAATGGGGGCGGTCGAGGTAGCCACCACTGGAAGTGATGCTCACGGCTTCCATGCCTCGCGGTTCTGACAGCGGATGCCTGAAGTTGCCCAGCCGAGGTGGCCCCCAATCTGGTGCTCCCTTCGTCTGGGGGCAACGCTGGAGTACCGGGCGGAGAGCCGCCCCCTGGCGTCATTCGTCGCCCAGGACAGCAGATCGACTTCCTCATCGGCCTAATTCTTCGGGGCACCGAACGGTCCCGGTCACAGGATGCGCTGGTACATCCGGTGGTCCTCCCACGAGCCGGCGATCTGGATGTACTTGTGCGCGAGCCCGTAGAACTCGAAGCCGTTCTTCTCCAGCACCCGCTGGGAGGGCACATTCTGGGGCAGCGTCGCGGCCTCGAGGCGGTGCAGCCCGAGCCCGTCGCGGGCGATCTCCACGAGGACCCCGATCGTCTGGGTCATGATCCCTTGCCCCTGGGCGTGCTCGGCGATCCAGTACCCCAGGTGGGCGTTCTGGAACGCGCCGCGCACGACCGATGAGAGGGTGGCCCGCCCGATGATCGAGCCGTCCTGGACGAGGACGAGCGGTAGCGCGGTTCCCCTGAGGAGCTCCTCGAGGGAGTGGCGGATCGCCTGCTCCTGCCCTTCCTCGGTGTACCACTCCTCGGGGCGCACCGGCTCCCACGGTGCGAGGTACTCGCGGCTCTGGGCGTACGCACGCGCGAGCGGTTCGGCGTCCTCTGCCCTGAGGAGGCGCAGCATGGTGCCGTGGGCGAGCGTCCTGTCCGTCTCCATCGAAAGGAGCCTAGCCATCGCACCTCCCGCAACCTCGAACGAAGCCCAAGGGCGCCGCTTGTCGTGTTGCGTGACTGCAACTGTCATGTGCGGTCGGGACCAAAGTCCCTCCAGCCGCTTTCAAAACGCTGGATAAATTGGGGGCCTCGTACACCGCTGGGGGCAGCGCCTCCGCGTTGGAATCACTCGGGGGAGGTCTTTGCGTGGCACAGGAGGAAAGCGCCGGGACGGGCGCACTGTTCGAGGTGGGGGAGCGAGTACGGTTCCGCCGCGAGGTGAAGGACCCTGCAATGGCGCAGGTGAGGGCGGCAACGGGCGACCTCGGCGTGGTGGTCCACGTCCTTCCGGGCCTGAGCCCGGCGGCGGTCGTGGTGAAGCTCGACCGGGCACGGCTGCCGGAGTTCGCCCGGCTGGTAGTGCCCGCGGAACAGCTCGAGCTCGCCTTCCCCTCGGGCATGGAGGCGGCAGAGGTGGTGGCGGCCGCGGAGGCCATCACCCGCACAGCCTGGGCCGTCCCGCGCCCTCCGGCGACCGATCGGGGTGCGGGCCGGGCCAGACCCCAATGATGATCGCCGAGCACAGTGGACAGCTCCGCGAACCACCCTCCCGGCGGCTCTGAGGACCGGGCCCTCTGGGATGAGGCCGGGCTGCCATGCCGGGTCATCGCCGTCACACAGCACGGCGAGATCCACGGGTACCTGATCAGCAGGACCGATGAGAGGGGCAGGGTCGCCTGGCGCACCGCCTCGGGCCGGGTCCGGTACCTCCTCGCCCGCCCCTCCGACCTCCACCCGCCCAGCGGAGACCGGCCCTGGGAGGGTTTGGAGATCCCCTGGCTGCTCACGAGCAGGCCTACAGCACGCCCCAGGTCCGCCTGATCCGAAAAGAGCAGCCGCCGCATTGTGTATCCGGGCGGGCGCGACCACGGACAGAACGAGGAACCCGCGCGCCGGCCCCTCCGGCAGTCCGGACGGAGGGCCAAACGCCGCCCTGTCGGTGCGACCGCACGGACCGTTCTGTCTACCCGAGAGTAGTCAGTAACATGCGGGAATGACCATCGGCGAAGCAACGGGCAAACGGCTCACCCGTGCCGCGGTACCCGCACGACAGCGGGTCCTGGATGCCTCCTATGAGCTTTTCGCCCGACGCGGCATCCGGGATGTCGGGGTCGACGAACTGATCCACGCCTCTGGCGTGGCCAAGGCCACCTTCTACAAGCACTTCAAGTCCAAGGACGATGTCGTGCTCGCGTTCCTCCAACGCTGGTACGAAGAACGCACTGCCGCCATCGAGCAGGCAGTCGCCCGGTACGGGAACCGGGACGGGGGCGCCGTCCTGACCATCTTCGACCTGTTCGACGACTGGTTCCGGCAAGGGGCCGTGCAGGTCACGGCCTTCCTGCACGTCATGATGGAAATGGGCCCCCAGCACCCTCTCGGCAGGGCGAGCATCAGCTATCTCGAGAAGACCCGGCAGCAGATCGCGGACCTGGCCGAATCCGCAGGGCTCGCCGATCCCCAAGACTTCGCCTGGTCCATCCACATCCTCCTCAAGGGGGCCATGGTCGCCGACGCCGAGGGCGACGAGCATGCAGCCCAGAGGGCGAAACGAATGGCCCGAATCCTGATGGACTACCACCGGCCGTAAGCAAGGGCGGCACCGGCTGCCTTCTCGAGACGCCCGCGGCCGAGCTCGTGGCCTCCCCCGCGCCCGCTCCGACAAGGAGGGAACGGCTCGAGCAGCTTCCTCGAAACGCTCCAAGGAATGGCCGATGCCAGCCTCACCGCGGCCCACGCCCTTCGGCGAAGGCATCCGGCCTTCACACAATGGACAGTGGCTTCGGCGAAGGCATCCGGCCTTCACACAATGGACAGTGGCTTCGGCGCGCCTCTAGCCTCTAATCGAGTGAAGAAACCGGCTCATCCCCAACAGTGAAGCCCTTCGTGGGCGCCGCCAGGGCGGCCCCAGTAGCGCCTTGATGGGAGGGAGTCAGTGTGGACGACACAACCCTTGTGGCAAACCTCGTGTACGGGGGCACCTTCGTGGTCGGCAGTCTCGTGCTGTTCATCCTGGCAGCCCTTCTGATCGGCATGATGCTCCTTGCAGGGGTGGCCAGGGCAGTCCTGTCCCTCGCCGGCAGGGCCCGGCGCCCGTTCCTTTGGCAGGCGCAGCACTCGGCGGCAGCCGAAGCTGCGGTACCCTCGGACCCGCGGAATGCGGCGTTGCTTGAAAAGGCCAACGCGATCCTGGCCGCATTGCACGCCGGTGCGACCGAGGAGCAGGACGACGGGGCGGAGAACGGCCCCGCCACCGAAACTGCAGCGGTGCGGCGCGAGCGGCCAGGTGCTGACCCGGACACCGCCGTCCCGGTCACCACCGCTTGGAGGCAGTGAGCGCGGACACATAGGGTGGCAGGGAAGGACTGGCGTGAGAAGACCGGCCGCGAAGACTGCGGCCACGGCGCCAGCGGGGAAGGCAGCACCAATGGCTACAGGCACCGTGAAGTGGTTCAACTCGGAGAAGGGCTACGGCTTCATCGCCCCCGACGACGGGTCGGCGGACCTCTTCGCCCACTACTCGGAGATCGACGCGCGCGGCTACCGTTCTCTCGACGAGGGCCAGAAGGTCGAGTACGAGGTCGGGCAGGGCCAGAAGGGCCCGCAGGCCCAGAAGATCCGCCCCCTCTGAACGGACGGCGCGGCTAAACCCGGAACGGGGCTTCCCATTGGGAGGCCCCGTTCCGCTGTCCGAGGGCTCGGTTCAGCGCCGGCCGCTGGAGCTCGAGTTTCGGTGCGAGTCCGGGCCGTGCTGCTCGGACTGCTGGTGGTCGGCGGCCTGGGTCGGGACCGGCTGCGGCTGGGCCGCCTTACGAGCGATAGGCTGTGGTCACCCATAAACCACCCACTTTTGGGTGACCTGGCGGGAACAGTTGGGTAAGCTCGGCTCCACCTATTGGATAGTTTTCGCAGGTGAGAGGCTGAATCGGGGATGCGTTGGGCATCGTCGGGATCGTGCTTCTGTAAACAGAGGGTCACCGGTTCGAATCCGGCAGGGGGCTACGTGATCCATAGGATCCGGGGGAGCGGAGGCCCCCAAAGATCCCCGAGCTGTCTTCGTCGGGCGAGCCTTCGAGCGGGAGATGAGTGGGGGAGTGCGTTGTCCTCGGCGCGGATGCGTCCCAATCAGGTGGCGTAGTTCTGAGAAGGTATATGACTAGTGGCTACGGGATCCCGCCTTCTTCGACCGGCAGTTAACCCTCGAATCAGTAGAAGACGCGCCGCCGCTGCCATACCCACCGATCTCCGACCCACGTCATGACGCACTTGTAGCAAAGTTCAAGGAGAGACAAGAGCAAAAAAGACGTAGTCGCAACTTCGATAGGGCGCACCCTCGGCATGAAGCTCCAAGGATCCTTCGAGGAGACGTGCAAGCCTTGGCCGCGTTCGTTGGGATGCGCAATATGCTTCCTTTTGTGCGAGTGATCTGTGGGGGACGCCGTAGTCCGGCGTGGACGGTCTCGGTAATTCTGCTGGCTGTGCTCCTCGCCGGATGCTCGGCGCCTCCGCAGCCGAGCGCGGAATCTGTCTCGCCCGCACCGTCGGCCTCGCCGGCCCCGTCCGGTCCCGCCCCGCTGTCGGGGAAGATGGTTGCCGACTCGTGGAACAACGACGACTTCTATACACCGGTCTCCACTGACACATTGGCCGGGGTCGCGGCCTACTTCCATCTCTCAGCGGCCAGGCTCGCCCAGTTCAACGGGATGAGCATCGCGGACCCGCTCACCCCCGGCAAGCAGCTCCGGCTCATCCCGCCGCCCGACCCGACCCCAGGAGCGATGGGGAAGGCCACCTACGACGCGAACGGCATCCCGATCGAGTACGTCGTCGCGGAGAAGGACACCACAGGAGGACTGGAGTACCGATTCGGGCTCACGCTGCAGCAGTTGGCCGAGGCCAACCGTGTGGACCACGTGTACGAGCAGGGGAATGTGTACTACCTCCAGCCCGGCCGGCACATGTGGCTCCAGAAAAACCCCGTCGACAGCAGATCCGGCCGAGGAACGAGCGTCAACAATTCCTTCGGGCAGACCATTTACTACACCACCGTCGACGGTGACTCTTTCGATAGCCTCGGCTACAAATTCCGCTGCGCCACGGACCAGTTGCTGCGGTGGAACACGACCCTCACAGCAGATCGGCCCATACCCGCGGGGACCAAGGTAAGACTCATACCCAGTGAAGTCACCGTCGAGGGTGCACAGGGCTCCTTCACCGCCGACGCCGACGGGATCCCCCTGACCTACACCACCGCGCCCGGGGACACCGAGCGTCAGATCGCCTTCCGCTTCGGAGTGCCGGAGATCGCGGATCTGGAAGGCGCCAACCGCCCACTCACCGGCACAGACCGCGTCTGGTACACCTTCGCAGACTTGCCCTCCGGGGAGCTGAACCCGGGCCAGACCATCAGCCTCAACCTGACTAAACCTATCCACAAATGACCGCGGTGAGCCATCGAAAGTGTCGCTGCCGGCTAGGACGCGCCTGGGGACAGATTGTGGGGTTCGGGCCGAACCCATTGCCGCACTGTACCCATTGCCGGAGTGAGCCAGGGCTGGGTTAGCCGACGCCCGCGGACTGCAGCCGCTTGGCGACGTCCTGCGGCATCCGCGAACAGCCGTCCGGGTTGTCCTCGGTCGCCGCATGGTCTGCCGCGGTATCCGTGATCCCGATGGTCTTGACGGCAGCCTGCCAGCCGCCCATCCCCGCGAGCTGCCGTGGGACCCAGACGTTGGCCGCGCCGTTGATGAGCTCGACCGCCTCCGGACTCGCGCTTGCGCGGATGTCGAGGCCGCCGCCGGGCGCACGCCGCACGTTGTCCGGGTCCGGGAGCACCCCCATGAGCTGCGCCGACTCGAAGTCAGTGAGCTTCGAGGGCGGAATGCTGTAGTAGTACCAGCTTGCCGCGCAGATGCCGAACAGCTTCGGGCCGAACTGCGCGTAGTTGAGGTAGAGCTCCATGATCCGCTGCTTGGGCACGATGAGGGCGAATTCCGTGGAGAGCCCAGCCTCGATGCCCTTCCGCAGGGGATCGTGGCTCGGCCAGAGGAAGATGTTCTTGACGAGTTGCTGGGGGACTGTAGAGCCGCTCGGATCGGGCTGGCCCGAGGCGAACGCCTGCGCGCGTGCGGCGAAATCATCGCCCGAGAACGCGCCGACGCGCGTTCCGAGCTCCTCGTCTTCGTGCGCGACCACGGAGGCCACGGTGCAGCGGCTCACATGGTCGAGCGAGACGTACTGGTACACGATCGGCTCGCCGGCTTGGAGCATATACGAGGTCCGCGGCGGGGTGATCCAGATGTAGGCGAACGTCGCGACGAGGCTCGCTGCGAACGCGACGACGCTGATGACCGCCGTGAACCGCAGGGCCCGACGGAACCGTCCCCGAGGCTCCCTGGATTTGCGCCGCCTGGGCTTCGACGGCTGCGGGAAGCGGGGGAGACGGTCTCGCGGATCCTGCTCGAGAGGCTCCCAGTCCTCCTGCTCGGGCACAGTCAGGGGCGGCAGGCGACGGCGGTTCTTCCACCCCTGCTGCGCCAGCGCTGAGGGCTCGGCGTCCACCCGGCCCAACGGGGTGACCCCACGTCCAGGGAGGCGGGGAGGTGGCAGAGGCGTCGTGTCGGCCTGATAGTCCATGGTGAACGGGGCTCCTGAGGTTAGCGAGGGTGGTCCCATGGAGAGGGTGGGCCGGGTCAGTCTAGGCGACGAACCTCAACGCAAACGGCCGCCCACCCCGGAAGGCGGTCGCCGACGTCGTGCATAGGGCCGGGCGGAAGGCTAGTCCAGCGATCCGCTCATGCGGGCCGCGCGCTCCCAGTCCCCACTCCTAGAAGACCGGCCGGACGGACGCCGTTACCCGGAACTGCCCCGGCCACAGAACGGCACCTTCTCCCGGATGTCGGCACTCAAACACTAGGGCGGACGCCCGTGCGGTCCCTCCCCGCGAGTAGCGGTGCCACCGGGCCCGAGCGGACGCCGCTCCAATATTCTCGCCGTACCGACCGTTCTGTCTGCAATCAGGTAGTACGTACGATGCTGTGGTGACGTCCGGGTGAAATCGCCCGCGTGGTCACACGCCCAGGTCCGCCCGACAGCGAATCCTCGATGCCGCGTACGAATTGTTTGCCCGGCGCGGGATCCGGGACGTCGGAGTCGACGAACTCATCCAGAAGTCCGGGGTCGCCAAGGCAACCTTCTACAAGCACTTCAAGTCAAAAGACTATGTCGTGCTCGCCTATCTCGGTCGCTGGTACGAGGAACGGACACAAGCGATCAAACTCGCGGTCGCCCGCTACGGGACCCGCAACGGCGGGGCGGTGCTGACCATCTTCGACGTCTTCGAGGACTGGTTCCAGCAGGGCGCGGTCCAAGTGTCATCCTGCACGTTCTGATGGACATAGGGCCAGAACACCCTCTAGGCAAGGCGACCATCGGCTATCTGGAACGGACCCGACAGCAGGTTGCTGAAATTGCAGAGTCCGCCGGGCTGGCTGATCCGCACGAGTTCGCCTGGTCGATCCACATCCTCATCAAAGGAGCCATCGTGGCCGCGGCCGAAGGGGACACGCAGGCCGCCCAGAGGGCCAAGCGGATGGCGCGGGTCCTCATGAACGCCCACCGGCAGTAGCAGACAAGGCGGCTTGGCCATTGCTTGCCCGAGTCGATGCGGAGGTAGCGGCCGTCCCGTGGCGGGCATGGGAACAGAAACGCGCGTGGCCAACGCCTATCTCAGTCGTCTTCGTCGTCTCGGCGCGGCTTAGCCCTGTCGCCCTGGGCGGCGGGGAGGCGGAGTCGGAGGCGGACGGTCATGACGATGTGGCGGGCGAGCGCAAGGCGTTCCTCGCGGCTCATCTTCGCGATGGGCTTGCGGGGCCTCCAGGAGAATGGCGCATCATCCTCTGCCACATGATGAGCGTACCCGCGGGTCCAAGGGCGGCGGGGGAGTGCAGGCCTTGGATCCCCGACCTCTCGCATTTCGGCACCTGGCCCGCTTCGGACGCGAGGTTCTCCGGGCCGACCAGCCAGCGCAGGCTCCTCCACCGACAAGCTCATCCTCAGCCGAGACTGCTGGTCTTGGTGTTCATCGGGGTGGGCCTTCGAGGGGGAGACGAGGGGGTGAGGGCGTTGTCCTCGCGGGACGGGTCCGAATCCGGCGATCCAGTTCTCCGAAGGTATATACCTAAGGGACATTCAGCGGGGCGAACTTCGCGCTTGTCCTCGGAACTGTCGCCCTCGTCCTCCGAGCGGCCCGGCTCCCGCGGTGGGCCGTTGGCGTGACGTGCGGGCTGACCCTGCTCGCGTTCGTCGCCGTCGTCGGGCCCGAGGCCAGTGTCCTGCGCGCTGGTGCCATGGGGGCAGTCGGCCTGGTTGCCCTCTTCGCCGGTAGAGCCGGCACAGCCTGCGCGGCGCTGTGCTCGGCCGTCGTCGGCATCCTCCTCGCCGATCCAGCGCTCGCCCTCAGCTACGGCTTCATCCTCTCCGTGCTCGCCACACTCGGCATCACCCTGCTCGGGCGACCCCTCGCTGCAGCCCTGGCCCCACGTCTGGGCCACTGGTTGGCGCTGGTGATCTCCGTGCCGCTGTCGGCCCAGCTGGTCTGCGGTCCCGTCGTCGTGCTGCTCGACCCGGTATTCCAGTGTTGGACGCTGCCGGCCAACATCCTCGCGGGGCCGCTCGTGCCGCCGATCACCATCGCCGCGACCCTCTCGCTCGCCGTGGGGACGCTCTGTCCGCCGGTCGCGTGGCTCAGCACACTTGCCGCTGGCCCACCCGCCGTCGTCCTCGCTGGGCTTGCCCACGGTGCGGCTGCGTTGCCGGGATCCCGTCTTCCGTCGCCTGAGGGGGTCCTCGGCGCGGTCACGATGGCGGCTATGTCGACTGTGTCTGCGGCCCTCGTCCTTCTCTCAACCCCGGGAGCGGCGCGCCGAGCCCTGGGGCGAGCCTTCAGCTCGCGGGGCTCACCGAGAGGGCGGGAAGGCGCGCAAGGTGCGCCAGGACAGGATCGACCATTTCGACCGAGCGGAAAGCAATGACCCGACACTCAACAGCGATCCTCCCGATAGGGCGGAGAGCGCTGAACCTATTGCTCCCGCCGACAGGATGCTCCCGACCGATCCAATCGACAGGGTCGAGCCGACGGACCCGATCGACAGGACGGAGCCCACGGAGCCAATGGACAGCACCGAGCCCCGTGACCACAGGGACAGCACCGAGCGAGGAGAGGGCCGACGGGCGGGGAGCGCGGTTGACGTGGCCATTACCCCATCATCCACCGCTGCCGCTGCTCCGCGGCCCGCTGGCGTTCCTGATGGTGGGCGCAGAGGTGTCCGTGGGCGCGGCGCGATGGTCGATCTCGGCAGTCAGGGCGTCGATCCGGGCAATCGCCTCGTTGAATTGCGCGACCTTGGACCACAAGTCCGGATGATCCTTCTGGATCTGCTTCAGCGTCTTGCCTCCCGAACGGAGCGCTCCAAGGTCGAAACTCACGTTGGTTCGGGCTCCGGTGACAGCGGCCCGCAGGGCCCCGAGCGCGACCACGACGTCCGCCACCAGCGCGGGGTTGCCGTGGGTCGCGAGCCAGGCCAGATCGTCGAGGGCTTCGCAAGCCCTCTCGCCGACAGCCGCAGATGACCTGGCAGCATCCAAGGACGCGTTTCGGACGGCTTCCTCGCGCGCCGGACCCGGATCGAGGCGGAACGCGGCGCCAAACGCCTGAGAAGCCGACGCGTCGTCGTCGGCCAGCCTGAGAGCAGACGCGCGAAGAGACTGCGCCCGCGCGCGAATCCGGTCGACCTCGGCGCGCGCTTGCCCCTCCGTCTCGGTGTAGCCCGCAACCATGGAAGCCAACGAGGAGGCAACGGCAAGCATCAGGCCCGTTCCGGCACCGCCACCGGGTGAACCGGTAGACAGGGCCAAGGCGCTGGTCCACTCCTCAACCGTTGAGCTCCGCGTACTGACTTCCGAGCTTTGGGCACTGGCTTCGCGAGAATCACTCATGGCGTCCAGTCTGCTACCCCTCGAGGAGCGTGAAATGCTGTGACGCCCCGGGCGACAGCAGGACCTCCTGGTCGCCCAGCCGCAGGCATATCGGGCCAGCGTCGCCCGGGGCTGACGAGACGGAGAGCCGATGGCGCTCGAGGCGGATGTCAAGGAGGTGGTCCCTATACCGGACCCGGAAGGCGACTGAGCGCAGCTCGTGGGGCAGCTGGGGCGCGAAGACGAGTGCGTCGGAGGTGAGACGGAGGCCCGTGAAGCTGCGCTGCACCACGTCGATCGTGCCGGCCATGGCCCCCAGATGAACTCCCGCGCGGGTTGTTCCGCCCTGAGTGTCGTCCAAGTCTGCATCCAGCGCCTCTCGGAATGTCTCCCAGGCCCTTTCGGGATCCATGCTCGCGAGCACGGACGCGTGCGCCACGCGGCTGAGCGTGGAGCCGTTCGCCGTCCTGGCGAGGTAGTAGTCGACTGTCGTGGCGAGCTGTTCGCGCGTCGTCGGGTAGCCGAGCCGCTCGAGAAGCAGCATGAGCTCGTCCTGACCGAAGAGGTACAGGAGCATGAGGGCGTCGGCCTGCTTGGCCAGGCGGTAGCGGTTTGTGCTGTCCCCCTCGGCCTCGAGAATCAGGTCAAGCCGCTCGATGTTGTGATAAGTGTCCCGGTAGCCCGCCCAGTCGAACTCCATGAGGTCTCCATAGCCCGCGAATTGGCTGATGACTCCGTCATGGAAATGAAGGGCCATACGGCGGCTCATTCGGTCCCAGCGTTCACGCTCGGAAGCCCGGATCCCGAGACGATCGATCAGGTCGGCCAGATCGTGGCCCTCCAGGAGGTCGAGGACGCGGCACGCCGCCTGGCACACCCAGGCCACCATGACGTTCGTATAGGCGTTGTCGTCGATCCCGTCCGCCGGATGATCGGGGTAGCCCGTGTGGTATTCGTCCGGGCCCATCACGCCGCGGAGGTGGTAGCGGTCCTCCTGCCGATCGTAGTCGGCGAGTGAGGCGAACAGCCTCGTCACATCAACGATGAGCTGCGCCCCTTGCTGGAGGAGCCAGTATCTGTCGTTCGTGGCCTCGAAGTACTGCCACGCGTTGAACGCGACTGCGAGGCCCACGTGGCGTTGCCGTCGCGAATTGTCCTCCACCCAGCGTCCGGAGCGGGGATTGAAGATCCATTCCGGCGTCTCCTCTCGGCCGTCGCTTCCGCTCTGCCAAGGGAAGAGCGCCCCGTCGAGTCCTCGGAGCCGAGCGGCCTGCCGGGCCGCCGGCAGCCGGCGCCAACGGTAGGCGATGAGCGAGCGGGCGACGGCTGGAAGCCGCGAGGTGATCAGCGGGAGCACGAAGAGCTCGTCCCAGAAGACATGGCCGCGATAGCCCTCTCCATGCAGGCCGCGGGCCGGAACGCCGACGTCGAGGTCGGCGACGAACGGGGCGAGCACTTGCAGCACGTGGAAGACGTGGAGGTTCACCACGAGCTGCACGTGGGGCGGCGCATCGACGCCGACGGTGAAGAGCGGCAGGAGCCGACTCCAGGCCGCCGAGTGTTCGGAGAGAAGCTCATCGAACGATCGCTGCGAGCGTTCCAGGACAGCAACCGCTCCCGTCCTGGGCGATGAGATGGCGCGGTCCCGCGAGGTAGCGAAGGCCGCAGTCTTGACGACCCGGATCGGGACCCCATCCTTCATCGAAAGCGCAAACCGCTGGAAATGCAGCCCGCCGATGAGCCCGGGGCTGCGCTCCATCGCCTCGTCGCCCTCGACGACGGTGCGCATCGCCACGGCAATCCGCACCCTGCTCTGCGTCGTCTCTCCCTCGGCAATGAGGAAACCCTGCGCGCCCCCGGATGCTTCGTCGTCGTCCGCCGTGCCCACATCAAGCAGGTGCCGCCGCGCCAGCAGCGCGTCTTCGAAGACGTTCTCATTGCTCACGTCCATATCGACTCCGCTGCGGACGGCCACCGTCCCGCTCCAGCCCTCGGCGGTGAGCACCGTCTCAAGCGCCACGAGCTGCCGCTCCGCCATCGAGACGAAACGGCGCTGCCGCACTCTGAGCCGTCGCCCCTGATCATCGAGCAGCATCGCCTCCCGCGTGAGAATTGCCTGCCGCAGGTCCAGGACTCGGCGCTCTGAGGCGAGCGTCAGGGAGCCCTCGGACCACCAGCCCCCGTCCTCGAGCCGCACATCGAGGTGCAGCCAGTTCGGCCCGTTCACCATGTGCTCGTCTTCGGTCTCGCGGCTTTCGACGAGATTGGAGACCCGGTTGTAGACCCCGCTGAGGTATGTGCCGGGGTAGCCCACGCCGCCCCGGCCGCTCTCGGGCGCGGCACCCCGCACGCCGATGTACCCGTTGCCGAGCGTGGTGAGGGCCTCGCGGTGCCCTTCGTGGCCGGGGTCCGAGCCCTCGTAGACGAGCAGCCAGGGGTCGGCGATGACGAGGCCCAAGTCCAGCTGCCCGACGTCGTCGAGCACGACGTCGGCCCCAGCTGCCTCGAGCTCAGCCCGGTGGCCGCCCCTGTCGATCCCGACGACGAGCCCGAAGCCGCCGCGCCGGGCGGCCTCGACTCCCGCGGTCGAATCCTCGATGACCACGGAGCGTGCGCTGGGCGGCCCCAGCCGCCGCGCCGCCTCGAGGAACAGGTCCGGCTCCGGCTTGCCCGGCAGCCCAAGCCGCGCGGTTTCGACGCCGTCCACTACGGCGTCGAACGACCTCTCGAGATGGGCCGCGTGGAGCACAGCTTGGGCGTTCCGGCTGGCCGTCGCGAGGGCGACGGGAACCCGACCCGCGCGAAGGCGCTCAAGCAGGGCCACGGTTCCCCCGAAGGCGGAGACGCCGGCTTCAAGGCGCTTGCGGAAGAGCTGGTCCTTCAGCGCACCAAGTCCGAAGGCCGTCCACGTCCCCGGCTCGTCGGAAGGATCACCGCGGGGAATCTGGATGCTTCGGGACCGGAGGAAGGCCAGGACGCCCTCCTCCCTGGGGCGCCCGTCCACGAAGTCAAGGTAGTCGCTGCGCCGGAAGGGCCTCACGTCAGTCCCCGAAACGAGCCGCGGATCTTTCAGGACCTCGTCGAACAGCTCTCTCCACGCGGCCTCGTGGACGATCGCGGTGTCGGTGACCACCCCGTCGAGGTCGAAGATCACCGCGTCGAAGGGCGGCTTCGCTGCCTCCCAGGTCGGGGACCTCGTCATGGCCGGCTCAGCGCACGGCGGAGGTTCGCACGACCGCCGCCGTCGCCTCGGCAATAGCGCGTTCTTCATCGGTCGGCACGACGAGCACGGCGATGGCTGAGCCCTCCGTCGAGATCACGCGTGGATCGGGGGAGCGGAGGGCATTGGCATCCGGATCGACAGCTACGCCGAGGGCGCCGAGCCGATCCGCGACCAAGCTCCTGAAGACGGTGGAGTTCTCGCCGATCCCGGCGGTGAAGACGATCGCCTGTGCGCCGCCGACGGCGACGTGGTAGGCGCCGATGTACTTGGCGAGCCGGTAGGCGGCGACGTCGAGGGCCCTCTGCGCTTTCGCCTCGCCGCGCTCCACCGCCCCGACGAGAGTGCGCATGTCGTTTGAGCCACCGAGCCCCTTGAGCCCGGATTCGCGATTGAGCAGGTCGTCGATCTCGTCCGGGCTCATGCCCTGCCGCCCCAGGTACACGAGGATGGACGGATCCAGATCCCCCGAGCGGGTGCCCATCACGAGTCCTTCGAGCGGCGTGAAACCCATCGAGGTGTCCACGGACCGGCCTCCCTGCACCGCTGTTGCGGAGGCGCCGTTGCCGAGATGGAGCACGACGGCGTTGAACGCCTCGAGCGGGAGCTCCAGCAGGGCGGCGGCCCGACGGGCAACGTACTCGTGCGAGGTTCCGTGAAATCCGTAACGGCGGATGCCATGCCGGGTGTACAGCCAGTCCGGAACGGCGTAGCGCCAAGCGCGTTCGGGAATGGTCCGGTGGTAGGCCGTGTCGAAAACCGCCACCTGGCGCATTCCCGGCCATTTCTCCTCGATGGCCCTGATGCCTACTACATTGGCAGGGTTGTGAAGGGGAGCGAGGGGATTGAGCCGCTCGATGGCCCGTGTGATCTCGTTGTTGATCAGCACAGGTTGGGAGAAGCGCTCGCCGCCATGCACCACTCGGTGTCCGACCGCGTCGATCTGGCGTCCGCCGAGGGCGTCCTGAAGCGCGGCGTCCACGACGTCGAGGGCCGCCTCATGATCAGGGATCTCGATCTCGCCGTCCTCAGCGGGGAAGCCGATTCGCTCTACAATGCCCTCGACGAGGACCTCATCCGCGTCGACGTCCCGCAGCTGGTATTTGAGCGAGGATGAGCCGGAGTTGATGACGAGGACGAGCATGAGGCCTCCTAACCTGCCTGAGCCTGCAGCGTCTGAGCGTGGACTGCCTGGGCCTGCACGGCCGTGATCGCGACGGTGTTCACGATGTCCTCGACGGTGCACCCCCGCGAGAGATCGTTGACGGGCTTGCGGAGTCCCTGAAGAACGGGACCGACAGCCACTGCCCCCGCCGACTGCTGCACCGCCTTGTAGGTGTTGTTGCCGGTATTCAGATCGGGGAAGATGAACACGGTCGCCTGGCCCGCCACGTTCGAGCCCGGGAGCTTGGTCGCGGCGATCGAGGCGTCGACGGCGGCGTCGTACTGGATGGGGCCCTCGACGGCGAGGTCGGGGCGCCGCTCGCGGACGAGCTCGGTGGCACGACGCACCTTGTCGACCGTCGCCCCGCTGCCCGAGGCGCCCGTCGAATAGCTGAGCATTGCCACTCTTGGCAGGACGCCGAACTGGGCGGCCGTTTCGGCCGAGGCGATCGCGATGTCGGCCAGCTGCTCGGCGTCGGGCTCGGGATTGACGGCGCAGTCGCCGTAGACGAGCACGCGATCCGGCAGCAGCATGAAGAACACGGACGAGACGACCTTTACCCCGGGGCTCGTCTTGACGAATTCGAGCGCGGGCCTGATCGTATGTGCGGTCGTGTGCGCGGCGCCCGACACCATTCCGTCCACGAGGCCGAGCTGGACCATCATGGTCCCGAAGTAGCTCACATCCAGCATCGCCTCAAGGGCCCTCGGGAGGTCCACGCCACGGTGGGCCCTCAATCGAGCGTACTCGTGGGCGAAACGCTCGCGCAGGTCGCTTGTCGCGGGGTTGAGGATCGGCATCCCCGACAGCGATATGCCGTTGGAGCCCGCGATCTCCCGCACTTGGCCGTCATCGCCGAGGATCGTCAGATCGCAGACGTCACGCCGGTGGAGGATCTCGGCGGCTCGCAGGATTCTCACATCGGTTCCTTCGGGAAGGACGATGTGCCGGCGGTCCACACGTGCTCGTCCGACGAGCTCGTGGAGGAAGCGGAGGGGCGTCATGGTCTCGGGCCGCGGGAGGTTGAGGCGCTCGAGGATCTCGGCGTCATCGACCCTCTTCGACCATGCCCCGAGCGCGGAGGCGACCTTCCGCCGCTGGCCTGACCAGATCTCGCTCCTGACCTCCGAGACGCTCCGGGCCGCGTGGTAGGTGTCTTCCGGGTACGCGAAGATGGGGAACGGCGCGGGCGCGAGGAGCGGGAGGATGTGCTCGTCGGGGGATAGCCCACCCGTGAGGATCATGGCCGAGGGAACGGGGAATTCGGGCGAGAACGTGGAGGCGAGCGCTCCCACCATGATGTCCGCCCGGTCACCCGGGACAATCACGAGGTCACCCGTCTCGAGGACGCCGATGAAGTTCGCCACGCTCATGGCGGCAACTTTGACGTCACGCACTTCTCGTTCCATGTCCGCGCGACCCGCGATCTGACGGAGCGCGAGGAGGGAAGAGACCTCGCCCGTCGTCGGCCGTGAAATCTCCTCGATCTCGGGGATGACGTACACGGGACGGTGGGAGACCCCGGGCCGGATCGCGGCGGAGATCTCGTCGAGGTGCTGCGGGGCGGCGCGATTCACCATCATCATCAGGAGGCTGCAATGCGCGGCTTGGAGTTCCTTCCGCGCGACGTCGACCGCGTCGGCGATTTCCTCCGGGGTCCGATCGCGTCCGCTCACGACGGCGACCATCGGGCACCCGAGGTCGTTCGCGAGACGCGCGTTGAGCGCGAATTCGACGGCGGAGTCCTGGCCCACGAGGTCGGTGCCTTCGACGACGACGACGTCGCATTGGGCCGCTATCTCCGAGAAGACGTCGACGGTGCGCGCCCCGATTTCCTCGCGCTTCCCTTCCGCGAGGTACTTCCGGACTTCCCTTGCGGTGAGGCCCCCTCGGCAGACGGCGGGGTCGAGGTTATAGCGCGAGCGGATCAGCGCGACCATAGGATCCGCGTCCGGAGTCGTGCCCGCCACAACCGGCTTGAAGAACCCGATGCGATCCGTGTGGCTGTGGAGCGCCTCGGCGAGGCCGAGGGCCACGAGCGACTTCCCGGAGCCAGGGGTTGTGGCGCTGACGTAGATTCCTCGGGAGGTGCGCGTGCCGAGGCCCTCGGGCCGCTGCGCCGAGCCGCCACTGCTCATCGGCTGTCGTCTCCCGTGTCCGTGAACGCCGCGTTCGCGCCCGAGGCAGATGAGGGGTCCCAAGCCCATCCCGCAACGTCCGGGTGGTCCTCTCCGTGCTCACGGGTGTACTCGCGGGCGCGCAGCCGCGCGTCCTGCATCTCCTGACGCACGGTGCCGTATCGCTCCGTCAGCCCAGGCACCCGGTCGATGACGTCCATGACGAGGCGGTAGCGGTCGATGTCGTTCATCATCACCATGTCGAAGGGAGTCGTGGTGGTGCCCTCCTCCTTGTAGCCCCGTACATGGAGGTGCGGGTGGCCGTGGCGCCGGTAGGCGAGACGGTGGATGAGCCACGGGTAGCCGTGATAAGCGAAGATCACAGGAGCCTCGCGAGTGAAGATCGCGTCATACTCGCTGTCCGAGAGCCCGTGCGGGTGCTCGCCTTCGCTCTGCAGCCGCATGAGATCGACGACGTTGACGACGCGCACCTTGAGGTCCGGTATGCGCTTGCGCAGGATGGACGCAGCGGCCAGGACCTCGAGCGTCGGAACGTCGCCGGCGGCAGCGAGCACCACGTCAGGCTCCTCTCCGGGCATCTCCGTGCCAGCCCATTCGAAGATCCCGAGCCCGCGTGTGCAGTGCGCGACGGCTTCATCGATGGTGAGCCAGTTGAACCCGGGCTGCTTGCCTGCGACGACCACGTTCACGTAGTCCACAGAACGGAGGCAATGGTCGTAGGTGGACAGGAGCGTGTTCGCGTCGAACGGCAGGTACACGCGCACGACGTCGGCCTTCTTGTTGACCACATGGTCGATGAAGCCGGGGTCCTGATGGGAGTTCCCGTTGTGGTCTTGGCGCCACACGTGGGAGCTGAGAAGGTAGTTCAGCGATGACACAGGCCGACGCCATGGAATGCGCTTCGCTGACTCAAGCCATTTGGCGTGCTGGTTGAACATCGAGTCGACGATGTGGATGAAGGCCTCGTACGAGGTGAAGACGCCGTGCCGACCGGTC
Source organism: Sinomonas gamaensis (assembly GCF_005876955.1). Classification (GTDB taxonomy): domain Bacteria; phylum Actinomycetota; class Actinomycetes; order Actinomycetales; family Micrococcaceae; genus Sinomonas; species Sinomonas gamaensis. Next base: position 90,846 of record NZ_SSCL01000002.1, read on the forward strand.
AGCAGGTAGCCCTCGAGCCAGCCCTGGCACTGGTGCTCGCTCAGCACCTCCATGACCCGACCCGCCGTAGCGAGATGATTGTCCTCGTCGATCGGCAGGTACTCGCCGTTCCATTGCTTGTCCGTCACCTCGTACACGGCCTGCAGACGGTTCGAGGCTGTCTCATCCGGACCGAAGAGGCGGAACGTCTCAGGATTCCGGTGCATGACGTCGCGGAGCCACCGCCCGAGGACCTCCGTCGCCTGACTCGTCGACCCGCCGGGCGACGGGACCTCGACCGCGTAGTCCCGGAAGTCCGGCAAGGAAAGCTCCTGCCGGAGCAGCCCTCCGTTCGCGACGGGGTTCGCGCTCATCCGGCGCTCGCCCTCCGGCGCGAGGGCCGTCACCGCAGCCAAGGGGGAGCCGCCGTCGTCGAACAGCTCCTCGGGGCGGTACGAACGCAGCCACCCCTCGAGAATTCTCAGGTGCTCCTCCGAGTCGCGTGCCTGGGCGAGCGGGACTTGATGGGCGCGCCAATTGCCCTCGGCGGCGCGCCCCGGAACCCCAGCATGGGGTTCTCCTCCGGCTCCTCGAACGCCGTGCCGCCCAGGAGGTTGGCGTACTCGTTGGTCTTGAAGTCGCTCAGCCGGACGATGGCGGGCTCTGGGTAGAACGGGCTCGCGATCTTGGCAATGCCCCTCGCGAGGCGGTCCACAAAGTAGTCTGCGGGGTCCGCGTAGCCGCGGGTGAGGTTTCGGATTGCGTCCGTGTGCTCGTCGTTCGCGATCCGGTCCGGGTGGACGAGCGCCATGGGATGGACCCGGATGAGGTTCGAGATGATGAACTCCATCCTCGCCAAACCCACGCCGGCCGCCGGAAGCTTCCACCAGCGGAAGGCCCCCGAGGGATCGGCGAGGTTCACCATGAGGCGGGTCCGAGTCGTGGGGAGGGCGCCGACGTCGGCCTCCTCCACGACGAACGGAACCAGGCCGCCGAGGACGAGGCCCTCGGCGCCCTCGGCGCAGGCCACGGTCACCGGGTTTCCCTCTGCAATGACGCTGGTTCCGTGCACGGTGCCGACGACGGCCGGAACCCCAAGCTCTCGGCTCACGATGGCGGCGTGGCTGGTCGGACCGCCGTGGTCCGTCACGATTCCAGCTGCGCGCCTCATGACGGGAACCCAGTCCGGGTCCGTCACGGTGGTCACGAGCACGCAGCCGTCGCGGAAGGCGCCGATGTCCTTGACGTCTCTGATGACACAGGCTTCGCCCGAGGCGATCTGATCGCCGACCGCAGCCCCCCGGGCGAGGACGGGGCCCGAACCCGTCAGACGGTGCATGCGCAGCACCGAGGCGCTCTGCGCCGATCGCACCGTTTCGGGCCGCGCCTGGACCAGGAACAGCTCTCCGGTGACGCCGTCCTTCGCCCATTCCATGTCCATGGGCCTGCCGTAGTGCTCCTGCACCGCGATCGCCCATCGAGCGAGACGGAGGATCTCGTCGTCATCGAGGACAAAGGCCTCCCTCTCCGAGGTCGAGGTTTCCAGCAGCAGGGTGCCGGACCCGCTGCGCGCGAAGACGAGTTTCGACTCCTTCGTCCCCAGCGTCTTTCCGATGATCGGCCGCGCGCTCGGGTCCGCGAGAAGGGGAGAGAACACCTCGTACTTGTCGGGCTCCACGCTCCCTTGCACCACGGTCTCCCCGAGGCCCCACGCGGCGCTGATCACGACCGCCCGCGGGAAGCCCGATTCCGTGTCGAGAGAGAACATGACGCCAGACCCGGCACGATCTGAGCGGACCATCCGCTGGACGCCGATCGAGAGGGAGACTCCCATGTGATCGATGTCGTGCAGTTCTCGATAGGTGATCGCACGGTCCGTGAAGAGGGAGGCGTAGCAGCGGCGACAGGCTTCCAGCAGTTCGCGCTCTCCGACGACGTTGAGGAAGGTCTCCTGAGCGCCGGCAAAGCTAGCTTCGGGGAGATCCTCCGCGGTCGCGCTGCTGCGCACCGCGACCGCGATCGGCGCTCCTGCTCCCGAAGCCGCCACCCGGGCGAGGAGCTCGCGGTACGCGGCACGAATGGCGTCCGCGCAGGGTGTTGGAAACTCTGCCGTGAGGATGAGTTCGCGGATCGCGGCGCCGGTGTCCCGGAGGCTGGACCGCCCCGATCGGTACTCCGCGAGCAGCAAGGCCATGGCCTCGCGGATTCCGTTCGCCTCGAGGTATTGGCGGTAGGCGAACGCGGTGGTCGCAAAGCCCTCTGGAACCGCAACTCCGGATGCTGCCAAGGCGCATGTGAGCTCCCCGAGCGAGGCGTTCTTGCCTCCCACGTCCGGCAGGTCCTTCATGCCGATGTCGCCGAAGCGGAGCACCAGAGCCGAATGATTCGGCTCTGGCGCGCCTGGGCGCTGTCCCTCGTCTGCGGGCGCGGTCATCTCTCACTCCGTGGAGTGCAGGCCATGGCCGCGTCGATGCATGCTCCGAGCGCCGCCCGCTGGGTCTCACCCATGTCAGGGGCTGCAGGATCGACGACGAGGGCCTCGCGGGACGGGGACATGGAACGCTCCTTTGGACACAGACGAGGGCGGCTGCCTCGTCCCTCGTGGTCGACTTTCGAAGCCATGGTGAGATCCCCCGGGCGAGCGTCTTCTACCGGCCCGCGATGACCACCTTCAGCGCGTGCTCGGTCGCGGCGTTGGCGAACGTGTCGTACGCCTCCATGATCTCGCCGAAGCCGAACCGGTGGGTCACGAATTTGCCGGGGTCGATCTCACCGGCGCTGATCTTTGCCAGCAGCTCAGGTGCGGTGGTGGCGTTGACGAGTCCCGTCGTGATGGTGATGTTGTTGATCCAGTCCCGGTCGATGGGAAACTCGACCGGCTTTCCGTGGACGCCGACGTTGGCGACCCGGCCGCCTGGGCGGATCGAGTCGAGGGCGGAGCGGAAGGTTGCGGGGATACCGACCGCTTCGATCGCAACGTCGACACCTAGACCGTCGCGGCTGAGCCTCTTCAGCTCTGCGGCGACGTCCACGCCCTCGCGGACGGTCACGGTGTCCGTCGCCCCGAACTTCGCGGCCTGCTCGAGGCGGTATTCGTTGCCGTCGACGGCCACCACCTTCGTGGCCCCAGCAGGGCCCGCGGTCATGATGGCCGCCAGGCCGACGGGGCCGGCCCCGACGACAGCAACCGTGTCGCCGGTCTTCACCGCGCCGTAGAGCACGCCGATCTCGTATCCGGTGGGGAGGATGTCGCTGAGCATTGCACCTTGCTCTGCGGTCACGCCTTCCGGAAGCGGGATGAGCCCGTTGTCCGCGAACGGCACCCGGACGTATTCGGCCTGGGTTCCGTCGATGAGATGTCCGAAGATCCAGCCGATCCCTCCGAGCGTCCGGCAATGCGAGGTCAGGCCAGCCGTGCAGAAGTCGCATTGCATGCACTTGCTGATGCAGGAGACGATCACGCGGTCTCCGACCTTTGCCTTCCTGCAGTCAGCGCCGACCTCGACGACAACTCCTACACCCTCGTGACCGAGGATGCGGCCGGAGGTGACGGCTGGGACGTCCCCTTTGAGGATGTGGAGGTCGGTTCCGCAGATTGTCGTCGTGTCCATCCGGACGATAGCGTCCGTCGGGTCCGCGATGACGGGATCGGGGACATCCTCCCAAGCCTTCTGACCGGGGCCGTGGTAGACGAGCGCTTTCATGTGGCCCTCCTCTCGTGGCGAGGCTCACGCTACGCTTCCGGATGCGGCGCCTGAAGGTCCAAAGGTCCTAGGTGGCTTGGTGGGCGGTGCAGCACATGGCAAGGTGGATCCGTGAGTCAATCGTCGGGGCGTCAGCCCAAGGCAGGACGCGGCAGCGCCCCAGCACATCTCGTCGACTTCCGTCAGGCGGCTCCCGCGCCCGTCGTCCTTATCTCGGGTCCTGAGGACTACCTTGCGACGCGGGCGCTCGACTCCATCCGGCGTCAGGCCCGTGCCGCTGATCCTGGCCTCGAAGTCACTCGCCTCGATGCTCAGTCCTACACCTCCGGAGAGCTCCTGCTCGTTGCCTCGCCCTCGTTGTTCGGCGAGCGGAAGCTCATCGAGGTGCATGGGCTCGAATCGATGAATGAGGACTTCCTAGCGGACGCCCTCGCCTACCTCGCCACGCCGGAGCCGGACATCGTGCTCGTCCTCCGGCACGCCGGCGGCACCCGAGGCAAGAAGCTGCTCGACGCCGTCAAAGCGTCGGGTGCGCCCGTCGTCGACTGCCAGCCCCTCAAGAAGGATTCCGACAAGGCGGCCTTCGTTGCGGCGGAGTTCAAGGGTTCTGGCCGGCGGATCGACCGCGATGCGATCGATGCGCTCGTGGCGGCGGTAGGAAGCAGTCTCGCCGAGTTGGGCGCGGCCTGCAGCCAACTCCAGCTCGACGCAACCTCCACCGTGGACGCTGCCACGGTCGAGAAGTACTTCGGCGGGCGCGTCGAGGCGACGGCATTCAAGGTCGCGGACGCAGCCCTCGCAGGCAAGAGCGCCTTGGCCCTCTCGTCGTTCCGCCATGCCCTCGAGACAGGAGTCGATCCGGTGCCGATCGTTGCCGCCATCGCATCGAAGCTCCGCACCCTCGCGAAGGTTGCCGGGGAACAGGGCTCCGCCCAGGGCATCGCGCGGACGCTCGGAATGCAGCCGTGGCTCGTGGAACAGGCGCAGCGGGACATCCGGGGGTGGACCCCGGCGAGTCTTGCTGCGGCAATCCGTGCCGTGGCGGAGGCCGACGCGGAGGTGAAGGGTTTGGCGCGGGACCCGGGCTACGCCGTCGAGCGTGCCCTCACCGTTGTGAGCGCCTCAGCCCGGGCCCGCCAGCGGGTCTGAGACCAGCCAGCCTGAGGCGCCTGAAAACAGGAAAGGGGCCGGCATCCGTGACGGATGCCGGCCCCTCGTTCAGCCTGACGTGTGTGTCAGAGTGCGCTGACCTTCTTGGCGATGGCCGACTTGCGGTTCGCCGCCTGGTTCTTGTGGATGACGCCCTTGCTCACAGCCTTGTCGAGCTTCTTGCTCGCGCGAAGCAGCGCAGCGGCCGCAGCTTCCTTGTCGGAGGCGTCGACAGCGGTGTTGACCGAGCGGATGAGGGTCTTGAGCTCGGACTTCACAGCCATGTTGCGCTGGCGGGCCTTCTCGTTGGTGAGAATCCGCTTCTTCTGGGACTTGATGTTCGCCACGTGTGAACTTTCTTGTTTTCGCTGACAGGGTCTAGAGGGCTTTCAGGCCAGCCTCGACTGAGCGGCGTGGGGATGCCTATGGCAGCTGGCCTTCAGTGCCCGTCGACCTGCACGGACACACAGCATTCGATATTACCAGAACGGGCGGCCGCGCAGGCTTCCGCACCGGCTGGCGCGGCGCGTCCGGAGGATCTCCGCGCGAGCGGGATCCGTGGGAGACTTGGAAGTCAGCACTTGTCAGAATCGGCAACAGGATAGCCGCACACAGCAGTAGAGGACGTACAGGGTGTCTCCACAGGCCCGCACCGCTCCGGTGCCCGCCGCGACCGATCCATCGATCATCCGCAACTTCTGCATCATCGCGCACATCGATCATGGGAAGTCAACGCTGGCCGACCGCATGCTCCAGTTCACTGGCGTGGTGCAGCCGCGTGACATGAAGGCCCAGTACCTCGACCGCATGGACATCGAGCGCGAGCGCGGCATCACCATCAAGTCCCAAGCCGTCCGGATGCCCTGGGAAGTCGATGGCACCGCCTTCGCCCTCAACATGATCGACACCCCCGGGCACGTCGACTTCACGTACGAGGTCTCCCGCTCGCTGGCTGCGTGCGAGGGTGCTGTGCTCCTCGTGGACGCCGCGCAGGGCATCGAGGCCCAGACGCTCGCGAACCTCTACCTCGCCATGGAGAACGACCTCCACATCATTCCGGTCCTGAACAAGATCGACCTCCCCGCAGCTCAGCCGGAGAAGTACGCGGAAGAGCTTGCGAACCTCATCGGCGGCGACCCCAACGAGGTCCTCAAGGTCTCCGGGAAGACGGGCGTCGGCGTCGAGGGCCTGCTCGACCGCATCGTGAGGGACATCCCCGCGCCGGTGGGCAACGCGGAGGCTCCCGCGCGCGCCATGATCTTCGACTCCGTCTACGACACCTATCGTGGCGTCGTGACCTACGTCCGCGTGGTCGACGGCGCGCTCTCCCCGCGTGAGCGCATCCAGATGATGTCCACGAAGGCGAGCCACGAGCTCCTCGAGATCGGAGTGATCTCACCGGAGCCGATCCCGAGCAAGGGGCTCGGCGTCGGCGAGGTCGGCTACCTCATCACGGGTGTGAAGGACGTCCGGCAGTCCAAGGTTGGCGACACGGTGACGAACCTGTCCCGCCCGGCAGCCGAGTCCCTCGGGGGCTACGAGGACCCCAAGCCCATGGTCTTCTCGGGCCTCTATCCCTTGGACGGATCGGACTATCCCGATCTCCGCGATGCACTCGACAAGCTCAAGCTGAACGACGCGGCCCTCGTGTACGAGCCCGAGACGTCGGCTGCCCTCGGCTTCGGCTTCCGCGTCGGCTTCCTCGGTCTGCTGCACCTTGAGATCGTCCGCGAGCGACTCGAACGCGAATTCAATCTGGACCTCATCTCGACGGCTCCGAACGTGATCTACGAGGTTACGCTCGAGGACCGGTCGGTCGTCACGGTGACGAACCCGAGCGAATTCCCGACTGGCAAGGTCAAGGAGGTGCGCGAGCCCATGGTGTCGGCGACAATCCTCGCCCCCAACGAGTTCGTTGGCGCAATCATGGAGCTGTGCCAGGGCCGGCGTGGGCAGATGAAGGGAATGGACTACCTCTCGGAGGATCGCGTCGAGCTGCGCTACTGGATGCCTCTGGCGGAGATCGTTTTCGACTTCTTCGACCAGCTCAAGTCGAAGACCCGCGGGTACGCGTCGCTCGACTGGAAGGCCGACGGGGAGCAGGCCGCGGATCTCGTCAAGGTGGACATCCTGCTCCAAGGCGAGCAGGTCGATGCCTTCAGCGCGATCACGCACCGCGACAAGGCCTACTCCTATGGCGTGATGATGACGTCGAAGCTGCGCGAGCTCATCCCGCGTCAGCAGTTCGAGGTCCCAATCCAGGCGGCCATCGGTTCCCGCATCATCGCCCGCGAGAACATCCGGGCCATCCGCAAGGACGTGCTCGCCAAGTGCTACGGCGGCGATATCACCCGCAAGCGCAAGCTCTTGGAGAAGCAGAAAGAAGGCAAGAAGCGCATGAAGATGGTAGGCCGGGTCGAGGTGCCCCAGGAGGCCTTCATCGCGGCGCTGACCACCGACGAGTCGAAGGACAAGGCAAAGAAGTAGACGTGAGCGAATCTTGGGTGCCCGCCCTTGGGATGGCGGGTGCAGCGAAGGTGGCGGTGAAGTAGGTGCCCAGCGCTCTGCCCTTAGGAGATCCCGCACCGGCCGACGGCGTCCTGCCGCCCCAGGCGGCAATCGGCGCCGAGGCGCGGGGCTTCTCGCTTTACGCCCACATCCCGTTCTGCTCGGTGCGCTGCGGCTACTGCGACTTCAATACGTACACCGCGTCCGAGCTCGGCGGGGGAGCATCGCAGGCGGAGTATGCGGCGACCGCCGTGGAGGAGGTCCGCCTCGCGGCCCGGGCGCTTGACACCTCGGGCGTGCCCCGCCGTCGTCTCTCGACAGTCTTCTTCGGCGGCGGGACGCCTACGCTCCTGCCTTCCCAAGACCTCGCAGCCATCCTGCGCGCTGCCGTCGACGAGTGGGGCCTCGAACCAGCCGCCGAGGTGACCACCGAGGCGAATCCCGACTCTGTCACCCCGGAGTCGCTCAAGGTGCTGCGCGAGGCCGGCTTCACGCGCGTCTCCTTCGGCATGCAGTCAGCCGTCCCGCACGTCCTGCGTGTCCTGGACAGGACTCACACCCCTAGCCGCGTTCCCGAAGCGGTCCGCTGGGCGCGTGACGCGGGCCTCGACGTCAGTTTGGACCTCATCTACGGAACGCCCGGCGAGAGCATGGAGGACTGGCAGACCTCGCTCGACGCCGCGCTCGCGTGCGAGCCAGACCATGTCAGCGCCTACGCGCTCATCGTGGAGGATGGCACCAGGCTGGCCGCCCAGATCCGCCGCGGCCAGGTTCCGGAGGTTGACGACGACGACCACGCCGCCAAATACGAGGTAGCCGATTCGGTGCTCGCCGGCGCCGGCTTCCACTGGTACGAGGTCAGCAACTGGGCGCGCGGCGCGGCGGACGAGCCCCGCTTCGAGTGCAGGCACAATCTCGCGTACTGGAAGGGCGGCGATTGGTGGGGGATCGGGCCTGGCGCCCATTCCCACGTGGGTGGAGTGCGCTGGTGGAATGTGAAGCACCCGCGCGCCTACGCTGCCCGCCTTGCGGCGGGCGATTCACCTGCGGCGGGACGCGAGACGCTCGACGACGCGACTCGCCTCGAGGAGCGCATCATCCTCGAGCTTCGGCTTGCCTCGGGACTTCCCGTCGAGGTGCTCGACCCTGCAGGGCGCCGCGAGGTGGCCGCGCTCATCGCCGAGGGACTCGTGGACGGCCCTCAGGCCTTCAGAGGGCGACTCGTGCTCACGTCTGCCGGGCGGCTCCTCGCCGACGCCGTGGTGCGCCGGCTCATGCCCTGACGACTCATGCCCTGACGACGGCGAACCGCAGTAGCTACTTGATCCAGCGGAGGTTGTAGCGGTAGCGGAACGGCTGGCCGCGGTTGACCTCGATGCCGGCCGCGACGGACATCACAGCGAGCGCGACCCAGACGAGGGTTGCGAGGACGGCGAAGACGTTGCCGACCACCGGGATCAGCGAGAGCAGGTTCAACAGCAGGGCGGCGAGCGTGGGAGGAAGCGTGAAGTTGAGGGCCTCCTTGGACTCCTGCGCCGTGAACGGGCCTCGGTCCTTGAACGCGAGGTACACGAGCAGCGAAGGGATGCATCCGAGGATCCCTCCGAAGTGGGCAAGTGTCGCCCACTGGCGGTCTTCACTCGCCGTGAATTGCTCGCCGCCACCGACGTTCCCGAGCCATCCGGTGCGAGGCTCGCGATGATCCTGCCAGTTCTGGGACACAGCACTTCCTTGCATAGCTCGAGGACCGGGGTTCGACCTCAGAATACCCAATCAGGCCGTGAGGAAGTCGATGGCTTCCTCGACGCGGCCGAGCAGCGCAGGCTCAAGGTCTGCGTAGGTGCGCACTGCTCCGAGGAGCTTCTGCCATGCGAGGCCGGTGTCTTCGGGCGTGGCGTGGGGCCATCCGAACGCACGCAGGACGCCCGTTTTCCAGTCTGTTCCTCTGGGGACGCTGGGCCACGCCGGGATTCCGAGTGTCTGAGGGCGGATCGCCTGCCACACGTCCACATAGGGGTGGCCCACGATCAGGACGTTCCCGGCAGCACCCGGGACGGCAAGGGCCCGCTCGGCGATACGGCTCTCCTTCGACCCGTTCACGAGGTGGTCCACGAGGATGCCCAGGCGCCGCTGGGGTCCCGGCTGGAACTCTGCAACGGCAGCGGCGAGATCGTCCACCCCGTGGAGGGGCTCGACCACAATTCCCTCGAGGCGCAGGTCGTCCCCCCACACCTTCTCCACGAGCTCTGCGTCGTGTTTGCCCTCGACCCAGATGCGGCTGGCACGGGCCACTCGCGCTCGGGCGCCCTCCACGGCGACCGAGCCGGAGGCGGTGCGCTTCGGGCCAGTCGGGGACGGCCGCGGCGAGGGTGGCGTGAGACGTACGGGGCGGCCCTCGAGGAGGAAGCCGTACCCGAGCTCGAACGTCCTGGACTTCCCGCGGCGGTCCTCGAGGCTGAACACGTACATGCCGCCGGACTTCTCGACCCGCGTGACGGCGCCGACCCATCCGGTCTGCGTGTCCTCGAGAACCATGCCCAGCTCGATGGGCACGTCCGGCGGCATGGTCTTCTTCGGGGCGACGAGCTCGGCCGGCCCCCACTGCTCGTAGGACATTCGGTCCTGCCTCCTGCGGGATTTCCAAGCGGAACCCGCACCATGGCGGGCCCGCCCATGCTATTCCGCGCTGCGGCCAAGCCTCACGAGGGCCTGCGGCGTGTCCCCGGTACAGCCTCGTGGCGACCGGGGAGCATAATAGATCTAGCACTTGGAGATGGAGAGTGCTAAGCAAGTCTGCACAAGCCACGGCGCGGGCCACCGCGCCGGTGCTGTCTGCGGGGGAGGTGGAATGAACGAGCCGCGCAAACTCGAGGTGCTGCGGGCCATCGTCGAGGACTACGTCCACTACCGGGAGCCTGTCGGTTCGAAGGCCCTCGTGGAGCGGCATCGTCTGGGCGTTTCGAGCGCGACGATCCGCAACGACATGGCTGCACTCGAGGATGAAGGGCTGATCGCGGCGCCGCATACGAGCGCGGGACGTGTACCCACGGACAAGGGGTATCGCGTCTTCGTCGACCAGCTGGCCGCGGTGCGTCCGCTGTCGCCGGCCGAGAAGCAGGCGATCCAATCCCTCCTCGATGGGGCCGACGACCTCGACGACGTCCTCGAGCGCACCGTGCGCCTCCTTTCCCACCTGACGAATCAGGTCGCCGTCGTCCAATACCCCCAGCTGGGGCGTGCGCGCGTGCGCCACGTCGAGGCGGTGGGACTCGCTCCCCGTCAGGTCCTGCTGGTGCTCATCGCAGACAGCGGAACAGTCGAGCAGCGCGTCGTCACCGTGGGTGAGGACCTCGACCACGATCGGCTCTCGCTGCTGCGCCAGAGCTTCCTCGCCGCGACGTCAGGCAAGCCTGTGGCGCAGCTGGGCGCAAATCTGGCCGGCCTCATGGACTCGCTCCTGCCGGAGGACAGGGCCGTCGCTGCGGAGCTCGCCGCGGGACTCGCCGCCTTGGCGGCCTCGAGCCGAGAGGACCGGATCGTCACGGCAGGCACGGCGTACCTGGCACGGTCGAACAGCGACTTCCTCATGAGCATCTCGCCCGTGCTCGAGGCCCTCGAGGAACAGGTGGTGCTCCTGCGCCTCCTGTCCGAGATGGCTGCGGATGCTCGGGGCGTCGCCGTGGCCATCGGCCACGAGACCGCGGCCGATTCACTCTCCGAAACCTCGATCGTCGCGACGGGCTACGGGCGCGACGACGCCAAGATCGGGGTTCTGGGCCCCACGCGAATGGACTACTCGGCGAGCATGGCGGCGGTCCGCGCCGTCGCGCGGTACCTCTCGAAGATCCTCGCCGGAAGCTAAGAGAAAGAAGACAGTGAGCAGCCACTACGAAACCCTCGGCGTGTCTCCGGATGCGAGCGGCGAGGAGATCAAGAAGGCCTATCGGAAGCTGGCCCGCAAGCTTCATCCCGACGTCAATCCGGGTGAGGAGGCGTCCGAGCAGTTCAAGGCGGTCACGCACGCCTACGAGGTCCTCTCGGACCCGGAGAAGCGTCGGGTCTACGACATGACGGGCAACGAGAACGGAACCGACAACGGCTTCTCGGGCGCCTACAACGGTGCCGGCTTCGCGTTCCAGGACATCTTCGAGACGTTCTTCGGCGGCGGAGGCGGTCAGGCAGGTCCGGCGTCGCGGGTGCGCAGGGGCCAGGATGCCCTCATCGCGGTCCGCATCGAGCTGAAAGACGCTGTCTTCGGCGTCAACAAGAAGATCGAGGTGGACACGGCCGTGCTGTGCACGCGCTGCGAGGGCTCCTGCTGCGAGCCGGGGACCCACCCCGTGCGCTGCAGCGTGTGCGGTGGTTCCGGGCACGTGCAGCGGGCTGTGCGCTCGATCCTCGGCCAGGTCATGACCACGGCGACCTGCCCGACCTGCGGCGGCTTCGGCACCGAGATCCCCAGCCCCTGCAATGAATGCGGCGGCGAGGGACGAGTGCGCAGCCGCCGTTCGCTGACCGTCAAGATCCCGGCCGGCGTCTCGACGGGCACGCGGATCCAGCTCGCCGGCCAGGGCGAGGCGGGCACCGCGGGGGGTCCGACCGGTGACCTCTACGTCGAGATCCGCGTCGCCTCGCATGCGATGTTCACGCGGGACGGCGACAACCTGCATGCGACGTTGAGCGTCCCCATGACGGCCGCGGCGCTCGGCACTGACCTTACGTTCGAGACGTTCGACGGCGAGCAGACGATCACCCTCCGGCCCGGAACCCAATCCGGCGACGTGATCACGCTCCCGCATCTTGGCGTCGCGCGGCTGCGCGGAGCCGGCCGCGGGGATCTGCTCGTGCATATCAACGTCGAGGTCCCCACGAAGCTCGACGCCGAGCAGGAGGAGCTGCTCCGCCAGCTCGCGAAGCTCCGCGGGGAGCACGTCGCCGAGGGCAAGCTCGTCGGCACGGGTGGGGGAGTGTTCGCGAAGCTCCGCGACAAGTTCGGAAACCTCTGAGTGTCGAACCCGGTCTTCTTCGTCCCGCCCGGAAGCCTTGACGGCCTCGGACCCAAGTCCGTCGCCACCGTGAGCGGCGCAGAGGGACACCACGCCGCCACCGTCAAGAGGCTAGCCTCCGGGGAGCCCGTCGATCTCGTGGACGGCCAGGGCACGCGGGGCCGCGGCCGCGTCCAGCGTGCGGAAGGCGACGTGCTCGCCGTCGTCCTCGACTCGGTTGAGCGCGAGCCTCGGCCGCCCTACCGGCTCGTGCTCGTCCAGGCCCTCGCCAAGGGCGACCGCGACGAGTTGGCCGCCGAGGCCGCCACGGAACTCGGGGTCGACGGCATCATCCCCTGGCAGGCGGAACGATCCATCGTCCGTTGGAAGGGCGACCGCGCTGCGAAGTCGCTCGGCAAGTGGCGCACCGTGGTCGGGGCTGCCGCGAAGCAATCCCGCCGCGCGTGGCTCCCTGTGGTCGAAGAAGTGCACGACGGCGCTGCCCTCGCCGCACGGATGAACCGGGCGGCTCTGGCTGTGGTTCTCCATGAGGATGCGGAGGAACCACTCGGCGCGTTGCTGGACGCCTTCTCTGAGACTGCGCCTGACGGAGATGGCGAGGTGCTCTTCGTCGTCGGCCCTGAAGGCGGAATCTCGCCCGCCGAACTGGACCGCTTCGTGGTTGCCGGCGCACGGCTGGCGCTGCTTGCCCCCCACGTCCTTCGCTCATCGACCGCCGGGCCTGCGGCTCTCGCCATCGCGGGCGATCGTCTGGGACGCTGGCCGGCCAGGCCCTGACGGGGTCGCTGGCGGGAGGAGTCGCGCCTCAGGGCCCGACCGTGACGTCCTTGGAGTCCCAGGCCGAGGCGGACGCGTCGCCCGTGCCCGGGTCGCTCGGGAAGACGCGCAGCACGTACTTGCCCGCGGGCAGGTTGACGGAGAAGCGGAACTGGCCCTGGGTTGGCCCGGCCCCGGCGGCGTCGACGTGGCCGCTGGCGAGCGGCGCAGCCTTCTCGCCCTTGACCTCCGCGCGGGAAACCTGCCAGAACACCTGCTCGCCGGGCGTCGTCGTGCGCCCGTACACGGCCAGCTGACCGTGGGCAGAGGTGGTCCCGGCCTGAGGATCGATGATCCACATGGGCGCTACCATCGACGGGTCGCGCTGCATGAGCTGCCCGAGCTGGACGCGGTTGAACGCCAGCTGGTCGGTGCGCCCATCCACCAGGAGCATGACTTGGACCGGCTGCCCGGTGTCGATCACGCCCGCGCTGGCTGCCGCGGCGGTTGCCGTGTAGACCAGCTGCTGGACGGCGAGCTGCGCCGTCTGCTCGTCGACGCTGCTGTTGAAGGCGTCAGAGGAGACATCCACAGTGATGACGTTGCGCCCCGAGATCGACGCCGCGAGCTTCTTGGGCGCCTGCCACGGCGTGAAGAGGTTCTGATCGAGCGGCTTGACAGACATCATGAGGCGCAGGGCCTTGGCCACGGGGTTCTCGTTGCCGCTCGCGTCTCTGAACTCGCGGTAGAGGTAGACACCGTCTCGGGCCCTGCCGAGCCAATACACGGGCGACTTCGTCGAGGTCTGCGAGGTCTCGAGGGGCACGCTCGCGGTCGCTCCCTGCCCCGAGATTCCCGGTGAGGCTCCGGCAGCGATGGTGGGCTGCGGCTGCCCGCTCGCCGTGCAGCCCGAAAGGAACAGCATTCCGACGACGGCGACGACGCCGAGGGCGCGGAGCCTGAGCGGCTTCCGGCTCGGTCGTCTAGCGGTCATGGAGTCCTCCGTGCTGGTCGCAAGGGCATCGCGCAGATGCCCAGAAGGCAGGGGTGCGCGTGGCCCCCTGCCAGCGCCTCCCCGGACTGATCCAGCTTGACACAGCAGGTCGGCCTCAACGCCGGCCAGAGCATGTTCGTGGCCCAAGTGATGCGGGATCGATACCTAGCGTTAGCATGGACCGACACGCACCGATCGAGGAGAGAAAAGGCCTTTGACAGCGGAGTTCCCGCACACGACGCCCACCACCCGGACAGAAGTCATCCGCTTCGCGTCAGGGGATGACATGGTCCACATCCTCGGCCCCCGCGATGAGGCCCTCCGGTACGTAGAAGAGCAGTTCCCCTCGGTATCGATCCACGTCCGCGGCAATGAACTGACGATCGTCGGGCCGCCGGCGGAGGCTCCCAACATCAAGCGCCTCTTCGAAGAAGTCGCGGCCCTCGCCGAGCGCGGAACCCCCGTCACCCCAGCCTCCCTTGCGCAGCTCGTGGCCATGCTGCGCGAGCAGACGGTCACGAGCCCGTCGGACGTTCTGACCCACAACATCTTGACAAGCCGCGGCCGCACGATCCGGCCGAAGACCGCGAACCAGAAGGACTACGTGGACGCCATCGACGCGAACACCGTGATCTTCGGTATCGGCCCGGCAGGCACCGGCAAGACCTATCTGGCGATGGCCAAGGCAGTCCAGGCCCTCCAGCACAAGGATGTGAGCCGGATCATCCTGACGCGCCCGGCCGTCGAGGCGGGGGAGCGGCTCGGGTTCCTCCCGGGGACCCTCAACGACAAGATCGATCCCTACCTGCGTCCGCTCTACGACGCGCTGCACGACATGATCGACCCGGAATCGATCCCGCGCCTCATGGCGGCGGGCACGATCGAGGTCGCGCCTCTGGCCTACATGCGCGGGCGGACGCTCAACGACGCGTTCATCATCCTCGACGAGGCTCAGAACACCACGCCGGAGCAGATGAAGATGTTCCTCACCCGACTCGGCTTCGGCTCGAAGATGGTGGTCACGGGAGACGTCACGCAGGTGGACCTGCCGTCTGGAACATCCTCCGGGCTTCGCATCGTCCAGGAGATCCTCGATGGCATCGAGGACGTCAGCTTCTCCGTTCTGGACGCCACGGACGTAGTTCGGCATCGGCTCGTGTCCGACATCGTCGACGCGTATGGGCGGTGGGACGACCGGCAGCGGGCGAAGGCGGAGCGCGCCCGGCAGCACTCCGACCGCCAGCGGCGGTCGGCAGGTGCCGAGCGATCCCCGGCGTCTAAGCTTGAGCCGTGAGCATCGAAGTCAACAACGAGTCCGGTATCGCGGTCGACGAGGAGGCCCTCGTCCGATTGGGACGGTTCATCTTCGATCGCCTCTGGCTGCATCCACAGACCGAACTCTCGATCCTCCTCGTCGATGAAGCTGCGATGGAACGCCTCCACCTCGAGCTCATGGACGAGCCGGGGCCGACGGACGTGCTCTCCGTTCCCATGGACGAGCTGACGCCCGGCACCCCGGGGCGCCCCACGCCTCAGGGAATGCTCGGGGACATTGCGATCTGTCCTCAGGTGGCGACCGCGCAGGCCGCACGCGGCGGCCACTCGACGGACGACGAGATGCTCCTGCTCGCCACGCACGGGGTCCTCCATCTGTTGGGCTTCGACCATGCCGAACCCGAGGAGCGCGAGGAGATGTTCGGCCTGCAGCGCGAGCTGCTCACCGAGTTCCTCGGCCGCCCCGCCCCGAAGGAGACGATGGCGTGACCGTCGCCGTCCTGCTGGCCATGGCGCTGGCGTTCACGGCGCTTGCTGCACTCCTGACGGCGGTTGAGGCCGCCCTCGCGTTCCTGCCGCGCCACGAGGCCGAGGAACGCATCGAGGAAGGCCACGCGAAGGCCCTCGCGACGGTGCTCGCGACCCCGATTCCCCATGTGCGTGCCCTGCGCTTCTGGCGCATCTGGTTTGAGACCGCTTCGGCCGTGGCGGTCGCCGTCCTGATGCTGAGCTGGCTGGAGAACATCTGGCTTGCCGGGCTCGCGGCCACCATCGTCATGGCCCTCATCGGCTTCCTGCTGGTCGGAGTGTCTCCCCGCCAGCTCGGGCGGAGGCATGCCCTCGCGGTCGCAGCGTGGACGGCGCCGCTGACCTCCTGGCTTCGGCGGATCCTCGGCCCCATCCCGGGATGGCTCGTCTCGATCGGCTCGGCCGCGACCGGCACGGACCCCAACGAAGAAGACGCGATCTACTCCACGGACGAGCTGCGCGAATTCGTGGAGCGTGCGAGCGATTCCGAGGATTTCGAGGACGCGCAGGCCGAGCTCCTGCAGTCTGTCTTCGAACTGGGGGAGACCCTCGTGCGCGCCGTCATGGTGCCGCGGACGGACGTCATCGGCATCGAGGCCGGTTCGACCCTCCGGCAGGCGATGTCCCTCTTCCTGCGGTCAGGCTGTTCGCGCCTACCGGTCTACGTCGAGAATCTCGACGATGTGCGGGGCATCCTCTATCTGAAGGACGTCGCCGCGAGACTCCACGAGGCGCCCGAGGCCGTCGGCGAGCCCGTCGAACTGCACGTCCGCGAGCCGCGCTTCGTCCCGGAATCGAAGCCCGTCAGCGAACTGCTCAAGGAACTCCAGCGAGAGTCGACGCACCTGGCCATCGTCGTCGACGAATACGGCGGCGTCGCGGGGCTCGTCACCCTCGAGGACCTCATCGAAGAGCTGGTGGGGGAGATCGCGGACGAATACGACGAAGACGATGTCGAGTCAGTTGAGGTCGAGCCGGGCGTCTACCGCATTCAAGCCCGGATGAGCCTCGATGATCTGGGCGAACTGTTCGACGAGGACATCGAGGACGACGAGGTCGATACCGCCGGGGGACTCCTGGCCAAGGCGATCGGGAGGGTTCCGATCGTGGGCAGTACGGCGGAGGTCGACGGCATCCGGCTGACCGCGGAGCGCCTCGAAGGCCGCCGCAAGCGGGTGAGCCACCTCCTCGTCCGGCGCGCCGAACCGGCGGGCTCCGAAGAAGACCAGTGGGCGGGCGAAGCCGGCCGCCATGACAGCGAAGCAACAGGGAGGCAGCATGGCTGAGCACAGGGGGCGCACCGCGCGCGGGCAGCAGGCGGAGGCAGCGGACGACGGCGGCTTCCGGGCTGGATTTGTGGTCCTCGTCGGCCGCCCGAATGCGGGAAAGTCGACGCTCACGAACGCCCTCGTGGGCCAGAAGGTTGCCATCACGTCGGCGAAGCCCCAGACCACGCGGCACACGATCCGCGGCATCGTGCACCGCGCGGATGCCCAGCTCATCCTCGTGGACACGCCGGGCCTCCACCGGCCTCGCACCCTCCTCGGGCAGCGGCTCAATGACCTCGTCGCCGAGACCCTCTCCGAAGTGGACGCGATCGGGTTCTGCCTGCCGGCCAACGAACGCATCGGCCCCGGTGACCGCTTCATCGCGAACCAGCTCGCCGCAGTCGGCCGCAAGCCGGTCGTGGCCCTGGTCACGAAGGCGGACCTCGTGGACCGCGGAGCGCTCGCGCAGCAACTCCTCGCGGTCACAGAGCTAGGACGGGAGGTCCTCGGCGGGGACGGTTTCGCGGACATCGTTCCGGTCTCCGCGAAGGACGGCTTCCAGGTCGAGACGGTGGCGGACGTCCTCATTTCGCACATGCCGCCCTCGCCGCCCCTCTATCCGGATGGGGAGCTCACGGATGAGCCGGAGGCCGTGATGGTGGCCGAACTCGTGCGCGAGGCTGCCCTCGAGGGAGTGCGCGACGAGCTGCCGCACTCGCTCGCCGTAGTGGTCGACGAGATCGTCCCGCGGGAGGGCCGGCCCGAGGACAATCCCCTCCTCGACGTGCGGGTGAACCTCTACGTGGAGCGCCCGTCGCAGAAGGCGATCATCATCGGCCGAGGCGGCGAGCGGCTGCGCGACGTCGGGTCGCGGGCGCGGAAGGGGATCGAAGGGCTGCTCGGGACCCGGATCTATCTGGACCTCCACGTGAAGGTGGCCAAGGACTGGCAGCGCGATCCGAAGCAGCTCGGGCGATTGGGCTTCTGAGCCATCACAGCCTCCGCTCAGGTGCTTCTGTAAACTGGAAAGAAGCATTTTCTACCGGAGGATCCACTTGGTCACATCAGGGCCCGCCCCGCGTCATGCCCGGACGCGCCGCAAAGTACCCCTGTGGGTCAAGATCCTCGGCGGCATCGTCGCCCTCGGGCTCGTCGGAGCCATTGCTTTTGCCGGGTACTGGACGTGGCGCCTCCAGAACAATATCCACGAGGCTCCGCTCAGCGCAGGCAACGCGAAAGCCGATGCGAGCAACGACGCGACCGACCCCCTCCAGATCCTCATCATCGGAACGGACACGCGGGCCGGCGCCGATGCCGCCTACGGCTCCCAGGACGACAGCTCCGGGTACGGCAACTCGGACGTCATGATCCTCATGAACATCTCGGCGGACAACAAGGTCGTCTCGATGACCAGCTTCCCGCGCGACCTCATGGTGCCGATTCCGGCGTGTCATGACCCGCAGACCGGGAAGGACTATCCAGCTCAGCCGATTGGCCAGATCAATGCGGCAATGAAGGAAGCCGGGCCGGGCTGCACCGTGGACACCGTGAACAAGCTGACCGGGCTCCAGATCGATCACTTCATGGTCGCCGACTTCAACGCGGTCAAGGACCTCTCGAACACGATCGGCGGCGTCCAGGTCTGCGTGACGGCCCCCATTGACGATCCGATGTCGGGCCTCAAGCTGCCCGCCGGGACCTCCACGATCCAGGGCGAGATGGCCCTCTCCTTCCTTCGCAGCCGCCACGGGGTGGGCGACGGAAGCGATCTTTCGAGGATCAAGTCGCAGCAGGAGTTCCTCGCCTCGCTCGCCCGCAAGGTCAAGTCGGACGGAACGCTCACGGACGTTCCCAAGCTCCTGAGCATTGCGGACACGATCACCAAGAACCTCACGGTCGACTCGGGCTTGGCCAATCCTCAGTCGATGATCACGATCGCCACCCGGCTGCGTTCCGTGGACCTCTCGAAGGTCGCGTTCGTCACCGTGCCCTGGGAGCCCTTCACGGAGGATCCCAACCGCGTTCAGGTCAAGCAGCCCGACGCCGGCGCGCTCTTCGAAGCGCTCAGGGCGAATCGCGACCTGACCGCACCGCCGTCCAGCGCACCGGCGAGCGCATCCAGCACGGCCGGGGCTACGCCGTCGTCCGCTGCTCCCACGGCCGCCGCGCCGGCGTACAACAAGGCCCTCCAGTCCGTTGCCGTGGCGAACGGAACGGGTGTTGCAGCGCAGGCTACGGCCCTCGCCACGTTCCTGAAGGACCAAGGCTTCACGAAGACGACCGCATTCGCGGCGCCGCCCGTCGCCACGACGAACGTCTACTACGGCCCGAACTTCCAGGATGTCGCCAAGGACGTTGCCGCCTCGCTCGGCATCCCTGAAGGGCAGGTCCAGGCCGCGGCCATCAGCGGCGTGCAGGTCTATGCCGGGCAGGACTTCACGAGCGGAACCCACTACACGCCGAAGCTCCCCGATACGGTCGTCTCGCAGACCGCTGCTGACAACACCTGCCAGGCAGCCTTCGGCCAGTAGTTTTCGGGTACAGCTACCACGCCCCATCAGCACCACGGGTACAGAAAGGGCCCCGGTTTCCTTCGCCTTCCCGAAGGAAACCGGGGCCCTTTGCTGCTGACTGAGGTGATTACCAGATCTCGACGCGATCCTCGGGCGCCAGCCACATGCCGTCCCCGTCGGAGACGCCGAACGCTTCATGGAACGCGGTCAAGTTCCGGGCGATGGTGTTGGTGCGGAACTCGTTGGGCGAGTGCGGGTCGATCGCGAGACGTCGGATCGCTTCCTCCGACCGGCAGACCTGCCGCCACACCGTGGCCCACGAGATGAAGAAGCGCTGGTCTCCCGTGAGGCCGTCGATCACGGGTGCCTCGGTGTCGCCGAGGTGTAGTCGGTACGCCTTGAAGGCAATTCCGAGCCCGCCCAGGTCCCCGATGTTCTCGCCGAGGGTGAGTCGTCCGTTCACCGTGTGGCCGGGCGCCTCGGCGGGGGAGAGGACTTCGAACTGCTCGACGAGGCGCGCGGTGAGCGCCTCGAAGGCCTGCCGGTCATCGTCGGTCCACCAATTGCGCAGGGCGCCGGTACCGTCGAACTGCGAGCCTTGGTCATCGAAGCCGTGACCGATCTCGTGGCCGATCACAGCGCCAATTCCCCCGTAGTTCACCGCGGGATCAGCGTCCGGGTGGTAGAACGGCGGCTGGAGGATCGCTGCGGGGAAGACGATCTCGTTCATGAGCGGGTGATAGTACGCGTTCACCGTCTGCGGCGTCATAAGCCACTTGATTCGATCCACGGGCTTGCCAATCTCGTCGAGGAGCCGGTCGAGCTCCCCTGCGTGGGCACGCCGCACATTCCCCAGAAGGTCATCTTCGCGGATCTCCACGCCAGAGAAGTCAATCCACTCGTCCGGATAGCCGATCTTGGACCTGAAGGCGGCGAGCTTCTCGAGAGCGCGCTCTCGGGTTTCGGGGCTCATCCACGGCAGCACCGAGATGCTCTGGCGGTACGCCTCGACGAGGTCGGCTACGAGGGCCTGCATCGACTCCTTGTGCTCGGCGGGGAAGTGGCGCTCGACGTACAGGCGCCCCACCGCCATGCCGAGCCCGTTCTCGACCGTGGCCACCCCACGCTTCCAGCGCTCCTTGTTCTCGGGGGTTCCGCTGAGCACGGTCCCGTAGAACGCGAAATGCCGGTCCACGAATTCGGGGGAGAGGAACGGCGCCGACGCCGACACCACGTGAGCGGTGAGCCAGCGCTTCCAATCCTCGAGCGGGACCTCGGCCAAGAGAGGGCCGACGCCGGAGAGGAAACCGGGATTGCCGACGACGAGCTCGGCTCGCGCGGTCTCCGTCACCCCGGTCTCCTCGCCCCAGGCGGCGAAATGCGGGAATACGGCTTCGGCTTGCTCGTGGGTGTACAGGTTGTAGGTCTTCTGGGGGTCCCGAAGGGTTACGCGGTCCCAGTGCAGGCCGGCGAGCCGCGTCTCGAGGCGGACGACGGCGGCGGCGTCTTCAGCAGGGTCGGCGGAACCTATGAGGGTGAAGACGTCCGTCAGATAGGTCGCATAGGCGTCCCGGACCTCGGCAAACCGCTCTTCGCGGTAGTACGACTCGTCCGGCAGCCCCAATCCGCCTTGGGAGACATAAAGCAGCACGCGCTCCGGGTTCCCGGCGTCGGGCGCAGCGTAGTAGCCGAAGAGGCCCTCGCTGCCGCCCCGAGCGAGTCGAGCCGACGTGCGCACGAGCCCTTCCGCATCGGCAATCCCATCCACCTCGGCAAGCAGGTCCCGGAGCGGCTGAGCGCCCAGCTGGGCGGCGCGCTCTTCATCCATGAAGGACCGGTACATCGCGCCGATCTTCTCCTCGTCGGAACCGGCCGGGTGCTCGGTCTCGGCGAGATCCCCGATGAGGGCGCGCACGTCCTCCTCGGCCCGATCCCGCAGCTGCACGAACGTCCCGACGAGCGCCCGGTCGGACGGGATCTCGGTCTCGCGGAGCCACGCGCCATTGACGTGCCGATAGAGGTCGTCTTGGGGGCGCACGCTGTCGTCGAAGTACTCACGGTCCACGCCGGATGGCGCAGTGGTGCTCTCGGTCATGGTGCCTCCTCGGCATGCTCGGGTGGCTTCATCTTAGGCGCGGCGAGGGGTCTGAGGCGGGTACCGCCGTCGTGCGTCCCGGGCCGCATGCTATGGTGGCGATGTGCCACACGCGCAGCGCCTTCTCCTTCTTAGCTGCCGTGGCGGGGCCCTGTAGCTGACGGACGGACCATTCCGGACCGGCTAGGCCGGATCCCCGCCGCGGAGTTTTCTCACGCCCGGCCGCAGTGGATCCCAGCTTTTGAGAAAGGCCTACAGTAAAACCATGCGCAATGCACAGAAGCCCTCGGGCATGCCCGTCCACCGCTACGTTCCGTTCCACGAGCAGATCACCGTTGAACTTCCGGACCGTACGTGGCCTGACAAGCGCATCGAGAAGGCACCCCGCTGGTGCGCTGTGGACCTGCGAGACGGCAACCAGGCGCTGATCGACCCGATGAGCCCGGCGCGGAAGCTGAAGATGTTCAAGCTCCTCGTGGAGATGGGCTACAAGGAGATCGAGGTCGGCTTCCCCTCGGCGTCGCAGACGGACTTCGACTTCGTGCGCCAGCTGATCGAGGGTGGCCACATCCCGGACGACGTCACGATCCAGGTCCTCACCCAGGCGCGCGAGCACCTCATCGAGCGGACGTATGAGTCCCTCGCCGGCGCGAAGAGCGCCATCGTGCACCTCTACAACTCGACCTCGGTGCTGCAGCGCCGGGTGGTCTTCAACTCGGACGAGGAAGGCATCCTGGACATCGCGGTCCAGGGCGCGCTGCTGTGCAAGAAGTACGAGGAGACCATCCCGGACACGCACATCACCTACGAGTACTCTCCCGAGTCGTTCACGGGCACCGAGCTCGAGTACGCCGCGCGGGTCTGCAACAGGGTGGCCGAGATCTTCGAGGCGTCGGCCGACAGCCAGGTGATCGTCAACCTGCCGGCGACCGTCGAGATGGCGACGCCCAACGTCTACGCCGACTCGATCGAGTGGATGAGCCGCAATCTGCACCCGCGGGAGGGCATCATCCTGAGCCTGCACCCGCACAACGACCGGGGCACGGGCGTTGCCGCGGCGGAGCTCGGCTATCTCGCGGGGGCCGACCGCATCGAGGGCTGCCTGTTCGGCAACGGCGAGCGCACGGGGAACGTGGATCTCGTGACGCTGGGGCTCAATCTGTTCGTGCAGGGCATTGACCCGATGATCGACTTCTCCAACATCGACGAGATCCGGCGCACGGTCGAGTACTGCAACCAGCTCCCCGTGGCGGAGCGCTCCCCGTACGGCGGGGACCTCGTTTTCACGGCCTTCTCGGGCTCGCACCAGGACGCGATCAAGAAGGGCCTCGAGGCGCTCGAGCGGGACGCGGCGGCCGCCGGCGTGCCGGTGGAGGACTTCACGTGGCAGGTTCCGTACCTGCCGATCGACCCGAAGGACATCGGCCGCACGTACGAGGCTGTGATCCGGGTCAATTCTCAGTCCGGCAAGGGCGGCGTGGCCTACCTGCTGAAGAACGAGCACAATCTGGATCTCCCGCGGCGGGCCCAGATCGAGTTCTCGCGGGTCATCCAGGAGCACACGGACACCGCTGGCGGCGAGGTCAGCCCGAGCGTGCTCTGGGAGATCTTCAGCGACGAGTACCTGCCGGCGTCGTCGGTCGACGGCGGCAAGGCGTGGGGCCGCTATGCGCTCTCCTCGGTGAGCACGGAGACGGGCGAGGACGGGAGCATGACCCTCGAGGCCACTCTGCGGATCGACGGGGCCCAAGTGCGCCGAACGGGCATCGGGAACGGTCCGATCGCCGCGCTGCTGGATATCTTCGCGCACGAGGGCGTCGACGTCCGCGTCCTCGACTACACGGAGCATGCCCTCTCTGAGGGCGGCAGCGCTCGGGCCGCTGCGTATGTCGAGTGCGGGATCGGCGAGCGGATCCTGTGGGGCGTCGGCATCGACGCGAACACGAGCCTCGCAGCCCTCAAGGCCGTCATCTCGGCCGTGAACCGCGCGCTCCGCGACGGCGCCCTCGAGGTCGCCTGAGTCTGACGCGATCTCCAGGCAACGTGCCCTGCCCGCCGGTCCTTGCAGGCGGCGGGCAGGGCACGGTGGGAGAATCTAATCCATGGCCGAATCGACGTTCGCTGCGCGGAGCTACCGCGACGACGGCGTCGTGCTGCGCACCTATCGGCTGGGGGAGGCCGACCGCATCATCGTCCTCCTCACCAAGCGTCACGGTCAGGTGCGGGCCGTGGCGCGGGGAGTGCGGCGCACGGGGAGCCGTTTCGGGGCCCGGCTTGAGCCGTTCATGGTCGCGGACGTGCAGCTCGTCCGCGGCCGTTCCCTCGAGGTGGTCGGGCAGGCGGTAGCACGCGGCACGTATGGCCGGGAGATCGCGGCGGACTATTCGCGCTACACCGCTGCTGCGGCCATGGCCGAGACCGCGGAGCGGCTCACAGCGAACGACGGCGAAGGCTCCCTTCCGCACTATCGGCTCCTCGTCGGGGGGCTTGCCGCGCTCAGCCGGGGCGCGCACGCCCCGGATCTCATCCTCGATTCGTACCTGCTCAGGGCCCTTTCGACGGCGGGGTGGGCGCCGAGCTTCACCGACTGCGCTCGGTGCGGCGAGCCAGGGCCGCATTCGGCGTTCTCGGCTGCTCTCGGAGGCATCGTCTGCCACGACTGCCGGCCGCCTGGTTCCCCTTCCCCCGCCCCCGAGACGGTGAGCCTCCTCGCAGCCCTCCTCTCCGGCGACTGGGGGGTAGCGGACGCTTCGGCCCAGTCCAGTCGCCGAGAGGCTTCAGGGCTCGTGGCTGCGTATGTCCAGTGGCATCTCGAGCGTTCCGTCCGTTCGCTCCGGCTCGTGGAACGCGACGAGGGCGTTCCCTCGAGCAGTCCGACCAGCAATCCCCGACAGGAGACCAGCACCACGTGACACCGCGCCGCGCGTCCCAGCCAGTGGCCCCCTACCCGCATCCGAGCGGGGCCCAGCCTCCCGCGATTCCTGCCCAGTTCGTGCCGCGGCACGTCGCGATCGTCATGGACGGAAACGGCCGGTGGGCGAATCAGAGGGGCCTGCCGCGCATCGAGGGCCACAAAGCCGGCGAGCCTGCGCTTCTCGATGTCGTGGCGGGCGCGATCGACATCGGCATCGAGTACGTCTCGGTCTACGCCTTCTCCACCGAGAACTGGCGGCGGTCGCCCGAGGAGGTCCGCTTCCTCATGGGCTTCAACCGGGACGTGCTGCGCCGCCAGCGCGACACGATGAACTCCTGGGGCGTCCGCGTACGGTGGGCGGGTCGTCGGCCCAAGCTCTGGGGTTCCGTGATCAAGGAGCTCGAAGAAGCCGAGGAGCTCACTCGGGACAACACGACGTGCCACCTGACCATGTGCGTCAACTACGGCGGGCGAGCCGAGATCGCCGACGCTGCCGCCGCCATCGCGCGTGACGTGGCCGAGGGGCGGCTGAGTCCGCGCGCTGTGTCGGAGAAAACGGTGCAGCGCTATCTCGACGAACCGGACCTGCCCGACGTCGATCTGTTCCTCCGCAGCTCGGGTGAGCAGCGGCTGAGCAACTTCATGCTGTGGCAGGCCGCCTATGCCGAGATGGTCTTCATGGACACGCTGTGGCCGGACGTGGACCGACGGACCCTCTGGGAGGCGGTCGAAATCTACGCGCGGCGCGACCGCCGGTACGGGGGAGCGGTCGACAAGGCGACGTCGAGCCAGGCACCGAGCCGCTCATAGGCTTCATGCCGCACGGCCGGGGCCGAAAGCAGGACATCATGCAGCCCGCCGGGTACGAGCACCTCGTCGAGTGACGAGCAGACGGCAGCGGCGGCGCGCCGCATCGGACGGATCGAGAGCACGGCGTCGCGGGTGCGCATGTGCTCGCGCCATACCAGGCCCGTATCGCTCTTGGCCGCCGCGAGCAGCAGGGCGGGTACCGCGATGCAAGGTCCGCTTGCCAGCTGCCGCTGGGCAGCGAGGATCGACCGCAGCCACCCCGCTCGAATGGGAAACGCCGTGCGAGGCCGATAGTCAGACCGCAAGTCCCACTCGCCTCCGGCCTCTCGCGCGATCGCACGCCAGAAGTACCCGCGCGCGGGAAGCGGGAGGATCCGGTCGGGACGGCGCCGCGCCGCGCCGTCGAGCACGCGTTCCAGCACACGCCCGGCCGTCCGCCCACCGTGAGGTGCGAGCCAGGGGCTGCTGAGGACGACAGCGCTCAGGCGCTCGGGTCGCTGCTGGGCCTCGAGCGCGACGGCGAGCCCTCCGGTCGAGTGCCCCATGAGCACCACAGGCCTTTGGCTCTCCTTGCACACCGCGGTGAGGGCCGCATCGATGCTGGCGAGGTAGTGACCGATGGATGGCAGGTACCCCGGTAGGCCGCCGGGTTGGATGCTCCTGCCGTGTTCGGGGAGATCGAGCGCGTAGAACCGCCACCCGCGCCGAACCGTGAACTGAGCGAGTTCCGCATTGAAGAAGTAGTCGCTCCAGCCGTGGACGTAGACAAGCGCCGGCGCCGCCTCCGCCGTCGTCTTCGGAAGGAAGCGCACAAGCGTCCCGCCCGGATCGCCAGCCAAAGCACGCTGCTCGAAACCTGGCCCGAGAAAGTCTGGGGCCCACTCATTCATCGCAAGTCCATTCCTTTGGTCCAGGCCAGTTTTGTCGACTCCTGTGAGCCTAGGCGACACTTGATCCATGCGCTTCTACCCCCTGTTCTTCCGTGCCGCCTTCTCGTGGATGGACGCCGAGCGCGCCCATCGGATCGGCTTCACCGCGATCCGGGCCGTGCACGCAGCGGGCTTGGGCAAGGTCCTGGAGCGCGCGACCGCACCGGCGCCGTCGTTGCGCACCACCGCGTTCGGCGTCGAATTTCCGTCGCCCTTCGGGCTCGCCGCCGGCTTCGACAAGGAGGGCAAGGGCATCGAGGCCCTCGCCGAGCTCGGCTTCGGCCACGTGGAGGTCGGCACGATCACGGGACAGGCGCAGCCCGGCAACCCCAAGCCCCGCCTGTTCCGGCTCATCAAGGACCGCGCAGTGGTGAACCGCATGGGATTCAACAACGACGGCGCCACCGCCGTTGCTCCCCGGCTCGCCGCCGCTCGGGCCTCCCTGGAGCGGAAGTACGGCGCGCACCGCCCCGTCATCGGCGTCAATATCGGGAAGACCAAGGTGGTTCCACTGGAGGAGGCGGCGGACGACTACCGGATCAGCGCCCGCACCCTCGCACCCTACGCCGACTACCTCGTGGTGAACGTCAGCTCCCCGAACACTCCGGGCCTGCGGCTGCTCCAGAGCGTCGAGACTCTCCGGCCGCTCCTCGAGGCGGTGCGCGAGGAGTCGACGGCGGCCACCGGCCGCCGCGTTCCGCTCCTCGTCAAGATCGCGCCGGATCTCGCGGACGCCGATCTCGACGGCGTTGCGCGCCTTGCGCTCGATCTGGGGCTCGAGGGCATCATTGCGACCAACACGACCATCGGCCGGGAGGGGCTCGTCAGCGACTCCGAGACGGTCGAGGCCTGCGGCGCAGGCGGGCTTTCAGGCGCCCCGCTCAAGGCCCGCTCGCTGGAGGTACTGCGTCGACTCGCCGAGATTGCCGGGGATCGGCTTGTCCTCATTTCCGTCGGCGGCGTCGAGACCGCGGGCGACGTACAGGAAAGGCTCGCCGCGGGGGCGAGCCTTGTCCAGGGGTACACGGCGTTCCTCTACGAGGGTCCGTTTTGGGCGGCCGCGGTCAATCGTGGGCTTGCCGCGGCCGGATTTGTCACGACGGGTACTGCCCGCGGCTGACCTGGGGCTTCGGCAGCCGTAGCGGCCGGAACTGGAGCGCGCGCATCGAGCCGTACCACACGGTGCCGCGCTCCACTTCGCCGAACTTGGCCGTCAGGCGCTTCTTGAGCTGGCGGGACAGCCAGAACGTGTCGAGGATGACGAGGATGAAGACGATCCAGAACGCCGCGAGGATATAGACCTGCGCGTCGCTGACCTGCGGGACGACGAACGAGATGACCACGAACACGAGCGCAGCGAACATGAGGTACTCGCCGACGTTGAAGCGGGCATCGACGACGTCTCGGGCAAAGCGCTTCTGCGGGCCCCGGTCCTTGAAGGGGAGGTGCCGCTCGTCGCCGGTCTCGAGTGCGCGCCGCACCCGAGCCCGCTCGTCCGCGGCAGCCTGGCGCTCCGCTGCCTTCGACGCCTTGCGGTCCGTGGGGACGAGAGGACGACGGCGGGCCGCCTCCTGGTCCTTGCGCCGTGGGGTCGGCGCTCCCTTGCCGACAAGGGGGGAAGTCGGCTGCTCCTCAGGCTGCCCGGCGCTCTCGGCCGCGGGCTCGTTCTTTCGTCCAAACACCACTCAAGGATAGCCAACCGGCCTGCGCATCGGTCCCGAACCGATCGCCTCGCTGCGCCATTGTCGCCCTCCGCGCCGGCTTGTACTGTGAAGCCATGATTTCAGAACTCCCCCCCGTCGAGTCCGATCTCGCCGAGCGCCTCCAGTCTGCTGTGGACCGCCGCTTCCACGACACGCTGGGGGACCTTGCCACTCTGGTTGCGATCCCGGGAATCGCGTGGGAGGCGTTCCCTCCTGAGGAGCTCGAGCGAAGCGCACATGCCGTCTCCGCGCTGGCGCAGGCGTCCGGCTTCGACGACGTCCAGATCCTGAGGGCCCCGCGACCCGACGGCGCGCCCGGGGGACCCGCCGTCGTCGCCCGCCATCCAGCGGCGCCGGGCAAGCCCACGGTCCTGCTCTACGCCCACCACGACGTTCAGCCCCCCGGAGACGCCACGCTCTGGGAGTCCGCCCCCTTCGAACCAGTCGTCCGGGACGGCCGGCTCTACGGCAGGGGAGCGGCCGACGACAAGGCCGGCCTGGTGGTCCACTTCGCCGCGTGGCGGGCGCTCCGCGAGGTCCTCGGAGAGGCGGACGGGGTCGGCGTGACGCTCTTCATCGAGGGCGAGGAGGAAGCTGGCTCACCGAGCTTCCGCACATTCCTGGAAACCTATCGGGAGCAGCTCGCCTCCGACGTGATTGTGGTAGCAGACTCCGGAAACTGGGCGATCGGCGTTCCGGCGCTGACAACCAGCCTCCGCGGGCTCGTCGACGGCACGATCACCCTCACGATCCTCGACCACGCCCTGCACTCCGGGGTGTATGGAGGACCGATCCTGGATGCTCCCACGCTCCTCGCGCGCCTCATTTCGACCTTCCACGACGACGAGGGCAACGTCGCCGTGCAGGGACTGGTCGTCGGGGACGACCCCGCCGTGGACTATCCCGAGGAGCAGTTCCGCGCGGACGCGGGCATGCTCGACGGCGTCCAGCTCGCCGGGAGCGGCAGCATCGCCGCACGTCTCTGGTCTCGTCCGGCCCTCTCCATCATCGGCATGGACGTGCCCGCGATCGCCGTCTCGTCCAACACGATCCACCCGACGGCGAGGGCGAAGTTCAGCCTGCGCATCGCTCCGGGGCAGAACCCGGCCGCCGCCATGGAAGCGGTCCGGCGCCATGTCGAGGCACACACTCCCTTCGGCGCCCGCGTGGACTTCGCGCCGGGGGAGAGCGGCAACCCGTATCTCGCAGACACCTCCAGTCCCGCTGCCCGGCTGGCCCTCGATGCCCTGCGCGCCGCGTGGCAGACCGAACCCGTGCAGATGGGAATGGGAGGCTCCATTCCGTTTGTTGCACATTTGAAGGCGGTATTCCCCGAGGCGGAGGTCCTGATCACCGGCGTCGAGGATCCGGACACGCGCGCGCACAGCTCGAACGAGTCGGTGCACGTCGACGAGTTCAGACGGGCCATCGTGGCGGAAGCCCTCATGCTGGCCGGGCTGTCGATGACGGAACGTTAGCGTCCACGACGGGGGTCGCCTTAGCATGGAACGAGGGGTGGCCGCGGTGCGGTCGCCCAACAGCACTCAGCGGCGCGGGCCGTGGAGGGAAGGTTATGGAATGAGCACTGCAACCAACGAGTCCACCGAGGCCCTCGGCACCCACGAGGTGACCCTCACCGACGTCGCGGCCGGCAAGGTCCGCAGCCTGCTCGAGCAGGAAGGCCGCATGGACCTCCGCCTGCGCGTCGCTGTCCAGCCCGGCGGCTGCTCCGGCCTCATCTACCAGCTCTACTTCGACGAGCGCCTCTTGGACGGGGACGCCGTGCGCGATTTCGACGGCGTCGAGGTGGTCGTGGACAAGATGAGCGTGCCGTATCTGGCTGGCGCCACCATCGACTTCGAAGACACCATCTCGAAGCAGGGCTTCACCATCGACAACCCCAACGCGCAGGGTTCGTGCGCGTGCGGAGACTCGTTCCACTGACGGGTCTTCCGCCCCACGTCGGCCGTGTCTTCCGTGCCCCTCATTCGAGGGCCGGAAGGCACGGCCGACGTGCTGTGGCCACATGTGGGCGATTCCTTTGGGTTAGCTGTAAGCTCTACACCGAGTAGTAAAACTATGCCGCCGGGGCGCGGATTTCTGCGGGAGAACCGTGGACGTGAGAGCCCGGCCGACGCATCAAGAGGAAGGGCCGTCTGTGAGGTCGCAGAACCGAACCAGCAGCCAGCGCACTCGGAATATCGCGGTAGCTGCAGTTGCCGTTGCAGGAGCGCTTGCACTGTCTGGATGTACAAGTCAGGTGCAGAACGGCTGGCTGCCGGGGTCGCGGGACACGACGAGCAACACGGGAATGATCACCGACCTCTGGGTCAACTCGTGGATCGCGGCAATGACCGTCGGTGCGGTGACGTGGGGCCTGATCCTGTGGTGCATCGTGGCCTACCGCCGCCGCAAGGGCACCGTGGGCTTCCCCCGGCAGACGAGCTACAACCTGCCGCTCGAGATCTTCTACACGGCCATCCCGCTCTTCCTCGTCGTGGTCTTCTTCTACTTCACGGACCGCGACCAGCGCGCGATCGACAATCCCAACGCGAACCCGGACGTCACCATCAACGTGGTCGGCAAGCAGTGGTCCTGGGACTTCAACTACAAGCAGGGCGGGATCGTCAAGGAGAACGCCTACGAGGCCGGCACTCAGGCCCACCTCAACGGCACGCCCATCGACCTGAACAACCTCCCGACGCTGTACCTCCCCGTCAACAAGAGCGTGACGGTCGAGCTGACGTCCCGTGACGTCATCCACTCGTTCTGGGTGCCCGCCTTCCTCCAGAAGCGGGACATGATTCCGGGCCACCCGAACACCATGTACTTCACTCCGCAGAAGGAAGGCACGTACGAGGGCAAGTGCGCCGAGCTCTGCGGCGAATACCACTCGGAGATGCTGTTCCGCGTGAAGGTTGTCTCCGAGGCAGAATTCCAGGCGCACCTCGCGGGCCTGCCGAAGGGGCTTCTCGACGCCCAGTATGACCGCAACCCGGATCTGATCCAGAAGTAGGGAATAACGTGGCTACCTATACACAGTCGCCCACAGCCGGGGCCATCAACGCACCGGTCGTGCCGAGGTCCAAGGGGCGCATCGTCGTCAACTGGATCACCTCGACCGACCACAAGACCATCGGGTACATGTACCTGATCGCTTCGTTCGTGTTCTTCTGCCTGGGCGGCGTCATGGCGCTGCTGATCCGTGCCGAGCTCTTCGAGCCCGGCATGCAGATCCTGCAGACCAAAGAGCAGTACAACCAGCTCTTCACGATGCACGGCACGGTCATGCTCCTGATGTTCGCGACGCCGCTCTTCGCCGGCTTCACGAACGTCATCATGCCGCTCCAGATCGGCGCACCGGACGTTGCCTTCCCCCGACTGAACGCCCTCGCATTCTGGTTCTTCCTGTTCGGCTCGACCATCGCCACGGCCGGCTTCATCACCCCGCAGGGTGCTGCATCCTTCGGATGGTTCGCCTACGCGCCCCTCTCGAACACCACATTCACGCCCGGTGTGGGCGGAGACCTCTGGGTCTTCGGACTGGGCCTCTCCGGTTTCGGCACAATTCTCGGTGCCGTCAACTTCATCACCACGATCATCTGCATGCGCGCGCCGGGTATGACCATGTGGCGCATGCCGATCTTCACGTGGAACGCCCTGATCACGTCGATCCTCGTCCTCATGGCGTTCCCGCCGCTCGCCGCCGCCCTCTTCGGCCTCGGCGCCGACCGCCGCTTCGGTGCACACATCTTCGATCCTGAGAACGGCGGCGCCGTCCTCTGGCAGCACCTCTTCTGGTTCTTCGGCCACCCAGAGGTGTACATCATCGCGCTGCCGTTCTTCGGCATCGTGTCGGAGATCTTCCCGGTCTTCAGCCGCAAGCCGATCTTCGGCTACAAGGGCCTCGTCTTCGCGACGATCGCCATCGCGGCCCTTTCGGTCACCGTGTGGGCCCACCACATGTACGTCACGGGCGCGGTGCTCCTTCCGTTCTTCTCGTTCATGACGATGCTCATCGCCGTCCCGACCGGCGTGAAGTTCTTCAACTGGATCGGAACGATGTGGCGGGGCTCGCTCACCTTCGAGACCCCCATGCTGTGGAGCCTCGGCTTCCTCATCACCTTCCTCTTCGGCGGCCTGACCGGCATCATCCTGGCCTCGCCTCCGCTCGACTTCCACGTCTCGGACACGTACTTCGTGGTTGCCCACTTCCACTACGTCGTCTTCGGCACCGTCGTGTTCGCCATGTTCGCGGGCTTCTACTTCTGGTGGCCCAAGTGGACAGGCAAGATGCTGAACGAGCGCCTCGGCAAGATCCACTTCTGGATGCTCCTCGTGGGCTTCCACGGCACGTTCCTCATCCAGCACTGGCTGGGCGTCATGGGCATGCCGCGCCGCTACGCGGACTACCTGCCGCAGGATGGCTTCACCTGGATGAACCAGTTCTCGACGATCTCCTCGTTCATCCTCGGTGCGTCGCTGATCCCGTTCTTCTGGAACGTCTACATCACGGCTCGGAGCGGCAAGCGAGTTCTGGTCGACGATCCGTGGGGCTTCGGCGCCTCACTCGAGTGGGCCACGTCCTGCCCGCCGCCGCGCCACAACTTCACGTCGCTGCCCCGCATCCGTTCGGAGCGGCCCGCGCTTGACCTCCACCACCCGGAGCTCTCGGTGGCCGGCATCGTGCAGCACTCTCAGGCAGCCGCAGCAGTCACCGCCGACCGTAAGGAAACCCACTAAGTGAAAATCGAATCCTGGCTCTTCGGAACCGGAGTCTTCTTCTTCATCCCGGTGGCCATCGTCTATGGGTTCCTCACCCACTGGTCGGAGTGGGTCGGCATCATGGGCATGCTCCTCGTGGGCGGCCTGGCTGGCATGATCGGTTCGTACCTCGGCGTCACCGCTCGTCGCGTGGGAGCCCGTCCTGAGGATCGTGAGGACGCCGAGATCCACGAGGGCGCCGGCGAGCAGGGCCACTTCAGCCCCTGGAGCTGGTGGCCGCTCGTGCTGGGCACCGCTGCTGCCACCGCGGTCCTCGGCATCGCAGTCGGCTGGTGGATCTTCTTCATCGGCGCGGGCATCGGCATCGTCGCCCTCGTCGGCTGGGTCTTCGAGTACAGCCGTGGAGACCACGCGCACTGAGGTCCAACCAAGCGTCCCGCCAAGGGCCCGGCATCGTCACGATGCCGGGCCCTTGGCGCATTCCGGGCCAGAGCCTGACGTGCGAAAACGTGTAGCCTTCAATAGGTAGCACTGGATCAGGAGGCACACGAGTGGAAGACGCCGACAGCATCGTCGGGAAGCTCGACCGGACCTCGAAGACGGCAATGTATGTGCAGCTCCGTGAGCTGCTGCGGGAACACATTCAGACAAAGTTGACCCCCGGCGCACCTCTGCCGTCCGAACGGGATCTCGCGCACCGGTTCGGCTTGGCTCGCATGACGGTCCGCCAGTCGATTGACGCCCTCGTCGCCGAGGGGGTACTGGACCGCATCGTGGGGCTCGGAACGTTCGTGAGCCGCCCCAAACTGGATCTCCAGATGAAACTGACCTCGTACAGCGAGGAGATGCAGCGGCGGGGGATGGTGCCCGACGCGAAAGTGCTCAGCTTCGAGGAGATCGGCGCCTCGGCCCACCTCGCCCGTGAACTGCAAGTGGAGGAGGGGACGGCCGTTGTCAGGTTCCGGCGACTGCTCCTCGCCGACCAGGAGCCCATGAGCGTGGATGAGAACTACATCGTGGCCCATCGCGTCCCGGGATTCACCGACGGACCGCCGCCTACCTCGCTCTATCAGGTCCTCAGCGAACGCTACGGTCTCGTCATGGAGTGGGGCGAGGACATGATCGAGGCTACAGCGGCATCCCCTTCGATCGCGCGCCTCCTCAAGGTGGACATGGGATCACCGCTTCTCAAGATCCAGCGGCACGCCTACGTGGCCAAAGCCATGGTCGACTATTCGGTCTCGTATTACCGAGCCGACCGCTACAAGCTGTGGGTGCCTCTCCAGCGTCCCGGAGCGCGCACCCCGCGTTCCTACTCGACCAAGCGCTTCACGGGCTAGGAGAGCGGCTCCACGCGGCTCTCAGGGCTCCTTCCAAGCAAGCACAGAGCTTCACAGAGACAGAGAGGCCCCGCAGCGTTTTTCCGCTGCGGGGCCTCTCTGTCTGCGTTTGCCAGCCTGATCAGTGACCGGCAGACGTCGGCGCGGCCTCGATGGCCTCGTGATGACCGTGACCGTGTGCCGCCTCGAGCTCGGCAACGCTCACCGGGGCAACACGATCCTCGAAGTACCACTTCGACAGCTTCGCGCGACGGCGTTCCTTGCGGTCCACAACACCCTTCCCGTTCGGCTGCGCCGGCAGCACTCCGGGGGAGTCGAAGGCCACAAGCCGGTAGCGCTTGTACTCATCGAGCGGGGCGTGGACTTCGATGAACTCGCCGTGGGGGAGTCGGACGATGCGTCCAGTCTCGCGGCCATGGAGCGCGATCTCGCGGTCCTTCCGCTGAAGGCCCAGAGCGATGCGCTTCGTCACGACGAAGGCGATGATCGGACCCACGAAGAAGAGCGCACGCAGCCAGTACGTCACATCGTTCAACGACACGTGGAAGTGCGTTGCGATCAGGTCGGAGCTGGCGGCCGCCCACATGACGCAGTAGAACGTGAACCCGGCCATGCCGATCGCGGTTCGCGTCGGCGCATTCCTCGGGCGATCGAGCACGTGGTGCTCGCGGTCATCCTTCGTGATCCAGCGCTCCACCCAGGGGTAGATGAACAGGACTGTGAATACGATGCCCGCGGGAACCAGGGCCGGAAGCAGGATGTTCAGGGACAGCGTCTGCCCGAAGAGCACGAACTCGAAGTGCTGGCGGTAGCCGTTGATGTCGCCAAGCACACCCGGCATGAGGCGCAGGGCACCGTCCACCCAGCCGATGTACCAGTCAGGCTGGGTACCGGCCGACACCGGCGACGGGTCATAGGGACCGTAGTTCCAAATCGGGTTGATCGTGAAGGCAGCAGCGATGGCGGCCAGCACGCCGAACACGATGAAGAAGAAGCCGCCGGCCTTCGCCGCGTACACCGGACCCAGCGGGTAGCCGACGACGTTGCGGTCATTGCGGCCCGGGCCGGGGTACTGCGTGTGCTTGTGCACCACAACGAAGATCAGGTGCAGGGCCACAAGGCCCAGGATCATCGCGGGAATCAGCAGGATGTGCAGAACGTAGAGGCGACCGATAATCGCGTCGCCGGGGAACTCGCCGCCGAAGAGGAACATCGAGATCCAGGTTCCGATCACCGGGATCGCCATGATGACGCCGTCGATGATGCGGAGGCCGTTGCCGGAAAGCAGGTCGTCCGGGAGCGAGTAGCCGGTGAACCCGGCGGCCATCCCCATAATGAGCAGGACGCCACCGATCACCCAGTTCATCTCACGCGGCTTGCGGAACGCGCCCGTGAAGAAGACACGGAGCATGTGCACCGACATCGCCGCGACGAACAGCAGAGCCGCCCAGTGATGCAGCTGGCGCATGAACAGGCCGCCGCGCACCTCGAACGAAATGTGGAGGGACGACTGGTAGGCGACCGACATGTCCATCCCGCGCATGGGGATGTACGCACCGTCGTAGGTCGTCTCGGCCATCGACGGGTTGAAGAAGAAGGTGAGGAAGGTGCCCGACAGCAGCAGGATGATGAAGCTGTAGAGCGCGACCTCGCCGAACATGAACGACCAGTGGTCGGGGAAGACCTTGCGGCCGAACTCGCGGGTGACGGTCGAGAGACCCGTCCGCTGATCGACATACTCGGCGATGCGCCCGACCTTGGTCGGTGCTTGGTATGCGGTGGTGGTGTCGCTCACGAGTACTCACGCTCCCAGTAGCTCGGTCCAACAGGTTCGTGGAAGTCGGACGTGGCCACAAGGTAGCCCTCGGAATCGACTTCGATCGGCAACTGGGGGAGCGGGCGGCTCGCCGGGCCGAAGATCACCTGGCACTCGTTCGTCAAGTCGAACGTCGACTGGTGGCACGGGCACAGGAGGTGATGGGTCTGCTGCTCGTACAGCGCCACAGGGCAGCCGACGTGGGTGCAGATCTTCGAGTAGGCAACGATGCCGTTGTAGCCCCAGTTCTCGCGTCCTGGGGACACGTGCAGGTCCTGGGGGTTGAGGCGCATGAGGAGGACGACCGATTTGGCCTTCTCATTGAGCTTGCCCTCGTGCAGGTCGTTCAGACCCTCGGGGATCACGTGGTACGCCGATCCAATCGTGACGTCTGCGGCCTTGATCGGAGTTCCGTCGGGGTCACGGGTCAGGCGGACCTTCTTGCCGGTCTGCGCATTGGGGGCCCACATGGTGTGGCGGAGCTTGTCGTTCGCGTTCGGGCCGAGGTCGCCGAAGACGGCGAGTGCCGGCAGCGGGGCGAGCGCGAGGGCTCCGATGAGGGTGTTGCGAATCAGAGGACGGCGCTTGATGCCCGTCTCCTCGATGATGTCGTCAACGATCTTGACGGCGGCTTCGCGGTCCTTCTCGCTCCGAAGCTCGTGACGCGCCTCCGAGACCTCATGGTCGGGCATGAGCGCCTTGGCCCAGTGCACGATGCCAGTACCAATGCCGAGCATCGCGAACGCCGTGCTGAGGCCGAGCAGGATGTTCTGGGTCCTGATCGCGTCAACGGTCGACGTCGGTCCGAGGTCGATGGCGAAGTAGGAGACGAGGAACACGATGGTGCCGATCACCGAGATGATGAACAGCCACGTGACCTGGCGCTCCGCTCGCTTGGCGGCTCTGGGGTCGGTGTCAGCCAGGCGCGGGCGGTGAGGCGGGAGTCCCGGATCCTCGAACTGCCCTCCAGCCTGACCAGCCGTAGCTACGGTGCCCCCTTGCTGTGGGGCGCCGTCACTAGGGTTGCCCATAATTCCCCTCATCCTTCCTGTGCCCCGCTTGCCGGGGGCAGATGTTCAAATCAGATGTGCCGCTGTCCAGATTGCTTGTACTGGGCGGCGAAACGAGTGCTGCAGGCCCTGTCAAGAAGTCCGCGATGTCAGCCAGATCGTGAAGGCGATGATGATGCCGAGTCCAGCGACCCACATGAAGAGGCCTTCGGAGACGGGGCCGAGGCCACCAAGATCAGCGCCACCCGGGGAGCCCTGCTTCTCGATGGTCTGGAGGTAGGTGATGATGTCGCGCTTGCCCTCGGGGGAGATGTTGGCGTCGCTGAACACCGGCATGTTCTGGGGACCGGTCTCCATCGCCTCGTAGATGTGCTGGGCGGACACGCCAGCCAGCGACGGCGCGAACTTTCCGCGAGTGAGCGCACCGCCCGCGGCAGCTGCGTTGTGGCACATCGCGCAGTTCACACGGAAGAGCTCGCCACCGTGGGTCGCGTCACCCTGGCCATCCAGCATTGCCTGATCAGGCAGGGAGGGGCCAGCGCCAAGCGAGGCGACATAGGCAGCCAGCTGGCGCGTCTGGTCCTCGTTGAACTGCTCCGGCTTCCGCTGGGCCTGCGGGCCCTGCATCTGCATCGGCATGCGGCCCGTGCCGACCTGGAAGTCGACGGCGGCGGCGCCCACGCCCACGAGCGACGGCCCCGACGCCGAGCCCTGAGCGCCCATGCCGTGGCAGGTGGCACAGTTCGCGACGAACAGCTTCTGCCCTTCGCTCACATCCGATGCCGAGAAGCCGGTGTCCGCCTTGGCCTTGTTGGCCGAGGTTGCCACCGCGTAGAGGAGGCCGGTCAGCAGGAGGCCCATGACCAGCAGTGCCACCACTGCTAGCGGATGCCGCCGCTTCTGGGAGAGTGCCTTCACGTAATCGTTCCTATCCGTCTGTCCGCGACCCCAATGAGCGCGCGATCGCGATGTCAAAAAGTTCTGCTGCCCGCCGCAGCCGGTACTACCTGAGGACGTAGATGACCAGGAAGAGCCCGATCCACACCACGTCGACGAAGTGCCAGTAGTACGACGTGACGATGGCCGATGTCGCTTCGAAGTGGCCGAAGCGCTTTGCGGCGAAGGCGCGCCCGATGATGAAGAGGAACGCGATGAGCCCGCCGATGACGTGGAGGCCGTGGAAGCCGGTCGTGATGTAGAAGGCCGAGCCGTACGCGTTGGAGGACAGCGAGACGTGCTCGGAGACGAGCATCGTGTACTCGGTAGCCTGCCCCGCGACGAAGAAGGCCCCCATGAGGAACGTCAGGACGAACCACTCGGTCATGCCCCAGCGCGCGAACTGGAACAGCCCGCCGCCCCGCCGCGGCTGAAGCCGCTCCGCAGCGAACACACCCATCTGGCACGTGAACGAGCTCGCGACGAGCACGATCGTGTTCACGAGCGCGAACGGGAAGTTCAGCTTCGCCGTCTCCATGGCCCATAGGCCCTCTGTCGAACCTCCGCCCAGGGAGACCTGGCCGGCCGCACGAAGGGAGAAGTACATGGCAAAGAGTCCGGCGAAGAACATCAGCTCGCTCGAGAGCCACACAACGGTCCCGACGGAGACCATATTGGGGCGGTTCAGCGTGGGATGTGCCGGGGTTGTCGGGGCATGAGTCGCTGTCGTCACAAGGACATTATGTCTACAAAAGACGGGTTCGCCCAACGCGAACCGCCTCTTCCGGGAACTTTTTCTACAAACCCTCGAAATTCCGGGGAAGGACGGTCCCGGTCACACGTTCGCCGGGCACGCGAGGGGTCGATAGCATCAGGGGGTGACCACTCAGGATCCCGCAGCGAACCCCCTCCACAGCTGGCGCGCCCTCATCGGATCACTCGTCAAGGGCGGGGATCTCTCGAAGGAGCAGACCGCGTGGGCCATGGACACGATCATGGCCGGCAACGCGACGGACTCCCAGATCGCAGGGTTCCTCGTTGGCCTGCGGGCCAAGGGCGAGACCGTGGACGAGCTCGCCGGGCTGGTAGAGACCATGGTCGAACGCGCGACTCCGATCACCATTCCGGGGGAGAAGCTCGACATCGTCGGCACGGGCGGCGACCAGCAGAACACGGTCAACATCTCGAGCACGGCTGCCCTGGTGCTCGCGGGTGCAGGCGCCCGCGTGGTGAAGCACGGGAACCGCGCAGCCTCCTCGTCGGCTGGTTCCGCGGATGTGCTCGAGGCTCTCGGCGTCCGGCTGGACATGAGCGTCGACCGGGTGGCTGCGTCGGCGGAGGCCTGCGGGATCACGTTCTGCTTTGCCCAGGTGTTCCACCCGTCCTTCCGCTACACGGCCGTTCCGCGCCGGGAGCTGGCCATCCCCACCGCCTTCAACATCTTGGGCCCGCTGACAAACCCCGCACGCGTCCAGGCCTCCGCGGTCGGCTCGGCCGATCCCCGTATGGCCCCCTTGATCGCGGGCGTCCTGGCCGACCGGGGGAGCCGCGGGCTCGTCTTTCGCGGCGATGACGGCCTCGACGAACTCACGGTCACCACTACGTCGCGGATCTGGGAAGTGCGGAACGGCGCCGTCGTCGAGTCCGAGCTCGACCCCCTGGACCTCGACATCTCCCGGGCCTCGCTCGAGGATCTGCGCGGCGGCGACGCCCAGCACAACGCTGGCGTGGTGCGCAACGTCCTGGCGGGGGAGAAGGGCCCCGTGAGGGACGCCGTCGTCCTCAACGCTGCCGCTGGGCTTGTCGCCTTCGATCAGAGCGCCGAAGGTTCATTGCTGGACCGGCTGGCCGCAGCCAAGCTGCGTGCCGAGGAAGCGATCGACTCCGGTGCTGCCTCGCGCGCACTTCAGGCGTGGGTGGAGTTCAGCCAATCCTGAAACTATCGGGCGACCCTGAGGCTACTCGAGGCCGATCGAGAACGCTGCCTCGAGATCATGCCGGGAGTACGCCCTGAACGCGATGTGGGTGGTGGTCTCCACGACACCGTCCACCTTCGAAAGGTGATCTGCGACGACGTCCGCGAGGTCCTCGTGCTGCTGCACCCGGGCAATCGCAATGAGATCCCACTCGCCGGTAACGGAGTAGACCTCGCTGATGCCCGGAAGCGCGGAGATCTTCTCTGCAGCCTCGGGGATCTTGTTCGATTGGGTCCGGATGAAGACAAATGCGGTGATCATGGTTCTCCGATCGGTCGTCGCGCCCTGCTGAACCCACCCTATAAGTTCGCCGCTCTAGGAGCGCCCAGCCACCCGCCGGACGAGGAGCGCGATCGCGCGCCATCCGAGCAGCGCCACGCCGAGGACGGTCAGTGCCACGACGAGGAACGGTCCCGCGAGGCCCTGTCCAGTGAGCCCTCGGAGGAGCATGCCCACTGCATAGGTGGCGAGCCACACGAGGAGGCCTGCAGGCCAGACT
This sequence comes from Sinomonas gamaensis, assembly GCF_005876955.1. GTDB lineage: Bacteria > Actinomycetota > Actinomycetes > Actinomycetales > Micrococcaceae > Sinomonas > Sinomonas gamaensis. Next base: position 131,279 of record NZ_SSCL01000002.1, read on the forward strand.
GCGAGGGGCCGCCGTCGTACGAGCGGAGTCGCCCAGGCGACAATCAAGCCGACCCCGAAGGGCCACGCAGTGGCCAGCACGCCGAGGACAGGATTGGCTTCGCCGTGGAAGCCGCGCCCCATCGCTGCGAACACCAGAACGACGACGGCGTCCCCCGCGAGGGCGAGGATCGAAGCGCGGGCGCGGCGGACTGAGGGGGAAATATCGGTGGTCACCGGTCAAGCGTACGTGGACTAGGGCCGCAGGGCCTTCACTCACGGTGCCGGAAGGGGAAGAATCCCTAGCACCCTGACCGTGACCGACCCCGGAGGATCTGCCATGCCGGACATCGTCCCCTGTCTCTGGTTCGACACCGAGGCCGAAGAGGCGGCCAACTTCTATGTTTCGGTCTTCCCCAACTCGAAGGTCACACGTGTGGACTACTACGGAGACGCTGGCCCCCGTCCCGCGGGGACCGTCATCACGGCAGAGTTCGAGCTGGACGGCAAGCCCTTCGTGGCGTTGAACGGCGGGCCCGAGTTCACCTTCGACGAGGCAGTCTCGCTGCAGGTGCTCTGCCAAGACCAGGCTGAAGTAGACCACTATTGGAACGCGCTCACGGCAGATGGCGGCGAGGAAAGCCAATGCGGGTGGCTCAAGGACCGCTTCGGATTCTCGTGGCAGATCGTGCCCATCCGGCTGATGGAGCTCCTCCGGGATCCCGACCCCGGACGCTCGGGCCGCGCCATGCAGGCGATGCTCCGGATGCAGAAGATCGTGATCGCAGATCTTGAGGCCGCCGCCGCATAGATTGCTTGTCGAAAAACGGCGCACCCGATCGTCCAGTAGGCGAGAGTCACTCCGGCTCCCACAGAACAGGAAGGCGAACGGCCATGACACAGTATCTGATCAGCATGTACCAGCCCGACGGCGTAGTGCCTCCGCCAGAGGTGCTCGGCCCCGTGATGGAGAAGATCGCGGAGTTCAATGCGGACCTCCGGGCCGCGGGCGCCTGGGTGTTCGGCAATGGGCTCACTGATCCTTCGTCGGCGACAGTGCTCAGGCACACCGGGAACGAGGTGCTCGTCACCGACGGCCCGTACCTCGAGGGCAAGGAGCACCTCGGGGGTTTCGAGATCGTTGAGGCGCCCGACCTCGATGCCGCGCTTGCCTGGGGCCGTCGGCTTGCCGAGATCACCGGTCTCCCCATCGAGGTGCGGGCCTTCGCCTCCGTGCCACAGGACGAGACGGTGAGCGGGTCCGCATGATCCCTGCGGACGCCGTCGCGGCGGTATTCCGCGAGGAATATGGCCGCGCCGTGTCCGTCCTGCTGCGGACGACGCGCGACCTCGACCTCGCCGAGGACGCCGTCCAGGAGGCCTTTGCGGCTGCGGCAGAGCGCTGGCCCCGAGAGGGATTTCCCGAGCAGCCCGCCGCATGGATCATCACGACGGCGCGGCACCGCGCCGTCGACCGTTTCCGGAGAGAGGCAGCGCGCGGCGGGAAGGAGGCAGAAGCCGCCCTCCTGCATGCCGCGGAGATGGCCGCCGACGACCTTCCGGGGCATGACTTCGGCGATGACCGGCTGAAGCTGCTGTTCGCTTGCTGCCATCCGGCCCTCGCGATGCCGGCGCGAGTGGCATTGGCGCTGCGCGTTCTGGGAGGGCTCTCGACGCCGCAGATCGCCGCGGCATTCCTCGTGAGCGAGACGACGATGGGGCAGCGCATCTCCCGCGCGAAGGCAAAGATTCGCGATGCCGGGATCCCGTATCGGGTCCCGGCCGCCGCAGAGCTGCCGGAGAGGCTCGCGGGAGTGCTCGCCGTCGTCTATCTCATCTACAACGAAGGCTATTCCGCTGGCTTGGGGAGCCCCAGAGCGCGCACGGACCTGTGCGCCGAGGCGGTCCGACTGGCGAGGCTGCTGGACCGGCTCCTGCCGGGGGAACCGGAGGTGCAGGGGCTCTTGGCCCTCATGCTGCTGTCGGAGTCGCGTCAGGCGGCCCGCGCCGGCGATGCCGGCATTTTGGTGCCGTTGGCAGAGCAGGACCGCAGCCGCTGGGACGCGGAGCTCATCTCGGAGGGCTTGGCCATCGTTCACCATTGCCTTCAGCGCGGTCAGCTGGGGCCTTACCAGATTCAGGCGGCCATTCAAGCAGTGCACAGCACGGCGCCCTCGGCCTCGGCGACGGACTGGCCCAGAATTCTCCGTCTGTACGGCATGCTCTCGCGGATCTCGCCGGGGCCGGTCGTAGAGCTCAACCGTGCCGTGGCCCTCGCCGAGGTCGAGGGTGCCGCGGCGGGGCTCGGCGTCGTGGATGGGCTGGCGCTCGGCGGGTACCACGTCTTCCACGCCGTCCGAGCCGACCTGCTCCGGCGGCTTGGCCGGGTCGACGAGGCCGTCAAGGAGTACGCCGAGGCGGCCCGGCATGCCCCTGGTCCGGGGGAGAGGGCCTTCTTGGAGGCGCGGCTACGCGAGCTCCAGTCCGGATGAGGCGTGACGTCGGCGTCGCGGCTTGGCTGCCCACTTCACGGCCAGAATCACCATGACGGCACACAACACCGCGGCTCCCACGTGGGTCACGACCAGGACGTGGAGGTCGACGCCGGCTATTGGCTGGAGCCCCGTCATCTGGAGCTGGGGGGAGGAGTTTCCGTGAACGTGGGTGGTTGCAGGAAAGAGCGGGCCGCCAAGGCCAGCGAGGGCAGTCAGCGCCAGATGCAGAGCCTGCTGAGCTGCTCCGCTCGCTACCCCGACCGTCCAAGGCGGCAGGCGCAGCCGGCTCAGGCCTGCGGCGAGAAGGCTCACCAGGGCGGTCAGAGCGAGGATCACGGTTGCCGGTGGCGCAATTCCGCCGCCGAGGATGTGCGCCACGACGCCGAGGCCGACGGCGGTCGGACCAGCAGTCAGCGCAATAGCGGCCGTGCGCCGGCGGGGGAGAACTGCGCGTGAGCCCATGCTCCATCTTCGCAGCCGCGGGCCGTTATGGATTGGTGACCGGTGCCCACGGATTGATCACAGCTTCCCCCATCTCTGGACAGAACGTTCTGTCTAGCTGTAGCGTCCAAAATATGGCGAAGATGCACAGGGCCGGGGCATCGGCGGACACGCAGCGTCAATGCGCTGCGGCAGACCGCCTTGCGCCCTCTCCATCCTTCGCATTCCAGAACGGCATTCGCCGTGGAGCAAGCCGCGGACCGTCGTCGTACGCCCGAGGAGGTAGGGACACCCGGATCGAGCGCTGAACAGTCAGACTTCCGACCCCAGCGAGGAGGAGACTCACGCGATGGAAAGTGTTCACGAACGGTCTGTCACCACGGCAGAGCCAAACGCGCACCAAGGACAATCGGACCGACCTCAGCCCGACGGCGACTGGCCTCTCGAGGGTCTCGCGACCGCAACCGACGAAGCGGCCTCCTCGGCCACCATGGCCCGCGCCAGCGCAGCAGGCGATTTGGCAGTCGAATACCTCGGCGTCGCTGACGCCCTAGCCCGGCGTTTTCGATGCCCGGGCCACGATCCAGACGACCTGCGGCAAGTTGCGCGGCTCGGTCTGATGAAGGCCGCACGGAGATACCGGACCGGCCTCGGACACGGCTTTGTCCCCTATGCCGTGCCGACCATCACAGGGGAGATCAAGCGGTATCTCCGCGACCAGTCATGGATCGTCCGACCGCCGCGCGGGGTGCAGGAACTCAGGCTCAAGGTGAACGCAGTACGACCACGCTTGGCGCAGCGCCTGGGACATGAGCCCAGCACCCGGGAACTCAGCCGTGAGCTCTGCGTCTGCGTCGAAGACGTGGCCGAGGCGCAGATTGCCGATGCCTCCATGGTTCCGGACTCCATCGAACACGGCGACTCGCCCGACGACCCGGAGGCCCGCCGTCTCAGCGTGGTCGTGTCAACGGAGGACGCTGGCTACGAGCACGTGGAATCCATGCAGGCTCTGAATGACGCGCTCATGGACGCCTCGGAGCAGGACAAGCGGCTGCTGCACCTCCGCTTCGTCAAGGAGCTGACGCAGGAAGAGATCGCGAAGGAACTGGGCGTCAGTCAAATGCAGGTGTCCAGGCTCTTGCGCCGACTGCTCGGCAGGCTTCGGCGCCGCATGGCAGCCTGACATTTCGAAAGGAACATGGGTCGGTCCGAGCTGTGAACTCGGGCCGGCCCATTTCCATGTCATCAAGAGGGGAGGGGCTGAGCGCGACTGTAGCGTTCGTAGATCACGCGGGAGGCGAACGTCCTGGTCTCGAGCAGATCCAGCCCAATGTCCGTCCTGACCGGCGGGAAGAAAGGCGTACCGCCGCCGACGACGATGGGCCTGCGGAAGATGTGGAATTCGTCCACGAGGCCGAGCTCGATCGCCTCAGCAGCAAGGCTTGCGCCGCCGATCGAGACGCCCTTGTCGGTTGCCGCGAGGGCAGCCTCGACCTCCTCGGCGACCGAGGCCTCAGCCAGGCGGGCGTTGCCTTGGACTCTGCTCATGCTGCGGTTGAAGACGACCTTGGGCAGTGCCACCCAGACATCTGCGAACTCGGCGAACAGCTCATTGCTGCGCATCGAGGGATCAGATTCCCACGGCAGCATCGTCTCGTAGAGCCGGCGGCCGCACAGATAGCACCCGAGGCCCCCAACCTCCTCGAGGTGGACGCGGAATTCCTCTTCGCTGGGGGCTGTCCAGTCGAAGGAGCCTTTCCGGTCGTTGATGTAGCCGTCCACCGAGGTGCTCATGGAGTAGATCAACATCGTCGGGAGAGCCCCCTCTTTTCTTTAGTTGACATAATGTAGATTATCGGCGCTTAGCGATCGGCTTCTGGAAGCTCGAATTGGCTGCGGGCTGGAGCGTATCGTCGAGGCATGTGCCGGAACATCCACACGCTCCATAACTTCGAGCCAGCTGCCACGTCGGAGGAAGTCCATGCCGCCGCACTGCAGTATGTGCGCAAGATCGCTGGGACGACCAAGCCGTCGAAGGCAAACCAGGATGCGTTCGAACGGGCGGTCCACGAAATCGCCCACATCACTCAGCATCTGCTCGACGACATGGTCGCGACGACGCCGCCCAAGAACCGCGAGGAAGAAGCCGCCAAGGCTCGTGCCCGCGCTGTACGTTCAGGACGGTACGCAACGGCGTGACCTGCGCTCGCCTCAGCGGCCCACGTAGTCGGCCAGGTGCTTTCCTGTCAGGGTGCTCCGGCCAGCCACAAGATCAGCCGGCGTGCCCTCGAAAACAACTCGGCCGCCGTCGTGCCCTGCTCCGGGACCGAGGTCGATGATCCAGTCGGCGTGCGCCATCACCGCCTGATGGTGCTCGATGACGATGACTGACTTGCCCGAGTCCACGAGGCGGTCCAGAAGTCCCAGGAGCTGCTCGACATCCGCGAGATGCAGCCCTGTTGTGGGTTCGTCGAGAATGTAGACCTCGCCCTTCTCGGCCATCTGCGCAGCGAGCTTGAGGCGCTGGCGCTCGCCTCCCGAGAGGGTGGTGAGGGGCTGGCCGAGTGTCAGGTAGCCCAGGCCGACGTCGGCCAGGCGATCGAGGATCTTGTGGGCGGCAGGGGTACGGGCCTCCCCCTCGCTGAAGAACTTCTCCGCCTCTGCCACGGGCATCCCAAGCACTTCGGCGATGTTCTTGCCGCCAAAGGTGTACTCGAGCACCGACGCTTGGAATCTCTTGCCGTCGCACTCCTCACAGGTGGATTCGACGGTCGCCATCACGCCCAGATCCGTGTAGATGACCCCAGCCCCGTTGCAGGCAGGGCACGCGCCCTCCGAATTCGAACTGAACAATGCGGGCTTGACGCCGTTGGCCTTCGCGAACGCCTTGCGGATCGGCTCGAGCAGGCCCGTGTAAGTCGCCGGATTGCTCCGTCGGGAGCCCCTGATCCCGGTTTGGTCGATGACCACAACACCGTCGCGACCTGCGACCGAACCATGGATCAGCGAGCTCTTGCCGGAACCAGCCACACCGGTGACGACGACGAGCACGCCAAGCGGGATGTCGAGGTCAACGTCGCGGAGGTTGTGGGTTGACGCACCCCGCACCTCAAGCGCCCGGGACGAAGAGCGCACGGCGTCCTTGAGGGTTGCCCGGTCGTCGAGGTGCCGCCCCGTGGACGTGTCACTCCCCCGCAATCCCTCGACGGTGCCCTCGAAGCACACCGTTCCCCCCGCTGTGCCGGCCCCGGGTCCGAGGTCAATCACGTGATCTGCGATGCCAATCGCCTCAGGCTTGTGCTCGACCACCAAGACGGTGTTGCCCTTGTCCCTCAGCTGCAGAAGCAGCTCGTTCATCCGCTCGATGTCGTGCGGGTGAAGGCCAATCGTGGGTTCGTCGAAGACATACGTGACGTCAGTCAACGAGGAGCCGAGATGCCGGATCATCTTGGTCCGCTGCGCCTCTCCCCCAGACAGGGTGCCCGATGGACGATCGAGCGAGAGATATCCCAGGCCGATTTCCGCGAACGAATCCAGAAGGTGCTGGAGGCCGGCAATCAAAGGGGCAACGGAGGGTTCCCGGATTCCACGGACCCATTCCGCAAGGTCGGTAATCTGCATGGCACACGCATCCGCAATGCTCTTGCCGTTGATTTTCGACGACCGTGCCTCAGGGCTGAGACGTGTCCCCTCGCATTCCGGACAGGTCGTAAAGGTGATCGCCCGGTCAACGAAGGCGCGGATATGCGGCTGCATCGCCTCCGGGTCCTTCGAGAGTATCGACTTCTGAATCTTCGGAATGAGCCCTTCGTAGGTGAGGTTGATGCCTTCGACCTTGATCTTTGTGGGCTCCTTGTAGAGGAGGTCGTGCAGCTCCCGCTTGGTGAATTTCCCTATCGGCTTGTCCATGTCGAAGAAGCCGCTCCCCGCGAAGATCCGGCCGTACCACCCATCCATCGAGTAGCCCGGAATCGAGAGGGCACCTTCGCTCAACGACTTGCTCGCGTCGTAGAGCGCGGCGAGGTCGAAGTCCGTGACGGAGCCCATGCCCTCGCACCGCGGACACATGCCCCCCAGGCGGTGGAACGTCGCCTTTTCCGTCTTGGTCTTGCCCTCGCCGCGCTCCACAGTGATGGCTCCGGAGGCCTTCACCGAAGGAACGTTGAAGGAGTAGGCATTCGGGGATCCGATGCGGGGCTCGCCGAGACGGCTGAACAGGATCCGCAGCATCGCGTTCGCGTCGGTGGCTGTCCCTACCGTGGAGCGGGGGTTGGCTCCCATTGGCTCCTGGTCGACGATGATCGCGGTCGTGAGGCCCTCGAGGACGTCGACGTCGGGGCGGGACAGGGTCGGCATGAACCCCTGCACGAAAGCGCTGTAGGTCTCATTGATCATGCGCTGCGACTCGGCTGCGATCGTGGCGAACACGAGCGAGCTCTTCCCCGATCCCGAGACCCCCGTGAACACCGTCAGGCGACGCTTTGGAATCTCGACGCTGATGTCTTTGAGATTGTTCTCTCGGGCGCCGTGGACGCGGATTACATCGTGGGTGTCGGCGACGTGTCGAGCGGTCGAGTCCGAGGCGACCCTGGTAGCGATGCTCATGGTCGTCATGCTAGCCGCGCCTCACGGCCGCATGCTTCTCAATTCCTGACCATTCCGTCTACTCGTCGACCCGATACACGTGAAAGCTGTTCTCATTCGCCAGCACATCCCGAAACACGCCATTCGCGGACGCCGTAATGCTCCGGCCCTCGCCGACCACCTCGACGGCGCGGCCTCGGACCCCTGACGGAAGTGTGAAGGTTCGCGGCCCGGGCGTGGACGCGCCGTCCGTCATGGCAAAGATGTAGATCGAGTGGTTGTACTGCTTGAGCATGGTGTCCAGTCCGCCGCCGAACGAATAGTCGAACGACTGCGTATTGAGCACCGGCGCCAAGTCCCTGATGAGCGAATCGATCTTCTTCACGGCCGCGACCTGGTCCGCTGCGCAGAATCCGGCTTCGATCTGAGATTGCCTGAAGATGCTCCCGCCCTGGCAGGGGCCGCTCAGGCTCTGATTGAAATAGACGATCCCCCGCGCCTCGTGGATGAGCGAATTCATCACCGCCCCCTCCAACTGTTCAGGCGTGATTTCCGCAGTGAACGGCTGGTCCCCCGGCCCGCCGTTCAGATTCTCGACGAACTGCCACAACGGCTGGAGCTTCCCGTCTGCCGCATCCCGCTGCCGGAGCATCTGCATCGTCTTGCCGTAGCTGGACGCCGTCCTGCACTGGGGCTGAGGGATGGGGATCAGGTAGTTCTCCCGGTAGGGCGAGCCGCTGCAGAACGGGACCGTGTACCAATACATGTCCACGGAGACCACGTCGGTGAAGTCGTTGACGTAGGCATTGGCGTCGGGGTCGGCCATGTCCTTCGCGATCACGGATTGCGTGTAGTTGGTGTACGCGAAGCGCCCATCTGCCTTTGCCTTGTCCGAGAGTTCCTGAAGGTGAGCCCGCCCTCCCTGGGGCGAGTACCTGCCGTCAACCTCGTCGTCGAGGAATTCGCCGACCCAGTTCCGGCTGGAGGTCGTGAACGTGTCATTGAGCGGCGGGCCGATCCAGAACATCCCGTTGTCTGCAAACAAGCTGTAGGGGGTAGCTGCATCCATTCCAATGTAGGTATTGATGCCGAGACTCCTGTCGTACTGCGCCTCGTCATTGGAACTGATCCCGTTGTACCAGGCGACGATCGGAAAGAAGGCCGGATCGGACCAGCCCGCAGCATCGGCAACGGGAAACTTCTTCCAATAGTCGGACCCGCCTTCCCAGGGAATTCTCGGGAGATCGAGCAAGGCCGCGGGACCTGCAGAACCCGCACCCCCGACCGCGCCGCTGCCAGGCAGCGCCGCAACAAGCGCCAGCCAGAGAAGCAGGATTAGCGCTCGTGCGGAGCCGGCCTTGACGACCATGAGTCGATGAGCCTAATGGAGTCCGATGAGCAGCATCTGGGAGGTGCCGGGGATGCATGTCTGGAGGAAGATCGGCGGGTAGCCTCCGGCGAATCCCGCGAGAACACTCTGGCCAGCGCCCTGAGGGACCACCATGCGCTGGAAGGCGGTATACGTGCCGTACCCCTGGACCGTGACGACAGTTCCGGGCTGAATCCAGCTCATCCGGCTCCAACCGCCGCAGAAGTCATGCTCCGCAATGCTGACGGACGCAGTGACGGGGGTAAATCGCACCGGCCCTGCGCAAGCGTCGACGGCGGATTGGCCACCTGCCCCGACGACCGGGATGTAGGCCGTGGGTGCGGCGGGTGGAGCAGCGGCCTGCGGCTGTGCGGCGGCCGCCGGCGCGGGGGCTTGAGCCTTCTGGGCCGCAGCGGCTTGGGCCTGCTGCGCCGCCGCCTGGGCCTGCTCGGCCTGCTGCGCTGCCGCCGCCTCCGCTTGCTGGGCTGCCTCTGCCTGACGTTGGGCCTCGGCCTGACGGTCCGCCTCCGCCTGACGTTCCGCCGCCGCTTGCCTCTCCGCCTCAGCGGCCTGCTCGGCGCGCAGCTGGGCCGCCTGCTCCGCCCTGAGGCTCACCGCCTCGGCGGTGCGGGCCCGGGCGGTGGCAACCACCTCCTGATGCTCTTGGAGAAGGTCTGGTGCGGGGGGATTCGAAGCCGGGGACTCGTGCTGCGAAACGGTTGACGTCGACGAGGCAGGAATTGCGACAGAAAGCCCCCCGACCACCAGCAATCCGCCGACGACGGCCGATGCGGCAATTCGAGAGGGTTTGAATTCTGGGGTCGGTGGCATTGGCGAGACCTTTGATCCGGGCCGGCCCTTATTCCGGCGTCGTGCTTCAAAGGTCTTGGGGCACCAAGGAGGCGGTAAAGGCGACTTGGGCGAATCGAGTCCTAGCCCCGGGCAATTCGAGTGGTGGTCCAGGCGGCGGGATTCTGGTCAGGTACTACGGGCGCGGGCAGTAAGTAGCCCCTCATCGCGCGTAGTGCGTAGGTATTCGGCGCGTTCCGACTGGCCGGGCAAAGACCAATTCAGAGGCGGTCGAGCCTCTCCCGCGCGCGCCTCGCCGCGGAATGCTCCTGCTCGGCAAGCCGCGCGGCGAGCTTGCGCGTTCGCTCGGCATAGCCTGCTTCGCGGTCGACGGCGGTCAATTCCTCTTCGAGCTCGGATATCCTCGCGCGGAGCTCGCCCAATTCCTTATTCAGCTCGCTTCTTCGGGAGGCAACCTCGGAGAGGTGGTGCTCGGCATCCGAGAGCTCCGCCTCGGCCTGCTGGACCGCGCGTTCGGCCTCGTCGACCTCGGTCTGGGCTTCTTCTCGCTCACGGCGCTTTTCTTCCGCACGGCTTTCTTCCGCCCGGCGCTCCTGTTCCGCACGGCGCTCCTGTTCCGCACGGCGCTCGCCGTCGTCGTCCGCGGTTTTCTTCGCCCTCTTGTGAGGCGCTTCCGAGAGCACGCCCGGAACCGCGACAGCCCCGGAGAGGTCGACTGGCTCGAACCCATTGCTCGCGAGGGTGCGGACCAGATGGCCGCTTCGCACGGCGTCGGCGGCGTCCGGGTCGGCCATCGCCGCGCGAAGCGTCGCCTCCATCTCGGTCGCCGCAGCGTCGCTCACCGTGACGCCAAGGTCGGTGGCGAGGGCCCGTGCTTGGCGGACGACGGCGGCGAGCACCTTGTGCCGCTGCTGCCCCAGCTCGCGCATGCTGGCCGGGTCCAAGTCCTCCTGGGCTCGACGGAGGGACTCCCCCAGCTCGAGCACTTGGGCAACCTCGTCCGGCTTGCGCAGTGCGAGCATGTTCACGGCCCACGCGGCCGTCGACGGCTTCGGCAGGCGCCCGATCTGCTTGGCCAGGAGCGAGTTCCCCTCCGCGCGCGCGGCCTTGGCCGCCCGATTGCGCTCAGCCGTGAACTCGGAGGGCAGCAGCGCATAGAGCTTGGCCGCCGCGGAAGCGAGATCCATGCCTCGCATCATAGGTCGTGGCTCGCTCGCCTCCTCCCAGCAGATTGGAGACAACGCTCGCGGGTAACGCTCGTGACACAAGGAGGAAAAACCATGATCGAGCGCGGCAGCAACAAGCACGGTCCCCATATCGACGACGAGATGAAGCACGAGATCGACGGCGTCCTCAAGGGCGGGCGTCCAGCCCACGTCGAGGAGTGGCGCCAGACCGAGCCCTTCCCCGACGACACGGATGATGAGGAAGTCCAGGCGGCTATGGAGCAAGGAGTTCCGCCAGCCGGAGGGACTTCCGAAGAATCAGGCGAAGACTCAGGCGACTGACCAACCCACTCGTAGCGATGCGGCCTCCGTCCCACGGGACTGGGGCCGCGTTCGATGGAGGAAGCATGAGTGCACCGGTGCGGTATTCCATGCCGGCAAGCGTGCCCGGCCCCGCACGGAAGGCGCAGGCCCACAGCCCCTTTGCCCGTTGGCTCCTGGAAATGCGCGTGCAGCAACCTGTTGGCCCGGAAGCGCCCGAAGAGCATGCGGGTCAGCAGAGTTGGTGGAAGGTCATGTGCCTCACGGGCGTCGATTACTTCTCAACGCTCTCCTACCTGCCCGGCATCGCCGCCCTCGCGGCGGGCGCGCTCTCCCCCTTGGCGACCCTGCTGATTGTGGCGCTGACGATCCTCGGCATGCTGCCGATGTACCGGCGGGTAGCAAAGGAAAGCCCCCATGGCCAAGGCTCGGTGGCCATGCTCGAAGACCTTCTGCCGTTCTGGAGAGGAAAGCTCTTCGTCCTCGTCCTGCTCGGCTTCGTCGCGACCTCATGGATTATCACGATCACTCTTTCCGCGGCGGACGCGGCCGTCCATCTGACGGAGAATCCGCTTCTTCCTCGAGGATTTGAAGGCCAAGGCCTGCCCATTACCCTTGTGCTCCTGGTGATCCTCGGGGGCGTCTTCCTGCTCGGATTCAGCGAGGCCGTCGCAGTGGCAATTCCGCTCGTCGCGGTGTTCCTGCTGATGAACCTGGTGATCATCGGCGTCGGGCTTGCGGATATCGCGACCCGGCCTGCCGTCGTCGCGAATTGGACGGCGGCGTTGACCCAGAGCGGGGGCGGCCCGCTCGGTGTCCTCTGGCCGGCGCTGCTGGCCTTCCCGCTCCTGGTGCTTGGCCTCTCGGGTTTCGAAACGGGCGTCAGCATGATGCCCCTCATTGCTTCGCGCGGCGCAACGGATGAGACCAAGCTTGAATCGCGGATTCAGAACACCCGCAAACTGCTGACTTCCGCCGCGGTGATCATGAGCGTGTACCTCATCGGGAGCAGCCTGGTCACCACTCTGCTCATTCCCCCTGCAGAATTCCAGTCCGGAGGAGGCGCGAACGGCCGCGCCCTCGCCTATCTGGCCCACGAGCGCCTCGGGCCGATCTTCGGCTCCGTCTACGACATCAGCAGTGTGCTGATCCTGTGGTTCGCGGGCGCCTCGGCCATGGCCGGATTGATCAATATCGTGCCCAGATATTTGCCCTCCTACGGTATGGCTCCCGAATGGGCCCGGCATATCCGGCCCGTGGTGCTGGTCTACACGGCCATCAGCATTCTCATCACGATCGCATTCCGCGCGGACGTGAACGCCCAGGCTGGGGCTTACGCGACGGGAATTCTGGCCATGATGGTCTCCGGTGCCTGCGCTGTTGCCATTTCCGCGATTCGCCATCGCCAGCGCGGAGCCGGAATCGCCTTCTCCGTGCTGAGCCTGATTCTCCTCTATGCGCTGGGCGCGAACGTCGTGGAGAAACCAGATGGACTAGCGATTTCGGCTCTCTTCGTTGCCGGCATCATCGTCATTTCACTCATCTCGCGGGTGAGCCGAACCACCGAACTGCGTGCGGACCGCATTGAGTTCGATGAGCAAGCTCGGCGCTTCATCGTTGAATCCCTCGAATACGACGACCGGCTGGACATCGTGGCCAACCGGCCGGATGCGAGGGACGAGGCCGAATACGCGCTGAAGGAGGCGGATCAAAGGGAAGCCAATCCCCTGCCAGGCACCGCCGATGTGATCTTCCTCGAAATCGACATCGCCGATCCGTCCGACTTCAGCGACACGCTCACGGTCCGAGGAGTCGAAGTGGGGCAGCACCGCGTCCTCCGCGCGGCGAGCCCCGCCGCCCCCAACGCCATAGCTGCCATCCTGCTGGCTCTCCGCGACGCGACGGGGGTCATCCCCCAAGCACATTTCGAGTGGTCCGAGGGCAATCCGCTCGTGCACCTCATGCGGTATCTCCTGCTCGGACGAGGCGACACCGCTCCCGTGGTGCGGGAGATCATCAGGGAACAGGAGCCCGATCCCGGTCGTCGTCCGCGCATCCACGTCGGGTGATGGCCCATAACCAGAAGCTGAGGCAACCGAAAGGACACAGAATGGGCGGCGCCGCTCCCCTCCGCATCGCCGTTGTGGGCGCGGGCTGGAGAGGCCAGTATTTCGTGAAGCTGGCGCGCCTGTTCCCGGAATCGCTCGTCTGTGTGGGAGTGGTCGTGCGCCGCGAGGGCCTCCGTCGCGAGGTAGCGGACCGCTGGGCGGTGCCGGTGTTCGCCTCGGTCGAGGAGCTGCTCGACCGAGAACGTCTGGACTTCGTGATCTCGTGCGTGAGCTGGGAGGCAAACCCCTCCGTCATCGAGGAAGTGGTCTCTCACGGGCTTCCCGTCCTTGCCGAGACTCCCCCGGCCCCGGATCTCGAGGAGCTGCGTCGCCTCTGGTCTACGGTCGGGAGCTCCGGCCTCGTTCAGGTCGCCGAGCAGTACTGGCTGATGCCCACGCATGCCGCCAGAATGGCCGTCGCAGAGCAGGGAGTAATCGGCGAGATCGGCTCGGTCCAGATCTCATCGACACATCTCTATCACGCTGTGAGCCTCATCCGCGGGTACCTCGGCGTCGGCTTCGAGTCGGCAACGGTGAGCGCGCGTCGGTTCGTCCAGCCGCTGGTCCAGCCAAGCGATCGTTCCGGGTGGACGCACGACGCAACGCCCCGTCCTGTCACGACGACCATCGCAACCCTCGAGTTCGAAAGCGGCCGCAGCGCCCTCTACGACTTCACGGACAACCAGTCTCGAAATCACCTCAGATCCAGACGCCTCCTGCTGAGAGGCAGCCATGGCGAGATCAACGACCACAGGGTGATCCGCTTGAGCGGCCCTGAGACCATCATCGAGTCGCAGATTGTCCGGCGGCAGACCGGCTATGAGCTCGACCACGAGGGCTTCGACACCGCGCACCTGAGCCTCGACGGCAGCATTCTCTGGCGGAACCCCTTCTTCGGGCATCGCCTGAACGACGAAGACATCGCGATGTCGGGCATTCTCCTCGCCACGGCACGCTGGGTGCGCGACGATGGCCCTCCCCCGTATCCCCTCGCGGAGGCGTCGCAGGATCACCTCATCGGGATCGCCATCGAACGAGCCGTGAAGGAGGGCGGGCTCGTGTCCACTGGCATAGCGGAATGGGTCTAGTGCGATTCCAGCGCGTCGCGCCGCGTGAGCGGCAGCTGCAGCAGGAAGGTGTCGATCCATCGACCATGCTTGAACCCCACCCCTGCGAGGCGACCCGCCTCGGTGAAGCCCAGTCGCCGGTGGAGCGCGGCCGACGGCGAGTCCAGCGTCTCGGTGAGCACCGCCACCATCTGCCGCATGCCGACGTCGGCCGCCTCTGCCACGAGCGCGCCCATGAGCCGCGAGCCCACCCGCAGCCCTGTGGCCTCGGGAGCCACGTAGACCGTGTCCTCGACGGTGAAGCGGTAACCGGTCTTGGGCCGCCACGGGGCGGCGTAGGCGTACCCGACCACGCGGTCTCCGAGCTCAGCGACGAGGAACGGCAGGCCGCGAGCGGCAAGATCGTCAAGCCGCTCCTCGAAGTACTCGGGCGACGGCGGATTCTCCTCAAGCGTCGCCACGGTATTCACCACGTAGTGGGCGAAGATTCCCGCGACCGCCTCGAGATCGGCGTACCCGGCGCGGCGGACGACGACGTCATCCGCCTGGGAGCGGGAGCGCCTCGCTATCGCTGCCATCACCTCGCCGCGGGAGAGTCCGCGCTGCTTCACCGCATGCTCGACGGCGAACTCGAGGGCCTCGCTCTTCCCGCCTGGCAGCAGCTCGGCCCGAATCGTGTGACGGCCGAGCTGCTGCGCCGCCGCCAACCGGTGGTGGCCGTCGGCGAGCAGGAGGCGCCCGTCGACCTCGAAGACCGTCACGGGCTCCGCCTCCTCGAAATGCTCCACGTAATACGCCACGCGGCTCTCGTCGAGGTGACCACGGCCCTCGAGGATCGGCTGCTGGATGAGATCCGCGATCAAGATGTCGTTGACGGCCATGGGACCATCGTGCACCATCCGATGCGCCTTCCCCGCCTACGCTGCAATGGCCACCGAAGTCGCCAAGACCTTTCCGGAGGAGTCGAGGGCCTGTGCCGCCACAGTGGAGGCGGCGGCGACGGCAGCCGTCGTCTCGAATCCCGTCCGCTTGACCACGACAGCCTCGGAGAGGGCCGTGGCGTCGTTGCCGGTGAGGAATCTCCAGCTCGCGACGGCTGTGGCACCGTTCCAGCTCGCGTACACCTGCATGGTGGAACCGTTGCCCGTTAACGCCGCGACATCCGGCAGGGTCTCGGGAGTGGCGGCCCATTCGGCGCGGTATACCCGGTAGGTCCCGCCTCCGATCTCGGTGGCCTCGAAGACCGGCGTCCCGTCGGCCGCGAATTCCGTTGCCGCCGGGTCCGATCCCCAGCCCACCAGATAATGCCCGTTCGGGAGGAACTGCACGTTGCCCATCGCGTTCCCCCTGTGCCCTCCGCGCGCGAGCTCGAGCTTCACCCTCGCCGTCCGTCTCGTTTCGTCGACGGCGAGGAGAAGGCCGCGGGACGTGCCGGTGGTTCCGTCCTTGTAGTGGTTGTCGAACATGCTGATGACACCGGCGCCACGCTGGCGGACATCGTGCTGCCAAGCGAAGACCGCGTCGGCGGGGAGCGCGAAGTCGCCGTTCTTTCCTCCCAGTCGCCATGCCACCGATCCCGAGCGGGTCACCAGATAGATCGTGTGGGTGTGGCGGAAGGACACGAGGTATCCGTCCGAGCGGAGGTCGACTGCGTTGAGGTGATAGGGGTCGTACGCCGTACTGGCCGAAGTGCCGTTCGCGGTCTGGTCGTCGGAGGGCCTGACGTAGCTTTCGTCGAGACGAATGTGATCGGACGCCGTCCAGTCGAAGAGCAGCTCGCCCGTCGCGATATCGACTTCCTGGACGTGGCAGTCATACATGTAGCCCTTGTCCGGGCCACCGACGCTCGAGAGGTCGCGTTGGATGGTCGGGTAGGAGGTGAGGAGGGCCGTGCCCGAAGGGGTGAGGGTGAACTCGTGGAGATCCGCCTTGAATCCGTTGCCGGCCGACACCTCCGCGATCGTGCGGTAGGCGGTGTCCTTGATGATCCCCTTGCCTTCCCCGTGGCCGCCGATGCCCTGGCCGCTCCAGTACGTGAGCACCTGCCTCCCCAAATACGACTGCACGCGCAGATCAGTCACCCCGGCTCCGGTCGGTTCCATCCAGACGGGACGGCCTTCGTTGTCCATGATGAGCCCGTTGGATCCGTGTCCCATCGGCCCCGCGAAGAGAAGCCCTGGCGCGGTCGTGCCGGAGGACCACACACTCACGTGGGGCGTGGTGAGCTTCGTGCTGACGAACGTGTGATCGGGCGGCGAGGTGGGCCCAGCGGAGGTCGTGGGCGACGGCATGGGTGTCGCCGCGGCGGCGCTCGCCGGCAGGGGAAAGACACTGGAGCGGGCGACAGTCGCCCCCGCGACCGCGCCGAACACTGCGATTCCCGCGCCTTCGATGAAATGACGACGACTGACCCTGAGCATGCGGCCATGCTAGGGAGCACTTCTGTGGCCCAGGGAGCGGGACTCTGTGGATCAACTGAGAGAGCACCGGAGGCGGGCTGGTGCCGCTTCCGGTGCTCTCTCAGTTGACTGCGGTCAGAACTGCGGTCAGAAACGTGATGGGCTACCCGAGGCCGCTTGCGTTCCCAAGGGCGCTCCCTGAGTGTCGGTGAGGCCGCCAGCGGGGGGCAAGTACGACGCCGCAGCGTTGCCGACGTTGGGTACTGCAGTCCCAATGCCCTTGCCGGTGGTCGCATCACCGAGCGAGATGGTCAATGTACTGGACGTGGCGTCGCTGGCGAGAGAGACGCCCGAGGACGTCGCCTTGGTTCCATTTCCGAGGACGAAGATCAGATTCCCGCCGTTGACGTAATTGGCGCCGAGGGCGATCGTGCCGATCGTGCAGCCGCTGGCGCTGACGGACAGCGAGTCCTGGGTTCCACCGTCGGTGATCGTGACCGAAACCCCTGCTCCCGTCAGGCTTCCACTCGTTCCGGTCCAGCCACTGCAGAACTTGCTAGCGTTCATTTGCTCACTGAACGTCACCAGCACCTTGTCACCCGTGTCGGCGGTTCCGGAGGTGCTGCCGACGCCGTTCTGGAGCGTCACGTTGGTGACCTTCGGTCCGATGCGGCTCGTCGCCGTGTTGGACGCACTTACATTCCCATAGGGATCGGTGGCCTGGGCCGAGAACGTCACAGGTCCGGAATTGAGGCTGTTCAGGTTCATCGTCGCCGTCCAGACGCCGGACGCATTGGCAGTCACCGTTGCCGTCGCCGTATGCGAGGCAGGGTCGCTGGCCGTGAGAACGACGGAGGCACTGGGGTCTGACGTGCCCGTGATCTGAACCGCTGAGACGGTATCGCTGGTG
Source organism: Sinomonas gamaensis (assembly GCF_005876955.1). GTDB lineage: Bacteria > Actinomycetota > Actinomycetes > Actinomycetales > Micrococcaceae > Sinomonas > Sinomonas gamaensis. The sequence continues at coordinate 148,927 of NZ_SSCL01000002.1, forward strand.
ATGGTGGTAGGCACGGTCGTGAACTGCGGCTTCGCCGAGGTCGTGTCCTTCAGACCCGTCTGGGTCCCAGCGGCCCCGGTGTTGCCGGCTGCGTCAGTCGCCGTAGCAGAGTAGGTCAGCTGCCCCTCCGCGAGCGCCGAGAGATTGAGGCCTGTGACGGACCAGTGTCCGGCGCCGTCTGCCGTCGCACTTCCTGTCACGGACGCCCCGGCGCTGTCGGTGACCTTGAGCGCGATCCTCGCGCTGGCCTCCGACGTGCCGCTCACGCTGAAGGACGCGGCGTTCGCGGAGGAAACCGTCGCCGGAGCCGTCAAAGCAGGCGCTGCCGGCGTCTGGGTGTCCTTCTGGGCCGTGGCCGTCGTCGCCGGGCTCACGTTGCCCGCGGCGTCCTGCGCAGTGGCCTTCACGGTAATGGTTCCGTCGGCAAGACCGGACACGTTGAGGGTGGGAAGAGACCAGGAACCGGACGCATTCGCGGTGGCTGTGCCGGTCACCGAGTGACCGGAACCGTCGGACGCGGTCACGGTAACGGTGCTGCCGGACTCGGCGCTGCCGGAGATCGGCACCGCGCTCGCGTTGGCCGCGTTGATCACGGCTGGCGAGCCCAGGGCCGGGGCCCCCGGCGCCAGAGTGTCGATCCGTACCGTCAGCGTCTGGTTCCCGGAAGCGTTGCCCACAGCGTCGGTGGCCGAGTAGACGAGTGTGTGGGTGCCGTCCCCGCCGATGGAAACGCTGGCGCTGGCGCCGGAAACGGTCACGGGCTGCCCGCCGTCGAGCACGTAGGTGATCGAGGCAACGCCGCTGCCGCCGACGTTGTCCTGTGCTGCCAGCGAGACGGTCACGGGGCTGCTGTTGTTGTACCCCGCTGCGTTCGGGCTGGGAGTGATCGAGGCGACCGCCACGGTCGGTGCAGTAACGTCCGTGACGACTCCTGCGCTTCGAGTGCTCTCCGCTCCCGCCCAATTCCCCAGCACTGGGGTGACCGTGTAGAACCATGTGCCGCCCGGAACGCCCGCCTCGGTGCACGACAGGTTGCTCACGACTCCCGCGCAGCCGCCCGTCGCCGCCACGGCGGCGCCGCCCGTTGCGGCGCTGTATCTCGCGATCTTGTACCCGGAGACCGCGCGGCCGCCCGTCGTCGTGCTCGCCGTCCACGAGAGGGAGACGCCTCCGTTGGCGAAGGTCCCTGACGGGCGCGCGCCCTGGCTTACGGTGTCGGCCACCACGAGCCCGTCGGGAGAGGTCGACGTCGCCTGCCAGTAGGCGAAAGCGGCCGCGCCGCTTCCGGCAACGACGACGACGGCGGCGAGGGCCGCACCGCTGCGACGCCCCACCCGCAGGAGGCGCCGTGGGTTGCCCTGGGACTTCTGGTCGTCGATCACTTGCGCACCTCGAGAGTCAGCGGAAGGTTGAAGTGAGCTCCCTGGCAGCCGGCGTCGGACGTGAGCCCCATGGAGACGCTGCTCGGGATGGTCACTGTCTGCGTTGCATTGGCAGGAATGGTCACGGGCTGGGCGAGCGGGTTCTGGTTCTGGAACGAGACCCCCGTCGTGACGCACTGGGGATGGCTGGCGTCGGCTGTCGCCGCGCCCGCCGAAACGACGCTGAAGAGCTGGACGTCGTAGGAATTCGGGTTCGACACCCGGACCACGGCATCGGCCGTTCCGCCCGGAGAGAGCGGTTGCTGCCCTGGGGCGGCTTGGACGAGTGCCTGCGTCGCCAGGGTTTGAAGCTGCCCCGCAGAGGCGCTACCCGAACCCGTGCCAGACGTTCCCCAGTAGGCGTAGGCGGTTCCGCCTGCGAGGACGAGCGCGGCTGCCCCCAGCACTGCCGGCACTGTGCGGCGTCCAGCCCGCCACGTCGCGTTCTGCAACCCCTTCATGTCAGTTCCCCTGTCCTGATCCGGAGTAGGTCAGCACGAGCGAGGCGCCCTTGCATCCGTCCTGGTTTGCAGTCGTATCGAGCATCGAGATCTTCGGCCACTGGCTGGCAGGCACACCGACCGACGTCAGCGAGCTGCTCCCGGTCGGCAGGGACAACGGATATGGCCCGCTGTATTGAGTGATGGCGAAGTCTGCGGCTGTGCAGGGAAGCCCTTGCGCCTTCGCGGTAGCGGTCTGGCTGATGCTCGCGATCGTGACCGAGAGGTTTGTCACCGAGATCGGCTGATTGTTCGGGTTCGAGAAGGCGAGGCCGAGCGTCCGGGACACCCCGGGAGCGAGCTGCGAGGCCGCGTCGCCGGAGATCGAGAAGGCCTTGCCATTGCTGACGACGCCGAACTGGACGCTCGCGTACCCGTACTGGGTTTTGCCCGTCGCGTCCTGGCCCGAGCCCACGATGTACAGGGTCCACGAGCCTGCCGACGCCGAGGGCGAGGCGGTCACCTGAAGCGTTGTGTTGTTGCCGGTGGCCGGGCTCGGGCTGAACGAGGCGGTGACGCCCTGCGGCAGCCCTGAGAGGCTGAACGAGATCGGCCCCGTGAGGTTCGTCCTTGAGATCGAGAGGCTGTAGGCCCCGCTCGAACCGGGCGAGATGCTCAGTGACGCGGGGGCGCTCGAGAGCGAGAAGGACCCCGAGAGCGGGTAGTTGACGGTGAGCCCCGCGGTGGTCGACGCCGTCGTCTTCCCCGAGGTTCCCTGGATCTGAGGGCTGTACGTACCCACGGGCGTCGACGCCGTTGTCGACACCGTGAGCGTCGTGGTGGCGTTTCCGCCTGCCCCGACGTTGAGGTTCGCGGCGGAGAAGGCCGCCGTCGAAGAGCTGGGGAGCGCCGACGCGGACATCGCCACGGGTCCGGCGAAGCCGTTCTGCGAGGTCACGGTCACGGTGTAGCTGACGGCTGAGCCGCGCACCACCGATTGGCTGCCGGGCGAGACTTGGACGCTGAACGTTGGCTTGGTGACCTGGCTCGCGGCGAACAGCGCGCCTGCCGGCAGCATGATGCCGAGCATCGTGATGACGGCGATCTTCACCGCCCGTGCGCCCGACCGCGGCGCGGCCTTCAGGAGATTCCCCAGTCGTCTCACCCTTGTGCCCCTCTTGCTTGGTTCTCGCCGAGTGCTCGGCATGGATGCACGTCGGGTGGGGCGGGCTTGTCCCGCCCCACCCGACGGCCGGCTAGTTGCTCGTGACGTTGACCGTGATGGTGGCGCCCTTGCAGGCGTCCTGGTTTGCGGTCGAGTCGTTGAACGTGAGGGTGCCAGTGCCAACCTGCGTTCCCTGGGCGTGTGCGGCGACAGTCGCGCCAGAGGCATTCGCGGAAACTGTGAACCATGCCGGAAGGCACTCGGGGACGTTCGTGCTGACCGTAGCCGCAAGCCCGTTAACGACTGTGTTCGAGTCGTTCCCGTTGTCCGCTGTGTAGGTGACCGGCGAGGACTGACCCGGGGCGAGCCCGGCGTTGAACGAAGCGTGCACGGTCACCGTGCCGCCTCCGGTGGAGGCGGCTGCCGAACCGGTGCCGGTGCCCGTCGTCGTCCAGTACGCGAACGCGGCGGCGCCGCCAACGCTCAGCATGCCCGCCGACGCGACGGCGAGGACAGCCTTGGTCTTCTTGGTCATGGTGTTCATGGGAGTGCTCCTTCTAGGGGTGTGAACGCGCGATACGAGAGGCGGCGCCGAAATGCCCCACCAGTTCAGACGCTGTGCGGACTTCGGATCGGCTAATCCTTGGAGCCCGATGCGAAGACTTTCCCAGCCGACGAGGCCCCCCGACTACACTTGCGGCTACTCGTTTATGCGGCCCAGTACTCCCCTACTGAGTACTCGCGTTCTCCGTTTCGGGTACGCGAAAGACCGCTGTCGGCGTCGGCGCAGCGCGCCCCCGGACTGCGGATCGGCAGAGGTCAGCGGGCGGGACCTGCTCGGTGTACTCGATTGCATCGGCTGACCGGATCGCTCAGAGAACCGCCCGTCGGCAAGATCGAGCGGAAGAATTTTTCGCTCCGCAAGCCCATACGCTGGGAACATGACCGTCCGGGATTGGGACCTTCGCCACTACCGCTTCCTCGCGGCGCTCGCCGCACACGGAAGCATTGGCGCCGCTGCCCGTGAAACCGGCATGGCCCAGCCCAACGGGTCCCGGCTCCTCGAGCAGATGGAAGGCTCAGCCGGGTTTGCCCTCGCCCGCCGGACGCCACGTGGCACCGAGCTCACCGACCGGGGCAGGGTCATTGCGGGACTCGCCTCGGACGTCCTCGAGGCGGCCGAGAGCGTGGCACGGGCCGTCGGGGCGCTCGAGAGGGACCGAGGCACCCTCCACGTCTCTGCGAGCATGACGGTCGCAGAACATCTCATGCCGTCATGGCTCGCCGCTGCTCAGGAGCGTCTGCCCGGGATGAACCTGACCCTCGATGTCGGCAATTCCGATGAAGTCTTCGACCGCCTCCGCTCGGGCGAGGCAGACCTCGGCTTCGTCGAAGGACCCACCGTGCAGACGGGCTTCCGGTACCTCGATGTCGCGCGGGACGAACTCGTCGTCGTCGTCCGTCCCGATCATCCGTGGGCCGCCCGAGGCGAGATCACGCCCGAAGAAGTGGCCACGGCAGGACTGGTCGTTCGGGAACGCGGATCGGGAACGCGGCAGACCGCCGACCTCGCGCTCGCGGCACACGGGACTGGCCCACGGTTCGAGGTAGGCAGCAATGCGGCGCTCGCAGCGAGCGTTGCGGCGGGGCTCGGGCCGGGCGTCGTGAGCCGACTCGCCGTCCAGCTTGCGCTGCGCAGCGGCCGCCTCGCCGAAATCGCCACGCCGGGCCTGCGTCTCCGTCGCGTCCTTCGCGCCGTCTGGTCGGCTGCCGAGCCGCTCCCCCGCTCGGCTCAGGAGTTCCTTGCGATGATCGGCAACCCCGCCTCGTGATCCGCCGCGTAGCCTAGACCCATGCGTCCGCGAGTCCGCAGTCTTCGCCTCGCCGTGCTCGCCCTCGCGTGCGGATTTGGCGTGGCCGGATGTTCCGGCTCAGGCGCGGGTCCGTCGTCGTACTCCACCACAACCGGCAGCGGCGCGGCGAGCACGTCCCAAGCCCCACTCACCGCCGTCGTCGACCAGTTCCGCGACGAGTACGGCACCGGCACCATCATCCTGCAGCTCAACAATCGAACCTCGACCAGCAGAACGCTGATCCGGGCTGAGCTCGTCGGCTCGGACTTCGCGTCGGGGGCGCCCTGGACCGGGAGCATCGAGCTCCCGCCGGATCAGCCCCTCAGCCTGCCGGCCAGCGTGGCCGCACCCGCCTGCGCGTACAGCGGCGGGACGAATCCCTCCGTCCGAGCTGTCTTCGCCGACGGAACGTCCATCACGGTGCCCGCAACCGACCCCCACGACGTCCTGTCCCGCGTGCGGACGGAACAGTGCTTCGCGTCCGTCGCCCAGCGCGCCGTCGACCTCCGCTTCGCCGACGAGCTCCAGCCCGGACCCTCACCACAGACCGCGGTCCTCGAGCTCATCGTGACGCCGCCTGCTGGGAGTCCGAGCGCCGCCGCGACCCTCGTCTCCGTCAGCGGGACCACGCTGCTGGCTGAAGACCCGTCGGCGCCGTGGCTCCACGATCTCGCGCTCTCGGCCGACGGCTCCCGCGTTCCGCTCACCTTCCGCCCCGCGCGTTGCGATCCGCACGCAGTGGCCGAGGACAAGATCGGAACGCTCATCCCGCTCACGCTGAGGGTCGCTGGGCAGACCGGAGTCGTGAAGGTTCCAGCGAGCGCGGCGCTCAAAGCGGCCGTCTACGCCTTCGTCGGAAGGGCCTGCGGGTGGTGACGTCGCGCCTCCCCTGCGGGAGGCCCGCCCCGACCTAATCTGAGGGCATGAGTCCCGCATCCCGCAGTCGCTGGTCTGCCGCACGCCTGGGCGAGAAGGCCGCCGAAATCGTTGCGGCGGACGAGCTGCCGCCGATCGTCCAGGCCGGGCATCCCGTGCTGCGCAGCGAGGCCATCCCGTTCGACGGCCAGCTCGACGACGCGCTCCTGCGAGCCCTCATCCAAGTCATGCGGCGCACGATGCATGCGGCTCCCGGCGTTGGGCTCGCCGCCCCGCAGATTGGGCTCCCCCTCCAGCTTGCGGTCCTCGAGGACATGTGGGCAACGGACGACGACGTTGCACGGGTCCGCGATCGTGGCCCGCTGCCCTTCTTCGCCGTCCTCAATCCCGCCTACGCCGCCATTGGGACCGATCAAACCGCGTTCTACGAAGGCTGCCTCTCAGTCCGCGGGTACACCGCCGTCGTCCGTCGGCACACCCGCATCGAGGCGAGGTGGACGACTCCCGAGGGCGCAGACCGCCGCGCGGAATTCGCGGGGTGGCCTGCGCGCATCGTCCAACACGAAACCGATCATCTCAGCGGAACGCTGTACCTCGACAAGGCGGATCTCAGGTCTCTCTGCAGCAACGAGGAGTATGCGGCGAGGTGGTCCCACCCCACGCCCGATGCCGCAGCACGCGAGCTGGGCTTCTAGGGGGAAGGGTTTGCCGCGGTCGGCAGATGGCGCCCCCACCACCGTAGGATGTGCTCGAACCGCTGCTTGCGGTGATGCGGCGTCCCGGACCGCGAGAGCTCGTGGTTCTCGCCCGGGAAGACCAGCAGCTCGGTCACGACTCCGCTGAGTTTCAGAGCGGCGTAGTACCGCTGCGCCTGTTCGATCGGGCAGCGCCAGTCTTCCTCGGAATGGATGACGAGGGTCGGCGTGCGCACGTCGTCGACGCAGGCCATGGGGCTCTGCGCCCGCATGTCCTCCGGATCCCATCCGGTGTATTCCCCGGGGAAGAACCAGCCGATGTCGGCGGAGCCGACGAAGCTCACAGGATCGAGGAAGCCGCGTTCTACGATCGCTGCCCGGAAACGGTGTTCGTGGGCGATGATCCAAGCCGTGAGATAGCCCCCGTAGGATCCTCCCATCACTCCCAGCCGCTCGGCGTCCAGCTGGGGGAAGGCGGCGAGCGCGGAGTCCAGGAAACCGAGGACGTCTTCGAAGTCCACCGTCCCCATGCGGCCCTTGATCGCCGGCGCGTGGGCCTCTCCATACCCGGCGGATCCGCGGGGGTTGCACAGGAGGACGCAGTAGCCGGCTCGCGCGTAGACCTGCGCCTCGTCGAACCACGCGCCGGTGTACTGCGCAAAGGGTCCGCCGTGGATCGTCAGGAGGACCGGATGGGGTCCCTCGCCTTCCGGCAGCACCAGCCAGCCGTGAACCTCTGCCCCGTCTGCGCTCTTTCCCGTGAATTCCCTCGGGATCAAAGCCGGCGCCACCTCGCGGAGGCCGGCCCCGAAGTCGGTGAGCCGGGCGAGGCCGTCCTCCCGGACCACAGCCAGCTCGCCGGGGCTCTCGGCGTCCGCGAGGGAGAGTACGACGACGCCGCGCGCCGAGTCGACGCCAGTCACCACCCGCTCGCCGTCGCAGAGTAGGTCTCTGCCCCCTTCGCGCGTGTAGGCGACGGGAAGCAGGGCTCCGCGGGTCCGTACAAGGCCGAGCGCACGGCCGTCCTCGTCCACCCGGAGGCTCCCGGGCGCCTCGCCGAAGTCGTCCCCGTCTTCGCTGATTCGCTTCGTGCTGCCGTCGACGAAGGCGTGCCAGAAGAGCCTGGCGCTGCGTCCTACGAAGTCGGTCCCGGAGTCGCCCAGGGACGCGGCGAGGACGAAGAGTCCGCTTCCGTCGGGTGCCGGTTTCGCAGACTGCACCGAGGCCGCTTCCGGGTTGCCGAGCTCGACGATCGTGCTCGGTCCTCCTTCAACCGCCGTTCTGACGAGCCGAGACGTCAGGGTGTCGATCGATTCGGGGTCAGCCAGCGAGACCGTGTAGATCGATTGGCCGTCTGCCCCGAAGGTCGGCATCGAGTGGTCGACTGACGCCGACGTGAGCTGGCGTGCCTTGGGAAGTCCGGTCGAGGTGTCCCGTTCGCCGTCGGCAGTCTCCTTCGCCCGTCCTCTGGCCGCGACGAACGGCTCTTCATTGGCGTCCGGGAGGTCAAGGACGAAGAGTTCGGCAGGCTGGTCCAGCGTGTAGCCGCGGCCGTTCAGCCGGTAGTTGAGCCGAGTGATGAGCCGGGGATCCTCGGCACCGGGGCCAACGCCGTCGGTACTTCCGTACCGCCCGGCCTCCGGCTCACGGGAGGTGAACGCGAGGCGCGCGGAGTCTGGGGACCACGCGAAGGCCTCCACTCCGAGCAGGCGATCGGTCAGCGCACGCGGCTCCCCGCCCTCCGCCTCGACAGCGAACAGCTGCGGTCGCCCGCCGGGCTGAGCCCGCAGGAAGGCAATCCATTGCCCGTCCGGCGAATACTGTGGCGACGTGTCGCGGAAACCGCGGGTGAGCCGACGCGGCGGACGGAGTCCGTCCGTGCTCACCTCCCAGAGCTGCCCGACCGCTGCATCTGCGCGGAAGTCGGGCCGGGTGACGGCGACAACGCAGCGCTCGCCCGAAGGATGGACGGTCGGAGCGGAGAGGGTGGCAATGACATCCAGCTGGTCAGGCTTCACGCGTGAAGCCTAGCTGCGAGCGCCGCGGCTAGCATGGGGGCATGCCGTTCCCCGCCCTCGAACTCCTGCGCTGTCCGGTGTGCAGGAACGGGTGGGATGGCCCGAACAGCAGCGAACGGACACTGCTGTGCGCTTCGGGGCATCGTTTCGATGCTGCCCGCCAGGGCTACGTCAACTTCCTGACCGGCCGCGGCACGCGCTTTCTGCCCGATTCCTCCGAAATGGTCGCGGCCCGGGAGAGATTCCTCGCGACCGGCAGCTACGGACCCATCGCGCGGGCGCTGGCGGAGGGGTGTGCGGCCGCAACCGCAGGGGGCGACGACGGCGGCACAGGCCCTCGCGCGATCCTCGACGTGGGTGCCGGGACGGGGTATTACCTCGCCGCCCTCCTCGATCGGCTGCCGGGCTCCTGCGCCGTCGCCTTGGACATCTCGAAGTTCGCGCTCCGCCGGGCGGCCAAGCTTCCCCGCACGGCCGCGGTCGTCTGGGATGTGTGGAGAGACCTTCCGCTCGCAGACGCCGCCTTGGACCTCGTGGTGGATGTCTTCGCCCCACGGAACTTCCCTGAGTTCGCCCGCGTGCTCCGCCCAGGCGGCGCCGTGTGCATCGTCACGCCGAGCCCGGATCACCTTGCGGCCCTCCGCAGCCTCCTGCCCATGCTCGAGGTCCCGACCGGCAAGGCGGAAGCGGTCGCGACTTTGGCTGGCCCTGAGTTCGAGCCCGATTCGGTCCGCCTTGTTCGCTTCCCGCTCGTGCTGACCCGCGACGAGGCCGCGGATCTTGCGGTCATGGGGCCTGCCGGTCACCATTCGAGCAGAGAGAAGATCCTCTCTCTGCTCGCCGACGACGAGGTCCGCACCGAGGGGGCGGTGGAGCTCACCGTCCTGCGGCGTCGCTGACCTGTTCCCCCACTCGAGCGTATTCGCCTCCCGCAGGAACCTCTGAGCGGCCAGAACCCTCTGAGCGGCCAGAACCCTCTGAGCGGCCCAGATCCTTTGCGCGGCCTTTCGGCTTCGCAAGGTCGACCTGCAGCACCCGGAGCGCCAGCTGGATCAACGGACCGATGCCGAACGCGAAGACTGCCGTCCCGATTCCCACCGTGCCGCCGAGGAACCAGCCAAGGGCTGTCACCAGCACCTCGATGCCAGAGCGGACCAGCCAGACTGGCCATCCCATCCTTCCGACGATTCCGGTCATGAGGCCGTCGCGAGGGCCGGGCCCGAGCCCAGCACCGATGTACAGCGCTGACGCGAAGGCGAGGAGGACCAGGCCGACCGCGAGGAAGGCGCACTGTGCCAGGACCGTCGCCCAGGGCAGCGCCGTCGAGGCAGGAAGGAACGCGAGGCCGAGATCCGCGAAGACCCCGACGAGGAGGGCGTTCGCGAGGGTCCCCCAGCCAAGACGCTGCCGCAGAGGGACCCAGAGCAGGAGCACGACCACACTGACCGCCACGGTCGCCGTTCCGAAGCTGACGCCGATGGCCTTCCCGACGCCCTGGGCGAGGACGTCCCACGGTGAAGCTCCAAGCCCCGCGCGGAGGATGAACGCGATGGCCACCCCATAGGCGAACAGTCCGGCAAAGAGCCTGATCAGACGCAGGGACAGACGGGAGGTTGTCAGAAAGTCTCGGACGAAGGGCATGTTCCAAGCTTTCTGGAAACTGGACTGCTAGGAAAGGGCCAATTATGGAAATATGGCCTCATGACCTCCGTCACAGCGGCACGATTGGCCTCCATCCTCGGCGCGTGGAAATCCACTGCACCCGCCTACACCGCCCTCGCCGATCGCATCAGGCTTGTCGTCGCGGACGGACGCGTCGCACACGGGGCGCGCCTGCCCGCTGAACGCGACCTCGCGGCGGCCCTTCAGGTGAGCAGGACGACGGTGGCGGCCGCCTATGCACGATTGCGGGAACTCGGCACGATTGAGAGCCGCCAGGGATCGGGCAGCTATGTGTCGCCGGGCTCGAGGCCGGCCGCCAGCAGCAGCGCCGTCGCAGTCGCCTTCGACCTCACGAAGGCGGCCATGCCGGCGGCGAGCGCGGTCGGAGAGTGCTTCCGCATCGCGGCCGGGAACATCGGCCCCGAGCTCTCCGGATCTGGCTACGAAATCGTCGGCCATCCCGCGCTGCGACTCGCGATCGCCGAGCACTATCGGCGTCGAGGGGTGCCGACCGATGCCGAGCAGATCGTTGTGACGTCCGGCGCCCAGCATGCAATCGCCCTGCTCACCCGCCTCCTCGCCTCCCCTGGCGACCGCGCGCTGATCGAACAGCCCACCTACCCCCACGCAATCGACGCGCTCCTGGCCGTCCGAGCGCGTCCGGTTCCCCTCCCTGTTACCCCCGACTGGGGGTGGGATCTCGTTGAAGCGGAATCGGCCCTGCGGAATGCGACTCCCGTTCTGGGCTACGTGATGCCTGACTTCCAGAACCCGACCGGAGCGAGTCTCTCCGACGAAGACCGCGCGAAGCTCGCACGGGCAGCGGATCGGCATGGCACTGTCCTCATCGCGGACGAGACCACGATGTGGCTCGATCTGGGACGTGGTCCCCGTCAGGCCTTGGCCGCAGCCTCGCCCTCGGTGGTGACTGTCGGCAGTCTCGGCAAGCTCGCCTGGGGCGGTCTCCGCGTCGGCTGGATTCGCGCGAGCCGGAGCCTCGTCACGCGGCTGGTGCAGTCGCGGACCAGCATGGATCTCGGGACCCCGGTCTTCGAGCAGCTGGTCGCCGTCGAACTCCTCCACCGGGAGGAACAGCTGGTCGCCGAACGCCGCGCTCAGCTTGCGCGCGGGCTCGAGGCCCTCAGAACGTCGGTCGCCGAGAACTTTCCCAGCTGGCAGCTGCCTGACTGCGACGGAGGCCTTGCCCTCTGGGTCAACTGCGCGCCGTGGTCCTCCTCCGAACTCGTGCTCGCCGCCCAGGAGGAAGGGCTTGCGCTCACGGCCGGCCCGCGGTTCGGTCTCCACGGCGCGTTCGAGAGCCGATTGCGCCTCCCCTTCACCGACGCCCCGGTGACCGTCACGGCGGCTGTGCAGGCGCTCCGCCGCGCGGCAGACAGGCGCGCGAGCGGGACAGTCAAGGAGCCTCTCGTGGCCGTCTGAAGTCCTTGCCCATCCGTGGCGAACCTGTTATGCGGTGGCCGGTCCCCGTGGTGTTCTGCTGGGCTAGGGTAGTGGAAGGAGCGGGGGATGGAGGGGCGCCGTGGACTGGGTCATGCAGAACGCATGGATGCTGTGGCTCGTGCTTGCCCTGGTGCTCGGCGGCATTGAAATGATCAGCCTGAGCCTCGTCTTCGCCATGCTCTCGGGCGGCGCGCTCGCCGCGTTCGTCACTGCCGTCCTCGGAGGCCCAGCCTGGCTCCAGGGACTCGTCTTTGCGGTCGTCTCGCTCGGCATGATTGGCTTCGTGCGTCCTGTTGCCATGCGCCATATGCAGCAGCGCAGCATCGAGGATGTCCGCACCAACGTCGACCGTCTGGTCGGCGCGCGGGCCACGGTCATGGAGGCGGTCGACAGCAGCAGGGGGCTCGTGAAGATCGGCGGTGACGTCTGGACCGCGCGGGCCGAGAGGGGCGAATTCCTCCCGGGCGACGTCGTCCAGGTCGTCGCCATCGACGGCGCAACAGCCGTCGTCGCGCCGGGCAACGAGACTTCACCGTATCGGAGCTGACCACATCACAAGGGGGACATCATGGACGTTGGCGGAGTTCTGCTCATCGTCGTCGTCATTGCACTGATCCTGTTCGTCGGCACTGTCCTTGTCAGGTCAGTGCGCATCATCCCGCAAGCCCGTGCCGGCGTCGTCGAACGCCTTGGCAAGTACCAGCGGACGCTCACTCCTGGGCTGACGCTGCTGATCCCCTTCGTCGACCGGCTCCTCCCCCTGCTCGACCTCCGCGAGCAAGTCGTCTCGTTCCCGCCGCAGCCCGTCATCACCTCGGACAACCTCGTCGTCTCCATCGACACCGTCGTCTACTTCCAGGTGACCGATCCCCGAGCCGCGACCTACGAGATCGCCAACTACATCCAAGCGGTCGAGCAGCTCACCATCACCACCCTCCGCAACGTCGTCGGCGGCCTCAACCTCGAGGAAGCCCTCACCTCCCGGGACCAGATCAACGGTCAGCTGCGGGGCGTGCTCGATGAGGCGACGGGACGCTGGGGCCTGCGGGTCTCCCGCGTCGAGCTCAAGGCCATCGAGCCACCCCACTCGATTCAGGACTCGATGGAGAAGCAGATGCGCGCCGAGCGCGACCGCCGCGCAGCGATCCTCACCGCCGAGGGCACGAAGCAATCCGCGATCCTCACGGCAGAGGGCGAACGGCAGTCCCAGATCCTGAAGGCGGAAGGCCAGGCGAAGGCCGCCGTCCTGAAGGCAGACGGCGAGGCCCAGGCGATTCAGAAGGTGTTCGAGGCGATCCACCGTGGGAACCCGGACGGCAAGCTGCTCGCCTACCAGTATCTGCAGACTCTCCCGAAGATCGCCGAGGGCGGTTCCAACAAACTGTGGATCATCCCGAGTGAAGTCGGCGAGGCCCTCAAGGGCATCGGCGGGGTCATCGGCAACGTCGGTCAGGCTGCGGCGTCGGGGGCGCCGTCACCGCTTCAAACGCCCGACGACGGCGCCCCAGCCCTCGATCAACCGAAACCGAGCCTCGGGTCGAGCAAGGCCGACAGCCTCGAAGAGGATGCTCGCGCCTTCGAGGAGGAAGCCTCACGTCCTTCCGAGCTCGATGCTGAGGCCCAGGGGATCCTCGAGCACCACGCGCGGCGCCCCGGATCGGACGACGGAGCCGTCTGAGGCGCTTCTAAGCACCGCTGAGCCGCTTCTCCAGAAGAAACCGGCGCCCCTGTCTGCAAAGGCAGGAGCGCCGGTTCCGGCTTATAATGGAAAGCCCGTCCGGGAACACGCGAGCCTGCCTAGGCGTTGACATGTGAGTCGGTTCCCGGGGTCGGAGAACGAAGAACGTGAGGGAGTAAATATGAGCGACCGCAGCCTGCGCGGCATGCGTCTGGGTGCACAGTCCATGGAAAGCGAGGCAGGCGTCGAGCCGGCTCCCCGCCAGCGCGTCGAGTATCGCTGCGAGGACGGCGAGCAGGTCTTCGTGACGTTCTCCTCCGAGGCGGAGATCCCCCCTGTCTGGACGTCCAAGACGGGCAAGGAAGCTTTCCTGGTAGACGGCGAGCGTCCGTCCGAGGGCGCGGAGAAGGCGGTGCGCACGCACTGGGACATGCTCCTGGAGCGCCGTAGCATCCCGGAGCTTGAGCAGATCCTCGCGGACCGGCTCGCCCTGCTGCGCGAGAAGCGCGGCGAGCGGGTCGGCTGACCCGGATCAAGCTGAACGCAGAAGGGGCGGGACCCGATGAGGGTCCCGCCCCTTCTTGCTGCCTCCGCCGAGCAGTCTCGCCCGGCGGCGATTCAGCCCTGTCGGCGCCCGGAGAGCTGCTTCAGGCGATCTGCGATGCCCCACTTGGTCACGTTCAGCATCGCCTCGACCACGATGTTGCCGCTCATCTTCGACGACCCTAGCTCGCGCTCGACGAAGGTCACAGGGACCTCCACGACCTTGAGTCCCATCTTCGCCACACGCCAGGCGAGGTCCACCTGGAAGCCATAGCCCACCGACTCGACGGCGTCGAGATCGAGCTTCTCCAAAGTGGTGCGGCGGAACGCGCGGTAGCCCGCTGTCATGTCCTTGATCTTCAGCCCCAGCATGGTGCGGGCGTAAGTGCTGCCCGTGCGCGAGATGAGCTGGCGGTAGAAGGGCCAGTTGACCACGGATCCGCCCTGCACCCAGCGCGACCCGATCACTAGGTCCGCGCCGGCCTCGACTGCGTCGAGGAGGCGGGGAAGCTGTTCCGGCTGGTGGGAGCCGTCTGCGTCCATCTCGACGATGACGTCGTAGTCCCGCTCGAGCGCCCAGTGGAAGCCGGCAATGTAGGCCGCGCCGAGGCCTTCCTTGCCGCGGCGGTGCAACACGTGGACCTGCGGGTCCTCGGACGCGATCCGGTCGGCGAGGTCGCCCGTGCCGTCCGGGCTGTTGTCATCCGCCACGAGAACGTCCGAGGCCGGGACCGCCGAGCGCAGGCGCCCGAGCGTCTTCGGGAGGGACTCGAGCTCGTTGTACGTGGGGATGATCGTCAGAATGCGCACGCAGGCGTCCCTTTCGGAGGCTGGTTCAGGGGTCCGGGGCCCTGCGGGAGGGCACGAACGCCCATTATATCCAGCCGCGAGGCAGGCCCACGCGCCTTCGGGCCAGTCGCGGGGCTGGCAGCTGGTCAGTCCCCCGACTGTTTTCTACTGACGTGTGGACCTGCCCCCAGGGCAGTGCCACCGCCTCACAGCTCGGCGGCGACTGGGACCGTGCTGGCGACGCGGCCCGATGTCAATCGATCCTACGTGGCACAGGTCGCGTGTCAACCGCCTTCCCACCTGCGAAAACGGGTGTTTCTCCTGCTCAGCGGCACGTTCGGACGCGCAAAATGAACCGTTTCGGGTCCGAATCTCCTGGTACGTGACCCCGATGACCTTCTCAGGCGCCGAACTCGTCGGACCAGAACAGCTCGTTGCCTCGATGCACGGTTGCAAGACAGGACGGAGGGTTCTCCGTGTCGAGCGCCGGCAGCAGCGGCGTTCGGGCACGGGGGTCAGTACTCCACGCCTGAACGCGCTCGTCCGCGACCTGCACCATGAGTTCATCGACGCGCCATACTGCGAAGCTGGCCGGAGCGCCGGGCACGAGCTGACCCATGAGCGGGTCGCGGTGCCGCAGCGCACGCCAGCCCGCCCGGGTGTGCCCGATGAACGCAGCCCTCGCCGAGATCCTCTCGGACGGCGTCGAATGGCCCAGGCACGCCGCGACGCTGGCCCAAGGGTCGAGAGCGCACACGGGCGAGTCGCTGCCGAAGCAGACGGGAACGCCCGCGGAGGCGAAGCTCGCGAAGGGATTCATACCCTCCCAGCGCCGCCCCAGCCTCCGTGAGTACAGGCCGCCTTCGCCTCCCCACGCCGCATCGAACAGGGGCTGCGCGCTCACCGTCACGGAGTGGGCAGCAAGAGCAGCGATGTCCTCGGGTGAGGCCAGCTCCACGTGCTCGAGGCGGTGGCCAGCAGCGCGAACGGCAGAGATTCCAACCCGATCGACCGCCTGCTGCAAGCCCTCCAGCGCAATGCCGAGGGCCGCGTCGCCGATGACGTGGAAGCCGCCTTGGATCCCCAACTCCGAGCACGCGGCAAGATGCTGTCCCACCTGCGCGGCACTCAGGTAGGCCGTTCCACGCTGGCCGGGAGCGTCGTCGTAATCGGCGGACAGCAGCGCAGTCCGGGAACCGAGCGAACCGTCAATGCTGAGATCGCCGGCAAGTCCATGGACATGGACGCCGAGCGATTCCAGAACCGCCCGGGCCTCATCCACGGACTCGACGAGCTCCCCCCAGTAGGCGAAGACCTCGGGCCGCCGGAACTCGCCGCTCGCCTCGCCAAGGAGGATCCGCAGGTCCTCGACGCCGGCGATCTGCGGTGCTGCCTGCTCCACGACGGCGACGTAGCCACGTGCGGCCGCGTGTCGGAGGGCGGCTTCGTGGAGGCGCGCGATCTCCTTCGGATCGGACGGACGCGCAGTGACCCTCACCGCGCCCAAGGCCTCGCGCGAGGCAACCGGACCCCCATCCCACCCCTGGACCGCTGTAGACCCCAGCCCGGCGGACGCCGCAAGCGCAGGCGAGACGAGCGCAGAATGAACGTCGACGCGCGTGAGGATCGCGTGGCGCCCTCCGCTTGCCCTCTCCAACTCCTCAACGGTGGGCAGCACGGGATTCGACCACGTCGAGTCATCCCACCCATGTCCGTACACCGTGCCCTCCGTGCCCTGGGCGGCGTGGGCGACGGCGTCGAGCAGGTCGGCGGCGGAGCGCACCGAGGAGAGGTCCAGCGAGCGGAGCGCTAAGCCCGTGTCAGAGAGGTGCGTGTGGGAGTCCACGAAGCCCGGCGTCACCACCGCCCCGTCGAGGTCCACAATGCGCATCGTGGAATCGGCGATGGAGGCAGCTGCTTGCTCCGTCCCTACCCAGGCGACGGTGCTCCCCTCGACGAGCATGGCCGTCGCGAGTGGGTCGGCAGTCGAATAGACGGAGCCGTTGCGGTAGAGGGTCAGCTGGCGCTCAGAGGACATGGAGCTGCCTTTCTGCAGGCGTGATTGAGGCTCGGGAGGTCAGGGAAGCGGACGGTCAGTCGGAGACCCCGGAGTACGCCACGACGCCGCGCTTGATGGAATCGATGGACGCCCGGCAGAGCCTGCGGATGCGCGGGTCGATCCCGGGGACGTCCGAGAGTTGGTCGAGGAGGTCCACGACCTGCTTGACCCAGCGCACGAAGTCGCCGGCTGCAAGCTCGGTGCCGGAAAGGACGTTCTGAAGGTCACGGCCTCGGGCCCACTTGTAGATCGGCCACACCAGTCCGAAGTCTGGTTCCCCTGTCCGGGGAAGCCGATTCTGCTCCTCCACGTCCTCGAGGTTGGACCACTCGCGCAGCAGAACGTCGACCGCGACGTCGAGCGAGACGCTCGGCATCTTGGGTGGCAGGCCCGGCTCGTCGCGCTTCGCCTGGTAGACGAGCGTGCTGGCGAGGGCCGCCAGTTCGGCCTCGTCGACGTCGTCGAACGCGCCTGCGCGCACGGCAAGCGCCGTCAAGAGGTCCTTGTCGCCGTAGATGCGCCGCAGCTGCTGGCCTCGATCGGTGACTTTGACGTCTCCGTCCGCCTCCTCGAGGCATCCGTAGGCCGTCAGGACGTCGCAGACCCTGTCGAAAGTCTTGGCGATCGTGTTCGTGCGGCCCTTGATCTGATCCACGAGACGGTCCGTCTCCCGCCTGAGCTTCGTCCAGCGCTCCGCCCACCGCGCGTGGTCCTCGCGCTCAGAACAGCCGTGACACGGATGGGCGCGCAGTTCGCGGCGGAGCTCCGTGATCCTGCGCTCCGTGTCCTCGTAGCCAGCCGCGAACGCGAAGTCCCGACGGGAGCGGCGATTCTTTCGCGCGCCGTCCCCTCCGTCCCGTGAGTGGTTCACGGCGTGCCGCATCGACGCCGCGAGGTCTCGGCGGTCCTTGGGGCGTTTCGGATCGAAGTGCTTCGGAATGCGGATGCGTGCGATCGGCTCAAGCGGGCCTTCGAGGTCCTGGTACCCGATGCGTCGCAGGTTGTGGTCGAAGGTCAGCACGTGGGGACGCGGTTCCCGGGCGTTGCTGTCTGCCGCGAGCACCACGGCGGACCCGCTGAGCCGGCCGTGCCCGATCTCCACTACGTCGCCGGGCTGCAGTCGCGCGAGAGAATCCAGCACCATTCCGCGCCGGGCGCGCCCCGCTTCCCGAGAGGCATACTTCTCCGCTGCGGTGAGCTCCTCACGGATGCGCTGATACTCCCGGAAATCCCCGAGGTGGCACGTCATAGCCTTCTCGTAGCCCGCGAGCGACTCCTCCCGGTCGCGGACCTGACGGGCGAGCCCCACCACGGAGCGGTCGGCTTGGAACTGGGCGAAAGAGCTCTCGAGGATCTCCCGGGTGCGCCTGCGGCCGAATTGGGCCACGAGGTTGATGCTCATGTTGTAGGTGGGCCGGAAGCTCGAATTGAGGGGGTATGTGCGGCGGGACGCCAAGCCGGCGAGGGCTGCAGGGTCCAGGCCCGGCCGCCACTGGACGACTGCGTGGCCCTCAACGTCGATTCCTCGCCGCCCGGCGCGCCCGGTGAGCTGGGTGTATTCCCCCGCCGTAATGTCGACGTGGGCCTCGCCGTTGAACTTCTCCAGCTTCTCGATGAGCACGCTGCGGGCGGGCATATTGATGCCTAGTGCGAGGGTCTCCGTGGCGAAGACGGCCTTCACGAGGCCCGCGGCGAAGAGCTTCTCGACGACCTCTTTGAAGGAGGGCAGGAGGCCCGCGTGGTGTGCGGCGAGGCCGCGGAGCAACCCCTCACGCCAGGACCAGAACCCGAGGACTCCGAGATCCGATGACGGAAGCTCCCGCGCCGCCTCCTCGATCACGGCCGAGATCTCGGCCCGCTCCGCCGGCGTTGTCAGATCGAGCCCAGCGTCGACGCACTGCTGCACAGCGGCGTCGCACCCAGCCCTGGAGAAGATGAAATCGATGGCCGGGAGCAGGCCTTGGCGCTGGAGGGACTGGATCATCTGGGGGCGGCTCGCCCGCAGTCCCTGCACTTGCGCGTGATCGGAGCGGCTCTGGCCGCCCTCAAGCGAGGCCTTGCTCCCCCGTTGGCGCTCTTCTCGCCGGTGCGCGCGGCCGCCGTGCGAGAACCGCGAGCGATGCTGTGTGTGGGTTTCCCGGCGCGCGATCTCCACCAGCTCCGGATTCACTGCATTGAGTTCACGGCCCGGAGCCCGCGCCTCGGGCGACGCCGCTGCTACCTCGGGGACCGCGTCGCCGTTCTCGCCCACATGGTCGTGGGCGTCAGCCAGATCCTCGAAAGACTGCCGGGTCGCGAAGAGGTCGACGAGGCGCCGGCCGACCATCACGTGCTGCCACAGCGGAACCGGCCGATGCTCGGAGACGATGATGTCCGTCTCGCCCCGGACGGTGTCCAGCCACGCCCCGAATTCCTCCGCGTTCGATACGGTCGCGCTGAGCGAGACGACCCGCACCTCCCGTGGGAGATGAATGATCACTTCCTCCCAGACCGCTCCCCGGAAGCGATCGGCAAGGTAGTGCACCTCGTCCATCACCACGTAGCCCAGGCCCTGCAGTGTCGAGGAGCCTGCGTACAGCATGTTGCGCAGGACTTCGGTGGTCATGACGACGACGGGCGCCTCGCCGTTGACCGTGACGTCGCCAGTGAGAAGCCCCACCCGGTCCTGACCGTAGGCCTCGGAGAGCTCGGTGTACTTCTGGTTGGAGAGCGCCTTGATCGGCGTCGTGTAGAAGGCCTTCAGTCCTTTTCGCAGCGCGAGATGCACCGCGAACTCGCCGACGACGGTCTTGCCGGCTCCCGTGGGGGCGGCGACGAGCACGCCACGCCCAGCTTCGAGCGCGCGGCACGCCTCACGCTGGAAGGGATCGAGAGGGAAGGGCAGTTCCGCGGCGAAGGCCCCGAGCTCCGTCTTCGCGAAGGCCCGCCGTTCGGCGTCGAGGGCGAAGCGTTCGGCCGGGCTCAGGTTCTCGGGGACGCTGGACATGAGACCAGCCTAGAACTTGTCGAGGTCCTCGCGTGAAGTCGGGGTGTCCGCCGACGACTCGGTTTCCTCGACCATCTTGGCCTGACGGCGCTCCCGGCTCCTGTCACGGAGGAGGCACAGGCCGATTGCCGCGAAGAACAGCGCGAGGAGCGGGACCGCCAGCATGAACATCGAGATGGCGTCCGCACCAGGCGCGGCGATCGCAGCGAGAACGAAGACGAGGAGCACGGTGATGCGCCAGGCCTTCAGGATCGTCTTGCCGGGAAGGATGCCTGCCGCGTTGAGTCCCACGAGGACCACAGGGACGAGGAAGGCGAGCCCCAGGAACAGGACCATGTGGGTCACGAAATCGATGTACTCGCGCCCGTCGATGAGGTTCGAGAACCCCGACGGTGTGAACTGCGTGAGGGCGCGCACCACGTTGGGCGTGACGATCCAGCCGATCCAGACGCCGGCGAGGAACAGCGGCACAGCTGCCGCCATGTAGCTCAGCGTGTAGCGCTTCTCCTTGGAGGTCAGCCCGGGCATGATGAAGGCCCAGACCTGGTAGATCCAGACAGGGCTGGAGATCACCAGCCCGATCTGGATCGCCAGCTGAAGCTTGAAGTCGAACGGTGAGCCGACCGTTGAGAAATTGACCCCGGAAATGCCTCCGGTCCTCTGCGCGATATCGCGAACAGGCGCCTGCAGCTCCTCGAGGATCGGGTCATACAGGAACCAGCCGGCGATGGCGCCGATGAGCACCCCGATGGCCGCTTTGATCAGGCGGTTCTTGAGCTCGCGCAGATGCTCGAGGAGGGGCATCCGGCCTTCGGGGTTGGCCTTCCGCCCTCTGGGCGTGGCCACGCTCAGGCGCGCTGGGACGGGCCGGCGGCCCCGCCGTCGCCCTCGTCAGCGGTCTTGGGGGGAATGACCTTCCCCTCGACCGGCGCCTCACCCGTGTTCGAGGTGGGAGCGGACGAGGACGACTGCTGGCCACCCTCGTTCTTCATCTCCTTCACCTCGGAACGCAGGATCCGCATGGATTGGCCGAGGCTCCGAGCCATCGACGGGAGCTTGGGCGCCGCGAACAGCAGCAGCGCAACAACGATGATGATGACGATAGGCCAAGGGCTATCGAAGAGTCGTCCCACAAGAAGTCCTTTCCTTCTTTGACAAGTCTAGATGAGTCCAACGTCACTGAGGGACTGTGGTTGGCCACGACGGGCGCGCCTTTCGACGCGACGCAGCCGTCGCGCGTTCCGCCGTTCGGCCTTGCCCTCGGCATACGCCCGCGCGACGGCCTCTGGATCGGCAAAGACGGCCTCTGCCGCCGTCGGAATCCCCCCAGCATGAGGCGAGAGGCCGACGTCGGAATTCACGCCGCCGTCGTCCGTCTCCCCCTGGGCGCCCCACCGTGCACCGGAGCCGATCCCTGCAAGGACCTCCCCCGCGTCCTGCACGAGGGCCATTCCCCTGCGGAAGAGCCAATATCCGGCGATGCCCGCCGAGGCGAGGCTGCTCAGAAGCAGCACCGCCCAGAGCAGTACCCAGAACCACCACGTCACCAAAAGAGCCTATCGGCTTGACGCGACGTTCAAGGCGCGGCCCAGCCATTCTCGGCAGGCCGCCACGGCATCAGCGGGTGCTTCGAGCGCTACAGAGCCGCCGAACTGGGCAAGGAATCTCGGCAGCCATTCGAGGCTGGCCACGCGCATGCGGACCCTGCGGCTGCCGTCCTCGAGGTCGACGCCATCCTCGGCCGCGTACTCGTGCTCGACCCAGAGCGCTTCCGGGGCGAGCCTGAGGACTGCCTCGACGCGCCCATCGGGCAGGGGGCCCTCCGCAGGGAGACTGACGTCAGCGGGAATGGCATGCGGGTCGGCCGGCTCGAGTCGAAGGATCCGATCGACGCGGAAGACCCGGAGCCCCTCCACACGGTGACAGAAAGCGTCCACATACCACCGGTCGCCGTCGGAGCGCACCGCGAGGGGATTGATCAGCCGCTCTGACCGCTCGTCTTTCGTGGGATTGAGGTATTCCAAGCGGAGCGTGCCGCCTTGCAAGATCGTCTCCCGCAGCAGGGGAAGCAGTTCCGCATTGCGCTGGGGTTCGGCCTTGACGTCGATTTGGGGCATGGAGCGCGCCCCCTGCGCCGTTGCAGCTCCGACCTTCGCAGCGAGGGCCCGGAGCGCGGGGGCTTCCTCAGGGGAGGCCATTGGTTCGAGCGTCTGCAGGCCCAGCTGGAGGGAAAGGGCCTCCTCGATGCTGAGGCGGCGCGGCCGGGCCAGTTCGGGTGCGTTCGCGAGGCTGACCATGCCATCGTGGACGTGGACCTCAATGAAGTCCTGCCACCCGCCGAGATCCGTGGGCCCCGAGTATTCGAGCACCGCAAGTTCCTGGAGAAGTGCTCGCGGGGTGATGCCGTAGCGGGCTGCGACGTCCTCGACGGGGACAGGACCACGCATGAGGAAGGGAACGAGATCGATGAGGCGGCTCAGCCTCTCATCCAGAGGCGTCGTCTTGCGAGCGGGCACCGCGGGGGCAACGGGCGCCCCCGGAGTGCCGAGAACCTCGAGTGCCCCTTCGAGCCGGCGGACGACGGCGGCGGCGAGTTCGGCGGGCCGCTCGACGACGACTGCATCGCCGAAGCCGGCGAGATAGTCGGCTGCAACGGTGAGATCCTGGAACGCGTAGTCCCCGGCTTCCCAGCCGTCGGGCGCTCCCCCGCCCTCCGGTCCCTCGCCCTCGAGGGGCGTCCATCCCCTCGTCCTCAGCTCGAGGGCGCGCCCTTCGGCGACCCGAAGCCGGGCCGTCTGGGTGGGAAGGTCGGCGAGGCGCTCGAGCTGCTCATGCACCGCGCCGGACGGCGGATCGTCGAAGGAGTTGTCCCTGCCCACCGTGATCGGGCCGCGGAGACGCGAGAGCCGGAAGACCCGAGGCGCGCCCCGCATCGTGTCGAATCCCACGAGGTACCACTGCCCGTACCGCTGCCCGAGGCCCCACGGCTGCACGGTCCGCTCTTCCTCTCGCCCAGTGCTCGTGGCGTAGTAGTGGAACGAGACGTCGGCTCGGCGCGACGCGGCGTCAGCGAGCGTTGCATAGCGCGGGTCGTCGATCCGCAGGCGCGGTTGGACGAGCGACGGCGGGGAATCCGGCAGAGCACCGGCGGCCTCCAGCCGCCTCAGCGCCGCTCGCGCAGGCGCCCCGGCCAAGGCGCCCTGGCAGGCGAAGCCGGCAAGGGCCAGGAGTGATTGCTCCTGAGGGGTGAACTCGAGCTCGGGCAGGCGAAATTGGCGGGGATCAATCCGATACAGGGAGGTAGGCGCCGCGCTGTCCGCGCGCTCGTACCCCTGCCGCTCGGTGATCTCGGCTCCCAATGCCCGAAGATCCGCCTTGTCGCGCTCGAACTGCCGCTCGACGGCCTCCCGTTCCCTCTCCGCTCCCGGAGCCCAGTCATAGACGTCGCGCAGAAGGCGCTCGCGCGACACTCCGAGCTCCGTGTGCAGGAGCGCGATGAGCAGGTTCAGCAGACGTCCGGTTTTCTTGGGGGGCACATGTGCAGGCTACCCGGAACGCAGGCTGGCCGCGGACGGCATGCCGTCCGCGGCCAGCGATAGGCGCGATGAGCTGTTGGACGTCAGCGGACGCCCACGAGATCCACGACGAAGATGAGGGACTCGTTGGGACCGATCGCCCCGCCGGCGCCCCGGGAGCCATATGCCAGGTCCGAGGGGATCTCGAGACGTCGGCGGCCGCCGAGCTTCATGCCGAGAAGGCCCTGATCCCAGCCCTGGATCACCTGGCCGACGCCCACACGGAAATCGAGCGGGGCGCCGCGGTTCCAGCTCGAATCGAACTCCTCGCCGCTGGACCAGGCCACGCCAACGTAGTGAGCCGAGACCGTGTCGCCTGGAGCAACCTCGCGGCCGTCGCCCTCGATGAGGTCGATGATCTTGAGCTCGGTGGGCACGGGGCCCTCGGGGAACTCGATCTCCGGCTTCTGCCGGTCGTACTGACGCTGTCCGAAGGACATGGCACTTCCTCTCAGTAGTGGCGTTGCGTGACGCCGTGGAGCGTTATTTGATGCCGAGGATGTCGACGACGAACACCAGATCACCCTTGGCCTGGCCCTGCTGCTGGTCGCCGTACGCCTGGGCTGCCGGGATGACCAGCAGGACCCGGGAGCCGACCGTCTTGCCCGTGAGCCCCTTGGTCCACCCCTCGATGACTTGGCCGAGGCTGAACGTTGCGGGAGTTCCGCGGTCATAGCTCGAATCGAACTTCGTCCCGTCGGAGAGGTTGACGCCGACGTAGTTCGCGACGATGGTGTCGCTCGCCTCGACGGCGGCGCCCTTGCCCTTGATGAGGTCCTGGGCGACGACGTCGGTGGGCTTCGCGACGCCCTTGACGTCGATCTGCGGCACGCCCTTGGAATCCTCGGTCACCTTGGGCAGACCGGCGGGAGGTGTGACGGTGTCCCCTTCAGGCTTGGACAGCGGTGCAGGAACGTCCTTCGCGTCCGTGATCTTGAGGATGAGGAGCGTCGTTGTGTTGTCTCCGCCCTGCTCGGCGTCGACCGGCGGAGTGGCGTACGCGAGGTAGGAACCTACCTTCGCGCCCAGAAGAGCGTTGTACAGCACGCTGTTCTGCTGCTGGAGGCCGCTATCCACCGGCACCTTCTGCGACTCGCCGCTCGCAAAGGTGTCGCCGAGCACGCTGCCGTCGGTTCCCTTGAGGGCGAGGACGCTCACCACGGCGTCCTGGCCCGCCTTGACCGCGGCGCCCGTCCCGTCTTGGACGGTCTTCACCGTGAGGCTGGACACCGTGAGCGGCTTGGCGAAGTCGACGGTCGGAGCCTTCGCCGCCGGAGTCACCTTGAGGGAGCTCAGGGCGTTGAGGTCACCTGCGTTCTGGCTCGTGGGCTGGCTGGACGAGGGGCTGGACGAGCTGCCAGACCCGCACCCTGCGAGAAGCAGGGCGAGGGGCAGCAAGAGCGCAAGGAGTCGGCGCACTGATCAACTTTCCTGTGAAGTCTGCACCACAACGGTGGCGGCGGTCAGGGCCCGGAGGCCTCTCCTAGCGTAGCGGCTCAGTCTGTGAAGAATATCTGTGGGTTACCCCGCGAAGGGTCTCAGCGTCTCCAGGAGTTCGTCGACGCGGGAGTCCTCATTCGAGAAGGGATCCTTGCAGAGGATGGTGTGGTGGGCCCGGTCGTTGAGCTTGAGGTGGACCCAGTCGACGGTGTAGTCGGCGCCTGCGGCTTGGGCGGCCTGGACGAACCGTCCGCGCAGCCGGGCGCGGGTGGACTGGGGCGGGGTCTCCATCGCGGACTGGATGGCAGTCTCGTCAACCAGCCGGGCCGCCTCACCCCGCTTCTGCAGCAGGAAGAAGAGGCCGCGGTCCGGGCTGATGTCGTGGTAGGTCAGATCTAGCTGTGCGACTCGTGCCGAGTCGAGATCCACATCATGCTTCGAGCAGTAGGTATCGATGAGCTTCTTCTTGATGGCCCAGTCGACTTCCCTGTCGATGAGGGACGTATCCCCGCTCTCCACGGCCGAGAGCGTGCGCTCCCACAGGTCCAGGATCCGAGGGACGTGCGGGGTGTGCGCACCGTATTGCTCGACGAACTGCCTGGCCTTCTCGAGGTAGACCCGCTGCATGTCGATGGCGGTCAGCTCGGTCCCGTTGGCAAGGCGGACGACGGCGCGTCCCGACAGATCGTGGGAGATCTCACGAATGCTCCGGATCGGGTTCTCCATGCGCAGATCCCGCATGATGACACCGGCCTCGATCATGCGGAGCACGAGATCCACGGTGCCGATCTTCATCATCGTCGTGGTCTCGGACATCGTCGAATCGCCGACGATCACATGGAGACGGCGGAAATGCTCGGCATCCGCGTGTGGTTCGTCGCGGGTGTTGATGATCGGGCGAGACCTCGTGGTCGCCGAGGACAGGCCCTCCCAGATGTGATCCGCACGCTGCGAGAACGCGTAGATCGGTCCATGCGGAGTCCGAAGGACCTTGCCCGCACCGCAGAGGAGCTGCCGCGTGACGAGGAACGGGATCAGGATCTCTGCCAGTCGCGAGAACTCCGTACGCCGCGGAATCAGGTAGTTCTCATGGCTGCCGTACGAGTTGCCTGCGGTATCCGTGTTGTTCTTGAAGAGGTAGACGTGGCCGTCGAAGCCCTCTTCCCGCAGCCGCTTCTGCGCCTCGTCGATCAGGTCGACGAGGATGCGCTCCCCCGCCCGGTCGTGGGCCACCAGCTGTGCCACGTCGTCGCATTCGGCCGTCGCGTACTCCGGATGCGACCCCACATCCAGATACAGGCGGGAGCCATTGCCGAGGAACACGTTCGAGGAGCGGCCCCAGCTCACCACCTTGCGGAACAGGTAGCGCGCGACTTCCTCAGGGGCAAGCGGCCTGCCCTGGGGGCTCGAGTAGGCGATCCCGAACTCGGTCTCGACGCCGAAGATGCGACGGTCCACGCGGCTCCTCTCGGACTAGATCGGCCCCGTCAGGAGCTCGTTGAGCTCGTCAAGGGTGATGCGGCGAAAAGCGCGGCGGACGCCACGCTCGGTCTCGGAGTTCCTGTCCAGGACTGCGACTTCAAGGGAGAGCTGGGTCTCAGTCCGATCCTCCCGCAGCGCTCGTGCGGCGAGCTGGATGGCCTCCCGGTACGAGGCCTCGGCGCTCCATCCGTCGATCACTGCCTCGGCGACACGCTCCGCCGCGCCGCCCATGACCACGAAGCGGCGTTCATCGGCGATGGAGCCGTCGAAGGTGAGGCGGAAGAGATGGTCCGAGCCGACGTCGTGCCCTACCTCCGCCACGGTGAGCTCGACCTCGAACGGCTTCTGCTCTGCGGTGAAAACCGCACCAAGGCTCTGGGCGTACACGCTCGCGAGGCCGCGCCCGGTCACATCCACCCGATCGTAGGAGTACCCCCGGACATCCGCGTAGCGCACCCCGGCCTGCCGGAGGCTCTCGAACTCGTTGTACTTGCCCACGGCGGCGAACGCGATCTTGTCGTAGATCTCGCCGATCTTGTGGAGCGACGGCGAGGGATTCTCGGCGACGAGGGCAATCCCCTCCCCACAGCTCAGAACGACGACGGACCGGCCGCGCGCGATGCCCTTGCGGGCGAAATCCGCTCGATCCTTCATCACCTGTTCGGGCGAGACGTAGAACGGCTGGGTCATATCAGGCCTCCCGCCCGGCGATGCTGCGCTGCTCGAAGATGTCGCCCGCGATCTCTGCGAGCTCGTGCTCGGGCGCGCGACGGTGACCCGACCGCGTGACGGAATAGACCACCGGCCAGAGCTGGCGGAGGGGGTCCGGTCCTCCGGTCGCCGTGTCGTCATCGGCTGCGTCGAACAGCGCCTCGACGGCAACGCGCACTGCCTGCGCCTCGGAGAGTCCGGGGCGCCAGAGCTTCTTGAGGGCTCCCCTTGCGAAGACGGATCCGGAGCCGACCGAGTGGTGTTCGGGCTCCTCGTAGCGGCCGCCGGTCACGTCATAGGAAAAGATGCGTCCCACGCCTTCGTCGAGATCGAAGCCCGCGAACAGCGGCACGACCGCAAGCCCCTGGAGCGCAAGACCGAGGTTCGAGCGGATCATGGCCCCCAGCCTCGTTGCCTTGCCTTCAAGGCTGAGGAGCGTGCCCTCGATCTTCTCGTAGTGCTCGAGCTCCACCTGGAACAGCCGAACGATGTCGATGGCGAGGCCGGCCGTGCCAGCGATGCCCAGCACGGCGTAGCGGTCGGCCGGGAAGACCTTCTCGATATGCCGGCTCGCGATCATATTCCCCATCGTGGCGCGGCGGTCGCCGGCCATGACGACGCCGCCGGCGAACGACATCGCGACGACGGTCGTGCCGTGCGGCGCGAGATGTGACGCGTCGGTGGGAAGAACCCTATTGGAGGGCAGCAGCTCTGGACGGACGGCGGCTAGGTGCTCGGTGAAGGACGATGTCGACTGGGCGGCGACACGTTCTGCGAGGAAGTCGTTCATCCTGGGCCTACTGGCCGCCCTTCTGGACGAAGCCGCGGACGAACTCCTCGGCGTTGCTCTCCAGCACGCCGTCGATCTCGTCAAGCAGGTCGTCCACGCCCTCGGTTGCCTCGGAGGCCTGAGGCGCAGCCGGCGCGGGCGCTGGCGTACCCGGATCGACGTCCTCGATCTCGTCGCGTGACTGGCTGCTCTTCTGCTCCTGACCGGCCATGACTGCCTGCCTCCTTGCATCGAACCCGTCGCCTCTGCGGCGGATGGAACCTATACTGTCACTCTTTCATGCTGTGGTTGAGCCTTGGCCTGCCGCGGCTCACGTGTGGCGCTCGCCGAGAAGCGCATCCAAGAAGGCTTGGATGTCCTGGTTCTGCTCGAAGAGCGACTCGGTGAGCTCCTTCGTTCCCCTCAGCGGCTCGCGGGTTGGGACGCGCTGAAGCCGATAGCTGCCTGGCGGGGAGAAGACCACCGAATCCCAGCTCGCACTGGCCACATTCGCAGGGAAGCGCTGGATGCTCTTGCCCCGGAACCAGGCCCTGGTATCCGGCGGCGGGTCGATCGCGGCACGCGCAATCGCGCCGTCGTCCACAAGCCGTTCCAGCGTTCCCTTCGCGAGGAGGCGGTAGGCCAGCCCTCGCTCGGGCCGCACGTCGGACCATTGGATGTCGATGAGACCGAGACGGGCATCGCCCCACGCGAGGCCGTCCCGCGACTTGTACGCTTCGAGCACCCGGCGCTTGGCCGCCCACTCGACGTAGCCCGCTGCCGTCCCCGGGTCGGCGGCCAAGTCTGTGAGGGCTCTCTCCCACAGGCGCAGCACGGCAGCAGTGTGCCCATCGCCCCCATGTTCGGCGGCAACACCGGCATCCGCTGCGAGCTTCGACGCGGCCTCGAAGTAGATCCACTGGATCTCAAGCGCCGTGAGCCGCCGCCCATCGAGGAGGCGGACCGTCTCGCGGAGGTCGACATCATGGCTGATCCGATGCATCGCGGCGACCGGCTCGTGGACCTCGATCTCCGGCACCGCCCCGGCCTCGATGAGACTCAGGACGAGGGCCGTGGTCCCGAACTTGAGGTAGTTCGCGACGTGGCTGCAGTTCGCGTCGCCCACGATGACGTGGAGGCGACGATACTTGTCCGCCACCGAATGTGGTTCGTCGCGGGTATTGATGATGGGCCGCCGCATGGTGGTCTCAAGGCCTACCTCGGCCTCGAAGAAGTCCGCCCGCTGGCTGATCTGGTAGCCCGGCGTGCGCCCGTCCTGTCCGAGGCCCACACGGCCGGCACCGCAGACTATCTGCCGGGTGACGAAGAACGGCGTGAGACCGCGGACCAGATCCGCGAACGGGACGGACCGGGGCACGAGGTAGTTCTCGTGGGAGCCGTAGGAAGCACCCTTGCCGTCCGTGTTGTTCTTGTAGAGGTTGATCGGCCCGCGCTCCTGATCACCGGACAGGGCCCGCACCGCCGTGAGCACGACGGCGTCACCGGCCGAATCCCAGAGGACGGCGTCTCGGGGATTCGTGACTTCAGGACTCGAATATTCAGGATGGGCGTGATCCACATAGAGCCGTGCGCCGTTCCCCAGCACGAGGTTCATGAGCGCCGGCTCCTGATCGCCGTCCAGCTCAAGCTCGGCTGGACCGTGAGCGAGCGCCACGCCCTCCGCGGTGAGCACCGGCTCCAGGTCGGTCAGGAGGTCAGGGTGGGCCTGATTCCGGCGGACAGACCAGCCCCGAGCGTCGCGGAGCGGCGTTTCGTCCGTGTAGTCCCAGCCAGCGCCCGGGGACGCGTGGAGCCGCTCCCGGGTGAGCCTCGCGTAGGCGGCGATCACTTGGGACGAGAGGTAGGTCGCGTTTGCTCCCGGCGCGGCCGGGGCATGGATCCCATACTCGGTTTCCGACCCCATGACGCGCAGTGCGCCGCCTGGAGGGAGCCCCTCCTGACTCTGCTCAGTGCTCGACATGTCACTTCCCCTCGCGGGCTCGTGTCACAGGTACTGGCCCGTGCTCTGCGCCGTCTCGATCGTGCGGCCGGGCTCGCTGCCGCCCTTGCCCTGGACGATCGTGCGGATGTAGGTGATCCGTTCGCCCTTCTTGCCAGAAATACGCGCCCAATCGTCCGGGTTGGTCGTGTTGGGCATGTCCTCGTGCTCCCGGAATTCGTCCGAAACAGCCCTGAGGAGATGGTCCACGCGGATGCCCTTCGCCCCTGTGGTCAGAAGGTCCTTGATCGCTGCCTTCTTGGCCCGATCCACCACGTTCTGGATGACCGCGCCGGAGTTGAAGTCCTTGAAATAGAGGATTTCGGTATCACCGTTCGCGTACGTCACCTCAAGGTACTCGTTGACCTTGTCGGTCGAGTACATGGCCTCGACCGTCCGCTGGATCATCATGTTCACGGTAGCCTCACGGTCGCCGCCGTGCTCGGCCAGATCCGCCGGATGGATCGGAAGGTCCGCAGTGAGGTACTTCGAGAAGATGTCTGCCGCGGCCTCGGCATCGGGCCTGTGGATCTTGATCTTCACGTCGAGCCGGCCCGGTCTCAGGATCGCGGGGTCGATCATGTCCTCGCGGTTCGATGCGCCGATGACGATGACGTTGTCGAGTCGCTCGACCCCATCGATTTCGCTCAGCAGCTGCGGGACGATCGTGGTCTCCACGTCTGAGGACACTCCGGTGCCACGCGTGCGGAAGAGCGAGTCCATCTCGTCGAAGAACACGACGACGGGGCTTCCGTCCGACGCCTTCTCCCGTGCGCGCGCGAAGATGAGGCGGATATGGCGCTCGGTCTCTCCGACGTACTTGTCGAGAAGCTCCGGGCCCTTGATGTTGAGGAAGTAGCTCTTGATGTCCTGCCCGCCGGCCCGCTCCATGGCACGGGCCGCAAGCGAGTTCGCGACAGCCTTCGCGATGAGGGTCTTGCCGCAGCCTGGAGGGCCGTACAGCAGGATTCCCTTGGGGGCCTTGAGCCCGTGCTCCCGGTACAGGCCTGGGTGCAGGAACGGCAGTTCCACGGCATCGCGGATCTGCTCGATCTGGGAGGCGAGGCCACCGATGTCGTCATAGCTGATGTCCGGGACTTCTTCCAGGACCAGGTTCTCGACTTCGGAGCGCGGCACCTTCTCGAGCGCGGTCTGCGTCCTGTTGTCCACGGAAACGGCGTCGCCGACGCGCAGCTGCTCGAGCAGCAGCGGTCCCGAGAGTCGGACCACGCGCTCCTCGTCGCCGCGGCCGATGACCAGAACGCGGTCCGCGCCGAGCAGCTCCTTGATGGTGACGAGCTCCCCCGAACGCTCATAGCCCAGGCCGGCTACGACCTCGAAGGCCTCATTGAGCAGGACCTCCTGCCCGACGCTCAGTTCTGAGATGGAGATGAGCGGGCTCAGGCCAACCCGGATCTTCCGTCCGGAGGTGACCACGTCCACGCTCTCGTCCGTCACTGCGGCGGCAGCTCCGCCGGCCTGGCGGCGGCGGTTCAGCTGGACCACGGTTCCGTAGCTGTACGGCGGCTGCCCTTCGTGCTCGAGCGCTGACTTGAGACGGACGATTTCCGTCTTGGCGGTCTGCAGCATCTCGGCCATGCGCGTGTTGTTGGACGTGGCTGCCGACAGCTGCCGATCGACCGCGCGGAGCTTGTCCCGCAGGACGTTGACCTGACGCTCGAGAACAATCAGCTGTTCAGCGTGAGCTCGTGCGGTGGCTTCTTCGCGACCAGAGTTGGTCCCCTCGCGATCTTCCATCACCCTCACACCCTCTCGTGGCTCGGAACATTCCGATATCTCGACACTAGCCGCACTCCGGCCCGCGCAAACGCCTTTGAGCAACAGAGAAGCTAAGCGTTACCTTCACGCAATCTTTAGGGGAGGGAACGGGGAGAGGTTGCGAATCTGGTGCGGCAGGGCCGTCTCATCAGAGGCCGAGGGGTCAGGCGTCGTCGGACCTGCCGGCGCGCGCGTCCCGGGCCGCCCTGCGCAGCTTCCGGTCCGAGACGGGGCGCTCGCCCACGGACTCGGGAGTCCAGGCGTTGAGATCCTCCTGGCTGAACTCCGCCTTCGCCCGCTTCTTTCGCAGGAGCGGGGTCACGCCGTCGGCGAGCCTTCGGGTGACCAGCAAGAAGCCCGTGTGGCCCACCATCCGGTGCTCTGGACGCACCGCGAGCCCCTCGAGGTGCCATCCGCGGACCATCGATTCCCACGCATCGGGCTCCGTGAACCGCCCATCGGCCCGGATCGCCTCGGCCGTGCGGGAGAGCTGGGTTGCCGTGGCAACGTAATTGATCCATACTCCCCCGGGCGCCAGGACGGTCGCGACGGCATCGAGGCACTCCCACGGTGCGAGCATGTCCAGCACGACTCGATCGACGCTGCCGGGCTCTTCTGCCCTGACGACCTCGTCTTGGAAGTCACCGAGGGACACGTGCCACGCCGGATGGGGTCCGCCGAAGATCGTCTCCACGTTGCCGCGCGCGATCTCGGCGAACTCCTGGCGGCGTTCGAAGGAGTGGAGGTAGCCGGCGTCGCCCACCGCGCGCAGCAGTGAGATCGAGAGCGCTCCGGAACCCACGCCCGCCTCGACGACGCGGGCACCCGGGAAGATGTCGGCCATCGTGACAATCTGGCCCGCGTCCTTCGGGTAGACCACGGCTGCCCCGCGCGGCATCGACAGGACGAAGTCCGAGAGGAGCGGCCGCAGGGCTTGGTACTGGTGGCCGGCGGTGTTCGTCACCACCGAGCCGTCCGGCTGGCCGATGATCACATCGTGGTTGAGGAAACCCTTGTGCGTGTGGAACGCACCGCCCTCCTCGAGGGTGATCGTGTTCATCCGGCCGCGCTCATCCGTGAGCTGGACGCGCTCGCCAACCCGGAACGGTCCGCGGCGATTCGCCGCACCGGCGGGCTCAGGCAGGAGGGTCGACGACGGCTGGGTGCTGCTTTCGGTCATGGGTTCCTTCTCGACAATGGTGGAGTGTCTTGGGGTGGCTGCGGTTTAGCGCACTGGCCGGCCGGATATCGCCGCCACGACGGCGCGCTGGCTCAGGAGTCCGACGACGCGGCCCGCGGCGTCTACGACGGCGTACTCAGTGCCTTGCAGTTGGGCGAGGTACTGGACGAGTTCCTGCCCGCCGGCCGTGTCGGGAACGTAGGCTCCGGGAGCGAGGGCGTAGCCGACCGCGGTGACGGGGGTCACTCCCCGCGCTTCGTGGGGAACGCGGGCAATTGCGGCGGGATCGACCACGCCTTGCGGCTTGCCATCGGGCGCGCAGAGGACGACGACGGTCCCCTGGCCCGCGCCTGCCTGCACCGCCTGCTCCACCGACGCGAAGTTGGGCACGCCGACCGCCGGGACCGCCAGACGACCGGCGACGATGCCCGGGAGGCGGCTCCGAAATCCCGCGTTGCGGATGGAAGCGGAAGCGCCCTGCCAGAGGAATCCAGCGACGAGCAGCATGACCAGCGTGAATGAGAGGTCCGGTCCGTTGCCGCGGAGCCAGGGAAGCGCGAGGCCGAAGAAGAGGATCGCCACCACGATGGCACGGCCCGCCCAGCCCGCGGCGATGGTCCCCTTCTCCTGCGAGCCCGTGGCCTTCCACACGGCGCTTTCGACGAGCCGGCCGCCGTCGAGCGGAAGCCCGGGCAGGACGTTGAACAGGCCGATGAGGAAGTTCGCCCACAGGAAGATATTGGTCAGGATGTCCGCCACCCCGGTGAGCTCAACCGCGGTCACGAGCACCCAGGCCAGCCCTGCCAGGACGAGATTTGCTGCCGGCCCGGCAAGGGCGACGACGACCGACCGCCCAGGGGACACGGTGAAGCTCTCGAACTGCGTGTGGCCGCCCCACAGGTTCAGGACGATCTTCTGGCTCGGCCAGCCGAAGGCCCGGGCGCTGAGTGCATGGGCAAGTTCGTGGACCAGGACGGAAAGGAGGAGAAGGACCGCGTACGCGAAGGCCACGAGATACGCGCCCGTGCCGAGCTGCGGTTGACGAGCCTGGAGCGTCGGCCCGTAGACGACCACCGTGAAGCCCGCGATGAGGAACCACGAGTACGCAAGGTAGATGGGTACTCCCGCTATCCTGCCGAGCCGGATTCCGTCGCGGGAACGCCCTTCAGCAGCGTGACTGTGGCCGTCCGTCTCGGGGCCGGGCCGCTCGTCGGCCGGACTCACGCGCGGCCCTGCCGGGCGAGGCCGGAGGATGCGGCGAGCACGTCCACGACGTCGTCCATGGTGCGGCCAGCGAGGGTCTCCCAGTGCTCGGCTCCGAGATGCACCGGGATCGCCAGAGCGTTCGGGACCACGATGGTGGCTAGGCCAGCCGCTTCGGCCGCGGTGGCCCCCGGCTCGGAGTCCTCGATGGCCACGCATTCGGACGGGGCGAGTCCCGGGAGCCGGGCGCCGAGGAGGGCAAGGCCCTTGAGGTAGGGATCCGGATGCGGCTTGCCGCGGCGCACGGCGTCACCGGTGACGACGGCGCTGAAGGTCCCCTCGGGGAGGTGTCCGAGAATCCGCTCCACCATGGGCCGCTCGGACATCGTCACGAGTGCGCACTCAACCTTCGCATCCCTGAGAGCGGCCAGAAGCTCTCGCGCCCCCGGGCGCCACGGCACGGCCTTTCCCAGCTGCTCGATCACCTGCCCGGTGAGCGTGTCGATGATCTCGCGCTTGTCGAGCGCCACCCCTGCCTCCTGAAGGATGCCAGCTGACGTCGGCAGCGCCTGGCCCACCAATCGCATGGCCTGCTCGTGGCTCCAGGTCCCGCCGAAAGACTCGACGAGTTCGCGCTCGGCGACGATCCAGTAGGGCTCGGTATCCACAAGCGTGCCGTCCATATCCCAGAGGACGGCACGCAGCGATGCTGGCTCGGATTCGACGGGAAGGCGCATATGGACCAGTCTACGGTGACTGCCTCCGCTGTCCTCCCTGCGCGAAACTCGCACGGGCCTTCCCTTGCAGACCCTGCGATCGGGGCTGCTTGGTCATAGTCTGGAGCGATGAACGAGTTCGACGCCGACGCCCCGGCCCCCCACCCCGGCCTCTTCCCGACGCCTGCCGAGGGCGAGAGGGTCACCGTGATGCTCGCGGCGTTCGAGGGCTGGAACGACGCCGGCGAAGCGGCGAGCGAGGCGATTCGAGCCATCAAGCGGCAGTTCGGCGCGCAGAAGGTAGGAGCCATCGACGCCGACGACTATTACGACTTCCAGTTCACCCGACCGACGGTGCGGCGGTCGGGTTCGGGGCGACGGCGGATCCGTTGGCCATCGACTCGGGTGTCCATCGCGCGCCCGGAGGGCTATCCCGTTAACCTCGTCTTCGTCCAAGGCACGGAGCCTTCCTATCGCTGGCGGGGATTCACCGAGGAGCTCATGGAGTATGTCGAGGATCTCGACGTGGACTACCTCGTGGTGGTGGGAGCGCTGCTCGCCGACGTGCCCCACAGCAGGCCCATCCCGGTGACTGCCACGAGCGAGTCGGAAGACGTGCGGGACCGGCTGGACCTCGAGGCCTCCCAGTACGAAGGCCCCACAGGCATCGTGGGAGTGTTCGCCGACGCCGCGGATCACCACGGCATCCCGACGGTTTCCCTATGGGCAGCCGTTCCCCACTATGTGGCGCAGGCCCCGTCTCCGAAGGCGCAGCTCGCGCTCATGCACCGCATCGAAGAGCTCATCCAGGTTCCGCTGGACACGAACGAGCTCGCGGAGGACGCCGAGGCCTGGGAGCGCGGCGTCAACGAGCTGGCCACCGAGGACCCCGAGATCGCGGCCTACATCCAGCAGCTTGAAGAGGCGAAGGACACCGCGGATCTCCCCGAGGCGACCGGAGAATCGATTGCCCGGGAGTTCGAGCGCTACCTCAAGCGCCGCGGCAAAGACGGCGGCGCGACCAGCTAGAGCTAGAGGCGGACCAAGCGCTAAAGGCGGACGCCGAGGAGGGCGTCGACGGCGGCGGCGACGAGATCGCCGTCGGCCGCTTCCTCTTCGACTCCCGCCAGCGCGTCATCGGCCCACTTGTCCACGGCGGCCAGCGCCCGGGGGGCGTCGAGATCGTCCGCAAGAGCCCCACGGATCTCCGCGAGGAGAAGCTCGGCAGAGCCCTTCGCGGCGCGCGGGAGGGCCTCCCGCCACCGGGCCAGCCGCGCTTTCGCGACCTCGAAGAGCTCCGTCGTCCACTCCCAATCCGACCGATAGTGGTTGGCGAGAATGGCAAGCCGGATCGCTTCCGGGGCTTCCCCAGCCGCGCGCAGCTTCGAGACGAGGACAAGGTTTCCGAGCGACTTGCTCATCTTCTGGCCCTCGAGGCCAACCATGCCGGTGTGGGCGAAATGGCGCGCGAGCGGAACGTGGTGGAGTGACCACGCGTGCCCGGCGCCCATCTCGTGGTGCGGGAACGCAAGGTCAGATCCGCCCCCCTGGACGGTGAAGGGCTGGGGTAGGAAACGCTGGGCGATGACCGTGCATTCGATATGCCAGCCCGGCCGACCCCGCCCCAGCGTCCCGCCGTCCCAATGCGGCTCGCCCAGACGCGCCTCCCGCCAGAGAATGGGGTCCAGCGGGCTGTGCTTGCCCGGCCGATCGGGGTCTCCCCCACGCTCGCCGAAGACCTCGATCATTTCGGCGACGGTGAGGTGGGAGACCTGACCGAGGCGCCAGGCGTCCGCGGAATCGGCACGCCGAGTCGCCTCGGTGACGTCGTAGTAGATGTCGCCGTCCGGCTCGCCCTCGGCACCCGCGAGCTGGTAGGCAAGGCCTTCCTCGACCAGCCGTTCGACTTCGGGGATGATCCACGGGATCGACTCGACGGCGCCGACGTAGTGGTCCGGGGCAAGGACGTTCAGTGCCTCCATGTCGGTCTGGAAGAGACCGATCTGCTGCTTTGCGAGGGTCCGCCAGTCCACACCCGTGGCGTCCGCGCGCTCAAGCAGCGGATCGTCGACGTCGGTGGTGTTCTGAACGTAGGAGACCGTGCTGCCGGCGTCGCGCCAGAGGCGATTGAGCAGGTCGAAGGAGACATAAGTCGCGGCGTGGCCGAGGTGCGTGGCGTCGTAAGGGGTGATGCCGCAGACGTACATCGACTGCTCCGGCGCCACCGGGATCTCCGCCATCTCGTTCCGCGCCGAGTCCCACAGCCGAATCGGACCGCTCTGGCCGGGGAGGGACGGAACCGGAGCCTGACGCCAAGTCTTCACCCCACAAGCCTAGTGCCCGCGCCGCGCGAGCCTGCAACTCTCCTCAGCTGTCGTCGTCGCTGTCTAGCAGGTCGATCGGGAGGTCCTCGCCGTACGCGTCGTAAAGCGCATCCGCGTACGCCTCGAAGGCGTCGGCGACGGCGAAGTACGCAGCTTCAACGGCCGGGTCGTCGTCTCCGCGCCGGGATGCCGCGGCCACGAGGTGCTCCTCCAATGCCGCCGTCAGCGAACCGAGGGCAACGCGCGGGTCGATCGTCATGGCCCCACGGTAATCTGAATGCCGTGGACTGCCTAGACAGTCCGCAGAAGCTAGACACTCCGTAGAAGCCGGAAGCAACAGAAGCTGCTCCGCAGAGGAAGCGAGGGCCAATGAAGGAACGGATCCTCAGCTCGGGGCCGGCCAGCAGCGCCGCGGCCGGGAAGTACGAGTACCTTGTGCTCTCCGTGAATCCCGGAGAATCGATCGCCGAGGCGCGGCAGCGCGTGCGTGAGCACTCCGAGTACGGCAAGTGGGAACTCGAGCGCAGTCGGCTTTACATGGGCGGCGGCCGCCGGTACTGGCTGCGCCGCAAAGTCATGGTGGTCGAGCGGACGGCGTAGCGGAAGTTCAGCCTTCGAGGGGGCCGAGGAGAGCGTTCGCCACCGTTGCGTGGGCCGATTCGGGGTCCGAGGGGTGATAGAGCCCGGCGAGGACGTCCCGGTACAGGCGTTGGAGCTCGCTTGAGCGGAAGTAACCCCCGCCGCCGCCCACACGCAATGAAATATCGACGACCGAGCGCGCCGCCTCGGTCGCACGGTGCTTGAGGCCGCTGAGGGCCGGGAACCACGCGGCGCCGCGATCCACGAGGCGATCGACGTCGTGAGCCACCCGCTCAAGCTGCGGGAGCACGCCGTCGACCGTCATGGCCGCCTCGGCCACCTGCCAGCGGATATCCGGGTCCTGCGAATACGGCCTTCCCCCATTCCGCAGCGACTTCCTCCGATGGGCCGCCTCGACGGCCAGCTCGAGCGCACGTTCGGCGATGCCCGTGTAGACCGCGGCCAGCAGCGTCTCGAAGACCGCGAAGATCCCGAAGATCAGCAGATCGGGGTTGGGGCCGACCGGAAGGGAGCGCACGATCCTGTCCGCCGGCGCAAAGGCTCCGTCGAGGATGGTGGTGCAGGACTGGCTCGCCCGCATTCCGAGCGTGTCCCAGTCGTCGAGGTGCCGCCACCCGGGTTCGTCCCGCCGGATGAATCCGTAGACGAGCCGCGGCTCCTCCCCACTGGTGTCCTTGCCGAACGTTCCCATCCGCGTCC
This sequence comes from Sinomonas gamaensis, assembly GCF_005876955.1. Classification (GTDB taxonomy): domain Bacteria; phylum Actinomycetota; class Actinomycetes; order Actinomycetales; family Micrococcaceae; genus Sinomonas; species Sinomonas gamaensis. The sequence continues at coordinate 187,050 of NZ_SSCL01000002.1, forward strand.
AGACCGGGGCGAGGCTCGTGAAGACCTTCGTCCCGGAATACCGGTAGCCGCCGCCCTCCTGGGGTTGGGCCGCCGTCACCGAATCGAAGAGCACCGAATCGTTTCCGGCCTCGGAGATTCCGAAGGAGAAGACTTCCCCCGCGGCGGCCTCCTCGAGCACGAAGTCCAGGCTCGCATCTCCTCGGGCTTGGACGACCCGGGCAACGCCGGTCCACACGAGGTGCATGTTCACCCCGAGCGCCGTGGCGGGCGCCGCTGCGGCAAGGCGCCGCTGGAGGCGGACGACGTCGGCCAGGCTGGCTCCCAGCCCTCCCAAGGCTTGGGGCACGAATGCCTTGAGGTACTTGGCCTCGACGAGCTCGTCGAAATCCTCGCGGAAGAACTCGTTGCGCTCGTCGTAGCCCGGCGCGCGGGAGCGGATGCGCTCTACGAGGCTGTCCCGCAGGACGGACTCGGGTTCGATAGGCACGAGCTCCTCCTCATCGATGGTCACAAGCCTTATGGAAGGTCAGGAGCCTAATAGGAGGTCAGGAGCCGGCGGAGGACCCGGGCCCCGAACTGGAGGGAATCTGCGGGGACGCGTTCGTCCACCCCGTGGAACATCCCGGCGAAGTCGAGATCCGCAGGCAGCCGAAGGGGCGCGAAGCCGTACCCCGTGATCCCGAGCCGGCTGAGGGACTTGTTGTCGGTTCCGCCGGAGAGCGTGTACGGGAGGACGTGGGCCTCCGGGTCCTCCTCACCGAGGGCGCCGACCATGGCATCGACGAGGGCGCCTTCGAACGGCGTCTCAAGCGAGACGTCATGATGCACGTAGGCGAAGTCGATGCCCTCCCCAGCGAGCTCCCTGATCTTCTCCATGACCAGTTCGTCCTGGCCCGGGAGGGTCCGCACGTCGATCCGCGCCTCCGCGCTGCCGGGAATGACGTTGTCCTTGTAGCCGGCCCTCAGGACCGTGGGATTCGACGTGTTCTGCAGTGTCGCGCCGACGAAGCGGGCGAAGGTTCCGAGTTCCTTGAGGAGGATCTCCGGATTGTCCTGGTCGAACTCGATCCCTGTCAGCTCGGTGACACCGTCGAGAAAGCGCCGTGTGGTGTCCGTGAGCTCGATCGGCCATTTGTGGTCGCCGATGCGGCCAACGGCTCGGGCGAGACGCGTCACGGCGTTGTCCAAGTTGGTCTGCGAGCCGTGGCCAGCCCGACCGCCCGCTGTGAGCTTGAGCCATGAGAGGCCCTTCTCGGCAGTTTGGAGCATGTAGGTCCGGCGTCCGCCGATCTCCGCGGAAAACCCGCCGACCTCGCTGATCGCCTCCTTCGCGCCCTCAAACAGCTCAGGCCGGTTGTCGACGGCCCAGCGGGCGCCGTAGGTGCCGCCCGCCTCTTCGTCGGCGAACATTGCGATGACCAGATCGCGCTTCGGCCTGGTCCCCGTACGCTGCATGTCGCGCACGACGGAGAGGACCATGGCATCCATGTCCTTCATGTCCACCGCTCCGCGGCCCCAGATGAGGCCGTCCTTGAGCTCGGCGGCGAAGGGGTCAACGCTCCAGTCGTCCTTCTGGGCCGGAACCACATCGAGGTGGCCGTGGACCACGAGGGCACTTGCGCTCGGGTCGGTTCCCTCGAGCCGTGCGACCACAGAGGCGCGGCCCGGAGCGGACTCGAAGATCTCGGCTTCGAGTCCAACCTCCTCAAGCAGCTCCGCGGTGTACTCGGCTGCCGCTCGCTCCCCAGGGCCCGACGCGTCACCGAAATTGCTCGTGTCGTACCGAATGAGGTTCTGGCAGATCTCGACTACTTCGTCCTCGGCGCGAAGAGTGCTCTCGGCTGGGCGGTCGGACATGCAAGTTCCTCCTCGGCAGACACAGTCGGTGAGGCCAGCCTAGCCCTCACCCGGACACGGCGCGGCGGGCGTCCCCGATTTCTTCCTATGCCCCGCATCGTGTACAGTCTTATTCGCTGCCCGGGAGGGAAACGCATGATGCGAGATCTTCCGGTGCCCACTTCTGCGCGGGTGGCGGAATGGCAGACGCGCTAGCTTGAGGTGCTAGTGCCCGTTTAGGGCGTGGGGGTTCAAGTCCCCCTCCGCGCACAATCTGAACGCCCCGGTCTTGAGACCGGGGCGTTTCTTTTTTGCCTCGGCGGAGGGGCTGAAATGGCACGCCCCGCAGGTGCGGACGTGACCATCTGGAGCCAGAAATGGTGTAGAGTATTTTCTCGTTGCCCCGGGGAACACCGCAGCATTGCGGGCTCCGGCGACCATCTGCGCGGGTGGCGGAATGGCAGACGCGCTAGCTTGAGGTGCTAGTGCCCGTTTAGGGCGTGGGGGTTCAAGTCCCCCTCCGCGCACGGATGTGATGAGACATTGACACCCCCGGTCTTCGGACCGGGGGTGTTCTGTTTTTGGACTAGACCGCGCACCTCCGCGGGGCACCCGCACCTCCGTGCCGGGCCCGGCGCGGAGGTGCGGGGAAGAGCGACTCCAGCTAGAGGCGCTCCACGCGGCCCACGAAATGCCGCCGTCCCGACGAGGCGCCCCATCCGACGAAGTCAGAGCGCTCCCAGGCACCCTCGGAGTCCCCCGAGTCGGTGATGTTGACGCAGACGCGTGCGGGAAGGAAGACGGGAGCCTCGAACTTCACCTCCCAGACGAACGCGTCGCCCTTCTGTGGACCCACCTCGGCCAGCGCACGGGACGCGGTATACATCCCGTGAGCGATCGACCGCCGCATGCCGAGTGCTCGGGCCGAGATCGAACTGAGGTGGATGGGGTTGACGTCGCCGGACACCGCCGCGTACTCCCGGCCGGTCTCTGAGCTGAGGCGCCAGAGTGCCGTCGGCAACGGCGGGCGGAACTCCTCCCGCGCCCCATTCACTCCCGGCCTGTCGAGTCCGGGGAGGTACACCCCCTTGGCGAGGTAAGTCGACACGCCGCGCCAGGCGACGTCGTCGTTCCCCGCATGCCGCACTTCGACGACAAGGTCGACTCGGGTACCCGCCCGATGCCCAGCGAGCCCCTCGGCCCAGGCCGTCACTTCGAGCAGGTCGGTGTAGAAGACGGGAAGCCGGTATTCCACCCGGTTCTCGAGGTGGACCATCCCGAGAAGTGGAAGCGGAAAGTCCTCCCGTCCCATGACGGACATTGCGGCGGGGAAGGCGAGCGTGTGAACGTATCCCGCCGGGGCAATGTCTCGCTTGGTCTCGCCCAGGAGCGACTGGTACTCAGTCATCTTCCCGAGGTCCGGACGCACGCCCGCTACGCGATGCCGCGCCGCGGGCAGCACCCCCCGGGCCGTACCCTTCTTGACGAGCTTCCTCGCCGCGTCGCGCGCCGCGGCCACATACAGCCGCGAGAGCGAGGGCATCTCTGCAAGCTCAAGCGTCTCGATGCCCCTCGCCGGCGCGCTCATTGGCCTACCATGTTCTGTCCGCACACGCGCAGCACGCCGCCCGAGATCCCACCGGCGGCGTCCGATGCCAGGAACGCGATGGCCTCGGCAACGTCCTGCGGCTGGCCGCCCTGCTGCAGGGAGTTGAGCCGACGCGCGATCTCCCGGGTCGCGAACGGAATCTTCGCGGTCATCTCCGTCTCGATGAAGCCGGGGGCGACGGCGTTGGCCGTGCCGCCGCGCGAGGCGAGCCGTGCCGCCGTCGACCGCACCATGCCGATCACGCCCGCTTTGGAGGCGGCGTAGTTGGTCTGCCCGCGGTTTCCCGCGATGCCGCTCGTTGAGGCCACCGAGATGATCCGTGCGCCCTCACCGAACCGATCTGACGCGAGCAGTGCCTCGTTGATCTGCAGCTGGGCGGCGATGTTGACGGCGATGACCGAGTCCCAGCGTGCCGCGTCCATGTTTGCCAGCAGCTTGTCGCGGGTGATGCCCGCGTTGTGCACGACGATGTCCAGGCCCCCATGGCGGCTCAGAGCGTGTGTGAGGATGCGTTCGCCGGCGTCGGGCTTCGTGATGTCGAGCTGCAGCGCCGTGCCATGGATGTCGTTGGCCACCCGGGCGAGCGATTCTCCGGCGGCAGGGACATCGACGACGACGACGCGCGCCCCGTCGCGGGCGAGCGTCCGCGCAATGGAGCTGCCGATGCCTCGGGCGGCACCCGTGACGACAGCAACCTTGCCCTCCAGTGGCCGCTCTGCATCGGCCGGCAGCGAGCCGCCGGCGGTTCCTACGGTCAGGAACTGGCCGTCCACGAAAGCGGAGCGGCCCGAGAGCAGGAACCGCAGCGCGCCGAGGACGCTCGGCGCGTCAGCCGAAACGCCTTCTGCCAGGAGGACGCCGTTGCCCGTGGCACCCGCCCGAAGCTCCTTGGCGAGTGAGCGGAGGAGGCCGTCGACTCCCTGCCGGGCGGCGGCCACTGCGGGCTCGTCCTGAACGGAAGCGCGTCGGGAAACGGTCACGACGCGCGCGCAGGGGGCGAGCGACCGAAGCGCCTTGCCCGCGGCCAAGACCGGCCCGGCCAGATCCCGTGGGTGCTGCACGCCGTCGAGCATCAGGACGATCGCCCCGAGTCGACGGGGTCCGGAACCATTGGCCTCGGTGCGAGACGACTGAGCGAAGGCCTCGGCGTCGCGGCGAACCTCCACACCCCACCCCTCGAGCGCTGAGACGAGCTGCTCGGTGGATGCCCCCTCGCCGATGACAAGGGCGGGACCGGGAAGCAGGGGCGCCGCGGGGTCGTGTCGACGCAGCGGCACCGGCTGCGGCAACCCGAGGCGCTTGGCGACGTCGCGGCCCCAGCCGCGGCTGACCAGAGCTGTGTACGTATCCGTCACGGATCCCCCTCAGCGAGCCTCGAGAACTGCGGCAACCCCGAGGCCGCCCGCAGCGCAGACAGAGACGAGGCCGCGCGCTGGACGGCCGTCCACGGTCCCGCGCTCATGCAGCTGCTTGGCCAGAGTCGCGACGATGCGCCCACCGGTCGCGGCAAAGGGGTGCCCGGCCGCCAGCGAGGAGCCATTCACGTTGAGCTTCGCTCGGTCGACCTTGCCCAGCGCGCCGTCCAAGCCGAGGCGCTCGCGGCAGAACTCCTCGTCCTCCCAGGCAGCAAGATGGCACAGAACAGTGCCGGCAAACGCCTCATGGATCTCGAAGTAGTCGATGTCCTCGAACGTGAGCCCAAGGCGGCCCAGCAGGCGCGCGACCGCGAACACCGGCGCCATGAGCAGACCGTCCTTGCCGTGCACGAAGTCGACGGCGGCCGCCTCGCCATCCACAATGTCGGCCAGAATCGGCAGGTCGTGCGACTCGGCCCAGTCCTCGGACGAGAGCAGAACGGCCGAAGCTCCATCCGTCAGCGGGGTCGAGTTGCCGGCAGTCATCGTGGCCCGGTCCCCCAGCTGGCGGCCGAAGACGGTTCGGAGCGAGGCGAGCTTCTCAAGCGAGGTGTCGGCACGCATGTTTCCGTCACGCGTGACCCCGCGGTAGGGAGTGACCAGATCGTCGAAGAAGCCCCGGTCGTAGGCCTCGGCCAGGTTGCGGTGGCTCGCCAGCGCCAACTCGTCCTGCGCCTCCCGGGAGATGTTCCACTGCGCCGTCGTCAGCGCCTGATGCTCCCCCATCGAAAGCCCCGTGCGGGGCTCATTCGTGCCGGGTGCCACCGGAGTGACGTCCTTCGGGCGCAGCTTGGAGACTGCCTTGAGCTTCTGCTGGAGCGTCTTCGCGCGATTCAGCTCGAGAACGGCGTGCCGCAGGCCCTCGCTCACGACGATCGGGGCGTCCGAGGCGCTGTCGACGCCGCCCGCGATGGCCGAGTCGATGCGGCCGAGCTTGATCTTGTCGGAGAGACCGAGGATTGCCTCTAGACCCGTAGCGCACGCCTGCTGGAGGTCATACGCAGGCGTCTCGGGAGAGAGCGCGGAACCGAGCACGGCTTCCCTGGTGAGGTTGAAGTCCCGCGAGTGCTTGAGCACGGCACCTCCGGCCACCTCGCCTAGCCGCTCGTCCTGAAGCCCGAACCGGGCCACGAGCCCGTCGAGAGCCGCGGTGAGCATGTCGAGATTCGAGGTCATGGCGTAGGCGCCATTCGCTCGGGCGAAGGGGATGCGATTGCCGCCGACGACGACGGCCTTGCGCAGCGTGGACATCTTGCCTCCCTGTGAGGGGTTCATGCGCCGAGGCGCGGAGAAGGATGTGATGTGAATTACCGATACCAAGCGTACCTGATACGCTGAGTATCGTGAACTTCTCCCCCACGGACTCCCCGGCCATCGACGGGCGCGCCGCGAGATGGGCCAACCACCGCGAGGAACGACGCCGCGAGCTCATCCGGGCCGCCCGCCACGCCGTCCACCGGCTGGGTGCGGAAGTCCCCATGGAAGACATCGCCACGGCGGCCGGAACCTCAAAGTCGGTCTTCTACCGCTATTTCGGGGACAAGGCAGGGCTTCAGGCAGCAATGGGCGAAGTGGTCCTGGCGCGAATGCAGGAACGAATCGCCGAAGCTGCACGCACGGCCCAGTCTCCCTATGAAGGTCTGCGCGCGATGGTCGCCGCGTATCTCGGGATGGCTGCGAGCTCTCCGCACGTCTACGAATTCGTGACCCGCGTCCCAGCCGCGAGCGAGGCCGACGCGGCAGCCGCCTTCGGGAGCTTCTTCGATGCCGTTGGAGCCATGCTCGAGGAGCCCATGCGGCGTCTTCTCGCCCCCGGCCGCCAAGCCACCATTGCCTTCTGGCCCACGGCCGCCATGGGCCTCGTGCGTGCCGCGGGCGAGCGCTGGCTGGAAACCCCCGAGAACACCGTCAAACCGACCCTCGACGCGATGGCAGGGCTGATCGCCGATTGGCTTTTCGCCGGCATCGCAGCCGAATCCGACATCACGATCACCAGCAAGGAGATGCCATGACCGAACTCGCCCCCGACGCCGCCGCTCTCGCAGAGGACGCGGCCGAGACCGCCGAGGACGTGCGGATCGACGTCGATGCGCTCGCCGAGCAGCTTCTTGGCACATGGGCCGAAACACGCCGTGAAGCGCGCGAGCTCGCGGGCCGCTCGGAGCTCCACAAGGCAGAAGGGCTCACCCACCATGAGCACCGGGAGCGCGTCTTCGGGCAGCTCAAGTACCTCGTGGACCACCGTGCTGTGCACCGGGCGTTCCCGAAAGAACTCGGTGGCGACGAGGACCACGGCGGGAACATCGCAGGATTCGAGGAGCTCGTCACCGCAGATCCTTCCCTCCAGATCAAGGCGGGGGTCCAGTGGGGCCTCTTCGGCGCAGCCGTTCTCCACCTCGGCACTGAGGAGCACCATGCCAAGTGGCTTCCCGGCATCATGTCGCTCGAGGTCCCCGGCTGCTTTGCCATGACCGAGATCGGCCACGGTTCGGATGTGGCAAGCATCGCCACAACAGCCACCTACGACCCCGAGACCGAGGAGTTCGTGATCCACACGCCGTTCAAGGCCGCGTGGAAGGACTACATCGGGAACGCCGCGAAGGACGGCATTGCCGCCGTCGTCTTTGCACAGCTCATCACCGCCGGCGTGAACCACGGGGTCCATGCCCTCTACGTCCCGCTCCGAGACCCTGAGACGAAGGAATTCCTCCCCGGCATCGGCGGGGAGGACGACGGCGTCAAGGGCGGCCTCAACGGGATCGACAACGGCCGCCTCCACTTTGACCACGTACGGGTTCCGCGCAGCAATCTGCTCAACCGGTACGGGGCCGTTGCACCGGACGGTTCCTATTCCTCGCCGATCTCCAGTCCGGGGCGCCGCTTCTTCACCATGCTCGGAACCCTCGTGCAGGGACGGGTGTCTCTCGACGGAGCCGCAACGGCGGCGGCCAAAGTCGCCCTGACGTCCGCCATCCGCTACGCCTCCGAGCGTCGCCAGTTCAACGCCTCCTCGGACGTGGCGGAGGAAGTCCTGCTCGACTACCAGCGCCACCAGCGGCGCCTCCTCCCCCGCCTGGCGACCGTCTACGCGATGAGCTTCGCCCATGAGCAGCTGCTCGCGAAGTTCGACGGCGTCTTCTCCGGCCGTACGGACACCGATGGCGACCGTCAGGATCTCGAAACCCTCGCGGCCGCCCTCAAGCCGCTCTCCACATGGAGCGCCCTCGACATCCTCCAGGAATGCCGGGAGGCGTGCGGGGGCGCAGGTTTCCTCATCGAGAACCGCTTCGCGTCGCTGCGCGCCGATCTCGACGTGTACGCCACGTTCGAGGGCGACAACAACGTGCTCCTCCAGCTCGTGGCCAAGCGTCTCCTCAACGACTACGCGAAGGAGTTCCGCACCATGAACGTGGGGGCTCTCGCCAAGTTCGCCCTGGGCCAGGCCGCCGGCGTCGCGTACCGGACTGGTCTGGGGGCTGTTGCGCAGTTCGTCCGCGACAGCGGCCGCGCGCAGCGCGCGGCGTTGGCGCTCCGCGACGAGGACACCCAGCGGCTCCTCCTCGCCGATCGGGTCCAGACGATGGTCGCAGAAGTGGCGCAGGCGCTCCACGGGGCCAACAAGCTGCCGCAGGCCGAGGCCGCAGCGCGGTTCAACGCGCACCAGAACGAGCTCATCGAGGCAGCCCGCGCACACGCGGAGCTCCTCCAGTGGGAGGCCTTCACCGAGGCGCTCGCGGAGATGAAAGATCCGGGCACCAAGCAGGTCCTCACCTGGCTGCGTGACCTCTTCGGCTTGTCGCTGATCGAGAAGCACCTCGCCTGGTATCTCATGAACGGCAGGCTCAGCATGCAGCGCGGGCGGACCGTCGGGGAGTACATCAACAGGCTGCTCGCCAAGCTTCGCCCCCACGCCCTCGACCTTGTGGAGGCGTTCGGCTATGGCCCCGAGCACCTTCGTGCCGCCATTGCCTCAGGTGCAGAAGCGGAACGCCAGAGCGAGGCGTCTGCTTATTTCGCGTCGCAGCGCTCATCGGGTGCGGCTCCCAAGCTGGAAAAGCACGCGAAGCAGGTCAGGCACCCGAAGCTGGCGTCCTGATCATTCGACCTCCGGCCTGTTCGCTCTGAGCCCTCGTACGGAGGCTTCCACCCCTCACTTGGCCGGGTCTAGCCTGAGGGCAAGGCCCGGCCAAGGGACCGGGCAGACCCACGAGGAGGATGCTATGGCAGAAGGATGGTCCCGTCGCGGCGGGTGGGACATGCCCGTCCCGCCGCAGTTCCGCCGCTTCGGATTCCCGGAGCAGTTCCGTCGGTTCATGGAGGGCGACTGGGACACAGGGTGGCTGCGGATCGAGGAATTCCGCGAGGGCGAGACCCTTGTGGTGCGGGCAGAGGTTCCGGGCATCGATCCGGAGAGGGACGTCGACGTGAGCGTGCGCGACGGCGAGCTGAACATCCGTGTAGACCGTCAGGAGAACAGCGAAAACGCCAACAAGGACGGGTACCGGTCGGAGTTCCGGTATGGCTCCTTCGCCCGGTCCGTCCAGCTTCCGCGAGGCGCGCGACAGGAGGACATCAAGGCGAGCTACCGGGACGGGGTGCTCGAGATCCGCGTTCCGGCGGCGCCCGAGAGCGGTCCCGGCCCCACGAAGATCAACGTGAGCAGAGACTAGGGATTGGATGGACGACGACGGCGAGCTGCCTCGGGCGAGGCGGCTCGCCGTCGTCGTTCGCCTCTCAGCGTCAGGCGAGCACTGAGCGGTAGACCTCGAGAGTCGTCTCGGCGATGCTGTCCCAGGAGAAGTGCTGCTCGGCACGCTTGCGGCCGGCTTCTCCCATCTGGCGTGCACGCGCAGGATCGGACACCACTTCGGTGAGGGCGGCGGCGAAGTCGGTGACGAACTTCTCGGGATCGAGAGGAGTGCCCGTCCCGTCGGTAACCTGCTCGATCGGGACGAGCAGCCCCGTCGTGCCGTGGTCGACGACCTCCGGAATACCCCCCGTTGCCGTGGCAACCACCGCTGCGCCGCAGGCCATGGCTTCGAGATTCACGATGCCAAGGGGCTCGTAGATGCTCGGACAGGCGAACGCCGTGGCATGGCTCAGGACCTGAATGAGCTCCGCGCGCGGGAGCATGCGCTCGATCACGACGACACCCTCGCGCTCGGCCTTCAGGCCATCGATGAGGGCGGCGGTCTCCTTGGCGAGGTCAGGGGTGTCAGCGGCGCCGAGGCACAGGACGAGCTGGACGTCCGCCGGAAGCTTCGCGGCCGCGCGAAGGAGGTAGGGCACGCCCTTCTGCCGAGTATTCCGGCCCACGAAGACGACGGACGGCTTCTCGGGGTCGACGCCGAGAGCACTCACATGCTCCGTGTTCTCGTCGCGCTCCCACAGGGAGACGTCGATGCCGTTGTGGACCACGCGGACCTTGGCGGGATCGACCTCCGGGTAGCAGCGCAGGATGTCCTCGCGCATGCCGTGCGACACGGCGATGATCGCCGACGCTGCCTCATACGCTGTCTTCTCCACCCAGGAGGACAGCCGATAGCCGCCGCCAAGCTGCTCGGCCTTCCACGGGCGCAGCGGCTCGAGGCTGTGGGCGCTCAGGACGTGGGGGATTCCGTACAGCAGCCCCGCGATGTGGCCGGCCATGTTGGCGTACCACGTGTGCGAATGAACGACGTCGGCCCCCGACACCTCGGGCACGATGTCCACGTCGATCCCCAAGGTCTGGAGAGCCGCGTTCGCACTGGCAAGCTGCGGCGGCGCCTGATGCGAGGTGACCTTGGCGCCGTCGACCTCAGGCTCGCGCGGAGCACCGAACGCATGAACCCTCAAATCCACCTGCCGGGCTAGCACTTTGCTGAGCTCCGACACGTGCACCCCCGCCCCACCGTAGATCTCCGGGGGAAACTCTTTGGTCACAATGTCAATTCGCACGGCACCAACGTAGTCGCTGCCGGGTAGGTGTTCTAGTGTGAACCACGAGGCTCTCTGCAGCGTGGGAGAGGCCCGAAGGGCCGGAAGAAGAGATGACGGGGGTGCGCCATGGCGCCGAAACGAGTGTTGGCAATCGTCCTGGCCGGTGGAGAGGGAAAGCGGCTCATGCCGCTCACGGCGGATCGTGCGAAACCGGCCGTGCCGTTCGCGGGAGCGTATCGGCTCATTGATTTCGCGTTGTCGAACCTGGTGAACTCGGGGTACCGGCACATCGTGGTGCTCACGCAGTACAAGTCGCACAGCCTCGACCGCCATATCTCCGAGACCTGGCGGCTCTCGACCCTCCTGCAGAACTACGTTGCCTCCGTTCCCGCCCAGCAGCGTGTGGGGAAGAGCTGGTTCCTCGGCAGCGCGAACGCCATCTACCAGTCGCTCAATCTCATCTACGACGACCAACCGGACATCGTCGTCGTCGTCGGCGCAGACCACGTGTACCGCATGGACTTCGAGCAAATGGTCCAGGCCCACATCGCGTCCGGCGCGAAGGCGACCGTCGCCGCCGTGCGCCAGCCCCTCAGCATGGCGAACCAGTTCGGCGTCATCGAGACCGACTCCGCCGATCCCGGGCGCATCGCCGCGTTCGTCGAGAAGCCGCCGACGACGCCCGGCCTGCCGGACGCCCCAGATCAGTTCCTCGCGTCCATGGGGAACTACGTCTTCGACTCCGACGCGCTCGTCGAAGCGCTCAAGCGGGATGCCGAGCGCCTGGACACGAAGCACGACATGGGCGGCGACATCGTCCCCTACTTCGTCGAGCGCGGCGAGGCCGGCGTCTACGACTTCACCCTCAACGAGATCCCCGGCGCAACCGAACGAGATCGCACGTACTGGCGGGACGTGGGCACCATCGACTCGTTCTACGACGCCCACATGGACCTCATCTCCCCGCTGCCGGTCTTCAACCTCTACAACTCCAAATGGCCCATCTACACGCACCAGAGCGTCTCACCGCCCGCGAAGTTCGTGCGCGGCGTCGGAGGCCGGATCGGCTCCGCCCTCGATTCGATCGTCTCGAGCGGCGTCGTGGTCACGGGCGGCTCCGTCGAGGGTTCCGTCATCTCGCATGATGTGCGCGTCAACGCCGGCGCACGGGTGCTCGACTCGGTGCTGATGGACGGCTGCATCGTCGGCGAGGGCGCCGTCATCCATCGCGCCATCCTCGACAAGAACGTCACCGTCCCCCCAGGCGCCACCATCGGACTCGACAGCAAACTGGACAAGCAGCGCGGCTTCCAGGTGACCGATTCGGGGATCACCGTGCTCGCGAAGGGACAGTCGGTGCCCGAACCGAGCGAGGACGAGAAGAACCTTGCCGCAGCGTGGGCGTCCGAGCACCCCGCCGAGTTCGAAGACAGGACTCAATCCCGGGCCGCTGAGGCGAGTGCCGCAACCGGGAACGGACAGCGGGAAGCCGATGCGCCGTCGTCGGCCGCTGAGGCAGCGGAGGCCGCGCCCCGGTAGACTTGGAGGCCATGAGCTCCACCGATCCCGCGTCCCCCGAGACTCTCACCCCGGAGGAAATCCAAGCCTGCCTCAAAGTGCTCGGCACCATCCACAAGTACGACGAGGAACACCCGGATTTTGTCGCCGTGCGGCGCGCCACGGGCAAGATGTTCAAGGCGCACCGCCGGTTCACCCGGAACCAGAAGCGGGACGCGATCGCCGACGCCGATCGGGCTGTCCTCGCGCAGACCGCAACGGCCGCCCCGGACAGGATCGACGACGAGACCAAGGGCAACAAGCTCAAGCCCTCGGCTACCGGCAGAATCGCCGGGCACCTGATCCGTGCTCGCGCCTGCTACATCTGCAAACAGCCCTACACCCAGGTCGACGCCTTCTACCACCAGCTGTGCCCTGAATGCGCGGCCTTCAGCCACGCAAAACGCGACGCGCGGACAGACCTCACGGGTCGGCGCGCCCTCCTGACGGGCGGGCGCGCCAAGATCGGCATGTACATCGCGCTGCGGCTTCTCCGCGACGGGGCCCACACGACCATCACCACGCGGTTCCCCAAGGACGCTGCGCGCCGCTTCGCCGCCATGGAAGACAGCGGCGAGTGGCTGCACCGCCTCCGCATCGTCGGTATTGACCTCCGCGACCCGTCCCAGGTGATCTCGCTCGCCGAATCCGTGGATGCCGAGGGCCCGCTGGACATCATCATCAACAACGCGGCCCAGACGGTCCGCCGGTCCCCCAACGCCTACCGCCCGCTGGTCGAGGCCGAAGATGAACCCCTTCCCGCCGAGCTTCTGGCGTCGAACGGCGGCCCGGAGCTGCTCACCTTCGGGCACGCCCACGACAAACACCCACTGTCCATTGCCGGAAGCGTCACCGGACACCCCGTCCTCGCCCCTGACGCTGTGACCGCGCTCGCCCTCTCCACGGGATCAGCCTCGCTCGAGCGGATCGAGGCCGGAACCGCGATCGACGCAGGGGGACTCGTCCCCGACGTGGCGAAGATCAACTCCTGGACGCAGGTGGTGGAGCAGGTCGACCCCCTCGAGATGCTCGAAGTTCAGCTCTGCAATGTCACGGCGCCCTTCCTGCTGATCAGCAGGCTCCGGGAAGCGCTCCGCCGATCGACTGCACGCCGGAAGTACATCGTGAACGTCTCGGCCATGGAAGGCCAGTTCGGGCGGAAGTACAAGGGTCCCGGCCACCCCCACACCAATATGGCGAAGGCATCCCTCAACATGCTGACGCGGACCAGCGCCGGCGAGATGTTCACGACCGACCAGATCCTCATGACCGCGGTCGACACCGGGTGGATCACCGACGAACGTCCTCACTACACGAAGGTCCGCCTGGCCGACGAGGGCTTCCACGCTCCGCTCGATCTCGTGGACGGGGCCGCGAGGGTCTACGACCCGATCGTCATGGGCGAGGCAGGCACGGATCTCTTCGGCGTCTTCCTCAAGGACTACAAGCCCTCCCCCTGGTGAGCCCGTCCCCTGGATGCACAGTGTCCGGGGTGTCTCGTGGCCCATTCTCGCGGCTAGTGGTCGGTTCTACACTGTGGCCATCCACAAAAGGGCCATCCATAAGAGGGCCCGGCGGAAAGGATATCGACCATGAACGTTATCGAGCAGGTCCGCGAGGGAATGCAGGTCGTCGGGCCGGACGGGAAGAAGATCGGCAAGGTCGAAGACCTCAAGATGGGCGATGCGGAAGCGGTGACCGCGGAAGGGCAGACCGATCCCGAAACCGGGGGGCTCATCGGCACCTTCGTCGATCAGTTCGCGGAGACCTCCAAGGTGCCTCGCCACGTCGCGGAAAGGCTCCTGCGGCTGGGCTACGTGAAGATCGACAAGTCCGGCCTGTTCGCAGGGCACGAATTCGTCGCCGCGGATGAGCTGGACCGGGTCGAGGGCGACACTCTCTGGCTCAAGACGGGCCAGCCCGCCGGCCAGTAGTCGTTAGGCGAGGCGCGTGATCTCCACCGAGACGTCGAGATGGGAGCCGCCGCCGCCCGAGAGGATGCCCTTGAGCGGCGGGACGTCCCGATAGTCGCGCCCGCGCGCCACAGTGACGTGGTAATCCCCCGCCGGCTTGTGGTTGGTGGGGTCCCAGCTGCGCCACTCCCCGTCCCACCACTCAAGCCACGCATGGGACTGGCCGGCCACCGCCTCGCCGATGTCCGCCGTCGACCGCGGATGGAGGTACCCGGAAATATAGCGAGCCGGGATGCCAAGGCTCCGCAGCGACCCGATCGCGAGGTGGGCGAGGTCCTGGCAGACGCCCTGCCGCTGTTTCCACGCCTGCTCTGCGTCGGTGGTCACCCCGGTGCTCCCGGGCATGTAGCGCATCTCGCCCCGCAGCCACTCGAAGACTGCGTGGGCGGCTGCGTGGGGGTCGAGGTCTCCTGCGAGCCCCGGGACGATGTCCAATACCTCGCTTCCGGGACCGGAGAGTCGTGACTGCGGGAGCCAATCGCTGAACTGGTCCTCGACCTCGGGACTCCTCAGTCGCTCCCAGGAGACGATGGCGCCGTCGGCGGGCACTCGCTCGACCCGATGCACCTCGACGGTCGTGGTCGAGGTGACTTCGAGGTACTCGTGCGGGATCTGCATGTCGAAAGCGGTGACCCGGGTTCCCCAGTAGTCCTTGTACGAGCTCACGGCGGCCTGGGAAGGCAGGACACGGACCTGCGACTCGAGCACAACCTGCTGGGGTTCGGTGAGCGGCGTCATCCGGGCCTCGTTGTAGCTCAGGGTGACGCGCTGGTTATAGCGGTACGCGGTCCGATGGACAATCCTCAACCGGGTCATGACACCTCTCCCACCCAGGCCTGCTCGTCGGCCCGACTGAAGTACTTGCGCGAAATGGCGTCCGACGCCTGCGCGACCGCTTTCTGGACGCGCTCCATATGCTCGGGAAGTTCCATCATGAGCTCATCCGTACGGTGGAACTCAAGGAACGTGCGGGCCTGTCCCACGATCCGGCGCGCGTCGTTGATGAGTCCGAGACGGGTGTCAGACGGGTCGAGCTTGGCAAGGGCCTCGTCGGCATCCCTCAGCGCATACACGATCGACCGCGGGAACAGCCGGTCCATGAGCAGGAACTCTGCCGCATGCCGATCGTCGAACGACACCCGGCGGGTGCGGAGGAAGGACTCGTAGGCTCCGGCGCACCGAAGCATGTTGACCCAGGACATCCCCGCGGTATGGACCTCGCGTGTGGACAGCATGCGTGCTGTCATATCGGCCCGTTCGAGCGAACGCCCCAGCACGAGGAACAGCCAGCTCTCGTCGTGGCTCATCGTGGTGTCGGTAAGCCCGCCGACCATCGCGGTCCGTTCGAGGACCCAGTGGCAGAAACGGTAGGTCCCGACGACGTCCTTGCGATGCTGGCTCAGGCCGTAATAAGTGGTGTTGAGGCACTCCCAGAGGCTCGACGAGACGGTCTCACGTGCACGGCGGGCGTTCTCCCGAGCCGCTCCGAGGGAGCCCGCGATGGAGGTCGCGTGCGAGCGGTCGTACGCCAGAATCTGGAGCAGCTCGGCGAGCCCGAAGTCTTCGTCCTCCGGGCGGGAGCCCATGACCGCCAGCAGCTCCTGCGCGACGCTGTGCTGGTCTTCCGGCGGGAGGTGGTTGAGGCGCTCGAGGTGGACATCGAGGATCCGGGCGGTCCCGTCAGCGCGCTCGACGTAGCGGCCGATCCAGAACAGGGATTCAGCGATGCGGCTGAGCAAGGGGGCCTCCTGAGGCGAGGACGAAGAGAATGCTGGGCTTCGGGCTGGGACGGGAGATCACTGCTGCTCCGCCTGCCGGTCGCGCCAACTGCTCTCGACCGGCCAGACACTCGTCCGCTCGCGGATGGTGATGGAATGCCGCGGCTCCGTCTCGATGGGGACGTTGCGGGACTCGGCGAGCACCCATGTGTCCTTGGAGCCGCCGCCCTGGCTCGAATTGACGATGAGGCTGCCCTCCTTGAGCGCCACCCGGGTGAGACCGCCGGGAAGGACCCATACGTCGTCGCCATCGTTGAGCGCGAAGGGGCGGAGGTCGACGTGGCGGGGGCCGAATCTGTCCCCGCTCAGGGTTGGAACGGTGCTGAGCTGGAGGACGGGCTGCGCGATCCAGCCGCGCGGGTCGGCGATGAGGCGCCGCCGAAGGGTGTCGAGTTCCTCCTTGGTGGCGTCCGGGCCGATGACGAGGCCCTTCCCCCCGGACCCGTCGACCGGCTTGACCACAAGCTCGTCGAGGCGGTCCAAGACCTCCTCCCGCGCCGCGTCCTCCTCGAGGCGGAATGTGTCCACGTTCGCGATGATCGGCTCCTCGCCGAGGTAGTAGCGAATCAGGTCCGGGACATACGAGTAGACGAGCTTGTCATCGGCCACGCCGTTGCCGACCGCATTCGCGATGGTGACGCCGCCAGCGCGGGCCGCGTTCACAAGCCCCGGACATCCGAGCATCGAGTCAGAGCGGAACTGCAGCGGATCGAGGAAATCGTCGTCGATGCGCTTGTAGATGACATCGACACGCTGCTCGCCCTCCGTGGTCCGCATGTACACGCGGTTCCCTCGGCAGATGAGGTCCCTGCCCTCCACGAGTTCGACGCCCATGAGGCCAGCCAGCAGCGTGTGCTCGAAGTAGGCCGAGTTGAACACGCCGGGGGTGAGGACGACGACGGTCGGATCCTCAACCCCGGCCGGTGCGGTCTTGCGGAGGGCTGAGAGGAGCCGGCGCGGGTACTCCTCCACAGGCCGGATCGGCTGCCGACTGAACGCCTCCGGAAGGCCCTTCGCCATGGCCCGCCGGTTCTCGATGACGTAGCTGACGCCGGAGGGAACGCGCACGTTGTCTTCGAGGACGCGGAAGGTCCCCCCGCCATCCCGGACGATGTCGATCCCCGAGATGTGCACGCGGACCCCACCCGCGGGCTCGAATCCGTGCACCTGCCGGTGGAAATGCTTGCTCGACGTGATGATCCGCCGCGGGATCACGCCGTCGGACGTGACCGACATCTTGCTGTAGACGTCGTTGAGGAAGGCCTCGAGCGCCTGGACGCGCTGGGCTACCCCCCGCTCGAGGACGCTCCATTCCGAGGCCGAGATGACGCGCGGCACGATGTCGAGCGGGAAGGGCCGCTCCTCCCCCGCGTAGTCGAACGTGACGCCGCGATCGAGGAACGTCCGGGCCATCGAATCGGCCCGGGAGCTGACGTCGGCGAGGTCGAGGCTCGCCAGCGCCCCCGCGAGCTGGCGGTACGTAGGACGGGCCACCTGGTCGGGGGCGAACATCTCGTCGTAGGCGCCCGTGCGGGCCGCGGCTACGGCATAGTCCTCGAAGAGATCCGACATAGGGGCTAGCTTTTCACCAATCAACGCGCCGCGCATATCGGCTGGGCCTCCGGGCGTGTTTCCGGGGGCCCACCGCTTTCTCCCAGCCCTGTCGGGGAGCCGTGGTTGAATGGCCGCGTGCCGAACGAGAACCTGAGCCGCGAGGAAGCCGCCGAGCGGGCGCGGCAGATCGCCGTCGAGTCGTACCACGTCACGATTGATCTCCGGGGAGCGCAGGACCCCGGACAGGAGACCTTCGAGACGACGAGCACGATTGACTTCCGCGCGCAGCCCGGGGCGGCGAGCTTCGCCGACTTCGTGGGCGAGGCCGTCACGAGCGTGGTCCTCAATGGACGGCTGCTCGACGAGGCTGCGGTGTTCGACGGCACCCGGATCCGCCTCGATGGCCTTGCCGAGAGGAATCGGCTCGAAGTCACGGCGCAAGCGCGGTATAGCCGCACGGGAGAGGGCCTGCACCGCTTCGTCGACCCCGCCGATGGGCGCACCTACCTCTACACGCAGTGCGAGCCGGCCGACGCGAGGCGCTACTTCGCGAACTTCGAACAGCCCGACCTCAAGGCGACCTTCGCGTTCACGGTCCTCGCGCCGGAGGAATGGGTCGTCGCCGCAAATGGCGCGCCGGTCACTCGGGTGCCGCTCCGCGGCGACGGCGAGGAGACCGCCGTCGTCCGCTGGGATTTCGCGCCCACTCCCCCGATGTCGACGTACCTCGCCGCCGTGATCGCCGGCCCCTATCACCACGCGGAGGACGTGTGGGAGGGCGTGGCTGAGGACGGCGCACCCCTCACCGTTCCGCTCGCGGCCTACTGCCGCGCTTCCCTCGCCGAGCACTTCGATGCGGACCGGATCTTCGAGCTGACGAAGCGCGGCCTCGACTTCTACCACTCGGTCTTCACCCCAGCGTTCCCCTGGCGGAAGTACGAGCAGGCCTTCGTCCCCGAATACAACTTGGGCGCCATGGAGAATCCGGGCCTCGTCACGTTCACTGAACAGTACGTCTTCGCCTCTCGTGCGGCGGACTCGCAGTACGAGGGCCGCGCGAACACGCTGCTGCACGAGATGGCGCACATGTGGTTCGGAGATCTGGTGACCATGCGCTGGTGGGACGACCTATGGCTCAAAGAGTCGTTCGCGGAGTACATGGGAACGCTGGGAGTCGCCAGGGCGACGGACTGGACCACGTCCTGGGTCAACTTCGCCAACCGGCGGAAGGCCTGGGCGTATGTCCAGGACCAGCTTCCGACAACGCATCCGATCGTCGCCGACGTGCCCGATCTCGAGGCAGCCGAGCAGAACTTCGACGGCATCACCTACGCAAAGGGCGCGTCCGTGCTCAAGCAGCTCGTCGCCTACGTGGGCGAGGAGGCGTTCTTCGCGGCGGCCCGCGACTACTTCTCCCAGCACGCGTATGGCAACACGAGCCTCGCCGACCTGCTCGCCGCGCTGCAGCGCGCCTCCGGGCGCCCCATGGAAGCTTGGGCGGCGGCCTGGCTTCAGACAGCCGGCCTGCCGCTGCTCGAACCCGAGGTGGGGTACGACGGCGGCCGCCTCGCCCGAGTGGCCGTGCGGCAGACAGTGACCGATCCGGTCACCGGAGACTCCACAGCACGTCCGCACCGCCTGCGCATCGGCCTCTATTCGCGCGCAACGGACGGCGCGATCACACGGACCCATGGCGTCGCGGTCGACATCGCCGGCGGTGCCGCGGGCCAGCTCACCGAGGTCCCCGAGCTCGCGGGCCTGCCTGCGCCCGACCTGCTGCTCGTGAACGACGAGGACCTCACGTACGCGAAGGTCAGGCTGGACCCTGCCTCTGAGAAGACCGTGCGCACCTCGTTGGGGGACGTCGCCGATCCGCTCGCGCGGGCGCTGTGCTGGACCGCTCTCTGGCACGGGGTCCGCGACGGCGACACGCCTGCTCGGGACTACGTGCACGCCGTTGCTGAATTCGGTCCTTCGGAGACCACGATCGGGGTGCTGCTGACCGTGCTCGACAACGCCCGGACAGCCCTTGAGCGCTACGCCGATGCCGACGAGCGCCCTGCACTGCGCGAGGGCTATCTCGCCGAGGTGGCCGACCATCTGACTGCTGCTGAACCCGGTTCCGATCAGCAACTCGCGTGGGCCCGCGCCCTGGCGAAAGGAAGCCGGTACGGCAACGGGCAGCTCGGACTCGTCCGAGCCCTGCTCGACGACGGCGAAGTGCCCGGCGTCTCCGCGGACGCCGAGCTTCGGTGGCTGCTCTGGCAGGCGCTCTCCGCGCAGGGCCGGGCCACGGCGGCGGAGCTCAATGCCGAGCTCTCGCGCGATACGACAGCCCGAGGACGCGTCGGATACACCGTCGCGGCGGCCGCGCGCCCTGAAGAGCTGGTCAAACAGAGCTGCTGGGCGGAAATGCTCGGGGGGAACTCGCTCTCGAACGATCTCCTGAGGGCGACAATCGAAGGCTTCCTGCTCGGTCCGGCCGAACTGCGCTCTCGTTTCGTGGCCCCCTACTTCGATTCGCTGGAACGAGTCTGGGTCGAGAGCTCGAACGAAGTCGCGAGCCGGCTCGTGGCCGGCCTCTTCCCTTCGGATCAGGATCTTCCCCCGGCGAGCGTCCCAGACGAGGACCCGATCGTGCAGCGCGCGGGCTTATGGCTTTCCGAGCACCCCGACGCACCTCGCGCCCTCCGCCGGATAGTGATCGAGCAGCGCGACCACCTGTTGCGCGCGCTCACGGCCCAAGCCCGCTCGCGACGCTCGTGAGAAGTCAGGGAACGCGGTGAAGCCAGGCCTCGGTGGAGAACTTCTCGGCCGCCAACGCCCGCGCGGCCGCGAGCGATGAGTCCGCCAGAGCGCTCCGCCTGGCGTTGTACCTGCGCGCGAAGGTGGACATCATGGCCTCGATGATCGCGCCCCGGTCCAAGCCGGTCTGCCTCTTCAACGGGTCGACTCGCTTCTTGGCGCTCGCGATCCCCTTGTCCGAAATCTTCTCGCGGCCGATGCGCAGCACTTCGGTCATCTTGTCAGCGTCGATGTCATAGCTCATCGTGACGTGGTGGAGCATCGCGCCGTTGCCGAACCTCTTCTGGGCGGCGCCGCCGATCTTGCCCTCGTCCGTCGCAATGTCGTTGAGGGGCTTGTAGAAGGCCTTGACCCCGACCGAGGCAAGGGCTTCCATCACCCACGCGTCGAGGAACGGATAGGAGTCCGCGAAGGAGAGCCCGTCGACGAGAGACGTGGGGAGGTACAGGGAGTAGGTGATGCAGTTGCCGGCCTCCATGAACATCGCGCCGCCGCCGCTCACACGCCTCACAACGGTGATCCCGTGACGTGCCACGCCCTCGGGGTCCACCTCGTTGCGGTAGGACTGGAACGTTCCGATCACGACCGAGGGTTCGTCCCAGTCCCACAGGCGCAACGTCGGCTTCCGGTGCCCTTCGCCAACCTCGCGGGTGAGCACCTCGTCCAGAGCCACCTGATGCGCGATCGGCAGCGGGGTCGGAGGAATGATCTCCCACTCATGGTCAGCCCAGGTGGTGGCGTGGCCGAGAGCACGCCGCACAGCAACGGCGACGGCCTCCGAGTCGAAGCCGAACATCACCGTGCCGAGGCCCACTGCCTCGGAGACCGCGCTGCTGATGGCCGTGTTCGGCGCGTCCGTCGAGAGGCCGACGAGGGCATCGTTGATGTCCGCGAGGGCGTCGTCCGGTTCGAGGAAGAAATCACCGTTGATGCTCGCGCTGGTGATGACGCCATCGTCCGCTGCGAGGTCGGCGACCACGAGCTTGCCGCCGGGCACCTTGTATTCGCCGTGATATTCAGCCACGCCTTCAGCCTAGCCCGGGCGGCAAAGGGGCTGTCCGGAAAGCCAAAAGGCGCCGGCCCACCCGGGGACGGCGCCTTCGTGCGCAGCAAGGGGCCAAATCAGCCCTTCTTGCCGAAGTTCTTGAACCGGGCGTTGAAGCGCTCGACGCGGCCGGCCGAGTCCATGATGCGCTGCTTGCCCGTGTAGAACGGGTGCGACTCGGAGGAAATTTCGACGTCAATGACCGGGTAGGTGTTGCCATCCTCCCACTCGATCGTCTTATCCGACGTCGCGGTGGAACGGGTGAGGAACTTGGTGCCGGAGGCGAGATCGTTGAAGACGATCGGCGCATACTTCGGGTGGATATCAGACTTCACAATGGGACCTTTGCTAGGGCTCTGGATTTTGCCAGAGGCCAGGTGTGAGCGCCCTCCCGATTGAAGGGCCAGCCATGAATTCTAGCATGGGCGGGGATCGGCGTGCCCGTGCTTCTCAGCGTTGCCGCAGCTCCCAGAAGGCCACCGCGCTCGCCGCG
The DNA here is from genome assembly GCF_005876955.1 of Sinomonas gamaensis. Taxonomy (GTDB): domain Bacteria; phylum Actinomycetota; class Actinomycetes; order Actinomycetales; family Micrococcaceae; genus Sinomonas; species Sinomonas gamaensis. The sequence goes on from NZ_SSCL01000002.1 coordinate 209,016, forward strand.
GCAACGTTCAGCGAGTCGATGCCCGCACGCATCGGGATCTTCACCGCGAGGTCGACGGCGTCGAGCGTCTCCGGCAGGATCCCCGCACCTTCCGTGCCCAGGACCAGGGCGAGACGCTCAAGGCCCCGCGCGCCGAGGACATCCAGCTCAAGCGCGTCCTCAGTCAGCTCGAGCGCAGCCACGGTGAAGCCGAGGTCGCGAAGGTCGTCCACGGCGTCTGGCCAGGCGCCGATCCGCGCCCACGGCACGTGGAACACGGCGCCCATGCTCACCCGGATGCTGCGGCGATACAGCGGATCGCCGCAGCGGGGTGTCACGAGCACCGCATCTACACCGAGCGCTGCGGCGGAGCGGAAGATCGCGCCCACGTTCGTGTGGTCCACGATGTCCTCGAGCACCGCGACACGCCGCGCATTTGCGAGGAGTTCGGCGACCGGAATCGGATCGGGACGGTGCATGGCAGCCATCGCCCCGCGGTGCAGATGGAAACCTGTGATCTCCTCGAGGAGCCATGGAGGGCCGACGTAGGCGGGAATGTCCGGGTAGGCTTCGAGGACGTCCGCGAGGCCTTCGAGCCATTTGTCGGCGAGGAAGAACGAGCGTGGCCGGTGCCCCACCGCGAGTGCCCGGCGGAGCACCCGGGAGGATTCCGCTATATACAGGCCCTCGGCCGGTTCCCGCACCTTACGGAGGTGGACGTCCGTGAGACTCGTGTAGTCGCGGACCCGCGGATCGTCGGCGCCCTTGATCCGCACGATGGTCACGCGCTCACGAGCTTTCCGATCATGTTGGCCAGCGCCACCACGCCCAGGATGACGATGACGACGCGCAGCACCGACGGAGACATGCGCCGGCCGATCCCCGCACCGAGGAATCCACCGAGCAGAGATCCGACCGCGATCAGAAGGACTGCGAGCCAATTGATCCGATCGAAGGCGAAGAGGAGGTACCACACCGCCGCGATGAGGTTCACCACGAGGCTGAGCACAACCTTGATCGCGTTCGACTGTTGAAGCGTTCCATGGAAGAAGATCCCGAGGACCGCCATCAGCAGAACGCCCTGAGCCGCAGTGAAGTACCCGCCGTAGACGCCGATCAGGAATACGAGCACATACAGGATGGGCGGAATCGGCTGGTGGTCCGCCTGTTCCGGCGTCACGTGGGTGAGGGCCTGACGCCGCTTCACCCACGCGGAGAGCTTCGGCTGGAAGATGACCAGGAGGATCGCGATCACGATCAGCACTGGGGCGACGTAGCCGAAGACCGTCTCCGGAAGCACCAGAAGGAGGATCGCACCGAGGAGGCCGCCGACGAATGACACCGGAAGGAGCCTCAGGAGTGTGCGCCTCGCACTGGCGGCCTCCCGGCGGTAGCCCCACGCGCCGGAGAATCCTCCTGCGACGAGGCCCATGGCGTTCGAGATGATCGAGCCTACCGGCGAGTAGCCCACGGCCACGAGGATCGGGAACGTCACGAGCGAGCCCGAACCGACAATCGTGTTGATCGTGCCGGCCCAGAGGCCGCCGACGAAGATGAGGAGGTCGCGCCAGAATTCCACGTCAGACGGCCACGGGAGCCGGGGCCCGGCGGACGGCCGTATAACGTCCGCTGCTCGCCGTCACCTCGAGAGGCAGTCCGAAGGTCTCGCTCAGGTTCTGCTCGGTGAGGACCGCGTCGATCTCGCCCTTCGCCACGACCTTGCCGTCGCGGAGCAGAAGGGCGTGCGTGAATCCGGGCGGGACTTCCTCGAGATGGTGCGTGACGAGGACGAGGGCCGGGGCGAACTCGTCCTGGGCCAGCTCGCTGAGCTTGTAGACGAGCTCCTCCCGGCCGCCCAGGTCGAGTCCCGCACCGGGCTCGTCCAGCAGGAGGAGCTCGGGGTCGGTCATGAGCGCGCGGGCGATCTGGACGCGCTTGCGCTCCCCCTCGCTAAGCGTGGCAAAGACCCGTCCGAGCAGCGGGCCCATCCCCCACTCGTTGAGGAGACGGAACGCGCGGCGTTCGTCGTCCCGGTCATAGGCCTCGCGCCAGCGGCCCGTGATGCCGTAGGAAGCGGTGACGACGACGTTGAGCACCTTCTCGTGCTCCGGGATCTGGTTCGCGAGGGCGGCCGATGCGAGGCCGATGCGCGGCCGGAGCTCGAAGACGTCGACCTTGCCGAGGGTTTCGTCGAGGATGCCGACGGTGCCTCGCGTCGGATGCATGCGGGCTGCCGCAAGCTGGAGGAGCGTCGTCTTGCCCGCGCCGTTGGGGCCGAGGACCACCCAGCGCTCCCCCTCGCGCACCTGCCAGTCGACGCCGTCGAGCAGCGTCTTGGCGCCGCGCACCACGCTGACGCCGGACAGCTGGAGAACATTGCTCATGGGAGTAGACACTATTGCAGACTTCCGCTGTGGGCGAACCAGAGCGCCGCGGCTAGAATCGCCGGTATGCCATCCCGCTTCGCCTTGGTCCTCTCTGCCCGCACGCTTCTGCCTCAAGCGGGCACCGCCGCTGCCGCGCTCCTCGAGCCGCTCGGTGCGGCTGTCGGAGCGTTCGCGAGTGCTGGCGATGACCGCTACAGCGTCCTGACGGCATCCGTCGATCTCGACTTGGACCGGCTCGCCGAGGCGCGGGAGGCGCTTGGGGAACTTGCGGAAGCGGAAGCCGCGCTCGTCCCGGCATCGGTGAGGGATGCGGAGCACAAGTTCCTCATCATGGACGTCGACTCCACCCTCATTCAGCAGGAGGTCATCGAGCTCCTCGCCGAGCATGCGGGCAAGCGCGCCGAGGTCGCCGCAGTCACGGAGGCGGCCATGCGCGGCGAGCTCGACTTCGCCCAGAGCCTGCACGCCCGCGTCCGGACCCTGGCGGGACTCCCCGAGGAGGTCATCGATCGAGTTCGCGACGCCGTGCTCCTCACCCCGGGTGCCGAGGAGCTCGTCGCTGCGTTTCACGAGGCGGGGCACGCCGTCGCCGTTGTGTCCGGGGGGTTCAACCAGATCCTGGCTCCCATCGCCGATCGCCTGAAGCTCGACTACTGGCGCGCGAACGACCTCGAGATCGTCGACGGGAAGCTCACCGGACGAGTGGTCGGCGAGGTCGTGGACCGGGCGGTGAAGGAGCACAGCCTTCGGGCGTGGGCCTCTGAGCAGAACGTCCCTTTGGAGGCGTGCATCGCCGTCGGCGACGGTGCCAACGACCTCGACATGCTGGGCGCCGCCGGTCTCGGCGTGGCCTTCCATGCCAAGCCGGCCGTGCGCGCGGCAGCCGACGCCGCCGTCGACCTCCCGTACCTCGACGTCGTGCGGCACTTCGCCGAAGTCTGATCGAGTCGGCCACGCGTCAGGCAGACGTGGCCACGTGTCGGGCGAGACGTGGCCACGCGTCGGTGAGAGGTGTCAGCCGGTGAAGTGCTCGGCCCCGCCCACGTACTCGGTGTGCCCGGTGGGGACGTCTGCGGTGACCATTTTGGCGACCTCTGCCGCGAACTCGTCCACCGAGTAGAGCTTGCCCGCGGCCTCGCGGCGCGATGCAATGGCACCGGGCGCAGCCCGCTCGAGGAGGGTCGCGGTGATCGTGCCCTCAATCATGTCGCCTGACACCACCACGAAGGTGATGCCCTTCTCCTCGAGCCACGGGACGAGCTCGCGGAGCGCCGTCTCGCCCGCGCGCTTCGAGCGCGCGACCGGCTCGTAGGCATCCATCGTGGGGACCTGATCGATGAAGTGTGCTTGGTGGCTCGTGACGAAAACGACGCGCGAACCCGGCTTCATGCGCTCGGCCGCGGCCTTGAGCATCGAGACCTGAGCGTCGCGGTTGAGGCGAAGTGCGTAGTCCTCGCCGAGGCCCGACTCCATGCCCCCCGAGGCGTTGAGGACGAGGACATCGAGAGAGCCGAAGGTGTCGAGCGCCGCCTGGGCGAGCTTCTCGACGTCTTCCGGGTTGGTGAGGTCGCCGCCTACAGCCAGCGCGCGGCCCCCGTCCGCCTCGATCTCGGCGACCACCTTGTTGGCGCGCGGCGCCTTCTGCCGGTAGTTGATGACGACGGCGGCCCCCTCCCCCGCGAGGATCTTCGCCGTGGACGCGCCGATGCCGCGCGAGGAGCCGGTGACGATCGCCGTCTTGCCGGCCAGCGGCGCGCTCTGCGCCGTGCCTTGGTCTGTCATGTCAGTTCCTTCCGTGAACAAGAGGTGGGGTGTCAGTGGCCCATGCCGAGGCCGCCGTCGACCGGGATGACGGCGCCCGAGATGTAGCCGGCCTCGTCGCTCGCGATCCAGCGGACGACATTCGCGACCTCGTCGGGGTCGGCAAAGCGGCCGGCGGGGACACGGGAGAGGTAATCCTTCTGGGTGTCTTCGGGGAGCTCCGCGGTCATGTCGGTCTTGATGAAGCCGGGCGCCACGACGTTGGCCGTGATCCCGCGGGAGCCGAGCTCGCGCGTGAGCGAGCGCGCCAAGCCGACGAGGCCCGCCTTCGACGCCGAGTAGTTGATCTGGCCCGGCGCCCCGTAGAGGCCCGAGACGGAGGAGATGAGGATCACGCGGCCGCGGCGGAGCCTGATCATTCCCTTGGAGGCGCGCTTCACGACGCGGAAGGCTCCCGTGAGGTTGGTGTCGAGCACCGATGTGAAATCGTCCTCGCTCATCCGGAGCAGGAGAGTGTCCTTCGTGATGCCGGCGTTCGCGACGAGCACCTCCACAGGGCCATGGGCAGCCTCGACCTCGGAGAACGCGCGATCGATAGACGCCTCGTCCGTGACGTCGGCCTGTACGCCCAGAATGCCCTCCGGCAGTTCGCTCGAGGAGCGGTAGGTGACGGCTACCTTGTCGCCGTTCGCCGCGAATGCCTTCGCGATGGCGAGGCCGATTCCGCGGTTCCCTCCGGTCACGAGGACACTGCGCGGGGCGTGGGCTTCCGTACTCACGGGGCTCCTTCAGGTGTTCGAAAGGCGGCTTTACGGTATTGGAAGTGCGGCCGCGGGCTTGGCTGCGGAACGATCCGGGCAGCACTGGTCTGTCGAGAATCCTAGCGGCACGTCCCGTGCGCCGCCGCCTCGAGCCTGGGGATGGGCGCGCATGACAGCAGGATTCGCCCGCCCGGAGGCCCGGTGGGACAATGGACGGACGGGAACAATGATGAAGAGACTGACTGACGGGACGGGAACCGGGCCGGAGGACGAGCGGACCTCCGACGATCCGGAAGTCCACAGCATCACCACCGCGGCCCCGGGGCACAGCGAGGACATGCACAAGCGCATGGTCCGCTACGCCACGGCGATGGGCATCCGCATGGTGTGCATCATTCTGCTCTTCGTCGTGGACGGCTGGTTCAAGCTGGTCGCCGTCGCCGGCGCCGTGTTCCTTCCGTGGGTTGCCGTGGTCATTGCCAACGCCCAAGACAAGGCGGAGACCACGAGCGACTCCCTGCTCGACGCGCCGCCCGTCGGCGAGCTCGAAGCCGGGACGCCCGGACGCGCCGAGGACGTGGTGCTGGACGGGGAAGTCGTGGACGACACAGAGGAAGAAGATCGGGGCACGGAGGAGAAGAGCGCGTGAGCCTGCTGGGAATGGCGGGTGAAGGTCCGGAGGCTGCAGTGTGCTCCCGGAAGGGGTGCCGCAGCGAGGCAGAATGGCAGCTCCTCTGGAACAACCCCCGGATCCACACACCCGAGCGGCGCAAGGTCTGGCTCGCGTGCGGGGAGCATCGCGACTGGCTTGAGGACTACCTCAAGACTCGCCTGCTGTGGCGCGAGACCGTTCCCCACCCGCAGCCGGCCGGGGACGGGGCCCGCTGACGTGTACCGGTTCCTCTTCTCACGCCGCTGGCTCACGTATCTAGGCCTCGCCATCCTCTTCGCCGTTGCCTGCGTGCTGCTCAGCCGCTGGCAGATGTCACGGCTCGCCGAGGCCCAGGCCGTCATCGACCTCGTGAATCGGAACTACGACGCCGCCCCGGTGCCCTTCCGGGACGCGTCCCAGCAATTCGAGCACCTCGCAAGCGGTCACGAATGGGAGCAGGTGAGCCTTCGCGGCTCGTATCAGGTGGCGGACAGCCGCGTTGTCCGCAACCGCCCTCTCAATGGGCAGCCGGGCTACGAAGTGGTCGTGCCGTTCAAGCTCGACTCGGGCCAGACGGTGGTCGTCGACCGTGGATGGCTGCCGATCGGCAGTCAGGAGCAGGGACGCCCGGACTCCGTGCCCGCCCCGCCGTCGGGTGAGGTGTCCGTCGTCGTGCGTCTCCGCCCCAGCGAGCCTGCCCTCGATCGCGGCGCCCCGTCGGGCCAGCTGGCCTCCATCGATCTGCCCACCTACGCGGGTCAGCTGAAGTACCCGGTGCTCACCGGATCGTACGGGCTGATGGCGAGCGAGACCCCCGCCGCGGCCACCACCCCGACCCCGCTGCCCAAGCCTCAGCCCGACGACGGAACCCACCTCTCGTACGCCCTGCAGTGGCTCGCGTTCGGCGTGCTCATGTTCATCGGCTTCGGCTACGCGGCGCGCCAGCACGCGCGCAACCGCGCCATTGACGCCGCAGCGGAGGCAGCGGAGGCTGCCGAAGCGGCTCGAGGCCAGGGCGAAGATCACACCGAGGCGCAGCGGGCGGCCGACGATGCTGCGGCTCGCGCGGCGCGCTTCGTCCCGAAGAAGCGGCGGAAGCCCACCGCCGAGGAGGAAGAAGACGCCATCCTCGACGCCCAGGGCTACCGGTGAGCGCCTCACACAACGGCGACCGGCCCGCCGTCGAGCGCGTGCGCCAGGCGCTCCTTGGCGCGGGTCTGCCGGACAGCGTGCGCACCTTCGACGAGGACGTTCCCACCGCCGCGGCAGCCGCGGAAGTTCTTGGCTGCGATCTCGGGGCGATCGCGAACAGCCTCGTCTTCGAGCTCGACGGCGAGCCCCTTCTGATCCTCGCGAGCGGGGCGGCGCGCGTCGACACGAAGCTGGTCGCGAGGCAGCTCGGTTCGGGGAAGATCCGCAGAGCCAGCGCCGAATTCGTCCTCGAGCACACGGGACAGCGTGTCGGCGGGGTCGCCCCCGTTGGACATCCGCGGCGGCTCCGCACGGTCATCGATCTGCAGCTGAGGGCCTACCCGCTGCTATGGGCGGGTGCAGGGGACCATCAGTCGATGCTGTCGGTCACCTATGAGGACCTTGCCCGCGTGACAGGAGCCGAACCGCTGGAAGTGCGCTGACGCCTACGCGAGCGTGATCAGGTCGAGGTAGTCCGCGCTCCAGAGGTCCTCGACGCCGTCCGGAAGGAGGACGACGCGCTCGGGGTTGAGCGCCTCGACGGCCCCCTCGTCGTGGCTCACCATGACGACCGCTCCCTTGTACGTCTTGAGGGCGCCGAGGATCTCGCGGCGGCTTGCCGGGTCGAGGTTGTTGGTCGGCTCGTCGAGCAGGAGGACGTTCGCGCTCGAGGCGACGATCGTGGCCAGGGCGAGACGCGTCTTCTCCCCGCCCGAAAGCACGCCGGCCGGCTTGTCCACATCATCGCCCGTGAACAGGAACGAGCCCAGGATGCCCCGGACATCCGCGTCCCCGAGGTGATCGGGAGCGGCACGCCGCATGTTCTCCAGAACCGAACGGTCGGGATCGAGGGTCTCGTGCTCCTGCGCGTAGTAACCGATCTTGAGTCCGTGGCCGGGATGGATCTCGCCCGTGTCCGGCGAGTCGACCCCAGCCAGCATCCGGAGAAGGGTCGTCTTGCCGGCGCCGTTGAGCCCGAGGATCACGACACGCGAGCCCCGGTCCACCGCGAGGTCGACGTCGGTGAAGATCTCCAGCGAGCCATACGACTTCGAGAGCCCCTCTGCCTGGAGGGGGGTCTTTCCGCAGGGGGCTGGCTCCGGGAAGCGCAGGGCGGCCACGCGATCCGAGACCCTTTCCTCGGCGACGCCGGCCAGCAGGCGCTCCGCGCGCTTGGCCATATTCTGCGCCGCGACCGCCTTCGTTGCCTTGGCGCGCATCTTGTTCGCCTGATCGAGGAGGACCTGGGCCTTCTTCTCGGCGTTGGCGCGTTCCCGCCGACGCGCACGCTCGTCCGTCTCGCGCTGGGCGAGGTAGCGCTTCCAGCCCATGTTGTAGACGTCGATCACCGCGCGGTTCGCGTCGAGGTGGAAGACCTTGTTGACCGTCGCCTCGAGGAGCTCGACATCGTGCGAGATCACGATGAGTCCGCCCTGATGCGCCTTGAGGAACTCCCGCAGCCACGCGATGGAGTCGCCGTCGAGGTGGTTCGTGGGCTCGTCGAGGAGAAGGGTATCCGCGGCCGAGTAAAGGATCCTGGCCAGCTCCACACGCCGCCGCTGGCCACCCGAGAGGGTGCGAAGCGGCTGGTTGAGGATGCGGTCGGGGAGCGCGAGGTTCGCCGAGATCGCGGCGGCCTCGGCCTCGGCCGCGTAGCCGCCGCCGGCGAGGAACTCGGCCTCGAGCCGGTCGTAGCGGGACATTGCCTTGCGCTGGGTGGCCGGGTCGCCGCTGGCCATGGCCGCTTGGGTTTCGCGCAGCTTGCGGACGACGACGTCGAGACCGCGCGCTGACAGGATACGGTCACGCGCTAGCTGCTCCATGTCCGGGGTCCGCGGGTCCTGCGGCAGGTAGCCGATCTCACCACTGCGGGTCACCGTTCCGGCGGCCGGGATCCCCTCGCCCGCGAGGACGCGCGTCAGCGTGGTCTTGCCCGCGCCGTTCCGCCCCACGAGGCCGATCTTGTCGCCCTTGTCGATCCGGAACGTCACCCCGTCCATGAGCAGGCGGGCTCCGGCGCGGAGTTCGAGGTCCTGAACAGTGATCACGTAAGGAGAGGCCTTTCGGGGGGTGCGCGGCCCGGACTGGGCCTCATACCATGCTAGCCGCCGAAACCCCCGCCCCTTCCCCCTGCCCTGCCCTCTGGGGCTGGGGCTGCGCCTTCTCCAATGGCTGCTGCCCGCCGTTCTCCTGCGCTTCAGCCTGCTTCCCGAGCCGCTCGCGCTGAGGCACGACGACGTACTTCGGGTCGCGTGTGGACGCCCGTCCAGCTTCGAATACGCCGAAACGGAGGAGCGCTGAGCCCGCGGCCACGGCCAGACCACCGAGCGCGCTCACCGCCCGGGACTTGCCTCCGCCCAGCGCGAGCCCGACCGCGCCACCGACGGTGCAGGCCTTCGAGAGGCGCAGCAGTCTTCCAGCCTTACCCGTGTGCAGGGTCTCAGTGGAGAGGTGGTCCCGGCGTTCCATGACCATGCTCATGGCGGTCTCCAGTACCGCGCCTCCGACAGCCATCCGTCGTGCCGGTCCTGCCTCGGCAACGGGCGAGAGGGCTGCCGCGACGCCGCCGGCCGATGCCGCGGCCGAGCCGGCGAACACGAACGGCAGGACGTCATGGGCGTCGTGCCACGTGGGCACCGCGGTGTCGCCGATCAGGACTGCCGTGTAGGTCGCGACCCCGGTTCCGGTCACGGCCGCGCCGAGGCCCGCCAGGCGCCCGGCTCGCGGCAGGAGACCGAGCACGTTGGAGGCCGCCGTCGCTCCAGCGAGCGGACCGTAGACCGAGAGGATCCAGGAACCCACGCTCATCGGCGAAGTCGGCTTCGCGACCCGGAGCATGTTGAGGAACCGGTCAGGACGACCGAGGTCGTGGACGAGCGCGACGACCGACGCGGAGATCGCGGTGAGGGCCGTGAGCTTGGCCGACCGTTCGAGCCCCGGACGCCCGCTGTGCTGCGCGCCCGCCGCGAGGAGCGACGAGGCGCCCGCGAGGCCGCCCGCGAAGATGTAGCCGGCGATGTCCAGCGCTTCCCACGTCGGCTCCTTCAGAATCGGCCGCCCGTAGTAGGAGGTGAATTCCTCCTTCTGCCGCCGCGGGCTCACTTCTTCGCTCCCCAGAACGCGAGGGCCGCCCCGGCCAGAAGGCCAGCAGCAGCGCCCGCCGCACGCTTCCACATCGCGGGCAGGTCCCTCGTGGTCACGATGGGATCCGGGGGAAGTCCGTACGTCTCGGGTTCATCCAGGAGGAGGAAGAACGCCCCGTCGCCGCCCACGCCGTTGTCGGGATCGCGCCCGTAGAGCTGGGCGTTCTCCTCGCCGCGCTCCTTCAGCTCGACGAGGCGCGCGTCGGCCCGCTCCCGCAGCTCATCGAGCTCGCCGAACTGGATCGACTTGGTGGGGCAGGCCTTCGCGCAGGCCGGCTCCTCGCCCGCCTCGAGGCGGTCATAGCACATGGTGCACTTGAAGGCCCGGCCGTCGCCCTTGCGCTGGTCGATGACGCCGTAGGGGCAGGCCGAGACGCAGTAGCCGCACCCGTTGCAGATGTCCTGCTGGACAACGACCGTCCCGTGCTCGGTGCGGAAGAGCGCACCCGTGGGGCAGACGTCGAGGCAGGCCGCGTGGGTGCAGTGCTTGCACACATCCGACGACATGAGCCACTTCACGCCGTCGTGCGCGGACGGATCGGTGGCGGGCACCTGCTTCTCGATGAACGCCACGTGGCGCCAGGTGTTGGCCCCGAGGGCGGAGGTGTTGTCGAACGACTCTCCAGTGATCTGGAGGTCCGTGTCGGCCGGGACATCGTTCCACTCCTTGCACGCGACCTCGCAGGCCTTGCACCCGATGCACAGGCTGGTGTCGGTGAAGAAGCCCTTGCGGGGGACGCCCACCGAAGGCATCCCGAGTTGGGTGACGCTCATGCCCTGACTCCTTCCATGCCGGTGTGCTCGTCAAGGCCGGTGTGCTCGTCTATGCCGGCGCGCCGGCGGTAGTCCGCAACCAGGCCAAGCAGGTCGCCGCCTCGGGGCCGGCGGCCGGGTCGGATGTCCACGGTGAGCGCCTTGACCTCCTGGATATGGACGTTCGGGTCCATGGAGATCGAGGAGAGCTCATTCATCGCGTCGCCTCGGCTCAGCCCATTCGGGCCCCAGTGGTACGGCATGCCGATCTGATGGACCGTCCGGCCCTGGACCCGGAGAGGCTTCATCCTGTCCGTCACGAGGACTCGGGCCTCGATGGCCCCGCGGGCCGAGACGAGCGTGGCCCAGCCCCGGTTCGTCAGCCCGCGTTCCGCGGCAAGGGCGGGCGAGACCTCGCAGAAGGACTCCGGCTGCAGCTCAGCCAGATACGGGAGCCAACGGGTCATGGCACCCGCGGTGAAGTGCTCCGTGAGCCGGTACGTGGTCAGCACGTAGGGGTAGACGTCGGCACCCGGCTGATTCCCGCTCGGGTGGTACCGGTTGCCCTCACGGGGCAGGAGCTTGCGCAGAGGATTCCTCTGCTGGCCGTACAGCGCATTCTCGAACGGCGACTCCTGGGGCTCGTAATGCGTAGGCATTGGCCCGTCGACAAGGCCCGCTGGCGCGTAGAGCCACCCCTTGCCGTCCGACTGCATGATGAAGGGGTCAGTGCCGGAGAGGGCATCGGGCCCCTTCGCGTCCTTGGGCGGTCGGTACGACGGCGGCTTGGTCGGCTCGAAGTCTGGAACGTCGTCGCCCGTCCACTCGCCGGCCTCCTCGTCCCACCAGATGAGCTTCTTCCGCTCGCTCCACGGCCTCCCCTCGGGATCCGCCGAGGCACGGTTGTAGAGCTCGCGGCGGTTCGCAGGCCACGCCCAGCCCCATTCGCGGCTTGAGACGGTCTGCTCGGTGTGGGGCTTGCGGCGCGCCGCCTGATTGACGCCGTCGGCCCTGCAGCCGCAGTAGATCCAGCACCCGCACGATGTGGAGCCGTCATCCTTGAGCTGCGTGTAGGCAGACAGCGGCGAGCCATCCGCCGCCTTTCCATTGATCTCGGCGAAGACCGCGTCTGCGTCCGGCTCGTCCTGGGTTCCCACCGTCGGGTAATCCCAGGTGAGGTCCAGCACGGGCCGATCGGCGTCGTCGGCCGATCCTTCGAGCAGCTTGCGGATCCGCCGGCCCAGATGCCAGATGAACCACAGGTCGCTCCTGCGGTCTGCTTCGGGCTCGATCGCCTGGTCCCGCCACTGCACCAGCCGGTTGGTGTTCGTGAAGCTCCCGGCCTTCTCGGTGTGGGCGGCGGCGGGGAAGAAGAACACCTCCGTGGCGATGTCCTCGGTGCGGAGCTCGCCGGTGGCGATCTCCGGGCCGTCCTTCCACCAAGTGGCACTCTCGATGAGGGAGAAGTCCCGGACAACGAGCCAGTCGAGCTTCGACATGCCGAGCCGCTGGAGGCGGGTATTCGCGGACCCCACAGCCGGGTTCTCCCCCATGAGGAAATACCCCTTGCAGAGGCCCTCGAGCTGGGCGTTGACCGTGTCGTACGTGCTGTGGCTCCCCGTGATGCGCGGGAGATAGTCGAAGCAGAAGTCATTCTCCGCGGTTGCGGCGTCGCCCCACCATGCCTTGAGCAGGCTCACGGTATAGGCGCGCATGTTGGCCCAGAAGCCGCCCTTCGCCGAGTCGGCCTCGATGTAGCCGTCCAGGTCGAGGTGCTGTTCGGCGTGAGGGGTCGGGAGGTAGCCGGGCAGCAGGTCGTACAGCGTGGGGATGTCGCTTGAGCCCTGGATGCTTGCATGGCCGCGCAGGGCCATGATCCCGCCCCCGGGGCGTCCGATGTTGCCGAGAAGGAGCTGGAGTACGGAGGCCGTGCGGATGTACTGGGTGCCCGTGGTGTGCTGCGTCCAGCCCACGGCGTAGGCGAACGCCGTCGTCCGTTCCCTGCCGGAGTTGGCGGTGATCGCCTCGGCGACCTCCTGGAAGAGCGCCTGCGGCACGCCGCAGACCTGCTCGACCATCTCCGGGGTGTAGCGGGAGTAGTGCCGCTTGAGCACCTGGAAGACGCAACGGGGGTCCTGAAGGGTTTCGTCCCGCCGCCACTCGCCGTGGACCCCAGGGCCGCCCGACCCGTGCGACTGGGGATGCGACGACTCGCCGAGCGCGCTCCCCTGCTCTTGGAGATGCGAATCGCGCTCGCCGGACGAGGCCGCCGCGTACCCGCCCTCGTACTGCCACGTCTCGGTGCTGTAGGTGGAGTTCTCCGCGTCGTAGCCAGAGAAGAGACCGTCGAGATCCTCGGTGTCCTGGAAATCGTCGCGGAGGATGGTCGCCGCGTTCGTGTAGTTCACCACGTATTCGCGGAAGTACGCATCGTGCGTGATGACCCAGTTGATGAGCCCGCCGAGGAACGCGATGTCGGTGCCTGCGCGGATCGGTACGAAAGTGTCCGCCATGGCGCTCGTCCGCGAGAACCGGGGGTCGACATGGATGATCTTCGCTCCGCGCTCCTTCGCCTCCATCACCCACTGGAAGCCAACAGGATGCGCCTCGGCGAAGTTCGAGCCTTGGATGATGATGCAATCGGCGTTCTGAAGATCCTGGAGATACGTGGTCGAGCCACCACGGCCAAAGCTCGTGCCGAGGCCGGAGACAGTGGAGCTGTGGCACACCCGTGCCTGATTCTCGACCTGGACGATGCCCAACGCCGTGAACAGCTTCTTGATGAGGTAATTCTCCTCATTGTCGAGCGTGGCGCCGCCGAGGCTCGCGATCCCCATGGTCCGACGGGTGCGGATGCCATCGACGTCCCACTCCCACGTGTCGCGCCGGGTCTCGACCACGCGCTGGGCCACCATGTCCATCGCGGTCTCGAGGTCCAGCCGCTCCCAGTCCGTCCCATGCGGCTTGCGGTAGAGGACGTACTTCTCGCGGGAGGCCCCCGTGGTCAGCTGGAGCGACGCCGAGCCCTTCGGGCACAGTCGCCCGCGGCTGATCGGCGAATCGGGGTTTCCCTCGATCTGGATGACCTGCTCGTCCTTGACGTAGACCCTCTGGGCGCACCCCACTGCGCAGAAGGGGCAGACCGAGGGGACCACCCGATCTGCCGTCTCGATCCGCGCCTTCAGATTCTCAGTGGCGCGTGATTTCGCCGCGTGATGTCGGCCTGACGGATCGTGCTCCAGAAACTGCCGCAGAACCGGCCACTGCAGCGGACTTGCCATGGGAAACCCCTCCCAGCCTCGGACCGCCGTCGCGTGATCTGTGTCACGCGGCGCACGGGAGCCATACTAGCCCTGCCCTCTACGTGCCCCGCCAGACCTCAGATGAACCATGCGAGATTTCTGCCGCCAGATCGCAGCCGCGGTTCAGCCGGAAGCGCCCTCCCGGACCAAGAGGCCCTCGTTCTCCTCGATTGCCGAAAGTGCCAGTTCCTTGTAACCGACGGACTCGAAGAGCACCGTGAGACGGTCGGGCTCGACCCCCATGACCATGCCCGGCCCCCACTCCCGATGGCGCACCTGGGACTGCATCGACCAACCGCCCGGGGTTGCAGCCTCGCGTTCCTCGGCCTCCTGCTCGCTGCCTTCCTCCTTGCACCGGTCGCAGTTTCCGCACCAGGCGGGCGCCTCCTCGCCGAAGTAGTTCAGGAGCCACTGACGCCGGCAGGCGTCGGTCTCGGCGTAGCCGCGCGCCATCTCCACCCGGGACTCGTCGATCCGATGCCGCGCTTCGTCCGCCGCCCGCGCGCGTTCCATCGCGTCGTGGGGGCTGAGGTGTCCCACGGCCCGATACCCGCTCCGCGATCCAACGACGCAACCGCTGTGCTCGAGCAGGCTCAGGGCGCGCGCCTGCGCCCGAGGGGTCAGGCCCGTCTCAGCCCGAAGCGCAGCCGAACGAAGCGGCCCCCGAGCGCGGACCGCGTCGTAGAGGGCAGCCACGTTGTCCTCGTCGAATGACTTCCCCGCGAAGAACCGCTGGAGTCCCAGGTCTTCGGCGCGGTAGTGGAGGACGGCGAGCGCGGGATCGCCGTCCCGGCCCGCCCGGCCGATCTCCTGATAGTAGCTGTCGAGCGAATCGGGGATGTCGGCATGGACCACGAAGCGCACGTCGGGCTTGTCGATCCCCATGCCGAACGCGGTCGTGGCGACGACGACGTCCAGTTCGTTGTCGAGGAACCGCCGGTGGACCTCCGCGCGGTCGCTCGCCTTGCGCCCGGAGTGATAGGCCTCCGCACGGACGCCGCGGTCCGACAGTTCACGGGCGTACTCCTCGGTGTTCCGCCGCGTGGCCACGTAGAGCAGGCCGGGCCCCTCGAACTCGGCGACCTGGTCGATCACCGCGGCCCGCTTCCCTGCCTCGCTCTCGTGCCTGATGACCGTCAGCTCGATATTGGGCCGATCGAAGCTCTGGACCATGACGAGCGGGTCCCGAAGGCCCAGGCGCTCCACGATTTCAGCTCGGGTGTGCGGCGTCGCCGTGGCGGTCAGCGCGACGACGGGTGGTCGCCGGAGCTTCTGGAGCACGTCACCGAGCAGGAGGTAGTCCGGACGGAAGTCGTGGCCCCACGATGAGATGCAGTGAGCCTCATCGACCACGAAGAGAGCCAGCCGTACGGTGCTCAAGCGCTCCACAGTCTGCTCACGGGCCAACTGCTCAGGGGCCAGGAAGGCGAAGCGCACGTCGCCGCGTTCGATGGCTTCCCACGCGGCCCTCTCTGCGCGGGCGCCGAGGGTCGAGTTGAGGGCCACGGCCCGCTCCGCGCCGAGGCTCTCGTTGATGGCGTCCACCTGATCCCGCTGGAGGGCGATGAGTGGGCTCACCACGAGCGTGACGCCGTCGAGGGCCGCGCCGGGGACCTGGTAGATCGCCGACTTCCCGTGGCCGGTGGGCATGACGGCGAGGACGTCCCGCCCTCCGGTTGCCGCTTCCACCGCTTCGAATTGGCCCTCCCTCCACGAGTCGATGCCGAAATTCTGGCTGGCGATGCGGAGCAGGGCGTCCTGTGTCATTCGCTGGTGTCGGCTAGTAGGAGATCAACTTGACCAACTCGCCCACCTGATCCTCGGAGAGGCTCCGGGCGATGTCGGCCTGGGACACCATGCCCACGAGGTCGTGGCCGTCGATGACCGGGAGACGGCGGACCCGGTGCTCCTCCATGGTCTTGATCGCCTCTTCGACGCTGTCGTCGGCGCCGATCGTGATGGGCTTTCCCTCACCCAGGCTCCCAGCCGTCGTCGTCCGCGGGTCTCCGCCTTCGGCGAGGCACTTGACCACAATGTCGCGATCAGTCACCACACCCTTCAGTCGATTGTCCTCGCCGCAGATGGGCAGGGCCCCGACATCGAGGTCCTTCATCTTCCGGGCTGCGACCTCGAGTGTCTCGTTCTCGCCGACGCACTCGGCTCCCGGAGTCATGATCTCGCGCGCGGTAGTCATCGCTCTCTCCTGTCGCCGTGTCTCTGGCCGCCGCCCTGTCTGCGGCGGCCATCCGCGGATTACCCTCCGGGCAGGGTCGAAAACTCGGCGCGAGTTGTGGCGCCTCGCCAACGTGCAACGGTTGGCCTTGGTGGGGCGCCTACAAAATGACGGACGACGGCGGTGCGTAGCCTTCACAGTCAGAAGAACCCGCCTGCCGGGAGACCTTGGAAGGGAATCATGAGCCAGAAGACCGCCCCCACCGGGCCCACGTCATCCCGTCCGCGTCGGGCGTGGGATGCCCAGTCGCTTGCCCTTGTCGCCGTGTTCGCGGCACTCATCGCCGCATCGGCCATCGTCCCCGGCATCCCCGTCGGGAGCTTCGGCGTTCCCATCACGCTCCAGACTCTGGCCGTGGCGCTCACGGCGCTCGTGCTCGGAGGCACCCGCGCTGCGGCCGCCGTCGGCCTGTATCTCATCCTCGGTTTCGCAGGCCTGCCCATCTTCTCCGGAGGCCGCGCTGGCCTCCAGATCCTCGCCGGAGGGTCAGCGGGCTACATCGTGGCGTTCCTCGTGGGGGCGTTCCTGCTCGGCCTGCTCGCCGAGCGCATCGTCCGACGCACCTCGGCCGCGCGGCGCGGCGCCTGGTTCTTCCTCGCCGCGACCGTGGTGTCCGTCGTCGTCATCCACTCCCTCGGCGTGCTCGGGATGATGGTGAACCTCAAGCTCTCATGGCAGGCCGCCTTCCTCGCGGATCTCGCATACTACCCCGGCGACCTGCTCAAGAACGCCGTGTCTGCCCTGGCCGCGACGGCGGTCCACCGCGCCTTCCCCGACGTCCTGGTCAGGAGGGTCAAGCAGGCGTGAGCCGGATCGAGCTCGAAGGCGTCCGGGTTGCCGTAGCGCTCGACGCCGATGCGGGGCCGCGCGAGAAAGTCGTCCTCGACGGGATCAGCGCCGTGATGGCCGAGCGCCGCGTTGCAGTGATCGGAGCCAACGGCTCCGGGAAGTCGACCCTGCTGCGCCTGCTGAACGGGCTCGTCGAGCCTTCCTCGGGGAGCGTGGTCGTCGATGGGCTCGACAGCGTCCGCGATGGCAGGGCCATTCGGCAGCATGTGGGCTTCGTCTTCACGGACCCCCTCTCCCAGCTCGTCATGCCGACTGGACGCGAGGACATCGAGCTGTCCCTGCGGCGCCGCCATCGGAATCGGGTCGACAGGGCAGCCGCGGCCCAGGAGGTGCTCGACCGTTTCGGACTCGGCCGGCTCGCGGACCAGAGCGTCTACGAACTCTCCGGCGGCGAGCGGCAGCTGATGGCGCTCGCCGCCGTGCTCGCGGTCGACCCGGAGGTCCTCGTCCTCGATGAGCCGTCCACCCTCCTCGATCTCCGCAATCGAGAGCTTCTCCGCAAGACGCTCGCCTCACTCCCCCAACAAGTGATCCTCTCGACCCACGACCTCGAACTCGCGCTCGACGCCGAACGCGTTCTCGTCGTCGAATCCGGCAGGATCGCGTTCGACGGAGAGCCCGCCGAAGCCGTCCGCCGGTACCGAGCCCTCAGCGGTGCGGAAACGGGGCAACGCTGATGCGGGACCGGACGCGGGGGGCCGTCCTCGCGGGCTATGTCCCGGGCGACTCATGGCTGCACCGCGCGCCCCCATGGGTGAAGTTCCTCGGCGTGCTGCTCGCCGGAACGGCCAGCTTCGTGCTGGTTGATTGGCGCGCTTCGGCGGCCGCGGTGGTCGTGGTGATTGGCGCATGGCTGACGGCTGGCCTCGGCGTGCGGCGCCTCCTCGCGTCGTGGAAAGTCCTGCTCCCCCTGCTCGCGGTCCTCGGCGCCTTCCAGTGGTGGCAGCTGGGGCCGGCCACGGCGGCGCGGATCGTCCTGAACCTCGTGCTGTGCTTCGTCGGGGCCGGGCTGCTCACGGCGACCGTTCCCCTGCGCGATCTGCTCGACGGAGTCGCCGGGCTCGCGCGCCCGCTGCGGCGCTTCGGGGCGGACCCCGAGCGGTTCGCCTTGGCGATCGCCGTCATGATCCGCAGCATCCCCGTGCTCGCGGGTGCGTTCGCCGAGGTGGGCGACGCAGCGCGCGCCCGCGGACTCGAGCGCAACCTCCGCGCGCGGACAATTCCGGTCGTCCTCTCGGCTGTGGCGTACGCGCGCCGGACCGGGGAGGCGCTCGCGGCGCGCGGCCTCGGGGAACCTGAGGAGTGAGGTGGCTGCCCGTTTCGCCAAAGGCGGTCACGTGTCAGGGGCGGCGCGTTTCGAACAGCACCGCGGTTCCGAGCCCGCCAGCGGAGCTGATCATCGCAAGGCAGAGCGAGCCGTCCGGCAAGGACTGGGCGCGGGCGAGTAACCGCACCACAGACACCGCGCCCGAGGCTCCGTAGGCATGACCGAGCGCGAGCGAGCCTCCGTGGATGTTGAGGACGGCGTCGAGGGCGTCGTCCCCGAGCCCCAGGCGGTCCGTGCACGCCAAGACCTGGCCGGCGAAGGCTTCGTTGAATTCGACGGCAGCAAGATCGTCGACGGCCAAGTCATGCTCCTTGAGCAGCGCCGCGGTCGCGGCGGCTGCGCCCACGCCGAGGCGCCGCGGGTCGACGCCGGCACTCGCCGAACCGAGGAACGCGAGCGCTGCGCGGCCGGGAGGCAGCGCCGACCTGTCGCCATCCACCACAACGACGGCCGCAGCCCCGTCGGCGTCGAAACACGAGTTGCCAGCGGTAACGGTTCCCCCGGTAACGAACGCGGGAGGAAATCGTGCAAGAAGGCGCTCATCGAGTCGTTTCCTCGGCCCGTTGTCCGCCCGAACCCAGCCACCGGACGTGTGCACAGGAACGATTTCCGCGTTGAACGCCCCCGAGGACGCGGCCTCGAGCGCCCGGCGATGGCTCCGCAGCGCCAGCGCGTCCTGACGCTCGCGGACCACGCCCGCCTCGCGCGCAACGGTCTCTGCTGCGAGCCCCATGTCCGGATCGCCGTCGTCCTCGGGCCGAGTAGGCGCGTGCTGAGCGCGCGAGTAGAAGGCGATGCCACCGTCGGCCGTGCGGTGTCCGCGCACCGGCGCCGTGCTGATGGACTCCGCGCCGCCCGCAGCATAGGCGAGGCCCGCGCCCGCCTGAATCAGGCGGCAGGCGAGGACGACGGCGTCGAGCCCCGACCCGCACTGGCCATCCACCGTCAATCCGGGGACGGTCTCAGGGAACTCGGCCTCGAGTGCGGCGAGCCGGGCGAGATTCCCTCCGCCTCCCGCAGCGTTGCCCACGATGACCTGGGCAAACTCCTCCCCTGCCAGCCCAGAATCCTCCACGACGGCCCGCAGGACCGGGGCGAGCAATTCGTGGACTCGGATCTCGGCGAAGGCGGTACCAGCCCGGACGAGTGGCGTGCGGCGCCCGGCGATGACCAGCGGCGGTGTTCTAGGCGAGGTTCCGGGCACGGGCATCCCCTTCGAGGACCCACTTCTGGAACTGGGCGCGACTGAGTTTGCCGCGTTCGGTCACCGGCAACTCGTCCAACTGGAAGTACTGCAGGGGTCGCTTGGCCGGGGCGAGACGTCCCTCGAGCCCGGCCCGCAGCTGGAGCTGACAGAGTCCAGCGTGGGCCGGCACCACGCCGGCCACCACGCGCTGGCCGCGGACGTCGTCAGGGATGCCCGCAGCCACGACCTCCGCGACGCCCGGCAGCATCGCAAGGGCCGCCTCGACCTCGTGGGGATAGACGTTCTGCCCGCCCGTATTGATCATGTCCTGCGTCCGGCCAAGAACGTGCAGCTCGCCGTCCTGCACGTACCCCTGATCGCGGACCGTGCACCACTCGCCGAGCCGCGTGAAGGCCTCGCCGTCGTCTCCCCACACGTAGCCCTCGCTCACGAGGCCGCCGCGGACACAGATGTTGCCGGTCTCGCCGTCGGGGACCGGGCCGCCGTCGTCGTCCAGGATGGCGAGGTCCACCCCGGGGAATGCGCGCCCGACGCCTGTGCCCATTTCTGCCGGCGTCTCTCCGGGGAAGTGGGCCCTCGCGGCGACGAAGCTCAGCTCCGACGCGCCGTAGTACTCCCAGACCACAGCGTTCGGCGCCCACCTCCGAGCGGCCTCCAGCGTGCGGCGGTCGAGCTTCTGCCCCGAGCAGACGATCGCGCTGATACCGCTCGCATCGACGTCGCCAGCAAGGCCGCGCTCGGCGAGAACCCGCAGCATGGTCGGGACGAGCACGAGCCGAGTGATCGAAGCCCGTCCTATCTCCACATGGGCGTCGCCGACATCGAAATGCGGCAGCATGTGAAATGACGCGCCCGCGAAGAGGCATTCGGAAAGAGTGTAGAGATTGAGGCTCGCGGAAAGCGGTCCGGGGGCCAGCACCCGATCGTCAGGGCTGAGGCCGAACAGTTCGATCGAAGCCTCGAACGAGCGGCGCCAAGACCCGCGGGTGCGCGAGAACGCCTTCGGCAGCGACGTGGTTCCGGAGGTCAGGCCGACCAGGAACGAGGATTCGTCATCGCCGTCCTCGAGTTCGGTGGGCGCTGCGGTGGTTGCGCCCCAGCGCTGGGTGAGCCGTTCCCTGACCTCGGCCGTGAGCTCCGCGGGCCAGAGCGGGTCCAGAACCGCACATTCCCGCCGCCCCGCGGTTCCGGCCGCCCATCGGACCGCGAACTGCACGCCATTGGGCTCCTGGAGGATCCGGAGGTCCTCGCCCGATCGCGCCAGCCGCCCTGCCTGGTCCGCGAGTTCGCTCCACGAGAGCCGCTGGTTTCCGCACACCACGGCGACGTCGTGCGGCTTGCCCGCCGCCCACGCCGAGAGTCGGTCCAGAAATGGCATCCCCTCAGTCTACGAAATAGGCCCGCCTACCCCGCGGTACGTGAGCTATCGTGACGGCCCGACCTCGGCACGGACGACGACGGCCGGCGGCTTCCGCAGGGAAGCCGCCGGCCGTCGTCGTCGGGCTGGATTCTGCCGAAAGGCAGGGTCAGATGTTGAAGCCGAGGGCGCGCATCTGGTCGCGGCCATCCTCGGTGATCCGCTCCGGACCCCACGGCGGCATCCACACCCAGTTGAGGCGCCACTCGTCGACCACCCCGTCTAGCGCCTGCCCCACCTGGTCCTCCAGGATGTCGGTGAGCGGGCACGCCGCGGTCGTGAGCGTCATGCTGATGAGCAGCGTGCCGTCCTCGCCGTACTCGAGCCCGTAGACCAGACCCAGGTCCACGACGTTGACGCCCAGTTCGGGGTCGATGACGTCCTTGAGCCGCTCCTCGACATCCTCGAGGGCGGTCTGTGCCGGCTGGATCCCAGCAGTTTGGGGATCAGACATGGCTCTCCTTTTCGGACTGGGAGTTTGCGGACTTAGGCCTGCACCGCGGAACCGGCGCCGGCGAGGTAGCGGTCGTAGCCCTCTTCCTCGAGGCGGTCGGCAAGCTCGGGACCACCCTGCTCGGCGATCTTGCCGTCCACGAAGACGTGGACGAACTCCGGCTTGATGTAGCGCAGGATTCGGGTGTAGTGCGTGATCAGCAGGGTGCCCATGTTGCCGGCCGCGTGCGCACGGTTGACGCCCTCCGAGACAACCTTGAGCGCATCGACGTCGAGGCCCGAGTCGGTCTCGTCGAGGATGGCGAACTTCGGCTTGAAGAGCTCGAGCTGGAGGATCTCCACGCGCTTCTTCTCGCCGCCGGAGAAGCCCTCGTTGACGTTGCGCTGGGCGAAGTCGGCGTCGATGCGCAGCTGGGCCATCGCCTCCTTGACTTCCTTCGTCCAGGTGCGGATCGCGGGAGCCTTGCCGTCGATCGCGGTCTTCGCGGTGCGGAGGAAGTTCGTCATGGTGACGCCCGGGACCTCCACGGGGTACTGCATGGCGAGGAACAGGCCAGCCCGGGCCCGCTCGTCCACGCTCATCGCGAGGACGTCTTCGCCGTCGAGGGTGATGGAGCCCGAGGTGACGGTGTACCGCGGGTGGCCCGCGATCGTCGAGGCCAGCGTTGACTTGCCCGACCCGTTCGGGCCCATGATGGCGTGCGTCTCGCCGGTCTTCACGGTGAGGGTCACGCCCTTGAGGATCTCCTTGACGCCCTGCTCGGTCTCAATCGAGACGTGCAGGTCTTTGATCTCCAGAGTCGACATGTGTTTTCTCCTTGCACCCGGCTCCGCCGGGCTGGCTGCTGTGGGGTTCCGGCTCCGCCGGGACCAATCCTGTGGGGTTCAGTTGTCTCCGGCGTCGAGCTCCCGCTCGACGGCCTCGGTGAGGTGCTCTTCGATCGCGGGAACGCCGATCTTCTGGATGATCTCGTTCAGGAAGCCGCGCACTACGAGGCGCCGGGCCACATCCTCCGGGATGCCGCGGGCCATGAGGTAGAACAGGTGCTCGTCATCGAAGCGGCCGGTCGCGCTCGCGTGCCCGGCGCCCTCGATGAGACCCGTCTCGATCTCGAGGTTCGGCACCGAGTCTGCGCGGCAGCCGTCGGTCAGAACGAGGTTCTGGTTCTTCTCGTAGCTGTCGGTTCCCTCGGCTTGCTTCTGGATGAGCACGTCGCCGACCCACACCGTGCGCGCGTCCTTGCCCTGGAGCGCACCCTTGTACAGGACGTTCGAGACGCAGTTGGGCTGCGCGTGGTCCACGAACGTGCGGTGCTCGAGGTGCTGGCCTGCATCCGCGAAGTAGAGGCCAAAGATCTCCGCCTCGCCGCCGGGCTGTGCGAAACGCACGGTCGGCGTCAGCCGGACCACCGACCCGCCGAGGGAGATCGCGACGTGCTTGACCTTGGCGTCACGGCCCACCTTGACCTGCTGGGAGGAGAGGTGCACGGAGTCGTCGCTCCACTCCTGGAGCGAGACCACAGTCAGCTCGGCGCGGTCGCCGACGACGATCTCGACGTTCTCCGACACGACGGCCTGGCCTTGGTGATTGAGGACGACGACGGCGCGTGCGTCCGCTTCGGCGATCAGGACCACGTGCTGGGCCGCCGCGGCAAGGCCGTTGCCGGTCATCGTGACGAGGATCCGGTCCTCGAGCTGAGCGCCGGACGGGACGGTGATGACGGTGGCCTCAGCGAAGTGCTCCCAGGCGTTCGCCGACACGCGGTCCTCCGGGATGCCGGCCGAGCCGATGCGGCTGTCGTCACGGCCGACCGTCTCTACGCGCACTTGCTGCGGCGCGTCGACGGCGACACCCGGGGCGGCGCCGTCGAGCCCGTCCTTGTGCAGGCCGCCGAGGCGCCGAAGCGGCGTGAAGCGCCACTCTTCCTCGGTGCCCTTGAGCTCTGGGAAGTCGGCGAGGCGGTAGGACGTCAGGCGACCCGCGCGCGAGCTGTCGGGGATGCCATAGCCGCCGCCATGCGAGTGGCTCTTGGAGGCATCTCCGCCGAGCGGTCCGGCGGCCGCGGGTGCCGGCGAAAGGCTTTCGCCTTCCTCCGTGAACCCGGCGATCGACGGCGCCCCGATGCGCGCTTTCTCTTCCTTGACTTCAGTCATCAACCGACGGACCCTTCCATCTGCAGTTCAATGAGGCGGTTCAGCTCGAGGGCGTACTCCATGGGGAGTTCGCGCGCGATCGGCTCGATGAAGCCGCGCACGATCATGGCCATGGCCTCGTCCTCCGGGAGCCCGCGGGACATGAGGTAGAACAACTGCTCCTCGCTCACGCGCGACACGGTCGCCTCGTGGCCGAGCACCACGTCGTCCTCGCGGATGTCGATGTACGGGTACGTGTCCGAGCGGGAGATGGTGTCGACCAGGAGCGCGTCACAGCGCACCGTGTTGGCGGAGTGCTTCGCGCCTTCGCGCACCTGCACGAGGCCCCGGTAGGCAGCGCGGCCGCCGCCGCGGGCCACCGACTTCGAGACGATCGAGGACTTCGTGTTGGGCGCGATGTGCACCATCTTGGAGCCCGTGTCCTGGTGCTGTCCCTCGCCCGCGAACGCGATCGAGAGGGTTTCGCCCTTGGCGTGCTCGCCGACGAGGTACACGGCCGGGTACTTCATGGTGACCTTCGAACCGATGTTGCCGTCGATCCACTCCATGGTGGCGCCCTCGTGGCAGATGGCACGCTTGGTCACGAGGTTGTAGACGTTGTTCGACCAGTTCTGGATCGTCGTGTAGCGGACGCGGGCGCCCTTCTTGACGATGATCTCGACGACGGCCGAGTGCAGCGAGTCCGAGGTGTAGATCGGAGCCGTGCAGCCCTCGATGTAGTGGACGTAGGAATCCTCGTCGGCGATGATCAGGGTCCGCTCGAACTGGCCCATGTTCTCGGTGTTGATGCGGAAGTAGGCCTGAAGCGGGATCTCGACGTGGACACCCTTCGGCACGTAGACGAACGAGCCGCCCGACCACACCGCGGTGTTCAGCGAGGCGAACTTGTTGTCGCCGACGGGGATGACCGTGCCGAAGTACTCCTGGAAGAACTCCGGGTGCTCCTTGAGCGCGGTGTCGGTGTCGAGGAAGATGACGCCCTGCCGCTCGAGGTCCTCACGGATCTGGTGGTACACGACCTCGGATTCGTACTGTGCGGCCACACCTGCGACGAGGCGGCTGCGCTCCGCTTCCGGGATGCCGAGCTTCTCGTACGTGTTGCGGATGTCCTCCGGGAGGTCCTCCCAAGACTCCGCCTGCTTCTCCGTGGAGCGCACGAAGTACTTGATGTTGTCGAAGTCGATGCCGGAGAGGTCAGCTCCCCAGAGCGGCATCGGCTTGCGGTCGAAGTACTTCAGGCCCTTGAGGCGCAGGTCGAGCATCCAGTCGGGCTCGCCCTTCTTCGCGGAGATGTCGCGGACGACGTCCTCGTTGAGCCCGCGGCGCGCGTTGGCGCCGGCGACGTCCGCATCTGCCCAGCCGTACTCGTAGTTGCCGATCCCGTGGAGCTCGGGGTTCTTCTCCAGAATCTCCGAGATCACCGTGGGCTCGACGTCCACATTGTGCTTCTCGGCCAATTGATCCGTCATCACGGCCTCTCAGTTTCGGATGTTTCGTCAGCTTGGCTTGGGGTTGCGGCGGCCGGTCTGGCCCCGCGACCAGTCGGGATGTGCGTGGTGCACACATGCCCGCCTCCCGCGAGCGTCGAGAGCCGACGCACGTCGACACCGAGGAGGCGCGAGAAGACCGCGGTCTCGGTGTCGCAGAAGACGGGGAATTCAGCTGCCAGCTGCTGCACGGGGCAGTGGCCCTGGCACAGCTGGACGCTTGCGAGGTGGTCTGGCAGTGGCTTGCCCGATGGCAGGACCCGAGGTCCGATTTCGGTGGCCGACGCGACGAAGCCGTCCCGCGTCAGCGCCTCGGCAAGAGCCCGGGACCTGTCGGCGATGTCCTCGCCCGCGGCGTCGACCAGCGGCTGGTACCGCTGCTCCATCGCGGCAAAGCGCTCCTCCGCGAAATCCTCGACCGCGCCGGGGCCAGCGACGTCCGCGAGCCGATGGAGCGCGGTGCGGGCGATGTCGAGGTAATCATCGCCGATCGTAGACTGGCCCCGCGACGTCAGCACGTACCGGCGGGCCGGACGACCGGCCCCGACGCCCGACGTGGCCACACGCTTGACCTCGACGACGCCAGCGCGCGTCAGCGCATCCAGATGGCGCCGGACGGCGGCGGGGGTGAGGCTGAGCATGTCGCCAAGCTCCGCCGCGCTCACGGGTCCATGCTCGAGCACGGCGCTGAGGACGCGGTCCCGAGTTCGGTCCTCGGCCTCGCCGGTCGGGCTCTTCCCGGACACACTTCTAGCAGGCGCTTGAGCTGTGGTCACGGAATACACAACACAATCTTCACCTAATCTCTTCCCCGTCTCCAGTAAGGAGGGGCTTAGTTGGCGGATAGCTGCGTCACATCGGCGCGCAGGGAGCCTTGTACTACCTTGCGTAGAATGGATGGGTGCTCAAATCCGGTACCCCTTGCCTCGAGATCGAGGGGCTGATCCACGACGTCGGTCCGATCGCCGCCGAAGGGGGCCGGATGAAGCGGGTCCTGGCCGGCGTCGACTTCGTTGCCCGGGCGGGCGAAGTGACGGTCCTGCTCGGAGTCAACGGCGCCGGCAAGACCACGACCCTCGAATGCGCTCAGGGCCTCCGCCGGCGGACGGGCGGCGCGATCCGCCTGCTGGGCGAGGACCCTCAGCTCGCCACCGCCGAACTGCGGGCACGGGTAGGCGTGATGCTCCAAGAAGGCGGGCTGCCGCCGTCGGCCAAGCCGCTCGCGCTCCTCAAGCACGTCGCAGGGATGTACCGCGATCCCCTGCCCGTGGACGACCTGGCGGAACGCCTGGGCCTCCGCGAGTTCGCCGGCACCACGATCCGTCGCCTTTCGGGCGGACAGAAGCAGCGCGTCGCCCTCGCCGCCGCCCTCGTCGGGCGCCCCGAAGTGGTCTTCCTGGACGAGCCCAGCGCGGGACTCGATCCGCAGTCCCGCCAAGTGGTCTTCGACCTCATCGGCGACCTCCGGGCGCAGGGCTTGGGCATCGTCCTCACCACGCACCTGCTCGACGACGCCGAACGCCTCGCCGATTACGTGGCGATCCTGGACCGCGGCCGCATCGTGGCCGAAGGGACGGTCGCCGAACTGCTGGGCACCGCCACTCATGCGGCGCGTCGCCTCACCCTGAGGGGGCCCGCCGGCCTCGATCTCGCGCAGGCCTTCCCCGCGGGAGGGGGCCTGCACGTCCTCGAACCCAGCGCGGGTCACTACCAGGTCGACGGAGAGCTGACGACGGCGCACCTCGCCTCCCTCGCGCAGTGGCTCGACGCGCAGGGAATCATGCCGACCTCCCTCGAGTTGGGGACCCAGAGCCTTGAGGACGTCTTCCTCGGCATCGCGGAGGCATCGGCAGCCCAGGACGCGATGGCGCATAAAGAGAAGTCGGCGCATCGAGAGAAGGAAACAGCATGAGCTCCGCCACGTCCCTGCCCGGACGGGTCTGGCAGCAGGGTCGCTACGAGACGTTGACCATGCTGCGCAACGGCGAGCAGCTGCTGCTGATGATCGTCCTGCCGCTCATTGCGCTCATCGGCCTCACCGTGACCCCGTTCCTCGACGGGCTTGGACCCAATCGGGTCGACGTCGCGGCACCCGGCATCCTTGCCCTGTGCACCATGTCCACGGGCTTCACCGGGCAGGGCATTGCGACGGGCTTCGACCGCCGATACGGCGTGCTCCGCTTCCTGTCGACCACGCCGCTCGGCCGCGCTGGCCTCATCGCAGGCAAGACGGTCGCCGTGCTCGCCGTCCTCGCCGTGCAGGTCGTGGTCATCGGAGGGGTCGCTGCCCTCCTCGGCTGGCGGCCCGACATCCCCGGCGCCATCTTCGGGCTCGTCCTGCTCGGCGTAGGTGCGGCCGTTTTCACTGCGCTCGGGCTCCTCGTCGCAGGCACGGCGCGCCCCGAGGCAACGCTCGCTGTGACCAACCTCGTCTGGATCCTCTTCGGAGTGTTCGGCGGCATCACGATGCCGAGCTCGAAGCTGCCGTCGCAGATCGCCGGGATCGTCGGTTTCCTTCCCTCGGGCGCTCTGGGGGACGCCTCCCGTGCCGCGTTCCTGCACGGGACGATCGATGTCCCCGCAGTCATCGTCCTCCTTGTGTGGGGCGCGGCGGGCGGTTTCGCTGCCGTCCGCTGGTTCAAGTGGAACTGACCGTCCCCCACCAACCCACCCCCACCACCGCACATTCCGGAGAAGAACTGACCATGTCACAGACCGCCGTCCGCCGTTTCGTCGACTGGCTGCCCACCGAGGTCGATCGGCGCGTCCGCGTGCTCGCGGTCGCCTCGCTCGTCGGCCAGATCGTGCTCATCGCGACGGGCGGGGCGGTGCGGCTCACGTCCTCGGGCCTCGGCTGCCCGACCTGGCCCCGCTGCACCACGAGCTCCCTGACGACCACCCCGGAGATGGGCTTCCACGGGGTCATCGAATTCGGCAACCGCCTCCTGACGTTCGCCCTCGCGGCGGTCGCCGTCGCCATGCTCGTGGCCCTGTGGAACCTGCGCCGTCAGCGCCGTGACCTCTTCTGGCTCGCGATCGGGCTCCTCGCGAGCATCCCGGCTCAGGCCGTGATCGGCGGGATCTCCGTGCTGACCCAGCTCAACCCCTGGGTCGTGGCGCTCCACTTCCTCGTCTCCATGGCGCTCGTCGTTCTCGCGACGCTGCTCGTGAACCGCGCCTACAGCCGGACCGGGCGCTTCATGAACCGCACGCTGGCAGCGCTGCCGAGCTCGATGCGCCCCGTCACGGCCGCCACCGCCGGGGCCGCCGCCCTCGCCGTCGTACTCGGCGTCGTCGTCACCGGCGCTGGGCCCCACGCGGGCGACGCCGACGCGCCGCGCAACGGCCTCGATTGGGACCTCGTCTCGCACATCCATGCCGTGCCCGCGTATCTGGTGACGTTCGGCGCGGTCTTCGCGCTCGTCGTCGTCCTTTCCCGCCGGGTGCAGGGCCCCTTCCGCACGGCGGTCATCGGTCTCCTCGGTCTCACCGTCCTTCAGGCCGCCATCGGCATCACCCAGTACTACACGGGCATCCCCGCGCTCCTGGTGGGCCTGCACATGGTCGTGGCGGCGCTCCTCATGGCTGAGGCCACGAACGCCGCGGACCTCGCCCGGTGGAGCCCTCGAGTGTAGCTCTCTTCCCTCCACAGACGCAGAAGGGGGCCGCGGCGTATGCCGCGGCCCCCTTCTCGCTGGAGGACGTGCCTCAGGCTCAGCCGACGAGCGGGCTCCCCACGAACGGATCGACCGCCAGGGCGAGGAAGAGGATCGTGAGGTAGCTGATGGAGCCGTGGAAGACCTTCATCGCCTTCTTGTCCTCGATCTCCTCGCGCTGGGCTCGCGAGTAGAGGCCGTGCGACTCCCGCAGGAACCACGCTCCGGCGACGACGGCAGCGACGGTGTAGACCCAGCCGGCGTGCCCGAGGGGAACCAGGAGGAGGGAGCAGATCACCATGGCCCACGCGTAGAGGACCACCTGCACGGAGACGATCTTCGCTCCCGCCACAGCGCCCAGCATGGGGACGTGGGCGTTGCGGTAGTCCTCGCCGTATCGCATGGAGAGCGGCCAGTAGTGCGGCGGCGTCCACAGGAAGATCACCATGAAGAGGACGACGGCCGGCCACCCCACCGTGCCCGTAACGGCGGCCCAGGCGATGAGGACGGGGAAGCATCCGGCGGCACCGCCCCACACGATGTTCTGCGCCGTACGGCGCTTGAGCACGAGCGTGTAGACCACGACGTAGAAGAAGATGGCTCCGGCGCCGAGGACGGACGAGAGCGGGTTGGCGCCGAACCACAGGATGGCGAGCGAGGCGATGCCGAGGATCCACGCGAAGGCGAGCGCCTCTCGCGGCGTCACTTCGCCCGTCACTAGGGGACGGTTCTCGGTGCGCCGCATGAGCCGATCGATATCGCGGTCGATGTAGCAGTTGAAGGCGCCAGCGCTCCCCGCTGCGAACGCTCCGCCGATGAGGGTGGCCGCAATGAGGCCCAGAGACGGGAAACCCCGCTGGGCGTAGATCATGGTCGGCAGCGTGCTCACGAGGAGCAGTTCGATGACGCGGGGCTTGGTGAGAGCGACGTAGGCCTTGAGTTTGCGGGCCACCCTTGAGCCGTGGGAGCGGGAAGTGGCGTGGGCGTCTGTACTCACGGGCGTGCGACTCTTTTCTTCTTCTCTCGGAAGCTCCATCATACCCGCGCGCATGTCGCCGAGGTTTCCGGGAGTTCACTCCCGACTCTGCCGTCTGTTATTCACATTCGGCCCAATTTGCGGCAAACCGCTGACCCGCGTTGGGCCTCGTGCGTAGTATGTGAGCTGGTTGTCCCGTTCTCGCAATGCGCGAATTGGTCCTCGCGCGGCGGGGTCCATGCCTCGGGACGCACACAAGAACACGTTTCAATGGTGAACGGCCGGCATGCTGCCGTGGGCCCACCATGACGGGCGCCAGGCAGCAGTCCGCCGTCAGCGATCGAGAGGGGCTCGTCTACGTGCCTGCTGTGGATGTTGAAGAACTGACCTGGACCGATGTGGATCGCAAGGCGGTCGACACGATCCGCGTGCTCGCGGCGGACGCGGTCCAGAAGGTGGGCAACGGGCACCCGGGCACGGCGATGAGCCTGGCGCCGGCGGCGTACCTGCTGTTCCAGAAGCTCATGCGCCACGACCCGTCCGACGCCGAGTGGATCGGCCGCGACCGCTTCATCCTCTCCCCCGGGCACTCGTCGCTGACGCTGTACATCCAGCTGTTCCTGGCTGGCTACGGGCTCGAGGTCGAGGACCTTGCGGCGCTGCGCACGTGGGGCTCCCTCACGCCCGGCCACCCAGAGTACAAGCACACCAAGGGAGTGGAGATCACGACCGGCCCGCTGGGGCAGGGCCTGGCCTCCTCGGTCGGGTTCGCGTACTCGCAGCGCCGCGAGCGGGGCCTGTACGATCCCGAGGCCCCCGCGGGCGAGTCGCCTTTCGACCACACGGTGTGGGTCATCGCCTCCGACGGCGACCTCCAGGAAGGCGTGACTTCAGAGGCATCTTCGCTGGCCGGGCACCAGGAGCTCGGCAACCTCGTGGTGATCTACGACGAGAACCACATCTCCATCGAGGACGACACCGACATCGCGTTCACCGAGGATGTGCTCAAGCGCTACGAGGCCTACGGCTGGCACACCCAGCGCGTCGACTGGACCGCCTCGGGCGAGTACAAGGAAGACGTCCAGGAGCTCTACCGCGCGCTCGTGGCAGCGAAGGCCGAGACCGGCCGCCCGTCGATCATCTCGCTGCGCACCATCATCGGCTGGCCCTCCCCCACCAAGCAGAACACCGGCAAGATCCATGGCTCGGCGCTCGGCAACGACGAGATCGCGGCCCTGAAGAAGGTCCTCGGCTTCGACCCCGAGAAGTCCTTCGAGGTCGACCCCGAGGTCCTCGAGCACACCCGCGGCGCGCTCGAGCGCGGCCGTGAGGCCCGCGCCGCGTGGCAGCAGTCCTTCGACGCCTGGAAGACCGCCAACCCCGAGGCCGCCAAGCTCCACGAGCGCATCGAGGCCCGTCGCCTGCCCGAGGGCTGGGAGGAGTCCCTCCCCGAGTTCCCCGCCGGCAAGGACGTCTCCACGCGTGCCGCCTCCGGCAAGGTCCTCAACGCGATCGGCCCGGTCCTTCCGGAGCTGTGGGGCGGCTCGGCCGACCTCGCGGAGTCCAACAACACCACGATCGAGGGCTCGCCGTCGTTCATCCCGGCCTCCCGCTCGACCGATGCATGGAAGGGCAACCCCTACGGGCGGGTCCTGCACTTCGGCATCCGCGAGCACGCTGCGGCCTCGATCGTCAACGGCATCACCCTCGGCGGGAAGACCCGGGCGTTCTCCGGCACGTTCCTGATCTTCTCCGACTACCAGCGCCCGGCGATCCGCCTCTCGGCCCTCATGGGCATTCCGTCGACGTACGTGTGGACGCACGACTCGATCGGCCTCGGCGAGGACGGCCCGACCCACCAGCCGGTTGAGCAGCTCGCCTCCCTGCGCGCCATCCCGAACCTCGACGTCGTCCGCCCGGGTGACGCGAACGAGGTGGCATGGGCGTGGAAGACCATCCTCGAGCGGCACGAGAACCCGGCCGGCATCGTCCTGACCCGCCAGAACCTCCCCACGTGGGAGCGCGGGGAGGGCGCGTTCGGCGACGCTTCCGGCGTGGCCAAGGGTGCCTACGTGCTCGCTGAGGCCCAGCGCGACGGCTCTGACGTGACCCCGGACGTGATCCTCATCGGCACCGGCTCGGAGGTCCAGCTCGCCGTCGCCGCCCGCGAGGCCCTTGCCGCCGATGGCGTCGCCGCGCGCGTCGTCTCGATGCCCTGCGTGGAGTGGTTCAAGGCCCAGGACGAGGCGTACCGCGAGTCGGTGCTGCCCTCGGAGGTCAAGGCCCGAGTTTCCGTCGAGGCAGGTCTTGCACTCGGGTGGCGCGAATTCGTCGGAGACGCCGGCCGCTCCATCTCCCTCGAGCACTACGGTGCCTCGGCGGACTACAAGACGCTCTTCCGCGAGTTCGGCATCACCGCAGAGACCGTCGCCGAGGCCGCCAGGGACTCTATCGCGGCCGCTCAGCGTTAAAAGAACTACAGGGTGCGGCTACCCCAGCATTCCGGGCATTGACCATCCCCTCACAAGGAGGAACCAAAATGACTACCCCCACTCAGGCGCTCTCGGACGCCGGCGTATCGATCTGGCTCGATGACCTCTCCCGCCAGCGGCTCCAGGACGGCTCCCTCAAGGCCCTCATCGAGGAGAAGAACGTCGTGGGCGTGACCACGAATCCGACGATCTTCCAGGCTGCGATCACCAAGGGCCACGGCTACGACGACCAGCTCCGCGAGCTCGTCGAAGACGGCGCGGACGTGGAGCGCACGGTCTTCGAGCTCACCACGCGCGACGTGGCCGACGCGTGCGACCTCTTCGCCCCGGTCGCCGAGGCGACAAAGGGCGTCGACGGGCGCGTCTCGATCGAGGTCGACCCCCGACTCGCGTGGGACACCGCCGGCACGATCGCCGAAGCCAAGAAGCTGCGCGACAAGGTCAACAAGTCCAACGTCCACATCAAGATCCCCGCCACTCTCGAGGGCCTCGAGGCGATCGCGGAGACCCTCGGGAACGGGATCAGCGTCAACGTGACGCTGATCTTCTCCCTCGAGCGGTACCGCGGCGTGATCAACGCGTTCATGACCGGACTGGAGAAGGCCAAGGCCAACGGCCACGATCTCTCGAAGATCCACTCCGTCGCCTCGTTCTTCGTCTCCCGGGTGGACACGGAGGTTGACAAGCGCCTCGAGAAGATCGGCACCGAGGAGGCCAAGGCCCTCAAGAGCAAGGCGGGGCTGGCCAACGCGCGCCTTGCCTACCAGGTGTTCGAGGAGGAGTTCAGCTCCGAGCGCTGGAACCTGCTCGCCGACGCGGGGGCGCTGCCCCAGCGCCCGCTATGGGCCTCGACTGGCGTCAAGGACCCCTCGCTCCCCGACACCCTCTACGTGGCCGGGCTCGTCGCCCCCGGCGTGGTGAACACCATGCCGGAGAAGACCCTCGAGGCCACATTCGACCACGCCGAGATCACCGGCGACACCGTCCGCGGCACCTACGAGGAGTCCAACGCCCACCTCGACGCGCTCGAGAAGATCGGCGTCTCCTACAACGACGTCGTCGCCGTCCTCGAATCCGAGGGCCTGGACAAGTTCGTCGCCTCCTGGAACGAACTCCTCGCGGACGTCGAGCAGACCCTGTCCGAGACCGCCCACGGGGCTCGTGCATGAGCGCGCTGACCTTTGACGCCACGGGTGCCGCACGCGAGGCCGTCGAGGCCCGCGTTCCGGCACTCGTCGCAGACAACGTCGCAAGTCGGATCTTCGCGAAGGACCACACGCTATGGGGCAAGGATGCGGAGGAGGAGTCGGCCAAGCGCCTCGGCTGGGTCGAGGCTGCGACGGTATCCCAGGCGCTCGTCGCAGACATCGTGGCGCTGCGCGACGCGCTGCGATCCGAAGGCGTCGACAGGATCGTCCTCTGCGGAATGGGCGGCTCCTCGCTCGCTCCCGAGGTCATCACGGCAACGGCGGAAGTGCCGCTCGTGGTCCTCGACTCGACGGATCCCGAGCAGGTCTCCGCCGCGTTGACGGAGCGCATCGAGGCCACGGCTATCGTGGTGTCTTCCAAGTCGGGTTCCACGGTCGAGACGGACTCCCAGCGACGCGCCTTCGAGGCGGCCTTCGAAGCCGCCGGCGTCGACGCGAAGCAGCGGATCGTCGTCGTCACCGACCCCGGATCGCCGCTCGACGCGGCGAGCCGGGAAGCCGGCTACCGGGCCGTCTTCAACGCCGACCCCAACGTCGGCGGCCGCTACTCGGCGCTCACGGCCTTCGGTCTCGTGCCCTCGGGGCTCGCTGGGGTCGACATCCAGGCTCTGCTGGACGAGGCCGAGGAGGCCGTCGAACTGCTCCGCGATGACTCCGAGGAGAACATCGGGCTGCAGCTCGGCGCAGCCCTCGGGGGAACCACTCCCCTGCGCGACAAGATCGTGATCGTCGAGGATGGCTCCGGAATCAAGGGCTTCGCCGACTGGGCCGAGCAGCTGATTGCCGAATCGACTGGCAAGCTCGGCAAGGGCGTCCTGCCGGTCGTCGCATCTGTGGCCTCGCCGGAGGTCTCCGAGGGAGCCGACGACGTGCTCGTGGTGCGTCTGGTGTCGGCAGACGCCGAGCCGGTGCTCGGGACGAACGAGGCCGCGGTGGGCGGAACGCTCGCCACGCAGATGCTCGTCTGGGAGTTCGCGACCGCG
This sequence comes from Sinomonas gamaensis, assembly GCF_005876955.1. GTDB lineage: Bacteria > Actinomycetota > Actinomycetes > Actinomycetales > Micrococcaceae > Sinomonas > Sinomonas gamaensis. The sequence continues at coordinate 243,387 of NZ_SSCL01000002.1, forward strand.
GTTGCAGGCCGCCTGCTCGGGATCAACCCGTTCGACCAGCCCGACGTCGAGGCTGCCAAGCAGGCGGCGCGAGGGCTGCTCGATGCCCGCCCCGAGCCGACCGCGGCGACCTTCACGGAGGGCGCCATCGAGGTTCGCGGCGGCGAGTGGCTCGGCGGGGCGTCCACGGTCGAAGAGGCCGTCAAGGCGCTCCTGGCGCAGCTTGGCGGAAACGGCTACGTGAGCGTTCAGGCTTATCTCGACCGCCTCGCCTACCCGCAGCTGGAGGGCGTGCGGGACCAGCTGGCCAAGGCCACGGGGCGTCCGACGACGTTCGGCTGGGGTCCGCGCTTCCTCCACTCGACGGGCCAGTACCACAAGGGCGGCCCCGCGGTGGGCGTGTTCCTTCAGGTCACAGCGGCGGCCTCGACTGACGTCGAGATCCCCGGCCGTCCGTTCACTTTCGCGCAGCTCATCGAGGCGCAGGCGGCCGGAGATGCCCAAGTGCTCGCCGAGCACGGGCGTCCCGTCCTGCGGCTGCACCTCACCGACCGCGCCGCAGGTGTCCAGCAGCTGACCGACGTCGTGTCGGCCCTCGCGCGCTGAGGCTCCAAGCCGCCGGCCCGGCCCCTCCTGGCCGGGCCGGCGGCTTTTGCTCGTTTGTGCTTCCGCTCTCGTGGTGTGCGGACCGCATCAGATGGAATAGAAAGGCATCATGCCAGAGAACGACTACGGCGCGACCGGGTCGAAGCGCCGCAACCCGCTGCGCGACCCGCGTGACCGGCGCCTGAACCGCATCGCGGGCCCCTCGTCGCTCGTCCTCTTCGGAGTCACGGGCGACCTCGCACGCAAGAAGCTCATGCCCGCGGTGTACGACCTCGCCAACCGCGGCCTCCTCCCGCCGAGCTTCGCGCTCGTGGGCTTCGCCCGCCGCGAGTGGGAGAACGAGGACTTCGCGGAAGAGGTCAAGGCGTCCGTCAAGCAGTACGCCCGTACGCCGTTCGACGAGGCCGTGTGGGCCCAGCTGAACGAGGGCGTGCGGTTCGTCCAGGGCTCCTTCGACGACGACGAGGCCTTCGAACGCCTCAAGACGACGCTCGCCGAGCTCGACGAGAAGCGCGGAACGCGCGGCAACCACGCGTTCTACCTCTCGATCCCGCCGAAGGCGTTCGAGCAGGTCTGCCGGCAGCTCTCCGAGCACGGGCTGGCCCAGCCCCAGCCGGGCAAGTGGCGCCGCGTCGTCATCGAGAAGCCCTTCGGCCACAACCTCGAGTCTGCCCGCCAGCTCAACAACATCGTCGAGTCGGTGTTCCCGCCGGACGCGGTCTTCCGCATCGACCACTATCTGGGCAAGGAGACCGTCCAGAACATCCTGGCGCTCCGCTTCGCGAATCAGCTGTTCGAGCCCATCTGGAACGCGAATTACGTGGACCACGTCCAGATCACGATGGCCGAGGACATCGGCACCGGCGGGCGGGCGGGCTACTACGACGGCGTCGGCGCCGCGCGCGACGTCATCCAGAACCACCTCCTGCAGCTCCTCGCCCTCACCGCCATGGAGGAGCCGATCTCCTTCGACGCCGAGGACCTCCGGGCCGAGAAGGAGAAGGTCCTCGCCGCGGTGCGCCTCCCGAAGGACCTCTCGCTGCACTCGGCCCGCGGCCAGTTCGCAGGCGGATGGCAGGGCGGCGAGCTCGTCAAGGGCTATCTCGAGGAGGAGGGCATCCCGGCCGACTCCACGACGGAGACCTACGCCGCCATCCGCGTCGACATCCACACCCGCCGCTGGGCCAGCGTCCCGTTCTATCTGCGGGCCGGCAAGCGCCTCGGCCGCAGGGTGACGGAAATCGCCGTCGTCTTCAAGAAGGCGCCGAACCTGCTCTTCGGAGACCAGGGCACAGCCGAGTTCGGCCAGAACGCGGTCGTCATCCGCGTCCAGCCGGACGAGGGTGCCACGATCCGCTTCGGTTCGAAGGTCCCGGGCACGCAGATGGAGGTGCGCGACGTGAGCATGGACTTCGGGTACGGCCACTCGTTCACCGAGTCCTCCCCCGAAGCCTACGAGCGCCTCATCCTGGACGTCCTGCTCGGCGAGCCGCCGCTGTTCCCCCGGCACGAGGAGGTCGAGCTCTCCTGGAAGATCCTCGATCCCTTCGAGGAGTACTGGGCAGCCACCGGCGACAAGCCCGAACCCTATGCACCTGGCAGCTGGGGCCCGGCGTCGGCTGACGCTCTGATGGCCCGCGACGGACGCTCTTGGAGGCGGCCTTGATCATCGACCTTCCCCACACGACCACCTCGAAGGTCTCCAAAGAGCTCATGAATCTCCGCCACGAAGGCGGGGTTGTGGCGCTCGGCAGGGTCCTGACCCTCGTGGTCATCACCAAGCACGGCTACGAAGAAGAGGCCATCGAGGCGGCCAATCAGGCAAGCCGGGAGCACCCCTGCCGCATCATCGTGCTCGTCGACTCCGGCCGTGACTCGGCCGACCGGATCGACGGGCAGATCCGCGTGGGCGGTGACGCCGGAGCCTCCGAGGTCGTGGTCCTGCGCGGCTACGGCCGCCTCGCCGAGGAGAGCGAATCGCTCGTCGCGGCGCTCCTGCTTCCCGACGCGCCGATCGTGGCCTGGTGGCCTCACGGCGCCCCGACGAACGCGTCCGCGACGTCCGTAGGCTGCATCGCCCACCGTCGCATCACGGACTCGGGGAACGAGCCAGACCCGACCGAGGCGCTGTACCGCATCCGCGAAACGTACCGAGCGGGCGACACTGACCTCGCATGGACGCGCGTAACGAACTGGCGTATCCAGCTCGCTGCGGCGCTCGACCAGGCGGACGACTCCACCGTCACGGCGGTCACCGTCGAGGGAGCCTCCGATTCGCCGAGCACAGCGCTGCTGGCGGCCTGGCTCACCCTCGAGCTCGACGTCCCGGTCACGATCGTGGCGGACCCGGCGGGCACCGGCATCCGACGGGTCCGGCTCAGCCGCCCCTCGGGCGACATCCAGCTGTACCGCCCCGGCCTCACGGTCGCCGAGCTCACCCAGCCGGGCCAGCCCGCCCAGCGGATCGCGCTCCCGCGACGCACGCTTCAGGACTGCCTCGCCGAAGAGCTCCGGCGGCTGGACCCTGACCAGGTGTTCGGCGAGGTCCTCGCAGAAGGCCTCCCGCGGACCAACCTCAGGAGCGTGACGCCCAGTGAGCGCTGATCCGCGCGTCAGTATCCATCCCGACTCGTCCGTGCTTCTGGCTGCCATCGCGGCCCGCCTCATCACGAAGCTCGTCGACACTCAGGACCGCTACGGAGACGCGACGATCGTCCTGACCGGCGGCACCATGGGCATCGGGACGCTTCGGGCAGTCGCAGAGTCCCCGGCCTGCCGGGCCGTGGACTGGTCGAAGGTCAACGTCTGGTGGGGCGACGAGCGCTTCGTCGAGGCCGACTCCCCCGACCGCAACGTGCTCCAGGCGAAGGAAGCGCTCCTCGAGAAGCTCCCGTTGGATCCGGCGCGGGTCCACATCCCGGGTGACGCCGGGAGCTTCGCAACTCCGGACGACGCCGCCGCGGACTACGAGCGCCAGCTCGCCGAGGCTGCGGCCCGCGAGCACGAGGCTGACTTCTCGGACAGTCGCCCCGACGAGCCCGGCCGCCTTCCGCGCTTCGATGTGCTTCTCCTAGGTGTGGGTCCTGACGCCCACGTTGCGTCGCTGTTCCCCGAGATGGCGGGAATCCGCGAGACAGAGCGGATGGTCGTCGGCGTGACGAACTCGCCCAAGCCGCCGCCGTCGCGCATCTCTCTGACGCTCCCCGCCATCAAGTCGGCGGGCGAGGTCTGGATGCTCGTTGCCGGCGAGGACAAGGCGGGCGCGGTCGGCCTCGCCCTCGCTGGGGCCGGTACCGTCCAGGTTCCCGCTGCAGGCGCTCGGGGCAGGAACCGCACGCTCTGGCTCATCGACGCCGCCGCCGCCGCGCAGGTACCGGAGAATCTCCTCCGGAAGGAACCGGCCTCCGCCTAGAAAGGTTGCGCCGTCACGTCCGCAGGGTGTGCACCCGGCGGACGTGACGGCGTAAGCAGGGCAACACGAAGAAGGGGCGGGAACAGCACGTGCTGTTCCCGCCCCTTCTTCTACCTTCTACGCGTTTCTACGCGGCCTTTTCTCAGGACCCGCCAGTCCCCGAGAAGCGCATGATGAGTCCCAGCGCAATGATGACAACGCCCCAGGTGAGCCCGAGGATGATCGTGAAGCGGTTCAGGTTGCGCTCCGCGACGCCCGACGAGGCGAGGCCAGAGGACATCCCGCCGCCGAACATGTCCGAGAGGCCTCCGCCCCGGCCCTTGTGCATCAGGATGAGAAGGGTCAGCAGGAGGCTCGTGATGCCGAGCAGGATCTGCAGGATGATCTGGAGTACTTGCACGTGGTGCCTCTCTGCTACGCGCCTGCGTGGCTTTCGAACCTGACAATGCTAGCAAACTCGGCTGGATCCAAGCTCGCACCGCCCACGAGCACGCCGTCCACGTCGGTCTGCCCGAGGATCGCGGCTGCGTTCCCGGACTTCACTGAGCCGCCATACAGGAGCCGTGCGGAGTTCGCTGCCTCGGCGCCGAAGCTCGCAGCCAACTCGCTACGGATCGCTGCACACATCTCTTGGGCGTCCTCCGGACCCGCGACCTCGCCGGTGCCGATCGCCCACACGGGCTCGTACGCAACAACGAGAGTGGAGATCTGCTCGGCGGTGAGACCCTCCACGTCCGCGCGCAGCTGGCCAAGGGTGTGCTCCACGTGCTGGCCCGCCTGGCGGACCTCGAGACCCTCCCCCACGCACAGCACCGGGACGAGGCCATGGCGATACGCCGCCTTCGTCTTCGCGTTGAGCTCCTCGTCGGTCTCGCCGTGAATCGTGCGGCGTTCGCTGTGGCCTACGAGCACGTAGCTGCAGCCGAGCTTCGCGAGGAAGGCCCCACTGATGTCACCGGTATAGGCTCCAGAATCGAACTGCGAGAGGTCCTGACCGCCGTACACGATCTTGAGGTCGTCGCCCTGGACGAGGGTCTGGACGCCGCGAAGGTCGGTGAACGGCGGGAACACAGCAACCTCGACGCGTCCGAAGTCGTGGCGCGCATCCTCGAGGGTCCAGGCGAGCTTCTGGAGGAGGGTGATGGCTTGGACGTGGTCCATGTTCATCTTCCAGTTGCCGGCGATGAGCGGAGTGCGGTCGAACGGTCCGTTCGAGGAAGTGGTCACGTTGTCTCCTGTGGTGGTGCTGGAAGCGTGGCGAGCGCCGGGCACGCCAGCCCCTGCAGAAGGGACGGCGAACCCGGCGCGGAGAGGGGATCAGGCGCCGAGGGCGGTCAGGCCCGGCAGCTCCTTGCCCTCGAGGTATTCGAGGCTCGCGCCGCCGCCAGTCGAGATGTGCCCGAACTGGGAATCCGCGAAACCAAGGGTCCGGACGGCCGCAGCCGAGTCACCGCCGCCGACGACCGTGAGGGCGCCCGCCGTGGTCGCATCGGCCAGGGCTTGGGCGACGGCCTTGGTTCCCGCGGCGAACGCCGGGAACTCGAAGACGCCCATCGGCCCATTCCAGAACACGGTCTTGGCTGCAGCGATCTCCTTGGCGAACGCGGCTGCAGTCTCGGGACCGATGTCGAGGCCGATGCCGGCCTCGGCGAAGGCTGTTCCCTCGATGGCGTCGGCGGATGCCACTTCGTGGTCCGCGTCTGCCGCGAACTTCGAGGCGACCACCACGTCGGTGGGAAGCACGAATTCGGTGCCGGCCGCCGTCGCACGCTCGAGGTAATCCTGGACCGTGCCGATCTGATCCGCCTCGAGGAGGCTCGAACCCACCTCATGGCCCTGGGCCGCGAGGAAAGTGAACAGCATCCCGCCGCCCACAAGCAGGCGGTCGGCCTTGCCGATGAGGTTGTCGATTACCGCCAGCTTGTCGGAGACCTTCGAGCCGCCGAGGACGACGACGTAGGGCCGCTCAGCGCCCTCCGTGAGGCGCCGAAGCACCTCGACCTCGGCCCTGACGAGTTCGCCGAGATAGGACGGCAGGAGCGAGGCGATGTCGTAGACGCTTGCGTGCTTGCGGTGCACCGCGCCGAACGCGTCATCGACATAGGCCCCGTTCTGTCCCGTGAGGTCCGCGAGCTCGCGGGCGAACTCCTGGCGCTCGGCGTCCACCTTGCTCGTCTCGCGCGCGTCGAAACGCACGTTCTCGAGCACGAGGACTTCGCCATCGCCAAGGGCGGCGGCCAGCTCCTGGGCGCTGGGACCGACCACGTCGTTCGCAAGCCGCACCGGGAAACCGGCCAGCTCAGCGAGTCGGTCGACAGCGGGGCGCAGCGAGTACTTCTCGTCCGGGATCCCCTTGGGGCGGCCAAGGTGGGCCATCACGATCACGCGGGCGCCGGCCTCGGCCAGCTTGGCGATCACGGGCAGGGACGCGCGGACGCGGCCGTCGTCGGTCACGGTGGACCCGTCGAGCGGCACGTTGAGGTCCGAACGGACCAGAACGTGCCGCCCACGGACACCTTCGGCGAGCAGCTCGTCGAGAGTGTGTGCAGTCATGGACTCAGGCTATCCGAGTTCCCCGTACGTTACGGCCGTTCTCAGAGCTTGGACGCAACGAGCTCGGTGAGGTCCACGAGACGGTTGGAGTAGCCCCACTCGTTGTCGTACCAGGAGACGACCTTCACCTGATTGCCGATGACCTTGGTCAGGCCAGCGTCGAAGATCGACGACGCCGGGTCGGTGACGATGTCCGAGGAGACGATCGGGTCCTCGGTGTAGGAGAGGTAGCCCGCGAGCGGGCCGGACTCCGAGGCTGCCTTCACTGCCGCGTTGACCTCGTCCTTCGTGACCTCGCGGGAGACGGTCACCGTGAGGTCGGTGGCCGAACCCGTGGGAACGGGGACGCGGATCGCGTAGCCGTCGAGCTTGCCCTTCAGCTCGGGAAGCACGAGGCCGATCGCCTTGGCGGCACCCGTCGACGTCGGCACCATGTTGATGGCGGCGGCGCGAGCACGGCGCAGGTCGCGGTGCGGGCCGTCCTGGAGGTTCTGATCCGCCGTGTAGGCGTGGACCGTCGTCATGAGGCCGCGCTCGATGCCGAAGGCGTCGTTGATGGCCTTCGCAAGCGGGCCGAGGCAGTTCGTGGTGCACGAGGCGTTGGAGATGATGCTGTGGTTTGCGGGGTCGTACGTCTCGTCGTTGACGCCCATGACGATCGTGACATCCTCGTCCGTGGCCGGAGCGGAGATGATGACCTTCTTCGCACCCGCTGAAAGGTGCTTCTTCGCGTCCGCGGCCTTCGTGAAGAAGCCGGTGGACTCGATGACGATGTCGACGCCCAGATCACCCCAAGGGAGGTTCGCCGGGTCGCGCTCCGCGAGGACCTTGATCTCATTACCGCCGACGACGATGTTGCCGTCGCGCGCCTCGACCTTCTCCGTGAGTCGGCCGGTGATCGAGTCGTACTTGAGCAGGTGCGCCAGAGTCTCGGGGCTCGTGAGGTCATTGACGGCCACGATCTCGAGATCGGCTCCCTGGGCGAGCGCCGCGCGGAAGAAGTTACGGCCGATCCGGCCGAAGCCGTTGATGCCGATGCGGGTAGTCACTCTGGTTGCTCTCCTTGATGCTCAGCCGAGCACCCCACCTAGGTGACTGCTCGGACTGTCTGAACGGTCTCGCACATCATTGGGCAGAGATTTGCACAAGGAAAGGCCTGCAGCCCGAGTCTCCATTGTCATGGCTGAAAGGCTGGTGGCCTTTCCGCACCCCATCCTACGGAAAAAGGGCCCGTCCGTGAACAGACGGGCCCTTGACCGGTGAAATCCGCGCAATGTGACGGAAATCTCAGAATCTCACATGCGTCAGGCGGGGAGGACGAGCCCCTGAGCGCCGGAACGCGCCGCGGCGAATCGCTTCGCGACGTCCTGCCAGTTGACGATGTTCCAGAATGCCTTGACGTAGTCGGCCTTGACGTTCACGTAGTCGAGGTAGAACGCGTGCTCCCACATGTCCAGCATGAGCAGCGGAACCGTCGCGACGGGGATGTTGCCCTGCTGATCGTAGAGCTGCTCGATCACGACGTTGCCGCCGAGGGGCTCGTAGGCGAGGATCGCCCAGCCGGAGCCCTGCAGGCTCGTCGCGGCTGCGCTGAAGTGGGCCACGAACTTGTCGAACGAGCCGAAGGCGTCATCGATCGCCGAGGCAAGCTCGCCCTCGGGCTTGTCGCCCCCCTCCGGGGACAGGTTGTTCCAGAAGATCGAGTGGTTCGTGTGGCCGCCGAGGTGGAACGCCAGATCCTTGCTCAGGCGCGTCACGTCGGCGAAGTTGCCGGCCTCGCGGGCCTCGGCGAGCTTCTCGAGCGCCGTGTTCGCGCCCGCCACGTACGTCGCGTGGTGCTTGTCGTGGTGGAGTTCCATGATCCGTGCCGAGATGTGCGGCTCGAGGGCCGCGTAATCGTACGGGAGCTCAGGCAGTACGTAGGTCACAACATCCTCCATCGGTCGGTTTCCCGCCGCACGGTACATCGCACGGCGAGCTGGTGACGGCTCCATCCTATGCAGATGGGCGAAGCTGCTCAGCCGTCGAGCATCTCGGGCGTAACGTTCGCCTCGGTGCCGGGAATCCCCGTCTCCGCAGCTTTCTTGTCCGCCATGGCGAGCAGTCGGCGGATGCGGCCGGCGATCGCGTCCTTCGTCAGGGGCGGATCCGCGAGCCGGCCCAATTCGTCGAGGCTTGCCTGCTTGTGTGCCACACGGAGCTCGCCAGCGTAGCGAAGGTGCTCGGGGACGTCGTCCCCCAGGATCTCAAGCGCCCGCTCAACCCTCGCGCCTGCCGCGACGGCCGCCTGGGCGGACCGACGCAAGTTCGCGTCGTCGAAATTCGCAAGGCGGTTCGCGGTGGCGCGCACCTCCTTGCGCATGCGCCGCTCTTCCCACGCCATGAGGGCGTCGTGAGCGCCCATTCGCGTCAGGAGGGCAGCGATGGTGTCGCCATCCCGGACGACGACGCGGTCCACCCCGCGCACCTCCCGCGCCTTGGCCGCGATGCCGAGGCGGCGCGCGGCGCCCACGAGCGCGAGGGCGGCTTCGGGGCCGGGGCACGTGACCTCCAGCGAGGAGGATCGGCCCGGCTCGGTGAGCGAGCCGTGGGCGAGGAAGGCCCCTCTCCAGACAGCTTCGGCGTCGGCGGCGGAGCCATTGACGACGGCGGAGGGCAGGCCTCGGACAGGCCGCCCCCGGTTGTCCAGCAGGCCCGTCTGGCGGGCGAGGGCCTCGCCTTCCCGCACGACGCGCACCACATAGCGGCTGCCACGGCGGAGCCCGCCGCCGGAGACGACGATAATCTCCGCCGAATGACCGTACACCTCGGCGATGGCCGTCTTGAGCCGCCGCGCAGTCGAGGCCAAATCGACTTCCGCCTCGATCACAATGCGCCCCGAGATGATGTGAAGCCCGCCGGCGAAACGCAGCATGGCGGACACCTCGGCCTTGCGCTCGGACGACTTCTTGACCGCAAGATGCGAGAGCTCTTCCTTGACGCTCTGGGTCAGAGCCATCCTTCTGCCATCCCCTCCGGCCCCGACGCCTGCGCCATTGACCACTGCTGCTTCTGTCTTCAACGCTGCCCGCGTCATTTCCTGTTGCCCGAGAACACCTCGTGGTAGGCCGCCGCGAGCCGGAGCGGATCGTGCACCGCGCGGTGGCCGGAAGCTCCCACTCTACCGAAGTGAACCTCGGCGCCGAGTTCGGCGGCCGCTCGTTCGAATTCAGCCGTGTCCCCCACCGTTCCGATCTCGGCGATGACTGCGTCGACCGTGAACTCGGGGGCAGCCCGCTGCAGGACCCGCAGGTGATCCGCCGCGGACATTCCCGTGGTCTCCATCGTCTCCATGGTGAGGTTCATCGCGAGGCACCGGCGGGCCGGCGTGTCCGAGAGGGCCTGCCGCATCTCGGGAAGCAGCAGATGCGGGAGGACGGAGGTGTACCACGAGCCGGGGCCCAGGACGACCCAGTCCGCGAACTCGATGGCGCTCAGCGCCTCCGGGCATGCGGGGGCGTCTTCGGGGAGGAGGCGGACATCCTCAAGGCGCCCGGCAATGGCACACGCAGCCTGGCCCCGGATGAGCTCCCCCGGCCCACCGTCCCTCGCCGCGGCGGTTCCCTCGATCATGAGGGGCACCTGCGACATGGGAAGGACCTGCCCCCGGGCGCCCAGAAGCGCCCCCGCCCAGCGGAGGCCGTCCACGACATCGCCCAGCAGCTCGCACAGCGTCATGATGAGCAGGTTGCCCATCGCGTGGTTCTCAAGGCCGCTCGTCCCAGCCGGTGACCGGAAGCGGTGCTGCATGACGTCGCGCCAAGTCCGCCCCCAATCGGTGTCGTCGCAGAGGGCAGCAAGCGCCATGCGGAGATCACCCGGGGGGATGACGCCGAAGTCCCGGCGAAGGCGCCCGGAGGAACCGCCGTCGTCGGCAACCGTGACGACGGCGGTGAGGTCCGCGGTCAGGAGGCGCAGTGCCGAGAGCGAAGCCGAGAGCCCGTGGCCCCCGCCGAGCGCGACCACGGACGGGCCCTTCGGCACACCGCCGGACGTCCCCGCGCCGGGTGGGATGAGTGGCAGCTGACCCGTGAACATGGCCATCACTCCCGCCCGAGATCACGGTGAGCCGTGGTGACCGTGACCCGCGGCTGCTGCGAGAGCCGCTTGGCAAGCTCCTCGACGATCGCCACCGACCGATGCTTTCCGCCGGTGCAGCCGACGGCGATCGTCGCGTAGTGCTTGTTCTCCTTGCGGTAGCCCGCGAGCACAGGCTCGAGCGCGTGGACGTAGCGGGTCACAAACTCCTCGGCGCCATTCGCCACGAGCACGTAGTCGCGCACGTCGGGGTCCAGACCCGTGTGCGGGCGAAGCTGCGGGATCCAGTGGGGGTTGGGGAGGAACCGGACATCTGCCACATAGTTGGCGTCTGCCGGGAGACCGTACTTGAATCCGAAGCTCATGACGTTGATGCGCAGCGTCACCGGCCCCTTCTCGGAGAAGAGTTCGGTGATCGCCGTCGCCAGACCATGCACGTTGTAGTCGGACGTATCAAGCACGAGCGTCGACTGCTCCCGGAGCTCGGCGAGGATCTGGCGCTCGGCCGTGATGCCGTCGAGGATCCGTCCCCCGCCTTGGAGCGGGTGCGGGCGCCGGCCTTGCTCGAAGCGGCGGATCAGCACGTCGTCTGTCGCGTCGAGGAACAGCACCCGGTATTCGACACCTCGCGAATCGAGGGCATGGAGGGCCTCGCGGATGTCGGCGAAGAGGGCCTTGCTCCGTACATCCATGACGACGGCGAGCTTGGGGATGCGATCCGACGCGTGCGCTACGAGCTCGGACAGCGTTCCGAGGAGCTGCGGCGGAAGATTCTCGACGACGTACCAGCCGTGATCCTCGAGGGCATTCGCCGCGGTGCTTCGCCCCGCACCCGACATCCCGGTGACGATGAGGAGTTCCGCGGCCTGTGGTTTGACGGGGGTCAGCTCAGTGGGCTCATGCGGGTCCGCCGCGCTGGTCTGGGTCATGGGGCCAGCCTAGCTAAGACTCCATGGCTCATCACTAAGCGCTGTGCGATTCTCGCGGGTTTCCCATGACTTCTACTGTCGGGAACGAACGCTGCGGGACGAATCCTTGACTGAAAGAGAACAGCGATGAGCAAGAACAAGCCCGCGAAACTCTCGCCGAAGCGCTTCCCCCCGAGCGGGGGCGAGGACTCTGGTGTCCTGGACTTCGACCTTTCGGGTCCGACCGTCGGGCGTCCCGGCAATCCCCCACCCGACGGTCCTCCCCGGTGAGGGTCTTTCGACCTCTACGGGCGCCGCCACAATGGCCCGTACGTTTCTCGCTGAGCCCCCCCAACTTTAAGCACGCAATCGCGACTTTAAGCACGCAATCGCGGCTCATCGCAAGGGTGACGCGTCGCACCACACGTAGATGGTCGCCTGTGGACGAGAGGTTGCAGTACCTGTCACGGAAGCGGCACAGCCAGCATCACTTTTTTCGATGGGGATTAGCGACGAGGGGCATGGGTATTTCGCTGGCACTGCGGGGGTGCGGCACCCAAAGTGAGGTACTGGCAGCGTCGCAGCGTGCAACCGATGAATGAACGCAACTAGGAGGAAACTGATGAAGCTGGCTACAAAGTCAATGGCGGGAGCGGCTCTTGCGGGGTCTCTGCTCCTTTCAGGCGGACTCATGGCTCCGGCCAACGCGGCAAACCAGAACCAAAGCGGTCTCGTTAACGTGGCCGTGGGCGACGTAAGCATCCTGAACAACGCCAACGTCGGAGTTGCTGCTCAGGTCGCGGCAAACGTCTGCGGCGTCGCCGTTGGACCTGTCGCTGTGCTCGCTCAGCAGACCGCTCGAACCGGCGACGTCAACACCGTCTGCTCCACCCCCACAGGAGCAGTAACCCTCACCCAGGCCCAGTAGCGGCAGTTCCTTCCAACCACAGGCTGTCGGTCCCCAGTGGGGACTGGCAGCCTTCTCACGCTTATGGAACCCCACCCACCGAAGCGACTCGTCTGACGCGCAGGCTGGTCGCGTGGCAGAGGACGATCCCCACTCTCCTGGAAGCCCCGCAAGCCCGTATCCAGGCTGACCCCCGAGGAACGTCGGGCACTCACGCGGCGCATCGTCATGACCATCCGACTCCGGCTCCGCCTCGCCGCCGAGGGCAGGCGGCCAGCGCCGTGCCGAAACGACGACGAAGACCGGGACTGAAGGGAAAAGACCAAAGCGGCTCGCCTGACGCATGACGGCCCTTGCACGCTGAGGACAGTGCAGCCTCGCGCGTGTAGCCCCTTATGGGTGACCCAGCTCAAACATATTCCGTAAAGGCTATTGGGCTTTCCGGACGACATCTCCCCACGCCAGAGACGCCTTCGATATTGAGAACACACCGATTTGGCGGAGTTGCTTATTCACTCGCCTCGGCGTACGCACACGCACCGCCTGGGTTGCGGTTCGTTTCTGCTACGTCCTGCGCGGGCAATCCTTGGGTGGCGCCCGTTCTGGGCTCTCGGTGGTTGTGACGACGGGGTCGGCGGACACTGGCGTCCCGGCCTCTTTGCCGGGGGTCCGGGCGGGCGTCTCTCGGATGTGTGACGCGCCCGCCCAGTCCTCAGTCGAGGGCCCACGTAGGGCACCGACCACACCTTACAATCCCGGTTTCCGTTGCAGCGCTCGAGGGTAGTCGCCCGGTAGCGGCGTACGTTTTGGAACTGGAGTTCGGGCGCACGCCGCCTCCGTATAGGTTTGCCCCGCCTTGTTCGCGGGCACTCTCCGGTTGGCGTCCGTCCGGGCCTGGTGGCCACCGCTGCTGCGGGGAGGGTCCGGGCGGCGTCTCACTACTTGCGTTGGGGTCCTCTGGGGCGGGTATCCCCCCACCAGCTGTGAAGACGGGGAGAGGGACCCATGGCCATATCACGGGACGGGCAAATCAAGGTCGCCGACGGCAAGGTCTTCGAGTACAACGGAGGTCGATGGGTGGGCATCGGACAGGCCGTCTGGACGCCTTCGGGGGACTTCATCTTCATCCCGTCCGACCCGTCACTGCTCGGCGGCGTCCAGCCCGTCGGGGACAGCGACAGGACGTTGGCCGACTCCATCAGCATGTGGCTCGTTCTCAAGGGCAGCTGAGGCGGTGTGCGCCCCGCAACGCGAGGTCGTGGCGCGGGCATGTGAACGGATCAATTGCTTGTTTTGTGGTGTGAGCGCTACGGGTATTGGCCTGGGAGTGCGCGGTAGCTCGCTGGGGTGTGGAGGGCTGCCGCGCACGCTTTGATGGCGTCCCCCGGCGTTTTATCCGGTCTGGCAACGGCCATGGCCGGGGGCGTCATTCTCACGTGACCGCCTTTTTAGCCATGGGCGCGGGGTCCATCCAGTCGGGACGGCTACTTCGAGTTGCGCGACATACCTCGCTGTGTTGATGGGTGGTGTGTCTTCGCATGACTGCCGACGGCTGACATGATGGCGTTCCGCGCCATTGCTCAGTTGTGGCAAGTCATGCCAGTCATTTCATCTCTCCAGGATTTCGCCGGTTGCGTAGTTGACCGCTGGTGCCGTCTCATCCAGCCCCGCGGCATGGAACTCGCCATAGATCGACGCGGCCAGCGTTGGCCCCACACCTGCGACCTCCGCGATCTCCTCCGGGGTTGCCGCCCGCAGCCGCTTCACCGAGCCGAAGTGCGACAGGATCGCCTTCTTGCGGGCAGGGCCAAGACCCGGCACGTCGTCGAGCACGGAAACCGTCATCGCCTTGCCGCGCCGCTGCCGATGGAACGTGATCGCGAACCGGTGGGCTTCGTCGCGAATGCGCTGGAGAAGATAGAGGCCCTGAGAAGCGCGCGGGAGCACGACGGGGAAGTCGCCTTCCGGCAGCCAGACCTCCTCAAGCCTCTTCGCGAGCCCCACCACTTGGACCTCGTCCGACGAGATGCCCAGTTCGGCGAGTGCCTTGACCGCCGCCGTGACCTGGGGCTGGCCGCCGTCGACCACGACGAGGTTCGGCGGGTAGGCGAACTTGCTGTGCTGGTCACGCTCCGCGACCGGGAGTTCCTTCTCCGCGAGGTAGTTCCGGAACCTCCTAGTGAGGACGTCGTGCATGGCGGCCGTGTCGTCCCGCGCTGCCTCGCCAGTGACCGTGAACTTGCGGTATTCGGACTTCTTCGCGATCCCGTCCTCCACTACGACCATCGAACCCACCACATTGGTGCCCTGGACGTGGGAGATGTCGAAGCTCTCGATGCGCAGCGGCGGCTCCGGCAGCTCGAGCGCCTCCTGGAGCTCCTGCAGGGCCAGGGATCGGGTCGTGATGTCGCCCGCCCTGCGCACCTTGTGAAGCTTGAGCGCCTGGACGGCGTTCTCATGCACGGTCTTGGCGAGGGCCGCCTTGTCGCCCCTCTGGGGGACGCGAAGGCTCACCTTCGCCCCGCGCAGGTTCGAAAGCCACGCGGTGAGCTGCTCGGCGTCGTCCGGCATGACGGGGATGAGGACCTCGCGGGGGATCCGGGCATCGGTCTCCGCCTGCGCACCATAGACCTGCTGCAGGAGGTGCTCGACGAACGCCGGGCCGCTCGCCTCCTCCACCTTCTCGACGACCCAGCCCCGCTGGCCGCGGATCCTCCCGCCGCGGACGTGGAACACCTGGACTGCGGCCTCGAGTTCGTCCTCCTCGATCGCGAAGACGTCGGCGTCCGTGTCCTCGGACAGGACGACCGCGTTGCGCTCGAAGACCTTCTTCATGGCGATGATGTCGTCCCGGAGTGACGCTGCGGCCTCGAAATCGAGCTCCTCGACGGCTGCAGCCATGCGCTTCTCGAGCTGGGAGATGAAGCGCTTGGCCTCACCGCCCATGAAGGCGCAGAAGTCCTCGGCCAGAGCCCGGTGCTCCTCGGGAGTCACGCGCCCAACGCACGGGGCGGAGCATTTGTCGATGTACCCGAGCAGGCAGGGACGTCCGCTCTGCTCAGCCCGCTTGAAGACGCCCGCGCTGCAGCTGCGCACCGGGAACACCTTGAGGAGGGTGTCCATCGTCTCCCTGATGGCGCCTGCCGTGTACGGTCCGAAGTACCGGGTCCCCTTGCGGCGGTCGCCCCGCATGACCTGAACCCGGGGGAACTTCTCCCCCATGGTCACCGCCAGATACGGGTATGTCTTGTCGTCGCGGAAGGCGAGGTTGTACCGCGGGGAGAACTCCTTGATCCACGTGTACTCGAGTTGGAGGGCCTCGAGTTCGCTGCCCACCACTGTCCATTCGACGCTCGCCGCCGCGTGGACCATCGCATACGTCTTGGGCAGCAGCGTGAGCGGGTTGGCGAAGTACGAGGTGAGCCGCTGGCGGAGGTTCTTCGCCTTGCCCACGTAGATGACTCGGCCATGGGGGTCCCGGAAGCGGTAAACGCCTGGGTCGTTCGGGATCTCGCCGGTTTTCGGCCGGTAGCTCGCTGGATCTGCCACTGCTCCAGTTTAGTTAAGGCTGTGCAGGTGGCTTGTTGTAGCCCGAGGCCCTTTGCTGCCCGCTCAGGGCGGCAATCGCATCCATGATCCGGTCGGTCGCTTCGCGCCTTACCGGCAGCGAATGGTCGGGACCGAGCCGGTCGAAGTGGAGGGGCTCCCCGACCCGCATGCTGAAGTGCTGCGGCCGAACCGAGTTCCTGCCCGCGGGCTGGAGCTGTTCGGTGCCTTCGAGCCCCACGGGAATCACGGGCGCGCCTGTCGTGAGCGTGAGCCACCCCACCCCGGTCCTTCCCCTGTAGAGCAGTCCGTCGCGGGACCGGGTGCCTTCCGGGTAGATGCCCACGCCTCCCCCGGCCTCGAGCACGTCGAGAAGGGACTTGAGGGCCGCGACGCTCGCCGCCTGCTCGCCGCGCTCCACGGGAATCGACCCGACCCCCTCGAAGAAGGCCTTCATGAGCCGCCCCTTCAGCCCCTTGCCGGTGAAGTACTCCGCCTTGGCGAAGAAGCCGACCCGGCGCGGCATGAGGGCTTGGATGATGACCGAATCGAGGAACGAGAGATGGTTCGAGGCCACAATGAACGGTCCGTCGACGGGAACGTTCTCGAGCCCGGTGAGGGTCGGCCGGCAGAGCCCGAAGATGGCGGCGCGGATGCTGGTGCGGCTCGCCTGGTACATCAGCGGCACGTGGATGCCTCCGTGGCCTCAATCGTGTCTGCGCGGCCGGCGGGCGGGAACAGGCGCTCGACGGCGTCGCCCGCCTCCTCTGCGTCCGCGACGAGCGCTGCGAGTTCTTGGGCCTCGAGTTCCCCGGGCTCCGCGAAACCCCAGGCGACGCCGATGCAGGCGATGTGGTTTGCAGCCGCGCCGGCAGCATCATTCCGGCGGTCTCCGATAAGGACAGCCCGAGTGCGGTCGGCGTGGTTCACTTCGAGGGCCGCCGCGACGATGCTTGCCTTGCCGTCGGGGAGGGGCGGCAGCGTCTCGTCGTCCGGGGCGCCATGAATGCTGTGGAACCGTGTGTCAAGGCCGTGCATCCCGAGCAGCTTCTTCGCGAGGCCCTCGGGCTTCTGCGTGGCCACCGAAAGGTGATAGCCGGCCCCCCTCAGCCTGTCGAGGAGTTCCGGAATGCCGGGGTAAGGGCGGCTCTGGCCCATCCCTTCCGAAATGTAGCGCTCGCGGTAGGTGGTGACGACGGCGGGAATCACCGTGTCCGGCAGCCCGGCAATCGTGCGGAGCGATTCAACGAGCGGCGGGCCTACCATCGCGTTGAGCGCTTCGCTGTCCGGCACGGGCAGACCGTGGGTCGCGAGCGAGTGGGCAATCCCGCCGGTGATGCTCCCCGCCGGGTCAACGAGCGTTCCGTCCAGATCGAAGATCACCAGTGCGGGGCTGTCAGTCACCGGGCCAGTCTCGCATACGCGCAGGCGAGCCTAAAACTCGCATGCCGAATCAGGCATATGAGGAGTGGGTGCAGGGAGAGGCCGCCGGAAACGGCGGCCTCTCTCATCCTCGGCCGAGGACCTCGGCGAGGAACGTGCCCGTGTGGCTCGCCTCGATCTTCGCGACGTCCTCTGGCGTCCCCGTTGCGATGACCTCGCCGCCGCCGGAACCCCCGTCGGGCCCGAGGTCGATGATCCAGTCCGCGCTCTTGATCACATCGAGGTTGTGCTCGATCGTGATCACCGTGTTGCCCTTCTCGACGAGCCCCTGGAGGACGAGGAGGAGCTTGCGGATGTCCTCGAAGTGAAGACCCGTAGTCGGCTCGTCGAGCACGTAGACGCTGCGGCCGTTGGAGCGCCGCTGCAGCTCGGAGGCGAGCTTGACCCGCTGGGCCTCGCCGCCGGAGAGCGTCGTGGCCGGCTGGCCGAGGCGCACGTACCCCAGACCGACGTCGACCAGGGTGTTGAGGTGCCGCGCGATCGGGGCGAAGGCCGAGAAGAACTCGGCAGCCTCGTCGATCGGCATGTCCAGCACATCGGCGATGGTCTTGCCCTTGTAGTGGACCTCAAGGGTCTCCCGGTTGTACCGGGCGCCGTGGCAAACCTCGCACGGCACGTAGACGTCCGGGAGGAAGTTCATCTCGATCTTGAGGGTGCCGTCTCCCGAGCATGCCTCGCAGCGTCCGCCCTTCACGTTGAACGAGAAACGGCCCGGCTGGTAGCCCCGCACCTTGGCCTCCGTCGTCTCTGCGAAGAGCCTGCGGATATGGTCGAAGACGCCGGTGTATGTCGCCGGATTCGAACGGGGGGTGCGCCCGATGGGGCTCTGGTCAACGTGGATGACCTTGTCGAGATGCTCGAGGCCCTCGATCCGCGTGTGGCGCCCCGCGACCTGCTTTGCCCCATTGAGCCGGTTGGCAAGGACCTTGTACAGGATCTCGTTGACGAGGGTCGACTTGCCCGAACCGCTCACACCGGTCACGGCCGTGAGCACTCCCAGCGGGAACGTCACGTCGACGTTCTTGAGGTTGTGCTCCTTCGCTCCGACGACCTTGAGCTGGCGCTTGCGATCGATGGGACGCCGCTTGGTGGGCACCTCGATCTTCCGGCGGCCCGAGAGGTACTCGCCGGTGAGCGAGGCCCGGTTCTCGAGAAGCTCCGTCAAGGGTCCCGAATGGACCACCTTCCCGCCGTGCTCACCCGCACCCGGGCCGATGTCGACGATCCAGTCGGCCTCGTGGATCGTGTCCTCGTCGTGCTCCACGACGATGAGCGTGTTCCCGAGATCGCGGAGCCGCGTCAGCGTCTCGATGAGCCGTCGGTTGTCGCGCTGGTGCAGCCCGATGCTCGGCTCGTCGAGGACGTACAGCACGCCGACAAGCCCCGAACCGATCTGAGTTGCGAGCCGGATGCGCTGGGCCTCGCCGCCGGAGAGGGTTCCCGCCGCGCGCTCGAGGTTGAGGTACTCGAGACCCACGTCGAGGAGGAACGCGAGGCGCGCGTCGATCTCCTTGAGGACCTGATGCGCGATCTGGCGCTCCCGATCGGTCAGATCGAGAGTCGCGAGGAACTCGCTCGCTTCGCGGAGCGGCAGAGCGCTGACGGCGGCGATCGACTTTCCGCCGACGAGGACTGAGAGCGAGGCTGGGTTGAGGCGGGCCCCTCCGCACTCCGGGCACGGGATTTCGCGCATGTACTCGGCGTACTTGTCCCGCGCATAGTCCGACTCGGTCTCGGCGTGCTTGCGCTGGATGTAGGACACAGCGCCTTCGAAGCCCGTGCTGTATTTCCGCTCGCGCCCGAACCGGTTCCTGTACTGGACCACCACCTTGTGGTCCTTGCCGTACAGCACGGCATCGCGCGCGTACTGCGGAAGGCTGTGCCAAGGGGTGCTCATCGAGAAGCCGAGTTCGTCCGAGAGCCCCTCGAGCAGGCGCGTCCAGTACTCCTGCGTGGCCTGGCCCAGCGACCACGGGGCGATGGCGCCCTCCGAGAGGCTCAGCTGGGGGTCCGGGACCACCAGCTCCTCGTCGACCTCGAGCTTCGTCCCGATGCCGGTGCAGGCAGGGCACGCACCGAAGGGGTTGTTGAACGAGAAGGACCGCGGCTCGATCTCGTCGATCGCGAGCGGGTGCTCGTTGGGGCACGCGAGATGTTCGGAGAAGGCACGGATCCGCGCGTCGTCGTCCGGCGCGACGTCGACGAAGTCGGCGAGGACGCGGCCCTCGGCGAGCCCGAGGGCCGTCTCCACCGAGTCGGCGAGCCGCTGGCGGATCCCCTCCTTCACCACAAGGCGATCGACGACGACCTCGATCGTGTGCTTGAACTGCTTCCCGAGCTTGGGGGCTTCAGCGAGCTGGATGAGCTCGCCGTCGACGCGGGCGCGGGCATAGCCCTTCGCCGCAAGCTCCTTGAAGAGGTCCACGAATTCGCCCTTGCGCCCCCGCACCACCGGCGCGAGGATCTGGAAGCGCGTGCCATCCGGGAGGTCGAGCAGCTGGTCGACGATCTGCTGGGGCGTCTGCCGCGTCACAGGCTCGTGGCAGATCGGGCAGTGCGGACGGCCGACGCGCGCCCAGAGGAGCCGCATGTAGTCGTAGATCTCGGTGATGGTGCCAACGGTTGACCGAGGGTTCTTGCTGGTGGACTTCTGGTCGATGGAGACGGCGGGCGAGAGGCCCTCGATGAAATCGACGTCCGGCTTGTCCACCTGACCGAGGAACTGCCGGGCATAGGCCGAGAGCGATTCGACGTAGCGGCGCTGGCCCTCGGCGAAGATCGTGTCGAACGCGAGCGACGACTTTCCGGACCCGGAGAGGCCGGTGAAGACGATCATCGCGTCCCGCGGCAGGTCGAGGTCGACGTTCTGGAGATTGTGCTCCCTGGCCCCCTTGACCACCAGCCTCGAAAGGTCGGCGCGGAGCGACGTCACGGGGTCGTGCACGGCCGAGGGAAGGCGTTCCGCCAAGTCCTCCGAGGTTTCCATCTCAGCCGACATGCCGAGATCCGTGGGGGTGGGGGGAGTTTGCACGGGACTATGCTAGTCGAAGACTTCTTCGAATTTCCAACTGAGGCACGGGCTCCCAGCTCTGCTGAACATGGCCGTGAGCACTGGGCCGCCGACGAGGCTCAAGCACGGGCCTCAGAGTCGAGAGTAGGCGCGCTCCAGGAGCCGCACCGCCTCGTCGAAGCCGCATCCCCGCGAACTCGCCGCGAGCGCGAAAGCTGCCGCCGCCGTCGTCAGCTCCTCCTCCCGGGCGTCCCGCGGCGCGACGACTGTCCCTGCACGCCCGCGGGTGACCACGACGTTTGCCTCCTCGAGCTCCCGGTACGCGCGGGCCACGGTATGGGGAGCCAGCCCCAGGTCGGCGGCGAGTGCGCGGACTGGGGGCAGTCTGCGCCCGGCCGGAAGGGATCCCTCCGCGACGAGATCCGCGATCCGTCGCCGCAGCTGCTCGAAGAGGGGCGCCGTGAGCCCCTGATCCGGGCGCCAGGCACCCGGGAAATCCGCTTCCTCCATGGGCACCAGAGTACGAGTCCCACCGCAGGTCCACACCATGCGCACGACCTAGACTGGCGGCATGACGAGCCTCCTCTATGACCTTGAGCACGTCACGGTGCGCATGGTGTCGGTGAGCGACATGGACAACAACGTGTACCTCATCACCGCCAAGGACTCCGGCCAGCAGGTCCTCATCGACGCTGCCGATGACCTTCCAGCGATCCGTTCGCTGCTTGCCGAGGGAGCCTCAGACGCCGGGCATCCGGCGAAGCTGAACCTCGTCGCAACCACCCATCAGCACTGGGACCATGTGCGAGCCCTCGAGGGGCTCATCGCGGAGACCGGTGCGCGGACGGCGGCAGGCCGTCAGGACGTCTCCGGCATCCCCGTCCCGGTCGACGTGGTCCTTGACCACGGCGACGTCGGCCACTTCGACGGCTTCGATCTGGCCGCGGTGCACCTCCGAGGACACACCCCCGGCTCGATCGCGTACGTCCTCGAGGACGACGGCGCGCCGCACCTCATCTTCTCCGGGGATTCCCTCTTCCCGGGAGGCGTAGGCAACACCCAGAAGGATCCCGACCGATTCGAGCTCCTGTTCGCCGACGTCACCGAGCGGCTCTTCGAGGTGTACCCGGATGACGCCGTCGTGCTTCCAGGACATGGCCGGTCCACCACCCTCGGCGCCGAGCGCCCGCACCTCGAGGAGTGGAAGGCCCGCGGCTGGTGACCAGGCGGATGGTGGGGTCTAGGGCTTGCGCCCCGCGATGAAGATCCGCCGGAACGGGAAGACTGTTCCGTAGTCACGCGCGGGATAGGCGTCCAGGAGGAGCTGGTTGTACTGTTCCTCGAACTGTGCGCCTTCGTCCTCCGAGAGCGCATCGAGCACGGGGCGCAGCGCGGTGCCCCGCACCCAGTTGAGCACGGGGTCCTCGCCAGTGATGACCTGCAGATAGGTGGTCTCCCAGACGTCCGCCTCCCACCCTCCTGCGCGCATGAGCTCGAGGTATTCGGCTGGTTCCGCCACCACGTCGGTGTGGCGCAACACGCCCCGGAGGCGCCTCTCCCATTGGGAGGACTCCGCGAGCTCGCGGAGGAGGGAGTGGGACGGAGCGTTGAAGTTGCCCGGCATCTGGACCGCGAGCCAAGCACCAGGGGCCAGCTGTTCGAGCCAACGCCCGATGATCGCCTCGTGGCCCGGCACCCACTGCAGCGCGGCGTTCGAGACGACGACGTCGACGTCGTCCTCGGGTTCCCATGCGACGATGTCGCCGAGGCGGAAACTGAGACCGGGGCGACCGGCAACCACCCGTTCGGCGGCTTCGATCATCGAGGGCGAACTGTCGATCCCCTCGACAATCGCATCCGGCCAGCGGTCGGACAGGGCGGCCGTCAGCGTGCCCGGACCGCACCCGAGATCCACCACATGGGCGGGGGCCTCGGCACCGATGCGCGACGTGAGATCGAAGAACGGCCGACCCCGATGGTCGCCGAAGCGCACGTAGAGGGCTGGATCCCAGGTGGGCGAAGCACTCATGGGTTCCACGCTAGTGCGGATAGGCTGAACTCGCCATGAGACTCGACCAGCTCCTCCCTGACGCGCCCGAAAACGACGCCGTCGACCTGTCGGACCAGTTGCCCGACTTCGTGTACTCCGCGTTCGTCGGGTGGGCCGAGGGGCGCGGCCTGGCGCTGTACCCGGCCCAGGATGAAGCGGTCATGGAGCTCGTGCAGGGGAATAACGTGATCCTCGCCACGCCCACCGGGTCGGGAAAGTCGCTCGTGGCGATCGCCGCCCACTTCTACGGTCTCGCCCTCGGCCAGCGCAGCTACTACACCGCCCCCATCAAGGCCCTCGTCTCGGAGAAGTTCTTCGCCCTCTGCGAGATCTTCGGCGCCGAGAACGTCGGCATGGTGACCGGAGACTCCTCGGTCAACGGGCAGGCACCCATCATCTGCTGCACAGCGGAGATCCTCGCGAACCACGCTCTCCGAGAGGGCGCCGCCGCCGATCTGGGCCCCGTTGTGATGGACGAGTTCCATTTCTACTCCGACCCCCAGCGCGGCTGGGCGTGGCAGGTGCCACTGCTCGAGCTGCCCCAGGCGCAGTTCCTCCTCATGAGCGCCACCTTGGGCGACGTGAGCCGCTTCGAGCGCGAGCTCACCGAACGCACCGGGCGGACGACGACGACGGTCGCCGGCGCCGAGCGGCCCATCCCGCTGCACTACTACTACGAGGAAAAGCCGGTCCACGAGACGCTCGAGGAGCTCCTCGCCACGAAGCAGTCGCCCGTGTATGTGGTCCACTTCAGCCAGCTCGAGGCGATCGAACGCGCACAGCAGCTCATGAGCGTCAACATGTGCACTCGCGAGGAGAAGGACCGGATCTCCGAGCTCATCGCACGGTTCCGCTTCGCGGCGGGGTTCGGCAAGACGCTGAACCGGCTGGTGCGGCACGGCATCGGGGTCCACCACGCGGGGATGCTGCCGAAGTATCGGCGCCTCGTCGAGCAACTCGCCCAGGCAGGACTGCTCAAGGTGATCTGCGGGACGGACACCCTCGGAGTGGGGATCAACGTCCCCATCCGCACGGTGCTGCTCACCGCCCTCAGCAAGTACGACGGCCAGCGCACTCGCCACCTCAACGCGCGGGAATTCCACCAGATCGCCGGCCGCGCCGGGCGGGCTGGCTTCGACACGGCGGGCACCGTCGTCGTCCAGGCGCCGGAGCACGTCGTCGAGAACAACCGCGCGATGGAGAAGGCACGCGCGAAGTTCGGCGACGACGCGCGCAAGCTGCGGCAGGTCGTGAAGAAGAAGCCGCCCGAGGGCTTCGTCTCGTGGGGCCGCCCGACCTTCGAACGGCTCGTCGAGGCGGCGCCGGAGCCGCTCAGCTCGAGCTTCACCGTGACGCACGCGATGCTGCTCAACCTCGTGGCCCGCCCTGGGAATCCCGTCGCCGCCGCGCGGCGGCTCCTCGAGGAGAATCATGAGCCCCGCACCGTCCAGCTGCGGCTCATGCGAAGGGCCCTCGGGATCCTCCGCGAGCTCCTCGCGGCCGGGGTGGTCGAGCGGATCCCGGAGGAGGAGCGGAGTGCCGACGACCGGGAGACGGGAAGGACCCTCCGCCTCACCGTCGATCTGCAGGAGAACTTCGCCCTCAACCAGCCCCTCTCCCCCTTCGCCCTCGCCGCCCTCGACCTCCTCGGCCCGGAGTCGCCGTCGTACGCCCTCGATGTCGTCTCCGTGATCGAGGCGACCCTCGAGAAGCCGCGGCAGATCCTGTCGGCGCAGCTCAAGCGCGCCCGCGCCGATGCCGTCGCCGCGATGAAGGCAGACGGCCTCGAGTACACCGAGCGCATGGCGATCTTGGACACCGTCACCTACCCTGAACCGCTCAAGGAACTGCTCGAGGCGGCGTTCGAGGAGTATCGGAAGCACGCGCCGTGGGTCGGGGACTTCGAACTCGCGCCGAAGTCCATCGTGCGGGACATGTACGAACGGGCCATGGACTTCGGCGAGTTCGTCCAGTTCTACTCCCTCGCGCGGAGCGAGGGCATCGTGCTGCGCTACCTGACCGACGCGTACAAGGCCCTGAGCCAGACCGTGCCTCAGGACGCCCTGCGCGAGGATCTCGAGGACCTCATCGCGTGGCTCGGGGAGCTTGTGCGTCAGGTCGATTCGAGTCTCCTCGACGAGTGGGAGGAGCTGACGAGCGGACACGAGCTGCATCCGCATGACGCGCCGCCTCCGCCGCCCCCTGCCCTCACCTCGAACCGGCGGGCCTTCCGCGTGATGGTGCGGAACGAGCTCTTCCGCCGCGTGGAGCTGTTCGCGGACGAGGACTCGGACGCGCTCGCAGCGCTCGACCAGGAATCGGGCTTCGGGGTCGACGCGTGGGAAGACGCCCTCGACGCGTACTTCGACGAACACGAGGACATCGGCACCGGCCCCGCAGCGCGCGGACCCCAGCTCCTCATCATCGACGAGCAGCCTCGCGTATGGCACGTGCGGCAGATCTTCGACGATCCAGCGGGCAACCACGACTGGGGCTTTTCTGCCGACGTCGACCTCGCCGCGAGCGATGAAGCGGGCTCCGCCGTCATCAGCGTGACCCAGATCGGCCGGCTGGACGGATAAGTTGGGAGGATGAGTCTTCCCGTGGTGTCCACCCGACTGCGCCCCGCCCAGCCCCACGACGTGCCCGCGATCCTGGAGCTGATCCATGACCTCGCCGAGTACGAGCGCGAGCCGGATGCCGTCAAGAACACGGTGCCGGTGCTGACCGAACAGCTCTTCGGCGAGCACCCCGCGATCTTCGCGCACGTCGTCGAGGAGGAGGGGACAGTGATGGGCTTCGCCCTGTGGTTCCTCAACTACTCGACGTGGGAGGGCACCCACGGGATCTACCTCGAGGACCTCTACGTCCGGCCGGAAGCCCGTGGCCATGGCTACGGGAAGGCGCTGCTCCAGGAGTTGGCCCGCATCGCCGTCGACCGTGGGTACGCGCGGGTGGAGTGGAGCGTCCTCAAGTGGAACGAGCCCTCGATCGGGT
This sequence comes from Sinomonas gamaensis, assembly GCF_005876955.1. GTDB lineage: Bacteria > Actinomycetota > Actinomycetes > Actinomycetales > Micrococcaceae > Sinomonas > Sinomonas gamaensis. The sequence goes on from NZ_SSCL01000002.1 coordinate 268,875, forward strand.
TCTATCGGAGCCTCGGGGCGAAACCGATGGAGGAATGGGACACCTTCCGGCTCACCGGCCCCGCGCTCGTCGCCTTCGGGGCCGCAGAGTGACGCGTTCCCGCCCTCCGCACCGGATCCTCGGCCAGTACTCGTTCCGCGGCATCCGCACGGTCGAGCACGTGTTCCGCGTCCCTCTGGACCACGGCAGGCCCGACGGCGAGCAGATCGAGATCTTCGCGCGGGAATACTCGTCAGCGGCCCACCCGGTCGACGCCGCCGCGCGCCTCCCGTGGCTCGTGTTCCTCCAGGGTGGTCCCGGTGGGCGCGGAAACCGGGTCACCTCGCTGACGGGCTGGATGAAGGAGGCCGCGAAGGACTTCCGGATCCTCATGCTCGACCAGCGGGGCACCGGGCTCTCCACACCCGCCGATCGGACAACCCTCCCCCTGCGCGGTGATGCTGCCGATCAGGCCGCCTACCTCGCGCACTTCCGCGCCGACTCGATCGTGCTCGACTGCGAGACGATCAGAAGGGCGCTGGGCTCCGGTCCGTGGACCGTCTACGGGCAGAGCTTCGGCGGCTTCTGCACCTTGACCTACCTCTCCATCGCGCCGCACGGAATCCGCGAAGCCCTCATCACCGGCGGGCTCGCGCCCCTCGACGGCCCGGCCGAACGCGTGTATCGGGCGACCTACGCCCGCCTCGCTGCCAGGAATGCCGAATACTTCGCGTGGTACCCCGCTGATCGCCAGCGCATTGCAGACATCGCCGACCATCTCCGGACGCGAGGCGAACGCCTTCCCGACGGGAGCAGGCTCACTCCCGAGCGCTTCCAGCTCGTGGGGAACTTCCTCGGCGGGAACACCGGGGTCGACTCGCTGCACTATCTGCTCGAGGACGCCTTCACCCGAGGAGTCGACGGGATCCGGCTCTCGGACCCGTTCCTCCACCAGGTGCACGGCACCGTGACCCGTGGCCCCAACCCGCTGTACGCGGTCCTGCACGAGGCGATCTACGCGCAGGGCGAATCCACGGACTGGGCGGCATGGCGCGTGCTCAAGGAATACCCTGCGTTCAAGCCTGATTCGGCCGAACCACTCCTCCTCGGCGAGATGGTGTGCCCATGGCTCTTCGAGCAGGATCCGGCTCTCGCACCGCTCGCCGAGACGGCCGCAATCCTCGCCGAGAAGGCGGACTGGGGTTCGCTCTACGACCCTGCCCGCCTCGCGGTGAACGACGTCCCCGTCGCCGCGGCCGTGTACCGGGATGACATCTACGTGGACCGGGAGCTCTCACTCGAGACAGCGGGGCGGATCCGCAACCTCAGGGTGTGGGAAACCGCGGACTTCCACCACGATGGGATTTCCGACGACGGCGAAGGCATCTTTGCGCGGCTCCTCGCCATGGCGCGGGAAGGCTAGGGGGCGATAGGTACTAGACCGGCGCCGCTCCCAGGGAATCCCAGTCCGACGCGACGCCGTAGAAGACGTCGAGGAGGAGGTTGCCGTCGAATCCCGGCATGCGCCCGGAAGCCGTGTACTGCCAGGCTCTGAATCCCGCCGCCCAGCTGGTCGGGATCTTGGGACCGGCCGTGTCGGGACTGTGGCCCTCGATCGGCTGCTTGCCCAGCGGGTATGCAGCCATCCAGAGCGGGAATTCCTGCTCCACCCGGGACCAGTCGCGGGTATTGACGGTGTCCTGATTCATGTAGATGAGCGGGATCGCGCCTGTTCCAACCCGCACCCGGGTGAGCCAGTCCAATGCCCAACTCGGGTCGGCCGGATTGCTCGGTTCCCAGTCGAGCGCTACGAGATCTCCCGGCCGCAGAAGCGTGCGGGTTGCCTCGAGGAAGGTCTGTGCCTCGGCATGCACCGTGTTCTCGGGCGTGTCCGCCCTTGCGAGGTGGTAGAAGCCGATCCTCCTGCCGCCAGCGCGTGCCCCCGCGAGATGGTCAAGGAGGCTCGGGTCGCGGAAATCCACACCTTCCGTGGCCTTTATCAGTGCGAAGTCGGCTGGGATCGAGGAAAGGTCTGCCCCGGCCTGGTGCTGCGAGACGTCGATGCCCGCGAGGATCGGCTCGCTGGTGTGCTCGGGCACGCTCCTCGCTGGCGTCAGGTCCGGCAGTCCGTCAACATTCGCTGGGTCGAAGAAGAGCACCGAGGCGAAGCCGACCGAGTCGGCGAACCACAGAGGCGACGCATTGCCGCCGCCGACATCCACAGTGTCGCCGCGCACGTACCCGTTCCAGGCCTCGCGGGACCCAGCGGGGATGACCCGGACAACGGGGGCGTTGGTCCGCGGGTCGGACCGCTGATTGACCTCGGAGGTCCCGGCAATGCGCTCATTCGGGGCGAGCTCCGCTACGGGTGGCGGCGGAGCTGGATCGAAGAACGGGCGGAGCCAGCCGGTCACCGGTCCGGTTCCCGCGTTCGTGTAGCCGAGCCTCGCACGAAACATGGGCACCTGCAGGAACCCGTCCTGCTGGATGACATCCACGCCGTTCACATCTGCGTCGACACACACCGCAATGTGGCCGAACGGGTTGAGCCCGCCGTCTCCTGTCCCCGCCCACACCACGATGTCCCCGGGCAAGGGGATCTGGGACGGGTCGGAGGGGTCATTGAGGATCTGGATGAGGAAATCAGGCGAGAACGTGAACAGCATGTCCTTCGCGTTGCCGGCGCCGGGCCACACCTGCTGCCACACCGTGTTGGCGAAGATGTGCTGGACGTAGTTCTTCGGAACGTCGACGCACTGGAACCCGCCGACGAAGTCGCGGTTCACTGCCTGACCGGGCGCGTTCTGCATCCACGCAATTTGGAATTCGGTCAGCATGGCGGCCCCCTTCGGCCTCGATCCCCCGCGTTTCGCGGCAACCATCGGGATTGTCCCGTGTTCGCGCCCGGACGAGAAGGAGTGAAAGAGCCCAGTTCCTTGCTCCCCGCCCCTACGCGATCGCGGGACGGGGACGCACGAACGCGATAGAGGCCAGGACAGCCGCGCTCAGGGCGGCCGTAACGGCTGCAAGGCCGCCGTAGCCGATACCGGCCATGACCAATCCAGCCGTCCCACCGCCGAAAGCGCCTGCAAAGCCCATGGCGGTATCGGAAACGCCTTGCGCGAGGACACGCCCATGTCCATGGACGGATTCTGCAAGAAGGGCGGAGCCCGCAATGGTCGACCCAGACCAGCCCAGTCCGAGGAGCACGAGACCGACCGTGACGAACCCCGGATCGGCCTGCCCGACCCCTGCCACCGCGACCCCGCCGATGAGCAGGACCTGTCCGAGGGCGAGGACCCGTCGCCGCCCCCATCGGTCGGCTAGCCAGCCCATGAGCGGTGAGAGAGCGTACATGCCGGCGATATGGAGGGAGATCGTGAAGCCGATGATCGCGAACGAGTCTGTGCTCAGGTGGTCCCGGTGCAACCCGGCGTGGGCCGAGGCAACCTCCGAGAGGTGCAGCGGTGTCATCGCCATGACCGAGACCATGACCGCATGCGCTACGACCACGCCGACAACGGCGAGGAGGGCCGACGGGGACGACTGGATCGCGCGGACGCCGTCCCTCAAGGAGCCGGAGACGGCGGCCACCGCGTGCGGCAGGTCACCGTCGTCCGCTCCTGCGAGCCGCCGCGCTTCCAGCAGCGGATCCGGCCGCAGGCCGATCGCCAGGAGCACCGCAGCGACTCCCATGCCCGCAACCGAGATGACGAACGGGCCGGCTGCGCCAGGCAGCCCGAGAGCCGCCCCGAGGGCTGCGCCCGGGTGGATGAGGTTGGGGCCCGCCACCGCGCCGACCGTGACCGACCAGACGACAAGGGAGAGATCCCGTCCCCGATGGGCGTCTTGAGCGAGGTCGACCGCGGCGAAGCGGGACTGCAGGTTCACCGCCGTCCCGACGCCGAGCAGAGCTGCGCCCGCGAGCAGGACGGCGAGGGAGGACCACACAGTGGACAGGACGACCAGGCCAGACCCGGTCATGGCCGACAGAAGGCCTGCGACGAGGGCCGTGCGGCGTCCCCGCCGCGCTGCGACGCCGCTGAGCGGGAGAGCGGCAAGCGCTGCGCTCAGCGTCAGCACCGTCGTGACCGATCCCGCCCAGGCATCCGAACCGCCGAACTGAACCGCGAGGAGCGAACCGATGGCGAGCGTCGCCCCGCTGCCGAGGCCGCTGAGCAGCTGGGCTGCCGCGAGGACGCGGACGACGCGCCGCTGGGCGCAGACCCGATATCCCTCTAGCGCTCCCTCCGCCAGCTCAGGCATGCCCCGCTGCCTGCATCTGCCGCAGCTCCTTCTTGAGGTCGGCCACTTCGTCCCGCAGACGGGCAGCAAGTTCGAACTGGAGTTCAGCCGCCGCCCCGTGCATCTGCTCAGTCAGCTGCGCGATGAGCTCGACAAGGTCCTCCGCAGGAGCTGCCGCGATGCCATCGCGGCGAAGCTCCGCCTCGGCCCGCTCCGAGGCGGCAGTAGCGCCCTTGTGCCGCTTGCCGCCCTTCGCAAGCCGGTTGGCCTCGAGGAGCGCCTTGGTGTCCTGGTCCTCGCGGGCAAGCTGGTCCGTGATGTCCGCGATGCGCTTCCGGAGGGGCTGGGGGTCGATCCCCCGCTCGCGGTTGTAGGCCGTCTGGATCTCGCGGCGCCGATTCGTCTCGTCGATCGCCTGGGCCATCGAGTCTGTGATCTTGTCCGCGTACATGTGCACCTGACCCGAGACGTTGCGGGCGGCGCGGCCAATGGTCTGAATGAGCGAGGTCGAAGAGCGCAGGAAGCCTTCCTTGTCCGCGTCGAGGATCGCCACGAGCGACACCTCGGGCAGGTCCAAGCCCTCGCGCAGGAGGTTGATGCCCACGAGGACGTCGAAAACGCCAAGGCGCAGCTCGCTCAGGAGCTCCACCCGGCGCAGCGTGTCCACGTCCGAGTGCAGGTACTGGACCTTCACCCCATGGCCCATCAGGTAGTCCGTGAGATCTTCCGCCATCCGCTTCGTGAGGGTCGTGACGAGGACTCGCTCGTCCCGCTCCACCCGCTCGCGGATCTCCCCCAGGAGGTCGTCGATCTGGCCCTTCGTCGGCTTGACGACGATCTCCGGGTCCACGAGTCCCGTGGGCCGGATGATCTGCTGCACCACGCCATCCGACTTGCTGAGCTCGTACTTGCCCGGCGTCGCGGAGAGATAGATGGTCTGCCCGATCCGCTCGAGGAACTCGTCCCACTTCAGGGGGCGGTTGTCCATAGCCGACGGCAGGCGGAAGCCGTGCTCGACCAGGGTCCGCTTGCGCGACATGTCCCCCTCGTACATGGAGCCGATCTGGGGCACGGTCACGTGGGACTCATCGATGACGAGGAGGAAATCGTCCGGGAAGTAGTCGAGCAGGCAGTGCGGCGCTGTGCCCGGCCCGCGCCCGTCGATATGCCGCGAATAGTTCTCGATCCCGTTGCAGAAGCCCATCTGCTGCATCATCTCGAGGTCGTACGTGGTGCGCATGCGCAGGCGCTGGGCCTCGACGAGCTTGTTCTGGGCCTCGAGGCTCTTCAGGCGCTCCGCGAGTTCGTCCTCGATGGCCGTGATGGCCCGGCTCATGCGCTCCGGCCCGGCCACGTAGTGGGACGCCGGGAAGACGTACATCTCGGTCTCCTCGCGGAGGACCTCGCCCGTCACGGGATGAAGCGTGTGAATGCTCTCGACCTCGTCGCCGAAGAACTCGATGCGCAGCGCGAGCTCCTCGTACATGGGGATGATCTCCACCGTGTCGCCGCGGACCCGGAAGGTGCCGCGGTGGAAGTCGATGTCATTGCGCACGTACTGCATCGCCACGAACCGGCGCAGGAGCGCGTCCCGATCAAGCTCCATGCCGCGCCGCAGCGTGACCATGCCCGCCACGTACTCCTCGGGCGTGCCGAGGCCGTAGATGCAGGATACGGTCGCCACGACGATGACGTCGCGGCGCGTGAGCAGCGCATTCGTCGCCGAGTGCCGCAAGCGCTCGACCTCCTCGTTGACCGAGGAGTCCTTCTCGATATACGTGTCCGTCTGGGGAACGTACGCCTCAGGCTGGTAGTAGTCGTAGTACGAGACGAAGTACTCGACCGCGTTGTTCGGCAGGAGCTCCCTGAACTCGTTGGCCAGCTGCGCGGCGAGCGTCTTGTTCTGCACCAGCACGAGCGTGGGCCGTTGCAGCTTCTCGATGACCCAAGCGGTGGTTGCGCTCTTGCCCGTTCCGGTCGCGCCGAGGAGGACCACGTCCTTCTCGCCGTTCTGGATCCGCTCGGCGATCTCGGCGATGGCCTGCGGCTGGTCACCTGCCGGCTCGTACTCGCTGACCACCTCGAAGGGCGCGACGACACGTTTGATTTCCGGCGCAAGGCTCATGCATCAAATCTACGCCGGACAGAGGACAGGGCATGTCCGCATTCGCCGCAGGCTGACTGCCCGGCTAGCTTTCGGCGATCCTCTCGGTGCCCGCGGCCGCAGGAACCAGCACATCCTGCCACAGCCGGTCGACGGCGGCGCGCAGCTCGTCGAGGCTCCCGCTGTTCTCGATGACGTGGTCCGCGGCGGCGAGCCTTTCTTCGCGCGTCGCCTGCGCGGCCATCCGTGCGGCCGCTTCCTCGCGCGTCATCCCATTGCGCTCTGCCAGACGACGGATGCGCAGGTCGTCCGGTGCGTCCACCACGACGACGACGTCAAAGCTGCCCGCCTGCCCCGTCTCCACGAGCAGGGGGATGTCCTGGACCACCACGGCGTCGTCGGAGGCGGCCGCCATCAGCTCGGCGGCCCTCGCCCGCACGCGCGGGTGAACGATGGCGTTGAGCTGGCCGCGTCGCTCGGGGTCCGCGAAGACCTTGGCACCGAGTGCCGCCCTGTCGAGCGCGCCGTCGTCCTGCAGGACGCCCGGGCCGAACTCCCGGACCACCTCGGCGAGGCCTTCGCTCCCCGGCTCGACGGCCTCCCGCGCGAGGAGGTCGGCGTCGATCAGGACCGCGCCGAGCTCCGCGAGCCGCCGCGACACCTCCGACTTCCCGGACGCAATGCCGCCCGTCAGGCCCACTCTCAGCACCCCCCTAGCCTAGCCCCTACACTTGGGGCGGTGACCGACACCTCAAGCCATGCCCTCCGCTACAGCACCATCGACGGCGAGCATCGGCACGAGCTCGAGATCAAGCGATCGAGGTTCATCGCCGTCCTGTGCCGCGCGGAGACGGAGGAGGAGGCCCGCGCCCTCGTCGCCGACCTGCGGCGAGAGTTTCACGATGCCCGGCACCACTGCAGCGCCTTTGTGCTGGGCCCGGACCGGATGATCCAGCGCAGCAGCGACGACGGAGAGCCCTCGGGGACAGCCGGCGTGCCGATGCTCGAGGCGCTCCTCAAAGGCGCGGCGGTCGACGGCGTTCCCGACCTGAGCGACACCGCGGCCGTAGTCGTGCGGTACTTCGGCGGGATCCTTCTCGGTGCCGGCGGCTTGGTGCGCGCGTACTCCGAGGCCATCTCGACGGCGCTCGCGACCGCGCGGCTGGTGAGGCGCCAGCGCTTGCGCCTCCTGCGGGTGGACACACCTCACGCCGCGGCAGGCAGACTGGAGAATGACCTCCGCGCGGCGGGCATCGCCGTTCTGGGGAGCGACTACGGACCGAGCGCCGCGAGTCTTCGCGTCGCTGTGGAGGACGACCAGGCATCTCGGAGCGCCTTCGCCGAGCGCCTCGCGAGCCTCACCGGCGGAGGGCCCGCCGCCGTCGACCTCGGCACGGCTTGGGTCGACCTCCACTAGCTTGCGCCGTCACGTCCGCAGGGTGCACGCCCTGCGGACGTGACGGCGCAACGGGGAGGGAAACGCAAAGGGCGGGCCCTGCTGTCGCAGAACCCGCCCTTCGTGCGGTACTAGCCCGAGCGGCTGGAATCAGCCGCGCCGGATCAGTTGCCGGTCAGCTTCTCGCGAAGAGCGGCGAGAGCCTCGTCCGAGGCGAGCGTGCCGCTCTCGGCGGCCGGAGCCTCGGAGGAGTAGCTGGTCGGGACGGACTCGCGGCCGGACGCCGCAGCGGCGTCGTCGGCGAGGTGCTGAGCGACCTGCTTCTTGTGCGCCTCCCAGCGGGCCTGGGCGTCGGCGTACTGCTGCTCCCACGCGGCGCGCTGCGCCTCGTAGCCCTCGAGCCACTCGTTCGAGATCGGGTCGAAGCCCTCGGGGTACTTGTAGTTGCCCTCTTCGTCGTACTCGGCGGCCATGCCGTAGAGCGCCGGGTCGAACTCGGTCGAGTCCGGGTCCACGCCCTCGTTGGCCTGCTTGAGCGACAGCGAGATGCGGCGACGCTCGAGGTCGATGTCGATGACCTTGACGAAGATCTCGTCGCCGACCGAGACAACCTGCTCGGCGAGGTCGACGTGACGCTCGGCGAGCTCGGAGATGTGCACGAGGCCCTCGATGCCGTCCTCGACGCGGACGAATGCACCGAACGGAACAAGCTTGGTGACCTTGCCGGGCACAACCTGGCCGAGCGCGTGGGTGCGCGCGAAGGTCTGCCACGGATCCTCCTGCGTCGCCTTGAGCGACAGGGAGACGCGCTCGCGCTCGAGGTCCACCTCGAGGACCTCGACCGTGACCTCCTGGCCGACCTCGACGACCTCGGACGGGTGGTCGATGTGCTTCCAGGAGAGCTCGGAAACGTGGACGAGGCCGTCGACGCCGCCGAGGTCCACGAACGCACCGAAGTTGACGATCGAGGAGACGACGCCCGTGCGGACCTGGCCCTTCTCGAGCTTGTTGAGGAACGTCGAACGGACCTCGGACTGGGTCTGCTCGAGCCATGCACGGCGGGACAGCACCACGTTGTTGCGGTTCTTGTCCAGCTCGATGATCTTCGCCTCGAGCTTCTGGCCGATGTACGGGGCCAGATCGCGGACGCGGCGCATCTCGACGAGCGACGCCGGGAGGAAGCCACGGAGACCGATGTCGAGGATCAGGCCGCCCTTGACCACCTCGATGACGGTACCGGTAACGACGCCGTCCTCTTCCTTGATCTTCTCGATGTCGCCCCACGCACGCTCGTACTGCGCGCGCTTCTTCGACAGGATCAGGCGGCCTTCCTTGTCCTCCTTCGTGAGGACGAGGGCCTCCACCTGGTCGCCGACCGCCACGACCTCACCGGGGTCGACGTCGTGCTTGATGGAAAGCTCACGGGAGGGAATGACACCCTCGGTCTTGTACCCGATGTCGAGGAGAACCTCGTCACGGTCGACCTTGACGACAGTGCCCTCGACGAGGTCGCCGTCGTTGAAGTACTTGATAGTGGCATCGACGGCGGCGAGGAAGTCATCGGCAGAGCCAATGTCGTTGATCGCGACCTGCGGGGTGCCGGACTTCTCGGTGGAGGTGATGGTCATGTAGTAGGGGCTCCGATGTTGGATCGTTAGTCGGTCAGGCAGCCAAACCCCACGCGGCAAGGCATGGGCCAGACATCCTGAAAATTGGATTGGAACAGCTGCGCAGTACGCGCCCGTCCAGTTTAGTCTGGCGCGACAAGGCGGGTCAAAGTGAGCGGCAGCGCAGAAGCAGGGTCAGAAATGGGTCAGGCAGTGCGCTGGGCGCTCGACCGCGAATATCCGCTCCGCGGCCAGCGCAGCGCCGGGACTGATCTCCGTCAAGCGTCCAGCCTCCCTGAGCGTCGTGGCCCGCACTCCACCCACGTACAGCGACCCCAGCTCCGCCACGTCGAGGAGCAGGTCGGGCTGCTCGCCGTCGGCCCTCGAGACGGTCGCCGCGCCGTCAGCGACCTTGAAGCGGAAGCGGCCGCCGGCGAGGCCGAGGCCGTCGGTGACCTCCAGCACGAGGGTGCCGTCAGCTCCGTACCGGCGCGCCTCCAGAGCAGCACGAACGTCGAGGACTCTCAGCCAGAGCATGTCCTGGGCTGCTTCCGCCCGAAGAGCTCTCCCGTCCTCGAGCGCCCAGGCGAGGGGGTCGTCTGCCGGCGCCTCGTGCCAGACGACGCGGCGCACGAGGTCGAGCGATCCGAGGAAGTCCCAGAGCGCGAGGTACGCTTCCGGCGTCGCGGCCACGAGATCGCGGATCTCCATCGCATGCGGCTCGTGCTCCCACCCCAGGAACGCGTACGTCACGTACCCGTCGGGCTCCCCGTCTGGACCGTAGTGCAGAGCAGCGCGGTGGGTGGCGTCGTCGCCTGCGGTTTCCCGGTCCCACTGCCCTGCAGCGGCGAGGCGGTAGCGCTCCTGGCGGTCGACCGAACCCGGCGTCGCCCGGTGCGCTCGTTCGAAGATCGTCGGGGCAAGCTCGAGCAGCGCCGACGGATCCGCCACCTCGACGTTTCCGTCGGAGGCGGCCGCGAGCCGGAAACGCGGCCCCGTGGTGACGGTGATGCGGCGCTCCGCGGTGGCCACACCGAATCCGAACCGGCGGTAGATGGATGCCTCGGATGCGGTGAGCGCAGCGACGGGTACGCCGTCGGCCTTTGCGCGCGCGAGGTCCTCCGTCATGAGCCGACGCAGGAGTCCCCTGCGGCGATGGCTCGTCCGGACGGTCACCGCGGTGACGAGGTGCGCGGGCACGAGCACCCCGTAGCCTGCGTTGAGGGTCTTGCGGAACGTCGCGAACGTGGCCACAGGCACTTCGGCGGCCGGCGCGCCCATAGGAACGGGACCGAGCTGATAGGCGCCGGTCAGCTCGCGGCCGTCCTCCACGAAGGAAGCCGCCATCTTTGCCACCGCGTCCTCGGAGCGCCGCTTGTCATAGAACCCGGCCCCCACGGCCCTGATCCAGTCGCGGGTCCGCTCATAGCCTGCTTCGCCCCGCAGGGCAGGCTCGAACCTCCGGAGCTCGTAGTCGCCGGAGCGGTCCATCAGTGCCCCGCCTCATTCCACGTCCTCCCGAGGCCCACTTGCACATCGAGCGGCACCAAGAGCTTGGCCGCGGATCCCATCTGCTCGACGACCACGGCGCGCGCTGCCTCTTCCTCACCCGGGGCTACCTCGACGACCAGTTCATCGTGGATCTGCAGCAGGAGACGCGAGCGCAGGCCGCGCGCTTCGAGCTCGTGCTCAACCCCCAGCATGGCCAGCTTGATGATGTCCGCGGCCGAGCCCTGGATGGGCGAGTTGAGGGCAACACGCTCCGCGAGCTCGCGACGGGCGCGATCGGTGCTGTTGAGATCGGGAAGGTACCGGCGCCGGCCGAAGATGGTCGAGGTGTAGCCGTCCTTGCGCGCCTGCTCGACGACGCCGCGCAGGTAGTCGCGCACTCCACCGAAGCGGTCGAAGTAGTCCTTCATGAGCGTGCGCGCCTCGTCGACCGAGATCTCAAGCTGCTTCGAGAGGCCGAAGGACGTCAGGCCGTAGGCGAGGCCGTAGGACATCGCCTTGACCTTGGACCGCATCTCCGAGGTGACCTCGGCCGGCGGGACGTGGAAGATCCGAGAGCCCACGAAGCGGTGCAGATCCTCGCCTTCGCGGTACGCCTGGATGAGCCCGGCGTCGTTGGACAGGTGCGCCATGATGCGCATCTCGATCTGGGAGTAGTCGGCGGAGAGGAGTGACTCGTACCCCTCGCCGACCACGAACACGTCGCGGACCCGGCGGCCCTCCTCGGAGCGGATGGGGATGTTCTGGAGGTTCGGGTTGTTCGACGAGAGGCGCCCGGTCGCTGCGATGTTCTGGGCGTAGGTCGTGTGGATCCGGGAGTCGGAGGTGACGGACTTCTTGAGCGTCTCCACCATCTGCCGCAGCTTGCTGGACTCGCGGTGGGCCATGAGCCCCTCGAGGAACGGGTGGCCCGTCTTGTCGAGGAGGTCCTTGAGCGAAGCCGCGTCGGTCGTGTAGCCGGTCTTGATCTTCTTCGTCTTCGGGAGCCCGAGCTCCTCGAAGAGCACCGTCTGCAGCTGCTTCGGCGAGCCGAGGTTCACCTCGTGCCCGATCGCCGCGTAGGCCTTGGCCGCGGCCTCGTCGCTCGCCCGCCCGAGGTCATCCATGAGCGCGTCGATCTCCGGGGTCGACACCGCGATGCCTGCCCACTCCATGTCGAGCAGCACGCGCGCGAGCGGAAGTTCCATGTCGCGGAGCAGCCCCGCCGCGCCGACCTCCCCGAGGCGAGGCGCGAAGTCCGCGCTCAGGGCGCGCACGACGGCGGCCTCCCGCACGAGCGCTCGGGCCGCCTCGTCGTCGTCCTCGAGGGAGAGCGCGAGCTGACCCGCCGCAGGGGCGGGGCCGAGTTGGACGTCGAGGTGGTGCTGGGCGAGGTCGGAGAGGGCGTAGCTGCGTCGATCCGGCTCGATGAGATAGCCGGAGATGGAGACGTCGTCCACGACCCCCTCGAGCTCGACGCCGAGGGCACGCAGGGCCTTCGCGGATTCCTTGTACTCGTGCAGGGCCTTGGGCACGTCCCCGTTGGCGAGCCAGGCGGCGAGGGCCTCCGGGAACACGCCGTCAAGCGGGACGAAGACAGCCTGATGGTGCGCAACGATGGCGACGGCGACCGCCTCCTGCCGCTCCCCCGCCTGCTCCGAGCGGACCGCGACGGCGAGGGGGACGCCGTCGGCCGCCTCAGTGAGGCGGCCCAGCGCGGCGGCGAGCTCGTCCGGGCTTGGCGTGACATGCTCGGGGACCTCGAAGACTTCAGCGCTGGAGGCCTCAGGCGCCGTCTGGAAGATCTCGTAGACGCGCGTCCTCAGCGTCTTGAACTCGAGTTCGTCGAAGAGCGCCTCGATCGCCGCGGGCTCCGGCTGCGGATCCGCGAGGTCGTCGAGGGTCACGGGGAGGTCGAGGTCGGTGAGGAGCCTGTTCAGCCGCCGGTTCCGCGCGACCGACTCGAGGTTGTCCCGCAGGCTCTCCCCCGCCTTCCCCTTGATCTCGCCAGCGTGGGCGAGGACGCCCTCGAGGCCGTCGTACTGCAGGATCCATTTCGCCGCCGTCTTGGGGCCCACGCCCGGGACGCCCGGGAGGTTGTCCGCCGATTCCCCGACGAGCGCCGCGAGATCGGGGTACAGGGCCGGCGGGACGAGGTACTTCTGCTCGATCGCCGCGGCGTCCATGCGCGGGATGTCGCTCACGCCCTTGCGCGGGTACAGGACCGCCACACGATCGTTGACCAGCTGGAAAGTGTCCCGGTCGCCGGACACCAGGAGGACTTCCATCCCCGCGGCGGCGCCCTGAGTCGCGAGCGTCGCGAGGATGTCGTCCGCCTCGTGGCCGGGCAGTTCGATCGTGCGGATCCCGAGCGTCTGCATGACCCGCTTGATGAGGTTGATCTGACCGCGGAACTCGTTGGGGGTCTCGTTGCGCCCCGCCTTGTACTCGCTGTACTCGGCGCGCCGGTGCGTTGTCTCGTCGCTGACGTCGAAGGCGACCGCGACGTGGGTGGGCTTCTGGTCCCGCACGAGGTTGATGAGCATCGACGTGAAGCCGTGGACAGCGTTGGTGTACTGCCCCTCGGCGTTGCGGAAACTCTCGGCAGGGAGGGCAAAGAATGCCCGGAACGCCATCGAATGCCCGTCGAGCACGAGGAGGCGTTGGCCTCCCGGGGAGTCGAGGACGACGGCGGACTCGGCTTTGCTGGTTTGGCTCACGGGTGCCAGCCTAGTGGGCATGAACGGGAAAGACACTCGGCGCGACTACGCGCAGGAACTCGCCGACGCCAACGTTCCCGAGCACCTCCGCGAGTGGCTTTCCGACTGGGGCGTGGGCGCCCTGGTCGCCAAGCTCGGCATCGTCTTCGAGGAGCTCACGGCGGAGCGTTCGGTGGCGACGATGCCCGTGGCGGGCAACACCCAAGTCGCCGGCATCCTGCACGGCGGGGCCAGCGCGGCCCTCGCGGAGACGCTCGGATCGTTCGCGGCAACGCTGCATGCCGGGGAAGGCCGAATCGCGATGGGCGTGGACCTCAACGCGACGCATCATCGGCCTGCGGCCTCCGGACTTGTCCGCGGCGTCTGCACGGCCCTGCAGCTCGGACGGAACCTGACCTCCCACGAGATCGTCATCAGCGATTCGGACGGCCGGCGCGTATGCACCGCCCGAATCACGAACCTCCTACGGGACCTGTAGGGCAAAGACCGGCGTTCCTCAGGGGATCGTATTTTCTCAGGCGACCCTATAGTCGAGCTCGACCGTGCCTTCGCGCTGGGTGACCCCTTCGAGCCGGAAATCGCGTGGGATGCTGAGCGCCCGTCCGCCGAAGAGGGCGACTCCGCCGCCCAGGGCCACGGGAACGAGCGTGACGATCACCCGGTCGAGGAGACCCGCGGCCAAGAACTGTCCGGCAAGATCACCGCCGCCCACAATGTAGACGTCCTTCTCCCCCGCAACGCGGCGCAGCTCCCCTGCGAATTCGCTCACATCGCCTCGTACCACCACCACGTCGGCGCCGCTGTCCGGCGAATGCTCATGGCGGCTGAAAACCCAACAGGGAACGGAGTAGGACCACTCCCCCGGATGATGCTCCCGGATCCACTCGTAGGTTTCGCCGCCCATGACCACGCAGCCCACGCGCTCCTCGAAGGTGCGGTACGAATCCCCGAGCCCCTCGACGCCGTCGAACTTCTCAAGCCAGCCCAGTCCCCCGCCATCCTGCGCGATGTAGCCGTCGAGGCTGGCGCCCACGTAGTACACGAACTCCGACATGGGCTTCAGGGTAGACCGAACAGGGGGTTAGCGGTGGTAGCTCAGTGGTGGAAGTACGGCACGATCAGGTACACGCCGAACAGCACGGCGGCCCCGGACAGGGCGTAGCAGACGCGGCTCGCGACAGCCAAGGCGCTGCGGCTGCCCCGCCGCGGATCTTCGCTCTCCGCACCGAGGCGGACGCCAAGTGCGAAGAAGAGAACGATGCATCCAGCGCCGAGGACGGTCGCTACCGCGACCACGAGGAAGGCTGCCCAGTCGATCACTGCACGTCTCCATTCGGGTTTCGGTTCGTCTTGCGCGACCGCTTGCGGGGCGGGAAGAGCACAGCCTCCCCGGCTTCCTGGACCTCGACGACGTTGGCGTGCCCGACGCGCTGGCGCCGGTTGATGACGAACATCCAGACGATGGCTGCTGCGCCGACGATGGCCACGATGATGACGCCGACCGGCCCGAGGCCCGTGACGAGGGCAGCGACGGCGCCGACGATGGCGGCGGCCGGAAGTGTAAGGACCCACCCGAGCGCAATCCGGCCGGCGGTGCCCCAACGGATCGAGGTACCCCGCCTGCCGAGGCCGGACCCGATCACGGAACCGCTCGTGACCTGGGTCGTCGAGAGGGCGAAGCCGAGGTGCGACGAGGCGAGGATGGCGGCCGCGGTGCTCGATTCCGAGGAGAAGCCCTGCGCGGGCCGGACTTCGGTGAGGCCTGTGCCGACCGTGCGGATGATCCTCCACCCGCCTGCGTAGGTGCCAAGCCCGATGGCGGCGGCACAGGCGAGAATGACCCACCACTGGGGCGGACTGCCCGCGGGCTGAAGGCCCGACGCGATCAGCACCAGGGTGATCACGCCCATGGTCTTCTGCGCGTCATTCGTCCCGTGCGAGAGCGCAACGAGGCTCGAGGTGAAGATCTGCCCGATCCGGAACCCAGCGCGGCCCTGATGGAGCTTCTGACCGGACGCGGGATCACGCCGAGCGGTCACGCCGTACGCGATGCGCGTGCACACCCACGCAGAGATGCCCGCGATGACGGGGGCTGCGATGGCCGGGATGATGACCTTCGACACGATGCTCGGGAAGTTCACAGAGGACACGCCGATGCCCACGATCGCTGCGCCGATGAGCCCCCCGAACAGCGCATGCGATGAGCTGGACGGCAGGCCCCGGAGCCACGTGAACATGTTCCACACGATGGCTCCGATGAGACCAGCGAAGATGATCTCCGGGGTGATGTGGACGCCCGGGGCTCCCTCGCGGATGATGCCCCCCGAGATCGTCTTGGCCACCTCGGTCGAGAGGAACGCCCCGACCAGATTGAGCACCGCCGCGAGGGCTACGGCCTTGCGAGGCTTGATGGCGCCCGTCGCTATGGGCGTGGCCATAGCGTTGGCCGTGTCGTGGAAGCCGTTCGTGAAGTCGAAGAAGAGCGCCAGTGCGATGACGAGCGCGATTATGGCGGTGATATCCACCCGGAATCCCATCGAAAGTCGGGGTTGCTGTGGGCGCTCCGCGCTCCCGCTACCGAACGTCGACGCCCAGAGGTCACCTTCCGGACGCTGCGGGTTCACCTGCGCCGAGAATTCATCCTATACCGGTGCCCGAGGAGGGACTCGAACCCTCACACCTTTCGATACCGCATTTTGAGTGCGGCGCGTCTGCCGATTCCGCCACTCGGGCCTGCGCGGCGCGACCGAGGGCCGTGCCGGTGCACTACTCTACAGGCCGGGCGCGTGTCCGGCCTACCGCCGGCCCCGCCTGGCCGCAGACGGAACCGATCGAGTCACGCAAGCGCCGAGCCCTGCGCGCCGGTAGGATCGTCTGCGGAGCCAACTCATTCTGCAGCAAGGAGCCCGAGTGTCCGAGAAGACGTCGGAGAACAACGCCAAGCCCACGCCCAAGAGTTCCACGCCTGCTGAGGCCGGTTCTGCGGCCCGTCGCGTGGTGGTCGCGGAGGACGAGACCCTCATCCGCCTCGACATCATCGAGATCCTGCGCGGCGAGGGCTTCGACGTGGTCGGCGAGGCCGACAACGGTGAGAAGGCCGTGGAGCTCGCGGAGGATCTTCAGCCCGATCTCGTGCTCATGGACGTCAAGATGCCGGTCATGGACGGCATCACGGCGGCCGAGAAGATCGTGAAGGCCAGGATCGCGCCCGTCGTGCTTCTCACGGCCTTCAGCCAGAAGGAGCTCGTCGAGCGCGCGCGGGACGCCGGCGCCATGGCCTACGTGGTCAAGCCGTTCACGCCCAACGACCTCGTCCCGGCCATCGAGATCGCACTCTCGCGCCACGAGGAGATCCGCGCTCTCGAGGCGGAGGTGAGCGACCTTCAGGAGCAGTTCGCCACGCGCAAGCTCGTCGAGCGCGCCAAGAGCCTGCTCATGACCAAGATGGGGCTTTCGGAGCCGGAGGCGTTCCGATGGATCCAGAAGACGTCCATGGACCGCAGGTTGAGCATGCGCGAGGTCGCCGAGACGATCATCAGCCAGGTCAGCTGACCGTTCCGGCAACGGAAGAGGCCCGGCCCCCCCGCGGGGTGGCCGGGCCGCGTACGTTGCCGCCAGGCCGAGCCGAGGCTCATACCGAAGGCCACGGACCGACCTGCTCGCGCACCGGCTTCGTAGCGCCGTCGAGCAGCTGCCCTGCATCCGCCAGGTCTCCGACCTTGTGGACCCGGAGCATGTTGGTGGAACCGGCCACACCGGGAGGGGAACCGGCGGCAACGACGACGAGGTCGTTGGGCTCCGCCATGCCCGCACGGAGGAGGTACTCGTCCACCTGGGCGATCATCTGGTCGGTGTGCTCCGCGAACTCGACCATGCGCGGCTGGATGCCCCAGCAGAGGCTCAAGATGTTGAGAGTCGAGCTCAGCGGCGTGAAGGCGAAGATCGGCTTCTGCGGGCGGAGGCGGCTCAGGCGGCGAGCAGAGTCGCCAGACTGCGTGAACGTGCAGATGTACCGCGCGTCGAGCTGGTCCGCGATCGTGACGGCTGCGCGGGTGATGGCGCCGCCGCGCGTCTTCGGCTGGGTGCCGAGCGCGGGAACCCGCTCAAGACCGTGGTCCTCAGTGGACTCGATGATCTTGGCCATGGTCCGGACGGTCTCGATCGGGTAGGCACCGACGCTCGTCTCGCCCGAGAGCATGACCGCGTCCGCGCCGTCGAGCACCGCGTTGGCACAGTCCGAGGCCTCAGCGCGCGTGGGGCGAGGATTCTCGATCATCGACTCGAGGACCTGCGTGGCGACGATGACCGGCTTGGCCCACCGACGAGCGAGCTCGATGGCCCGCTTCTGGACGAGAGGCACTTCCTCGAGGGGCAGCTCGACGCCCAGGTCACCGCGGGCCACCATGATGGCGTCGAACGCGTCGATGATCTCGTGCAGCTGCTCGACGGCCTGCGGCTTCTCGATCTTGGCGATGACTGGAACGCGCCGGCCTTCCTCGTCCATGATCTCGTGAACGCGCTCGATATCCTTCGCGTCGCGGACGAACGAGAGGGCGATGAAGTCCACACCCCGCCTGAGCGCCCACCGGAGGTCGCCTTCGTCCTTGCCGCTGAGGGCAGGAACGTTGACGGCGACGCCGGGCAGGTTGATGCCCTTGTTGTTCGAGACCATGCCGCCGATCACCACCTCGGTGACGACCTTCACGTCGTCGACGGCCGTGGCCCGCAGGCTGACCTTGCCGTCGTCGATGAGGAGCGTGTCGCCGACGGCGACGTCCTCGGTGAGGCTCTTCAGGGTGGTGGAGCAGATCTCCTTCGTGCCCGGGACGTCCTCGGTGGTGATGGTGAACACATCACCCGGGGCCAGCTCGTAGGGCCCGTCCTCGAACCGGCCCAGACGGATCTTGGGACCCTGGAGGTCGGCCATGATGCCGACGGCCTTGTGGAGTTCCGCCGACGCCTTGCGCACATTCTCGTAGGTGGCGTCGTGCACGGAGTGGTCTCCGTGGCTCATGTTCAGCCGGGCCACGTCCACACCCGCCTCGATGACTGCGAGGGTCTTCTCATAGCTCGAGATCGCGGGGCCGAACGTGGCAACGATTTTCGCTCGTCTCATATACCTCACCCTAGGGGTTGTGTGGGGAACGGGGATGTCCGGGGAATGAACTTTCGTGCTGTGTGAAAGCTGCTGCGAGAGTCCGGCCCCTCACAGCACGCAGGGCCCCCGAGCTGTCGTTCGGGGACCCTGCAGAGCGGATCAGAGGACCGCGATCGCGCGGTCCGTCGGCGCAACCGGCGCCGGCAGGATCGTGCTGCCCATGAGGTACTTGTCCACCTCTGAGGCGCAGGCGCGCCCTTCGGCGATGGCCCAGACAATGAGCGACTGGCCTCGCCCCGCGTCGCCCGCGACGAAGACGCCCGGCGTCGCCGTCATGTACTCGCCGTCGCGCGCGACGTTTCCTCGTTCGTCGAACGGCGCGTTGATCTGCTCGGGAAGGCCCGACTCCTCGGCACCGGTGAAGCCCAGCGAGAGCAGGACGAGGTCCGCGGGGATGATCCGCTCGGTGCCCGCCTTGGGAAGCCTCTTGCCGTCGACGTATTCCGTCTCCGCCACTTTGAGGCCAGTCACCTTGCCGTTCTCGCCGATGTACTCGACGGTGGAGGCGAGGTAGGTCCGCTCCCCGCCCTCCTCGTGGGCGCTCGCGACCTCGAACAGCGTCGGGAACATGGGCCACGGCTGATGACCGGGGCGTTCCGACGGCGGCTGCTTGCCGATGGCGAGAGTCGTCACCGACGCCGCCTGCTGGCGATGAGCGGTGCCGAGGCAGTCGGCGCCTGTGTCACCGCCGCCGAGGATCACCACGTGCTTGCCCCGCGCGTCGATCTGATTCTCGACCTCGTCGCCGGCGACCACCCGGTTGCCCTGCACGAGGTACTCCATGGCGAAGTGGACGCCGTCGAGCTCCCGACCCGGGATCTTGAGGTCGCGCGGCTGGGTTGCGCCAGTGGCCACCACGACGGCGTCGTACCGCCGGCGAAGCTGGTCCCAGCTGACGTCGCGGCCCACGTCGACGCCGGCGCGGAACCGCGTGCCCTCGGCCTTCATCTGCTCGAGGCGGCGGTCCAGGACCTCCTTCTCCATCTTGAAGTCGGGGATCCCGTACCGAAGGAGGCCGCCGATCCGGTCATCGCGCTCGTACACGGCGACGGTGTGCCCGACGCGCGTGAGCTGCTGCGCGGCGGCGAGCCCCGCAGGGCCGGAGCCGACCACGGCGACTGTCTTGCCCGTGAGGCGCGCGGGAGGAAGCGGCTCAACTAGCCCGCCCTCGAACGCCTGCTCCGCGATCGACACCTCGATCTGCTTGATGGTCACGGCCGGCTGGTTGATGCCGAGGACGCAGGCCGACTCGCAGGGAGCAGGACACAGACGCCCCGTGAACTCCGGGAAGTTGTTCGTCGCGTGGAGACGCTCGCTCGCGTCCGCCTCCTTGCCGCGCCACGTGAGGTCGTTCCACTCGGGGATGAGGTTCCCGAGCGGGCAGCCGTGGTGGCAGAAGGGGATCCCGCAGTCCATGCACCGGCTGGCCTGGCGCTTCAGAACGCCGTTCTCCTGGGCCTCGTACACTTCCTTCCAGTCCATGATGCGGACGGGGACGGGACGGCGCGGCTGCGTCTCACGCTGCCGAACCTTCAGGAATCCGCGTGGATCAGCCACCGGTCACCTCCAGAATGCGAGACCAAACTTCCTCCCCGTCCGGATCAAGGCCCTCTTCGAGGGCTCCGAGACGGGTTTGCTGCACCGCCGCGTAGTCACGCGGCAGCACCTTCGTCATGCGGGCAGCGGTGTCGTCGAAGTTGTCGAGCAGGCGCTCTGCGAGCTGCGAGCCCGTTTCCTCGACGTGCGTTGCGATGAGGTTCCGCACGATGTCGCGGTCCTCGTCGTCGAGCTCCAGCAGCAGAAGCTCCCCGGAGTCGACGGCCAGCGTGTTGACCCTCGTGGGCTCCAGGTCGAGCACGAAGGCCGTGCCCCCGGACATCCCCGCGCCGAAGTTGCGGCCCGTGCGGCCCAGGATCACCGCCTGGCCACCGGTCATGTACTCACAGCCATGATCGCCGATGCCCTCGACCACGGCTGTCGCGCCCGAGTTCCGAACGAGGAACCGCTCGCCGACGGTTCCGCGGAGGAAGATCTCGCCGCTCGTTGCGCCGTAGCCGATGACGTTGCCGGCGATCACGTTGTCTTCCGCCGCGAACACGTTCGAACGATCCGGGCGAACGATGACGCGGCCACCCGAGAGGCCCTTTGCGACGTAGTCGTTCGAGTCGCCGAAGAGCCGCAGGGTGATCCCCGCGGGCAGGAACGCCCCAAGGGACTGCCCGGCCGTGCCCGTCAGGGTCACGTCGATCGTGTCCTTAGCCAGGGTGTCCGTCCCAAAGGTGCGCGTGACCTCGTGCCCGAGCATTGTGCCCACAGACCGGTCGGTGTTCACCACCGGGAGGCTGATCTTGACCGGGCTGCGGTCGGTGAGCGCCTCCTGCGCCATCTCAATGAGCTGAACATCGAAGTGCTTGTCGAGCTCGTGGTTCTGCCCCGTGAGGTTCCGGAGCGGCGCATCCTCGTCGAAGTCCAGGCCCGCCAGGATCGGCGAGAGGTCCAGTCCATCGGCCTTCCAGTGGTCGATCGCGTCCTTGGTGTCGAGGAACTCGGAGCGGCCGATCGCCTCCTCGAGCGACCGGAAGCCGAGCTGGGCGAGGATCTCCCGGATCTCCTCCGCGATGAACTCGAAGAAGTTCACCACGAACTCGGGCTTGCCCGAGAAGCGCGCACGGAGCTCGGGATTCTGCGTCGCGACGCCAACCGGGCACGTGTCCAGGTGGCAGACGCGCATCATGATGCAGCCTGACACCACGAGCGGAGCCGTCGCGAAGCCGAACTCCTCGGCCCCCAGCAGCGCAGCGATCACCACATCGCGCCCGGTCTTGAGCTGCCCGTCGACTTGGACCACCACGCGGTCGCGGAGACCGTTGAGCATGAGCGTCTGCTGCGTCTCGGCAAGCCCAAGCTCCCAGGGGACGCCCGCGTGCTTGAGCGAGTTGAGCGGCGAGGCGCCGGTTCCGCCATCGTGCCCCGAGACGAGGACGACGTCGGCCTTCGCCTTGGTCACGCCAGCGGCGACCGTGCCGATCCCCACCTCGGAGACGAGCTTCACGTGGACCCGCGCGCTCGGGTTGGACCGCTTGCAGTCGTAGATCAGCTGCGCAAGGTCCTCGATCGAGTAGATGTCGTGATGCGGAGGCGGAGAGATGAGCGTCACGCCCGGGGTCGAGTGGCGCGTGCGCGCCACCCACGGGTAGACCTTCTGGGCCATGAGCTGGCCGCCCTCGCCGGGCTTCGCACCCTGGGCCATCTTGATCTGGATATCGGTCGCGTTCGTGAGGTACAGGCTCGTGACGCCGAAACGTCCCGACGCAACCTGCTTGATCGCCGAACGCCGCTCAGGATCGAGCAGGCGGTCCACATCCTCGCCGCCCTCGCCCGTATTCGAGCGCGCTCCGAGACGGTTCATCGCGATGGCGAGCGTCTCGTGGGCCTCCTTGGAGATCGAGCCGTAGCTCATGGCACCCGTCGAGAACCTCTTGACGATGCTCGAGACCGGCTCAACCTCGTCGATCGAGATCGGAGCCCGCAGTCCCTCGCGGAAGGCGAGGAGGCCGCGGAGAGTCATCAGGTTCTTCGACTGGTCGTCGACGCCCTGGGTGTACGCCTTGAACACGTCGTAGCGGCGCTCGCGCGTGGAGTGCTGGAGCCGGAAGACGGTCTCGGGATTGAACAGGTGCGGCTCGCCGTCGCGGCGCCACTGGTACTCGCCGCCGTTCATGAGCGGCCGGTGCGGCTGCTCGATCCCCGAGGGCGGATACGCCATCTCGTGGCGCGCGGCTACTTCGGCGGCAATGACGTCGAGGTCCACACCGCCGAGCTGGCTGTGGGTCCCCGCGAAGAACTCGTCCACCAGGTCCTGGGACAGGCCGAGCGCCTCGAAGGTCTGCGCTCCGCAATAGGAGGCCACAGTCGAGATGCCCATCTTGGACATGATCTTGAGGACGCCCTTGCCGAGGCCCTTGATGAGGTTGTAGACGCCGTCCTCTGGCGTGACGCCCGGCAGGTCGCCCGAGCGGATGAGCTCCTCGACCGACTCCATGGCCAGGTAAGGGTTCACCGCCGAGGCGCCGTATCCGATCAGGACCGCGACGTGGTGCACTTCGCGCACGTCGCCAGCCTCGACCACGAGCGCACACTTGGTGCGATTGGCACTGCGGAGCAGGTGATGGTGGACGGCGGAGACGAGCAGCAGCGACGGGATCGGGGCCCACTGGGCATTCGAGTCGCGATCCGAGAGCACCACGTACTGGACGCCCCGGTTGATCGCACCCGAAACCTGCTCGCAGATCTCGGTGAGACGGGCACGGAGGGCCGCCTCACCGCCCTCCGGACGGTAGAGGCCGCGGATCTTGACGGCGATCCTGTCGCCGTCCTGATTCTCGATGTTCGCGACCTTCGCCAGCTGGTCGTTGTTGATCACGGGGAACGGCAGGATGACCTGCTTCTCCTTGACCTGGCCCATGCTGAGCAGGTTTCCGTTCGGGCCAATAGCGCCGTTGAGGCTGGTGACGAGCTCCTCGCGGATCGCGTCGAGCGGCGGGTTCGTCACCTGGGCGAAGGACTGCACGAAGTAGTCGAACAGGAGCCGCGGCCGCTTCGACAGCACCGCAACCGGCGTGTCCGAACCCATGGCACCGATCGGTTCCGCGCCCGTGCGGGCCATCGGGCCGACCAGGATGCGGAGTTCCTCCTGGGTGTAGCCGAAGGTGCGCTGGCGCACGTTGACGGACTGGGGGGTGTGGATGACGTGCTCGCGCTCGGGCAGGTCGGCGAGGCGGATGACGTTCTGGTCCACCCACTCCTGCCACGGGTTCGAGCCGGCGATCTCCGCCTTGACCTCGGAGTCGTCGATGATCCGACCGGCCTCCGTGTCCACGACGAACATCTTGCCGGGCGAGACGCGGCCCTTCTTGACGATCTTCGAGGGCTCGACGTCCACGACGCCGACCTCGGAGGCGAATACCACAAGGCCGTCTTCGGTAACCCAGTACCGGCACGGACGCAGGCCATTGCGGTCGAGCGTGGCCCCGACGAGCGCGCCATCCGTGAACGAGACGGCGGCGGGCCCGTCCCAGGGCTCCATGAGAAGGGAGTGATACTCGTAGAACGCACGCCGGGCAGGATCCATTGTCGCGTGGTTCTCCCACGCCTCAGGGATCATCATCATGATCGCGTGCGTGATCGGACGGCCGGAGAGCCACAGCAGCTCCGCGACCTCGTCGAACGAAGCCGAGTCAGAGGCACCGGGCGTGCAGATCGGGAAGAGCTCCTCGGGAACGTCGCCCAAGAGCGGGCTCGAGAGCTGGGACTGCCGGGCCCGCATCCAGTTCCTGTTGCCCTTGACCGTGTTGATCTCGCCGTTGTGGGCGATGGTGCGGAATGGCTGGGCGAGGGGCCAGGAGGGGAACGTGTTCGTCGAGAAGCGCGAGTGGACGATCGCGAGCTTGGTGGTCAGGCGGTCATCGGACAGGTCCGGGTAGAACGGCTCGAGCTGTGCCGTGGTGAGCATGCCCTTGTACACGATGGTCCGCGACGACAGCGACGGGAAGTAGACCCCGTGCTTGTTCTGGGCCCGCTTGCGTATGCGCCAGACCCGCGCGTCGAGGTCGTTCCGCTCGAGCTGCTCGCCGGTCGCGGAAGCGAAGAACGGCTGGGCGAAGCGCGGCATGCAGGCGCGGGCCATCGAGCCGACGAGCTCGGCCACGACGGGTACCTCGCGCCAGCCCAGAACGGCAAGGCCTTCGGCCTCAGCCAACGCCTCGATGCCGGCGCGCGCTGCAGCGTCCTCGCGATCCTCGGCGGGGAGGAACGCGATGCCGACGGCGTACTGGCCCAGAGCGGGCAGCTCGAAGTCCACGACGGCGCGGAAGAACCCGTCCGGGATCTGGAGCAGGATGCCCGCGCCGTCGCCCGTCCCCTCGTCGGCGCCAACGGCACCGCGGTGCTCGAGCGCCCTCAGGGCGTGCAGGGCGGCGTCGACAATGTCATGCCCGCCTTCGCCCCGGAGGGTCGCAACGATCGCGAGACCGCAGGCGTCCTTCTCCTGGTCCGCACGGTAGAGACCTGCCGAGGGCGGAAGGGCTGAGAATCGCTCGAAGGGCGAGACAGCTCCTCCAGTCGAAGGGTCGACGGCGGTGCCGTGTGTCGGGTGAGTCATGACGAAACGTCCTTCCTCCTGATCGATTCGCGACAGGGGACAACGCTGGCCCCGCGTTGCTCGGCCACGACGGGACCCAGCACGGCGCTGATTACTGGAAATTGTAGGGTCGGCCCCGCGCCGTCGAACAGCGTCGGACTCCCGCCTACGTGGGCCTGGGGAAGGGGTCCCGCGGCCGGTAGTCCACGCCATTGTGGTGCGAGCTTCGCTTGCGGGCGGTGGCCCGGAGCGTGGCTAGCGTGGCCTAAGCCCTACTTGCCGTCGTACATCGCTGAGTGCCTCGCGTCCTGAGATGCGGGACGCGGATCATCGAGTTCGGCTCGGAGGGCAACATTACCATGGCCGTCGTATTTCGAGACGGAAGCGTCCACATGCTGAACCGGCATGGCCTTTCCTGCATCTTCTGTTACCGTGGCCCGAATTCGCAGATGGTCAACCCTGACGAGAAGGGGTGGCACGAATGCCACCCCTTCCGTCACGACGCGGCTGCCGCCCTTGGGAGTCCCCTGCTCAGTTCCGCGGCAAGCTGCCCAACGGCGTCGGGACCACCGTCCCGGAGCGCTCCCACGATCGCGGTGCCGACGATCACGCCGTCAGCGTAGGCGGCGATCTCGCGCACGTGCTCGGCATTGGATACCCCAAGGCCCACGCACACGCGCTCGGCCCCTGCCGCGCGGGCCTCCGCGACGACGCGCTGGGCGCTCTCGTCGACTGCCGCCCTCGCACCGGTGACGCCCATGAGCGAGACGGCATACGTGAAGCCGCGCGTGGCCCCGACGGTCATGGACATCCGTTCAGGGGTCGTCGACGGGGCCACGAGGAAGACCCGGTCCAGGCCGTACTTCTCCGAGGCCTCGAACCACTCCGACGCCTCGTCAGGGATCAGGTCGGGCGTAATGAGGCCTGCGCCTCCGGCCTCCGCGAGACGGCGCGCGAAGTCGTCCACGCCCATGCGCATGACAGGGTTCCAATACGTCATCACCAGGACGGCCGCATCAGTCGCCTCGGTCACGGCCTTCACGACTTCGAACACGCTGGCGACGCGGAAGCCGTTGGCCAATGCCTCCGTGGTCGCGGCCTGGATCACGCTCCCATCCATGACCGGGTCCGAATACGGGATGCCGATCTCGATGATGTCTGCACCGTTCCGTGCCAGCTGGATGGCCGCCTCGATGCTCTCCGGAACGCTCGGATATCCAGCCGGGAGGTAGCCGACGAGGGCCGCTCGACCCTCGGCCTTGGCCCGGTCGATGGCTGCCGCCGCCTTGCTCTCCGTCGCCCTGCCCACGGATGCCTGACCGATGGCGCTCATGCCTGCTCCTCCGTTCCACCGTGCTCCTGAACGAAGCCCTTCGGGCGCCGCGTGGACAGTGTGGTGCCCTTGACCTGGCCGTTCTCGTCCAGCATGCCGAACCACTCGGCCGCCGTCTGGACGTCCTTGTCCCCGCGCCCTGACAGGTTCACGATGATGACGCGTTCGGCGGGGTCGCCGCCCTCGGCTGCGAGCCGCTGCCCGACCTTGATCGCGCCCGCCAGAGCGTGCGAGGACTCGATGGCTGGGATGATGCCCTCGGTCCGGCACAGGACGCTGAAGGCGTCCATGGCTTCCGTGTCTGTAATCGGCTCGTAGGTGACGCGGCCGATGTCGTGGAGGTAGGAGTGCTCCGGGCCGACGCCGGGGTAGTCCAGTCCCGCCGAGATGGAGTGCGATTCGATCGTCTGACCGTCATCGTCCTGCATGAGGTAGGACCGGGCGCCGTGGAGGACGCCGGGGCGGCCGAGCGTGATCGTCGCTGCGTGCTTCCCCGTCTCGACCCCTTCGCCGCCGGCCTCGAAACCGTACAGGCGCACTGATGCATCGTCGAGGAAGCCGTGGAAGATCCCGATGGCGTTCGAACCGCCGCCGATGCACGCGCAGACGGCGTCGGGCAGCCGGCCGGTCTGGGCCAGGACCTGCTCGCGCGCCTCCTCCCCGATGACCTCATGGAAGAAGCGGACCAGAGCCGGGAAGGGGTGGGCGCCGGCCGCGGTGCCGAGCAGGTAGTGCGTCGTGTCCACGTTGGCGACCCAGTCCCGGAGGGCGTCGTTGATGGCGTCCTTGAGGGTCTGCGAGCCATTCGTCACCGGGACTACAGTGGCGCCGAGGAGCTGCATGCGGGCTACGTTGAGGGCCTGCCGCCGGCAGTCCTCAGCCCCCATGTACACCACGCATTCGAGCCCGAGGAAAGCGGCCGCCGTCGCACTGGCTACGCCGTGCTGGCCCGCCCCGGTCTCCGCGATGATGCGGGTCTTGCCCATGCGCTTGGCCAGCAGGGCCTGTCCGAGGACGTTGTTGATCTTGTGCGAACCGGTGTGATTGAGGTCCTCGCGCTTGAGGAAGACCCGAACCCCGCCCGCGTGCTGTGAGAAGCGCTTGGCTTCCGTGAGGAGCGAGGGGCGGCCGGAGTAGTTCCGGTTGAGCTCCGCGATCTCCGCGAGGAAGTCGGGGTCCTGCTTCGCCTTCTCGAAGGTCTCCTCGAGCTCGTCGAGTGCTGCGATGAGCGACTCGGGCATCCATCGGCCCCCGTAGGAGCCAAAGTACGGCCCGGCGGCGTGGCGGAGGCTTCCCGCGAGGAACGCGTCGGCCGGCTGGCCGTTCGCTTCATTCGTTTCCGTGCTCGGGGCCTTGGCTCCCGTCACGGCTGCTTCTGGCACATTCTCGGACACCAGTTTCACCGTCCTTGTTGAGGTCTGCCGGCGGGGGTGCCCGGGTGACCGGGCATGGTTGGCCGGCTCAGTGCGCCGCAAGGCGCCCGGCGATTGCCGCGGCTCCTGCGCGCTGGAATTCTTCGATCCGTTCCCGGGGGGAGCCGTGAGTCACGAGCGCCTCCCCGACGAGAACGGCATTGGCGCCCAGGCCCGCGTACTCCGCGACATCCTCGGGGCTCCGGACGCCGGACTCGGCCACGATCACCGGCCCAGTCGGAATGCGGCTGGCAAGGCGGCCGAAGACTCCGCGGTCGACGTCGAGCGTCTTGAGGTTCCGCACATTGATCCCGAGGATGCGGGCGCCGGCCGCAAGGCCGCGATCGATTTCCTCCTCGGTATGCGTCTCTACGAGAGCGTTCATGCCGAGGTCGTGCGTGAGCTCGAGGAAGCCCTTGAGCTCGGCGTCGTCGAGCGCGGCGACGATGAGCAGCACGAGATCCGCCCCGTGGGCACGGGCCTCGTGGATCTGGTACTCGTCGACCGTGAAGTCCTTGCGCAGGAGCGGGGTCGGGACAGCGGCGCGCACGGCGTCGAAGTCTGCGAGGCTCCCGTTGAACCGCCGCTGCTCGGTGAGGACGCTGATGACGGCAGCTCCCCCGTCGGCGTACTGCCGGGCAAGCTCGGCTGGGTCCCCGATCGCCGCCAGGTCGCCTTTCGACGGGCTGCGGCGCTTGACCTCGGAGATGACCTTGAGCTCGGTTCGAGGGTTCGCGGCCCCACCGAGGGCGGCGAAGGCATCCAGAGCCGGCTGACGGTCCGCCGCGGCTTCCCTGACCTCGTTCAGCGAGAGGGTTCGCCGCCGTGTCTCGAGGTCTTCCCGGACGCCCGCGATGATGTCATCGAGGACCGTCGCCATCAGTGGCTGTTCTTGAGCTTGCTGCCGCCCACGCCGTAGCCCGCGCGACGCATGGCCCAGCCCACAATGAGACCGATCACGACGATCACGACGCCAGCCCAGAAGATCGGGGAGTTCGCGATGACGAACGCGATGCAGGAGACGAGCGAGCCAATCAGCATGATGAAGACGCACGTCCACGCGGCCGGGCTGTTCCCGTGTCCGAGGTCCTCGCCGTGGAGGACCACCTTGGTGCTGCCCTGGGAACCGCTCGCGTTGCTCATGTCCTTCTTCTCCTCGATAGGGGTTCTAACGGCCATTCTGCCATCTTCCGATGGCTGGCCGGCTCAGGTGGTCGGATCCTCGCCCTTGGTGAGGCGGTCCCACCCGTCGATCTCGTCCACGCGGCCTGAGGTGGAGGCAGGCTCCGCGCCGTCGCCCTCGGCGACCTTCGACTCCCTGCCGGGGCGTGGAGAAGCCCCCTGGCCGGCGTCGTACTTCGTTCTGGTTGGCCAGCGGCGGGAGGCGACCAGGGCGAGGACGCCGCAGAGGGCCAGGACGATTCCTGCGGCGGCGGCAGCGGCGGGGAACCAGGTGAGCGTCGTGGAGGCGGGGCCGCCGGACACACCGGTTGCCTTGGCGATGGAGCTGTCTGCCGCTCCACGCGGGTCCGCGATCACCGCAAAGCATGCGGCCGCGACGCCGAAGCCGGCAAGGACGACGACGGCGCTTGAGACCGCGCGCCCGATCCTCCCAGCCACTGCGGCGGCGAGTGTGCCCGCGAGGCCGACGAGCGCGAGAGCGGTCACCGCGGTGGCCGCCTGGCTTCCCGGCACCGTGACAGGCGCGGTCCTCACCGCAGCACCTTGGACTTCCGCATCCACCCACGTCTGGGTCGTTGCGCCAAAAGCGAGCAGCGCGAACAGGACGCTCAGCCCGACCACCGTCGATTTCCGGGCCCACGGCGGGACCGTCCGGGGCTCGACGCGAGGCGGCTCCTGAGCGGGCAGGGATCCGCTGCCGCCGGCTTCGGCCGTCATCAGATCCCGCTCCCGATGCCGGGAAGTGTCGCCGCAGATCGCAGCGCGGACGCGGTGTGCACGGCACGCAAGGGAGCGGCCGCCTTGTTGACGGATTCGAGCGCCTCGGCCACCGGATCTGAGTCGGCCACGATCCCACCTCCGGACTGGACGTACGCCCGGCCCTCGCGCAGCAGCGCTGTCCGGATCGCGATGGCCATGTCCATGTCCCCTGCGAAGTCGAAATACCCCACCACGCCGCCGTACACGCCCCGCCTCCGGGGCTCGACTTCGTCGAGGAGCCGCAGGGCACGGGGTTTGGGGGCACCCGAAAGAGTTCCAGCAGGGAACGCCGCCGCCAAAACGTCGTAGGCCGTGGCGTCCGGCCGGAGGTGGCCGTCGACGGTCGAGACGAGATGCATGATGTGGCTGAAGCGTTCGACCTCCATGAACTCGCTGACCTCGACCGTGCCCGGCCGGCAGACCTTCGACAGGTCGTTGCGAGCGAGGTCGACGAGCATGAGGTGCTCGGCCCGCTCCTTGTCGTCTGCTAGCAGCTCCTCGGCCAGTGCGCGGTCGGCTTCGACGGTCGCACCGCGAGGACGCGAACCGGCAATCGGATGGGTCACCACCTGATCGCCCTTCACGGTCACGAGGGCCTCGGGAGAGGAACCGACGATCGAATACTCGCGGCCGTCGGCGTCTGCGAGGCTCAGCAGATACATGTAGGGGCTCGGGTTCATAGCCCTCAGCACCCGGTAGACGTCGAGCGGCGGCGCGTTGAAGTCGAGCTCGAACCGCCGGGAGATGACCACCTGGAAGACTTCGCCGTCGACGATTGCCTCTTTGCCCCGGGCAATCGCGGACAGGTATCCCGACTCCTCCCAGTTCTCCTCGACCTTGTCGCGGTAGTCCACGATCGGTCCGAGGATGGACACCGCCGACGGCGCAGGCTCGAGGACGCGCTCGACCATCCGGGAGAGCCGCTCGACGGCGTCGCGCCAAGCCTCGTCGACGCGCTCGCTGCTGTTGTCGAAGTTGATCGCGTTGGCGACGAGCGTCACTGTCCCG
The DNA here is from genome assembly GCF_005876955.1 of Sinomonas gamaensis. Lineage (GTDB taxonomy): Bacteria > Actinomycetota > Actinomycetes > Actinomycetales > Micrococcaceae > Sinomonas > Sinomonas gamaensis. Next base: position 299,405 of record NZ_SSCL01000002.1, read on the forward strand.
TCGACGTTGTCGTGGACCGCCAGATCGGTGACCAGGTTCATGGCGAGCTCGGGCAGCTCGAGGTCGTCCTCTGGGGGCGAGAGCAGCTTCTCCCACCGGCGGACCGCCTCCCAGCCCACGAAGCCCACCATCCCCGAGGTGAGGGGCGGCAGCCCGTCGAAACGCTCGGTGCGGAGCGCGGCGACGGTGTCGCGGAGGGCCTCAAGCGGATTTCCGCCGGTGGGGACCCCCACAGGGGGCTCCCCGATCCAGTAGGCCTCGCCGCCTCGGCTCGTGAGCGTGGCCCGCGACCGCGCGCCGATGAACGAATAGCGCGACCACGAACCGCCCACTGCCGCCGACTCGAAGAGGAAGGTGCCGGGGTGCCCGTCTGCGAGCTTCCGGTAGAGGCTGATCGGCGTCTCTGCATCAGCGAGGAGCTTGACGCGCACGGGGATGACTCTTCGGTCCGCGGCAAGCCTGCGGAACTCGCCGAGCGTCGGTTCGATGACTCCAAGGTCCAGCATGGCTTGAGTGGGGTGCCTTTCTGGGGCGGGCGGTGGATGGGAGCTGGAGCTGGCGCCGGTCAGGCCGTTCCGACGACGGCGGGGAGCTCCCGGCCGTCGAAACAGGTCCGAGTGCCGGTGTGGCACGCCGCACCCACCTGATCCACTTGGACGAGGAGGGCGTCGCCGTCGCAGTCGAGCGACACTGCCTTGACCCACTGGACATGCCCGGACGTGTCGCCTTTGCGCCAGTATTCCTGTCGGGACCGCGACCAGAAGGTCACACGCCCGGACGTCAACGTCCGTCGGAGGGCCTCGTCGTCCATCCAGCCCACCATGAGCACTTCGCGACTGTCGAACTGCTGGACGACGGCAGCAACCAGCCCAGCGTCGTCGCGCTTGAGTCGGTCGGCGACGTCAGCTGGGAGGCTCACGGGCGCGCCGTCAGCTTCACGGAGGGAGGGGTCATTCTGTTCAGGCATCCCCACAAGTCTAGTGGGGTCGGGATGTACATTTCGCCCGCGCGCGTGCGCCCGCCCGCATGCTAGTTTCGCTTGTGATGCACTTCGTTCCGCCCTCCCGGGAAGTCTTGGCCGAGACCCTGCTCGCGGCCGGTCCTGCCGCGCCCACCCTCTGCGAAGGGTGGAGCACGAAAGAGCTCGCCGCGCACCTGTATCTGCGCGAGCGAAGTGCGCGGGTGGGGTTCGGCCTGCTGGTGCGAGGCCTTCGAGGCGTCTCGGACGCGGCAGCCTCGCGCCTCGCCGCCGAGCATGCGACGACCGAGAAGTACGGGCAGCTCGTCGCGTCGTTCCGGGCGGGTCCCCCGAAGGCCTCGCCGCTGCGCATCCCGCGGCTCGACGAAGCCGCCAACCTCGCGGAGTTCTTCGTGCATACGGAGGACGTCCGGCGGGCGACGGAGCGCTGGGCGCCCCGCGCGCTCGACGAGGCATATGCGGACGCGCTGTGGGAGCACCTCGTGCGTCAGGCCGCGATCCTCTACCGAGGGGTGGACCTCGGCATCGTCCTCGTGAGCCCGCATGGGCCCAGGCACGTCGCCAAGCGGGCGCCGGTCTCTGTCGCGATTGTCGGAGAGCCCGGCGAGCTTCTGCTGCACGCCACCGGCCGAGGATCGCACGCACTCGTGACGTTCGAAGGCCAGCCCGACGCCGTCGCCCTCCTCACAACGGCCGACGTCGGCCCCTGAGGCTCCGCCCCGCGAGTCCCTGAGGCGTGGCAGGATGAGGTCATGCCCGCCTTCGACGAAGTCTGGAAGTCCGTGGCCCCGTTGTGGCTTGCCGTGAATGGCGAAGAATCCCCTGCCGACGGCGAAGCCACGGTCTTCGCGATCCCCACCTCCGACGTCGACCAGACCGCCAAGCTGCCCGAAGGCGGCGACGTCGTGGGGGCACCGATGGGCGACTTCGACGTCGTCGAGGTGACCCAATTCGGCCGCCCAGCAGGCAGGGCGAGAATCGCGTTCGGGGAGAGACTCGCCGTCGTCGGCCGCTTCGAATTCGAGGCGGGTTTCACCCCCGAGGACTTCGGGCCGGCGCTGCTCGCCGCCCTGGCCGAAGAGGCGTTCCTCGAAGGAGCCGAGACGATCTACACGGTCGCGGACCGCAGTGAGCTGCCGTCGTTCCTCGGCGATCGGTGGTCGGAGTCCGGTCCGGTTCCCCAGGCCTAATCGCGCCTACTCCGCCCAGTCGAGCTCGGCGGGGTCGGCCTCACCGGACGTCGAAGCCAGCCGCGCGAATGGCAGACTTGACCTTCGCAATCATGTCAACGGGGCCGAAGTGGAAGACGGAGGCCGCGAGCACGGCGTCCGCACCCGCCTCGATGGCAGGCGGGAAGTGCTCGGGGGCGCCAGCGCCGCCCGATGCGATGAGCGGAACCGTGACGGCCGCCCGGATCAGGCGGATGAGCTCAAGGTCGAACCCTTCCTTCGTGCCGTCCGCGTCGATGGAGTTGAGGAGGATCTCCCCCACACCCCGATCGGCGGCCTCCTTGGCCCAGGCCACCGCGTCGATGCCGGTTCCGCGCCGACCGCCGTGCGTGGTGACCTCGAAGCCAGAAGCGGTCCTCGTATCGCCCTGCACGCGGCGCGCATCGACTGAGAGGACAAGCACCTGCGACCCGAAGTGACGCGTGATCTCGTCGATGACATCGGGACGCGCGATAGCCGCCGTGTTGATCGACGCCTTGTCCGCCCCATCGCGCAGAAGCCTGTCCACTTCAGCGACCCCGCGGACCCCGCCGCCTACGGTCAGCGGGATGAAGACTTCCTCGGCTGTGCGGCGCACGACGTCGAACGTCGTCTCCCTTTCGGAGGAGGACGCGGTGACATCGAGGAACGTGAGCTCATCGGCGCCGGCCTTGTCGTATCGGTGGGCCAGCTCCACAGGGTCTCCCGCATCGCGGAGGCCCTTGAAGTTGACTCCCTTGACGACGCGTCCCGCATCGACATCGAGGCACGGGATGACGCGGACTGCGACGCCCATGGCTGGCCCCTCCTTCTCAGACTTCCGTGCTAGATCCGGCACGCGTGGATGCTGCTCACCAGGATGGCGCGGGCGCCGAGGCTGTACAGCTCGTCCATGACCCGGTTCGTGTCCTTCTTGGGGACCATCGAGCGCACGGCGACCCACTCCGAGTCGCGCAGCGGCGACACGGTCGGCGACTCGAGTCCTGGAGTGAGGGCAGACGCCTGCTCGACGAGTTCCTTGCGGACGTCGTAGTCCATGAGGACGTACTTGCGGGCCACGAGCACCCCGGTAAGGCGCCTGATGAGAACCTCGATCGCGGGGAGTTCGTGCCCCTTCCGCCCGATGAGGACTGCCTCCGACTGCAGGATCGGCTCTCCGAAGACCTCCATCCCGGCGGCCTTGAGGGTGTTGCCGGTCTCGACGACGTCTGCGATCGCGTCTGCAACGCCGAGGCGGACGGAAGATTCGACTGCTCCGTCGAGGCGCACGATCCGAGCAGGCTTCACGCCCTGGTCGGCGAGGTAGGTCCGCAACAGACCGTCGTAGCTGGTCGCAACACGACGGCCGTCCAGCTCCGCGACCGACGTGAACTCCCCCGCCGGACCGGCGAAGCGGAACGTCGACGAGGCAAAGCCCAGCGGGAGGAGCTCCTCTGCCTCGACCTCGGCATCGATCAGCAGATCACGGCCGGTGATGCCGACGTCAAGCGTTCCCTGCCCCACATATACGGCGATGTCCCTCGGGCGGAGGAAGAAGAACTCGACGTCGTTCTCCGGATCGAGCATGACAAGCTCGCGGCCCTCGCGGCGCTGGCGGTACCCAGCCTCCGAGAGCATGGACGAGGCGGCCTCGGAAAGAGATCCCTTGTTCGGGACGGCTACACGGAGCATGGTGGTCTTTCTGGTTTCGAAGGGTGCAGGACGGCTTCTGGCCGCGGGACGCGCAAGTCCACCGGGGAACAAGCGCAAGCGCCGCGGCTAGAGATGCGTGTACACGTCCTTGAGCGTGAGCCCCTTCGCGATCATGAGCACCTGGACGTGATAGAGGAGCTGGGAGATTTCCTCGGCGGCGGCGACATCGGATTCATACTCTGCCGCCATCCAGACCTCGGCCGCCTCTTCCACAATCTTCTTCCCGATGCCATGGACTCCCGAGTCCAGCTCGGCGACGGTACGCGAGCCCTCCGGACGGCTCTCGGCCTTCTCGCTGAGCTCGGCGAACAGCGACTCGAAATCCTTCACGGGGTCAAGACTACTGGAGCTTGGAGCCCCATCCGGTCGTCGGGGAGGCGTGTGACCTGTCACAGCCCGCGGAGCGTCGCGGCGGTGAGGAGCGCCGCCGTCGTTGCTTCATGCCCCTTGTCCTCGCTCGACCCCGGGAGGCCTGCACGGTCGAGGCCCTGCTGCTCGTTGTCGCACGTGAGCACCCCGAAGCCGACCGGGACGCCTGTTCGGACGCTGACTTCGGTGAGCCCCACCGTCGCGGCCTGGCAGACGTAGTCGAAGTGCGGGGTGCCGCCGCGGATGACCACACCGAGGGCGACGACGGCGTCATGCGCCGTCGCGAGACGCTCGGCGACGACCGGCAGTTCGAAGCTGCCGGGGACGCGCACTACGGTCGGGGCGTCAATGCCCGCATCCTTCGCCGCGCGGAGGGCGCCGTCGAGCAGCCCGTCCATGATCTGGGTGTGCCAGCTTGCGGCGACGATGGCGAGCCGCAGCTCGGCAAGCTGGGGGTCATCGAGGGAAAGGGTGGGTGCGCCGTGTCCGCTCACGAGTCGATCTGGTCCTTGTCTTTGTGGTTGCCTGAGCTGTCTTGCCGGATTGCCGAACCTTGAGGGGCTCGGGTCAGTCGTTGTCCGAGTGGTGGACGGTCGGGAGGGCCGCCTGCACGTCGAGCGTGAGGAGGTGGGACATCCGCTCCTTCTTGGTCTGCAGGTAGCGGATGTTCTCGGCGCGCGAGGGCACCTCGGTCCGCACCATTTCGACGACGTGCACGCCCGCCTGCGCGAGCCGATTCTGCTTGTCAGGATTGTTGCTCAGCAGCCGGATGCGCGTCAGGCCCATTTCCGCCAAGATCTGGGCGGCAGCATGGTACGAACGGGCGTCCACCGGAAGTCCGAGCTGCTCGTTCGCCTCGACCGTGTCGAAGCCCGCCTCCTGAAGGGCGTAGGCCTTGATCTTGTTGGCCAGGCCGATTCCGCGGCCCTCGTGGCCCCGAAGGTACAGGAGCGTGCCGCCTTCCTCACGAATGCGGCCGAGCGCGTACGCGAGCTGTTCGCCGCAATCGCAGCGGTACGAGCCGAAGACATCGCCTGTAAGGCACTCGGAATGGAGGCGCACAAGCGGTGCAACGCCGTCGGCAGGAGGCTCCGGCGCGCTCACGGCGAGGTGCTCGGAACCGGTCTCCTCGTCCACCCACGCCTGCGCCACGAACTCGCCGAACGCCGTCGGGAGTTTGACGATAGGACCTGCAGAGACGGGATGTTTGCGCGGCCTCGCGCCGTTGGCAGGGGCGGTGCTGGTGGTCATATCATTCCTCCCCGGCGCCCGAGCGGGTCGCCACGAACTGTGCCAGGTCCTCGATCGAGATGAGGGGGCATCCGTGCTCGTCAGCGAACTCCCGAAGGGCGGGAAGCCTCATCATCTCTCCGTCGTCATGGACCACTTCTGCAATCACTCCTACAGGAGCCAAGCCTGCCAGACGGCAGAGATCGACGGCCGCCTCGGTGTGGCCCTGGCGAGCCAGCACACCACCATCAACCGCACGCAACGGGAATATATGCCCCGGGCGGGAGAAGTCCGCCGCCGTCGAACTCGCGTCCGCCAAGGCCACCACAGTCTTGGAGCGGTCCGTCGCGCTGATGCCCGTCGAGATGCCAGACCGCAGATCGCACGAGACGGTGTAGGCGGTTCCCTTCGCGTCCTGATTGTCCACGACCATCGGCGGCAGGAGCAGACGGTCCGCGATCTCGCCGGCGAGCGGAACGCAGATCACCCCGGACGTGTGCCTGATCGTCCAGCCCATGAGCGCCGGAGTGGAGAACTGTGCGGCGAAGATGATGTCGCCTTCGTTCTCGCGGTTCTCGTCGTCCACGACGACGACGGCCCTGCCGGCGCGGAGCGCGTCCACGGCGGCCTGAACCGGCTCGAGCCGGATTGCCTGCGCTTGAGCGCTCACGCCGTCACCCCCTGAAAGGCCATCAGGCGTGCGGCGTACTTGGCCATCACGTCCACTTCGAGATTGACCGCCGCCCCGACCGGCTTGCTCCCCAACCCCGTCTCCGAGAGCGTTGCCGGGATCAGCCCGACCTCGAACCACTGGTCGCCCTCCTCTGGGGCGCTCACGGCAGTCACGGTGAGGGAGACGCCGTCGACCGCTATTGATCCCTTCTCTGCGATATAGGGAGCAAGATTCCCGGGCACCGAGAACCGGAGCCTGTGCCAGTTCTCCAGCGGTTCACGTTCGGCAAGGATCCCGACCCCGTCGACGTGCCCCTGCACCACGTGCCCGTCGAGACGGCCGCCCGCGGGGACGCAGCGCTCAAGGTTCACGGTGTCTCCCGCCTGGAGGCCGCCAATCGTGGTCCGCGCGAGGGACTCCCCCATGACGTCTACGGTGAAGGTGTGTCCGTCGTTGCTCGTCGCCGTGAGGCAGCAGCCGTCGACGGCGATCGACCCGCCGAGCGGGAGATCCGCGGCGAGTGTAGGGGCAGAGAGCGTGATGACGGCGCTCTTTCCGGTCGAATCGACCGCGACGACGGTGCCGCGCTCGGCGATGATCCCTGTGAACATCAGTGGATTCCTTCCGCGAGGGGATGGATGTGGTCGGGGGTGACGGATGACGCTGAGGTGACGACGGGTCGGAGGTGGAGGCGAAGATCGTCTCCGAGGCGGCGCACCGCACCCCCGCCGCTCTCGTCCCAGTCCCACCGCTGGGCGTCGGCGAGTGTTCGGATACCGAGGTCCGCGATGGTGTTCTTGCCGGAGCCGAGGATCAGGGGTGCCTGGTAGACGATGAGCTCGTCGACGAGTCCCGCTGCGAGGAACGCGGCAATGATGCGGGAGCCTCCCTCGACCATGACGTGCCGGACGCCTACATCGAACAGCGCCGCGAGTGCCTCTGCCGGGTTCTGGGTTCGCAGGTGGCGGAACCGGCCGTCGTCGCCTCGGACGGCCGCGCCTTCCGGCACGTCACGGAGTCCCATCACCGCGCGCAGGGGCTGATGCTCATGGGGCGTTCCGTCGGAGGATCGCGCGGTGAGCCGCGGATCGTCGATCACGACAGTCTGGCTGCCGACGAGGATGGCGTCGATGCGGGCGCGGAGCGAGTGGTTGTCCGCGAGCGACTCGGGGCACGTGATCCATTGGCTCGTGCCATCCTCTGCCGCGATGCGGGCGTCGAGCGTCTGGGCCATATGGAGCGTCACAAAAGGACGTCTTGCCCTGACCGCTGCGAACCAGCGCTCGTTGAGCGCCTCGGCCTCGTCCGCGAGGAGTCCGGGTTCGACTGCGACCCCTGCTGCCCGCAGAGTACGGGCTCCGCCGGACGCGATGTCGTGCGGGTCATCGACGGCGTACACAACCCGAGAGATGCCTGCCTCGATGAGGGCCTGTGCACACGGCCCTGTTCGCCCTACGTGATTGCACGGTTCGAGAGTGACGTACATCGTTGCCCCAGCAAGCTCCACGCCGTCGCGTGCCGCATTGGCAATCGCATCCGCCTCGGCGTGGGCAGTACCGGCACCCCGGTGAAAGCCTGTGGCGAGAATCGTGCCCTGAGGGTCGACCGCGACCGCTCCGACGAGCGGGTTAGCTCCCCGGACGCCCTGCGTCGCGAGTTGGAGCGCGACGCGCATGAACGACGCGTCGGGTTGCGACCACGACGGGCCAGCTGCTCCTTGAGAGCCTGCGGGATTGCTCATCCGCGGACCGCCGTGGCGGGCGTGGGGTAATTAAGGCTTGAGCAGAGCCACTGCTGAGAGTCCATCGCAACCTTCCTTTCCGGACCGCAGCGGCTCCGGGGTTGCGACAGAGGCGGCACACCGCTGACGGTGCACCGCTGACTGCACGTGCTTCTCCCATCCAGACTTTGACTGTCGGTACCGGAATTCCACCGGTTCAACCGGAAGCCCAGTTCACATCGAGCTGGACCGCCGGGTCGCGGACTGTTACCGCCGGTTCGGACTTTCACCGACCCCGGAGCACGTTCATTCGTGGTGGTCGATGGCTCCCTATCCGAGGACGGAGGACCACGGCCAATGACATTGTGGCATACCCTGAGGCAGGCTCGTGACGTTCGGCGTCACGAACGTCATCTGCGCTGTTGACGTCGGGGCCCCCACCGCCCACATCGGGTCTCCCACCGCCGACATCGGGTCTTCCACCCCCGACATCGGGTCTTCCACCCCCGACATCGGGTCCCCCACCGCCGACATCGGGTCCCCCACCCCCGACATCGGGTCCCCCACCGCCGACATCGGGTCCCCCACCGCCGACATCGGGTCCCCCACCGCCGACATCGGGTCTCCCACCGCCGACATCGGGACTTCCGGGCGCACGAAGACCGGGGGCGGATTTCTCAATGATGCCGCCACCCGTCGTCGGACTTAACCTGCACTTAACCCGCAAGGCCCGACCTCAGCGCCACCAGACCCGACCTCAGCGCCACCAGACCCGACCTCAGCGCCACCAGACCCGACCTCAGCGCCACCAGACCCGACCCTCAGCGCCGCCAGACCCGACCTCAGCGCCGCCAGACCCGACCTCAGCGCCACCAGACCCGACCTCAGCGCCACCGGGCCCGACCTCAGCGCGACCGGGCCCGACCTCGGCGGGGGCGCGGCTGATTCAGGCGCGGACGGTGCCCTCTGCCGCGGCCCGCAGCGCCTCGACGGCGCCTGCGGGGTCGTCGGCGCCGTACACGGCCGAGCCGGCAACGAAGACATTCGCCCCTGCCTCGGCCGCGCGTTCGATCGTCGAAGCCGAGATGCCGCCGTCGACTTGGATTGCCACCTTTGCGCCGCTGCCGTCGACGGCGGCGCGCGCACGACGAATCTTCGGAAGCATCACGTCGAGAAAGGCCTGGCCGCCGAATCCGGGCTCGACGGTCATGATGAGCAGCATGTCGAGTTCTGTCAGCATGTCGAGGTAGGGCTCGACGGCGGTTGCGGGGCGGAGCGCCATCCCGGCTTTGGAGCCGCGGGCGCGCAACTCTCGCGCGAGCTTGATGGGGGCGGCAGCTGCCTCTGCATGGAACGTCACGGACGCGAGCCCGAGGTCAGCGTAGAGCGGGGCCCACCGATCCGCCTCCGAGATCATCAGGTGGGCGTCGAGGGGAACCGGACTCACTTCCTGGATCCGCTCGACAACAGGAAGGCCGAGGGTGAGGTTGGGGACGAAGTGGTTGTCCATGACGTCGACGTGCACGGCATCAGCGGTGGAGATGCGGGCGAGCTCGGCCTCGAGGTTCACGAAGTCAGCGGACAGGATGCTGGGGTGGATGCTGCAGCGGCTCACTCAGGACTCCTCGGTGGGTAGCTTGCGGAAGAGGGCGAGGAACATGGCGTCTGTTCCGTGGACGTGCGGCCAGAGTTGGGCGGTTCCGTCGTGGGCGGCCTCCAGCGGACGGAGCGCCACCGCGTCGAGGACGACGCCGGCGTCGAGCGTCTCCACGTCCCCTCGCCTGCGCAGGGCGTCGGCAACAACGGCGACGGTCTCTGCAGGATGGGGCGAGCACGTCACATAGCCGACGACTCCGCCAGGCGCCGCCGCATCGATGGCGGCGTCGAGCAGCTGCCGTTGGAGCGGTACGAGCTCAGCCACGTCCCCGGGCGTCCTGCGCCAGCGCGATTCAGGACGACGGCGGAGCGCGCCGAGTCCGCTGCACGGCACATCGACAATCACCCGGTCGAACGTTCCTTTGAGCTCGGGCGCGAGAGTCCGCCCGTCTCCGGTTCTCACCGACCAGACATTCTCCGGTACCGGGCGCAGTGCGCGCCGGACGAGCTCGGCCCGATGCTCGGCTGGCTCGTTCGCCAGCAGCGTCGCCCCTCGCTCGGCTGCGAGAGCACCGAGGAGGGCAGCCTTGCCGCCGGGTCCCGCGCAGAGATCGAGCCAGCGTTCGCCGGAATTGCGCGTTCCCTCGACGGGCGCCGCAGCCACCGCCCGCGCCACCAGCTGGGAACCGACGTCCTGGATGCGGAGGGTGCCCCCGCGCACGGCATCCCATCGGCCCAGGTCCCCTCCTGCCGAGAGGGCGGACCCTTCGACGAGCTCCCCCGGCGTCGCGCCGTCCTGCAGGGCCTCGTCGAGCGTTCCTATGCCTGGAAGTGCCACCAGATTGACCACGGGGGCGGCGTTGTCCGCCTCGAGCAGGTCCTCGATCTCGTTCGCTGCCCGGCCGTGCGCGACCAGTGACTGCCGCAGGGCGCGAACGATCCACGATGGGTGAGCGTGGCGCAGCGCTGCCGCCTCGACCTCGTCGCTAGCGCCTGCGACCAGCTCGGCAAGCCAGTCCTCGAGGTCATGCTCGCTCACGCGGCGCAGCACGGCGTTGACCAGAGACGCGGGTCCGGCACCCACCACCGCGCGCGTCAGGGCGACCGTCTGGTTGAGGGCCGCGTGAGGCGGGACGCGCATGCCCAGAAGCTGGTGGGCCCCGAGGCGGAGGACATCGAGCACCGCCGGGTCGAGTCGATCGAGGGGACGGTCGACGCAGCGCGCAAGGATTGCGTCGTAGGTTCCCTGACCACGCAGCGCTCCGTAGGCGAGCTCGGTGGCAAAGCCTGCGTCCCGCCGGTCGAGGCGGTGGTGGCGGATACTCGCGGGCAGCACCAGATTCGCGTAGGCGTCGTCACGCGAGACAGCGCGTAGCACTTCGAACGCCACGAGCCGGGCCGGGTCTGCGAAACGAGACCGCTGACTGGGCGCCTGTTGGCTGAATTGGCGACGAGCCGCTGTGCCGCGATTCCGTTCGCGTCCGCGCTCATTGCGGCGTGAGCCGTTCACGAGAACCTCATTCCCTCGCTGGTCCAGGAGCCCCTGGCCCAATCGGCGGCTGCCATCATCTTCTTCCCTGCCGGCTGGACGCGCATCAGTTCCACCGGATGCGTCGCCGTGCCCACAAGCAGGACCTTCCCATCCCAGGCCAGCTCGCCCATCGGGAGGTCGCCGACGTCGGGGCGGAGCCTTGGTGGCTCAAGCTTGAACCGCTGCCCGTCGAGCACCGTCCAGGCCCCCGGCTCGGGCGTGACCCCCCTCGCGCGCCGGTGGATGGCGACGGCGGGCTGGCTCCAATCGATCCGTCCGTCCTCGATCGTGAGCTTAGGAGCGTACGTAGGTTCCCCCTCTTGCGGGCGCGGCACGAGGCTGCCGTCGGCAATGCCCTCGAGCGTGCGCGCGAGAAGCTCGGCGCCGCTGGCCGCGAGCTCCTCCAGGAGCTCCCCGGAGGTGGCCTCCTGTTCCGGCGTCACCGCCATCGTGCCGTACACGGGCCCTGTATCCAGACCTTCTTCAAGCTTGAAGGTGGACGCTCCTACGACGTCGTCGCCGTGGATCACGGCGTGCTGGACGGGAGCCGCCCCACGCCACGCGGGCAGCAGCGAGAAGTGGAGGTTCACCCATCCGTGCGGGGGGACGGCGAGCGCGGCAGGCGGCACGAGCCCGCCGAACGCGACGATCGCGGCCACATCCGGCTCGAGGTCAGCGATCTCTTGCGTGGTCTCGGCCGTGATGCGGCTTGCCTTGATCACCGGCAGTCCCAGCGCGGCGGCACGAGCGGCGACGGGCGACGGCGTGAGGACGCGTTTGCGTCCAATCGGCGCGTCGGGCCGGGTCAGCACCCCGACGACGTCCATCCCGGGGTCCGTGACGAGCCTTTCCAGGGAGGGGACTGCGACGCGCGGGGTGCCCGCGAACAGGACCCTCACGCGGTCGAGTCCCGGCTGAAGGAAGCCCCGGAAGAGGATCCTCCCGTCCCAAACGCAGAGCCGACGTGCGCGGACCGCTTGGTCACGGTCTGGTCGGCGATCGAGGAGTAGTTCAAACCACGAATGGCGCGGTACGCCGCGCGACGATCATCGCCCTCGAGCCGATCGACAAAAAGGACTCCGTCCAGGTGGTCCGTCTCGTGCTGGAATGCACGGGCAAGCATGCCCTGCGCTTCGATTTCAACCGGATTCCCCTGCAGGTCGAATCCCCTGACGACGACCGAACGCCGCCGACGGACGGGGAACGCAACGCCCGGAATGCTGAGACACCCCTCGACCACGTCATCCTGGAAGTCATCAGACAGCGTCAGCTCCGGGTTGACCACGTGCCCCCGCTGCCCGTCGATCTGGTACGTGAAGACCCGCTGTCCAACGCCAACCTGGGGAGCAGCAAGGCCCGCGCCGTCGACGTCCTCCATGGTCTCCATCATGTCCGCCACGAGCCGTTCGAGCTCCGGCCCGAACTCGGTCACGGGATCCGCGGGCGTCCGCAGCACGGGGTCACCGATGATCCGGATGGGCAGGACTGCCATGGCGAGATGAGCCTTTCGACGAAAGAGGGAAGCAAGAGGGAAGGACGGGGACGAGTCTAGTCGGGAGGGGTTGCTGCTAGGCGATCGGCGGGGGCGGCAGGGGAAGAAGGGTTCGGCCGGCCGCCGCCGTCTCCACCCGGGCGTCCCAGACACGGCGAAGCCTGCAGAAGGTGAGCCAGTGATGACGGCGGACATCCGGGTTCACGCGCACTGCCGCGAATTCGGTCTCTCCCACGGCCACCGCAATGAGCAGGGGGTCCTCGCCGTAGCGCCATGGCTCCCACTCCCCTGCCTCGGCATCGAGAAGGCCTTCTTCGGCTTTCATCCCGGCCACGAGCTGCATGGCGACCTTCTCGTCCGGCGGCTTGACGCGCCCGTCCCGCGTGGTCCCCTTGGTCTTGTAGTCCACGAGGCAGACACGGCCGTTGATGCGCGCCACGAGGTCGAGGGTGCCTGCGTAGCCGAGCGTCGTGTTCCAGACCGTCTGCTCTGCGGCGACCGGCTCGACGGAGAACGCCTCCCACCAGCGCTCGACGTTGAGCGCGAAGGCCTCCTCGCCGTGGGAGCGCAGGAGTTCACGCGCTTCCGCGAGCTGATGTGGACGGCCCAACGCCCGCAGAGCGAGCTGTTCGGCGAACGCGTGAACCCGGTCGCCACGCTGGGCGGCCGCGCGGGCGTACTCCTCCGACGCGTCGACGGCGGTGCGCACGAGCTGGCGAATCCTCGCTGGACTGTCGAGGGCGGTTCGAAGCTCGGGATGATCCGCGAGATGGCGTGCAGCCATATAGCTGCGCCACCCGTCGAGGTCGAGCGGCTGTTGGGCGATGACGGTGGTGATCGACGGAACCGTCGGCTCATCCGAGAGTGAGCGCCTGTACATCCGCCCGAAGCCGTCAGGGGAATCTGCGGCGAGGCCGGGGACTGTCATGCGTGCACCCTCTCACAGGGGTCTGACATCATTAGCGCTCCTCATCGGGGCCCGGGCAACGAGAAAGGACCCCCGGACATAGTCCGGGGGTCCCGCGGGTGGGCGATACTGGGTTCGAACCAGTGACCTCTTCGGTGTGAACGAAGCGCGCTACCACTGCGCCAATCGCCCTCATCTTTCATACGAACACCCGTCGCCGAGCGCTCTCCGACTTTAGCCCACAGCACGGCCGGATCTCAAATCAGGAGGGGGTTGGCTGGGCGCGATGCGATTTGTGCATTGCCCTCCGGTCCTATAGAGTCTTTACTCGTTGAAGCGCGGCCCGAAGCCATCTTCCAGAGGCAAAGTCGGAACGTGCAGAAACCCCCGCGGACGTAGCTCAGTTGGTAGAGCACCACCTTGCCAAGGTGGATGTCGCGAGTTCGAATCTCGTCGTCCGCTCGCAGGACACTGTCGGAAGCATCCTCACGGGTGCCAACACGGTGGGGTGGCCGAGAGGCGAGGCAGCGGCCTGCAAAGCCGTATACGCGGGTTCGAATCCCGTCCCCACCTCGGTGAAACCTGACTCCCAGCACTGTCTGGGAATCCGGGCGATTGGCGCAGCGGTAGCGCGCTTCCCTGACACGGAAGAGGTCACTGGTTCGATCCCAGTATCGCCCACGGAGAGGCCAGCGCCTCCCCTGCGGACGTAGCTCAGTTGGTAGAGCACCACCTTGCCAAGGTGGATGTCGCGAGTTCGAATCTCGTCGTCCGCTCTCTTCTCGTTAACCGGGACAGACCCGGGCGATTGGCGCAGCGGTAGCGCGCTTCCCTGACACGGAAGAGGTCACTGGTTCGATCCCAGTATCGCCCACCCTTGAGATGGCGCCCCTTCGCGGGCGCCATTCGCGTATCCGGGACTCCTCCGTTCGCTCGCGGAAAAAGGGTGTTGGCTTGCGCTCCGTGCGTGGCTACCATCGTTCGTGGTGGAGCGCACTGGCTCCCTGAGGGAAAGGAGGTGGCCGTGTCCTTAGTCGACGCCATCGCGGCCAGTCACGGTAGGAGCGCCCGGGAACTCGATCGCATCGAGCTGCCCGCCCGAGTTGTCGGGGACCAACCCTAGAAACTCAGCCGGCGCCAGGCCGGACTGACCAAGATACGTCACAGGGATGCCGGTACCGCTGAGAGGCGGGACCGGCATTTCTGCGTCCGGAGTGGGCCCGCGTGCCTACGACGCCTCGTGCGTCTGGGCTTCCCGCGCAAGTGCCGTCAGGCGGGAGACGGCACGGAAGTACTTCTTGAGATAGCCCCCCGACATCATCTCTTCGGTGAAGAGCTTGTCGAAGGGCACGCCGGAGGCGAGAATCGGCACGTCCTTGTCGTAGAGGCGGTCGGCCAGCACCACGAACCGGAGGGCCACTGCCTGCTCCTCGATCGTGTGGACGTCCTTCCACACGATTCCGTCCACTCCGTCGATGAGCTGCCGGTAGCGACTCGGGTGGACACCGGCGAGGTGCTTCATGAGCGCACCGAAGTCATCCACGGCGACCACACCGCCGTCGAACTCCGCATTCATGCGCGCATCGAGCTCGTGGTTGTCGAGTGGAGCCGGCGCCTCGGGCAGCCCGCGATGGCGGTAGTCCTCGCCGTCGATCCGGATGACGTCGAATTGGTCGGCGAGCACTTGGATCTCGCGCTGGAAGTCCACTGCCGCGAATCGCCCCTTGCCGAGGGAGCCGGGAAGGGTGTTGGACGTTGCGGCGAGCTTGACGCCGGCGTCAGCGAGCTCGCGCATGAGCCGCGACATGAGCACGGTGTCCCCCGGATCGTCGAGCTCGAACTCATCGATGCACACCAGCCGGTAGGAGCTGAGTGCCTCCACGGTCTTGCGGAACGAGAGGGCCCCCACGAGGTTGGTGTATTCGACGAACGTGCCGAACGCCTTGGGACCGGGGACGGAGTGCCACAGCGAGGCGAGGAGGTGCGTCTTTCCGACGCCGAAGCCGCCGTCGAGATAGACGCCCGCGCGCGAGGCCGGCTTCTTCCCCCCGAACAGCCGCGAGAACACACTGCCTCGGCCCCGCTGCCCATCCATCGAGGCCCCGAACGCCTGGAGGGCGCGCACTGCCGCAGCCTGGGAGGGCTGTGCTGGGTCGGGCCGATAGCTCTCGAACGAGACCTCCCCGAAGCGCGCGGAGGGGTGAAAGCCTGCCAGGAGTTCCTCCACGGAGACTTTCGGCGTGCGGGTGGTCAGGTGTGCGACAGTCGCCAAGGATTCCGTCCGTCATAGGGCCCGAAGGCATTTACATCGGTGTGCGGGGCAGTGGCAAGGATATCGCGGAGCGGGCCCGTCATGTTTCGCCTCATGACAAGGCACGACGGCGGCACTCACCCCCGGGGCGTCCCGTGGCTACGCTGGAAGGGACATCTCAGGAGCGCGTCGTCATCGGCGCACGCCCTGGCTCAGCCGAGCGAAAGGCCTCACCATGAGCTATCCCCTCGATCAGAACGAAAAGTTCGCCGCCTACGCACACCCGGAGCGCCTCGTCTCCACTGAATGGCTTGCCGCGCAGCTCGCCGACGGCGCCCTCGAGGGCGGCAAGCTCGCCGTGGTGGAGTCCGACGAGGACGTCCTGCTCTACGAGACCGGCCACATTCCCGGCGCGGTCAAGATCGACTGGCACACCGACCTGAACGATGAGGTCTCCCGCGACTACGTCGATGGCCCGGCCTTCGCCAAGCTCCTCTCCTCGAAGGGCATCTCGCGGGACACGACCGTGGTCATCTATGGCGACAAGTCGAACTGGTGGGCCGCGTACGCCCTCTGGGTCTTCACCCTGTTCGGCCACGAGGACGTCCGCCTCCTCGATGGCGGACGCGACAAGTGGATCGCCGAGGGCCGCGAGCTCACCACCGACGTGCCCACGCCCATCGAAGGCGACTACCCCGTCGTCGAGCGCAACGACGCCCCGATCCGCGCCTTCAAGGACGACGTCCTCGCGCACCTCGGAAAGCCGCTCATCGACGTCCGCTCCCCTGACGAGTACACCGGCAAGCGCACCCACATGCCCGCCTACCCGGAGGAAGGCGCCCTCCGCGGCGGCCACATCCCCACGGCGGCGTCCATCCCGTGGGCCCGCGCTGCAGCAGAGGACGGCACGTACAAGTCGCGCCAGGAACTCGAGGACCTTTACCTCGGCGAAGCCGGCCTCACTGCCGGCGACGAGGTCGTGGCTTACTGCCGCATCGGGGAGCGCTCGAGCCACACGTGGTTCGCGCTCAAGTACCTCCTCGGCTTCGAGAACGTCCGCAACTACGACGGCTCGTGGACCGAGTGGGGAAATGCGGTGCGGGTTCCGATCGTTAAGGGTGAAGAAAGAGGCACTTGGCCGCTCAGCTAAGTCACCTGCTGCAGCGCGGCAGTCTCAATCTGAGACTGCCGCGCCGTTGCACGGTCCGGCGTAGTCTGGAAGGGATATGACGACGAATACCACCACCCCTGCCGCGCTTGCGGGGATCATCGACGAATTCCAGGGGCTCGAGGAGCGCGAGCGGCTCCAGCTGCTGCTCGAGTTCGCACAGTCCCTTCCCGAGCTCCCGGACCGGTATCAGGACCACCCTGAGCGGCTCGAGCAGGTCGTCGAGTGCCAGTCGCCGGTGTTCATCACCATCGAGACCGAGCCCGGCGCGGATGCGGCGTCTCCGGTGGTGCGCCTGTTCCTCACGGCTCCCCGGGAAGCGCCGACCACGCGCGGCTTCGCGAGCATACTGTTCGAGGGACTCGACGGGCTGCCGGCGAACGAGATCCTGGCTGTTCCGGACGACATCGCGCATGAGCTGGGGCTCGACCGCGCCGTCTCGCCGCTGCGCCTTCGCGGGATGAGCGCGATGCTCGCTCGGATCAAGCGCAAGGTGGCCGGCGAGTGCCACCTCGGACAAACTGCCTGAGGGCCGTGGCAAAGGGAAAATCAACCGCTCTCCACGGGCCGGCAACGCCGGCGACTGCGGCGCTCGATGCAGCCGGGGTGACCTACGTGGCGCGTCCCTATTCGCACGATCCGTCGTCGTCGAGCTACGGGCTCGAGGCCGCGGAGGCGCTCGGCGTCGAGCCGGCGCGCGTCTTCAAGACGCTGGTGATCGACGTCGGGGGCGAAGGGTCCGCGAAACTGTGTGTCGCCGTCGTTCCTGTGAGCGGGTCGTTGGATCTCAAGGCGGCAGCCGCGGCCTTCGGCGCGAAGAAGGCCGCGATGGCGGATCGCGCCGCGGCCGAACGGCGGACCGGGTACGTGCTGGGAGGGATTTCCCCACTGGGGCAGCGCCAGCCGTCGCCCACGGCGATCGACGAATCGGCGCTCGAGCACGAGAGCATCCTGGTGTCAGGCGGACGCCGGGGCTTCGACATCGAACTGTCCCCCGCCGATCTCGTCCGCCTCACCCACGCCTCAGTGGCCCGGCTTCGCAGCACCTGACGACGGAGCAGCACCTGAAGACGTAACAGACGACGACGTCGATCCCCCGGGTGCCGGACGCGGAGCGAGGACATCTCGCAGCCAGGCGACGATGGTTGCTTCCCACCGGTCGGGGTCGACGTTCCACTCCTTCGTGTGCCTGGCCTTCCGGAACGTCTCGAGCGTGACCATCTCAGGATTGCGGCCCGCCAGCAGCGCAGAAGGACCGAAGGGAACGAACTCGTCATCCGCGCTGTGCAGGATCAGCGTGGGGGTCCGGAGCTCCACCGCCCGCGTGACCCAATCCATGGCCCGGAAGTCGAGAGGCGCGGCGAGGCCCGTCAGCCGCCGCCCCAGGGGATGGGCGAGCAGAAACTGCCCGAAGCGCCCGATTCCCCGCGGAATGCGATTCTTCTGCGCCTGGTGCGCGAGCACATCCACCCAGTCCACAACGGGAGCATCCAGCACGAGGGCGCGAATGTACTGACGCAGGCTTGAGCGGTCTGCCGCCGCAAGGCTGATTGCGCCGCCCATGGACCAGCCGAACAGGACGACGTCGGAAGCGCCGTGCTCGAGCGCGTAGGAGATTGCGTCCTCGACGTCCCGCCACTCGGTCATCCCGAGGCCGTAGCGGCCGTCTGCGGTCGCGGGGGCCTCGCCGTCGTTCCGGTACGAGACGACCAGGCTGGTGAGGCCAAGACGCTGGGCAGGCAAGAGCCCTCGCAGGCCCTCCAGACGGGTCGCCCCGCGACCGTGCACCATGATGGCCCAGGTCCGCGAACTGCCGCCCTCCCCCGCCGGGACGAGCCAGGCAGGTGCGGGGCCGAGCGAGGTCTGGATGGCAACGTCCTGCGACTCGTAGCCCACGTCCGCCGGTGAGTTGAAGACGACGCCGCTCCATCTGCCCTTCACCGCGCTGTCCAGGTCGCCGCTGTACTCTGCGACGACCCTCCGCGTGACCGTCTCGTCTCCCGGCTGATAGTCCTCGAGGGGCCCGAGCCGCACGTGGCCGGTGCCGCCGGCGAAGACGAAGCTGTACTCGCCGTCGACCACCGTCTCCGGCGTGGCTTTCAGGATGACCCGCCGTTCGTCGCCGCGGCCCTGAACCGCAAGGAGTTCCTGGTCTTCGACGCGGACTCGCTCGGGAGTGACGATCCGCCGGGCGAAATAGGCGGCGAGGGCCGAACTGGATGCGGCGACCGCTGAGGCCGCCCCGAGGCCGAGGCCAGTGCCAAGGAGAGCCCAGAAGCTCCGAGGCAGGGGTTCGTCCGCGTGCCGGCGGTCGACATGGGCAACCGGGAAGTCCGTGTCCTCGATTATTCGTCTGCGGGGCATGAAACCATTCTTGCAAGCGTCTAGTCTGAACCCATGACGGCGCCGATCCTCATCCTGACCGAAGTCGCCCTCGGCCCTGCCGAACGGAAGGCACTCTCCGAACTCATCGAGGGGACGGACACGCCACTCAACGTCTTGGTTCCGGTGGGCCGCAAGCGCCGGCTCGTGGTGGACTTCCTGGACCATCTCTCCATGCTCGAGTTCCGCAAGGCCGTGGGGGACCTGTCGTCGAAGACGAGCCCAGAGAACGAGCAGGCCGTGGCCCAGACTGCGCTCACCGGCTCCCTCGCAGCCCTCGAGGGCATTGGGGGGCCGCGCTCGGGTGAACTCATCCAAGGGGATCCCGTCGCGGTGCTCGCGGACCGCGCCGCCGAGTCCGGGGCGTCCCAAGCCATCGTCGTCACGCTGCCACACGCCGTCGAGGACACACTTCACACGGACTGGGCCAACCAAGCCCAGCGGAAGCTCGGGATTCCCGTGCTCCACCTCTACGCGGGGACGGGATTCATCGGAGACTCCTGAGCGTTGTGGTGGGTATGGAAGCTTCATTCGAGCCCACAACTCCCCGGCAGCAGAACCCAGACCTCGAGCGGCCCGCAGCGTCCCTCACCGAGGAGGAATGGCGTGAACGCTTGACGCCTGAGGAGTACCACGTCCTCCGGCAGGCGGGCACGGAGCGCGCCTTCACTGGCGAATACTGGGACACCCACACCAAGGGGAGCTACCGGTGCCGCGCGTGCGGGGCTGAGCTCTTCACCAGCCGGGAGAAATTCGACTCGCACTGCGGCTGGCCGTCCTTCTGGGCGCCTCTCGCCGCGGACTCGGTCGTCTACCTGCACGACCGCACTTTCGGCATGGACCGGGTGGAAGTGCGCTGCGCCACCTGCAACTCGCATCTCGGCCACGTGTTCGAGGGCGAGGGCTACGACACCCCAACGGATCAGCGCTATTGCATCAACTCCATTTCGCTGACCCTCGTCCCCGACGAGACCTGATCCACCGTGCCCTCTGAAAAGCCCGGAGCAATCGAGTTCCTATTGCTCAGGGCTTTTCAGCTCCAGCTCAACTTTTGCATGGCTACGCTCATCTCAGTCTTCCGATCGAGAGAAAGCGAGTGCCATGACCACCGTCGCTCCCGCGCCCGAATCCTCCGCGCGTTCCCTTGCCCATGATCCCGCTTGGCTTGCCCTCAAAGACGGCGTGGTGGCGCTGCGGCCCCTCCAGGCCCACGATGGATCGCTTGCCGAAGCCATCGACATTCCGCTGGCAGCCGAGCTGGTGGAGCAGATCATCGGCAGCATTACGGCTCTCGCGCCGGCCTTCCCGCACGATGCGGAGTACCTGAGCCTGCTCGTCGAAGATTTCCGGAAGTGGGCTCAGGCCGGCTTCGGGGTGCCCGACTTCCTCGACTCGCTCGTGGCGTTCCAGCCCCAGCTTCATCGGGTGAACGGCCTCCTCCATCTCGTCGTGTTCCCGATGTACACGCAGAACGGAAGTCGCGATCGGCTGGTGGAGGCGGTTCTCGTCGAGGTCGTGTGGCCAGACTTCATCGCCGAACTCGAGTCCGGGGCGTACAGCAACAAGCTCTTCGTCCCGATCCGCTTCCTCGACTTCACGCCGGGCTACGCGACGAACTCGGCCGTCCTGTTCCCCGAGACCGTCGCTATGCGCGAGGTCCCCACCTTCACGTGGGGCGCCATCTTCGCCGACCGGGAGGCAGCACGCTTCCGGCGGGTCCTCGACGCAGCGGCGAAGGTCACCAACCTCGCGCTCCCGGCGGAGGCCGCCGAACTGGTGGCAGATCAGAAGCTCGCCCAGGAGACGTTCGTCATGTGGGACCTGATCCACGACCGGACCCACATGCGCGGGGACCTGCCGTTCGACCCGTTCATGATCAAGCAGCGGATGCCGTTCTTCCTGTATTCGCTCGAAGAGCTCCGCTGCGATCTCACCGCCTTCCGGGAGTCGGTCAAGATCGAGCGCGATGAATCAGCCGACGCGGAGGCTCGTCGCCACGCCAAGCTCGTCCAGTACGCCGTCATCTTCGACCGGATCTTCCGCTTCGCCATCACCGGCAGCCGAGTCCGGAACTATGACGGGCTGGGAGGGCAGCTGCTGTTCGCGTGGATGCACCAGCACCGGGTTCTCCATTGGACCGACACGAAGCTGACGATCGACTGGGCGGAGGTGCCTGACGTCGTCAGTGCACTCGGCGACGCGATCGACGAGCTGTACTGGCGTTCCATCGACCGGCCCAAGGTGGCACACTGGCTCGCAGCGTACGAGCTCGTCTCCGGGACCGTGACCCCGCATCCCGCCTCCGTGTGGGCCAAGGGGCCCGATGCGCTTCCCCTCGCCGGCACGCCGCGCGAGATCACGGACCAAGTCCTCGATGACGAGTTCCCGCTGTCCATGTTCTACGAGGCACTGGAGAAGAAGATGCGGCACGTCATCGAGTCGACGGCGGGAATCACAGGCGAGACGCCCTTAGTCGAAGCAGCAGGGCCGGTCGGAGCAGCAGGGCTGAACGGGGCATCTGAGTGAGCCCCAGCCCAGGGGACGGCGCCCAGGGTGCGGTTGTCGTCGTCGCCGGCGCCAGCTCGGCCGCCGGCACGGCGATGGTCCGCGCCTTGCGCGCAGCGGGGGCGACAGCGATCGCCGTGGGCAGCAACGCGGAGCGCCTTGCCGCAGCCTTCGGCCGCCCAGCAGGAGCGGACGACGGCGGCGTCCCCCAGCGCGAGTGCGACCTCACCGACTATGCGGGCGTCCAGGCGCTCGCCGAGGACCTGCGGGAGAGCTTCGGAGCGGTCGACGGCGTGATCCACCTCGTCGGCGGATGGCGGGGCGGGCACTCGCTCACCGACCAGTCCGACGAGGACTGGGACTTCCTCGCCAAGACGGGCATCACGACCGTCCGCAACACGAGTCGGGCCTTCTACGATGACCTGCTCGCCTCGCGGCGCGGACGCTTCGTCATCGTGTCCTCGACCCTCATCGAGCATCCTCGGGCGGGGTACGCCAATTACGCGGCGGCGAAGGCCGCCGCCGAAGCATGGACGCGCGCGATGGCCCGCGGCTTCGCCTCCGACCAGGCCGAACGCTCCGGTGACCCCTCGCCTCTGACGAGCGCTGCCGTCGTCCTCGCCGTCAAGGCCCTCCTCGACAATGAGATGCTCGCGGCGCAGCCGGGGCGCCGCTTCCCCGGGTACACCCATGTGGACGCCCTCGCGGCGCGTACCGTCGCCCTGTTCTCGGAGAACGCCGCAAGCGTGAACGGCGCACGCTTCGACCTGACCACCTGAGAAGCCCTGAGGAATACTGTGACAGTGACTTCGATCCACCCTGCCCCGACAACTCCAGCACACGCTCCGGCCGACTGGCCGCTGCACGATCCGAACCGCCGAGGCTTCGCCTCCGACAACTACTCGGGCGCGCATCCGGAAGTCCTTGCTGCCCTCGCTGCCGCCAACGAGGGCCACGTGACCTCATACGGCGGCGACCCATACACGGCCAGGCTGCAGTCCGAGATGGAGCGGCTGTTCGGCAGCGGGGTGCAGGCCTACCCCGTCTTCAACGGGACGGGCGCGAACGTCCTCTCGCTCCAGGCGCTGCTGCCCCGATGGGGAGCGGTCGTCTGCGCCCGGACCGCCCACATCAACGTCGACGAGAACGGCGCGCCCGAGCGTGTGGGTGGCATGAAGCTCCTCTCAGTAACGGCGGACGACGGCAAGCTCACCCCCGAGCTCATCGACCGCGAGGCGTGGGGCTGGGGCGACGAACACCGAGCCCAGCCACTCGCGGTCTCCATCACGCAGACCACCGAGCTCGGAACCCGCTACTCGGTGGACGAGATCCGGACGATCACCGAGCACGCCCACACCCTCGGGATGGCGGTGCACATGGACGGTGCCCGGCTCGCCAATGCGGCAGCCGGACTCGGCCTCCCGGTGCGCGCGTTCACGCGCGATGCGGGGATCGACATCCTCTCCTTCGGTGGGACCAAGAACGGGATGCTGTTCGGCGAATGCGTGGTGGCCCTCAACCCGGAGGCCGCCCCCGGGCTCGAGTTCCTGCGCAAGATGAATATGCAGCTCGCGTCCAAGATGCGCTTCGTCTCGGCTCAGTTCCTGGCGCTCCTCGAGGACGACTTGTGGCTCCGCTCGGCGGCCCACTCGAATGCCATGGCAGCGCGCCTGCGTGCCGCGGTCGAGGGGCTCGACGGCGTGGAGCTCACGCAGGAGACGGAGTCCAACGGGGTCTTCGCGATCCTGCCCGAGGGGGTGGCCGACCGTCTGCGCGAGCGCTTCGCGTTCTACGACTGGGACGCCGCCCGCCGCGAGGTGCGATGGATGTGCTCGTTCGATACGAGCGAGGCCGATGTTGACTCGTTCGCAGCCGCGCTGCGCGAGGAACTCGCCCGCTGACCTGCGGCGACACCGAGGGTCCCGGCGCGCCACGAGGGGCACGCCGGGACCCTCGGACGTACCCTGTGATGGTGACCGCATTAGCTCAGCTGCCTGCGGAGTTCCTGAGTGCCCTGCGCTCGCTGCGCGCCGCCGTCGGCCGCCCCGAGCTGAGGCTCCAGGAGATCCCTGCCCCCGCCAGGCTTGCGCCGTACGCCGTTGCCCTCGAGGCCGAGGTCCTCGACAGCGCTGCACCCTCGGCGAATGATGCGGGACGAAGCGACGACCCCGGCGCGGGGCCCGAGCTCGCCACCGGCCGGTTCATTCTGCTGCACGATCCGGAACCACCCGCAGTGTGGCAGGGGACGTTCCGGATCGTGACGTATATCCGCGCGCGCCTCGAACCCGAGATGGCGGAGGACGCCCTTCTCGGATCAGTGGCCTGGACGTGGCTCGTCGAAGCGCTCGAGAAGCACGGAGCGGACTACACGGCCGCGGGCGGCACTGCCACGCGCGTCCTCTCGGAGAGCTTCGGGACCCTGGAGGGTCGGCGGGAGTCGATCGATATCGAGCTGCGAGCCTCGTGGACGCCCATGAGCTCAGGGGTGAAGACGCATCTCGAGGCGTGGGCGGACATGGTCTGCGCCTTCGCCGGCCTCCCGCCCCTTCCCGACGGGGTCTCGCCGCTGCCGCGCCGCAGAGACTGACCCCTTCGGGCGTAGACTCAGGAAATCATGACCGCACAGTCTCAGGACTCTCCCAGGGCCGGTTCGGAAGCCGACCCTTCCGCAGGTTCCGCATCTCAGACCACGCCAGAGCAGAACGGCGAGCAGACCCACGTCCACGTCCCGGGTTTCGAGGACCCGATTCCCGCCGTCGTGGAGCTTGATGCCCCGCGCGACGGCGTCCCCCTCGTGATCGAGACGCAGGAGGGTCTTGAGCGTGCTGCGCGGGCCATCGCCCGGGGCACCGGCCCCGCCGGAGTCGACGCCGAAAGGGCCTCAGGATTCCGGTACGGGCAGCGGGCGTTCCTCGTGCAGATCCGCCGCGATGGGGCGGGGACCTGGCTGATCGACCCCGAGCCGTTCGCCGATCTGTCGATCCTGGGTGAGGCGCTTCGCGGCGTCGAATGGGTTGTGCACGCCTCAACGCAGGATCTTCCGTGCCTTGCAGAGCTCGGAATGTGGCCGGACCGGCTCTTCGATACCGAGCTGGCCGCCCGGCTCGCCGGCCTTCCCCGCGTGGGGCTCGCCGCCGTCGTCGAGCAGCTCCTCGGGTTCGGCCTCGCGAAAGAGCATTCGGCCGCGGACTGGTCCACCCGCCCGCTCCCCGAGCCGTGGCTGCGGTACGCGGCCCTCGACGTCGAAGTCCTCGTCGAGCTCCGCGACGAGCTCGCCGACCTCCTCGAGGCCCAAGGCAAGCTGGGCTTCGCGGAAGAGGAGTTCGCGGCGATCCTCGCCGCCGGACTCCCCGAACCAAAGCCGGACCCCTGGCGACGAACGTCGGGCGTACACCACATTCGGGACCGCCGCCAACTGGCAGCCGTCCGCGAACTGTGGACCGAGCGGGACGCCTTGGCGCGCAAGCGCGACATCGCGCCGGGCAAGCTCATCCCCGATTCGGCGATCGTCGCCGTCGCCCGCGCCATGCCCTCCACGGTGCCCCAGCTGCTGGCCACAAAAGGCTTCCATGGGCGTGCGGCCCAGCGGGAGGCGCCGCGCTGGCTACGAGCCATCTCCGCCGCGCGCTCGCTCCCAGTCGGCGAGCTGCCGCCCCTGCATCTTCCGACGAATGCACCACCGCCGCCTCGGGTCTGGGAGGACCGCGATCCTGAGGCGGCCGCACGGCTCCAGACGGTGCGACCCCGCATCGCGGCGCTGGCGGAGGAACTCGGAATGCCATCCGAGAACCTTCTGACGCCCGATCACCTCCGGCGTGCGGCGTGGCGTCCGCCTGATCCGCTCAACGCCGAATCGCTTGCCGCCGCGCTCCGCACGCTCGGCGCACGGCAGTGGCAGATCGATCGTGTGCTCCCCACCGTTCTCGACTCGTTCGAGCATCCAAATGAGTTGAGTCCCCGGAAGAAGGCGGCGGCGGAATCCTGAACATTGCCCGCCAAGTTACCGGCCAGTAACATAGGGCGCGGAACTACAGGAAGGGCCAAAGATGACGCCGTCTGCTTTCGATCAGTTCGACCTCCTCGCCTCGCGGGTGCCCGACGAGGCGGTCACCCACTCCCTCGCCGAGGACATCGCGGTACAGGGCGCGAGGATCGCGCTGATCACTCTCGACAACCAGCTCGGGGCATCGAAGCCCACCACTCTGGGGCCGAACACGCTCATCGAGCTCGGCAGGACGCTCGAGACTCTCAGGGATCGTGCGGCGGCCGGTGAGATCGACGCGGTCGCAGTGACGGGCAAGCCCTCGTACTTGGTTGCGGGCGCCGACCTGACGACGGTGAAGCAGCTGGGCGAACCGGCGCTGGGCACCCAGATGGCCCGGCTCGGTCACACCGCCTACGACCTCCTGGCCGACCTCGGCGTGCCGACCTTCGCGTTCATCAACGGAGTCGCCCTCGGCGGCGGCCTCGAGATCGCTCTGGCCTGCACGTATCGAACCGTCTCAGCCGCGGCGCAGGGCATTGGCCTGCCCGAAGCCTTCATCGGGCTCATCCCCGGCTGGGGCGGGGTCTACCGCCTGCCGCGCCTCATCGGCCCCGAAGCCGCGCTCAGGATCATGATCGAGAATCCCCTGAGCAACAACCGGACGATTGGCGGTCGCGAGGCCTTCGACCTCGGAATCGCGGATGCCCTGTTCGGCGCCGAAGACTTCCTCGCCGAGTCGCTCGCCTGGGCCCGCGACGTCCTCGCGGGGAGGACCTCGGTCCAGCGCCCGCACGCCGTTGACCCCGCGTCGGGCGACCCGGATGTGCTCAGCCGGTGGGACATGGCGGCGAAGGCCGCCCGTGCCCTCGTGGCCGTGAAGACGGGCGATGCAGCCCCAGCCCCCGCGAAGGTGCTCGACGTCTTCGAAGCCGGGAAGCTCGCGACGCAGAAGGAGTCGGCCGAGCTCGAGGTCAGAACCCTGACAGAGCTCATGCAGACCCCGCAGTTCCGCGACACCGTCTACGCGTTCCTCGACGTGGTCCAGCGCCGGGGCCGGCGTCCTGCGGGGGCGCCGGACGCAAGGCTCGCCCGGCCGGTGACGAAGGTCGGGGTCGTGGGTGCGGGGCTCATGGCCAGCCAGCTCGCGCTGCTGTTCGCGCGCCAGCTCGGGGTGCCCGTGGTCATGACCGACATCGACCAGGCGCGCGTGGACAAGGGCGTGGCCCACGTCCACAGCGAGGTGGACAAGCTCGTCGCGCGGCGGAGCCTGTCAGCCGATTCGGCGGATCGAGTGAAGGCTCTCGTCACCGGATCCGTGTCGAAGGAGTCCTTTGCAGATGCCGACTTCGTGATCGAGGCCGTGTTCGAGGAACTCTCCGTCAAGAAGCAGGTCTTCGGCGAACTCGAGGCAGTGGTCTCGCCCGAATGCATCCTGGCCACCAACACGTCTTCCCTCTCGGTCACCGCGATGGCCGAGGACCTCGCGCACTCGGAACGGGTCGTCGGCTTCCACTTCTTCAATCCCGTGGCCGTCATGCCGCTCGTGGAGATCGTGCGCGCTCCGAGGACCGACGACGCGGTGCTGGCAACCGCCTTCGTCCTCGCGACCTCGCTCAAGAAGACCGGCGTGCTCGTGCGTGACGCGGCCGCCTTCGTGGTCAACCGGGTCCTCCTCCGCCTGATGGGCGAGGTCACCGCGGCCTTCGACGAGGGAACGCCAGCCGAGGTCGCCGATTCCGCCCTGGCTCCCATGGGCCTCCCCATGACGCCCTTCACACTCGCCTCGATGGTGGGACTCCCGGTCGCGCAGCACGTCTCGGAGTCGCTCCAGGCGGCCTTCGGGGCTCGCTTCCACGTCTCTGCGAATCAGCAGGCCCTCATCGACGCAGGAATCAAGGGGCTCTGGGCCCCCACAGCAGATGGCGGGAAGGAGATCCCGCCATCGACGATGGACCTCCTGAGTTTCGGGGATTCGCCCTCGAGCGCCGAACAGGTGCTGCGGCGCTGCCAGGACGCCTTGGCGGAGGAGATCGGGCTCATCCTCGAGGAAAGCGTGGTTGCCGCACCCGAAGACGTAGACCTGTGCATGATCCTGGGTGCTGGGTGGCCCATGCACCTCGGCGGGATCACGCCGTACCTCGACGGGGTTGGTGCCTCCGAGCGCGTGAACGGGCGCAAGTTCCATCCCTGAAGCCAGCGCGTTCCCCCGTCATTCGGGCCCGAAGCCTCCAATCAGGAAGTCCGTCAGCTGACTGCCGAGGCCAGCCAGGGCTCGGGGGTGCTCGCACGCAAAGGTGAGCACCCCTCCCCACGCGCTGCGCACCGTCACGCCGTCGCGGACCCAATGGATCCCGGCGCGCACGCCGCCCGCCACGACGTCGTAGCGCTCAGCCCGGACTGACCGGCCGTCAGGCGCCTCGACCGATTCAAGCCCCGCACGGCGGATCTCCGCCGGGGCCGGCGGCGCATCGGGCTGAGCTTCATCCACACGGCTGAAGCTCGCCCGGCGCCGCTCCGAGCGCGAGAGCCGCTCGAGCAGAAGGTGCTCGCCCGTAGCCGGGAGGGTGTCCACACCGAGACCAGCCGACTCCCGCCAGACACCAGCAGAAAGCGCCCCGGGTTCCATCCGGTAGCGGAACCCGGCCCACGTGGCCCCCGACGATTCCAAGCGCAGGAGGGTCTCGGACGCAAACGCGGAGCCGCCGCCGTCGTCGAAGGCCACGCGCGTGATGAGAAGTTCGCCGTCGAACCCCCGGAAGACAGCTCCGCGGCGCACCCCTCCGACCCAGAGGCTCTCCCACCGCTCCCACGTCGAACGCACTACCCGACCCGCAGTTCCCTGAGACGTCCGCCGGACAGGCCCACCATCCGATCGGCATGCCTGCGCGCCCAAACGAGGGCGTGCGTCGAGAGGACGACGGCGGCGCCCCCCTCGGCTGCGGACCGCACCACAGCTTCGAGCTGGGTGAGACCGTGCCGGTCCAGGCCCACGGTCGGCTCGTCGAGCAGCAGCACCTTCGGTGCTCGTGCCAAGGCTGTCGCAAGGGCGAGGAGCCTCTGCTCCGAAGCTGAGAACTCGTACGGATGCCGACTGGCCTGAGAGGCGAGGCCGACCGCGTCGAGTGCAGCGAGCGCCCGATCGCGGGAGGACTGCTTCGTCAGCCCGAGTCTGCGCAGTCCGAAGCCGACCTCCCGGAGAGCACTGCGCTCGAAGAGCTGGTCCCGGGGATCCTGGAACAGGGTCCCTACGGTCTCGGCTACCAGCCCGGCAGGAGTGAGGCTGATATCCCGCCCATCGATCCGGACGGTTCCGCTGATCGGGCGGAGCAGACCGGCAAGATGGCGAAGCAGCGTCGACTTCCCCGCTCCATTCGGACCCGTGAGGGCCAGTACTTCACCCGGCCAGACGGAGAAGGAAGCGTCAGCGAGGACAAGCCCATCCCTCCGGTCCACCCCATGGCCCATCGGGTATGAGAAGGTCACGCCGTCCATCTCCGCCGCCGGAGAACCGCTGCTCACGGGATCCCCGCCGGCAAAAGCCGGTGACGAGGGCGGGCAGTTCCCGTCGTCGGGGCGCTGCACGCCCGACCGTGTGAAGGCCGGCGAGGCCAGGACGTCCGCCGGAGCTCCTTCCGCCACGCCGGTTCCCGCCTCGAGGAGAAGGCAATGCGTAGCCCGGAGAGCGAGGCTGTGGGCTGCGGCGGCAAACAGGACGACGGCGGTGCCCGAGGCGCGCAGCTCGTCGATCAGCTGAGCGAGGGCTTCCTCGCCCTCGGCATCGAGTGAGGCCGTCGGCTCGTCGAGCAGCACCACGTCCGGGCGACCAATGATCGCGGCGCCCAGCGCCAACCGCCTCTGCTCACCCCCCGAGAGGCCCTCCGGGCGCCGCCCCAGAAAGGCCTCGAGGCCAACCGACCGGGCCGTCGACCGCACGCGGGCCGTCATCTCCTCCCGCGGCACGCCCTGCTGCTCGAGGGAGAAGGCGAGCTCCTCCCCCACCTCCGAGGCGGCTCCCGTGAGCAGATCCGACGGCCGCTGCGGAACATACGCGACTCGCGCTCCCCATGCCCCGAGGTGAAGGCGAGGATCGGCGTCCGAGCCGGCGAACTCGAGCCGCGCTCCGGGCCCATCGCCAGCAGCAAGGTGGAGCGTTCCCGCGAACCGCGCGTGGCCGGGTGCCACCGCCCAGCCAGCGAGCACTTTGGCGAGTGTCGACTTGCCGCTCCCCGAGGCGCCCAGCACAGCCGTGAGCGAGCCGGGCCGTAGCCCAAGCCGCACGCCGTGGAGCACAGGGGGCGCGCCGTCGTCGTACGAGAAGCTCTTGATGTCCGCGGAGAGGACAGGTCCGGCAGCAGCACCAGTCACCCGGCGCTCCCGAAGATCCCGAGGATCGCCGGGACAACCACCGAGGCGACCACTGCGAGGCTTGCCACGGCGAGGAACCAGCGGGCCGAGCGTTGGAGCCGCGAGTCCGGCTCCTCGACATAGAACGTTCGGCGACCGCGGAGGGAGGAGCCGCGGGCTTCGAGTGCGGTGGCCCGTTCGCCCGCCTCGTCCACCAGCTGAAGGACAAGCGGCACCACCTGGAGCCTCGCGGCGACCACGCGCCCCACGATCCCTCGGCGCACCACGAGACCCCTCGCCTCCTGCGCCTCGCGGATCCTGACGAGGCGCGCGCTCACGTGAGCCGCGAGTCCCAAGGCCGAGGCGAGGACGTACCCAAGCTGTGCGGGTACGCCGCGCCGCACCAGGGCGACACGCAGCGTCGCGACGTCCACCCACAGCGAGAAGGCGAGCATGACGACGACGAGAGTCGCCGTCCGCAGAACGAACAGCGCCGCGTAGACGAGGCCCTCGGTGGTGACCCGGGCGGGGCCGAGCTCGGCAAGTACCGTTCGGCCCTCGGGGAAGAACAGGCCGTGGATCGCGAGCGCCCACAGCGCGAAGGGGACCACCACAACGGAGGCTGCCGCCGCCACCCGCGACAGGATGCGCCCCCGCGACGCAGCCGCGAGGGCGGCGCCCAGGACGGCAAGCCAGACTGCCCAAGACGCCCACGCGAGGCAGACCACTACGGCAGCCCCCGCAAGGACCAGCCCGGTCAGCGGGTTGAGACGACCGTGGGCGGCGGGTCCGTCGTCGGGGCGGTCCGGGCCCGGGGGCTGCGGAAGGGTCACGTCAGGCGGCCGGTGCGGCCTCGCCGTCGGTGCCCCTCGCGGTGCTCTTGGCTCCCGCGAGCACGCGGTGCTTGCGCACGAAGGGGAAACGCTGGGTACTGCGGCGGGGCAGCGCGTAGGCCAGCGCGGCGGCCACGACGAACGTCACAAGCTTGTCGGAGAGGTCCGAGATGATGGCACCCTTCGTGACCGAATCGGCGAGGCTGTCGCCGGCGGCCCGGAAGACCGCGATGACGGCGCCCGTAGCGCCGGTTGCGGTTCCGCCGAACACTGCGACCGCCACCGGCGCGGCGATGAGCGCTGCAATGAGACCCGTCACGATGCCAGCCAGCGGCAGCACGTAGAACCGCCGGACTAGGCCCAGACGCGCTGTGAGTCCCGCCAGAGCACCGATCGCAGCGGCGCCTGCGGCAAACGGGAGGACCGTGGGGTTGAAGAACGACCACACGAGCGTGCTCAGGAGCCCTGTGGCCGCGCCCGCGGCCGGACCTGCGAGGAACCCGACGAGGACGGTCCCGATCGAGTCGAGGTAGATGGGCACAAGCGTGGTGCCGACGAACTGGCCGAGCACGATGTTGAGGACGAGCGCCACGGGGATGAGGGCGAGAGTCGTCGTGGGAAGCGTGGGCAGGATGCCGACGAACAGGAACACCATGGCCAGGCCATAGCCGGTGAGGGCAACGAGCGCCGATGCGGCGGTCGGGCCGTTCACGACGTCGGCCGGCTGGGACACGATGAGGAAGGCGTAGGTCGCGACGACGGCCAGGGCCCCGAGGACGGTGAGCGTGATCCTGAGGGGTGAACGGCCGGGCGCGTCAACCGTCAGCGGATGCGACGTCAGGGGATGCGACATGGGAAGGCGCTGTCCTTCGATGGTGGGAACGTTCTGATGTTGCCCGCCTATGTCACCTCGACGGGGGCCCTGCAAGGCCGTACTTGATTCTAGTCGAGCCGCCGGGATTCTAGTCGAGCCGCCGGGCGAGCGCTCCGAGCGCGGACACCAGTTCCGCAAACGCCTCGGCCGGCCGGTTGTCGCTGACGATCCGCGCATTCGGCGGCTCGCCCCAGAGCCCCCGGTAGTCCGCGACCGTGGTTCCCAGCAGCCGCGGCGCCTCAGCCTCCACGTGCACCGTGGCGGTCCTCGCGGCGTACCAGGCCGTCCCGGCCGCGACGCTCGCGGCGAAGTAGTCGTGGACGTGGGCCACGTAGCCTTGGTCGTAGTCGCGGTGGAACTCGAAGTAGAAGCGCAGCATGTCGCTCACCTGCCGCACCAAGGCGCTGTTCGCGGCGCTTCGCTGGCCTCGCGGCTGCTCGGGGAGCACGAGCTCGGGCGCGCTGCACCCCGCAGCCTCGGCCAGGGCGGCGACGTGCTCGGGACGCATCTCGATGCGCTCCGTCGTCTCGAGCGAGCACACGATCGGCAAGCGCTCCTCCGGCTGCCCTGCGAAGGCCGCGAACACCTCGGCCGCGGCGTGCGGGTCGACGTGGCTGTTCCATTCCGCCGTCGGCGTGGTGTTGCCCTGGTAGTAGTAGGCCCCTCCCATAATGACCACGGACTTGAGCAGCTGGGGAAGCCTGGGCTCCGCGCGCAGAGCAAGAGCGAAGTTCGTCAGCGGCGCCGTCACCAGCGCCGTGAGCTCGCCGGGCCGAGCGCGCGCCGCCTCGACCCACAGCTCGACGGCGTCCGTCGGCTCACACTCTCGCCCGGCTTTCGGGAGTTCCGCGTATCCCATCCCCTGAGGACCGTGGGTCTCAGGAGTGGTGACCAGCGGGATCTGGAGGGGCTTCCGGGCGCCGATGGCGACGGGCACGTCCGTGCGCCCGCACAATTCGAGCAGGGCGAGATTGTTCTGCGCCACCTGGTCGGCATCGACGTTTCCGGGCGTGCTGGTCACCGCGACGAGCTCAACCTGCGGCTGGCTGCAGAGATAGACGAGTGCGAGCGCATCGTCGATGCCCGTGTCGCAGTCCATGAGGATTGAGACCGGCTCGCGGCGCTGCTCGTGGACAACGGGTCGGGAGGCCTCGTGCACGCCTAGAACAGCGCCACTTTGGGCGTGCGCGGGAAGATGTCGTCGAGCTCGTCGAGATCCTCACGGCTCGGCCGCCAGGAGGCCGCCTGGGCGTTCTCGCGGATCTGCTCCGGTTTCGTTGCTCCAGCGATGACGCTCGACACGGACGGCTGCGCAGCGAGCCAAGAGAAGGCCACCTGCAGTTCCGTGAGGCCTCGCGCCTCGGCAAACTCAGAGAAGCGGTCGAGCTGGTCCCAGTCCGCGTCCTGCACGAGGTTGGTGCGGGTATGCGAGAGCCGTGATCCCTCCGGCGCCGTGCCGCGCGAGTACTTGCCCGTGAGCAGTCCATTCGCGAGCGGGAAATACGGCAGGACGCCCAGACCGAACGCCTCCGCGGCCTGCGTCACCTCGAGTTCCGCGCGCCGGTCCAGGAGGTTGTAGTGGTTCTGGCTCGAGACGAACGGAGTGTAGCCGCCCATCCGTGCCACGTATTCAGCTTCGGCGATCTGCCAGCCCGCCCGGTTCGAGTGCCCGATGTAGCGCACCTTGCCCTCGTGGACGAGGTCGTCCAAGGCCGAGAGGGTCTCCTCAACCGGGGTCTGCGGGTCCGGCGTGTGGAACTGGTAGAGATCGATCCACTCCGTGTCGAGCCGTCGCAGCGAGGCTTCCACTGCCTGGGTGATGTACCGCCGCGATCCTCTCGCGCCGAAGTCTTGGCCATTCGCGCCATGCATGTCCATGCCGAACTTCGTGGCGATCACCACGTCATCCCTGCGGCCTTTGAGTGCTCGGCCCAGCATCTCCTCGCTCAGGCCGGGCGTCTTGCCATAAACGTCAGCCACGTCGAAGAGGGTGATGCCCGCGTCGATCGCCGCCTGCACCACGGCATCGGTGCCTTCCTGGGTCTCGGTTGGGGTGTTGGCCCTGCCGAGGTTGTTGCAGCCGAGGCCGACGGTGGACACAGTGAGGCCAGACCGGCCCAAACGGCGGTAGTCAGTCATAGCGCCAGCCTACGCCCGCGAGGAGCGTGGTCAGAGTGAGAAGCTGTGGACTCCGGCCGGGGCGTGCTTGAGCTTGAAGGTCTCCGGCGAATCGGGCGCTGCGGCGGCGATGGAGAGCTTGGTGAAGTCGCTCGTCGCCTCCCGCAGGCACGATTTGATGGCGGTCACGGCCTTGTTCACGTCGACACAGCGCGTGAAGATCGTGAGCTTGCCCTCGTCGATCTGGCTGCCCTCGACCGTGCCGAGGCCACGCCAGGCGAGGTGGGCGGTGAGAGCACGGACGGCTTGTCGCTCGAGGAAGCGATCCCGGTCCGTCCCGGCCTGGGACTTGAGGGCGAACTGGGCGACCACCCGGTGCTGCGCATCCTCGGGGATCTCCACGAAGCCGTCGGCTTCGCACTGGGCCGCGAAGGCGGCGATCAGCTCTTCGCCGGCAGCAGCATCGACGTCGTCCGTCGCGTTCGACGCCGAGAGGTGCCCCACCGTCCCGTGGTTGACCACGAACTGCCTGGCGTCGTCGTCGTGCCAAGCCTCGCGGAACTCCAAGGTGCCGTCCTCTCGACGGCGATAGACGCGCACGTAGCTCACCGGATCTCCTTCCGTCCCCTGGCCATCCATTGGTCGGCTGTGCCGTCGAAGGGCCCTGTAGCGTCCCGGACCGCCGCGAGGATGCGCGCGCACTCCTGTCGGACCGCATCCACCAGGGCCTGCGGATAGTGCATGCTGACGCGATGCTCCTCGAACTCGTCCTCATCGTCGACGAACACTCCCCGCGAGGATGACTGGATGACGTCGAGGTCCATGTCGACCATATGGAATTCCACCGCGCCGGAGGCGTTGGCAGAAGGGTCCCGGATGCGGTGCCAGGACAGATCCCACGCGAGGTCCACATAGACCCGGAATTCCCCCGGGTTCTCATCGTCGTAGAAGGTCGCCGCGTACGCGCCCTGACGCGGGACCAGGAGGACCGCGTCGGTGAGAGTGTGCAGTGCCATCCCCGGTCGGGAAATGAACTCCCCGCGTCCCTGATAGATCCACCAACCGTGCCGGTCCTCGCCGAGGTGCACACCCGGCACAACCCAGTGGGCTCCGCCGTCCCACTTCCGGTTCCGCGCCACGACGAGGTCCCCCGGGCGCGGGAGATCGCTGGGCAGCGGCGCCACGGCTGGTGCGAGGGTCTCGGGAATCACAGCTGCGGGAGGCTCCCGGTGCTTGGCGCAGGCTGCCCGGGGAGCGGGCGCGCGAAGGGGACCTTGGTGCCGAGGACCTGCGCGACGATGTCGTGCGTGACCTGCCGGGCGGTGAGGCCCACTCGTGCGAGCACCTCGGATCGCGTGCCGTGATCGAGGAACTCGGCCGGCAGCCCCACTTCGTTCAGCGCGGTGTCCACCCCCGCGGCCCGCATCTCCTGGCGGATGCGCGAACCCACTCCCCCGGCCCGCACTCCGTCCTCGAGGCACACCACGATCCGGTGCTGGGCCGCCAACCGGACGACGCTTGCCGGGACCGGCAGGACCCAGCGCGGGTCGACGACGGTCGAGCTGATGCCCTGGTGGTCCAGGCGCTCGGCCACCTCGAGTGCGAGGTCGCTCATCGCGCCGACCGCAACGAGGAGGACGTCTGGGCCGCTCCCATCGCTCTCGGAACCAGCCGCCCTGCGCAGGACGTCCACGCCGTCGTCGAGGCGTTCCAGCGCCTCGGTCTCGGGGCCGACCGTGCCCTTCGAGAACCGGACGACCGTCGGGGCGTCAGACACCGCGACCGCCTCCCGGAGCTCTTCCCTCAGACGCGTCGCGTCCCGCGGTGCGGCAAGATGCAGGCCGGGGACGCTCTGGACGAGCGCCATGTCCCACTGGCCGTGGTGGCTGGCTCCATCAGGTCCCGTGACGCCGGCCCGGTCGAGCACCACGGTCACGCCGGCCTTGTGCAGCGCGACATCCATGAGCAGCTGGTCGTACGCGCGGTTGAGGAACGTCGAGTAGACGGCCACCACGGGATGGAGGCCGCCGAAGGCCATGCCCGCGGCGCTGGTCATCGCATGCTGCTCAGCGATGCCGACGTCGAACACCCGGTCTGGGTGCCGCTCTGCGAACTTGTGGAGGCCCACGGGAATGAGCATCGCACCCGTGATACCGACGACGTCCGGCCGCTCGTCCGCGATCGCGGCAATCTCATCTGCGAAGACACTGGTCCACGACGCCGCCCCGCCCGAGCTCACGGGCTCGCCGGTGAGCGGATCGATGACCCCTACGGCGTGGAACTGGTCGGCCTCGTTCGCCCGCGCCGGAGCGTAGCCGCGGCCCTTCTCGGTGATCGCATGCACGATCACCGGCCCGGCGAAGTGCTTCGCGGCTGTGAGCGCGTTCTCGACCGCCCTCTCGTCATGTCCGTCGACGGGACCGAGGTACTTGAGGCCGAGGTCCTCGAACATGCCTTGGGGAGCCCACCAGTCCTTGACGCCCTTCTTGGCCGCATGGAGGCTCTTGTACGCGAAACGGCCCACAGCGCCGCCCTGCTGGAGGCGCTGCTTCCAGAACTCGAGAGTGCCCTCGTAGGCGGGGGCTGCGCGCACGGCGTCGATGGCCGGCCTCAGCGAGGCGAGGTAGTCCGCGAGTCCCCCGACCGTCGGGGCGTACGACCGCCCGTTGTCGTTGACGACGATCACCACGCGGCGGTCCTTGTCCGCGGCGATGTTGTTGAGGGCCTCCCAGGCCATACCGCCGGTGAGGGCACCGTCGCCGACCACCACCACCGTGTACCGGTCGCCCTGGCCCGTGAGCTTGCGGGCCTTCGAGATGCCGTCCGCCCAGGACAGAGACGAGGACGCGTGCGAGGACTCCACGACGTCGTGCTCGCTCTCGGTCCGCGAGGGGTAGCCCGAGAGCCCGCCCTGCTGGCGGAGCGTCGAGAAGTCCTGCCGTCCAGTCAGGAGCTTGTGCA
Source organism: Sinomonas gamaensis (assembly GCF_005876955.1). Classification (GTDB taxonomy): domain Bacteria; phylum Actinomycetota; class Actinomycetes; order Actinomycetales; family Micrococcaceae; genus Sinomonas; species Sinomonas gamaensis. The sequence goes on from NZ_SSCL01000002.1 coordinate 336,223, forward strand.
CATACGACTGATGGCCGGTGTCGAAGATCACGCTGTCGCGCGGCGAGTCGAAGACCCGATGGATCGCGAGCGTGAGCTCGACGACTCCCAGATTGGGGCCGAGGTGGCCCCCCGTCTGCGCGACGTTGCGAATGAGGAACCGGCGGATCTCTTCGGCCAGATCCGCCAGCTCTTGGGAGGTGAGGCGATCGAGGTCTTTCGGTCCGCGAATGCTCTCCAGAATGCCCAAACGGCGGCTCCTTGCTCGATACATGCTCAACCCACTGTAGCGCCTCGCGCGCCGGGGCCCGGATCCGCCATGGATGCGGGAAGGGCCCCCACCCTTGGGTGGAGGCCCTTCCCGTCAGCCTGTCAGCTGGAGATCACTTCGCCGAGATCTGGCGAAGGACGTACTGCAGGATGCCGCCGTTGCGGTAGTAGTCCGCCTCACCCGGCGTGTCGATGCGGACGACGGCGTCGAAGGACTTGGTGCCACCGTCCTCGGCCGTCGCGGTCACCTTGACGGTCCGTGGGGTGGAGCCCTCATTGAGCCCCGTGATGCCCTGGACCGAGAACACCTCGTTGCCTGTGAGGCCGATGGTCGCGGCGGACTCGCCCTCCGGGAACTGGAGCGGCAGGACGCCCATGCCGATGAGGTTCGAGCGGTGGATGCGCTCGTAGCTCTCGGCGATGACGGCCTTGACGCCGAGGAGGGCCGTGCCCTTGGCGGCCCAGTCGCGGGACGAACCCGAGCCGTATTCCTTGCCCGCGAGGACGACCAGCGGCGTGCCTGCCTTCTGGTAGTTCATCGCTGCGTCGTAGACGTAGGCCTGCGGCGCTCCGTCCTGGGTGAAGTCCTTCGTGAACCCGCCCTCGACGCCGTCGAGGAGCTGGTTCTTGATGCGGATGTTCGCGAAGGTGCCGCGGATCATGACCTCGTGGTTGCCGCGGCGCGAGCCGTAGGAGTTGAAGTCCTTGCGCTCCACGCCGTGCGAGAGGAGGTACTGGCCCGCAGGAGTCTCCGACTTGAACGAGCCGGCCGGAGAGATGTGGTCGGTCGTGACCGAGTCGCCGAGCTTGAGCAGCACACGGGCGCCGTCGATGTCGGCGACAGGCTCCGGCTGTGCCTTCATGCCCTCGAAGTACGGGGGCTTCCGGACGTACGTCGACTCGTCGCTCCACTCGAACGTCGAACCGGTCGGCGTCGGAAGGGACTGCCAGCGCTCGTCGCCGTCGAAGATCGTTGCGTAGGACTTCGTGAACATGTCCTGGTCGATCGAAGCGTCCATGACCTGTTGGACCTCGGTCGGGTTCGGCCAGATGTCCCGGAGGAACACGTCGTTGCCGTCCTGATCCTGGCCGAGGGCCTCCGTCTCGAAGTCGAAGTCCATCGTGCCGGCGAGGGCGTAGGCGATGACGAGCGGCGGGGACGCAAGGTAGTTCATCTTGACGTCCGGGTTGATGCGGCCCTCGAAGTTGCGGTTGCCCGAGAGGACGGACGTGACCGAGAGGTCGTTGGCCTGGATGGCTTCGGAGATCTCGGCTTCGAGCGGGCCCGAGTTGCCGATGCAGGTGGTGCAGCCGTAGCCGACCGTGAAGAAGCCGAGCTTCTCGAGGTACGGAACGAGGCCGGACTTCTCGTAGTAGTCGGTGACGACCTTCGACCCGGGGGCCACGGAGGTCTTGACCCACGGCTTCGAGGTCAGGCCCTTCTCCACGGCGTTGCGGGCGAGGATCGCGGCCGCGAGCATGACCGACGGGTTCGAGGTGTTGGTGCAGGACGTGATCGAGGCGATCGTGACGGCGCCGTGATCGAGCTCGAATTCGCGGCCGTCCGCCATCTTCACGTGGATCGGCTGCGACGCGCGGCCGAAGGCGCCGCTCGCGGCCGACTCGATCGGGTTGGCAAGCCGTGCCGTCTCGTGCACGTGGCTGTCCGCCTGCGTCGTCGACGGCGAATCGGAGGCAGGGAAGGACTCGTCGATCGTCTCGTCGACGGTGCCGGCCTCGGGGTGGCCATTGGAGATCTGGACGTAGTTGTGCAGGTCCTTGCGGAACTGCTCCTTGGCGTCCGAGAGCTCGATGCGGTCCTGCGGACGCTTCGGGCCGGAGATCGAGGGCACCACGGTCGAGAGGTCGAGCTCGAGGTACTCGGAGAAGCGCGGCTCCCGTGAGGGATCGTGCCAGAGGCCCTGCTCCTTGGCGTACGACTCGACGAGGGCAATGCTCTCCTCGGCGCGGCCCGTGAGACGCAGGTAGTCGAGCGTGACCTGGTCGATCGGGAAGATCGCGGCGGTCGAGCCGAACTCGGGGCTCATGTTGCCGATCGTGGCGCGGTTCGCCAGCGGAACCTCCGCCACGCCCTCGCCGTAGAACTCGACGAACTTGCCGACCACACCGTGCTTGCGGAGCATCTCGGTGATGGTGAGGACGACGTCCGTTGCGGTGGCGCCGGCCGGGATCGAGCCGGACAGCTTGAAGCCGACCACCCGCGGGATGAGCATCGAAACCGGCTGGCCGAGCATGGCAGCCTCAGCCTCGATACCGCCCACGCCCCAGCCGAGGACGCCGAGGCCGTTGACCATCGTGGTGTGCGAGTCGGTGCCGACGAGCGTGTCGGGGTAGGCGCGCAGCACCTTGCCCTCGGGCGTCTCGACCTCTCGGGTCATGACGGTGCGGGCGAGGTACTCGATGTTGACCTGGTGCACAATGCCCATGCCCGGGGGGACGACCTTGAAGTCCTCGAACGCGGTCTGGCCCCACCGGAGGAACTGGTACCGCTCGCCGTTGCGCTGGTACTCGATCTCCATGTTCCGCTCGATCGCGCCGGCGTTGCCGAACACGTCGATCTGCACGGAGTGGTCGATGACGAGCTCGGCGGGCGCGAGCGGGTTGACGCGCTCGGGATCGCCGCCGAGGTCCTTGATGGCCTCGCGCATGGTCGCGAGGTCCACGACACATGGCACGCCCGTGAAGTCCTGCATGATGACGCGGGCAGGGGTGAACTGGATTTCAATGCTCGGCTGGGCATTCTGATCCCAGCCAGCCAGCGCACGCACATGCTCGGCAGTGATGTTGGCACCATCTTCGGTGCGGAGAAGGTTCTCGAGCAGAACCTTGAGGCTGAACGGGAGGGTCTCCGAGCCCTCAACCGCGCCCAGACGGAAAATTTCGTAATCGGTTCCTCCGACGTTCAGTACGCCCTTGGACCCGAAGCTGTCCACAGTGCTCAATGCACCACTCCTCTCGCAACATTGCCATCTTTGCCGCGCTCCAAGACCGTTGCTAGTTAGGGAAGCCTAAGCTGGCTTGCGTTGAGCGCGCACAGGCTCACGGCGCCAGCACCATCCTAGTGCGGACGGAGCGAGGAGGAACCGGCCGCTTAGGAAAGGGCCGCAGCTGGCTCAGCTGCCGGGCCGCAGCAGCGCGACAGTCTCTACGTGGTGCGTCTGCGGGTACAGATCGAACGCTCGCAGCCACTCCAGCGTCCACCCGCCATCGCGGAACCAGCCGAGATCGCGGGCGAAGGAGGCAGGATCGCAGGCCACGTAGGCGATGGCGCGCGGGGCGAGGTCGACAAGACCGCGCACGACCTCGCGCCCCGCCCCGGCGCGGGGAGGGTCGAGGACGACGGCGTCGAAGCGAGTCCCAGCATGACGCCGCAGCACCCGCTCGACTCGCCCTTGGACGACGTCGACCTGCGGCTGCCGCTTGAAGGTCCGCCGCGCGTCGCGGCTGGTGCCGGGGGCTCCCTCGACCGAGAGCACGGCGCCCGAGGGACCGACGGCCGCGGCCAGGGGAGCCGTGAACAGGCCGGCCCCAGCGTAGAGGTCGGCTGCCACCGAGCCCTTCAAGAGCACGGGCTCGACCGCCTCAAGCGCCGCGCGCATGAGGGTTTCAGCGGCACGGCGGTGGATCTGCCAGAACCCCTCGCCCGTCACGGTGTAGTGGAAGCCCTCGACCTCCTCTGTGACCGAGCCGCGCCCTCGGAGTGTCAGGGGCGCTCCGCCCTCGGGTCCCACCGCACTCACCGAAGCGCGCGGATCCACGGCCTCGACGAGCCTGGCCAAACGCGAAGAGTCCACGCCGTCCTGCAGCGTGAAGATGACAAGGGGCGCACCGCCGGCGGCCGGAGCGGCCACCTCCACCCGCTCGACGCCGGAGAGGTCCGCGTCCCACAGGCCGAGGTCCTCGATCTCCTCGACGGCGAGTGGCATGTCCCAGATCGGCACCACGGTGTCGGAGCGGTGGGCATGCATCGCGAGCCGCCCCTCGCCGTCGACCGCAAAGCTGCAGCGCGTCCGCCAGTGCAGCCCGTCGCCGGGAGAACTCCCGCCGTAGACGGGCACCGGCTCGACGACGACGTCGAGCTCCACATGCGCAAGCCGCGAGAGCTGCTCACGCACCACGGCGGCCTTGAGCCGGCGCTGCTCGGAGAGCTCGATGTGCCCGAACTCCGCCCCGCCCACCGGAAGAGTCCCGGCGGCATAGGCAGAGGGCGAGTCCGCCGGGGCCCAGACATGCGGACGCCGAGAGGGCGCCGGTTCGAGGACCTCGACGACGTCCGCCCGCCAGAACTTCTTGCCCTCCTCCGCATCCGTGAGCTGCACACGGACGAGCTCTCCGGGAATGCCATGGCGGACGAAGACGACGCGCCCTTCGTGCCTCGCCACGGTGTGTCCCCCGTGGGCGATGGGCCCGAGCCGGAGCTCGAGCAAGGTCGGGGAGTCGCTCACAGTTCCTGCAGCCTCCTCGACGCCTCTGAAGACTTGAGCTGCCACGGCACGCTCGCCACCATCACGCCCGGTTCGAAGTGCAGCCGCGCCTTGATGCGCAATGCCGTCTGGTTGTGGACCAGCTGCTCCCACCATTTGCCCACCACGTACTCGGGGATGTAGACGACGATGAGATCGCGCGGCGACTCGCGCCGCATGCTGTCGATGTACTCCAGCAGCGGCGTGACCGTCTCACGGTAGGGGCTGGCCAGGACGGTCAGGGGAACTGGAATATTGAGCTTCTCCCAGTCCGCAATCGTCTGGGCGGTCTCCTCCGGGCTGATGTCGACCGTCACCGCGTCGAGCCGGGAAGGCCGTGACGCTCGGGCGTACGCGAGGGCGCGGAGCACGGGCTTGCGCACGTGTGAGACGAGGAGGACGGCGTGCACGCGGCTCGGCAGCGCGCGGGCCGAGGCGTCGTCGCCGACCGCGAGCTCGCGGGCCACGCTGACGTAATGCGCCCGGATGCTCCACATGATGAGGAACAGGACGAACATCGCCAGCAGCGCGATCCACGCGCCATGCTCGAACTTCGTGATGAGGACGATCACCAGGACCGTGGCCGTCATGCCGAAGCCAATCGAGTTGACCACCCGGGACCGCTGCATCCTCTGGCGCACACTGCGGTCCTTGACGCGCTTGAGCTCCCTGGTCCAGTGGCGGATCATCCCGAACTGGCTCGCAGTGAACGAGACGAACACTCCGACGATGTAGAGCTGGATGAGTCGGGTCACGTCGGCGTTGAAGGCGACGATGAGCACGAGCGCGCCGGCCGCGAGGAGGATCACACCGTTGCTGAAGGCGAGGCGGTCGCCGCGGGTACGCAGCTGACGCGGAAGGAACCCGTCTTGGGCCAAGATGGACGCGAGAATGGGGAAGCCGTTGAACGCGGTATTCGACGCGAACACCAGGATGACGCCGGTTGCGGCCACCACGATGTAGAACGCAACGCTTCCGTTGCCGAACACGGCATCGGCGATCTGCCCGATGGCCGGCGTCTGGACGTAGTCGGACGGCAGCGGCGCGCCGCCCACCCGGAGCTCGCCCGCGGGGTCCTGGACGATGTGGACGTGGGTCGCGTTGGCGAGGAAGAGGATCCCGGCGAGCATGCTCGCCGCAACGACGCCGAGCAGCAGCAGCGTCCTGGCCGCATTGGCGCTCTTCGGCGGCCGGAAATTGGGGACGCCGTTGCTGATTGCCTCGACGCCCGTGAGCGCGGCAGCGCCGGATGAGAAGGCGCGGAGCAGGAGGAAGGCCCCGGCGAGCCCCACGAGCCCCTGATCGAATTCACTCGACGGGACGATCTCGAAGCCAGCGCTCACGGCAGGCCGGAGGCTCCCCGTGAGGAACTGGAACAGGCCGATGAGCGTCATGCCGATGATCGAGGCCATGAAGATGTAGGTCGGCGCGGCGAACACTGTTCCCGCTTCCTTCACGCCTCGCAGATTGACGAGGGCCAGGATGAGGACGCCGACCACGGCGATCGACGCCTGGTCGCCCTCGAGGGACGGAACAGCCGTCGTGAGGTAGTTCGCTGCGGAGGACATCGACACGGCGACGGTGAGCACGTAGTCGACAAGGAGCGCCGATGCTACGGTGAGGCCGGCGAACCGGCCGAGGTTCGTCGTCGCGATCTCGTAGTCGCCGCCGCCCGAAGGGTAGGCGTGGACGTTCTGGCGGTAGGAGGCTACGACGGTGAGCAGGACGAGCATCACGGCAATGCCCACCCACGGCGAGAGGGCGACGGCGCTCACCCCGGCGAGGGCGAGGGTCAGCAGGATCTCGTCAGGCGCATAGGCCACCGAAGAGAGCGCGTCGGAGGCGAAAATGGGAAGTGCGATCCGCTTCGGGAGGAGCGTGTGGCTCATCCTGTCGTTGCGGAAGGGCCGCCCCACGAGCACCCGTTTCACCGCGTTGAATATCTGCAGCACGAAGACACGGTATGCGCTGGGCGCGGCAAGTCATAGTCGCGCGCAGCTGAGAGGCTGTGGATTCGGTAGATTGAACCTGTGGCTCATTACGTCATCATGGGATGCGGGCGCGTCGGCGTGACCCTCGCCCACACACTCGAGGACTCGGGCCATTCGGTGGCCATCATCGACCAGGACGACCGCGCCTTCCGTCGTCTCCGGCGCACTTTCGGCGGCCGGAAGGTCACGGGCATCGGCTTCGACCGTGACACCATGCGCCAGGCCGGGATCGAAGAGGCCTATGCCTTCGCCGCAGTGTCCAGCGGCGACAACTCCAATATCCTCGCCACGCGCGTAGCACGCGAGACGTTCCACGTGCCGCACGTCGTGGCCCGCATCTATGACCCCGGCCGTGCGGAGATCTACCAGCGGCTCGGCATCCCCACGGTGGCTGCGGTGCGCTGGAGCGCCGACCAGGTCCTGCGGCGGATCCTGCCCGAGGCCGGAATCGCGGGAGACTTCCGCGACGCTTCCGGCAGGCTCGTGCTGACGGAAGTCGACCTCGATGCCGGGTGGCTCGGCGAGCCGATCACGTCGATCGAGAAGGCAGCTCCGGTCAGAGTGGCATATCTCACGCGTTTCGGAGAGGGAATTGTCCCTGCCCCGAGCACGAGCTATCAGGAAGGCGACACCGTCCACGTCATGATGCGGCTCGAAGACTCCTCGGAAGTCAGCCGCATCCTGACGGCGCCGCCGGTGAAGGAGGGGCTGTGAAGGTCATCATCGCGGGCGCGGGCAGCGTCGGCTCATCGATCGCGCGGGAACTCCTCGCCCACCGCCACGATGTGCTGCTCATCGACCCCAAGCCCGAGGTCATCGGCCGCAGCGGACTCCGAGGCGCGAAGTGGCTCGTTGGAGACGCGTGTGAGATTTCGACGCTCAAGGAAGCCCGTGTCGACGAGGCCGACGTCGTGGTATCCGCAACGGGAGACGACAAGGTGAACCTGGTCGTCTCCCTCCTGGCCAAGACCGAATTCGGGGTGGGCCGCACGGTCGGCCGCGTGAACAATCCCAAGAACGACTGGATGTTCGACGGCTCGTGGGGTGTCGACGTGGCCGTCAACACGCCGCGCCTCATGACCGCGCTCGTCGAGGAGGCCGTCGAGATCGGCGACGTCGTGCGCCTTCTGACCCTGCAGACCGGCGTCGCGTCCCTCGTCGAGTTCACCGTCCCGCAGCACTCGGAGCTGATCGGCCGGACGGTCGGGCAGGTCGAGTGGCCTGCCGACGCCGCACTCGTGGCAATTTTGCGGGACCAGTCGCCGATCGCGCCGAGCATCGACGACGTCATCGAGCACCGCGACGAGCTGTTCTTCGTCACAACCCTTCCCGCCGAGGACGAGCTGCGAGACCTGCTGGCCCCGGGCAATGGACAGGAGTCCGAGGAGCTGCCCACAGATGAGAACGAGGACGACCTGTTCGACGGGTGATCCGAAGGCTCGAGCGCTCCGCGCGGCCTAGCGTTCCGCGGCTGAGACGGCTGGCCGCGTGACAAGCCACGCGAGCCAGAGGCCGAGCGCATAGAGCGGCACCCCCAGGATGAGCCGCATGGTTCCGAGGGCCACGAGCCCCGGATCGCCCATGAGGTAGAGGGGAACCTCGACGACGAGCCGCAGGGCGAGGACGGCGACCATGATCCATGTGCCGATCCGATACTGCCGAGACCGCTGGGCGTCCTGGCGCCAGTGGACACCCTCGCTGCGGAGGAATCCGAACACGACGCCCATGAGCGGCCATCGGACTGCGATCGAGATGACGAGAGCCAGGATGTACACGGCGTTCGTGAGGAACCCCGAGACGTAGAAGTTCTCTGCCTTCCCTGTGAAGAGCGCGAGGGCGGCCGAGACCGCGATTCCGACAACGCCTGCGAACGCTTGAGTCAACGGAGTCCGCGTCACAAGGCGCGCGACAACGAAGACCGCCGCGACCACGAGGGAGAAGACGGTCGAGAGCACGAGGTCCCGCAGGACCGTGAAGGCGACGAGGAAGACAACGCCCGGAACCACGCTCTCGAGGACTCCCCTGACGCCGCCGGCGCTCTTGAGGACGTCGATTCGGCCGTCGTCGTGCCGGTGGACCCCTGCCTTCGCAGCGTAGGCCGCCGCCAGCTCGGCGGCGGTCGGCTCTTCGCGGGGCTGTCCCTCGGTGCCCATTCAGTCCTCCTTGGCCAGGATCTCGTACCGTGGGTTGTAGATGGTCGGCTCACCGTGGGGTGTCGAGAGCATTCCCGAGAAGCGGAGGGGAGTCCCCGCTTCGATGCCGCGGATCCGCCTGCGACCGAGCCAGAACAGGCGGATAGCCGGCCCCCGGCCGGGGCGTTCAGCGTCCGGGGACTCGATCATCGCGCTGAAGCTCGGTGGCTGGCTTGGCGGCACAAACGTCACCGACCGGATGACTCCTTCGCCCTGGACCACGCCGCGGTCGGGGATCCGGGAGAAGTCGAGCGATGTGCCCCGATCAGCCAAGATGTGTGATCTCCGGCCCTCGCTCGGGGGCCGCGAGTCCGGGGTCGGCCCCCTGCTCGGGCTGGGCCTGATCGACCGGCAGACGCAGCGGCAGCAGCTCGCTCGGAGGCAGCGGAGCCTCTCCGCGGTCAACGACGACGGAGCGGAAGAGCTCCTTGAGCTCCTCGGCTGCGGCTGGATCGGTCACGGCGTTGCCCGACATGACACCGCGGAGGAACCACCGAGGTCCGTCCACGCCCATGAAGTGCGCCACCCTGTAGCCGCGGCGCCCATCCGCCGTGGAAGTCGGGAGCTTGGCGATCAGCTCGGGACCGAAGCTGCCCTCCACCTCTTCTACCGTGCCGCCCTGGCTCGCCACAGACTGGGCGATCTGGGCGCGGATCTCCCCCCAGAGCCCTTCGGTCCGGGGAGCGGCGAAGGCTTGAACTTGGAGGCTTGAGCCGTTGAGGTCCATGGTGACCGCCACCACGCGGCGCGTTGCCTCTTCGACTTCGAGCCGGATCTGCAGGCCCTCCACGGGCCGGATGAGCAGTGCCCCCAGGTCGACGTAGCCGACCGTCGTGTCCTTCTCGCTCGCGTCGAAGGGCCCGGTGGACGACCTCCCGTAGCCGCTCTTGTCCGGCTCCTGGACTCGCTCGGGCGTGCCGAGCACCGAGGGATCCTCAGCCGTCAGCTTGGCGTTCTTGCCACGTCCGAACAGCACGTCAACAACTCCTTCAGTCAGCCGTCCGGGGCGTGCGCTCAGCGGTCCCCGGCCGTGCAGGCGCTAGTGCGCCCCGAATCCCCCGGTGGAGCCGAAGCCGCCGGTCCCCCGCGCCGACTCGGAAAGCGAGGCGACGGGGACGAAGCGCGCGTACTCGACGCGCTGGATCACCATCTGGGCAATTCTATCGCCGCGGCGAAGCGTAAGTGCCTCGTGCCGGTCCGTGTTCAGCAGGGTCACCGCAATCTCGCCGCGGTAGCCCGCGTCCACGGTGCCGGGCGCATTGACCACCGTGAGTCCGTGTCGCGTGGCGAGGCCGGACCGGGGGTGGATGAGGGCCACGAATCCGAACGGGAGGGCGATGCTCACTCCGGTTGGTACGAGCCGCCGCTCGCCGGGCTCCAGCGTGACATCGATCCGCGAGCAGAGATCGGCGCCCGCGTCGCCGGGGTGGGCGTACGACGGCGGCGGGAGGCCGTCATCGAGCATCACCACTTCGACGTCGAGGCTGGGCTGCCAGGCGAGGGCGAGCCCTGGAGCTTCCGCTGCGGCTTCTAGCGCTGCGGCGTCTGATGAGGAGGTTGTGGCGTCTGAGGTCACCCCACCACTCTATAAGCTGGAGCCATGCCTGAATCGCCCTCCACCGGTCCGCTGCCCCGTGACACCACGGCCGCCGTCTACAACGAGAAGCTGTGGCCGGCCGTGTGGGTCTGGATCGTCGTGGTCGGCATCTCCGGTGCGTGCATCCTTGTGCTCGCCCCCATCAGCATCGCGGCCGGCATCATCGGTGCGATCATCGTCTTCCTCGTCCTGGTCGGAGCCTTGATCGCCACCACGCCCGCCGTCGTCGTCACCCCGCGGGAACTGCGCGCCGGCCGCGCGGTGCTGCCGCGCGAATTCATCGCCTCCGCCGAGCCGTTCACCGGTGACGAGGCCACCGCCGAACGCGGGACACGCTTGGACGGGCGCGCCTATCTCTGCCTGCGCGGCTGGATCTCCCCCGTGGTTCGGATCGAGCTCGACGACCCGGACGATCCGACGCCGTACTGGCTCGTTTCAACACGACGGCCAGCGCAGCTGGTTGCCGCGCTGGCCGAAGGGCGCTGAACGGGACTGCATCAGCAGTCCCCGATCAGCCCTCGCACTCCTTGCAGTAGTAGAGCCCGTTCTTCTCACGGGCAATCTGCGACCGGTGGCGCACGAGGAAGCAGGACGCACACGTGAATTCGTCTGCCTGAGCAGGCAGGACGCGTACGAGCAGCTCCTCGCCGGAGAGGTCAGCGCCGGGCAGCTCATAGCTGTCCGCGGCCTCAGCCTCATCCTCGTCCACCGAGGCGGACTGCTTGTCCGTGCGCCGCGTCTTCAGCTCCTCGATGGAATCCTCGTTGAGCTCTTCTTCATTCTTGCGCGGCGCATCGTAATCGGTCGCCATAGTTATTCGTTCACGCTCCGGTTAGTCACATCAGTCACGTGGACACTCCACGTGGTCCACTCTCTAACGCACTCGGCCCCCATTTTGTGCCCAGTGACGGGGAGATTGTTCCCGATCGGGCGCGGAATTGCCACTCGGGACGCCAGAAGTCGCGGCACACCGAGGGATTGCCCGGAAATCCGGGCTCGAGGATGGCACAGTTCTCGGAGGACTAGGCAAAGCTGGAGGCTTCAATGCGGGAGCAACCGCAGGACAATCTGCAGGACCTTCGCCTCGTCGGCGTGCACGACGACGGGCAGCATCTTCTGCTGAGCGCCAACTCGGGCGAGCTCTTCCGCCTTCGCCTCGACGAAGCCCTGCGCCGCGCAGTCGCCCGTCCGGCTCCCCAACGCCCCATGCTCAGCGACGGCGCCACGATGTCGCCACGCCAGATCCAGGCAGAGATCCGGGCCGGCGCGACTGCCGAGAGCATCGCCGAATCCTCCGGCATCCCCTTGGACCGCGTCCGCCGCTACGAATCACCCGTCCTCGCGGAACGAGAGCACATCGCCCGGCTGGCCCAGGCCGCCGAGATCGGGCCGCCGCCGCCCACCCATTCCGCCTTCGCCGCCGAATTCGGGACAGGCCCTGCCCGCCTCGGAGACATGGTCTCCCACCGTCTCGCCGTCCACGGGATCGATCCGTCGACCGTCGAATGGGACTCGTGGCGGCGCCGAGACGGCATGTGGACCGTGGTCGCGCGGTTCACGCTCCCGGAGGGCGCTCCGGCGTCGATCGGCGAGGAGCCGCCGGCCATGTGGACCTTCAACCCGGTGAGGCGCGGCGTGACGAACGCCAACCGCTGGGCCCAGCAGCTCAGCGAGCTCGAACCGCTCGACGGCCCCATCTCCCCACGCCGGCTCTCCGTGGTGGACAGGCCGTTCGACGTCGAGGCGGCCCCTGAGCCCCTTCCCGAGCCTCGCGACGCGGAGTCCGAACTCCTCGACATGCTCCGGGCGCGCCGAGGCCAGCGCCTGGGTGTGGACGAGAACGGGGACGACGCGCTTGCGCTGCTCCTGACCCAAGGGATTCCTGCTGCCCATCCGCGCCCGGCCGAGACGCCGGCCGAACGCCAACGGCAGGGCGAGGAGCGGGACTCGGAGCCGCAGCGGCAGAGGCGGCTCGAGCCGGTGCGCGACGCGGCGTCTTCGAGGTTTCCGGACCCCACACTGAATGACGACGGCCCGGGCCGCGAGGACAGTCACCTGCGGCTTGCGCCGGGGCTGGGGTCTGCGACGCGGGAGATTACTATCGTCCCGCGGCCGACGCCGCAGCCGGCTGCCCCGACTGAGGATCGGTCCGGGGTCACGCCACGCGAGGATGCCGAGAAGCCGACCCCGCCTACCGCCCCCGACGAGGCGCCTTCGGAGGCAGTGCAGCCAGATGTGGCGGACGGATCCAAGGCTGAGCAAGAGCGACCCTCACTCGGTGCCCCCGAGCCCACGCGGCGTTCGTCGCGGCCCAAGCGATCGTCGATTCCGAGCTGGGACGAGATCGTCTTCGGCACGAAGAGCGAGTAGCCTCACTCCTCGAACGGCAGCAGCTGGTCCTCCTCGTGGAGGATGTTCGCAAGGGCTGCGGTGCGCCTCTCCCGATAGTGGCGACGGCAGAGCGTCTCATACCCGATCTCGGGCGCCGGGAGGCGTTCGGTGCGGACATCGGCGACGAGGACCTGGGCGCCTTCGACGACCATCCGGCCATCCAGCGTGCGGGCATTGTGCGTGGCCCGTCGCCCGCACCAGCAGAGGGTCTCAACCTGCAGGAGCTGGATCCTGTCGGCAAGCTCGACGAGCCGCTGAGACCCCGGGAACAGCTCCGTGCGGAAGTCGGTGAGGATCCCGAAGGCGTAGACGTCAGCGCCGAGTTCGTCCACAACGCGGGCGAGTTCGTCGATCTGCGCCGGGAGGTAGAACTGCGCCTCGTCGCACACGAGATAGTCGACCTCGTGCCCTGTCGTCCTGAGCCGGACGACCTCGTCCCAGAAGCTGGTCTCCGTCGTGACCTCGGTTGCTTCGACCCTGAGGCCGAGGCGACTGGTGATCAGGGCTTCCCCGGCACGGTCGTCCTTGGTGAAGAGGACTCCGTGCCTCCCACCTGCCCGATGGTTGTAGTCCATCTGGAGCGCGAGCGTGGACTTCCCACTGTCCATCGTCCCCGTGAAGAAGACCAGCTCAGCCACGCCGCCGCCGTTTGGACTGTGTACGGCCGGTGGCGCGGAAGACCAAGAGGGGCACCTGCCGTTCGGCCTTGGTGAGCGATCCGTGCTGGCCCACCATCGAGAAGGCCGTGGGTCGGACGCGCCGACCGTCGTAGAGGGCGAGGTCGCCGTGAACGGCGATGAGCACGTCCCCGATCCGTTCGAGGACTTCCGGACGCACCTCTCCGAAGAGTCCGCGTCCGACGGCTTGGGCTTTGGTCATGACCCAGGCCTGGGTCCCGAAATGGTCCCGCCACGTCTCCATGAGGCGCTGAACGCCCGCCTCGTCCGCCGGGTCTTCGACATGGAGGTGGACCATGCGCGGCTCCCCCGCCGTGTGCCGAACGCCGTCGACCAGCTCTGCGTCGGCGCCGAAGTCCACGCGACGGTGCTCGGGGACATCGACCATGCCGTGGTCGCCGGTCACCACGATCAGCGTGTTCGCCGGGAGCTGGCTGTCGAGGCGACGAATGCACGCGTCCACTTCCTCGAGGGCTTCTTCCCATGCGGCGGAGTCACACCCGGAGAGGTGCCCCGCCTTGTCGAGCTCGTTGAGGTAGAAGTAGAGGAGCATGCGGGGCGTCGCGGCGAGCGCCTCGGCAGCCGCCGTCGTCCGCGCGTGAAGAGTCTCCGCGCCGACGAAGCTCCCGCCGCCCAAGGCGGCCCGGGTCATGGCAGAGCCCTCGAACTGCGGCAGGCTGACGGTTGCGACCGGGATGGCCTCGGCGATCCGCTCGAAGACGGTGGGGAACGGCTGCCAGCGCCGGGGGTCGACGTCCGGATCCCAACCGCCCAGCTGATTGACCACCCTCCCCAGATGCGGGGCCAGGACGTCATATCCGACCATCCCGTGCTGCCCGGGGGGCAGGCCTGTGCCGAAGCTCGCGAGCGAGGCCGCGGTCGTGGTGGGGAAAGCGGCATCGAGGGTGGTCGGGATGTTCCCTTGGCCGGTCTGGAGCTTCTCCCGCAGGAACGGGGTGTGGGCGGTGCGCTGGCTCAGAAGCGTCCGGCCCAGCCCGTCGACCATGACTACGCAGACGCGGGGCGACGGCGGAAGGCCCAGGACGTTCTCGAAACCCGACCCACCCAAGGCGGCCGCGCAGCTGGGCAGGACCTCGGCGATGCTGCGACGCCCGTAGGCGGGAGCAGCCGGAAGGGACTCGGTTTCGGCCGAGACGGGCGATCCCGTCACTCGCGGCTCCCGTGACCACGCGAGGGGCGACCGCCGAAGCCGGCGAGGCGAGGCCGCGTCGGAGAGGCGGTGCGCTCGGACACGCTCTGAGTGCGGAGCGGGCTTGCGGCGTTCGCCGCGCGGAGGCGGCGCGCGAAATGCTTGGCCCGAGTCACGGCCTCGGGGCCGTCGGCGTCCGAGCTGATCCGCAGCACAATGTCCTCCTGCGCGATGGTCCCCGTGTAGCCGTGGTCCGCTTCGCAGTTCGGGTCGCCGCACGAGGCGGGCAGGACGTCGATTCGCTGGCCTCCGGACCAGGCGATCGAGAGCGTGACCTCGCGGACCGGATCGCCAGGGGTGTAGCCGGCCGGTTCGGTGAAGACGTAGCTGAGGACGACTGTTGCGATCTGGGCGAGCGGCACGGACTCCGTCGAGACCTGGGCGGTCGTGCGCTGAGGATCGCCGTCGAGCGGGGCTTCGTCGACGTGCGTGATGACGAGCAGCTCGTCGGTGAGTGCCAGGACCGTGATGTGGCGGCGCACCTCGGCGCGTTCGAAATGGGTCTCCAGATGGACGAGGTGCGCCAGTGGAGCGGACCCGTCGAGGGCGTCGTCGACGACATCGGCGACAAGCCGTGGGTAGAAGCCGGTGCGCTCGAGGTCGGCGCTCAGGGGCGTGTGGCTCATAGATCCATTCTCCCAGACGTGTCGGGCGCCTATTGCTCGGACATCGCCCTGCGGGCGCTGTCGGTGCGATGCGCCGCGTTGCCGAGCCAGACGTCGGCCTGCAGGACCGTGAGGCCCTTCTCGCTCACGACGACGGGCTTGAGCTCGAGCACGGACACTTCGGGGTGGCGGTCCTTGAGAAGCGAGACCCGGCCCACGAGGTTCTCGAGGGCATCGACGTCGAGGGGTGGGAGCCCTTCGTAGCCGAAGAGCTTTTCGGCCGCGCGCGGGGTCCGCACCAAGTCGGCCACGTCCTGGAGGGTAAGCGGTGGAGCGCGGTGGGCCCAGTCGTCGAGCAAGGCCACCGCGTCGCCCGCGAGCCCGAACGAGATGACGGGACCGAGAAGGGGATCCTCGATCGCCCGCACCACGCACGCCTGGCCCAAGGGGGCCATGCGCTGAACCTCGAGCCTCGGCAGGCCGCCGGGACCCACGGCGAGCTCGCCGTACCCCTTGAGCGACTGCTCCATGACCTCGACAGCCGTTCGGAGGGACGCCTCGTCCCTGATGTCCAGCCGGACCGTGCCGAGGTCGAGCCGGTGGCGCAGGCTCGCCGACGTCGATTTGAGGGCCACGGGCCATCCGAGGTCGCGCGCCGCTGCGACGGCCTCATCCGCGGTGGCGACCGGTCGGGCAGGGAGCACCGGGATCCCGTAGTGCCCAAGCAGTTCGGCGGACTGCGCTGCGCCGAGCCGCTTGAGCTCGGCTCCGGCGAGCCCGGCGAGCGCCGCATCGATGAGCGCGTCCGCGGCGTCGTCGTCGTACTCCGCCTCGAACGGCTCGCTCGCCTCCCGCGCAAGCCAGTCGCCATAGCGCGCGACGGCGGCCAGCGCGGCCACCGCCGCGCCCGCACTCGTGAAGGCGGCCACCGGAGGGAGGGCGAAGCCCTCGCTTCCGCGATCGGGGATCATGCCCTCCGCACGCTCCGGGTGCACGAGAATCCCGGTGAATGCCGCCACAACGGGTGCCGAGCGCTGCGCCGAGCAGTCCGCAAGCACCTCGGCGATGGCCTCTGGTCGCACGCCCGCCGTGGGCACGAGCGCCACGACGACGGCGTCCGCGACACCCGAATCGATGAGGTCGAGCAGGCGTGAGCGCAACGCCGGCAGCGCGATGGAGGGGCCGGACAGATCGAGGTCGGGCATCGTCTCGGTGACGGTTAGCCCCTGGCCCTCCGCTCCGTCGGCCACAACGCGGGCGAGCGAGAGGGCGTTCGACATGACGGCGACCCGTGAGCCCTGAGGGAGGGGGCCGGAGACAATCTGGGCGACGTCGACGAGCTCCTCGAGCGTCGAGACACGGATGACCCCGGCCTGCCGGAGCATGGCGTCGAGGGCCTCGGGGGGGGCTTGCGACGTCCGGACGGCGTGCCCGGGAGGGAGCCGAACCCCGAGGATGTCGCTTTTGGCGACGATCACGGGTTTGCTGCGGGCGAGGCGGCGGGCGATCCTGGAGAACTTGCGGGGGTTGCCGAACGATTCGAGGTAGAGGGCAACTGCGCTGGTGGCCACGTCGTCCTCCCAGTACTGCATGAGGTCGTTGCCCGAGACGTCCGCTCGGTTGCCTGCGGAGACGAGGGACGAGAAGCCGAGGTGCCGACGGTGGGCGGCGGCGTAGAGTGCGATGCCGATCGCTGACGACTGGCTGAAGAGCCCGAGGCTCCCCTGCCGCGGCATCGACGGCGCCATCGAGGCATTGAGCCGGACGTCGGGGTCAGTGTTGGCGATGCCGAGCGAGCCCGGGCCCACCAGGCGCATGCCATGCGCCCGTGCGTGCCGCACGAGCTCGCGCTGGCGGGCGAGGCCCCGTTCGCCGTCCTCCGCGAAGCCCGATGAGGCCACCACCACGCCCTTGACCCCCGCGGCAGCGCACTCCGCCACGACACCCGCGACGTCGTCATACGGGACGGCGACGATGGCGAGGTCGATCGGGTCCGGAATCTCGCCCACGCTCGAGTATGTGAGCATGCCTCCCAGCTCGAGGGCCTCCTGATTCACGGCGCAGACTCGGCCCTCGAAGCCGCCTTCAACCACGTGGGCGAGCAGCTGGTGGCCGATCGAACCCCATCGGCGGCTCGCCCCGATAACCGCCACCGAGCGGGGCGCGAGGAGCCCTTGCACCGATCGGGCCTCGGCGCGGTGCTCCCGCGACTCCATGACGGCGCGCGACTTCTCCGTCGGATCGATTTCGAACTCCACGCTCACGACCCCGTCGTCGAAGCGCCGGTCGAGGGCGTAGCCGGCCTCCGCGAAGACTGCGAGCATCTTGCGGTTCTCTGGAAGGACCTCGGCGGTGAAGCGCCGGATCCCGCGCTCCCGTGCTGCCGCCGCGAGGTGTTCGAGCAGGATCGAGCCGATCCCGCGGCCCTGATGGCGGTCGGAGATGTTGAAGGCCACCTCGGCCTCGGCAGGGTCCGTCAGGCGGTCATAGCGGCCGACGCCGATGATCTCGTCCCCGATCGTGATGACGAAGGCGACTCTGCTGGAGTAGTCGACCTCCGTGAAGCGCTTGAGCTCGGCGTCGGTGAGCTTCGCCTTGTAGCTGAAGAAGCGCAGATAGATCGAGTTCTCGGACTGGCCCACGTGAAACGCCTGCAGCGCGGCCGCATCCGACGGCCGGATGGGCCTGAGGTGGGCGGTTCCGCCGTCACGGAGGACGACATCGGCCTCCCAGTGCTGGGGATATGCGCTGGCCGTGCCGGGATCCACCATAGGCTTAGGGTAGTTCAGGCCCATTCCCCCCACGTAAGGACTCAGCAAGCGTTGGCACGTCGCTCCAGCCCGTCCGGGAAGTCCTCCGATCTCCTTCCCCTCGGCGAGACCCTGGCCGAGAACATCACGGATATCGACGTCGCCTCGGAGATGGAGACGTCCTTCCTCGAGTACGCGTACTCGGTGATCTACTCGCGCGCGCTTCCCGACGCCAGGGACGGTCTCAAGCCGGTCCAGCGACGCATCCTCTACATGATGAGCGACATGGGGCTGCGGCCCGATCGCGGCCACGTCAAGAGCGCGCGCGTGGTGGGCGAGGTCATGGGCAAGCTCCACCCGCACGGCGACGCCGCCATCTACGACGCCATGGTGCGCATGGCCCAGGACTTCGCGCTGCGCCTGCCCCTCATCGACGGTCACGGGAATTTCGGCTCGCTCGACGACGGCCCGGCGGCGCCCCGCTACACCGAGGCCCGGATGGCCGCTGCGGCACTGGCCCTCACGGATGATCTCGACGAGGACGTCGTCGACTTCGTCCCGAACTACGACAACCAGATCATGCAGCCCGAGGTTCTGCCGGCGGCGTTCCCGAACCTCCTGGTGAACGGCGCCTCGGGCATCGCGGTCGGCATGGCCACCAACATGGCGCCCCACAACCTCGTCGAGGTCGTCGCAGCAGCGCAGCTCGTCATCGCGAACCCCGAGGCGACGCTGGAGGACGTCATGGAGCTGGTCCCTGGCCCGGACCTCCCCTCAGGTGGCCGGATCGTAGGACTCGATGGCATCCGCGACGCCTACCGCACGGGCCGCGGTTCCTTCCGCACCCGGGCAACAGTCGCCGTCGAACAGCTCTCAGCGCGCCGCACGGGCCTTGTGGTCACCGAACTCCCCTACATGGTGGGGCCCGAGAAGGTGATCGAGAAGATCAAGGACGCGGTCGGCTCGAAGAAGCTGCAGGGCATCAGCGACGTCATCGACCTCACGGACCGCAACCACGGCCTGCGGCTCGTCATCGAGCTCAAGAACGGCTTCAACCCCCACGCGGTCCTCGAGCAGCTCTACCGCTACACCCCGCTCGAGGACTCGTTCGGCATCAACAACGTCGCGCTCGTGGACGGTCAGCCGCAGACTCTCGGCCTCCTCGATCTCCTGCGTGTCTACGCCAACCACCGGCTCTCCGTGGTGCGCCGCAGGACGGCCTTCCGTCTCGGCAAGCGCAAGGACAGGCTCCACCTCGTCGAGGGACTCCTCGTTGCGATCATGGACATCGACGAGGTCATCCAGATCATCCGCACGTCGGATGAGGCCGCGGCCGCCCGCCAACGGCTCATGGCGGTCTACGACCTGAGCGAGATCCAGGCCAACTACATCCTGGAGCTGCGGCTGCGTCAGCTCACCAAGTACTCGCGGATCGAACTCGAGAAGGAACAGGACGAGCTGCGCCGCGAGATTGCCGAGCTCGAGGCGATTCTGGGCTCCGACCGGCTGCTTCGCGAGCTCGTGTCCCGCGAACTCGGCGACGTCGCCACCAAGTACGGCACCCCACGCCGAACCCTCCTGCTCGAATCGGAGCAGCAGGCGCCGGCGGCTGCCAAGGCCCTCGCGGCCGCGACGGACAATGGGAAGAAGGCCTCTGCCAAGGCGCCGGCGCTTGCCCTCGAAATCGCAGACGACCCGTGCTGGGCTATCCTCTCCGCGTCGGGCATCATGGCTCGCACGGCGAACGCCGATCCGCTCGTCGAGGACGGACCGCGAACGCGCCACGACGTCTTCCGATCGGTCGTGCCCACGACCGCGCGAGGCGAGCTTGGAGCCGTGACGTCGGCCGGGCGCATGATCAGGCTCCAGGCCGTCGATCTGCCCGCCCTCGCTCCCGCCGCGGGCCTTCCGAATCTCGCAGGCGGCGTGCCGGCGAAGGACTTCGTCACGCTCGAGAAGGGCGAGACGATCGTGGCCCTCGTTCCGCTGGACACGATCGTGGCCCTCGGGACCGAGCAGGGAGTCGTCAAGCGGGTGAGCCCCGACTACCCGCTCAACCGGGAGGATTGGGAGGCCATCACCCTCAAGCCGGGTGACCGCGTGATTGGCGCCGCTGCGGCATCCGACGACGATTCGCTCGTGTTCATCTCAGAGCAGGCACAGCTGCTCCACTACCCGGCCTCGACAGTGCGCCCGCAAGGGCGGCTGGCCGGCGGGATGGCCGGGATCAAGCTCGGGGACGGTGACCGGGCCCTCCACTTCGGCGTCGTCAAGTCCGGGGACGAGGCCGCCGTCGTGGTCACGATCGCGGGAAGCCGCAATGCGCTGCCGGGCACGGCGCCGGGAACAGCCAAGCTGACGCCCTTCGCGGAGTACCCCGCGAAGGGACGCGCCACAGGCGGCGTCCGCGCCCACCGCTATCTCAAGGGCGAAGACGTCCTCTTGGTGGCCTGGGCGGGCCATGGCCCCGCCAAGGCCTCCTCGAGCGCGGGCGTGGCTCGGTCGCTGCCGAACGAGCCGGGCCGCCGCGACGGCTCAGGCGTCCCCCTGTCGCAGGCAGTGGAAGAGGTCGGTCCGAGCTTCGGCTGACGGGCGACGCTCGGACCGACCTCCGGGATTCACACCTTGGCGATCGGGCCCGACGCCACCGGTTCTTCTCCCAACACCTCGGCCTCGAGCGCGGTCGCCTCGAGGTCCACGCCCTCATCCTCGGCGGCTGCGATTGCGGCGGGATGGTCGAGCGGGAGCTGGACGGCCAAGCCGTCCTCGGCCACGGCGACAGGCACCTCGGCGAGGGGCATGTGGTCCAGGTCGATGAGAGGGTCCTCATCCTGATGCTCGACGACGGCGCGCGCCTCCGCGTCCGATTCGACGCTGGGCATGGAGCCGGGGAGCGGACGGCGCGCTGACTCCTGCAGGAAGAACACGGCGGTCCCCCCGATGACTGAGGTTCCCATGAGGTAATAGGCGGGCATCATGTCATCGCCGGTCGCGTGAATGAGCGCGTCCACGATGAACGGGGTCGTCCCACCGAAGATCGCCACGGCGAAGTTGTAGGCGATGCCCATGGCCCCGTAGCGGTTCGCCGTCGGGAACTGGGCCGGAAGGGCGGAGGCGAGGTTGGCCACGTAGAACGTGACCGGGAACGCGATCATCGCGAGACCGCCAAGCGTGGCCGGGATGCTGCCGACGCCGATCAGCATGAAGGCCGGGATCGAGAGGACGATCGTGCTGGCCGCGCCGATCCACAGTACTGGTCGCCGGCCGATCCGGTCGGAGAGTCGGCCGGTGAGCGGGATGCAGAGGCTCATGACCACGAGCACCGGGATCGTCAGGAGCGTGCCGTGGACTTCGTCGTAGCCCTTCGACGCGGTGAGGTAGGTCGGCATGTAGGAGGTCAGGGCGTATCCGACGGTGTTCGCTGCGGCGACGAGCACCATCGCCACGAGGATGGGCCGCCAGTACAGCTTGAGGATCCCCAGAGGCCCCTTGGGTGCCGCCTCGTCGTTCGCGGCAAGCTCGTCAGTGGAGTTCTGCTGCGCGTCGAGCGCCGCCTGAAAGGTAGGGCTCTCCTCGATCCGGAGCCGGAAGTAGATGGCGATGGCGCCGAGCGGACCGGCCGCGAGGAAGGGGATGCGCCAGCCGTAGTCGCCCATAGCCGCCTGTCCGAGCGCCATCTGGAGGACAGAGACCAGCGCGGCGCCGATGGCGAAGCCGAGGTAGCTGCCCATGTCGAGGAAGCTCGCGAAGAACCCCCGTCGGCGATCGGCGGCGTACTCACTCACGAAGGTGGTGGCCCCCGCATACTCGCCACCGGTGGAGAACCCCTGCGCCAGCTTGACCGCCACGAGGAGGACGGCGGCCCAGATCCCGATTTGGGCGTACCCCGGCAGGAGTCCCAAGGCGAAGGTGGAGGCGGCCATCGTGATGAGAGTGGCAGCGAGAACACGCTGGCGCCCGATCTTGTCACCAAGCCAGCCGAAGAACACGCCGCCTGCCGGACGCGCAACGAATGTCGCTGCGAAGGTGCCCAGGAGGAACAGAGTCTGCACCGACGGATCGGCGTCGGGCAGGAACACCGGGCCCATTGTGGTGATGAGGTAGCCGAAGACGCCCACGTCGAACCACTCCATGGTGTTGCCGACGATCGTGCCGCCGATGGCTCGCCGGAGCATCGAGCGGTCCACGACATTCACGTCGTCCACCCGCAGGCGCCGCTTTCGGAAAGCGATACGGCGGCGGGGCGCGGTCTGCTCTGCTTGCTCTCCGGCGAAATGGCTGAGGTCTCTCGGCATTCTCACTTCTCTCGGTGTCTCGGCGAGTCGTTGTGCTGTGACTTCCCCGCTCTCGCGGGCAGCCACTAACTCTAGTTTCGGAAAGCGAGAGATTGCTCTTGGATGATGCGCGGCCCAGATGGCCTGAATCACACTCGGCGAGGACGCAATCAGCTCTTCACAAGGAAAGACGCGGAAAGTCCACTCCAGGTCAACGTTATTTATTTGTTACATCTGGGGCTTTGAAGCAGGCATGGGGCCAGTCGTTCTCCCGGACTAGACTCCCGGACATGGCGATCACCCCGGACACCAAGGACTGGACATGGGTTCTCGGGCGACGATGCCCGGAATGCGGCTTCGAAGCGGACAGCCTCACCCCTCAGGACGTCGCCCGGCGGCTGGATACCGCGCTGCCCCGATGGGACGCCGCCCTGCAGCGGGACAATGTGCTCGAGCGCCCGGATTCCTCGACGTGGTCGCCCCTTGAATACGGCTACCACGTCCGGGACGTCTTCGAGGTATTCCGGCATCGCCTCGAACTCATGCTGACGGAAGATGACGCGCGATTCGAGGACTGGGACCAGGATGCCGCCGCCCTCGAAAAGAGCTATGCAGACGCTGATCCCGTCATCGTGCGCTCCGAACTCGCCACTCAGGGAGCTCTCATCCGCGACGCCTTCGCAGCCGTTCCCGAACGCGCCTACGGACGCAAGGGCCTTCGCAGCAACGGCTCGGAGTTCACGGTGGTCACCCTGGCCCAGTACTTCCTGCACGACGTGGAGCACCACCTCCACGACGTGAACGGCTAGCTCCTAGCCCACGAGTTCAGGTTGCAGCGCATCCAGGCGCAGCAGCACATCACCCTCCCGGAGCTCGGATGCCCGGTGGGTCACCATGACGACCGTGCGATCGGCGAGCGCGGAGTGCAGCCCAGTGATGAGTTGTTGCGCGGCCTCGGGGTCGAGGTGCGCCGTCGGTTCGTCGAGGAGGACGACGGCGGCATCCGCCACGAGCGCGCGGGCGACGGCAAGGCGTTGGCGCTGCCCGCCTGAAAGCTGGGCACCGCGGCTGCCGATCCGGGCGTCCAACCCGCCGGGGAGCGCCTTGACGTGGTCCCCCAGGCCAACGCGATCGAGGACCTCCCAGAGCTCCTCGTCGTCCGGTGCGTCGTCGCGCTCCCTCGCCACGGCCAGATTCCCTCTCACCGTCGAGTCGAAGAGATGGGATTCCTGGGGGCACCAGGCCAAGCTGCCGCGGGCGGAGATGCGGCCTCCCCGTGGTGGGATGAATCCGAGCAGGGCCGCCAGGAGCGTTGACTTCCCGCTTCCGGATGGGCCGGCGACCACGAGCCACTCCCCGGGAGCTGCCGAGGCGGAGAGGTCGCGGAAAACGGAGGGGTGCCCCGGCCAGCCCGCCGCGAGCGACTCCACGGTCAGGCCCGGGGTGGCTTGAGGCGCCGGCGCAGACGGCTCACGGTGGGCCCCCTGTGCTTCGTGTCGGGCGAGGTCCGCACGGGAGAGGGCAGCGCGGGAGAGGGCAGCGCGGGAGAGGGCCGCACGGAGCGCAGGGATGCGCTGGACGGCGACGCTCGCGGCGGCGAAGGGCTCGGCGAGGGCGAGCTGCAGGAGCAGGACGGCGGCCGCGATGCTCGCCGGCGTGCCCTCGGCGGCGGCGGCGAGTGTCGCTACGGCGGCGAGTCCGGTGGCGGCGATGACGATGGCGCGTCCGAGCCCTTCCGCCGCCACGCCGCGCCGTTCGAGCGCAGTGAGCCGCCGGTCGTCCGCCGTGACCGAGCCGAGGACCCGTCCTGCGAGCCGGTTGGCGGCCAGGTCGGGGGCCGCGGCGAGGATCTGCCCGATGCGCTGAATGAGGAAACCGCGAGCCTTCTGGGCGTCCCGGGCCGATCGGCGGTCCGCCCACGCGGCGGCCAGCGGGGCGACCGCAACCGAGGCGATCACGGCAAGTCCGAAGACGGGCAGCTGTGCGGGCAGGAGGACTGCGACGGCCGCGAATGATGCAGTTCCGAGAAGGAGCGCGGTCGCCAGGGGCTGGACGATCCGCGGGAGCTCGTC
Source organism: Sinomonas gamaensis (assembly GCF_005876955.1). Taxonomy (GTDB): domain Bacteria; phylum Actinomycetota; class Actinomycetes; order Actinomycetales; family Micrococcaceae; genus Sinomonas; species Sinomonas gamaensis. The sequence continues at coordinate 360,715 of NZ_SSCL01000002.1, forward strand.
GCGGACCGCCTCCGCGTCCCCGACGAGACTCTCGAGGGCCGCGCCCGGGACGAGCAGGCGCCGGGCGCTCAGGCCGCGGGAGGCGAGGTCCTGCCAGAGCCAATCCCGCAGGCGGGTGAGCGTCGCGAAGACCGCCGCGTGCGTGGACAGTCGCTCGGCGTACCGCAGCGCCGCGCGGGCGATGCCGAAGAAGCGCACTCCGACGATTGCGGCCAGCAGGTAGAGGATGGGCGGCTGCTCGGCTGCGCGCACGATGAGCCAACCCGACAGGCCCGCAAGGGCCGCCGCGGCGGCGGCGGAACCGAGTCCAGCGAGCGCCGCGAGGAGGTAGCGCGGCAGGTCGGGACGGACGAGGGCCCATAGGGCCCGCACCCACGGTCCCCCGTCGTGCCCGGTGCCGTCCGCAGAAGCGCTCTCGCGCGGCGGAACCGCGCCTGCGATAGCGTCCACAGGCGCGCCGAACCGCTGGGCGGGGGCGCAGAGGTCGTGAGCGGGAGCGAGCTGGACCCGAGTGTGGGCGAGGGCTGCGGTTTCGGGGTCGTGCGCCACCAGCAGGACTGTCGCCCGTCCGCGCAGGCCGGCGATCGCGGTCTCGACAGCGGCTGCCGACTGGGCGTCGAGATGCGCGGTCGGCTCGTCGAGCAGGAGCAGGGTCGCGCCGGCGGCCACGCGGAGGAGCCCGCGGGCGACGGCGATGCGCCGCTGCTGCCCGGGGCTCAGTTCGGCTGGGTTCGCCTCGGCGAGGTCGCCGCAGAGAACCGCGTCCAGGGCGTCACTAACGGAAGCGGATACCAGTCCGGCAGGCATCCCGTCGGCAGACAGCGTGAGTTCTGCGCGGACGGTCGGCTCGGTGAACTGAGGGTGCTGCGGGACGTAGGCGACGCGTTGGGGCGCCGCACCGGCGGCCACCCCGGCCACGCTGGCGCCGGCTCCGTCGCGCAGCAGGCCAGCGACTACGTGGAGCACGGTGGTCTTGCCAGCTCCGCTCGGCCCCTCGAGAAGAGTGATCTCCCCGTTCGGTGCCGTGAACGCCAAGCCGTCCAGCACGGGGCTCGGGCGCCCCGCGTACCGCACGGTGAGTCCCGCAATCCGGAGGTCCACGGGCCGGGCGAGGTCACCGACGTCGTCGGAGGAAAGCCGGCGGCCGCGCGGACGGGCGATCTCCTCCTCAGCGCGCCGGAGGGCCTCTGCCCCATCCTGGCTCGCGTGGTGTGCGGTTCCGAGGTCGCGCAAGGGCTGGAAGCACTCGGGCGCGAGGACGAGGGCCAGGATGCCGGCCTCGAGCGGCATCTCTCCGTGGACGAGTCGAACGCCGATGAACACGGCCACGACCGCGACCGAGATCGTCGAGAGGAACTCGAGCGCGAGCGAGGACATGAAGGCGACGCGCAGCGTGCCCATCGTCCGCTTGGAGAATTCCTCGGACAGCGCCCGGAGGGCGCGGCGCTGCTCGGCGGCCCGGCCCAGGCCCACAAGGACAGGCAGGCCCTGGGCGAGTTCCACCAAGTGCGCACCGAGGCGGGCGAGCGCCCGCTGCGCCGCAGAGACGCGATCCTCGGTGTGCTTGCCGATGAGGATCATGAAGACGGGCACGAGGGGCAGCGTGAGCGCGATGATGACGGCGCTCACCCAGTCCGCACCGAGAATGCGGGCACCGACGATGAGCGGAACGGCGCAGCATTGGACCAGTGCAGGAAGGTAGGCGGTGTAGAACGAGTCGAGTGCATCCAGCCCGCGCACGGCGAGCACCGCGGTCCCGGCGGCCGACGACGCGATCCGGTTGTCGCCGTCGTCCTTGTTGTCGCCGTCGTCCTTGTTGTCGCCGCCGTCCCCTTCCGTCGGCGCGGCGTTGCCGCCGCGCTCGAGAGCGGCCTGGACGAGGCGGGCCCGCAGCTCCTCCCGCACGCCGAGGGCGGCCCAGCGCCCGGTTTGAAGGGCGGCCCACTCCCCCAGGGCGCGGAGCAGGACGCCGAAGGCGGCCATGGCCGCCGGCCAGTCGCCGCCATGCCCGGCAAAGGCACCCGCCAGCCCGGAGGCGACGCCCTGCGCCACGAGGACGAGGGCAACGGCCTTGATGACTGCGAGGATCGTCAGGAACACGAGGGCGGTGCGGGTCGTCCGGCCCGAGGGGATGCTGGGGCGCATGGAGCTAGGCCTCTTTCGCGGGCGCCCGCTCGGCCCCGTGGGATCCAGTGACAAGCCGCGTCAGGAAGGCAGGGACCACGTTGTGGGCTGTGGGGATGCTGCCGACGGTGATGCGCCTCCGGAAGACCCAGTAGGTCCAGCTCTGGTACGCGAGGACGAGCGGGAGGCCGATGAGGGCGACGACCGTCATGAGGCCCAGGGTGTAGGACGAGGATGAGGCCGTCCCGACCGTCAGGCTGTTGGCTGGGTCGAGGGTGGACGGCAGCACCACGGGGTAGACAGCGCTGAAGATCCCCGCCGCCCCCGAGGAGAGGAAGGCGGCCATGAGGAGGAAGGCCCTCCCCTCGGAACCGCGGCGGGCGAGCTGCCACAAGACGAGCGCGGCCAGGGCTGCGAGAGCAGTGAGGGTCCAGCTCCACCACTTGCCGTTCCGCAGCTGGATGTCAACGGCCCAGACGACGAGCGGCAGGATTCCCAGCGGCATCCAGCGGCGGAAGGCGCGGTGGGCCCTGACCCGCACGTCGCCGTCGGTCTTCAGGGCGAGGAAGGCGAGGGCGTGGACGAGCGCGAACCCGACGACGGCGAGGCCGCCGAGCACGGCGTACCAGGTGAACCAGGCGAACGGGCCGCCCACGCGGTCGCCGTTCGCGTCCAGCGGCAGTCCAGTGGTAGTGAGCGCGAGCATCGCGCCGACGCAGAATGCCGCGAGGAAGGAGCCTAGGCCGATCGCCCAGTCCCATGCCGCCGTCCAGCGGGCGGAGGCGATCTTGCCGCGGTACTCGAAGGCGACGGCGCGGAAGATGAGCGCGACGAGCGCGAGCGTGAGCGGAAGGTACAGGCCGGAGAACAGGGAGGCGTACCACCGCGGGAACGCGGCGAAGGTCGCCCCGCCGGCAGTGAGGAGCCAGACCTCGTTGCCGTCCCAGACCGGCCCGACGGTGTTCAGCAGCACGCGCCGCTCGGCCTCGTCGCGGGCGAACAGCTTCATGAGCATGCCGACCCCGAGGTCGAAGCCCTCGAGGAAGAGGTAGCCGATCCAGAGGACGGCAACGGCGCAGAACCACACAGTCGGCAGTGGCGTGGACAGAGCAGTGGGCAGGGTCTCCATCAGTGCGCTCCTAGTAGGCGAAGGCCAGGACGTCGTCGGACTGCTTGTGCTCCCCGTCGTCGTGCTTTTCGGCGAGCTCCGGCATGGCAGAGGCGACGCCGCCGCGCGTGTAGCGCCACAGCAGCCGGACCTCCACGACCATGAGGGCGGCGTACACGAGAGTGAGGATGACGAGCGACGTCAGGATCTCCCCCGCGCTCACCCCCGGCGATACGGCGGCTGCGGTGAACATGAACACCTGGTCCACGCTGCCTGCCATCGACGGGTTCGGGGCCACGACGAACGGTTGGCGTCCCATCTCCGTGAAGATCCAGCCGGCCGCGTTGGCGCCGAACGGCGCAAGGATGCCGACCACGGCGAGGCGCATGAGCCAGCGGGCTTGAGGCACCGTGCCCTTGCGCGTGAGGTAGAGGGCGACGGCGGCAGCGAGGGCGGCGATGCCTCCGAACCCGATCATCATGCGGAAACCCCAATAGGTCACTTCCATGACGGGCACGTACTGGATGGACTGGCCAGCTCGATCGCCGTAGATCGGGTTGTTGGGGAGTGCGGCCCCGTAGGCCTGCTTGTACTCGGTCTGCAGGCTGTTCACGCCCTTGACGTCAGTCGAGAAGTCGCCTTTGGCGAGGAACGAGAGCAGCCCGGGGATCTCAATGACAGCGGCCACGTTCGAGCAGTCCTTCGAGCCGAGGTCGCCGACCGAGAGCACCGAGAAGCTCGTGCCGTCATGGCAAGCGGCCTCGGCAGCCGCCATCTTCATGGGCTGCTGCTCGAACATGAGCTTGCCTTGGAGGTCGCCCGTGATGGCCGTGCCGGCGAAGGAGATCATGGCGACGACGGCCCCGATGCGGAGGCTGCGCAGCCACACGGCGTGGTCCGCACGGTCGCGGCCGGGAAGCTCGGGGTTCGCGCCGGGCACCACCCGTCCGTTGGCGTCGACCGCGTCGATGCCGTCGTGCCGGCGCTGCCAGAGGTGGTACCACGAGATGCCGAGGAGGAAGGCGCCGGCCACGCCCAGTGCGCCGAGCAGCGTGTGCGGGACCGCAACCAGCGCCGTGTTGTTGGTGAAGACGGCCCACGCGTCGGTCATGACGGGCCGCCCGTTCACGAGGGTGACCCCGACGGGGTGCTGCATCCAGCTGTTCGCCACGATGATGAAGTAGGCAGAGACTGCCGAGCCGATGACGGCGCACCACAGCGCGACGAGGTGCAGGCCTGGCCGCAGGAGCTTCCAGCCGAAGATCCACAGGCCCAGGAAGGTCGACTCCACGAAGAACGCAAGGAGCGCCTCCATCGCGAGCGGCGCGCCGAAGACGTCGCCCACGAACCGGCTGTATTCGCTCCAGGCCATCCCGAACTGGAACTCCTGCACGATCCCGGTGGCGACGCCCATGATGAAGTTGATGAGGAAGAGCTTGCCCCAGAACTTGGTCATCCTGAGATACTCGGGCTTCCTGGTGCGGAACCAGACAGTCTGCATCACCGCGACGACGAGCCCGAGCCCGATCGTGAGCGGGACCATCATGAAGTGGTAGACAGTGGTGATCCCGAACTGCCAGCGGGCGATTTCCAAGGCGTCCATCTGCGCTCCTGTCGAGGGCTGAACCCCAATCTTCTACATCCCGTAGAAGACTCGGCTTCTACAGAGTGTAGAACATCTCCCTTTTGTCTTCTACCTCGCGTAGAATGGATACACGGACCCGCAGCGACCGCCTGCAGGAACCCGTTGGATTTCAGGGAAGGACAAGAAGATGGCAAGCCTGGGGGAGCTCGAGCGCTCGGTGATGGACCAGCTGTGGTCGACGTCGGAAGCGTCAACGGCGAACGAGCTGCGTGACCGCCTCGCGCAGAGCGAAGTGCAAAGCAAGGACCTTGCCGTGACGACCGTCCTCACCGTTCTGTCCCGACTCGAGAAGAAGGGCCTCGTCGAGCGTGAGCGCGGCACCCGCCCTCACCGCTACCGGGCGGTTTCGACGCGCGAGGACCACACCGCACGCCTCATGCATGAAGCCTTGGGCACCGCCCCGGACAGGGAGGCCGTCCTCGCCCGCTTCATCGGAAGCGTGACTGAAGCGGAGGCAGCCACGCTGCGCAGACTCCTCGCTCGGGGCTGACCGACCGGCCCACTGGGGAACGGCCGTGCTGCTCACCGCCTATCTCCTTGCGCTGCTGGCAATCCTGCTCGCGTGGCCGGTGCCAGTGGCGCTTTCGCGTGCCCGGTGGACCTCCCGCTCGCCGTTCGCGGCGATGGTGCTGTGGCAGTCGATCGCCCTCGCTGGCGGCCTCTCGATGATCGGCGCCATGCTCGTCTACGGCCTCGAGCCCCTTGGCGACAACCTCCTACAGGCGCTCCGGCGCGCCATCGGCATCGTGCTCGGGAATCGCGCGACGGACGAACTCCACTTCTGGCATCTCTTCGCCCTGTGCGCAGCAGCCCTCCTCGGCACCCACCTCATCTTCACGCTCGGTCTCACTTACGCGCGGATCACGACCCAGCGGCGTCGGCACCGTGCACTCCTCGAAGTGCTGAGCTCGCCCTCCGGAGCGATCGAGCGCACCCTCGTCATCAACCACCCCGCCCCCGTCGCCTACTGCCTCCCGGGTGGGTCCCGGTCAGTGACCGTCCTCTCCGACGGCCTCCTGGAGGCGCTCTCGCCCGCAGAGCTCGCTGCCGTCGTCGACCATGAGCGCGCCCACCTGACCCAGCGGCACCATCTGCTGCTGTGGGCCTTCGAGGCGTGGCGGCAGGCCCTCCCCTGGCTGCCGACCACACGCCTCTCCCGCGCCGCCGTGTCGTCGCTCGTCGAGATGCTCGCGGACGACATTGCGCGGCGGACCACACCCGACGAGACACTCGTCCGAGCCATCGCCCTGGTTGCCCTCGGCGGGGGGGCAGCCGAGGCGCCCCAAGGCCTGCCCGCCGTCGTCCGCCCCGAGCCCGCCATCGAACCTGGAATGCCCGACGAAGGCGAGGCTTCCCTCGCCGCCCGGGTCAGCCGGCTGCTCACCCCGCGCCCGCCGCTCGGCAGAGCGAGGACGACGGCGGTGCTCGCCGGCTCCGGGCTCCTCCTCGCCGTGCCCACCGTCCTCCTGCTGGCGCCGGGGCTCGTGGGGTAAAGCCCCCTCAGGTCAGGCGTCGATGCGCTCGCGATCGAGGTTCGCGCTGCCAGAGACGATGAAATCCTTCCGTGGCGCCACGTCAGAGCCCATGAGCAGCTCGAACACTTCCTCAGCGCGCTGCGCGCTTTCGATGGTCACCCTGCGGAGGCTGCGGTGGCGAGGGTCCATGGTGGTCTCAGCCAGCTGGTCGGCGTCCATCTCGCCGAGCCCCTTGTAGCGCTGGATCGGCTCCTTGTAGCGACGGCCCTCCGACTCGAGGCGCTTGAGCAGGGCGTGGAGCTCGCCCTCCGAGTAGGTGTAGACCATCTCGTTGGCCTTGCTTCCCGGGTTGACGACCTCGACGCGATGCAGCGGCGGGACCGCGGCATACACACGTCCCTCCTCGACCATGGGCCGCATGTAGCGGAAGAACAGAGTCAGGAGGAGCGTGCGGATGTGGGCGCCGTCCACGTCGGCGTCGGTCATGAGGATCACTCGCCCGTACCGGGCCGCCTCGATGTCGAAGCTGCGCCCGGAACCCGCGCCGACAACCTGGATGAGCGCCGCGCACTCGGCGTTCGAGAGCATGTCTCCCACCGAGGCCTTCTGCACGTTCAGGATCTTGCCGCGGATGGGAAGAAGCGCCTGGAACTCCGAGGACCGCGCGTGTCGGGCCGTGCCGAGTGCAGAATCGCCCTCCACGATAAACAGCTCGGAGCGCGTGACGTCGTCCGTCCGGCAGTCGATCAGCTTCGCGGGGAGGGTCGAGGACTCGAGCGCCGTCTTCCGTCGCTGCGTCTCCTTGTGGAGCCGTGCCGTCACCCGAGACTTCATCTCGTTGACGATCTTCTCGAGCAGCACCGAGCTCTGGTTCTTGTCCGCGCGTGAGGTGGAATTCAGCTTGGCGCCGAGCTCCTTCTCAAGGACTCTCGAGACGATCTGGCGCACGGGGGCCGTGCCGAGGATCTCCTTCGTCTGGCCCTCGAACTGCGGTTCGGCGAGCCGAACGGTCAGCACCGCCGTGAGGCCGGCAAGGACGTCATCCTTCTCGATCTTGTCGTTGCCCGCCTTGAGCTTGCGGGCGTTGGCCTCGACGGCCTTCCGGAACACCTTCAGCAGGGCCGTCTCGAAGCCCGCCTGATGCGTTCCGCCCTTCGGGGTCGCAATGATGTTGACGAACGTCCGCACGGTCGTGTCGTAGCCGACCCCCCAGCGCAGGGCGACGTCGACCTCGCAGTTCCGCTCAACCTCGGCGATCTTGCTGTGCCCGCGCTCGTCAAGGACGGGAACGGTCTCCTTGAACGTCCCCGAGCCGTGGAGGCGCCACGTATCCGTGACCGGGGCGTCGATGGCGAGGAAGTCCACGAATTCCGAGATTCCGCCGTCGTGGTGGAACACCTCTTCGTGCGGTCCGCCCTCTCCGGGGGTTCCGGGGAGGCGACGTTCGTCGCGCACCGTGATGCGGAGGCCGGGGACGAGGAACGAGGTCTGCCGCGCGCGGCCCGCGAGCTCGTCATAGGAGAATTTCGCGTCCGGGGTGAAGATCTGCCGGTCCGCCCAGTACCGGATCCTGGTTCCCGTCACGCCCCGCTTCGCCTTGCCGACCACGTCGAGGACAGAGTCGTCCACGAACGGTTCGAACGGCGCGTCTGGGCTCAGCCGCGAGCCCGTGTCCGCGAAGCGCCCGGGCTCTCCGCGGCGGAACGACATCTGATAGGTCTTGCCGCCGCGATCGACCTGGACGTCCAGGCGCGCCGACAGCGCGTTGACAACCGACGCGCCAACACCATGGAGGCCGCCCGAGGCCGTGTACGAGCCCCCGCCGAACTTTCCGCCCGCATGGAGCTTCGTGAAGACGACCTCAACACCGGTGAGGCCCGTCTTCGGCTCGACGTCCACGGGGATGCCGCGGCCGTCGTCGTGCACCTCAACCGACCCGTCCGGATGGAGGATCACCTTGATGTCGTGGCCGAATCCCGCGAGGGCCTCGTCGACGGAGTTGTCGATGATCTCCCAGAGGCAGTGCATGAGCCCGCGCGAATCCGTGGAACCGATGTACATGCCGGGGCGTTTGCGGACCGCTTCGAGCCCTTCGAGGACAGACAGATGTCTGGCGGTGTATTCAGAGCTCGGGGTCACGCTCGAGAAGCTCCTTCATGGCGCACGGGAGGAACGCGGCGAAGCGCGCAGTACACGAACAAGCCTAGTCGCACCTCCGCGACCCCGCGTTGACGCCACTCGCAACGTCTTCAAATCGAGGCCGCGGCCCACCTGAGGCTCGCACTCGTTATGGAACATTGATACGCCGCCAGCGAAAGTGGCCGTTTTGTGGGATTTCCGGCGAATGGCGGGGTGTTAGATGGGTAAGACCGAGGAAACCGCCCGGTACGAGTGAAGGAGGCCCGAGATGACTTCAGCCCTTGCGGACCGCACCCTGACCGCCGTCGACCGCTGCGACAGCTGCGGAGCCCAGGCCTACGTCCGAGTGGTACTCGAGGCGTCTGGTGGAGAGCTCATGTTCTGCGCCCATCACGCGCGCGCTGTCGAAGGGAAGCTTCGCCCGATCGCGTCGCACTGGCACGACGAGACGCGCCGGCTCACCGAGAAGGCAGCCCTCCCCGAAGCCTGAGGTCCAAAGAGGACCAACGTCGCGGGGATAGCCCGCCGACAAGGAGCACGAAGGCCCGGACACCATGAGTGTCCGGGCCTTTCCGTTGCCGGGCTCAACCCATTCGGTGCGGGTGCTCCCCCCGCGTCTAGGCACGAAGGCCCGGACACCATCGGTGTCCGGGCCCTTCCGTTGCCGGGCTGATCGGCGTCGTGCGGCTAATCAGTCCAGATAGTCCCGAAGAACCTGCGAGCGCGACGGGTGCCGCAGCTTCGACATGGTCTTCGACTCTATCTGCCGAATGCGCTCGCGCGTCACCCCGTAGACCTTGCCGATCTCGTCGAGGGTCTTGGGCTGGCCGTCAGTCAGGCCGAAGCGCATCGCCACCACACCGGCCTCCCGCTCCGAGAGCGTATCGAGCACCGAATGGAGCTGCTCTTGGAGGAGCGTGAAGCTCACTGCATCCGCGGGCACAACGGCTTCGGAGTCCTCGATGAGATCGCCGAACTCCGAGTCGCCGTCCTCGCCCAGCGGCGTGTGCAGCGAGATCGGCTCGCGGCCGTACTTCTGCACCTCGACGACCTTCTCCGGGGTCATGTCGAGCTCTTTGGCGAGCTCTTCCGGAGTGGGTTCACGACCGAGATCCTGAAGCATCTGCCGCTGGACGCGTGCGAGCTTGTTGATGACCTCGACCATATGGACCGGAATTCGAATGGTCCGAGCCTGGTCGGCCATGGCGCGCGTGATGGCCTGGCGGATCCACCACGTGGCATAGGTCGAGAACTTGAAGCCCTTCGTGTAGTCGAATTTCTCGACCGCACGGATGAGCCCAAGGTTCCCCTCCTGGATGAGGTCCAGGAAGAGCATTCCGCGACCGGTGTAGCGCTTGGCGAGCGAGACGACAAGGCGCAGGTTTGCCTCGAGCAGGTGGTTCTTGGCCCGCTCGCCGTCGTGCACGATCCGCTCGAGGTCGTGGCGGTACTGGACGTCGTAAGTATCGCCCTCTTCGTCGAGCTTGTGCTTGGCGAACAGGCCGGCCTCGATGCGCAGCGCGAGGTCGACCTCCTGCTCGGCGTTGAGGAGCGCGACCTTGCCGATCTGCTTGAGGTAGTCCTTGACCGGATCCGCGGTTGCACCGGCCGACGTCACCTGCTGGACAGGTGCATCGTCCTCATCTGCGTCCGAGATCACCATGGCGGCGGAGGTCGCCGGGGCTTCCTCCTTCTCGTCTTCCTCGACGTCCGTTTCGGCTGCGAGCTCCTCGTCGGGGGGCGTCACCGCGTCGAGATCGACCGCGTCGCCCTCGACCTCCTCCGCATCGGCGGCACCCTGAACCGCCGAATCCTTCACCGCCGTCTTGGCGCCGTTGGCTTGGCTGCCTGCGGACTTCCGCGCTGTCGGCTTGGCCTTGGTTGCGGTCGTGGTCTTGGAGCGGGAGCCCGCCGAAGCGCGCTTGCTGGATGCAGCCTTGGGCACCTCGGTTTCTACCGCGGCCTTCTCAGCTGTTTCCTTCTCCGTGGGGGGCGTCACGATCACCTTCCTGCCGCTGTCCTGGTGCCACCATGGGGGCAACACCACTATGACCCTGTCAAGTCCGTGCTCTGCGCCATGCGCAACCCGGACCGAAGGGTCTTATGTATCAACCCCTCGGCCGCCCGATTCGTTCCCGCTGATCGAACTGGGGAGAAAATCATGGCTTCCGGTGCTCGGACCCGACCGGGTCTGGCGTCTATTGTCGCACGGTTGCAGCACAGGTAAGCACTCACCGATGCAACATGCGGAACAACTGCAGCGGGATCCCCATCCACACACCCCTGCGCCCTAGGCCGCCTCCCCCACGGGACGCCACGCAGTCTCAGGCCGTCGAGCCCAACCCGCTACCTCGCCCGAGTCCACAATGCGCGCAAAGAGCTCAGCGAAGCGGTACCCGGGCACAGCGGACAGTGCACGGCGCAGATAGGCTGCCGCCCGCGATCCACGGCCGCGAACCCACGAGATCCAGCCGAGAAGAGCGAGGGCGGGGGCTCGCATCTCCGGCTCCTCCAGCTCTGACATCTGCCTGAGCAGTCGCTCGAAACGGCCAATCCGTCCCCAGTCTGGGCGCTCCCTCGTGCCGCCGAGCAGTACGGCGCCGTAGGTAAGGGCGGCTGCGGTGCCCGCTCCCCCACCTCCGGATCGCTCTCCTGCGAGCCAGCCTCTTACTGCTTCCCGCACTCGATGGCTGGCAGCGCCGGGAAGGTCGGACGGTTCGGGCTGGGACGCGAGCTCAGCCGGATCGACCGCGCCGACTTCGACACTCGCGGTCCAGGCTGTCGTGGCACCGACGGCCGCTGCAACGAGGGCGGCGTCCCTCAACGCCGGACGGGTCAAGGACGAGGCAAGGAAGAAGAGCCGCTCGGGTGGGACAGGAGCGCCGGAGAGGGCCTCCTCCCAGTAGGCCAGGGCGCTGGCAAACGCTGCGGCGCTCCACCAGAGTTCAGAGTCTGTCAGGCCCTGCTCACCGGCACAGCCGATCGCCTGATCCCGGGGATCCAGCCTTCGGGGATCGGGCTTCCGGGAATCGCGCCGGACTGGCTCTCCGAAGCTGCTGCCCCGGTACACCATCTCGGCGCCGAGCCTGCTCGATTCGATGGCTTCAATCAGCCGGCCGGGCCAGGGGCAGCACGAAGTGTCACTGCAGAGCATGCTGCGCCAGTGGGTGCTGCCGACGAGCCAGGCGTCGAGAACGGGGATTCCGGCGGCGGCCAGATCATCACCGATCGAAGTCACGAGGTCGATCCACGGAGGTGTACAGGGGTCGGTCCATGGCTGTGAGGTGAAGATGGCGAGCACACAGCTGTCGGCCAGCACATCGCTCGCGAGGTGATCGCGCAACGCGCCTCCAAGCTCTTGGGCGTTCGGGACGCGAGAGCCGTCAGCTGGCAGGTCCACCCGCACGGTTACCCCCACGCTCCCTCCGCCGACAGCGACAGCGATGAGGCTCTCTGTGGGCCACTCGCCGATCGTGTGGGGAATGAAGGCGAGGATGTCTTCGGGTTCGCGGATGCACAACCCGTCCGTGCCGGTTCCTTCTGATGGGCTGTCCTCGCACCCGGTGATCTTCTCCATGCCGAACAGCTTCGCCGCTCGGCAGCCTTGCCCTCGTGACAGGCGGAGCTTATGTGGACAACTCGTTCAATAAATCCCGTGGGGAGGACGAATCGCGAGGGAGAGGCGGTGACAGCTCAGCGCCGCACGAGCCGACGCGAGCGGAAATCCGTCCACGTCAGGAGCAGTGCATCGCGCAGCGGCGGAACCTTCACGCCGCCTGCGGCGAGCTGGCGGCGCACCTTTCGCCTCACTCTGAGGACCATCGCGGAGCCGAAGGCCATGACCACGAGCTGCACTGCCAGCGCGACCCTGAACGCGTCGAGGGAATAGAGGCCTGCGGGTGAGAGGCCGAGGGCATGCTGGAGATCGAGCAGGTAGCCGACGAGGAACATGGTCAGGAGCGCCGCGACGAAACCGCCCGAATTAACGATGCCGGTGGCCGTGCCGAGGCGATGCGAGGGATTGAACGTCCGCGCGAAGTCAAAGCCGATCATGGAGCACGGGCCGCCCAGGGCGAGCACCGCCACGAGGAGAACCATGAGCCACAGCGGCGTCTGGCCAGGATAGAGGAGCACCACCGCCCAGACCACGGCCGTGAGCGCCGTGATGAGGAGGACGAGGGTGGATCGCCGTAATGGATGCCGTGAGACGAAACGTCCCATCGGCGGTCCTGCGAGGAGGGAGACCACGACGAAGAAGGACATGAGCCCCGCCGCGGTGGCCGAGTCATAGCCCTGGCCGGCAACCATGAACGGGAAGCCCCAGGCGAGGGCAAACACGTTTCCGCTGAATTGAACTGTGAAATGGCTCCACATCCCCAACCGGGTTCCCGCCTGCCGCCAGGCGGAAGCGAGTACTGCGCGTGTGCCCTCGGCGGTCTCGCCCCCTCTGGGCGCAGCACCCGCGGGGGCGTTGCGCAGCAGGGAAAGCACGAGGACCACCACGAGCACCGACAGCGAGGCGAGGGAGAAGAACCCTGCGCTCCAGCCCCGGGCATGCAGGAGGGCCAGGAAGGGGATCACGCTCACGAGCTGACCCAGCATCCCGAGCATGCCGGTGAGCTGGGTGAGGAGTGGCGAGCGCTTCGGTTTGAACCACAGCGGGACCAGGCGCAGCACCGAGACGAAGGTCATGGCGTCCCCCATGCCCACGAGCATGCGCCCGATGATCCCCGTGACCACCGATTCGGCCACGGCGATCTGGAGCTGACCCAGCGCCATGAAGATCGCGCCGGTTGCCACCATGATGCGGGACCCGAAACGATCGACGAGCAAGCCGACCGGAACCTGCAGCGAGGCATACACCACGAGCTGGAGCACCGTGAAGGCCGAGAGGACGGCGCCACCGACGTGGAACCGGTCCGAGGCTTCAAGCCCGACGACCCCAAAGGAAGTCCGCTGGACCACAGCCACGAGGTACGCGAAGACCCCTATCCCCCATACGGTCCACGCGCGCCAGCTGTTCACTCCCCCGATCCTAGTCGGGGGGCGTGGCGCCACCCCTGGTGTCGTCGTCGTTTGCGTCAGTGTCCTTCGTCTCCTCCTGGGAAGCAAGGTAGGCCTCGACGGCCGCCCCGAGCTTCTCGGCGTCTGGCAGCTCCCCGCTCATCGCTGCGAGCAGCGAGCGGCGCGGCGCGTCCGCGGAGCGTTCGTCGAAGCGCTCCTCAAGGCCTTCCACGAGCTCTCGGACGTCCTCGGAAGCGGCGACCTGTTCGGCGATCTGGCGTTCGACCTCCCGGTTCGCCTCGCGCAGCCGATCAGTGGGGAGCATGAGAGCACCGGCTGCGCCGAGATGTTCAAGTCCCGCCACGGCGGACGCCGGGTACTCGGCCTCCGCCAGATAGTGCGGAGTGTGGACCACGAATCCGGCGACCCCGCGTCCCGCCTCCGACAGCCTGAGCTCGAGGAGGTGCCCGATGGCGGCCGGAACACTCACAATGGGCTTCCACCGGGAAATTCCCTCGACCAGCTCCGGCCGATTGCCGTGCACCGTCACTCCCAGCGGGCGGGTGTGCGGGACCGGCATGGGGATGGAGTGCGTCCACAGCACAAGGCGCACGTCCAGCCTTTCGACGAGGTCGACGACGGCGCGAGCGAAGCGTTCCCACTGGAAGTCGGGCTCGGGTCCGGCGAGGAGGAGGTAGGGCTGGCCGAGGCCGTCGACAAGTGCATAGAGCGCGAGCCGCGGTGGGCTGTAGTCCTCAAGGTGGTCCTCGACGAAGGTGACGCGGGGCCGTCGTGCGCGGTAATCGAGAAGCGCGTCGACGTCGAATTCCGCGACGGTCCGCGGCTCGCCCGAGCGCAGGAGCTCTGCCGTAATCTGCTCCACGGCGTGTCCGGCGTCCGCAAAGCCCGTGAATCCCATGAGCATCGGCAGCCCCTTGAGGGCGGCGTCGTCCAGCAGCTCCTGGGCGGCTGCGTAGAGGCCAGCTGGATCCTGAAGCGGCCCGCCCCAACGGTCGTCCATGTGAATGTCGCTCCTCTCCTGACGTCACCGGTCCTTGGCGCCTAGGTGTCGGCAACCGCGACACTGAGGTCAACGGCGCACGGCTTTCCATCATTCCATCTGCGGATACGATCGGAATTCGCACTGTCTTCCTACCCGCATTTCCTACCCGCACATGGAGAATTGAGGCCGCATTCCGTGTTCACCAATGCCGAAGCCGCGCTGAGCGCCGTCGCCCGAGACCTTCGCAAGACGCCGAGTGACGCCGTCGTCGTCGGGGTTGCACAGGGGGCTGACGGTCCCGTCCTCCTGGACAGTCCTCTGGGCGCCAGGAATGCGGAGGCGATCCAGAGCACCTTGAGGCTTCTCGGCGTCACGGGCGCGCCGGACTCGCTCGTGCGGCTTCCCGGCGTTCCGGAGCTGAGCACCCAGATCATTGCGCTCGCCGGAGTGGGGAAGGTCGCCGGGGCCAACGCCGAAACAGACAAGAACGACGGCGGAGCACCGTCGCTCGAGCAGCTGCGCCGTGCCGCCGGTTCGGCTGTGCGACAGCTGGCCGGCCTCGACACCGTGGTCCTCGCCCTTCCGGCACGCACGGCAGAGGAATTCGCCGCGGTTGCCGAAGGGGCGGCACTCGGCGCGTATTCCTACACGGAGCACCGCTCCCGCACGGCCGAGGCCGCGAAGCCGAACGTCAAGCGCGTCGTCGTCCTCTCGCCGATCGCAGGCAGCGCGGCCGCGGACCGCGCGCTCGAGCGTGCCGCCGTCGTCGGCCAGGCGGTGAACGCGACTCGGACCCTCGTGAACATGCCGCCCAGCCAGCTGTACCCGGCGTCATTCGCGGAAGCCGCGAAGGAACTCGGCAAGGGGACTTCCGTCAAGATCTCGGTGTGGGACGAGAAGCGGCTGGAGAAGGAAGGCTTCGGAGGCATTCTCGCCGTCGGCCAAGGCAGCTCACGTCTCCCGAGGCTCGTCAAGGTCGAGCACATCCCGGCGCAGTCCGCCAAACTCCCGTCCGTTCATCTGGTGGGCAAGGGCATCACCTTCGATACAGGCGGGATTTCCATCAAGCCCGCCGCGAAGATGGACGAGATGAAGAGCGACATGGCCGGAGCCGCGGCTGTCCTCTCGACGGTTCTGGCGGCTTCCCGCCTCGGCGTCCGCGCGAAGGTGACCGGCTGGCTCTGCATTGCCGAGAACATGCCGTCCGGGTCCGCCCAGCGGCCGGCCGACGTCATTGTGGCCCGGGGCGGCACGAGCATCGAGGTGCTCAACACGGACGCCGAAGGGCGCCTCGTCATGGCCGACGGGATCGCCGCCGCGAGCGAGGAGAACCCCGATGTGATCATCGACATCGCCACCCTCACCGGGGCCGCGATCATCGCTCTCGGAACGCGCACTGCCGGACTCATGGGCGACGCCGAAGTCACGGGCGCACTCAAGGACGCGGCGGACCGCGAAGGCGAGGCATCCTGGCCCATGCCGCTTCCTGAAGAGCTGCGCTCAGGCCTCGACTCCGCTGTGGCCGACATCGCGAACGTGGGCGACAGGGCTGGCGGAATGCTCACGGCCGGCATCTTCCTGCGGGAATTCGTGGGGACGCGGCCTGACGGCTCCCGCATCCCGTGGGCTCACATCGACATCGCGGGACCGTCCTTCAACACGGGCTCGCCCTACGGCTTCACGCCCAAGCAAGGAACAGGGGCGATGGTCCGCACGCTCGTCCGGTACCTCGAAGACGTTGCGCAGCGCGCCTCCTCCTGAGCGCCGTCGCCGTGGGGGGCGCCCGATCACACCCGGCGCCCCGCACAGCTCTCACTGACCGTGAGACTTCACGGAGAGACGGACGTCACACCTCCAACCCCTACGCTTCTTCTTCCACTTGGTGAGAAGATAAATCCGCTTTGCGAAACCAGTGTCGGACCGTGAGCCTTGCCACAAGCCCGAGACAAACGGCCGTAGGAAGGTGGAGCATAGTCCGTCGGGGCGATAGGGTTGCCCTGATACGGGGCCTGCCAGCGTACAAGCTGGCGGCACATTGTCACACGACGGCTTATCGCCGTCCTTCTATGCGAGGGAGCGTCACGTGGCCGACCAGCCTACTGCGCAGGAATTCGACATCTTGGTCCTCGGGGGCGGCAGTGGCGGCTACGCCGCCGCTCTGCGCGCCGTCCAGTTCGGCCTCCGCGTCGGGCTCGTCGAGAAGAACAAGCTGGGCGGCACCTGCCTGCACAACGGCTGCATCCCGACGAAGGCCCTCCTCCACGCTGCTGAGCTCGCAGACCACGCACGTGACTCCGCGAAGTATGGCGTCAACGTGAGCCTCGAAAGCATCGACATCAACGCGGTCAACGCGTACAAGAACGGCATCGTCGCCGGCAAGTTCAAGGGCCTCACCGGCCTCATCAAGGCCAAGGGCATCACGGTCATCGAGGGTGAAGGCCGCCTGACCGGTCAGGACACCGTGACCGTCAACGGGACGGACTACAAGGCGAAGAACATCATCCTCGCCACGGGCTCGTACTCGCGCACCCTCCCCGGCCTCGAGATCGGCGGCCGGGTCATCACTTCCGATCAGGCCCTTGAACTCGACTACATCCCCAAGTCGGCGATCGTGCTCGGCGGCGGCGTGATCGGCGTCGAGTTCGCCTCCGTCTGGAAGTCGTTCGGCGTGGACGTGACGATCATCGAGGGCCTCCCCTCCCTCGTTCCCAATGAGGACGACGCGATCATCAAGCAGCTCGAGCGCGCCTTCAAGAAGCGCGGCATCAAGTTCAACACGGGGACCTTCTTCCAGGGCGTCGAGCAGGACCAGAACGGCGTCAAGGTCACGCTCGTGGACGGCAAGACGTTCGAGGCCGAGCTCCTCCTCGTCGCCGTGGGTCGCGGCCCGGTCACCGCCAACCTCGGATACGAGGAGCAAGGCATCACCATCGACCGCGGATTCGTGATCACCAACGAGCGCCTTCACACGGGCGTCGGCAACATCTACGCGGTCGGCGACATTGTGCCCGGCGTCCAGCTCGCCCACCGCGGATTCCAGCAGGGCATCTTCGTGGCCGAGGAGATCGCGGGCCAGAACCCCATCGTGGTCGAAGACGTCAACATCCCGAAGGTGACCTTCTGCGATCCGGAGATCGCGACCGTGGGCTACACCGAGAAGGGCGCGAAGGCGAAGTTCGGCGAGGACCAGGTCCAGGCGCAGGAGTACAACCTCGCGGGCAACGGCAAGAGCTCCATCCTCGGCACCTCGGGCATCGTCAAGGTCGTCCGCCAGAAGGACGGACCCGTCGTCGGCGTGCACATGATCGGCGCCCGCATGGGAGAGCAGATCGGCGAGGCGCAGCTGATCGTCAACTGGGAGGCGTACCCCGAGGACGTCGCCCAGTTCATCCACGCCCACCCGACCCAGAACGAGTCCCTGGGCGAGGCGAACCTCGCCCTGGCCGGCAAGCCGCTTCACGGCTGATCGCCTCCGGCACCGACATCAATCGCACGAAGAGAAGCAAAAGGAGCACGGAGACAAATGTCTGAAGCCGTGAATTTGCCGGCCCTCGGGGAAAGCGTCACCGAAGGCACCGTCACCCGTTGGCTCAAGCAGGTGGGGGACCGCGTCGAGGTCGACGAGCCCCTGGTCGAAGTCTCGACGGACAAGGTCGACACGGAGATCCCCTCGCCGATTGCCGGCATCCTCGAAGAGATCCTCGTAGCCGAGGACGAGACCGCCGAGGTCGGCGCCCCGCTGGCGCGGATCGGTGACGGCACTGGGGGCGGCTCGGCTTCCGGACAGGCGGCGCCAGCCGAAGCTGCACCCGCTGAGGAGGCTGCGCCCGCCGAGGAGGCAACGGCTCAGCCGGCCGCGCAGGCCTCGCAGCAGGCAGCTCCCGTGGAGGAACCGGCCGAGCCCTCGGTCGATCAGGCTGCCCCCGACGGACATGAGGTCACCCTCCCCGCCTTGGGCGAGAGCGTCACCGAGGGAACGGTCACCCGATGGCTCAAGAGCATCGGCGATGCAGTCGAGGTCGACGAGGCCCTCCTCGAGGTCTCCACCGACAAGGTCGATACCGAGATCCCCTCGCCGGTCGCCGGCACGCTCCAGGAGATCCGGGTGAACGAAGACGAGACCGCCGAAGTCGGTGCCGTGCTCGCCATCATCGGATCAGGTGCCGCAGCACAGGCTGCCCCGGCCCCGGCAGCACAGCCGGCGCCCCCGGCAGAGCCTGAGCACAAGCCCAGTGAGCCGCAGGTCTCGGCTCCTGCCCCGGCTGAGAACGCCGACCGCGCGCTCGCCCAGTCTGCGCCCGCGCCGCAGGCCCCCGCCCAGCAGGCCCCGGCTCAGCAGGCTCCCGCGCCGCAGGCCCCTGCTCAGCCCGCCTCGACCGGTGCCGACGCCGGGTACGTGACGCCCCTTGTCCGCAAGCTGGCCAACCAGCAAGGCGTCGACCTCTCGACCGTCAAGGGCACAGGCGTCGGCGGACGCATCCGCAAGCAGGATGTCATCGCGGCTGCAGAGGCGAATGCCGCCAAGGCCAACGGCGCTGCGGCGACGGGCACGCAGGCTGCAACTCCGCAGGCTCCCGCCACCCCGGCGGCTCCCTCAGCCGCCCCTGCGGTCTCGTCGCTCCGCGGCAAGACCGAGAAGGCGCCGCGCATCCGTCAGGTCATCGCCCGCCGCATGCGCGAGTCGCTCGACACGTCGACGCAGCTGACGCAGGTGCACGAGATCGACATGACGAAGATCGCCAAGCTCCGCGACCGTGCGAAGGCCAACTTCCAAGCACAGAACGGCGTGAAGCTCACCTTCCTTCCGTTCATCGCGAAGGCTGTGGCGGAGGCGCTCAAGCAGCATCCGAAGCTCAACGCGGAGTACAACGAGGAAAAGCAGGAGATCACGTACCACGACGCAGAGCACCTCGCGATCGCGGTGGACACCGAGAAGGGCCTTCTCGTCCCGGTGATCAACAACGCAGGGGACCTCAACCTCGCCGGCCTCGCAAGCCGCATCGCCGACGTCGCGTCGCGGACCCGGAGTGGGAAGATCGGGCCGGATGAGCTCTCCGGCGGGACGTTCAGCATCACGAACATCGGCTCGGTCGGCGCGCTCTTCGATACCCCGATCATCAACCAGCCGCAGGTCGCGATCCTCGGCACGGGCGCGATTGTGAAGCGCCCCTGGGTCACGCAGAACGCCGAAGGTGACGACGTCATCGCCATCCGTTCGATGATGTACCTCTCGCTCACGTACGATCACCGTCTCGTGGACGGCGCCGATGCGGGGCGCTTCCTCCAGACGCTCCGTGCGCGGCTCGAGGCGGGTGCGTTCGAGGCCGACCTCGGTCTCTGACCACGCTGAAGCTAGGCGGAAAGGCGGCAGGCCCGGCCCGAAAAGGACCGCGCCTGCCGCCTTTCATTCGTTATCCACTTGGAATCCCGCGCCACCGCGCATCACACAGTTGGCGCGTACTTCCGCACTTAGAATCGGGACCATGACTGTCGTCTTCAGCATCGTCGTCTTCCTCCATATTGTCGGCGCGGCCATGATCGTTGGGCCGTGGATCGCGTCGATGAAGAGCCCCACGGTGGGAGCACGACAGTTCGACGGTGCCATGACCCAGCTCGTCACCGGAATCATCCTGGCCGGGCTCCTCCCGGTGATGGTGAATACAGTCCCCAACTGGCCCGCGCCCGATTACCCGAAGCTCATTGTGAAGTTCATCGTGGCGGTCGTGGTCGGCGCCCTCGCGTTCGTGGGCAATCGCCGGCGGAAGGCCGGAGAGCCGGTTGCCCCAGGCCTCGCCCACGCGGTCGGCGGCCTCGCCCTGCTCAATGTGGCCATCGCGACGATCTGGCCCTGACCCCGGCATGCCGGCCGCCCCGCCCGCTTAACCGTTGAGCGACCGGGGCTGTTTTGTGCCTACGATGGCCGGGCCAGTCCACCTTTCCACCAGCAACACGCAAGTCCGGCGTGCCCGAGAATCGGGACTCCGGATAGAACGCAAGGAGCAAAGCATGGCTACGATCCGCACTGCCCACACCGTCTGGAAGGGCAACCTCACCGAAGGCTCCGGCCAGACGACCCTGGACTCGTCGGGCCTGGACACGTTCGACGTCACGTGGAAGGCACGCAGCGAGGACGCGAACGGCAAGACCAGCCCGGAAGAGCTCATTGCCGCCGCTCACTCCGCATGCTTCTCGATGGCCTTCAGCAATGGCCTCGCAGGGGCTGGCTACACGGCGGAAGAGATCCGTACACAGGCCGAGGTCGACTTCGTCCCCGGCACGGGCATCACCACGAGCAAGCTCACGGTGTCGGCCAAGGTTCCCGGCATCTCCGAGGACGAATTCCAGAAGCTGGCCGAGGACGCCAAGACGGGCTGCCCGGTCAGCGGCGCACTCAAGGGCATCGACATCGTCCTCGAGGCGACGCTCGAGTCCTAGTCGACCCTGAATTCCTAATCGATGCCTGAGCCTTCATAGCTCGGGTGCGCAAGACCCCGCCCTGCGCCCAGAGAGGCGCGGGGCGGGTGTGTTTGCGCCAGAGGGACTTAGCCCTCGTACGCCACGGCCGCACCGGCCGCCGCAAGGTCCTGCGGGCGAGGTGGAAGAGGAGCCGGCTTCACCGAGGGGTAGCCCTCGCGGGCCGGCGGCCGCTCGGTGGGAATCTCCAGCAGCATCTCCTTCAGCACTCCGATGCCGCGCTCGAGCTGCGGGTCAACGCCCGCGACGTGCGCGTGCGGCGGATAGGCGACTTCGATGTCCGGCTCGACCCCGCGGTTCTCCACTCCCCAAGCGACTCCGCCGCCGAACCAGGTCGCGTACCGCGGCTGGCTGACCGCGGTTCCGTCGGCGAGGCGGAAGCGATTGTCGATTCCGACGACGCCGCCCCACGTCCGCGTCCCGATCACCGGGCCGATCCCCCGGAGCTTGCCTACCTGGGTGATGATGTCGCCGTCGGAGCCCGCGAATTCGTCGGCGAGGATGACCACAGGTCCCCGTGGTGCGTGCCGTGGATAAGTGCGGGGCTGTTCGCCACGGGGCATGCTCCAGCCCGTCACGCGGCGCCCGATCAGCTCCGCGACGAGCTGCGAGGTGTGACCGCCTCGGTTGCGTCGGACGTCCACGACGAGCGCATCAAGGGCAGTCTCCGTGTCGAGGTCGCGGTGCAGCTGCGCCCAGCCGCGCGCTGCCATGTCGGGGACGTGGAGATAGCCGAATCGCCCATCTGATGCCTCCCGCACGAGGCGCCGGTTCGCCTGCACCCAATCCTGATAGCGCAGTCGTTCCTCATCGCGGATCGGCACCACGGCGATCCTCCGCCGACGGCCCTCCTGGGTGCCGTGGGAAGGACCGTTCACCATCGTCAGCTCCACGGTCTTGCCGGCGGCCCCGACGAGCGCCATCGCCGGGCCGAGGTCGGGGGTGAGGGGCACGCCGTCGACCGCGAGCAGGCGATCACCAGCGCGGACACCAGCGCCCGGCGCCGCCAGAGGAGACGTCGCGAGGGGATCGGAGGACTCGCTCGCGAGCACGCGCCGGACCACCCACCCGCCGTCGTAGTCGAACTCAGCGCCGAGCCTCCCCTGCCCTCCCGCGCCCGGCTCCGAGACGAGCATCGGGGTGACGTAGGCGTGGGAGGTGCCCAGCTCGCCGTGGAGCTCCCAGAGAAGGTCTATGAGGTCGTCATGGGAGCCCAGCCGGTCGACGATCGGCTCGTAGCGCGTGCGCACCTCGTCCCAGTCCTGTCCCGCCATGTCCGCGGTCCAGTAGAAATCCCGCTGGAGCCTCCACGCTTCCCGGAATCCCTGGCGCCACACGGAGACCGGATCGAGCCGCACCCGGATCCTTTCGAGATCCACTGCGATGTGGTTGGGGGAACCCTCCTCGGCCTTCGAGCCACTCGGGACTGAATGCACCCGCCGCCCGTTCAGATACACCACACGGGTGCCGTCGCCGCTGAGGCGGTAGGCGTCCAGCGCATTCACCAGGGTCGAGGTGCTGCCGTCCGCGAGGTCGAGGCGTTCAAGGGTTGGCTGGGCATCCTTGTCCCCCGGCTTGGCCTTGCCGTCGCCAGTCGCTCCGCTGAGGTCATGCGACAGCCACAGGAGTGCCCCCGGAGCGGCGGTGAGCCGAGAATAGTTGCCCTGGCGCACGGGAAGCGCGACAACGCGCTGCTGCAGGCCCTCGAGGTCGACCTCCACCGCCTCGTCGGGGCTCGGCCGCTCCTCGCCCTCGGGGGACCCCGCCGCCGCGGGCTGCGCCTCGAAGTCGGCAACCCTGGGACCAAAGGGTGAAGCCGTCGTCGAGGAGAGGGGAAGGATGTAGGGCTTGATCGGGCTGGGAAAGGCGAGGTCGAACGAGTGGCCATCGTAGACCGGGTCGAAGCTGCGGCCCGACAGGAACGCAAGATACCTTCCGTCAGGCGTGAACACTGGCGAGGCGTCCCAGAAGCGTCCGTCCGTGACATCAGCGACCTCTCCCTCCGCGGCGTTCGCGATGCGCAGCTTGGAACGGGAGCCGAAGGCCGTCACAGGTTCGCTCCAGGCGAGCCACTGGGAGTCGGGGCTCCAGACGAGCTGCTCGATGCTGCCCTCGCCCACGCTGGAGAGAGTTCGCGACTCGCCGGACGCAGTGTCCACAAGGTGAACCTCACCGGACGCTGTACCGAGGGCCAGGAGCCGACCATCCGGGCTCGGCGCGATCTCTGCAACTCTGCTGGCCGACGGCAGGTTGTAACGGCGCGGGGCGCCCGATCCTTTCGCCTCACCGGCTGAGCTTCGACGGACGGGGACGACGTAGGAGCGCTGGAAAGTGCTCGCAATGGGCGAGACGGCGCGTTGCACTCCGCCGCCTCCACCGGCGGGAACCGGCGACGGAATGTCAGGGCCCGAAGCCGAACCTGGCATTACCGCCTCGGAGGACGTCTGCACGTCCGAGGCGTCTCCAGGCGCGGCGACATCGGACAGATGCCGGATGAACAGCGCCTCCTCGCCCCCATGGTCGGCGATGTACGCCACCCGGTCTGCTCCAATCGGGCGTGCAAGGCGGGCGCGGACGCCGGGTGTGGCCTCAAGCACTCGGGACGGGCCGTCCCGGTGGGTGAGCCAGTGCAGAGTGCCGTGCGACTCGACAACGCTCGCTCCGCCGTCGTGCGTCGGCACGACCTCGCCGAGGTGGCGGCCGACCGCGAGAGGCACCGCGCGGCGCGACGTCGACGCCGAACCGAGAGTGAGCTCGAGTCGCCGCGGCGTTGCGTCGAGGCCGTCGAGCAGCCACAGCTCCCCCGCGCACTCGACGACGATGCGCTTCCCGTCCGAGCCCGCATGCCTCGCATAGAAGCGGTCGAAGTCGGTGTGACGCCGCAGGTCCGATCCGTCGCGCTCGACGGAGTAGACGTTTCCGAAGCCCTCGTGGTCCGAGAGGAACGCGATGCGGCCGTCGATCCAGACTGGGTCGCAGACATTTCCGCCGAGCTCCGGTGTCAGCAGCCGGAAGTCTCCCCCGCCATCCGCATCGATCCAGAGCTTCCCCGCAGCGCCGCCTCGGTAGCGCTTCCATGAAGCCGGCTCGCGGGTGAGGACGCTCCCTACGACGACCGGCCGCTCGTCTCCGACGGAGGGGCCGTACGCCACCGAATCGACCGGGCCGAAGGGGAGCTCCTCAAGCCATCCGCCCTCGACAGGGATGGCGTAGGCGTGCGTATGACGCGCGTCGGGCTGATTGTGGGCGCTCGTGACAATGACCCGGCCTCGTGGATCGAACCCCTTGACCCGGGTTGTCTGGTGCCCGAAATAGGTGAGCTGCTGGAAACCGCCGCCGTCCACCTCGGCGGCCACGGCCTCGGGAGCGCTGCCCTGCACCACGCTCCACACAACTTTCGATCCGTCCGGAGTGAAACGCGGGTTGCGGGCAGGCAGCTGGAGGGCAGAGATCCGCCACGCTCGCCCTCCCTGCAAAGGTGCAAGCCACACGTCGTCCTCGGCGACGAAGGCCACGAGATCGGCATGCAGATGGGGGTACCGGAAGTAGCTGGAGGCGGTCACCCTCCGATCATAGGCAAGGCGCTCAGCCACTCAGGATCTGTACGACGCGCCACTGGCCGCCCGACCGCCCGAGCGCGATGCGCAGGCTCTGATCCGTCCCACCGCCGGGCGCACTCAGCTCCCTGCCATCTGGTCCATGCACGGCAAATCCAGACGTCACCACCCGCACGTGGACCACCGCTTCGCTCGCTGCAGGGTCACTGGGTGTGAGCAGTTCAGCCGTGAGGACGCTCGTCGAGAACCCATCCAGCGTCTTCCCCTCTGACGCCAGCCGGTCCATGACCGCCTCATCCGAGCTCTCGGCGCTCGAGCCCCGCACGTTCACCCGGCGGAGGAGGTCGCGGTCGCCCGTGGAGAAGGCCTGTGCCCTGATCACGGCAAGGGCTTGGACCGCCTGGACGGGATCGGGGGACTCCGCCCGGCGCCGCAGAGCATCGGGAACGCTCATCCATCCTCCGGATGCTGGCTGAGGGGCCGCCTGCTCACGACTGCTTTGCCACGCTCCGGGCAGAACACCGCCGAGGATCACGACGACGGCGCTGAGCGCGAGGAGGCCCGCGAGAGCGAACTGGACCCGCTTGACTCGGGCGCGCGTCCAGAGCCGACCGGGCACCGCTAGGCTGAACGGCAGCCGGGGTCGACGACTGCGCGAGTCCTCCCGGATCCGCGTCACCAAGTGGGGCAGCACCTCGGGCTCCACGGCCGGTGCCAGGTCAACGGGTTCGGGTCGTGCACTCCTCAGGACCGCGCGCGCGAACTCCGCAGCGGTCGGGCGCAGCCGTGGCTCCTCGTCCAGGGCCGCGGCCACCGCCGTGGCGAGCGATCGAGGCACGGTCGGGGCGACGAGCGTGAGCGGAGGACGCCGGATTCCCTGTTCGGGGGCGGTCCCCGTGAGACAGAACCAGGCCAGGGCACCCAACGCGTAGACATCCGAGGCGGGGCCGGCAATGTGCGACGAGTCATCTGCCGCGGGATCAGCAAACCCCGCGGTCTCCGCCCTCGGCGCCCTCTCCTCCCCCACCGTGCGCGCAGCCCCCAGATCGGCGAGGAGCGGCTTGCCCTCCGCAACGAAGAGCACGTTTCCCGGAGACACGTCGAGGTGGGACGTTCCGTTCAGGTGGAGGGCTGCTAGGGCTTGGGCGATGGGCGCGATCGTCGTGACGGTCTCGCCCACACTCAATCGACCCCGCGCCGACACAAGACGCGCGAGCGAGCCTCCCGCCGCATAGTCCATCAGGAGCACGACACCGCCGCCGTCTGGGAGCGGGACGCTCCCCAGGAAGTCGACGACGTGAGGATGCCGGTGGGAGCTCAGCCTCCGAGCCTCCTTGCGCGCGGCCAGGCGGCCTTGCTGATCACGCACGATCTTTCCGGCCGCGAGGCGACCGGAAGATCTCGCCCGCAGAAGCCAGACGTCCCCGGCTCCCCCACGGCCCAAGAGGCGGACGACGTCATACCCAGGCACTGCTGGCTCCCTTGGTTCCATGAGCCATGTCTATCCCAAATCGTCATGGGGCCTCCGAAGTTATCCACAGGCCTCACGCACTTGCAAAGCCGGTTGTGAGTCAGCTCATGGCGGCGCCTCCACCCTCTGCGACTAAGCTGGTCGGCATGACTCTTGCGTTCACCCGGCTGGGGTTCGCGCCTGACTACGTCGACTACACCGCGGGACTCGCGGCACAGCGGCAGCTCCACGACGAGGTGGCAGCAGGCACGGCACCCAGCACTGTCCTCCTGCTCGAGCACTCACCCGTCTACACGGCAGGCAAACGGACCGAAGATCACGAGCGGCCCCTCGACGGAACCCCCGTCGTCCCGGTAGACCGCGGAGGCAAGCTCACTTGGCACGGTCCGGGCCAGCTCGTCGGCTACCCCATCGTGCGACTCAAGGAACCGCGCGGCGTCCGCGCCTACGTCGAGCTGCTCGAGGACGTCATGATCACCGTCATCTCGGAATACGGAATCAAGGCAGAGCACGTCGATGGGCGTTCTGGCGTCTGGGTGCGCGCGGACGAACGGGGCGGAGACCGCAAGATCGCCGCAATCGGGATCAGCGTCCATGAGGGCATCACCGGTCACGGCTTTGCCATCAACTGCAGCAACAGCCTTGATCCGTACGAGCAGATCATCGCCTGCGGTATCACCGACGCGGGGACCACCACGATCTCCGCGGAGGCTGGCCGGGAAATCGGACCCCTCGACATCATCGACCGCATCACCGAGGAACTGGCCCGCCGCGCCGACGCCTTCGTCGCCGACACGACGGTGGGCTCCCCTTCCGAGACTGAAGGAGCATTGCTGTGACGCTCGCACCCGAGGGACGCCGGCTGCTGCGCATCGAGCAGCGCAATGCCGAGACGCCCGTGGAGCGCAAGCCCGAGTGGATCAAGGCCAAGGTCCACATGGGGCCCGAGTTCATCCAGCTCAAGAACCAGGTGAAGAAGGAGGGCCTCCACACGGTGTGCGAGGAGGCCGGCTGCCCCAACATCTTCGAGTGCTGGGAGGACAAGGAGGCCACCTTCCTCATCGGCGGCTCCGAGTGCACCCGGCGCTGCGACTTCTGCCAGATCGACACCGGCAAGCCCTCCCCGCTGGACCGCTTCGAGCCCACCAAGGTCGCCCGCTCGGTCCAGTCCATGGGGCTCCGGTATGCGACAGTCACCGGCGTCGCCCGCGACGACCTCGAGGACGAGGGGACCTGGCTCTACGCCGAGACCATCCGCAAGATCCACGAGCTCAACCCGGGCACCGGCGTCGAGATCCTCATCCCGGACTTCTCCGGAAAGCCCGAGCACATCACCGCGATCTGCGAGGCCAAGCCAGAGGTCTTCGCCCACAACGTCGAGACCGTGCCGCGGATCTTCAAGCGCATCCGCCCCGCGTTCCGCTACGAGCGCTCGCTCGACGTCATCACCCAGGGCCGGGACCAGGGCATGGTCACCAAGTCGAACCTCATCCTCGGCATGGGCGAGACCCGCGAGGAAGTCTCCCAAGCCATGCGCGACCTCCACGAGGCCGGCTGCGACCTCCTCACCATCACCCAGTACCTGCGCCCCTCCGAGCGGCACCACCCCGTGGACCGCTGGGTCAAGCCGCAGGAGTTCGTCGAGCTCTCTCAGGAGGCCGAGGAGATTGGCTTCCTCGGTGTCATGAGCGGCCCCCTCGTACGCTCCTCCTACCGCGCGGGTCGGCTGTGGGCGACGGCGATGCGCAAGAAGGGCTGGGACATCCCCGCCGAACTGGCCCACATCGAGTCATCGGGCAGCACCCGCCAGGAGGCCGCGTCCCTCCTGGCCGCTCAGGGGAACTGAAGCGCCACCAGAATCCTCCATCACGTTCAAGCGCCGCCCGCCCAGGACCTCTGGGCGGGCGGCGCTTCACTTAGAATGAAGGGACTATGGCCAAGAACCCTTCCACCTCGCCCTCGGACGGCACTCCGAAGAAGGCGAAGAAGCCGAACAGCTTCCAGCAAATGCTCCAGGTCTTCCAGATGACCCGTCGGGCCGACCCGAATGTGGTCTGGCTCATGGCACTGGTGTTCCTCGTCGTCGTCGCCCTCGGTCTCGTGGTAGGCCTTCTGCTCGACAATTGGATCACCGGCCTCATCGTGGGAATCCTTCTCGGTGTTCTCGGCGCTGTCCTGATCCTCAGCCGGCGGGCTGAGCGTGCCGCCTTCTCGCAGATCGAAGGGCAGCCGGGGGCCGCAGGAGCCGCCCTCAGCACTCTGCGCCGCGGGTGGATCGTCGAGGAACAGCCTGTCGCGGTCAACCCCCGCACGCAGGACGTGGTCTTCCGGGCCATCGGCCGCCCCGGCGTCGTCCTCGTCTCGGAAGGCCCCAGCAACAGGGTCCGCGCTCTCGTGGACGGCGAGCGGAAGCGCCTCGCCCGGATTCTCCCGAACGTCCCCATCCACGTGGTCGAAAGCGGGCGCGGTGATGGCCAGACGCCGCTCGACAAGGTGGCCAAGAAGCTTCAGAAGCTGAAGCCGGAACTCACGAAGGTCGAGGTGCAGGCCGTCAGCAAGCGCCTCGCGTCGCTTGGCCCCCGCCTGCCCATTCCCAAGGGCATCGACCCCACGCGAATCCGCCCCGACCGGCGCGCCATGCGTGGACGCTGAAACCCCTAACGTTTGAGGGCTCGGACAACTTGTCCGAGCCCTCAGGCATTCGTGCCGCCGCATCTGTCAACGCCGCAGGAGGACGGTCCTTGCGGCCTTGTCGTGGAGTCCGCGCTGGTCAGCGTCGAAGACGACTGCCGGAATGACCAGGCACAGGAGCAGCGCGCGGACGATTGCGGCGGGGATCCCTGCGGGTCCGCCGCCGAGGCGCTCGACCCGCAGCCCCAAGAGCCGGTGTCCGAGGCCGTAGCCGACGGTGCCCACGAGGGCCATCTGCTCGGCAGCGAAGATCGAGAGCGTCGCGAACGAATTGCCGTGGAAGAACGCCGTCGAGATGAGCAGGCATGCGGCCCAGTCAACGCAGAGGGCGAGGATGCGGCGTCCCGGCCGTGCGATGGAGCCGGAGCCCCCGCGTGGAAGGCCTAGCCCCTTCCCAGGGAAATGGCCCGGCTCGGTCGGTGGGCCGCTGATCCACGAGCCGATGTCTCTGCGATCGATCACCGCTACAGTCTAGTTGGCGGTGCAGTATCGCCCCGGCGTTGCGGCTCTGTCCCGGACACCCGTAGGGTGGGACAACTGGCGGCGTTGATGTAACCTCGCCGAAACAATCCGGACACTGCCGAGTAACGCCGCGTTCGTAGGCTAGGTCCAGTTGCAGCACGGTGCCGTCCGCGCGGCGATCACGCCTGCGCGCCCCCGTTCGTGCCCGGTGCGCGCCACCCCGACCTGTAAGGAGAACAGATGTTCAAGTCTGCGGAGGAAGTCCTCGCGTTCATCAAGGACGAGGATGTCAAGTTTGTTGACATCCGCTTCACCGACCTCCCCGGCGTCCAGCAGCACTTCAACGTCCCCGCGAAGACGGTGGACGAGGACTTCTTCGTCAATGGGCAGCTCTTCGACGGCTCGTCCATCCGCGGCTTCCAGGGCATCGCCGAGTCCGACATGCAGCTCATCCCGGACGTGACCACCGCCTACGTCGACCCCTTCCGGGTCGAGAAGACGCTCGCACTCAACTTCTCCATCGTGAACCCGCGGACCGGCGAGCCGTACCACCGCGATCCGCGAGGAGTCGCCGAGCGCGCCGAGGCCTACCTGGCCTCCACCGGCATCGCAGACACGGCGTTCTTCGCTCCCGAGGCGGAGTTCTACGTTTTCGACAACGTCCAGTTCGAGTCCTCCCCGCAGTCCTCCTTCTACAAGGTCGACTCCATCGAGGCCCCGTGGAACTCCGGCCGCGAGGAAGAAGGCGGCAACCTCGCCAACAAGACGCCCTTCAAGGGCGGCTACTTCCCGGTCTCCCCTGTTGACCACCAGGCCGATCTGCGCGACGCGATGGTCCTGAACCTCGACGCCGTCGGCCTTGAGGTCGAGCGCTCGCACCACGAGGTCGGTGCCGCGGGCCAGGCCGAGATCAACTACAGGTTCTCGACCCTCGTGCGGGCGGCCGATGACCTGCAGAAGTTCAAGTACGTCATCAAGAACACCGCGACCGAGTGGGGCAAGTCGGTCACCTTCATGCCCAAGCCCATCTTCGGCGACAACGGCTCAGGCATGCACTGCCACCAGTCGCTGTGGAACGGCGGCGAGCCGCTCTTCTACGACGAGAAGGGCTATGGCAGCCTCTCGGACCTCGCCCGCTGGTACATCGGCGGCCTGCTCAAGCACGCCTCGGCGGTGCTCGCGTTCACCAACCCGACCGTCAACTCGTACAAGCGCCTTGTGAAGGGTTTCGAGGCGCCGGTCAACATGGTCTACTCGCAGGGCAACCGCTCTGCCGGCATCCGCATCCCGATCACCGGCACCAACCCGAAGGCCAAGCGCATCGAGTTCCGCGCTCCGGACCCCTCGTCGAACCCGTACCTCGCTTTTGCCGCCCAGCTCATGGCCGGCATCGATGGCATCCGCAACCGCATCGAGCCCCCCGCCCCCATCGACAAGGACCTCTACGAGCTCCCTGCCGAAGAGGCCAAGGACATCCCGAAGGCGCCGGGTTCCCTCGACGAAGCCCTCGAGGCCCTCGAAGCTGACAACGAGTTCCTTCAGGCCGGCGGCGTCTTCACGCAGGACCTCATCGACACCTGGGTCGCCTACAAGCGCGAGAAGGAGATCGCTCCCCTCTCGCTCCGCCCGAACCCTTACGAGTTCGAGCTCTACTTCGGCGTGTAGCGGAAACACCGGGCTGAAGCGCCCTAGTCCGCACGAGCGGCCGATCCCGACGGGACGGCCGCTCGTGCGGACTCTTCTTCCCACAGGTTGCGGCTCCTTCGACACAGATCCGCCCGGACTCTCCTTGTGGGAGGTCCGGGCGGATTTCTGTGGATCAGCCTCCCCAGACGTCCCCGGCTGCCAAGCGGGTGAGCTGGGCTCTTGCTTCCTCTTCGCTAAGGCCCGCTCGGCGCAGTGCCTCGAGCTGCCATTCCTGGTGCAGGCGGCTGGGGAACTCCGTCTCCTGCCGGTTGCCGTGGGTGGGGGTTGGGACTCGTCGAGCAGGATCGCGGCGCATTCGGTCCAGTTTCTCCTTCGGCTCAGACTCTTCATCGAATCCAGACTTGTCCTCGAGGGACGCAGGTGCACAAAAGTATGCCCTACGCTGTCACGGACGTCACAGGGCCGAAAGTCCCAGAGGGGCTTAGCCCGCGATCGTCGTCAGGATCGCCACTGACTCACCGACCGCGGTCACGTCGTGGCGCGGGCCCGGAAGCGCCACAAGCTGCCCCGTCTCGACCCGCGTTTCGCCTTCGTCTGCCCTGACGATCATCGCGCCCGAGAGCACATGGAGGGTCGCCGCCTCAGGCTTCGGATGGTCGCCGAGGGCTTGGCCGTCCAGGAGAGCGATGAGCGTGTGCCGGAGCCGGCCGTCGTGCAGGAGCGCCCGCGCACTTCGACCGTGAGGGCTGAGCCTGGCCCGATCGAGCTCGAGGTCGGCCGCCGCTTCAAGACTGATCATCTCTGCCATCTCTGGCCTCCTTCTCTCGGGATCTGGCAACCCTCACGAACCGTTCGCGTAGAACCTCTCCTCGAACACGTGGCGTGTGCGCCGCGTGAGCTGCAAGTAGCGCTCCTCGAGGGCTGAAGCCTGACCTGGAGCGTATCCGCACCACCGTGCCACCGCCTCGAGGTCGCGGCGGGACGATGGCAGCATGTCGGACGCGCGACCTGTCCAGACGACGTTGGCGCTGCGGATGCGGCTCGCGAGCCGCCAGGCATCCGCGAGCAAGGCGGCCTCCCCGTCAGGGATGAGTCCGAGTCCCGCGGCGGCGCCGAGCGCGCCAAGCGTCGAGGTCGTCCTCAATTCCGGGTGGCGCGCCGCGTGCTGCAGCTGGAGGAACTGCACCAGCCACTCAACATCGCTGAGCCCTCCCCGACCCAGTTTGAGGTGTCTTGAGGGGTCAGCGCCGCGCGGAAGGCGCTCTGCCTCGACCCGGGCCTTGATCCGCCTGATCTCCCGGATGTCGGCTGGGGACAGTTCCTCGGGGTAGCGCACCGAGTCGACGAGCTCCATGAAATCCGTGGCCAGCCCGTCGTCGCCCGCCATCGGCCGGGCCCGGAGAAGGGCCTGCCACTCCCACACCAGGGCCCACCGCCGGTAGTACTCGGCGAAGGACTCGAGCGAACGCACGAGCGGACCCGATTTGCCTTCCGGGCGGAGATCGGCATCGAGTTGGAGGACGCGCTCGGCGAGCACCGCGGGTTTGAGGGGCTGGGTGAGCAGGCCGGACAGGCTGGTCACGATCTCCATGGCCTGCTTCTGGGCCGCCCGAGGATCCGCGTCAGGAAACGGTCGGTGCACATATATGACGTCGGCGTCCGAACCGTATCCGATCTCGCGCCCGCCCTGCCTGCCCATGGCGACGACGAGCACGTGCGTGAGGAGCGGACCCGAGGCCTTCACATGGTCCTCTGCGACTCGCAGCGCCCCCAGCACCGCGGCCTGATCCGCGTCGGCGAGGGCGCGCCCGACGGAGTCCTGGTCAAGCAGGCCTGCGCTGTCGGCGATGGCGACGCGGAGGATCTCGCGGCGCCGGATGAGCCGGACGAGACGCATCCGCGCCGTGGGCTCCTCGTGCCGCGAGATCTTGGACTGGATTTCCTGCCACTGGGCCTCGAGCGGAACCGGCGCCAGATCCCTCTCGTGGCCGAGCCAGGCGACGGACTCGGGGGACACCTCGAGCAGATCGGCCATGAGCCGGGAGTTCGAGAGAATGTGGCACAGGCGCTCGGCCGCGGCGGCGGAGTCCCGCAGCATGCCGAGGTACCAGTGAGTCGTGCCGAGTGCCTCGCTCACGCGCCGGAACGCCAGCAGCCCGCCGTCCGGATCCACTCCCTGGGCCAGCCAGTCGAGGAGGACGGGGAGGAGCTGTCGCTGGAGCGCGGCCCTGCGGCTCACCCCTGCAGTGAGCGCCTCGATGTGGCGCATCGCGCCCTTCGGGTCCAAATAGCCGAGCGCGGCGAGACGGCCTTGGGCGGCTTCCGGCGACAGAGTTGCCTCTTCGGGGCTGAGGTTCGCCACCGAGTTGAGGAGGGGGCGGTAGAAGATCCGCTGGTGCAGGTCGCGGACACTTCGCTTGGTCCGGTGCCATGACTCGAGCAGAGACTCGGGCGACGCCTTCGAGGAGTCCATGACGCCTTGGACGGAGCGTGCCAGCGCCCGAAGGGCATCCTCCTTGACGGGCATGAGATGGGTCCGTCTCAGGTGCGAGAGCTGGATGCGGTGCTCGAGGAGCCGCAGGCGCCGATACGAGACATCGAACTCCGCAGCCGCGCTCCGGCCGATGTAGCCGCCAGCCGCCAGAGCCGCAATCGCAGACGTGGTGTCACGGACCCTGAGCGTCTCATCGGTCCGGCCGTGGACCAGCTGGAGCAGCTGGACCGTGAACTCGACATCTCGGAGTCCGCCCGCACCGAGCTTGATCTGCCGATCGGCCTCTGCGGCGGGGATGTGTTCGGTCACGCGTCGGCGCATCGCCTGGACCGACTCGACGAACCCCTCCCGTCCCGCGGATGCCCAGACGAGCGGCGCCACGGAGGCCTCGTAGCGGCGGCCGAGTTCGCCATCGCCCGCAATGCAGCGCGCCTTGAGGAGGGCTTGGAACTCCCAGCTCTGGGCCCAGCGGTCGTAGTAGGCGAGGTGTGAATCCAGGGTGCGCACCAAGGGCCCATCCTTGCCCTCGGGACGGAGGTTCGCGTCCACCTGCCACAGCGCTGGCTCGCGCGCGGTGGCAGAGACCGCGCGCGTGAGGCCCGTGGCGAGGACGGTCCCGATCCGCACGGCCTCGGTGTCATCCGCGGCGTCGCTCTTGCCGTCGACCACATAGACGACGTCGACGTCGGAGATGTAGTTGAGTTCCCTCGCCCCGCACTTGCCCATGCCGATCACGCTGAGGACGACGGCGTTGACCGCCTCCGCCCCGAAGGCCGCCGAGGCTTCGGCGCGGGCGACGGCGAGCCCAGCCTCGAGCGCCGCAGAGGCGAGATCCGCAAGCTCTGCGGCGGCAGTGGGAAGGAAGTCGAGCGGAGAAGCCGCACCCAGGTCTCGAATGGCGAGCTCGCACAAGTGCCGTCGGTAGCGCACCCGAAGCGCTTCGTAGGCCTCGTTTCCCGTCCGCGCGGCGACGGGTTGCCTCGCGGACGGATCCGCTCCCACAGAGCGCAGGAGCGAGGCCCGGAGCATCGCAGGGTTGGCTCCTTGCGGCTCGGCGGACGGGGCCTGGTCGAACACGTCGAGGTGCTCGGGCCGCCGGATGAGGAAATCCGCGAGAGCCTCCGAAGCCCCGAGGAGGCGGAACAGGGGCTCGCTCCGGGAAAGTCCTGCTTGCACGACAGCGCGGAGCCCCGGGTCCCGGCTGAGCAGCCGCACCAGCGCGGTGATCGCGCCGTCGGGGTCCGGCGCGACAGACAGTCCCTCCAGAAGGATGTCCTCATCGATCCCCGCCAGCTCCGGCGCCCCCAGGAACCGTTCGGCCCGTTCGGGGTCCGACGATCCGAGTGCTATGAGCCGACGGGTGAGGCTGGGGGCCATGAGGGTCTGCCTGGTTCCCGGCTACAGGATGCCGAGATTGCGGTGCAGCTCGTAGGGCGTCACCTCGAGGCGGTACTCGTTCCATTCTTGGCGCTTGTTGCGCAGGAAGTACTCGAACACCTGCTCCCCCAGGATCTCGGCCATGAGCTCAGAGTCCTCCATCGTGCCGATCGCGTCGTAGAGGCTGGACGGAAGCGGCGAATGCCCCAGGACCCTGCGCTCGGCTGACGTGAGCGACGAGATGTCGTCCTCGGCCGCGGGCGGAAGCTCGTATTCCTCCTCGATCCCCTTGAGTCCCGCACCGAGGAGGACTGCATAGGAGAGATAGGGATTGGTCGCGGAATCGATGCCCCGGTATTCGACCCGGGCCGACTGCCCCTTGCCGGGCTTGTAGAGCGGGACCCGGACCAGAGCAGAGCGGTTGTTGTGGCCCCAGCTGAGGTAGCTCGGCGCCTCTCCCCCACCCCAGAGCCGCTTGTACGAGTTCACGAACTGGTTCGTGACCGCTGTGAACTCGTTGGCGTGCTTGAGGAGGCCCGCGATGAAATGGCGGGCGGTCTTGGAGAGCTGGAACTCCGCACCCGGCTCGTGGAAGGCGTTCGTATCCCCCTCGAAGAGGGAGAAGTGCGTGTGCATGCCGCTGCCGGGGAAGTCGGTGAACGGCTTCGGCATGAAGGTCGCGTAGGCCCCCTGCTGGATGGCGACCTCCTTCACGACCGTGCGGAACGTCATGATGTTGTCCGCCGTCTGGAGGGCATCCGCGTAGCGGAGGTCGATCTCGTTCTGGCCGGGCCCACCCTCGTGGTGGCTGAACTCGACCGAAATCCCGACGGACTCCAGCATGTTGACCACCGTGCGCCGGAAATCCTGCGCGACGCCGCCGGGGACGTGGTCGAAGTAGCCGCCCTGGTCAATCGGAACGGGCGCCCCCGTCGGGCCGAGGCGGTCGGACTCAAGCAGGTAGAACTCGATTTCCGGATGCGTGTAGCACGTGAAGCCCAGCTCAGCCGCCTTCGCGAGCGTGCGCTTGAGCACGTTGCGGGGGTCCGCCGGGGAGGGTTCGCCGTCGGGAGTCAGGATGTCACAGAACATCCGCGAGGTGGGCTCCGTCTCGCCGCGCCAGGGAAGGATCTGAAAGGTCGAGGGATCCGGCTGCAGCAGCATGTCCGACTCCGAGACCCGCGCAAGGCCCTCGATCGACGAGCCATCGAAGCCCAGACCTTCGTCGAAGGCGCCCTCGACCTCGGCAGGGGCAAGCGCCACGGACTTGAGCGAGCCGACGACGTCTGTGAACCACAGACGGACGAAGCGGACGTCGCGCTCCTCGATGGTCCGGAGCACGAATTCCTGCTGACGGTTCATGGGGAAGTCTTCCTTACGGTCACGGGCCCTACGCTTCCCCCACTCTACTCAGCTTGGACTAGTCTCGTCGGTATGGTCCCCACCACTTCTGACGAGTCTCCCGCGCCCTACGGAAGCGGTCCTCAGCAGGCTCGAGCCCGCGCGGTTCCGCCGAGCCCGGCAGGGCGGGTGCGCATCCATCACCTCGCCGCGGCGAAGGAACGAGGCGAACGCTTCGCGATGCTGACGGCGTACGACCAATACGCCGCGCAGATCTTCGACGAGGCCGGCATCGAGGTGCTCCTCGTGGGGGACTCGGCGGCCAACAACGTCTTCGGGCACGAGACGAGCCTCCCGGTCACAGTCGACGAGCTCCTCCCGCTGTGCCGCGCCGTGGCCCGCTCCGCACGCCGCGCCCTCGTGGTCGCCGACCTCCCGTTCGGCAGCTACGAGGTCTCCCCCGCCCAAGGGGTGGAGACCGGGGTCAGGTTCCTCAAGGAAGGCCTGGCCCACGCCGTCAAGATGGAGGGCGGCGCGTTCTACGCGGACACAGTGCGCGCCATGGTGCAGGCAGGAATACCCGTGATGGCCCACATCGGCTTCACACCCCAGAGCGAGCACGCCTTGGGCGGCTACCGCGTCCAGGGAAGGGGCGACGACGCCGCTCGCCTCATCGAGGATGCCAAGGCCCTCGAGGCGGCCGGGGCCTTCTGCGTC
The DNA here is from genome assembly GCF_005876955.1 of Sinomonas gamaensis. GTDB lineage: Bacteria > Actinomycetota > Actinomycetes > Actinomycetales > Micrococcaceae > Sinomonas > Sinomonas gamaensis. The sequence goes on from NZ_SSCL01000002.1 coordinate 397,444, forward strand.
CTCATGGAGATGGTGCCCGCCGCGACCGCCGCCGCGGTCGACGCAGCCGTAAGGGTGCCCACGATCGGCATCGGCGCCGGCGCGACGACCACCGGCCAGGTGCTCGTGTGGCAGGACATGGCCGGCCTGCGCGGCGGCGAAGGCACCAGGATCGCCAAGTTCGTCAAGCAGTACGCCGACCTCAGGAGCATCCTCCTCGACGCCGCCCGCCGCTACGGCGACGACGTCCGGTCAGGAGCCTTCCCCGGACCCGAGCACAGCTTCTAGCCGCGACCCTATTCCTGCCCCGGCCCTAATCCTGATCGGCCCAGCCGTCCCCGTCCGCGTCGTCGGGGTCCCACGACTTGTTGCGCTCTTTGACCTTCTCGAGCGCGTGCTCCGCTTCCTCCCGGGTCGGATACGGGCCGATGAGCTGGGTCCAGTCGCTCATCGCGTCCTCTTCGACCTGATGGGTGCGGACGTTATACCAAAACTGCGTCATGCCGCTCGCCCTCCTTCCCGCACGAGTACACTCAGCCTATGCCTTCTCCGTCACCCGCGGCACCCGTGGGCACACTCGTGCCTGGGACCGTCTCTCCCATGCGCAAGGTCCCGGAATCCATCGCCCGGCCGAGCTATGTGGGAAAGGACGGGCCGGAGAAGTACGAGGGCAACGACGTCTACACGCCAGAGCAGGTCGATCGGATCCGGGCAGCCGGGAAGATCGCGGCGCAGGCGATCGTCGAGGTTGGGAAGCACATCCGCCCAGGGGTCACCACGGACGAGCTCGACCAGATCGGCCATGACTACGTGGTCTCCCACGGCGCCTACCCGTCGACGCTCGGGTACCGCGGCTTCACAAAGTCGCTCTGCACCTCGATCAACGAGGTCATCTGCCACGGCATCCCCGACTCAACGGTGCTCGAGGACGGGGACATCATCAACATCGACATCACCGCCTTCAAGGATGGTGTCCACGGTGACACCAACTACACGTTCCTCGTGGGGAATGTGGACGACGAGTCGAGACTGCTCGTGGAGCGGACGCAGGAGTCCCTCCGCAGGGCTATCAAGGCCGTCGCCCCGGGCCGCGAGATCAATGTGATCGGACGAGCCATCGAGTCGTACGCGAAGCGATTCGGGTACGGAGTCGTGCGCGATTTCACGGGCCACGGCGTGGGCGAGGCGTTCCACTCCGGGCTGATCATCCCGCACTACGACGCCGCACCGGCCTACCGCCGAGTGATGGAGCCGGGGATGGTCTTCACGATCGAGCCGATGCTCACCCTCGGCACGATCCAGTGGGACATGTGGGATGACGGCTGGACCGTCGTCACACGCGACCGCAAGCGGACGGCCCAGTTCGAGCACACCCTCGTCGTCACCGAGAACGGCGCCGAGGTCCTTACGGTCCCCTGACCGGCCCACCCCCCTTCCCCACAAGCGACCCGAGAGGCGAACGCATGTCCAAAAGCGACAAGAAGAAGTCCAGATATGTGATTGGGGTCGATATCGGCGGGACCGGGATCAAGGGCGGCATCGTCGACCTCAAGAAGGGCAAGCTCGTAGGCGATCGCGTCCGCATCGACACGCCTCGTCCCGCCGCCCCCGAGCCCGTCGCCGATGTCGTGGCGAAGATCGTCGAGGAGCTCACGGCCAGGGACGACGCCCCGGACCGCGACAGCCCCATCGGGGTCACGTTCCCCGGCATCATCCAGCACGGCGTCGCGCGCTCCGCCGCCAACGTGGACAAGTCGTGGATCGATTTCGGCATCAACGAGTACTTCACCGAGCATCTCGGCCGCCCCGTCGAGGTCATCAATGATGCCGACGCGGCTGGCCTCGCCGAGGTGCGCTACGGCGCCGGCAAGGGCGTCGACGGCACGGTTCTCGTCATCACGCTGGGCACCGGCATTGGCTCCGCGTTCGTCTTCGACGGGCAGCTCGTGCCGAACGCCGAGCTCGGCCACCTCGAGATCGACGGCTTCGATGCCGAGACGAAGGCATCCGCCGTTGCCCGCGAGCGGGACGGAATCGGCTGGGAGGACTACAGCGTGCGACTCCAGCGTTACTTCTCGCACGTCGAATTCCTCTTCTCCCCCGAGCTGTTCATTGTCGGGGGCGGCATTTCCAAGCGCGCGGACGAATACCTTCCGCTCCTCAAGCTGCGGACGCCGATCATTCCGGCTGAGCTCAAGAACGAGGCCGGGATCGTGGGAGCTGCGCTGCAGGTGGCAATCCACCACAAGCTCACCAAATAGCACAGAGACGCAGAGGGGCCCGGCACGCGCCGGGCCCCTCTACTCTGCGGCTGCGGTCTCCGCCCGCTCCGAACGCAGCAGAGCGATGGCGGCTTCGAAGTCCTCAAGGGATTCGAACGACTGGTAGACGCTCGCGAACCGCAGGTATGCGACGTGGTCGAGCTTGCGCAGCGGTCCCAGAATCGCTAAGCCGACCTCGTGCGCCTGAATCTCCGCTGCCCCGCTCGAGCGCACCGTCTCCTCGACCTCCTGCGCGAGCAGCGCGAGGTCATCCTCCGTCACGGGACGCCCCTGGCAGGCCTTCCGCACCCCGTTGATCACTTTGGTCCGGCTGAAGGGCTCACCCACCCCGGACCTCTTGACGACGGTGAGGCTCGTCGTCTCGATGGTGGTGAAGCGGCGGCCGCACTGAGGGCACTGCCGCCGCCGGCGGATGGCGGAGCCGTCGTCCTGGATTCGGCTGTCGACCACGCGAGAATCGGGATTGCGGCAGAACGGGCAGTACATCCCTCAATTCTAGAGGGGTCACGGTGATCACAACAAGCAGGCACCACAAGATGTAGTGGTAGGTGCTACTAGCTGTGGGATTCCCCTAGTTACGGGATTCGACGGCCCGCTCCACGAATCGGCGCTCGACTGCGTCCCCGTGTGCGGGAAGGTCCTCGGCGTCGGAGAGGCTGCGGATATGCTGCGCGACGGCGTCCAGAGCCGCCTCGCTGTAGTCGATGATCTGCACTGCCTTGAGGAAGGTGGCCACGTTGAGCCCCGAGGAGAACGCCGCCGTGCCGCTCGTGGGCAGCACGTGGTTCGATCCGGCGGTGTAGTCGCCGAGGCTGACCGGGCTGTAGTCGCCGACGAAGATTGCGCCAGCATTGCGGACCCGCGCGGCTACTGAGGCGGCGTCCTGCGTCATGACCTCGAGGTGCTCGGCCGCGTACGCGTCGCACACCGCGATCCCGGCGTCGATATCGTCCACGAGCACCGCGCCCGACTGGCGCCCCGAGAGCGCGGCGAGCACGCGTTCCCGGTGCTTCGTCAGCTCTGCCTGCTCCCCGAGCCGCTCGCGAACCGCGTCGATGAGCTCCGGAGAGTCGGTGACGAGCACGGAACCGGCGCGCGTGTCGTGCTCCGCCTGGCTGATGAGATCCGCCGCCACGAGCTCGGGGCGGGCACCGGCGTCCGCGAGGATCGCGATCTCCGTGGGCCCGGCCTCCGCATCGATCCCGACCACGCCCTTCACGAGCCGCTTGGCGGTGGCGACGAAGATGTTCCCCGGCCCGGTCACGACATCGGCCGGCTCAATGGCCGGTAGCGGACCCTCGGCGTCCTCGCCCGCCGCGATGCCGTAGGCGAAGGCGACGACGGCTTGGGCGCCCCCGATCGCGTAGACCTCGTCGATGCCGAGCAGCGCGGCGGCGGCAAGGATCGTGGGGTGCGGGAGACCCTCGTTGTCGTGCTGCGGCGGCGACGCGAGCGCAATCGATGCGACCCCTGCTGCCTGCGCGGGGACCACGTTCATCACGACCGACGACGGGTAGACGGCGAGGCCACCGGGAACATAAACGCCCACTCGTCGCACCGGCACCCAGCGCTGGGTGACTTTGGCGCCGTCGCCCGGGTGGACCGTGACGTCGGCGGGCCGCTGGGCCTCGGCGAACAGGCGAGCACGGCGGATCGACTCCTCGAGAGCCTCGCGGACCCTGGGGTTCAGGGATTCCAGCGCCTCGGAGATTGCCTCAGCGGGGACGCGGGGATGACGCTGCGTGACGCCGTCGAACTTCTCGGCCAGAAGCGACAGCGCTGCGAAACCGCCTGATCGAACATCCGCGATGATCCCTCGCACGGCGTCCTCGACGGCGGAGCCCTGCTCGGCCTCGAGCCGCGGCACGACCGCGCGGAGATCGGCGAGGCTGAGACTCCTGCCCCTGAGGTCGATGGTACGGAAGTCGAGGGCGGTAGCTGGCGATGTCACCAACCCAGTTTACGGGTGTGGGAGACGGTCAACCGCGCGTCGGCGGCGACCAGAAGATTGTCATGAGCCCGAGGATGACGACGGCAACGATGCCCGGCCACAGGGCGAGCGCGCTGAGCGCCTGAAGTCCGAACGCCGATCCGTCGACGCTGGGATCCGTGCGCAACGTTCCGAATGCCTGGCCGAGCCCGACGCCGGTCAGCCACATGAGCACACTGCCCACCCCTGACCCGATCAACGCAGACAGCTGCCGTGGCGCGAAGTCGCCCCGCGAGTTGGCGCGGACCACGAACACCACGACGACGAGTGCGGCAAAGGCGGCAAGGGCCGCGAAGACGAGGTCTCGCGCGAGCCACGCGTGGTAGTCCGATCCATCGCCTTGCAGGCGGCCCCCGGGCGCGGCAAGCCACCAGACGAGGCCCAGCGGAACGCCCGCGACGGCAGGAGCCGCGAGCCATGGGATGAGGGCCCTGACCTGTGAACGGTCGCGGACGCTGATGTCAGGCATCGAGGCACGCAGGGCCGAGGAGGACCTTGAGGTCCCCGAACAGGGCGGGATTCGGGTTGACGCGCAAATGCACCCCGAGCTTCATGACCTCGATGCTGCGGCTTCCGTGGAGCCGGAGCTGCACCTCGCTATGGCCAGGGTGGGTGCGGAGCACGTCGCCGAGCCGAGTCACGATCCGCTCGGTGGCCTTGTGGGTGGGCATCGAGATGACGACCGGCCCCGTTCCCGCCTGGCTGAGGTCGGGGACGCTGAGCTCCATCGCGCTGATCGCTACAGCGCCGTCGTCGCGGCGCTGGAGGCGCCCCTTGACGACGACGATCAGATCCTCGGCGAGAATCGATGCGATCGGGCCGTAGACCTGGCCGAAGAACATCACCTCTATCGACGCGCCGAGGTCCTCGATCTCAGCACGGGCGTAGGCGTTCCCACTCGATTTGGCGATGCGCCGGCTGAGGGATGTGATCATGCCGGCAATGGTGACGATCGCGCCGTCCTGGGGGCCGTCGTCGGAAATCACCTGCGAGATCGCATGGTCGGCATGCTCCTCGAGGACGCCCTCGAGACCTTGGAGGGGGTGGTCGGAGACGTAGAGCCCGAGCATGTCACGCTCGAACGCAAGACGGTCCTTCTTCTCCCACTCGGGCAGGTCCGGGATCTCCACGGCGAGGCCAGAGGCCATGCCACCGCCCCCGTCGCCATCGAACGCGCTGAAGAGGTCGAATTGGTTCGCCGCCTCGTTGCGCTTCAGCACGATGACGGCGTCGACCGCCTCCTCGTGGACCATGGCGAGCGCACGGCGCGGGTGCCCGAGCGAGTCGAAAGCGCCCGCCTTGATGAGCGATTCGATGGTGCGCTTGTTGCAGACGACGGCGGGCACCTTCTGGAGGAAATCGCCGAAGCCCGTGAAGGCCCCCTTCTCCTCGCGGGCCTCGACCATTGAATGGACCACGTTCGCGCCCACGTTGCGGATGGCTCCCATCCCGAAGCGGATGTCCTTGCCCACCGGGGTGAAGTTGAGGGCAGACTCGTTGACATCCGGCGGGAGAACCGTGATGCCCATGCGGCGGCACTCGTTCAAGTACATGGCGCATTTGTCCTTGTCGTCGCCCACCGACGTCAGGAGCGCCGCCATATATTCGGCGGGATAGTGGGCCTTGAGGTAGGCGGTCCAGTACGAGACGACGCCGTACGCGGCCGAATGGGCCTTGTTGAACGCGTAGTCCGAGAACGGCAGCAGGATATCCCAGAGAGTCTTGATCGCCTCGTCGGAGTAGCCGCGCTCGCGCATGCCGTTCGAGAAGCCCTCGAACTGCTTGTCCAGCTCGGACTTCTTCTTCTTGCCCATGGCGCGGCGCAGGATATCGGCCTGCCCGAGCGAGTAGCCGGCGAGTTTCTGAGCGATGGCCATGACCTGCTCCTGATACACGATCAGGCCGTAGGTCCCGCCCAGGATGTCCTCGAGTGGCTCTGCGAGCTCCGGGTGGATCGGGGTGATGTCCTGCTGCCCGTTCTTGCGCAGCGCATAGTTCGTGTGCGCGTTCGCGCCCATGGGCCCAGGGCGGTACAGGGCGAGCACGGCCGAGATGTCCTCGAAGTTGTCCGGCCGCATGAGCTTGAGCAGCGACCGCATCGGACCGCCATCGAGCTGGAAGACGCCGAGCGTGTCTCCGCGGGCCAGGAGCTCATAGGATGCGGCGTCGTCGAGTTCGAGTCGCTCGAGGTCGAGGTCGATCCCCTGGTTGAGCTTGATGTTGTCCAGGGCGTCCGTGATGATCGTCAGGTTCCTCAGCCCGAGGAAGTCCATCTTGATCAGGCCGAGGCCCTCACAGGTCGGATAGTCGAACTGCGTGATGACCTGGCCGTCCTGCTCACGACGCATGATCGGGATGATGTCGATCAGCGGGTGGGAGGACATGATGACGCCCGCCGCGTGGACGCCCCACTGGCGCTTGAGCCCCTCAAGGCCGAGCGCGGTCTCGAAGACGCGCTGAGCGTCGGCATCCGAGCGCAGGAGCTCGCGCATCTCCTCCGCCTCGCCATAGCGCTTGGCCTCTGGATTGTGGATGTCCGCAAGCGGCATGCCCTTGCCCATGACGTCCGGCGGCATCGCCTTCGTGAGCCGCTCCCCCACTGAGAACGGATACCCGAGCACGCGCGAAGAGTCCTTCAGGGCCTGCTTGGCCTTGATCGTGCCGTAGGTGACGATCATCGCGACGCGGTCGTCGCCGTACTTCTCGGTCACGTACTTGATGACCTCGGGGCGGCGGCGATCATCGAAGTCGACGTCGAAGTCAGGCATCGAGACGCGGTCCGGGTTGAGGAATCGCTCGAAGATGAGGCCGTGGGCGAGCGGATTCAGGTCGGTGATGCGCATCGCATAGGCAGCCATCGAGCCGGCGCCGGAACCGCGCCCCGGCCCGACCCGGATCCCGTTGTCCTTGGCCCAGTTGATGAAGTCCGCAACCACGAGGAAGTAGCCCGGGAACCCCATCTGGGTGATGATCCCGATCTCGTATTCGGCCTGCTTGCGGACCTCGTCCGGGATGCCCTGAGGAAAGCGGTAATGGAGGCCGCGTTCGACCTCCTTGACGAACCACGACTCCTCGTTCTCCCCCTCAGGGCAGGGGAAGCGGGGCATGTAGCTGGCCTTGGTGTTGAATTCGACGGCGCAGCGCTCGGCGATGAGCAGCGTGTTGTCGCAGGCTTCGGGATGGTCGCTGAAGATGGCCCGCATCTCCTGAGGGGACTTGAGGTAGAACTCGTCGGCGTCGAACTTGAAGCGCTTCGGATCTGCCAGAGTCGAACCGGACTGCACGCAGAGGAGCGCCGCGTGGCTCGACGCGTCCTCGGCGTGGGTGTAGTGGAGGTCGTTGGTGGCGACGAGCGGGAGCCCAAGGTCCCTCGCGAGCTTGATCAGGTCTGCCTGGACGCCGCGCTCGATGTCCAGCCCGTGGTCCATGACCTCGCAGAAGAAGTTGTCCGCGCCGAAGATGTCCCGGAACTCCGCTGCCGCCTCGCGGGCCTCCTTGTAGAGGCCCAGCCGGAGCTTCGTCTGCACCTCTCCCGAGGGGCAGCCCGTGGTGGCGATGAGACCTTCCCCGTAGGTCTGGAGGAGTTCGCGGTCCATGCGGGGCTTGTAGAGATAGCCCTCGAGGGACGCGAGGGAGGACATCCGGAAGAGGTTGTGCATCCCCTGGGTGTTCTCGGCCCACATGGTCATGTGGGTGTAGGCGCCGGCGCCAGAGACATCGTCTCGGCCTCCGTCGCCCCAGCGGACTCGCGTCTTGTCCCTCCGCGCCGTGCCGGGTGTCAGGTACGCCTCGACTCCCACGATCGGCTTGATGCCCGCGTCGTTCGCCTTCTTCCAGAAGTCGAACGCCCCGAAGACGAAGCCGTGGTCCGTCGTTGCGAGGGCGTTCATGCCGAGTTCCGACGCATGGCTGAAAAGGTCGCCGAGGCGCGCAGCGCCGTCGAGCATCGAGTACTCAGTGTGGTTGTGGAGATGGACGAACGAACCGCTGGAACTCACCGGTCCAGTCTAGGCTCCGAGCTGACCGCTCACCGGTCGCCGCGCAGCGTGTCGATCGCGTACTGCAGATCTCCCGGGTAGGGACTGGTGACCTGCACCCACTCCCCACTCCGGGGATGGTCGAAGCCCAGCCGGCGGGCGTGGAGCCACTGCCGGGTCAAGCCCAGCTCCGCCGCGAGCCGCGGATCCGCGCCGTATGTGAGGTCGCCCGCGCAGGGATGATGGAGCGCCGAGAAATGGACCCGGATCTGGTGCGTGCGCCCAGTTTCGAGGTGGATCTCGACGAGGCTGGCCCGACCGAAGGCCTCGAGCACCTCGTAATGGGTCACCGAAGGCCGTCCGTCCTCGATCACCGCAAATCGCCAGTCGTAGCCCGGGTGTCGCCCGATCGGAGCATCGATCGTTCCCTCGAGCGGATCCGGGAGGCCCTGGACCACGGCGTGGTACACCTTGTCCACGGTCCGCTCCTTGAAGGCGCGCTTGAGCACCGTGTAGGCGTGCTCGGTCTTGGCCACAACCATGGCGCCCGACGTTCCCACGTCCAAGCGGTGGACGATGCCGGCGCGCTCAGGAGCACCGGAGGTGGAGATACGAAAGCCATCGGCGGCCAGGCCTCCCACCACAGTGGGCCCCACCCAGCCCGGGGAGGGGTGAGCGGCGACACCGACCGGCTTGTCCACGACGACGAAATCCTCGTCGTCGAGGAGAATCTCTAGGCCGTCCACGTGCTCCACCACCACTTCCAACGGATCGCGCCGCTCGGGCGCATCGATTTCGACGACGCTGCCATGCGCGAGCCGGTCCGACTTTGCCACGGGCTTCCCCTGCACCGTGACATGGCCTCCGGCCAGGAGCTGGGCAGCTGCCGACCTCGAGACGCCCAGCAGAGCAGCAAGGCCCGCGTCCGCCCGCGAACCGGCCAACTCCTCGGGGACGGGGTGCCGGTCAGTCACCCTTCGAAGCCCTTATCCTCGCCGTCCCGTGACGGGCGGCGTCCACCATGGCGGAGGCCGTCGGCGCCGATGCCGAGCACCGTGAGCAGGCAAATCAGGACAACGCCGCTCACCACCGCGGAATCGGCCACGTTGAAGATCGCGAAGTTCGGCAGCTGGATGAAATCGACCACATGGCCCATGCCGAACGATGGCTCCCGGAAAAGCCGGTCCGTGAGGTTGCCGAGGGCCCCGCCCAGCACGAGCCCGAGCGCTATGGCCCACCCGAGCGAATGGACGCGTCGGGCGTAGACCAAGATAGCCAGGGACACCACCGTCATCACGATGGTGAAGACCCACGTCACGTTCTCTCCGATCGAGAACGCTGCTCCCGAATTGCGGATGAAGTACCAATGGAGGAGTGGCGGAAGCACGGGGATCCGCTCGCCTTCCAACATCGTGCTGGTCACCCAGAGCTTGGTGAGCTGATCGGTCGCGTACGCGACCACGGCCAGCAGCGCCAACACAGCTATGGCGCGGCCGGATGGCCGGCTTCGTCCGGACGACGGCGAGGCCTCGCCTCGAGGCGGAGTCACGGGCGATGAATTGTCCATGGTGCTTTCCGTTGGCATGCCGAAGCCGGCGGTCGCGCCACGCACGACCGCCGGCTCGGAAACTGCGTTGTCAGACCTCGGCGTTGTCGGGGATCTCGCTCGAGACCACGGAACCGCGGGCGTCCAGATCGCGGAGCTGACCCTCGATGTAGGCCTTGAGGCGAGCGCGGTAGTCCCGCTCGAAGCCGCGGAGCTGCTCCACCTTGCGCTCGAGCACCGATCGCTGCTGCTCAAGGGCACCGAGCGTCTTGCGAGACTTCTCCTGGGCCTCGTTCACAAGGCTGCTCGCCTCGATCTGAGCTTCCGCGATGATCTTGTCGCGCTGCTCGATGCCGTCCTGCACGTGCTTGTCGTGCATTTGCTGCGCCATCGCCAGCAGCCCGGCCGCCGACTCCGCGGTCTGCGTGACCGAGCCCTGTGCGGGCACCGCGGCGGGTGCCGGCTGCGGAGGCTCGGGCTTGACGACCTCGGCCGGCTTCGGCTCCGGCGCGGCGGCCGGCTTCTCAGCAGGGGCGCCGGGGCCCTTGGAGGTGAGCTCGGCGACCTTCTTCCGGAGCTCGTCGTTCTCCTGGTTCAGGCGGCGAAGCTCAATGACGATCTCGTCAAGAAAGTCATCAACCTCGTCCTGGTCGTAGCCCTCTCGGAACTTCGTCGGCTGAAACCGCTTGTTGACGACATCTTCTGGCGTCAGAGCCATCTGCTCACCTCATTTGATCTAGTCAGTCAGGGGCCTATCGCCACCTTGACTACCGTAACTGACGTGCGCCCGGTTGCTCCACTTGCACGGCATTCGCGCCGTCTGGGGGGAGCACCGGGACCTTTTCTAGAACCTACGCGAGATTCCTGACGATTGCCATAGCGATGCTGACGGCGATGGCCAAGACGATAAAGCCCAGATCGAGACTCAGTCCGCCGAGCCGGACCGGACGGAAAAGCCTCCTGGAGAGCCGCATCGGCGGGTCGGTCACCGAATAGATCGCACTCGCCGCGATCAGAGACACTCCGCGTGGTCGCCACGAGCGCGCGAACGACTGGACCCAGTCATAGACGAGCCGCCCCAAGAGCGCAACGAAGAAGAGCTCGAGAAGCAGATAGACGACGACCCACAGAATGCTCACGGTGCTCAGCTCTGGTTGAAGAAGGCGGTCTGCCCGTCGCTGACCTTCTTGTCCTCGCCGAGCACCTCAATGCTCGAAGGAGTCAGGAGGAACACCTTGTTGGTGACGCGCTCGATGCTTCCGTGCAGGCCGAAGACGAGTCCTGCGGAGAAGTCCACGAGCCGCTTCGCATCAGCCTCGCCCATGTCCGTCACGTTCATGATGACGGGGATGCCTTCGCGGAAGCTCTCGCCGATGACCTTCGCGTCATTGTAGGACCGAGGGTGAACGGTGGTGATCTGGCGCAGGCCGGCGTCATCGCGCACGGCGGCCGCTCGCTTGATGGGCGTCACGGGGGCGCGGTACTCCTCTACCTCGGCAGCTGCAGGCTCGCGGGTCACCAGTGCCTGACGTCGTTCTTCACGCTCGGTCTGCACCGGCTTGTCCTCTTCCGTACGTACGTGTTCCGGGCGGGCGTGCTCGGCTTCGGCCTCGAACTGCTCATCGCTGTCCGCGAGGCCGAGGTAAACCATGGTCTTGCGCATAACTCCGGCCATGCTCGACTCCTGTACTCGGGCCGCGCGGTCCTCGTGCACCGGGTCCCGGCCCTGATGGTCCCGACTGTTCCGAAGCTACAGCACACGTGGCCTCGGACCGAGCACATCGGTACCGATCCGTACGTGTGTCGCACCGGCCGCAACCGCCTGTTCAAGATCTTGGCTCATGCCCGCCGACACCATGGTCGCACGCGGATGGCTATTCCGCAGTTGCTGTGCGCATTCGGCGAGCCGAGCGAAGGCCGGGCCGGGATCCTCGCCGAGCGGCGCCACTGCCATGAGGCCTGCGAGGCGCAGACTGTGTGAGGACGCCACGAGCTCGGCAAGCGAGGCGACTTCTGCCGGCAGGGCTCCCCCGCGGCCGGTCGTCGCGTGGACAGCGAGATTCACTTGGATGAGGCAGTCGAGCGGGCGGCCGTCCCGAGTGGAGTCGGCCTCGACGGCCTTGGCCAACGCTGAAACGAGCGACGCACGGTCAACCGAATGGACCGCAGCGGCGTACCGGACCACGCTCTTGGCCTTGTTGGTCTGGAGCTGGCCGATGAAATGCCACGTGAGGCTCAGGTCAGCCAGTTCCGCGGCCTTCGCCGAGGCTTCCTGGTCGCGATTCTCACCGACGTCCGTCACGCCCAGCTCGGCGAGCAGCCGGACGTCGCCGGCCGGGTGGAACTTCGTCACCACAATGAGCTCGGGGAGGTCAGTCCGTCCCGCTGCCCGGGCGGCCGCGGCAATCCGCGTCCTGACCCGCTCGAGATTGGCTGACAACTGGTCGCGGCGGCGCGCGAGGAAAGCGTCCGACTCAGGCATGCGCCCACACCAGGCCGACAAACCGGCCCTCCCCCGGAGCGCGTCGATGGGAGAAGAAGCGAGTGTCCTCGAACGTGCAGGCTGCGGCCTCAGTGTGCACGGGAACCGCGGCTTCCCCGAGCTGGCGGGAGACGCCCGCCGGCAGGTCGAGCGCCGGAGTTCCCCACGCCGTCGTCGCCGCCGTTCCTGGAACGAGCTCCTCGACCTGTGCCCTCAGCTCTGCAGGAACTTCGTAGCAGCGGCCGCAAATGCTCGGCCCAATCCACGCTTCGAGCTCCTGCCCGCCAGCCTCGCGGAGGGCGGCGACGGCGGTCGACACCACGCCGGCGGCGAGCCCCACGCGGCCCGCGTGGACCGCTGCGAGGGCGGGGCGACCGTCCTCGAATCGTCCCGCCAGAAGGATGGGGACGCAGTCTGCCACCATGACGGCAACTGGTGCGCCGCGCGATAGCAGGGCATCTGCGACCGGCGCATTGCCTGCGTCTTCGGCCCACACAGCCGTCGAGCCGTGGACCTGTTCCATGTACTGGACCCGGTCGACGCCCGCCGCCTCGGCGAGGGCCGAGCGATGCCGGCGCACGCCGTCGTCGTCCGAGCCCACATGGAAGGCAAGGTTTCCGGCGGAGACCTGCGTGAACGCGCCAGTGACGCCGGGACGGATGTCCCGGCGCCACCAGAAGAGGTCCGCCGTGAGCCTGCGGTCAGAACGCGGCGTGTGGATGCCGGAGGTCACTTGAGGAAGTCGGGCACGTCAAGATCGTCGCGCGAGCCGGTGAGATCGTGTTCGACGACGGCGGGAAGCTCGACGTCGAAGCCCGAGTCGGCGGTCGCAGGGTGCGGCTGGTTCCACTGGCTCAGGCCGCTGTGACCGGCGGCCGGCTGGGCAACGGGCCGCGCCGCGGACGCCGGGGGCGTGGCGGGCGCTGGCGGAGTCGCCTGCTTGGCCTTCGTGTCTTCAAGGGACGGCGAGGTCGCCTTGACGTCATCGAAGCCAGCGGCAATGACCGTCACCCGCGCCTCGTCGCCGAGGGCGTCGTCGATCACGGCGCCGAAGATGATGTTCGCCTCGGGGTGAGCGACTTCCTGGACGAGCCGGGCCGCCTCGTTGATCTCGAAAAGGCCGAGGTCGCTGCCACCCTGGATCGAGAGGAGCACCCCGTGCGCGCCGTCGATCGACGCCTCCAGCAGCGGTGACGCGATGGCCAGCTCGGCGGCCTTGACCGCACGGTCCTCGCCGCGTGCCGAGCCGATGCCCATGAGGGCGGAACCAGCGCCCTGCATCACGGACTTGACGTCGGCGAAGTCGAGGTTGATGAGGCCCGGGGTCGTGATGAGGTCCGTGATTCCCTGGACACCGGAAAGGAGGACCTGGTCGGCGGAGCGGAACGCGTCGAGCACCGACACATTGCGGTCGCTGATCGAGAGCAGGCGATCGTTGGGGATGACGATGAGCGTGTCGACCTCGTCACGGAGGGCCTCGATCCCGTTCTCGGCCGAGGTGGCACGCCGGCGGCCCTCGAACGTGAACGGGCGCGTCACCACGCCGATGGTCAGCGCGCCAAGGGAACGGGCGATGCGAGCGACGACGGGCGCACCGCCAGTGCCCGTTCCACCGCCCTCGCCGGCAGTGACGAAGACCATGTCAGCCCCGCGAAGGACCTCCTCGATCTCGTCCGCGTGATCCTCGGCAGCCTGACGGCCCACCTCCGGGTTTGCTCCGGCACCGAGTCCACGGGTGAGCTCGCGCCCGACGTCGAGCTTGACGTCCGCGTCGCTCATGAGCAGCGCCTGGGCGTCAGTGTTGATGGCGATGAACTCCACACCTCGCAGACCGACTTCGATCATGCGGTTGACTGCGTTCACGCCACCGCCGCCAATGCCGACGACCTTGATGACGGCCAAGTAGTTCTGCGGTGCTGCCACGTTGAGTGTCCCTTGTTCGAAAGCCTGCTGGGTCTGCAAGAGGCTCGAAGCCCACAACCTTAACCCTCAGGTGGAAGGTTATAGTTATGTCAACTAGCTCTTGTGAAGACGGTATTTGGCGTGATTCGCCCGTGCAACGACCCTGCGGGCGTGTCGCGCGCATTGCGGTGCCATCGCGCAGAATGACGCTCGCGCCTCACCGCGTGACCGGATGCCGCGGGACGCTGACGTCGAAGATGTTCACGGGCGCCTGCCCCTTCACGCTGTTCTCGGCGTTCTTCATGAGCGCTTGGAGCACCTTGGCCTTGAGGTCGCGATCCTGCGAGTTGCCCCACACCACAGTCTTCCCGTCCGAGAGCTTGAGCTGGACCGAATCGACCGAGTCCGCCGAGGCCGTCGCCATCTGGCCGAGGACCTCCGCCGGAAGGGCCGAGAGCACACCCGTCACGGCGAGGAACGTCTCGTGAGACATATGAGCCCCTTGAGGATCGATGACCGGCACGGGAAAGGCCGACTGGTCCTTGGCGGTCGCGATCTGCACACCGTCGCCGTCCACGACAGAGAAGGCATCTCCCTGCTTCACGAGCGCCACGGGGACGCGCTCGACGACCGTCACATGAAGGGTGTTGGGCGGCACCGCCTGAGTCCGGACGGACTTCACCTGGACGATCGGCAGCACGAGACGGCTGACGTCGTCCGGCCCGACCTGCGGCAGCGGTCGCCCCACGAGCGGTGCAAGCGCCGCCTGCACCTGCGCGGGCGTAAGCATCTTGGTGCCGTCCACCGCGATGGTCCGGACGGCGAGCACCGGGGTGAACACGAGAACGGCCATGAGCCCCGCAACGAGGCCGACGACGGACCCCGCCACGAGCACGGCCCGCCGACGGAGGCGCTTCGCCCGCGGAACGGGGAACGCAACGACCTCGGCCGCGCCTCCCGGCCCAGGCGAGCCGGCCTTCGTCAGCGCGACGCTTCTCCTGCTTGGGAAGAGCTTTCTCTCAGGCTTCGGCTTCCTGTTCTCCGATGCACGTTCTTTCGCGGGTGCAGGCTCATGGGACGCACCCGCCGTCCCAGAAGGATTCGCCGGCGAAGTCTCGGGCTCGTTCACGGGACGAAGGACCGTGACTTTCGCCGAGTGCCCCAGCTGCCGGCGCTCGCCCAAGTCGTCAGCGACCTCGTCGAGGTCGAGGCGCGACGACGGCGGCTGAGAGGACGACTGAGAGGACGGCGGCGAAGCGACGCGCGGGACCCTCGGCTTCCTCGGGCTAGGTGACATGGCGTCCCTCCCCGCCCACCTCGCGCTCACGAAGCGCCTCGAGAATGGCCGGCCCCTGAGCTGTCACATCGCCCGCCCCGACCGTGATCACGATGTCGCCGGCAGCGGCATCCGAGGCGATCGCCCGGACGGCGTCGACGGGCGATGGCGCGTACGCCCCGGGAGGAAGGGCCGTGGTGATGAGCTCGCTCGTCACCCCGGGGATGGGATCCTCACGGGCGGGATAGATGTCGAGGACGCGCACGCTGTCCGCGGCGGAGAGCGCCTCAGCGAACTCTGCAGAGAACTCGCGGGTGCGCGAGAAGAGGTGCGGCTGGAAGAGCACGTGCACGCGCCCCGGCCCCGCGACACTTCGCGCGGCAGCGAGGGCGGCCCGAACCTCGGTGGGGTGATGCGCGTAGTCGTCGTACACGCGGACCCCACCCACCTCGCCCTTGAATTCGAAGCGGCGCGCGGCGCCGCTGAACGTCGCGAGAGCGGCCGCGGCACGCTCCGGGTCCACGCCGAGACCGAGAACGACCGCAGCGAAGGCGCCCGCCGCGTTGCGGGCGTTGTGAAGGCCGGGCACTGCGAGAGGAAGCTCGAAGCGTCGGTCGTCCCAGGCGAGGAAGGTTCCGCCGGAGTCGGACGCAAGACGCACGTCCGCATCGTCTGCCGTGCCGTAGAGGATGACGCGCGGTCCGGTGCCGCCCGCCGTCGAACGCCTCCGCTCCGCAACTCCGCGCGCGCCGTCGTCGTCTGCACACGCGACCAGCAGCCCCTCGTCGGGAAGGAGCCCCGCGAAGTCGTCGAAGGCGGCGTGGACTGCCTCTGCGGTGCCGTAATGGTCCAGGTGATCCGCCTCGACGTTCGTGATGACCTCGACGAGCGGGCGGTAGTTGAGGAAGGAGCCGTCCGACTCATCGGCCTCGGCCACGAACACGTCCGTGGTCCCGTGGGCGGCGTTGACTCCGAGGGCCGGCACGTTGGCCCCGATCGCGAAGCTCGGGTCCAGCCCCGCACCGCGCAGCATCCAGGTGGCCATCGACGTCGTGGTCGTCTTGCCGTGGGTCCCAGCGACGGCGAGGACTCGGTTCCCGGCCATGGCCGCGGCGAGCCCCTGCGAGCGGTGGAGGATCCGCAGGCCACGAGCGCGGGCTTCGCCGACCTCGGGATTGTCGGACCGGATCGCGGACCCCACGACGACCGTGTTCGCGTCCCCCACGTGAGCGGCGTCGTAGCCGACGGCAATTCGCGCGCCGAGCGCAGCAAGGTCACGCATGACCGGAAGGTCCTTGGCATCTGAGCCGCTGACGGGCACGCCCCGGGCGACCATGACCCGTGCCACCGCCGACATCCCCACGCCGCCCACCCCGACGAAGTGGACGCGTCCGAGCTCAGCGAGAGCCGTGCCGACCGCCTGTCCCTGACCGCTCACGCCGTTGCCGCCTCCATCACCATCGTCGCCATCGCCTCGTCTGCGTCGCGCACCCCGTGCGCTCGGGCCTTCTCCCCCATCTCCTCGAGCCTCCGGGGGTCCTTCAGAAGCGGCAAGGCCTCGCGTTCGAGCCATTCGGGCGTGAACTCGGCGTCCCGCACCAGCTTCGCCGCGCCGGCCTCGACGAGAGCCCGGGCGTTGAGCGCCTGCTCTCCGTTGCCGATCGGCAGTGGAACGAAGACCGCCGGGAGCCCGACCGCGGCCACCTCGCAGACCGTTCCCGCGCCCGCGCGGCACACGATGAGGTCCGCGGCAGCGTAGGCCTTCTCCATGCCATCGACGTAGGCGACCTGATGGTAGCCGGGGGCTGCGAGTCGGGTCCCGTCTCCTCGCGTGACTTCCTTGCCGCGCCCGGTGATGTGCAGGGTCTGGATCCCCGCCGAGGCGAGCGCGGGCAGGGACGCCGCCAGAGTGCGGTTGATGCTCAACGCACCCGAGGAGCCGCCCGTCACCACCAGGGTGGGGAGCTCCGGGTCGAGCCCGAGAGAACGCCGAGACTCGTCCCGCATCTTGGCCCTGTCCAGAGTCGAGACCTCGCGGCGCATGGGCATCCCGACCACGCGGGCGTGGCGCAGCTTGGTCTCCGGGAACGCGGTCCCCACTCTTGTGGTGAACAGGGCACCCACGCGATTTGCGAGGCCGGCGCGCGTGTTGGCCTCGTGGATCACGACCGGCGTTCCCCGACGACGGGCAGCGAGGTACATCGGAGTGCACACGTAGCCGCCGACACCGACGACGACGTCAGCCCCCGCCTGATGGAGGACCGCCTCAGCCTGGCGCACCGCGGCGGCGAGCCGTTTCGGCAGCCGGAGGAGGTCAAGACTCGGGCGTCGCGGAAGCGGGACGCGATCGATGACAGCGAGCTCGAACCCCGCCTCCGGCACGAGGCGGGTCTCCATGCCCGAAGCAGTGCCGACCGCGAGGATCCGTGATGTGGGATCGCGCCGGACGACGGCCCGCGCGATCGCCAGCAAGGGGCTGATGTGCCCGGCCGTGCCCCCTCCTGCGAGGACGACGGAGGGGCCGGAGCGGGGCTGGGGCGCGCTCGTTCGGACAGGGTCCTCGTTGGGCATCGGAGACCTCATGGGCATTGCTAGGTGCTGGCCTTCCGCTTTGTCGCCTTCTGCGCGGCGGCTGGCCTGCGCACTGTCCACCGGGGGCGCCCCGCCGAGGCGGGCCGCATCTCCTCCCGGGCCAAAGACAAGACTACGCCGACGCCGCAGAGGCAACTGACGAGCGCCGAGCCTCCCGAGGAGATGAACGGCAGAGGCACGCCGATGACGGGAAGGAGTCCTGTGACCATCGCCATGTTGAGAGCTGCCTGCCCGAGGAGCCATGCCATGATCGTCCCGGCCAGCACGCGCGGGAAGAGCTCCTTCTGGCGGATCACCACACGGAAGATCGCCACCGCGAGGACCGCGAACAGTGCCAGGACCAAGAGGGTGCCGAAGAGGCCGAGCTCCTCCCCCAGCACCGAGAAGATGAAGTCGTTCTGCGCTTCGGGGATCCAGTTGTATTTCTGCCGGCTCTGACCGAGGCCCACACCGAGCCAGCCGCCCGAGGCGAGTCCTTGGAGGCCGTTCTGGACCTGATAGGTGAAGTCGGCATCCTGGCTGCATTCGGGCGGAGTCTGGCCCACCCACGCGTAGATGCGGCACATGCGGTTGGCGCTCGTCACGGCGAATCCGATCGCGCCGGCCGTCATGATGGCACCGCAGACCGCGAAGATCCGTGTAGGGACCCCACCGAAGAACAGCGCGGCGGCCATGACGAGCAGGATCACGAGGGTCGTGCCGAGATCGTGGCCCCAGATGACGAGTCCCGCCACGCCGAGGCCCATGGGCACCACGGGCACGAGGGCGTGCTTCCAGTTGTGCAGCAGGTTCGCCTTCTTCGTCAGGATCGTGGCCATCCACAGCGCCAGGAGCAGTTTTGCGAACTCCGATGGCTGCAGGCTGAAACCCGCGACGTCGATCCAGTTGCGGTTGCCGAGGACCCGTTTTCCCATGAGCTGGACCAGCACGAGGAGCACGAGAGTGCCCCCGATGCCCGGCCAGGCCAGCCGTTTGAGCCACCGCACGTTGATCCTGGAGATGATGAACATGCCGATGACGCCGATGATGCCGAAAACCGTCTGCTTGAGTGCGGCGCTGTACGGACTATCCCCGAGCGAGATGCTCTCGACGCTTGAGGCGGACAACACCATCATGATCCCGATGGCGGTCAGGGCAAGGGTCGCCCCCAGAATGAGGTAGTAGCCGGCTCCGGAACCGAGCGGGCCGGGGCCCTCGAGACGCCGCCACAGCGACTGCGCGGTCCCTCCGGGCCGCTCCTGCTGCGCTGTGGCCATCCCCTACTCCTTGCTCTGGGCCCGCCCTTCGACGAGGTTCCGGACCGCATCGACGAATGCCTCGCCACGCTGGGCATAGGACGCGAATTGGTCCATCGACGCCGCAGCCGGAGCCATGAGCACGGTATCCCCGGCTCCCGCGGCCTCGGCCGCGAGCTCGACAGCCCGAGCCATGATCAACGCGCCGTCGGGGCGGTCCTCTCCAGTCTGGCCCGCCTCGACGGGGATCACCGGCACATTCGCTGCGTGTCGCGCGAGCGCTGCTGCAAGCTCGCTGCTGTCCACCCCGATGAGCACCACAGCTTTGAGACGCTTGGAGTTACCGGCGACGAGCTCGTCATAAGTGACGCCCTTGGACAGTCCGCCCGCGATCCACACGACGGATTCAAACGCGGCGAGCGAGGCACTCGCCGCGTGCGGGTTCGTCGCCTTGGAATCGTTGATCCACTCGACGCCGTCGACCGTGGCGACCGACTGGATCCGGTGATCGCCGGGCAGATAGGCGCGCAGGCCCTCGCGGACCGCAACAGGTTCGACGCCGTAGGCCCTCACGAGCGCGGCCGCGGCGAGGGCGTTGGCCACCATATGGCGAGGGGCTGTCCGGCCGAGGTCCTTGATCGACGCGAGCTCGGCCGCATGGTCCCGCCGCTCGGCGATGAAGGCCCGATCCACGAGCAGGCCTTCGACGACTCCCACCATGCTGATGGCGGGCGTCGTGGTCGTGAAGCCGATGGCACGACATCCCTCGATGACGTCCGCCTCTTCGACCATCCGTTCGGTCTCGATCTGCTCCGCGTTGTAGACGGCGGCCTTCTGCGTGTTGTGGTAGATCTTCGCCTTGTCGGCCAGATAGCTCGCGTACGAGCCGTGCCAATCCACGTGGTCCTCGGCAACGTTGAGCACGACCGACGCGATCGGCGAAAGGGACTCGGCCCAATGCAGCTGGAAGCTTGAGAGCTCCACGACGAACACGTCGTACTCGACGGGCTCACGGATCGCATCCAGGACCGGCTTGCCCACGTTGCCGACCGCGACGGCCTTCAGGCCAGCGGCCCGGAGCATCGACTCGGCCATGCCGACCGTCGTCGTCTTCCCGTTCGTCCCGGTGACCGCGAGCCAGTCCGCCGTCTTCTTCCCGCGGCGCGTGCGCACACGCC
This sequence comes from Sinomonas gamaensis, assembly GCF_005876955.1. GTDB lineage: Bacteria > Actinomycetota > Actinomycetes > Actinomycetales > Micrococcaceae > Sinomonas > Sinomonas gamaensis. The sequence goes on from NZ_SSCL01000002.1 coordinate 417,883, forward strand.
ATGCGAGCTCCACGTCGCCCCAGACGGGGATGTCCTTGCGGGCAGCGGCAGCCAGGACGGCCTGATCGGGACGCCAGCCGGGCGAGGTGACCACGAGGTCGGGCAGCTCGCCGTCGATGAGCGGAAGCGACTGGACGGCCTCTGGACCGAGCAGGACGTCGAGCGCGCCGACGATGCGCAACGTGTCGGCCTGGGCTTGGGTGCGCTCGGTGACGGAGCCGTCGATGACGACGACGCACGCGCCCAGTTCGATGAGGGTGTCGGCGGCCGCGAAGCCGGAGACGCCGATCCCGGTCACGAGCACCCGGAGGCCGGACCAGTCAGCGTCCCACGACGTGAGGGAGGCAAGACGCTCTTGGACTCCGGCTTTGCCCCTGCTCTCTCCACGGCTCATCACAGTCCAGCCACCCATTCTGCATAGAAGACCGCCAGGCCGACCGCGACGAAGAGGCCGGCAAGGATCCAGAATCGCACCACGACAGTGACTTCGGCCCATCCCTTGAGCTCGAAGTGATGTTGGAGCGGAGCCATCTTGAACAGGCGTCTCCCCTTGGTGAGCTTGAAGAACCCGACCTGCAGGATCACCGAGAGCGTGATGAGTACGAAGAGGCCGCCAAGGATCCCGAGGAGGAGCTCCGTCCGGGACAGGATCGCGAAGCCAGCGATGGCAGCGCCGATAGCGAGCGAGCCTGTGTCTCCCATGAAGATCTTGGCGGGCGAGGTGTTCCACCACAGGAAGCCGACGAGTGCGGCGCTCATGATGGCCGCGAGCAGCGCGAGATCGAGGGGGTCCCTCACCTCGTAGCAGACCGAGCCGGGGACGCGCGCGGATCCGCACCGCTGATTGCTCTGCCAGATCCCGAGGAGCGTGTAGGCCCCGAAGACCATGATCGAGGCCCCCGCGGCGAGGCCGTCGAGGCCATCTGTGAGGTTGACACCGTTGCTTGCGGCGGTCACGAGGAAATTCGCCCAGATGACGAACAGGATCGCGCCCAGCACCGTTCCGGCGAAGGCGAGGTTCAGCCACGGGATATCACGGAGGAACGAGACCATGGTGGAGGCGGGCGTGCGCCCATGCTCGTCGGGGAACTGGAGGACCAGGAGCGCAAACGCGATGCCGATCGCCCCTTGGCCGATGAGCTTCGCCCGGGCGCTCAGGCCGAGGCTGCGCTGTTTGGAGATCTTGATGAAGTCGTCCAGGAAGCCGACCACGCCCATCCCGACCATGAGGAACAACAAGAGGATCGCCGACATCGTGGGCCCCGTGCTCTCCGGGTTCATGATCCACATGGCGAAATGGGCCAGGAAATACGACAGCACGGTGGCGAGGACGAAGACCGCTCCGCCCATGGTGGGCGTGCCGCGCTTGGTGTGGTGGCTCGTGGGGCCGTCATCCCGGATGAACTGCCCGTAGCCCTTGTGCACCAGCAGCCGGATGAACAGGGGCGTTCCGACGAACGCGAGGACAAGGGCGAGCCCGGCGCCGATCAGCAGTGCGATCACATGAGCTCCGTTCCCGCGGCATCAGTCGGCTGCGCCGCCAATGCTAGCCGATCCCCGAGATGCCGCAGGCCCACCCCGTTGGAGGACTTCACGAGGACGATGTCGCCGGGTGCGAGCTCTGCGCTCAGCAGCTCGAACGCCGCGTCGACGTCCTCCACGAACGTGCACTCGTCTCCCCACGAACCCTCGTTCACGGCGGAGACGTAGAGTGGGCGAGCCTCCCGGCCCACCACGACGAGACGGTCGATGTTGAGCCGAACCACAAGGGTCCCCACGGCCGTGTGCGCCCGGATGGACTCCTCGCCCAGCTCGAGCATCGCCCCGAGGACGGCCCACGTTCGGCGGCCGCGCCCGAGGCCGGCGAGGGTCTGCAGGGCAGCCCGCATCGATTCGGGATTGGCGTTGTAGGCGTCGTTGATGACCGTCACGCCGTCAGGTCGGTCGGTACGCTCCATGCGCCAGCGGCTGGCTGGCCCCTGGGCGCTCAGCGACGCGGCGATGGCTGCGGCTGGCACACCGGCGGCATAGGCGGCCGCTGCGGCAGCGAGCAGATTCGATGTGTGGTGCGCCCCGATCAGGCGGCTGTGAACTGGCAGCGGCTCACCGCCGTCGATCTGGAGATCGAAGACAGGGCGCCCCTCCTCGTCGGTCTGGGCGTTCAAAGCCACCACTGTTGTTCCGCGCTGGGCTGCCTCGCTCGCGCCGGAGGGGTCCGCTGTGAAGAAGGCCTTGCGGGCGATCGTGCGCGCCTCCATGGCACGCACGCGCGGGTCGTCGAGATTGATGACGGCGGTCCCGCTGGTATTCAGCGCCTCAACGAGCTCCCCCTTCGCCTTCGCGATGTTCTCGACGCCACCGAACTCCCCGGCGTGCGCCGTTCCGACGACGAGCACGACGCCGATATCGGGGACGACCATATCGGCCAGGTATTCGATGTGCCCGATGCCCGTCGCACCCATCTCGATCACGAAGAAGCGCGTTGACTCGTCGGCAGCGAAGACCGTGAGCGGGACGCCCACCTCGCCGTTGTACGAGCCCTGCGGTGCGATGACGGCGGTCGGCGCTGCCGCTCCCTCCTCCGTGGACCGGAAGATGCCGGCGAGCAGGTCCTTCGTGGTGGTCTTGCCCGCGGAACCCGTGATCCCGACGACGGTCGTCGCCTCGCGCCTCGACGCCCGCGCGGCTCGGATGCGGCTCACGGCCTCCTTCGCGAGCGCGCCCATGGCGAGCACTGCGTCGGGGACGATGACGGACGGAAAGGGGCGCCCGTCGTCGTCCGCCACCTCGCGCTCGCACAGCGCGAGGACGGCCCCGGACGCAAAGGCGGCAGCGATGAAGCTGTGGCCGTCCGCCCGCTCCCCGGGCTTGGCGACGTAGAGCGAGCCGCTGCGCGCTTCCCTCGAATCGGTGGTCACGTGGGTGGGAACAGTCTGCGGATCGCCCACGAGGCGTCCGCCGGTAATGCGGGCAATCTCGGCCGCGCTGATCTCAATCATCGGTTGTGGACTCTATCTGCTCGGTCGCGGCGCTGAGGAATCCACGGGCCGCGAGGGCTGTGCGCAGCTCTACGCGGTCGTCGAGGGCGTGGTTGACGCCGTGGACCTCCTGGAAGACCTCGTGGCCCCGCCCGGCGACCAGGACCACATCGTCCGGTCGGGCGAGTTCGACGGCGCGGCGGATCGCGGCGGCGCGGGGGGCGACTTCCTCGACGCGGCGCCCGAGCTTGCCGGATTCGTTCTCCTCGACGGCGCCCGCCATCACCTCCGAGCGAATGGCGGCGGCATCCTCGTCGTGCGGGTCATCGTCCGTCACGATCACGACGTCGGCCCCGCGGACCGCCACAGCTCCCATGAGCGGGCGCTTGCCCTGGTCGCGCTGGCCGGTGGCACCGAACACGAGGATGACCCTCCCGCCGGGCGTGGTGGGCCGCACCGCGACGAGGGCACGCTCGAGCGCGTCGGGGTTGTGGGCGAAGTCGACGATGGCGGCGGGCCTCTCACCAATCAGCTGCATCCTGCCCGGAACCTCGACGCTGAAGGGGTCCGAGTCGGCTACAGCCTCCTGAATGCGCGAGATCGGCTCCCCGGCAGCGTGGACCAAGAGAGCGGCGAGAGCGGCGTTGGCCACATTGAAGGCACCAGGAAGCCCGGTGCGGAGGCGGAGGACCGAATCCCCGGGGCCAGCGAGCTCGAACTCAGTGCCGAGTCCGGATGGTGCGCTGGCGGTCAGGCCCCAGTCGGCCGCCTGACCGGTGAGCGACAGCGTCAAGACCGGGATGGGAGCCTCCACCGCCAAACGGCGACCCCACTCGTCGTCGACCACAACAACTCCTCGGGCCGCCCGGTCCGGCGTGAAGAGCTTCGCCTTCGCCGCGAAGTACTCCTCCATCGTCCCGTGCAGGTCCAGATGGTCCTGGGTCAGATTGGTGAATCCGACCGCGTCGTAGCGCACGGCGTCGATTCTTCGGTACTCGATCGCGTGCGACGAGACTTCCATCGATGCCGCCGTGACGCCCCGCTCCCTCATGAGTGCGAGAAGAGCGTGCACGTCTGCGGACTCGGGGGTCGTGAGGCGGCTCGGGATCGCCTCGCCCCCTGCCACGATCTCGATGGTTCCGATCAGCCCGGTGCGATGGCCTAGCGCTGCCAGGAGCGCATTGGCGAAGTAGGTGGTCGTCGTCTTGCCGTTGGTTCCCGTGACGCCGATGAGCACAAGGGGGGCTTCGTCCATGGGCTGGCTGCGGAACACGAGTGCGGCGACCGGACCGACGGCGGCGCGCGCGTTGTGCACTACGAGCACCGGAACCTCGGTGAGCGAGTCGTCGACGGCGATGAGGCGCGCCCCGGCGTCGTCGGTCAGGATGGCGGCAGCCCCGGCGTCGACCGCCTGAACAGCGAACGAGGCCCCGTGCCGGCCTGTGCCCGGGACGCCGACATAGAGATCGCCCGGCTGCACACTCCTGGAATCGAGGGCCACGCCGGTCACCGACACCTCGTCGAGGCCTTCGTGAGGGAGGCCGAGGAAATCCGCGATGCCGGCGAGAGGGACGGGCTCGGTGTGCTGTGGACGGAAGACGGATGCCGCCGCCTGCGCTTCAGGCGCAGACTGCTGATCCGTGGGACTAGCGTGCTCGCTCACATTCACCTTCGTTGCTTGGACGGAGATTCCAACTCTAGCGGCTGGGCAGGCCCCTTCCCCGCGGTCAGAGCGCCTCACCGATGACCGTTCAGTTGCCGGTTCCACCCGTCTGGTCCGCATACTGCGGAAACTCTGCCGGGGTGCCCGTCGAGGGCGGAACGCTGTACAGGCGAAGGGTCTGGGCCATCACGGAGTGGAACACGTCCGCATTGCCGATGCCGAAGATGTCCCCCTTGGGACGCTGGATCACGACGGCAACGATGTACTTCGGATTCTCCATCGGCGCCATGCCGATGAGCGACGACGTCACGCCATCGAAGCCCGGCACGCCGTCCTCGCGGGGGGCTTCCGAGGTGCCCGTTTTGGCACCAATGCGGTAGCCGTCGATCGCCGCCGGCTTGACCTCGCCCTTGGTCACATCGCTTTCGAGCATGTCCTTGACCTGCTGGGCGGTCTCTTTGCTGATGACCTGCGACGTCGACTGCGCGGGACTGTGGTGTTCGACGCCGTCCCCGCCGATGTAGCCGTCGATGAGCCTCGGCTGGATCATCACGCCGTTGTTGGCGACCGCCTGGTAGGCGCGAACCGTCTGGAGGGTCGACTGAGTGAGGCCTTGGCCGAACAGCACAGTGTTCTTCTGCCGGTCATCCCACTTGTCCGGGGTCGCCAACGTACCGGTTGCCTCACCCGGAAGGCCGATGTCAGGGGCCTGGCCGATGCCGAACTTGGTCAGCCAGTCGTAGCGGTCCTGCACGGACAGCGCCTGACCCGCCATCACGGTGCCGGTATTCATCGAGTAGCCGAGAATGCCTGCGAGGGTCCGCTTCTCGGTGCCGTGCGTGAAGGCATCGGCAAACGTCTGACCGTCAATGGTCACGGTCGGCGGGATGGTGTACTCGCTCAACGGGTTGGCTTTGCCTTCCTGGATGAGCGCTGACATCGTGAGGGTCTTCTCCACGGACCCCGGTTCGTAGGCCGCCGTCACGGAACGCACTCCGCGGTCCTTCGGCGCCGACTTCCCGGGGTCGTTGGGATCCATGGCATTGGAGTCCGCCATGGCGAGGATGTTGCCGTTCGAGGCATCCATCACGATCGCGATGCCCCACTCCGCGCTGTACTTGTTCGTCTGGGCCTGGACGGCCTGCTGCGTGAAGTACTGGAGGTCCGAGTTGATGGTCAGCTTGACCGTCTGGCCGTTCTGGGCCGGCGTGAGCTCATCGGTGGCGACGGGAATCCGCAGTCCGTCGGCGCCGATCTCGTAGATCCGTTTGCCGTCCCTGCCCGAAAGCTGGCCGTTCTGCGTCTGCTCGATGCCCGCGAGGCCAGTGCCGTCGCTGCCGACAAACCCCACAAGGTTCCCCGCGACCGCCCCCTGCGGGTACACCCGTTGCGACGTGCCCTCGGAGTAGAGGCCGGGGAAGGCGAGGTCGGAGACGCGTGCCTCAACGTCGGGAGCGACGTTGCGCGCCACGTAGTTGAACGGCTTGTCCCCGGTCACCGCGGTCGTGACCGCATCCACAGACATGCCCAGCGCGGCCGCGAGCTCGGACAGCGCCTGGCCCCTGGTCACGGTCACGACGGTGGTCTCGTCGCCGTCCTTCTGACGCCGCTGGTAGTCCTTGAATCCGGTGGCCAGCCGCTGGTCCACGGTGATGTTGTAGCGGATGACGCTCTGCGCGAGGACCTTGCCGGAGGCGTCGACGATCTCCCCGCGCTCCGCGGGCAGGACCGTCGTCTGAAGACGTTTGTTCAGCGCTGCCTGGGCGTAGCCGCCCACATCGAGACCCTGGACGAGGAACAGGCGTCCCCCGATGACCAGCAGGAGGACGAGCATGACGCCCACGCCGAGGCGGAGGCGGGCAGTGGCCCGACTGGACTCGATGCGCTTCGTTGGAGTGGCCACGCTGTGTTCCTCGCTCGCCCCGCGGCTGGTCCGCAGTGTTCGTCTGTCTCCTACTGGCCGGGCACCTTCTGCTTCGGCGCCGGCACCGAGCCGCCGTTCAGCTGAGCCGGCGGCGCTGCCGGAGCAGCGGGCTGCGCGGCAGGGTGCGCCGGCGAGGCAGGCTGCCCGGCGACCGAAGCCGCCGGAGTCTGGCTCGCCTTGGCCTCCGGCTTGATGGCGTCAGCGGGCGCCGCCGAGGCCGCAGGGTTGGCCGCCACCAGCCCTGGAACCTCAGGCGCCGGGATGACTGCGCCCTTGTCCGCGCTCTTCTGGGCCGGCTTGGGCTGTCCGGTGACCAGAAGCGTCTTCAGGTCGATCTGACCCTTCGACGTTGAGGCGACCATGCCCAATTGTGCCGCGCGGGCAGCGAGATTCTGCGGAGCCTCGTAGTTCTGGACACGAAGTTGGAGCTCCTGGTTCTCCTTCTCGAGGCCAAGCTGCTCGCTGCGCAGCTGCACGAGCTGGTACTGGCCCGTGGAAACGGCGATGTTCAGGACCAGGACCGTGATGAGGGCCGTGGCGAGGACTCCCAGGCAGAAGATCGCGAACGGCGCGCGCCGGCGAACGGGGAGGGTGCGGACCAGGGAGAGAGGTGCACGCTCGCGCGGACTCGCTGGGGCCGGGCTCCCGACGACGGCTGAGGTGCCGAGGGTGACGTCCGTCCGCTGGGCGGCTGCGCTCATCGTGTGCTCCTGACCTTGATGCGTTCGGCGGCTCGCAGGCGGGCCGAGGCGGCCCTGGGGTTCTCTTCGATCTCTTCGGCCGTTGGGACCTCAGTGCCCCGCGTGACGATCTTGAGTTCGGGCTTGTGCTCTTCCAGCTCCACCGGGAAGCCCGGAGGCGCCGACGAGCGGGCGCGTGACTGGAGGGCCGTCTTGACGATCCGGTCCTCCAGCGAGTGGTAGGACATGACGACGATCCGGCCGCCAAGTCGCAGTGCGCCGATGGCGGCTGGCACCGCGCGCTCGAGGACATCGAGTTCTTCGTTGACCTCGATGCGGAGCGCTTGGAACGTGCGCTTCGCCGGGTGCCCGCCCGTCTTGGCTGCGGCAGCCGGGACCGCCGCACGGATCACGTCAACAAGCTGCCCTGTCGACTCGAAGGGCTTCGAGGCCCTCGCTTCGACGATGCGCCGGGCGATGCGGCCTGCAAACTTCTCCTCGCCCCACGCCCGGATGATCCTCGTGAGGTCCTCGACCGTGTACGTGTTCACGACGTCTGCGGCGGTGTGGCCCCGGCTCGTGTCCATGCGCATGTCGAGCGGCGCGTCGTAGGAGTACGCGAAGCCCCGCTCCCGCTCGTCGAGCTGAAGGGAGGACACGCCGAGGTCCATGAGGACCCCGTCGGCGCCCTCGAGTCCGAGTTCGGCCAGGACGGCGGCGATCTCGTCATAGACCGCGTGCACGAGACGGGCGCGTCCCCCGAAGGGCGCCAGCCGCTCCCCTGAGAGGGCGAGTGCCTGCTCGTCCCGGTCGATGCCCACGAGCGTCACGTCGGAGAAGCGCTCGAGGATCGCCTCGCTGTGGCCTCCCATGCCGAGCGTCGCGTCGACGACGATTGGCGCTCTCCCAGACGACCGAGCGGCCTCGACGCCGGGGGCGAGCAGGGAGACGCAGCGCTCCTTGAGCACAGGAACGTGCCGCTCAGACGTCGGCCGTCCGTCGTCGTCGTGCTGCGGCATGTCCCCTCCTTCGCTGCCGTCGTCATCCTGCTGGAAAGCGTCTTGCGGTCCGGTCTGCCGGGATCCCCCTCCGCACCGTGGGTCCCAGCCTGGCTCCGGGGAAGGTGAGCCAGGACGGGGCCGCGGGCGGCTGGAGATCTCGGCCAGCCGGCCTTGCCGTCAGAAGAGGCCTGGCAGGGCCTCTTCGTCGGTGTCCGAGAAGGAACCTTCCTTCTCGGCGAGGTAGTCCTCCCACGCTTGGGCGTCCCAGATCTCAGCCCGGGTTCCCACGCCGATCACGGCGAGGTCCCGGTCCAGACCTGCGTACTTCCGCAGGTTCTGGGGGATCGTGACGCGCCCTTGCTTGTCGGGCACCTCATCAGAGGCTCCAGACAGGAAGACCCGGAGGTAGTCACGGGACTGACGCGAGGAGATAGGGGCTTCTCGCATCTGCTCGTGAATCCGCTCGAACTCTTTCTGGCTGAAGACGTAGAGGCAGCGTTCCTGGCCCCGTGTCAGAACCAGCCCGTCAGCCAGTTCGTCTCGGTACTTCGCCGGGAGGATGAGCCGACCCTTCTCGTCCAGACGTGGCGAATGCGTACCGAGCAACACCGGCACCACCACCCGTCTGGTCCGAGGGGCAGCACGTCCCTATCCGCCCACTTCCCTCTTACTGCCCCCACTTTACTCCACTCTTCCCCACCGTCAACGCGACACGAGGTATTTTTCTCTGTCCTTTACATGTAAAAACCCCGAAATCTCGCGAGAGATCCGGGGTGGCGGGAAGTGGAGGGATCAGGAGACGCGGGGAGCGGTGCACGCCCTGCCGGAGCCTTAAACGCCGTGAGACCCGCCGCCGGCGGGCCTCACGAAGGCTGTGTGGGAGGAAAGTGGGGCTAAAAGGCGTCCACGCCTGGGGTCACCCTTGATCCCTCCGGCGCTCGTCCCAGCGCGCCTCGAGGCGGGAGAGGAAACCACTCTTCCCGCGTCCGGCCTTGGCCGCGCGCAGACGTCCCGAACCCCTGAGCGTTCCGTAGTAGACGCTCGCGCCCATGATGAGGAATCCCACGACGCCTACGAAGATGTTCGAGAACTGGACCCCACCCAGGAGCAGGACCAGGAGCCCGACGATGACGCCGAGCACGCCGAGCACAATGTGGCGCGTGGAGAACCGGCGTAGGGCGTCGGCCCCCATGGAGTCTGCGAATTTCGGGTCTTCCTCGTGCAGTTGCTTCTCAAGCTGCTCGAGCATCTTCTGTTCGTGCTCGGAGAGAGGCATCGCGACTCCTTCATGCTTGCTGCGCCGGACACCGTCCGCCATCAGCACAACGCATCGGACCGACGTCCAGTTCCGCGAGCATCGGTCGGGGCTTCAACGAGCCGCCCCGCCCGTCCGGCACCACTCCCCCGGCTGCCCGCCGATTCGATGCTTCACCGATATTCAAGGTCTTTTAAGGATAGGCTCTCGCCCCGTCAACCAAAAGAGGCCGGCGAACCACCCGCGCTCCCTCAGGACCCCGGATTTTCAGGCGGACGACGGCGGTCCTCGCCGTCGTCGAGCAGGCTCGCCGGGCGCAACGACGAGCGCCCGAACCGGGCGGTCACCGCGTCGAGCGCCTGCTCGGCCGTGCGCCAATTGTCGTCCCGCCGCTCAAGGCTCAGCTGGACGCCCCCGCCGCCACGGGTGAGGCGTTCGCCCCGGAGCCCGACGAGGCGAACACTCTGGGGCCGTGGCCCCAGAGCCGCGAGGAGACGCGCCGCCTCTTCGAAGAGCACCTGGGCGGAGTCGGTCGGCACTGTGAGGGAGCGCGATCTGGAAAGGGTGGAGAAGTCTGCGTACCTGAGCTTGAGGGCAACGGTGCCGGCCTCCATGTCGGCTGAGCGGAGGCGGGACGCGACCCGGTGCGCGAGGCGCAGCAACTCACGCCGGAGCACGCCGTCGTCCACCACGTCCTTCGCGAAGGTCTCCTCCGCCCCAATGCTCTTCTCCTCCCGGTGCGGGGTGACCCGGCGGTCGTCGAGCCCCCAGCTGAGGGCCTTGGCGTGAAGCCCCGACGAGCCCAGGGCCCGCTGGAGCGTCGAATCGGGGGTGTGTGCGAGATCGGCCACCGTGTGGATCCCGAGACGCGCGAGCACTTCCGCCGTCTTGCCGCCGATTCCCCACAACGCCGTCACGGGCAGCGAATGAAGGTACGCGACGGTCTCCTCCGGCCTGATGACCAGCAGCCCATCCGGCTTGCTGCGCGCAGAGGCGATCTTCGCGACGAACTTCGTCGCCGCGACACCCACCGACGCCGTGAGGCCAAGCCGCGATCGGACCTCCGACTTGATCGACAAGGCGATCCGCTCCGGCGCGCCGAGGCGGCGGACCGCACCTGAGACATCGAGAAAAGCCTCGTCGACGCTGAGGGGCTCAACGAGGTCGGTGTACTCGCCGAACAGGGCCATGAGCTCGCGCGAGACCTCGTAGTAGAGACGATGGCGGGGCTCGACAATGATCGCCGCGGGACACAGCCGTTGGGCCGTCGACATCGGCATGGCGCTGCGCACGCCGTACGCCCTGGCCTCGTAGCTCGCGGACAGCACCACGGAGCGTTCCGAGGGAAACCCGACGATGACCAGGCGCCCCCGCAGTTCGGGCCGCTCCCGCTGCTCGACTCCGACAAAGAAGGCGTCCATGTCCACGTGGAGGATCCCGCGGCGCCGCAGTTCATCGAGCGGTTCCGGCCTCTCCCGCGTTGCTCCGCTCTCCACCCCCTTATCGTAGGCGGGCCGAGCCTCCGCCTTGCGGCAACTACACTTGACCGGGGGCTCGGCCCGGCTCAGGGCGCGAGAAAAGTATTGACAGGCAGAGCGAGGCATTGCGGAGGATGCGAGTGGCAGTGGAGTTGTGGAACCGTCGAGGAAGCCTGATCTCTGTGGCCGCCGCTGCCGCACTTCTCCTTTCCGCCTGCTCCGGTTCCGGCTCTTCCGCCCCCTCGAGTCCGGCAGCTGCCGGCTCAAGCAGCCCCAGCGCCATGAGCACGGCGTCGTCTTCGGCCGTCCCCAGCGCCTCGGCGTCGGCTTCGGCTTCTGCCACCGTCAACGCCATGGTGGCCGGTTTTCCGACGAAGCTGATCCCCGTCATGCCGGGCTCGACTCCCCTCTCCACGAGCTATGACGCCACAGCCAACCCGTCGACGGCGTCGCTCGTCGCCTCGACGAACGCTGCGGCCAGTGACATCCTCGCCTTCTACGCCGGGCAATTCTCGGCACAGGGCTTCACCTCCGTGCCCGCCACCAAAGTCGGCTCAACCGACAGCCAGGATTTCGTGCGCTCCGGGGGCAAGGAGACGGTCAACGTGGCCGTCGTCGAGGTCAACGGCCGCACGACGTACACCGTGGGAGCATCCGTGGCCCCGGGGACCATCAAGTAGCCATGCCCGCCGACCCTGCTGGCACCCAGCTCGACGAACAGGACGCCTACCGGGGCGCCCTCGCCGAGGCGCTCGACAGCTTCCTGACGAGCCACAGCGCCGTGATGGCCGGCGTGTCCCCGGACGTGGCACCGCTGATGGAGGCGATCTCAGGCCTCGTCACCGGCGGCAAGCGACTCCGGGCCCTGCTGTGCTACTGGGGCTGGCGGGGTGCGGGTGGCGAGCCGAATGGTGCGGCCGCAGTCCAGGCGGGCGTGGCGCTCGAGCTCTTCCAGGCCGCGGCGCTCATCCACGACGACATCATCGACCGTTCGGACATCCGCCGCGGGGGCCCCAGTGTCCACCGGCGATTCGGGCAGCTTCATCAGGATCAGGGGTGGGCACTCGACGAGGAGCGCTTCGGCCAGGCGGCCGCCATCCTCACGGGAGACCTCTGCCTCTCCTTCAGCGAAGAGGCGTTCACCGGCATCGGATCGAGGGCCGCGTTCGGGACCGCGGCCCGGCGCATCTTCAATACGATGCGCGCAGAAGTGATGGCCGGGCAGTACCTGGACATCCTCGAGGAGGTCGTCGGGCCAGGGCGGCCGCGGGCGGAGGCGGTGCGCGCAGCCGCCAACGTGATCCGCTTCAAGTCCGCCAAGTACTCGACGGAGCACCCGCTCGCCATCGGCGGGGCGCTCGCCGGCGCAGATGAAGGCCTGCTCGAGGCGTACTCCGCCTTTTCACTGCCCCTCGGCGAGGCATTCCAGTTGCGGGACGACGTCCTCGGAGTCTTCGGCGATCCGCAGACGACGGGCAAGCCGGCGGGGGACGACCTGCGGGAAGGCAAGCGAACGGTGCTGGTCGCCTACGCGTTGGAGCGGGCGACGGCGGAAGGCGCCTCACTGCTCGAACGGAGCCTTGGGCGGCAGGATCTCGAGGACGACGACGTCGAGCGGCTGCGCGATGTGATCAGCACCAGCGGCGCTCTTGACGCGACAGAGGAGCTCATCGATCGACTCTCCACGCAATCCTTCGACGCCCTCGGGGACCTGCAGGTCCCCGAGGGCGTCAAGGCTGCGCTGCGGACGCTCGGCCTTGCCGCCGTGCAGCGGGCCGCCTGAGTTCTCGGCTACCAGGCCAGGATCTGCGCGCGGCGCCGGATCTCGGTCTTCCGGCCTTCACGCAGTGCATCGATGGGGCGGCCGCGAAGCGACTCATCGGGTGTGAACAGCCAGGCAATCAGTTCTTCGTCCGAGAAGCCGGCATCAGCCAGCACAGCGATGGTGCCCTTCAGGCTGTCCACGACATGGTCCCCGTCGATGAAGAGGGCAGGCACCGAGCGAATGCCCCGTTCCCCCACCCTCAGTGCCACCAGGGCTCGCTCGTCCAGAAGGCCGTGCACCTTCGTCACCTTGCAGCCCAATCGCTCCGCGACCTCTGGCAGGGGCAGCCAATCCGACACCAGATCTTCAATCTCACTCACGCGTCAAGCGTGCCATGGACGGGGCGATCGCTCCTAGTCCGGCAATGCTGCCGCCTTGTGCTGGTGGGTTATCCGTGAGAGATTCACTTTTGTCACAGAGGTATCTTCTGGTGTCAACTTCACCACTAGTCACATCAGGAACACTTGTCACAGGGAGGACATTCCAATGTCGGCCACCCGTCAGGCTCTGCCCGGGACCAAGTCGAAGCTTCCCGCCGTCGCGGTCACCACCGCGGCGCTCCCCGCAGTGGTCCTTTCCTCACTAGCCCTCGCGGAACCGGCCTCAGCGGCCCCCGCTCCCGCCCAGCTGCACGCCTCTGAGGCAGTGGAGACCGCGCCCCGTGCCGCGGTGGGTCAGACCTCGGCGGCCCAGGCGGAAGTCGTCCCCGCCTCCGCGATCGCGGCCCTTGTGCCCAGTCGCCTCGCCCCGACCGTGTCCTCCGCTCCGGACGTCTACACCGTGGCCCGCGGAGACACGGTGATCGGGATCGCCTCCCAGTTCGGACTTGACTGGCGGCACATCCTCGAGCTGAACGGACTTCAGGCCACCTCTCTCATCCATCCGGGCCAGAAGCTCCGACTCGTCGGAGATCCGTCCTCACCCTCGCCGACGGCGGCCCCGGCGGCTCAGTCGGCCGGGACCTACCGGATCAAGCCAGGGGACACGCTGTACGGCATCTCGGCCAAGCTCGGGGTCCCGCTCGGCGACCTCCTGTCAGCCAATGGTCTGAGCCTCACGTCCGTGATCTATTCCGGCCGCAGCCTCACGCTTCCGGGCGGCAGCCCAGCCCCCGCCGCGGTCTCGGCGTCAGCCACCAAGCCCGAGGCTCTCGTCAATGACAGCTTCCTCGGCTTCACGTATCCCGATGCCGTGGTCGCCTCCGCAAACGAGAACAAGCGCATTCTGAACTCGGCTCCGGTCCCGACTCGGGACCAGATGAAGCAGATCGTGGCGGACACCGCCAGGCGGATGGGCGTTGATCCCGTTCTCGCCCTTTCGCTCGCCTACCAGGAATCCGGCTTCAGCCAGCGGGCTGTATCCCCCGCCAACGCGATCGGCGTCATGCAGCTCGTGCCCTCCTCGGCGCAGTGGGCCTCTGACCTCGTGGGAAGGAAGCTCAACCCCCTCGATCCCCGCGACAACGTCACGGCCGGAATCGCCATCCTGCGCGCCCTTCTCGACGCCGGGCCGGACCAGGATGCGGCGATCGCCGGCTACTACCAGGGACAGACCTCCGTGGCCCAGCGCGGGATGTTCGACGATACGAAGGCCTATGTGAAGGCAGTGACGGCGAATCAGGATCTTTTTCGTTAGCCAAGCCCCCACACGCTGAGCGCCTGCCCTCTGATACCGGGTGGGCGTTCTCATGAGGGGCGGGCGTTCGGCATAGGATCGTAGGGTGAACGGACAGCACACTGACGGCCTTGTCGGCGCCCTCGTTGGCGGGCGCTACGAGGTCCAGTCGCTGCTCGGCACCGGGGGGATGGCCACGGTCTACCTGGCGATGGACACCATCCTTCGGCGCCGTGTCGCGCTCAAGGTGCTTCACCCGCATCTCGGCCGCGACCGTAGCTTCGCTGAACGATTCGAGCGCGAGGCAATTGCAGCCGCCCAGCTCTCTCACCCCCACGTGGTGTCGATGCTGGACCGCGGCGAGGACAACGGCGTCCTCTATCTGGTGATGGAATACGTCCCGGGCCGGACGCTCCGGGAACTCCTCGACGAGACCGGCCCGCTCGCGCCGAAGCAGGCCCTCGCCCTCATCGATGCAGTGGTAGACGGCCTCGCCGCAGCCCACGCGTCGGGAATCATCCACCGCGACGTCAAACCGGCCAACGTCCTCCTCGCCGACGATGGGCGGGTCAAGGTGGGGGACTTCGGCCTCGCACGCAGCCTTGCCTCCGCCAACGTCACGGACACCTTGTTCGGGACCGCCGAGTACATCTCCCCCGAAATGCTCACGGGGACGGTCGTGGACTCGCGCGCGGACCTCTATTCGGCAGGGATCATGCTGTTCGAGATGCTGACCGGCAGGCCCCCGTTCACGGGGGATGACCGCGGCCAGATCGCGTATCGGCGAGTGAGCGAAGACGTGCCCCCGCCCTCGGCCCTCGCGCCGGGACTCGCCCCCGAACTGGACGAACTTGTCGGCTGGATGACCCGACGGGACCCCGACGGGAGGCCCCCCAGCGCGCTCGCCCTGCTCAGCGAGATCCGCGACATCCGCCGCTCCCTCAGCGACGCCCAGCTGGACTATCTGCCGCCGGCCGCGCGCGGCCACGAAGCCCCGACGGAACACCTCGCATCCCTCAGCCGCCCCGCGCCAGCCGGAACGGAGATTCTCGCGACCGGCGGCCCAGGGCACACGAGCGTCATGCCACGGCCCCCCGCCCCGCCTCCGCTCACCCCGCGGGAGCAGCGCCGTCAGGACAAGGAAGCCGATCGCGCGGCGCGCTTTGCCGCAGCGCGCCCAACGCATCAGCTCGGGCGGGGCAATCCCCGGCGACGCGGCGCCCTGTGGCTGGTGATCGTCGTCGTCCTCGCCGTCCTGGCCGCCGCCGTCGGCTGGTTCTTCGGCTTCGGACCCGGGGCTCTCGCAACGGTGCCCCCGGTGAAGAACCTCACCGTCGCTCAGGCGCAGGCGCTCTTCCAGCAGGCAGGCCTCGCCTTCACGACGCATGACGTCTTCGACGACGCGATTTCGTCGGGGCTCGTGGTGAGCAGCGTGCCCGATGCGGGCACTCAGGTGCGGAAGTTCGAAGGCGTCCAGGTCATGGTCTCCAAGGGCCCCGAGCTCTTCCCGCTCGCCGACCTCACCTCCAAGAGCCTTCCAGACGCACGCACCGCGCTCAGCGACGCGAAGATGGTCCTCGGTCCTGTCACGGAGGCTTTCAGCGACACGGCTCCCGCAGGCGTCGTCGTCGCCCAGAACCCTGCCGCCGGCACTCCGCTCAAGCACGGGAGCACCGTGAGCCTCACAGTGTCGAAGGGTCCCCAGCCGATCCCCGTCCCCAAGGTGGTCGGACTGAAGCAGTCAGATGCGGTTGCAGCGCTCCAGGCCGCCGGATTCCGCCCGGTCATCGACGACGCCACCGTGTTCGACCGCAACGTCCCGGCCGGCTCGGTGTCGGTGCAATCGCCGGCGGCCGGACAGAACGCCACGAAGGGTTCCACCATCACACTGACCCTTTCCAAGGGGCCACGCATGGTTCACGTGCCCAGCTTCGTGGGTCAGCAGGTCAGCGTCGCCCAGGATGCTCTCCAGAAGCTTGGGTTCACCGTCAAGGTGGAGAACATCCTGGGCGGGTTCTTCGGCACCGTCCGCGCCCAGGATCCTGTGGACCGCGACGTTCCGGAGGGATCGACCATCACCCTCACCGTGGTCTGACCGGCCGTCGCCGCAGGTCAGCGCCGGGTGAGCGCCTCAGAGACGAGGAACGCCATCTCAAGCGACTGCATGTGGTTGAGGCGCGGATCGCACACGGACTCGTAACGATCCTCGAACGCCGCCTCGTCGATGGGGTCTGAGCCGCCGAGGCACTCGGCAACGTCGTCGCCGGTCATCTCCATGTGCAGGCCGCCGGGCACCGTGCCGAGCGCATGGTGCACCTCGAAGAACCCGCGCACCTCGTCCACGACGTCATCGAACCGGCGGGTCTTGTAGCCGTTGCGGGAGGTCACAGTGTTGCCGTGCATCGGATCCGTGACCCAAAGTACCTGTGCGCCCGAGGCGGTGACCTTCTCGACCACCGCCGGCAGCTTCTCGCGGATGTTCTTCGCTCCCATGCGGGTGATGAACGTCAGGCGACCCGGCTCCCGCTCGGGGTCGAGCCTGTCGATGAGCCGCAGCGCGTCGTCGCCCGTGACCCCAGGGCCGAGCTTGACGCCGATCGGATTGCGGACGCGGGATAGGAAGTCGACGTGCGCGTGGTCAAGCTCGCGCGTGCGCTCCCCGATCCAGAGGAAGTGGGCCGACGTGTCGTACGGGAGCCCGGTGCGTGAGTCAATGCGGGTGAGGGCCCGTTCGTAGTCGAGCAGGAGTGCCTCGTGGCTCGCGAAGAACTCCACGCGCTT
Source organism: Sinomonas gamaensis (assembly GCF_005876955.1). Taxonomy (GTDB): domain Bacteria; phylum Actinomycetota; class Actinomycetes; order Actinomycetales; family Micrococcaceae; genus Sinomonas; species Sinomonas gamaensis. Next base: position 435,082 of record NZ_SSCL01000002.1, read on the forward strand.
GAGCGCCTCGAAATCGGCCCCGCACGAATCCATGAACTTCACGGCGCGGTCGATCTCGCGCGCGAGAGACTCGTAGCGCGCATGCGCAGGGTTCCTCGTGAAGCCCTGATTCCAGGCGTGGACGAGGCGGAGGTCCGCGAAGCCGCCCTGCGTGAAGGCGCGGATGAGATTCAGGGTGGCGGCCGAGGTGTGGTACGCCTGCAGCATCCGGCGGGGATCGTGGGCCCGCGACTCGGGGGTGAACTCATAGCCGTTGACGATGTCGCCGCGGTAGGCAGGCAGGGTCACGCCCTCGCGCGTCTCCGAGTCGGACGAGCGCGGCTTGGCGAACTGCCCGGCCATCCGCCCCATCTTGATCACCGGCATCGCCGCGCCGTAGGTCAGGACGACGGCCATCTGCAGGATGGTCTTGACCCGCGCGCTGATGCGGTCCGCGGTCGCGGCCTCGAACGTCTCGGCGCAGTCGCCGCCCTGGAGGAGGAAGGCCCTCCCCTGGGCGGCGTCCGCGAGACGATGGCGGAGGAGGTCGACCTCGCCGGCGAAGACGAGCGGCGGCAGGATCGAGAGCTCCGCGACGGATCGCGCGAACACGTCCGTGTCCGCCCACGAGGGCTGCTGGGACGCGGGGAGGGACCGCCAGTCGTCGAGCCCCGGGTAGTCCGCGGCACCGCTCTGGGACGTGCTCGTGAAGGGGGCCGGCGGAGGGGTGGAGAGTTGAGTCACGAGACAAGGCTAGCTCAGGGGCGCGGACCCCAGCGGCGAGCTGACGACGGCGTTACGCGGCCGGCGTCGTCCCCTCGCCAGAGGCCTTGCCCAGCGCCTGCCGCCCCTCCCGCTCCGCGGCCAGCTGGGCCTTCACGGCGGCGGCGTAGACGTCGGCATATTCCTGACCCGAGAGACGCTGGAGCTCCTGCATGATCCGGTCGGTGACAAGCCGTTGGACGGCCCGATCGTCCGCGCTGTCGTAATACTCGGAGAAATCCAGCGGGCGGCCGAAGATGATGCCGACCCGGCGGATGGAGGGGAACCGTTGCCCGATGGGCTGCACCTTCTCCGTGCCGATCATGGCCACGGGCACCACTGGGACCCGGGCCTCGAGGGCGAGCCGGGCCACGCCGACCTTCCCCCGGTAGAGCCGCCCATCGGGAGAACGGGTGCCCTCGGGGTAGATTCCGAGCAGTCCACCGCCCCGGAGGACCTCAGCCCCGGCACCGAGGGAGGCGCTCGACGCGGCACCCCCGGAACGGTCCATGGGGAGCTGGTTCGTGAGCCGGAAGAACGCGGCCGTGAGCCTGCCCTTGAGCCCCGTGCCCGTGAAGTACTCCTGCTTGGCGAGGAACACCACCGGCCGGCGCACCATGAGGGGCATGAAGATCGAGTCTGAGAACGAGAGATGGTTCGAGGCGAGGATGGCTGCCCCGTTCTCGGGTACATTGCTGCGGCCCTTGACCCAGGGCCGGAACAAGAGCTTGACGATCGGTCCGATGAAGATCAGCTTGAGGGCCCAGTAGATCAACGCTTGCCTTTCAACGCAGCGTGCCGCTTGCCATCACTCTAGTCAATGACACGATGGGGGCATGGGGACGCGCGAGCGGAATTCGGGCCAGCGGTGGGGTGTGGCGATGTGCCACGGCTTTTCGGGAACGCGTTCCTCGGTTGCGCCGTGGGCTGAGGGCCTCGCCGCCCGTGGGTTCGATGTGGAACTGCCGCTCCTGCCGGGACACGGCACCGACTGGCGGGACCTCGAGCGGAGGCGCTGGCGAGAATGGACCGAGACGTTCGAGGACGCCTACGCTCGGGTGGCCGCCCGGAATGACGTGGTCTTCGTGGCGGGGCTGTCGATGGGCGGAGCGATCGCCCTGCTCACGGCGAGCCGACTGCCGGTGGCGGGGATCGCCGTCGTCAACCCCGGTCTGGACTTCTATGACTGGAGGGTGCGCTACATCAGCGCGATCCGCCTCATCATGCGAACTGCCGCGCCGATCGAGGAGCCGTCCGCCCCGGAACCCGTGGGCGACGAAGGAGACTACTCGATCACCCCGCTCGCCGCGGTCCATGAGCTCAAGCGCCTCTTCCGCGCCGCCGACCGGGCTCTGCCGCGAGTCACCGCCCCGCTGCTCGTCTTCAAATCCGACGTCGACCCGGTGGTGCCGCCGTCCTCGGCACGGCGCATCTTGCGCCGCGCGGGCAGCAGTCATGTCGACTTCGTTCCGCTGCATTCGAGTTCGCACGTCGCCACGAGGGATGCCGAGGCCCCGCTCATCGTTGAGCGGACCGCCGAATTCTTCGCCCGCTGCGCGGCCAGCGCCGCGAGTCCGACGGTCGGAGCCTGATCGGGGCATAATGCTTGACATGAACAGCGTCACGGCGACGGTCGGTGTCGCCCTGAGCCATGGCTTCACGGGGAGCCTTGCGAGCGTGACCCCGTGGGCCGACGCCCTCCGGTCCGAAGGCTTCCGCGTGGAGACTCCCCTGCTTCCGGGTCACGGGACCAGCTGGGCTGACCTCGCGAAGCGGTCGTGGCGCGAATGGTATGAAACCTACGAGTCCGCATACCTCGAGCTCGCGGCGGAATGCCAGGTCGTCGTCGCTGCGGGGCTCTCCATGGGCGGCGCGCTGGCGCTGCGCCTCGCCGCGCTCCACCCCGTTGCCGCCGTGGCGGTCGTCAACCCCGCCCTGGTGGTCGACGATCCCCGGTCCTCGATGTCGGGGGTCATGCGGTACGCGGTGCGCTCGGTCCCTGCGATCGGCAACGACATCAAGCGCCCGGGCCAGGACGAGCAGGCCTACAGTCGCGTTCCCGTAACGGCCGCGCATCAGCTCAAGCTCCTCTTCAGGAACACGGTGTCCCTTCTCCCCCGCGCCACCGCACCGCTCCAGGTCTTCCGGTCCGCCGTCGACCACGTCGTCAAGAGCGAGCGCAGCATCGGGGCGATCACTAGATACTACGGCGGTTCCGACATCCGCTTCGTGCGCCTCCCTGACAGCTACCACGTGGCAACTCTGGACAATGACGCCGGAGCCATCTTCGCGCGGTCTGTGGAATTCTTCCGGGAGATCGCTGCGGCTTCTTCACCCGCTTCCGTCGGCGACGCCGAACCCACTGAGGAGCACGCATGAACGGCCGTCCGGACCCGGACCGCGCCGACCACGAGGCCGACGACGACGTATGGCGCGACCTGGTCGCGCGGCTTCGCTCAGACGACCCGAGGCTGGATCCCGGGTGGTCCGACGACGAGTTCGGACCGGCTCCGCTCGAGCCCTCCGCGGCCGAGCGGGCTGCGGCGTCCCAGCCAGGCGAGCGCTCCGCACCTCACCGAGAAGACGCCCGAGACCCCGGATTCGACGCCTTCGACCCGCTGGGCCTGGCCAAACCTCACGCCGAGCCGTCCCGCCGTGAATCCTTCGGCGAACCGTTCTCTCACGACGACGAGCCCGACGGCGACGGGGAGTTTGTCCCAGAGGAGCCCGAGCCCGTGCTTGCCGGCGCTGATCCGGCGAGCGTCGTGGCGTGGGTCGGCGCGCTCGGCGCCCCCGCGGGCCTGCTTCTGTCCGCCCTGTTCTGGCGGGGAATCCCCGCGTGGGCCATCGCCGCGCTGGTCGCGAGCTTCATCGCCTCCGTCGGGTACCTCATCATGCGCCTTCCGCGGGACAAGGACGAGGACGACGACGGCGCCCGCATCTGAGCGGGCGCCCTCACCCCAGCGGGAAAGAGCGCAGCGGGAAAGAGCTCAGCGGGCCCAGCCGGCTGCCCGCGCGTTGACGCGCGAGAGGTCGGCTGCCCCGATCAGCCCTGCCTGAGGACCGAGTTCGGCGCGGTCGATTCGCGCGGCTGGCCGGAAGCCCCGTCCAGTGAGGTTTCGGGCGAACGCCCGGCGAGCGGGGCCCAGAAGCAAGTCACCAGCGTCGCAGAGGCCACCGCCCACGACGAAGGTCCCGGGATCGAGGGCCGCGGCGAGATTCGCAAGGCCCAGTCCGAGCCATTCGCCCACGTCCTCGAGGAGTTCGCGCGAGGTCGGATCGCCCTTCCGGGCGAGATCGGTGACGACTGCTCCGGTGATGGCGTCGATGTCACCGCCCACAGCCTTCAGGATCTCTTGGGCGACGGGCGAATTTGCCCGCGCCAGCTCGCGCGCCTCGCGGCCCAGCGCGTTCCCTGAGGCGTACTGCTCCCAGCAGCCGCGATTCCCGCATTCGCAGCGATGCCCGCCGGGCATGATGATCTGGTGCCCGAACTCCCCGGCGACCCCGTACCGGCCGCGCTCGAGCCGCCCGCCGATGACCATGGCGCCGCCGATTCCGGTGCCCAGGGTGATGCAGACGAGGCGCTGTTCCCCTCGCCCGGCCCCGAAGCGCCATTCCGCCCAGGCAGCAGCGTCGGCGTCGTTCGTCAGGAGGACCCTTCGCCGGAGGAGCCGCTCGAGGTTGTCCCGGAGAGGCTCGTTCCGCCAGGCGAGGTGCGGGCTGAAGAGCACGGTCCCGCCCTCGAGGTCCATCCACCCGGCAGCCCCGATCCCCACGGTGGCTACCCGATGATTTCCGCTCAGCTCCTCGACGAGCTCGGCGATGACGCGCTCGACCTCCCGTGGCTGCGAACCCGGCGTGGCCCGGCGCGCCTCGCGGAGGATCTGCCCGTCGGCATCCACCACTCCAGCTGCGACCTTCGTCCCCCCGATGTCGATGCCGATGGCGAGGCCACGGCGACGAAGACGGGGGCCGGCAGGGCGTCGCGGAGGGAGGGGACGTCGCGGAGTGGGCACCGGGCCAGTTTAGTGGCGCGCGGCGGGCCGCCAGTCCACGCAGGGGACCCCAATGTTACTCACTAGTAGCATTGGGGACGTGGCGAGGGCCACAGTGGCCACCAGCTTGGCTAAGGTTGAGGTACGTACCCATGAGGGCACAGCAAAGGAGTCAACGTGCGCGAGAAGATCGTCCCGCCCCTCGTTCCCCACGCGGTAGCACGAAATATCACCGACTTCGTCATCGAGCAGGCCGAGAAGCCAGCCAACCCGGCCATCTTCGCGCGCCGTTCCGCGGGCGGGGAATGGCAGGACGTCCGTGCCGCCGAATTTCGCCGCGATGTCGAGGCGATCGCCAAGGGGCTCATCGCTGCCGGCATCAGCGCGGGCGACCGCGTGGGCATCATGGCTCGTACGTGCTACGAGTGGACCCTCGTGGACTTCGCCATCTGGTTCGCAGGCGGCGTCTCGGTTCCCATCTACGAGACCTCCTCGCCCTCGCAGGTGGCCTGGAACCTCGGGAATTCCGGGGCGGTCGCCGCGTTCGGCGAGGCCCCCCACCATGAGGACATCATTCGGCAGGCGGTCGATTCCGAGGGGCTCAACCTCGCGCACGTGTGGCAGATGACGCCCGCTGGCCTTGACCTGCTGCGGGCTGCCGGGAGCAGCGTGAGCGACGAACAGCTCGAGGCGCGGCGCTCCGCCGTCGGCCTCGACTCCCTGGCCACCATCATCTATACCTCGGGAACACTGGGCCGGCCCAAGGGGTGCGAGCTCACGCACCGCAACTTCGTCGAGCTGTCAGAGAATGCCGCGGCGGCCCTCAACGAGGTGGTCTCCCCCGGCGCGAAGACCATCATGTTCCTCCCGCTCGCCCACGTCTTCGCACGCTTCATCTCCGTGCTGACCGTGGCCGCCGGGGTGCAGGTGGGGCACACCCCGGACATCAAGCATCTGCTCGCGGACCTGCAGAGCTTCCAGCCGACCTTCATCCTCGCCGTGCCCCGCGTCTTCGAGAAGGTGTACAACTCCGCCGCCACGAAGGCCGAGAACGAGGGCAAGGGTCGCATCTTCGAGCTCGCGGCTGAGACCGCGATCGCGTGGTCCGCCGCCCACGACGACGGCGGGCGCCCCGGTCTGGGCCTTCGCCTCCGGCACAGCCTGTTCGACGTGCTCGTGTACCGCAAGCTGAGGGCGGCGATGGGCGGGCACATCCGCTTCGCCGTCTCGGGCGGCGGTCCCCTCGGCAAGCGGCTCGGCCACTTCTTCCACGGGATCGGCCTCCTCGTGCTCGAGGGCTACGGCCTGACCGAGACGACCGCGCCGATCAGCGTCAACACGCCGTCTCTGGTGAAGATCGGCACGGTGGGCGCACCGCTGCCCGGCAACGCCGTGCGCATTGCGGACGACGGCGAGATCCTCGCCAAGGGCGTGAGCGTGATGCGCGGCTACTATCGGCTTCCCGAGCTCCAGGCCGAGACCTTCACCGATGGCTGGTTCCACACGGGGGACATCGGAGAGCTCGACGCCGATGGCTACCTGACGATCACGGGCCGCAAAAAGGAGATCATCGTCACCGCCGGTGGCAAGAACGTGGCTCCAGCCCAGCTGGAGGACCAGATCCGAGCCGACGCGCTCGTGTCCCAGGTCGTCGTCGTCGGCGAGGGGCGGCCCTTCATCGCGGCTCTCGTCACGCTCGACGAGGAGGCCCTGCCCGGCTGGCTCGAGCGGCACGGCGAACCCGCCCTGAGCATGGCGGAGGCCGCGGAGAGCGAGACGGTGCGACGGCACGTTCAGGGCGTGATCGACCTTGCGAACTCGACAGTGTCGAAGGCCGAGGCGATCCGCGCGTTCCGCGTTGTGCCCACGGACTTCACCGAGGAGTCGGGTCATCTGACACCGTCGATGAAGGTCAAGCGCGCCCAGATCATGGCGGACTTCGGGCCAATCGTCGAGGAGATCTACGCCACGCCCAAGCCCAGCACCGTCTGAGTACCGTCCGAGAACGCCCAACGGCCGGTGGGGCAGCGTCTCCGCTGCTCCACCGGCCGTTTTCGGCGTTCGGTCGGCTTGTTCGCCGTCGGCTAGCCCTGAGCCACGACCAACAGGAGGTCCCCGCCTTGGACCTGCTGCACGCCATTCATGACGACGCGCGAGACGCGACCGGCGGACGGCGTGGTGATGGAGGCCTCCATCTTCATGGCCTCGATCGTCGCGACCGTGTCACCGGCCTTGACGACGTCGCCCTCCCTCGCGGTGACCGTCACGGCCCCAGCGAACGGCGCGGCAACGTGGCCCGGGTTCGAGGCATCGGCCTTCTCCGCCTGCTGCACGTTGCTCTCGACGGAGCGGTCGCGGACCGAGACCGGGCGCGACTGGCCGTTGAGCAGCGCGAGCACCGTCCGCATGCCCTTCTCGTCGGGCTCGGACACCGCCTCGAGCTGCGCGATGAGGCGCACGCCGCGCTCAAGCTCGATCACGTGCTCCTTGCCGCGCTGGAACCCGTAGAGGTAGTCGCGCGTGTCCAGCACGGACAGGTTCCCGTAGGTCTCGCGGCTCGTGAGGTAGTCCTTGGTCGGGCCGGGGAAGAGGAGCCGGTTGAGCGTGGCCCGGCGCGTCGCGGAGTCGCCCCGAAGAGCCTCCGAATCCTCGCTGCTCAGGGTCTCCTCGCGGACCTTCACGGTCCGGCCTTGCAGCGCCTTCGTGCGGAACGGCTCGGGCCAGCCCCCGGGCGGGTCGCCGAGTTCGCCGCCGAGGAAGCCGATCACGGAGTCCGGGATGTCGTACTTCTGCGGGTTCTCCTGGAAGTCCGCGGGATCCGCGTTGAGGCCCACGAGGTGCAGCGCGAGGTCGCCCACGACCTTCGACGACGGCGTCACCTTGACCAGGTGGCCGAGGATCCGATCCGCCGCGGTGTACATGTCCTCGATCGCCTCGAACCGCTCCCCGAGGCCGAGCGCGATGGCCTGCTGGCGCAGGTTGGACAGCTGGCCGCCGGGGATCTCGTGGCGGTACACGCGGCCCGTCGGCCCCGGGAGCCCCGACTCGAACGGCGCGTAGACGCGACGCACGGCTTCCCAATACGGCTCGAGGGCGCTCACTGCCTCGAGCGAGATCCCCGTATCGCGCGGGGTGTGCGCGAGCGCCGCGACGAGCGCGGAAGCCGGCGGCTGGCTCGTCGTGCCCGCGAGTGACGCCGAGGCGACGTCGACGGCGTCGACCCCTGCCTCAACTGCGGCGAGCAGCGTGGCGAGCTGACCGCCCGCGGTGTCGTGCGTGTGGAGGTGGACCGGGAGGTCGAACCGCTCCCGGAGCGCCGAGACGAGCTTCGCGGCGGCCGCCGGACGCAGGAGGCCCGCCATGTCCTTGATGGCGAGGATGTGGGCACCCGCATCCACGATCCTCTGGGCGAGATCGAGGTAGTAGTCGAGCGTGTAGAGCGTCTCCTCGGGATCCAGAAGGTCGCCGGTGTAGCAGAGGGCCACTTCGGCGACCGCAGTGCCGGTCTCCCGGACAGCGCGGATCGCGGGAGCCATCTGGCTCACATCGTTGAGGGCGTCGAAGATCCTGAAGATGTCGATGCCCGTCGCGGCCGCTTCCTTCACGAAGGCGTCCGTGACCTCCTCGGGGTACGGGGTGTAGCCGACCGTGTTGCGCCCGCGCAGGAGCATCTGGATGCAGACGTTCGGGATGGCCGAGCGGAGAGCCGCGAGGCGATCCCACGGGTCCTCGCCGAGGAACCTGAGCGCAACATCGTAGGTCGCGCCGCCCCACGCCTCGACGGAGAGGAGCTGCGGGGTCAGCACGGACACTGCAGGCCCCGCGGCCACGAGGTCACGGGTCCGGACGCGCGTGGCGAGGAGCGACTGGTGCGCATCGCGGAACGTCGTGTCCGTGACGGCGACCGCGGTCTGCTCGCGCAGGGCCTTCGCAAAGCCCTCCGGGCCGAGCTCGAGGAGGCGCTGCCGCGATCCGGCAGGGGCCTTGGACAGGTCAACCGCGGGGAGCTTGTCCCGCGGGTCGGCGTGGACCGTGAGCTCGCCGTGGGGCTTGTTCACCGTCACATCGGCGAGCCAGCTCAGGAGCTTGGTGCCGCGGTCGGCGGAGCTGCGGGCGTGCAGAAGCTCGGGCCGCTCGTCGATGAACGAGGTGGCTACGTTGCCAGCCACGAAGTCGCTGTCGTCAAGGACGGCCTGCAGGAACGGGATGTTCGTGGAGACCCCGCGGATCCGGAACTCCGCCAGGGCTCGCCGGGCGCGCTTGACGGCCGTGGCGTAGTCGCGGCCGCGGCACGTGAGCTTGACGAGCATGGAGTCGAAGTGGGGGCTGATCTCCGCGCCCTGGTACACAGTTCCGCCATCAAGGCGGACACCCGCGCCGCCAGCGGAGCGGTAGCCCGTGATCTTCCCGACGTCGGGACGGAAGCCATTCGCGGGATCTTCCGTGGTAATGCGGCATTGCAGGGCAGCGCCCTTGAGCTGGATCGTCTCCTGGGAAAGGCCGAGGTCCGCCAGGGTCTCCCCCGACGCAATGCGAAGCTGCGCCTGGACCAGGTCGACGTCGGTGACCTCCTCGGTGACGGTGTGCTCCACCTGGATGCGCGGATTCATCTCGATGAACACGTGCTGGCCGGCCCGCTCGCCGACCGTGTCCACCAGGAACTCGACCGTTCCCGCGTTGACGTAGCCGAGGGCCTTGGCGAACTTGACGGCGTCCGCATAGAGGGCCTGGCGGATCGACTCGTCCAGCTGCGGGGCGGGCGCGATTTCGATGACCTTCTGGTGGCGGCGCTGCAGCGAGCAGTCGCGCTCGAAGAGGTGCACCACGTTGCCCTCGCCGTCGGCCAGGACCTGCACCTCGATGTGGCGCGGGCGCAGTACGGCCTGCTCGAGGAAGACAGTGGGGTCACCGAACGCCGCGTCGGCTTCGCGCATGGCCGCACTGAGGGCCTCGGGGAGGGCCTCCCGCGTGTCGACGCGGCGCATGCCACGACCGCCGCCGCCCGCAACGGCCTTGACGAAGATGGGGAAGCCGATCGAATCCGCCGCAGCGATCAGCTCCTCGGCGTCCGCGCTCGGCGCGCTCGACTTCAGGACCGGGATCCCGGCCTTCCGGGCCGCCTCCAGCGCGTGGACCTTGTGGCCCGCGAGCTGCAGCACCTCTGCCGGGGGGCCCACGAAGGTAATGCCCGCCTCGGCGGCCGCGCGGGCGAGGTCCGGATTCTCCGAGAGGAAGCCGTAACCCGGATAGATCGCGTCCGCTCCGGCTTCCTTGGCGACGCGGATGATCTCGTCGATGTCGAGATATGCACGGACCGGATGGCCTTCCTCGCCAATGAGGTAGGCCTCGTCCGCCTTCTGACGGTGAATGGAATTTCGATCTTCATAGGGGAAGACCGCCACGGTCTTGGCACCAAGTTCGTAGCCAGCGCGGAACGCTCGGATGGCGATCTCTCCGCGGTTGGCCACCAAGATTTTCGAGAACACGTCGACTCCTGATCGGGGGCACTGAAAGGGGTCCGGCTAGGTGGTGCCTAGTCTCTACCGAAGCAAACTACCAACTCAACGCGGTGTGGCTGGAATCACGGCGTCAGGGGATGTAATGTGCCGCGCCATAAGTGGCAGGGCTGGACCTGAGTGCACCCGAGTGACCACTAGGATGGTGAAGGTCGGCCAGCGGATAGAGGTAGTGGATTCTCCAGTGCAAGTAGTCAGCATCAGCAGCCTCAAGGGTGGAGTCGGTAAGACCTCGGTCACCACCGGCCTCGCCTCCGCAGCCCTTGCCGCCGGCATCCCGACCCTCGTCGTCGATCTCGACCCCCACGCCGATGCGTCGACGGCCTTAGGCGTGGCCGCCGATGGCAAGGCCGAGATCGCGCGGATGCTGAAGTCGCCCCGCAGGACGCCACTCAGCGACAACGTGGTCAGCAGCAGCTGGGTTCGCCGCGCGGCCAGCTTGGAAGGACGCGGGCAGCGCAAGCTCGATGTCGCCTTCGGCGGTTCCCTCAGCAGCGTGTACGACCGGCCGGATCTGGGGCGCCGCGACCTCAAGCGGCTCTCCACGGTGCTCGAGGGCGTCGAGGGCTATGACCTGGTCCTCATCGACTGCCCACCCTCGCTCAACGGCTTGACGCGAATGGCGTGGGGAGCCAGCAACAGGGTTCTGCTCGTTGCCGAGCCCGGCTTGTTCTCCGTTGCCGGCACCGAGCGGACCATGCGGGCCATTCAGCTGTTCCGCCAAGAGTCGGCAACGAAGCTCGCCCCCGCGGGGATCATCGCCAACCGCGTTCGGCAGTCCTCCACGGAGCACGCCTACCGACTCGAGGAGATGAAGCAGATGTTCGGCCCGCTGCTCCTCACGCCCAACATTCCCGAACTCGCGAACTGGCAGCAGATTCAGGGTGCGGCCCATGCCGTGCACCACTGGCCCGGAGACGCCGCTCGCACCACCGCTGCCCTCTACGACGAGCTCCTCGACGCAGTCATGAAGCAGAACCGCGAGTTCCGCTCCCGATCGGCTCGCTGAGACCCACGAGCACACTGACAACCACAAACACACTGACAACCACAAAAAAGGGCACCCGCAAGGGTGCCCTTCGTGTGTGAGGCTGCGGACGCCGTCGTCCTCTGCTCAGCCGGTCTTCCGCGCAGCGCGGCGGCGGCTCAGCTCATCGCCCGGGAACGACTGATCCTCCGCGTGCTCGCTCGGGAGCTCCGCGAGGCTCCCCTCGACCTCCCGCCACACGCGACCCACGGCGATGCCGAACACGCCCTGGCCGCCCTGGACGAGATCGATCACTTCGTCAGCGGAGGTGCACTCGTACACCGATGCCCCGTCGCTCATCAGGGTGATCTGCGCGAGATCCTCGACCCCGCGCTCGCGGAGATGGCCCACGGCGATGCGGATCTGCTGCAGGGACACACCCGTGTCCAGCAGCCGCTTGACCACCTTCAGGACGAGGATGTCCCGGAAACCGTAGAGGCGCTGAGAGCCGCTGCCGGCCGCACCGCGCACGGTGGGCTCAACGAGACCCGTGCGGGCCCAGTAGTCGAGCTGGCGGTACGTGATGCCAGCTGCCTTGCACGCCGTCGGACCGCGGTAGCCGGCCTCCTCGTCGAGAACAGGAAGGTCCTCGCTGAACAGCAGGCCCTGCTCCCCGACGGGGACATCGACACCGGGGCCGCTGATCTGACGCAGCTGGCCTGGCTCGCCCTTGGTGGGACTCACGTCACCCTCCTTCTCTCGCTCCCCCTGAGGATGCTGCACCGCCCAAGAGGGGGCCCGGAAAGAGCAGCACTGTAATTACACCGATCAGCGCAACTACCAGTGTCGCCCCTAAAAGGCCAACGATGCAATGGGAGCGTCCACTCACGACGTTAGAGGGGGCGGGTCCCGAAATCAAAGACCCCGGCCTCGGGGCTTTCCGTGTCGGCCTATTCGTCGAAGTCCTCGGGCTCCACATCGGCGAGGAACTCCCGGAAACGTCGCATCTCGCGCTCCTCTTCCTCGGGGGTCGGGGCCGCCTCCTCGGTGCCTTCCTCGCTCCCCTCCGCTAGCTGCACCCCGGCCTCCTCGAGGACGGCGTCGGCACACCAGATGCGACAGCTCACCCGCAGCGCCACGGCAAGCGCGTCTGAAGCGCGCGACTCGATGACCGTTCCGTCGTCGAACCCGAGCTGAGCGTAGAACACGCTGTCCTGGACGGCCACGATCGTCGCGCTCACCACCTGACGTCCAAGGCCGTGGACCACGTTCACGAGGAGATCATGCGTGAGGGGGCGCGGAGGAACCACGTGCTGTTGGGCGAGGGCGATCGCACTGGCCTCCGCCGTGCCGATCCAGATGGGCAGGTGTCGCTCGCCGTGCTTTTCCTTGAGGAGCACGAGCGGCTGATTGGACGGCAGCTCGATCCGCACGCCCACGACCTCGACTTCGATCATCACCCCTCCATTCTGGAAATGCGGCCATGCACGAGCGCCCGATGCAGCGTCAGGCACAGGTCGCTGATCTCCCGGGCCGTCTCAGCCGTGCGGGCGCGCGCCGCTTCGTCACGGCGGGAGGCGACGGGTGCAACCGCACGCTCCACCAACCCGAATTCCCGCTCGGCGGCCGCGCGGAACAGGCCGAGGTGCCGCGGCTCGATCCCGTGGGACTCAAGCTGCACGCAGGCACGGGCCACCTGGAGCGCGTGCTCGTCGTAGCGGTCGTCCTCAGGGGCGATGAGCCCGAAGCTCCGAAGCGACTCGACGAAGGAGGCGCTTGCCCCGGACTCGGCACGGAGCTGCTCTTCGGTGAGCGAGCGGGGACGCGTGGTCTGCAGCTCCGCCGCGACCTCATCGCTCACCGCCCGGGGGGCGAGGCTCAAGCCCCCGGGGAGTTTCTCGGGGCGTTCGCCGCGGTCGATGGCGTCGAGATAGTCCTTGATGACCTTGAGCGGAAGGTACTGATCTCGCTGGAGGGCCAGAACGAACCGGAGACGTTCCACATCGCGCTCCCCGTATTGGCGGTAGCCTGCGGGCGTGCGCTGGGGCGAGATGAGGCCCTTCTCCTCCAAGAAGCGGATCTTCGACGCCGTCATGCCCGGGAACTCGTCGGCCAGGGCCGCGAGGACATCCCCGATGTTGAGGCTCGGCGCGCCCCTGCGCTCAGAATGAGCGAGTGCCATGCGCTCCCCCTAGGCGGACCTCGCCGTGTTGCGGGCAGGGCTCTGGTAGTAAGTCAGACGGAACTTGCCGATCTGGACCTCGGAGCCGGTCCGCAGCGTCACCCGGTCGACGCGATCGTGGTTCACGTAGGTTCCGTTCAGGCTTCCCGCGTCCACAACCTCGAATCCGCCGTTGTCGACACGGCGGAACTCGGCGTGGCGTCGCGAGACGGTGACGTCGTCGAGGAAGATGTCCGCGTTCGGATGCCGGCCCACGGTCGTCGATGCGGAGTCGAGCAGGAAGCGGGCCCCCGCGTTCGGGCCGGAATGGGCGATCAGCAGGGCCGAGCCGAACGGAAGAGCCGCAATGGCCGAGGCCTCCTCCGACGTCAGCTGACGGGTACGGAGGGGCTCCTGTCCAATGGGCGGCAGATGAATGGACGTCGTCTCCGACGCCGAGACATCGCGTTGCGTGGCCTCTCCCGCGTCCAGACCACGACGCTCCTCGCTGCCCATCATTCCTCCTCTTCGGTGTATCCCCAGATTTCTACCCTACCTGCTGTTCGTACTGGGATGCACTGAGCAGATCGTCGACCTCCGACGCGTCCTTGAGCCGGACATCGAAGAGCCAGCCCTCGCCGTACGGATCGCTGTTCACGAGCGCCGGATCGCCGTCGAGCGCCTCGTTGCGGGCCACGATCGTCCCACCGACCGGGGCGTAGATGTCACTCACGCTCTTGGTCGATTCGACCTCGCCGACGACCGCATTCGCGCTTACCTCAGTGCCGACTTCCGGCACCTGGACATAGACGACGTCGCCGAGAGCGTCCTGCGCGAAATCGGTGATGCCCACTCGCACCACGCCGTCCTCGCTGGACGTGGCCACCCACTCGTGCTCGGCGGTGTAGGAGAGGTCGGCGGGGACATTGCTCATGGTGCTCGCCTTTCGTCGAAGCGGTGCCCGGAAATTTCGTCGGCGGAAAATTCATCGCGACTGGGCGGTATCGCAGAAAGTATAGGCACAACGTTTCCCCTGCTCAGTGCGCCGTTTCCCCCTGTTCGGTGCGTCATTTTCTGGGACGATGGACGGTGGCAGGAGGGTTACCAAGCGCTGAGGAAAGGGATGGCAATGCCCGAACTCCCAGAGGTCACGGCACTCGCGGCGTATCTCGACGAGCGGCTCAAGGGCGCAACGATCGAGCAGGCACGCTTCCCGGCCATCCATGCCCTCAAGACGGCTGATCCCCCGTACACCTCCCTCGTGGGGCGTCGGGTGGAATCCGTGGGCCGGCGGGGGAAGTTCGTCGTCCTCAACACCTCCCCCGGCGGCGATGCAGACGAACCGAAGGACGACGACGAAGCCCGGATCTTCGTCGTCGTGCACCTTTCGCTCGCCGGGTGGATGCGGATCTCCGACCAGCTCCCTGAGCCGACTCCCGTCCGCGGGAAGGGCTACGTTGCGGCACGCTTCGGGTTCGTCCGCGACGACGAGGTCACCGGCATCGACCTCACCGAGGCCGGAACGTGGAAGCGCCTCGCCATCTTCATCGTGCGCAGGCTCGAGGACGTGCCCGCGATCGCCGACCTCGGCCCCGAACCGCTCGAGCCCGAGTTCACGCTCGAGCGGTTCCGCGGGCTCCTCAACCGCAGACAGCAGATCAAGGGACTCCTGCGGGACCAGAAGACCATCGCCGGGATCGGCAACGCCTACAGCGACGAGATCCTGCACGCGGCGAAGATCTCCCCCTTTGCCATCGCTTCGACTCTGGACGACGAGGAGACCTCTCGCCTCTACACATCGCTGCGGACGACCCTCGAGGACGCTGTCGGCGACGCGCTGGGCCACGCGCCGGACGAGCTCAAGGATGAGAAGCGCCGGACCATGCGAGTCCACCGTCGAACCGGCGAGCCGTGCCCCGTGTGCGGTGACACGATCCGCGAGGTGACCTTCTCCGACAGCGCCCTGCAGTACTGCCCGACGTGCCAGACCGGCGGCAAGATCCTCGCCGACAGGACCACGTCGAAGTTCCTCAAATAGGCACGTCGAAGTTCCTCAAATAGGAAGGAGCTCCTCGGCCAAGCCGAGGAGCTCCTTCCTATGAGGGGAGCGTGGATCAGGCCCGCCCGATCTCCGCCTTCTGTTCCTCGCGGTCCACGTAGCCGTACAGCTCCGGGAGGATGAGCCATGCCGAGAGGAAGCCGATCAGGGAGAGGATCGAGACGGCGAGCGTCGCCCCAACCTTGCCCCAGGAAGCGGTCATGATCGGGAACACGAACGCTCCGAAGAACGAAGCGCCCTTCACGAACACGTAGCCGAAACCCGAGGCCGTGGCCCGGAACCGCGACGGCGCGACCATCGAGGTGATCGTCATGCCGTTCGAGGCGTCCCAGTAGTGGCCCCACATCAGCACACACGCGCCGATGACGATGAGCCACTGGATGTTGGCCCCCAGGGCGAACGCGCCCACGATCAGGCCGAGGAAGGCCAGGCCGAAGCCCCACATCGCCACGCCCTTATGCCCGATCTTCGCGATCATGATCGGGGCCACGAAACCCGAGATCGTCGCGAGGACGTAGATCGCGGCCGTGACGAGGTTCGTTCCCGTGATGTTCGAGCTCGCGCCGCTGCCGGCAACGCCGACGCCCGCAGTGACGAGGATGACCGGAAGGTAGAAGCCGAACGCAGTGAACTCGGCACCCTGGCAGGCGTTCGAGATCCAGCCGAAGATCGTGGCCCGCCGCTTGATCGGGTCGGCCCAGATCACCCTGAGGAAGTCGCTCACCTTGGACTTCTCGATCTCGACGTCGTGGTTCGGGAGCATCTCGAGCGGATCGTCGAAGAGGCGCTGTGAGACTTCCTTGGCCTTGATGAACTGCCCTCGGTGGATCAGCGACATCGGGGTCTCTGGCAGGTTGAGCCGCGCGAGGAGCAGGATGAGCGCCGGGACGGCGCCAATGGCGAGCGCGACGCGCCACAGGATCTCGTGCGGCATGCCGGTCACGTACATGATGGTGATGACCACGATCGAGAAGACCTCGCCGAGGCCGAACATGAACTGCCAGCGGCTGCCCATGACCTCGCGGGCGCCCTTGGACATCGACTCCATGATGTAGGCGTAGCCGTTGGAGATGTCGCTGCCCAGCGGGATGCCGATGAGGAACCGGACGATGATCAGGTCCCACACGCTGACCGAGAAGCCTTGGACGATCGCCAGCACGATGAACAGCACCATCGTGAGGATGAAGACCGCTTTGCGACCCAACCGGTCTGCGACGTAGCCGCCGATCAGTGCCCCGATGAGCGCGCCGCCTTGGACGCCGGCGGTCACGAGCCCCAGCTCGGTGGGTGTCGGGTGGTATTCCGCAGTGATGAAGACCAGGACGAAGGAGATCGCGTAGAGATCCCATGCCTCGATGAGGATCGTGGCGATCATCATCCAGCCGCCTCTGAAGCTGGACGTGGTCCCGGGTTTGTTCAGGAGGACTTCGGTTGCCTCATCGGACAGCCGACGGATTGTGGCTTGGTCCATCTTCGCCCCTTGTGTCGTGGGGTCTTCGTGGCGCCTCACGAGACTCCGTTACCGTCCCGGTAGACCGGGCCCACTGGTCCGCTTACCCGGCTTCGCGAAGATTGAATCCAGAATGTGCCCGCTTCACGCGATCGGATCCCCCTGAACCGGGCCTTCGGTGTTGGACTTCCACCCGAGCGCGGGAGCGACGTGCTCCGCGAAAGCGCTGAGGATGTGCAGGTTGTACTCGACGCCGAGCTGGTTCGGGACGGTGAGCATGACGGTGTCCGCCGCCATGACCGCCGTGTCCTTCCTGAGCTGTTCGATGAGATCGTCCGGCTCGGCGGCGTACGTCTTGCCGAAGGTTGATCGGAAGCCGTCGATGATGCCCACCTGATCCCCTTCCGGACGAGAGCCGAAGTACATGGCGTCCCGCGAGGTCACGATCGGGAAGATGCTCCGGCTCACCGAGACGCGCGGCGCACGCGTATGCCCGGCCTCCTTGTAGGCGGCACGGTATCGGTCGATCTGCTCGCGTTGGAGTTCGTGGAACGGAACCCCCGCGTCCTCGGTGAGCAGCGTGGAGCTCATGAGGTTGAGCCCGAGCATGCCGGTCCATTCCGCGGTGCTCCGGGTGCCGCTCCCCCACCAGATCCGGTCCCTCAATCCGGGCGAGCGGGGTTCGACCGGCAGTTTGGTGCCGGTTGCGAACTGGTGGGGATCGGCGTCCGCCACCCCCTCGCCGTCGATCGCCCGAAGGAACAGCTCGAACTTCTCGCGCGCCAGATCTGCCCCGCGCGGATCCGCGGATCCGGTGTATCCGAAGGCCTCATAGCCTCTGAGGGCGGGCTCGGGCGAGCCCCGGCTGATGCCGAGGGCGATGCGATGACCGGCGATGATGTCGAGGGCAGCCGCCTCCTCGGCGAAGTAGAGGGGATTCTCGTACCTGAAGTCGATGACGCCGGTCCCCACTTCGATCCGCTGGGTCCGGGCCGCCATGGCACTGAGCAGCGGGATGGGCGAGGCCTGCTGGGGCGCGAAGTGATGGACGCGCACGTAGGCCCCGTTCACACCGATCTCGTCGGCCCCGACGGCGAGGTCGATGGTCTGGCGGATCATGTCCGCCGCGGTTGGCGTCTGCGAGCCGCGGAACGGTCCGTAGTGGCCGAACGAGAGGAATCCGAAGGCTTTCACATGAGCCCCTAACCCGCTGGAGCCCGCCGGCATTCCCGCCGTGGAATCACTCCCCTGTCGCGCCGTCGATGGATTCCCGGATCAGGTCGGCGTGGCCGTTGTGACGCGCATATTCCTCGATGAGATGGGTCAGGACCCAGCGCAGGGAGACCAGGCGGCGGCCGTCGTCGTCGAACACGTCCGCGAGCGCGCCGTCGCCGCGCGAGAGGAGCCCGCCGATGATCTCCCTCGACCGCGCGACCCGCTCTGCCCACAGCGCGCGGAGGCTCGCGCCGTCGTCGTCCTTCGCGCTGTGCCACTCCCAGTCGCGGTCCGCTTCCCAGTCCACGCTCGCCCAAGGTTCTGACATCGGCTGCCCGCCGAGCACCTCGGCGCACCAGCCGTCCTCGACGTAGGCGAGATGCTTGAGCAGGCCGCCGAGCGTCATGGTCGACGGCGGAAGGGTCGCCCGGAGCTGTTCGTCGCTGAGGCCGCGGCACTTCCTCTCGAGCGTGGCGCGCTGGTACTCGAGGAAGCCGACGAGCGTCTCGGCTTCGCTCCCCTTCAGGGGCGGCTCGAGACGGTCGTCTGCGTCAGGGGAAGGGATGCTCATGCGGGTACGCTACCGGGCCGCCGCGGAAAGGCCCCCTTGCGGCCCAGTTCCCTGACGGAAGAGGATGAGCGTCATGGGGCGGTGGACTGAGGACAGGGTGATCGCCGCCGCGCCCGATCAGGCGTCCGTCGCCGCGGCACGGAAACTCGCCCGCCCGGGACCGTGGTCGGACACCGGGAGCACCGAAGTCCTGGTGTGGGGCAAGTGCCAGGGCAGCGGAAAGGCCCCGTACCAGGTGAGCATTGACGTCGTCGCCCCCGCCTACCGCTGCTCGTGCCCGAGCAGGAAATTCCCCTGCAAGCACGCGCTGGCGCTGCTCCTCCTCTGGGCTCGGGGCGAGGCAGCGGAAGCCGGCGCACAGGCTTCCGACTACGCCGCGCAATGGGCTGGCGAGCGCACGAAACGGGCCGCCGCTCAGGAACGGCGGTCCGCAGGGTCCCCGGACCCTGCGGCGCAGGCGAAGCGGCTGGAAGACCGCCTCGCGCTCATGGACTCCGGGATGTCGGATTTTGCCCTCTGGCTCATGGACCTCGCGCGGACCGGGCTCGCCGCCGCCCGCACCCAGCCCTACTCGTGGTGGGACAACACCGCCGCTCGCCTCGTGGACGCTCAGCTCCCGGGCCTTGCGGAACAGGTGCGGGAGATGGGTTCCGAGGTCCATGCGCGGGTCGATTGGGCGGATCACCTGCTGCTGCGCGCCGGCCGGTGGTGGGCGGTCACGAAGGCATGGTCGCTCCGTGACGAACTGGGCCCCGCCGAGCTGGCGGACCTGCGGGCCACCATCGGGTGGGCCATGGCGTCGGCCGAAGTCGAGGCGGCTGAGTCCCTCCCGGGCCCCTGGCTCGTGCTCGGGGCACACCGCAGCGACGACGGGCGGCTCCAGCAGCAACGCACCTGGCTGCGGGGCCCGGAGGGCGAAATCGTGGTCGTCCTCGACTTCGCTGCCCAGGGGCAGACCCTCGCCGTGCCGCAGCTCGCGGGCGCGGTCCTCGACGTCACCGTCGCCAGATATCCCGGCTCGGCCCCCCGACGGGCCCTGTTCACCGGCCCCATTCTCCCTCGGGGCGTGGAGGCAACCCTGGGTGAGGGAGGCGGCATTGCCGACGCGCTCGAGGCGGAGGCGGCCGCCGTCGCCCGCTCACCGTGGCGAGACCGCCACCCCGTGCTGCTCGGCGGCGTGCGGGTGAGCCCGGGCAATCCGGGCTGGCTTCGCGACCGTGCCGGGGAAGCCCTCCCGATCCTCGGCGGCTCGCTCACCTCGCTCCTCGCGCTCACCGGCGGCCATCCCGTGGAGATCTTCGGCGAACTCGAGGATGGTCGGGTTCGGCCGCTCTCCCTGGTGGTCGACGGCGAGGTGGTCACCGCGTGAGCTGGCTCGCCGAGCTGCGGACGACGGCGGTCGTGGGCACCGCGCGCCGCCCCGCTCCCGCTCCGCCTCCCGGGTTGGAGGTTCATCCTCCTGAGGGGCGCCCTACTGAGGACTCGCTCTTGGATCAGGCAGCGCTCGCCGACGCCATCACGCGGGCGTCGCGCAGGGCCCAGCGACGGGACGCGGATGATGTCCCCGCAGCACCGCCCGACGACCTCCCACCCGCGCCCCCTGAAGCCGCACGGCTGCTCGAGCTCCTCCTGACCCAACCGCCCGTGAGCCGCGACCTGAGTCTCCGGCTCGTGATGGACTGGCTGGACCTCGCCGCGGAAGCCGCCCGGCGTGTGCCGCACGGGCTGCTCCCGCCGCTGATCGCGCTCGCCGACACCAACCCGGCCGTGGCGGAGCATCTCCACCCCGCGATCGGGGTCAGGGGCACATGGCTTCAGGGGCTCCTCGGCGAGCCGATCCGCCGCGAGCCTTCCGCCGGCCCCGGGACCGAGTGGGGAGAGCTCCCCAGCTCCGAGGCGACTGCGCACCTTGCGCGGCTCCGGGTCGCCGATCCCGCGGCCGCGCGCAACCTGCTCGGGGAGCACTGGGACTCCCTCGGCGCCCGCGAACGGGCCACACATCTTGGAGTACTCGCAACGAATCTCGGCCCCGAGGATGAGGATCTCCTTGAGCGGGCCCTCGACGACAAGGCCAAGGGTGTCCGCGAGACCGCCGCCGGTTTGCTCGACAGGCTCCCCCACAGCGCACGGGCAGGGCGCATGGCAGCCAGGTTGCGTCCCCTGCTGCGGGTTAGAGGCATCCTGCGGAAGCAGTTCGAGATCTCGCTGCCCCCGGAGCCCGATGCCCTGGCTGTTCGCGACGGCATTGCCCCACGCCCGCGCACGGGCGAACCAGATCTTCTCCAACGGCTCGACGCGATCATCCGTGGGGCGCCTCTAGACGTGTGGAGCGAGGCCGCGGGCGGCAGCCCCGCCTCCGCTCTGGCCCTGCTCAGTACCGAGAAGCGCGTGATGGAGACGATTGTCGCTACCGCAGTGCTCCGTGCCGACCTGGACTGGGTGCGGGCGCTCCTGGACGTCCGGGCCGACCTGCGCCTTGTTCGGTGCCTTCCGGCCGGCGAGCGCGAGCTCGCCATCCGAGGATTGCTCGGCAGGGGAACGGTGCAGCCGGTCGCGCTGGTGCCAGCCCTGAGAGACCTGCCGACTCCGTGGGGAGTCCCTCTGGCACAGGACATCCTCGAGGAGTTGATGGGGAAGAACGGCTCCCCTCTCGCGATGATGCTTGCACCCTTCCTTCCCGTGGCACTCCCGGCCCAGGCCGCCGAGCGCTGCCGTCGCCTCCTTGAGCGTGCCGACGACGACGCGCGGCGCCGCGTTCTCCGAGACGTTGTCCAGTACCAGTCGTTTCGTCAATCGATCACGGAGGCCTTCTTATGACCGATGCCCCAGACGCTGCGGTCGGCATTCTCCGCGCCCACGCAGAGGACGCCTACGCCTCAGAGCTCGCCGCGCTGGCCGCGGCCGACGACCGGCCGCGACCTCCTAGCTGGCGTCTGTCGCCGTGGGCTGTGATGACGTACGTGCTCGGGGGCGCACTCCCTGACGGGACGCAGATCAGCCCGAAGTACCTCGGGTCGGCCCGCTTGGTCGAGATCGCGGTGGCGACCCTGGCCACCGACCGGGCGCTCCTGCTGCTCGGCGTGCCGGGCACGGCGAAGACGTGGCTTGGCGAGCATCTGGCCGCGGCGATCTCGGGATCCTCGACGCTCGTGGTGCAGGGCACGGCTGGCACCCCCGAGGAGGCGCTGCGCTATGGATGGAACTATGCCCGGCTACTGGCCGAGGGACCCAGCCGTTCGGCCCTCGTGGCGGGCCCGGTCATGCGCGCCATGGAATCCGGGAGTCTGGTCCGGGTCGAGGAACTCACTCGCATTCCCTCGGACGTGCAGGATTCCCTCATCACCATTTTGAGTGAGAAGACGCTGCCGATCCCGGAACTCAATGCAGAGGTGCAGGCCCGGAAGGGCTTCAACGTCATCGCCACGGCGAACAACCGCGACAAGGGCGTCAACGATCTCTCCTCCGCACTCCGCCGTCGCTTCAACACGGTGATCCTTCCACTGCCCGACAGCCTCGAGCAGGAGGTCGAGATCGTGACGACCCGCGTCCGCAGCCTCGGCGCCGCGCTGGAGCTGCCGGCGGATCTCGCGGCGCTCCACGAGATCCGCCGCGTCGTGACCGTCATGCGCGAGCTGCGCGCAGGCAGGACGGAGGATCAGCGCACGAGTCTCAAGTCGCCGTCGGCCACGCTCTCCACCGCCGAGGCGATCTCGGTGATGACGAACGGCCTCTCGCTCGCGGCCCACTTCGGCGACGGGACGGTGCGGGCCGAGGACGTGGCGGCGGGCCTCGTCGGCGCGGTGGTCAAGGACCCCGTGCAGGACCTCGTGGTCTGGCAGGAGTACCTCGAGACGGTTGTGCGGAACCGGCCGGACTGGATGGACCTGTACCGGGCGTGCCGCGACCTCGAGACCTCCGACCGGTCCAGCTGACCGCATGGCCGACGTCCATCTCCTCGGCGTTCGCCATCACGGCCCGGGTTCCGCTCGGTCGGTCGCCGAGGCGCTCACGGTGATCCGCCCGGATCTCGTCCTGATTGAGGGGCCGACCGAACTCGACGGCGTTGCCCCGCTTGCTGCGGATCCCGGGATGACGCCGCCCGTGGCCGCGCTGATCTACGCCGTCGAGCAGCCCCACCTCGCCTCGTTCTACCCGCTCGCGAGCTTCTCCCCTGAGTGGGTCGCGCTTCGATGGTCCCTCGCGACCGCGACTCCCGTGCGGATGATGGACCTGCCCGCCGCGAACAGCCTTGCGCTGCACCTCACCCCGAAGGGGCCCGTCGCCGCGGCTTCCCCGGAGGACGACGGCGGAGGCAGCCGCTCGCTGTATCGTCCAGACGCGATCGGGATGCTCGCCGACGCCGCGGGGTATTCGGATGCCGAGCGCTGGTGGGAGGACGCGGTCGAGCATCGTGACGCCGGTCCCATCGAGCGCTTCGCCGCTCTGACCGATGCCATCGCCGAGATTCGAGCCGTGGATGATCGGCCCGACGACGACCCCGACGTCGTCCAGAATGCCGTGCGGGAAGCCGCGATGCGACGGGTGATACGGGGGGCGGTCCGTGAGGGACATGGACGGGTTGCGGTGGTCTGCGGCGCCTATCACGCTCCTGCGCTCGTCCCGGCGGATTTTCCTCCGGCCTCTGCCGACAACAAGCTCTTGGCGGGCCTTCCGAAGGTGAAGGTCGCCGCGACCTGGGTGCCGTGGACCTCTTCTCGGCTGAGCCTCTCAAGCGGGTACGGGGCGGGAATTGCTTCCCCGGGCTGGTACCAGCACCTCTTCGAGCACTGGCAGAACTCCTCCGCCAGCGGGGCTGACGTTGCGACGTCGTGGCTCGTCCGGGTCGCCCATGCCCTGCGGCGCGAGAATCTCGATGCCCCGCCGGCCTCCCTCGTGGAGGCCCAACGGATGGCCAGTGCCGTGGCCGCGATTCGCGGCCGGCCCGCGCCGGGGCTGGCTGAACTCGACGACGCCGTCCAGGCAGTCCTCTGCGAGGGCTCCACGGTGCCGCTCACCGTCGTGCACCGAGAGCTCACCGTGGGGCACGAGCTCGGGCGCGTGCCCGACGCCGCCCCGACAGTTCCCCTGGCGGCTGACCTTGCTGCGGCCCAGCGCAGGCTCCGCCTGACCCCGAGCGCAGTCGAAGAAGTCCTCACCCTCGACCTCCGCAAACCGAACCAGCTGGCACGCTCGGTGCTTCTGCACCGGCTGACCCTGCTCGGCGTGCCGTGGGGACGCCCCGTCGAGACCGGGCGGACCACGGGCACGTTCAAGGAGGGCTGGGCCCTGCGATGGCAGCCGGAATTCGCCGTCGAACTCGTCGACGCAAGCCGGTATGGCACGACCGTGGACTCGGCCGCCTCCGCGTGCGTGGCAGAACGGGCGCAGTCCGCCGACAGCCTGGCCGAGCTGAGCGAACTGCTCGGCGCTTGCCTCCTGGCGGACCTCCCCGCGGGAATCAGCCACGTCGTGTCCGTGCTCGCCGAACGGGCCGCCCATCAGGAGGACGTTGCTGCGCTGCTGATGACCATCGCCCCGCTCGCCCGGACCTGCCGGTACGGGAACGTCCGCGGGGTCGACGTCGCCGAGGTCCGGCGGATTCTCGACGCCACGGCCATCCGTGCCTGCGTCGGCCTCCCCACCGCCTGCGCCGGACTCGACGACGACGCTGCCGCCGTCATGCGTCGGGCCATCGACTCGGCCCAGACTGGTCTCACGCTGCTGCCCGAGATGCCTCACGACGACTGGCATCAAGCCTTGGCGGCCGTGGCGGGCTCAGACCGGATTCACGGTTCCGTGGCAGGCCGCGCCACACGCCTCCTCCTGGACGCCGGGCTGGTGGACCGCGAGGCGCTCGCAGCGCGGCTCAGCCGCCGGCTCTCCATCGCGACGCCCGGCCCCGAGGCCGCGGCGTGGCTGGACGGCCTGCTCTCCGGCAATGCCGTCCTGCTGATGCACGATCGCCGGCTCCTGGGCCTCGTGGACGAGTGGGTCTCGGCTGTTCAGGACGAGGTCTTCGATGATGTGCTGCCGCTGCTGCGAAGGACCTTCTCCGACTTCTCGCGACCGGAGCGTCGCGAGATCGGCGAGCAGCTCAGCAGCGGCGATAGCTCCCCGAATCGACCGGCGGAAGAGCTCGATCTGACGCGAGCCGGGCCAGCCATTCGCACGATGGCCCGATACCTCGGATGGGAGGCACACCGTGACTGATCCCGACCCCGGGGCCCGCGAGAGGCTGCGAAGGTGGCGGCTCATCCTCGGGGGTGATGACGCCGACGGGGTGTCTGGCGAAACCGGAGAGCCACTTGCCCTCTCGGCCGACGACGTGCGCCGGGACCAGGCCCTCGGCGCGCTGTACGACGCCCCGGCGAAGGGGCCCGGCGGAATGGGCGCCTCAAGCCCTCGAGTTGCCCGCTGGCTCGGGGACATCCGCACCTACTTTCCGTCGACGGTCGTGCAGGTGATGCAAGGCGACGCCATGGACCGCCTCGGCCTGCGCCAACTGCTGCTCGAGCCGGAGATGCTGCGGACGGTGCAGCCCGACATCGGGCTGGTGACGACTCTGGTCGGCCTGGGTCGGGCGATCCCCCAACGCTCGCGCGAGACAGCACGGCAGGTTGTCCGGCACGTCACGCGAGAGCTCGAGGAGCGGCTCCGTTCCAAGACAGTCCAAGCAGTCACCGGAGCTTTGAACCGCGCGGCCAGGACGCGTCGCCCTCGGCATCGCGACATCGACTGGAACCGCACCATCGCAGCGAATCTCAAGCACTACCAGCCCGAGTACCGGACCGTTGTGCCCGAACGGCTCATCGGCTACACGCGGAACACGAGCCAAGTGCAGCGAGAAATCATCCTCTGCATCGACCAGTCAGGGTCAATGGCGGAGTCCGTGGTGTATTCGAGCGTGTTCGGCGCGGTGCTCAGTTCGCTGCGGTCCGTCCGCACCCGACTCGTCGTCTTCGACACCGAGGTTGTCGATCTGACGGACGAGCTGGACGATCCCGTGGACGTCCTCTTCGGCGTGCAGCTGGGTGGCGGCACGGATATCAACCGGGCCCTCGCCTACTGCCAGAGCCAGATCGCGAGACCCGCCGAGACGATCCTCGTCCTCATCAGCGATCTCTACGAGGGAGGGATCGCCGAGGAGATGCTGCGACGAGCGGCTTCGATCGTCGGGTCAGGCGCTACCTTCATCGCCCTCTTGGCATTAGGCGACAGCGGCCACCCGTCCTTCGACGCCAATCATGCAGCCGCCCTCGCCGAGATCGGAGTGCCCGCCTTCGCGTGCACGCCAGATCAGTTCCCCGAACTCATGGCCGCCGCGATCGAGCGGCGCGACATCGGCGCTTGGGCGGCGGCGCAGGGTATCGTGACGGCGGGGCCGGCCTGAGCTCCTTACAGACGGCCGGGGCCCAACAGCCCAGGTCTCAGCAACAAAAGCCGCGGGAACCATATGGTTCCCGCGGCTTCATGGTCGGGCTGACAGGATTTGAACCTGCGACCCCTTGACCCCCAGTCAAGTGCGCTACCAAGCTGCGCTACAGCCCGAAAGTGCCTGCCCGTTCTCGCTGTTCGCGCCCGTTCAAGCAACCGCTTCAGCATATACGAGGAGCCGTCCCAGCGCGAATCGACGAGCCCGCCGGCGGGCCTTCGTTCACAGGGCCTGGAGCAGGGCGCGGACGGAGTCGAGATACCGCTCCTCGATGCCTCCGCCCGCGAAAGCGACTTGCACAATGTACCCCTGGACGAGGCCGACGACGGCGGGCGCGAGCCTTCGCGCTTCGGCGGCGGCGTCGTCGTGCTCGAGCGCGCGAGCCGAGGCGAGCCACGCCGCGAGATACCCCGAGATGTGGCTTGTCACTTCGGCGATGATGGTCTGCGCCACCTCACCGAGCTGCTCGCTGTGCACCGCCTCGCCCCACACCTGCAGAGCGATGCCGGGGAAGAACTGGGTCTTCGGCAAGCCCGCCATGATCGCGGGGATGACTTCATGCGGCGGGGGCACCGGCGTCGAATCCCCCAGCACATCCAAGATGGCGAGCCGCTCCTCGAGAACGCGCCGGCCGACGTCGACCGTCAACTGCTCTTTGCCCTTGTAGTAGACGTATACAGCGCCCGCCGAGAGCCCGGCCTCGGCGACGATGTCCGCCATCGACGCCGCCGCAAATCCCTTCCGGGCGACACAGGCCAGTGCGGCGTCCTGGATTCGACGGCGCATCGCCTCGCGATGCTCTTCGCTGACCTTCGGCATGCCCTCTCCTGAGAAAAACGAATATCCGTTCTTGACAGCCTACAGCGAGCGTCGACAATAGTGAATGAGCATTCGTTTTCTTGGAGACCTCGAGAGGACTCGTCATGTCCGCTGGCACCGTCGCGCAGACCCCAGCCCATTCCGACCGCCCGGCCGCGAAGGCCACCACCTCCCAGACTCCCTGGCTTCACGCGCTACGGGCGGCGATCCTTGCCGCCGCAGCGGTCTGCGTCGTGCTCCTTGCCTTCGCATGGCCCAACGTCACGGCGAAGGTGCAGCACCTCCCGATCGCCGCCGTCGGGAACTCGGACCAGATCAGCCAGATCGCGTCGAAGGCGCCGGAGGGAGCGCTCGACCTCCGATCGGCAGCGAACCGCGACGAGGCGATCGCGCAGATTCAGCGGCGAGAGATCTATGGGGCGATCGTTTTCGGGCAGAACCCCGAGATCCTCGTGGCGAGCGCCGCCAGCCCGGTCGCGTACCAAGCGCTGAACCAGATGGGCAGCCAACTGCAGCAGCAGATCGATCAACAGGTGATCGCCCAGTTGAAGCAGACATTGCAGCAGGCCCGGGGCGCCACTCCCCCGGCCGGCGCCCCGCAGGCAGGCGCCCAGCAGGCAGGGGCCGCCACGCCGACGGTGACCGTGACCGACGTCGTGCCTCTCTCCTCCGATGACCCGCGCGGGACGGGACTCGCTATCGCCGGCCTGCCGCTCGCCATGGGCGGCATGATCGGCGGCATCCTGATCTCGCTGTTCGTCTCGGGGACGTGGCGGCGGATCGGAGCCGTCCTCGCCTACGGCGTGGTGGGCGGTCTCGGGCTGGCCGGCATCCTCCAGGGCTGGTTCCATGTGCTCCAGGGCAGCTTCTGGATCAACGCCGGCGCGATCGGGCTCGGCATCGCGGCAACAGCCGCCTTCATCGCGGGGCTGAATGCGCTGATCGGCCGGGCAGGGATCGCGGTCGGCGCCGTCATCACCATGCTCATCGGCAACCCGCTTTCGGCGCTCACGTTGCCCAAGGAGTTCCTCCCCGCGCCATGGGGCGACGTCGGGCAATGGCTCGTCCCCGGCGCCTCAGGCACACTCCTGCGGAACCTCTCCTACTTCCCCTCGGCCGACTCGCTGCTCCCCTGGCTCGTGCTCGCTGGGTGGGCCGTGGCAGGCGTGGTGCTCATCGCCGTCGGCCGCCACCGCAATGAGCCCGCGCCGGTCGAGGTGTAGCTTCTACTTCTTCCGCGACCGCTTCTCGCGGACCCGCATGCTGATCTCGATCGGCGTCCCCTCGAAACCGAAGGTCTCGCGGAGACGACGGGTGATGAAGCGGCGGTAGCCGGGGTCGAGGAAGCCGGTGGTGAAGAGGACGAACTTCGGCGGCCGGCTCTGGGCCTGCGTTCCGAAGAGGATCCTCGGCTGCTTCCCGCCGCGCACCGGGTGCGGGTGGGCCGCCACGAGTTCGCCGAGGAAGGCGTTGAGCTTGCCGGTCGGGATGCGGGTGTCCCAGCCGGCGAGAGCCTTGTCGAGCGCGGGCACGAGGCGATCGCGGTGCCACCCCGTCTTCGCGGACAGGTTCACGCGGGGCGCCCAATCGACATGGGCGAGATCCTTCTCGATCTCGCGCTCGAGCCAGCGGCGCCGCTCGTCGTCCATGAGATCCCACTTGTTGAACGCGATGACAAGCGCGCGGCCGGACTCGATCGCGAGGTTGATGATGCGCACATCCTGCTCAGCGAGCACCTCGTCCGCTCCGAGCAAGACGACGGCGACCTCCGCCTTCTCGAGCGCGGCCTGCGTCCGCAGAGATGCGTAGTACTCGGCGCCCTTGGCCATGTGCTGCCGTCGGCGGATGCCGGCCGTGTCCACGAACCGCCACACCCGGCCGCCGAGCTCGATGTACTCGTCGACCGGATCGCGCGTGGTTCCGGCAAGTTCGTTCACCACGACGCGCTCGGAGCCAGCGAGCTTGTTCAGGAGCGATGACTTCCCCACGTTCGGGCGGCCGATCAGCGCAACGCGCCTCGGACCACCGGAACGCTCGAGCCCTGCGATCGCAGAGAACTCCGGAAGGACTTCCATGGCGGCGTCCAGAAGATCAGCCACGCCGCGGCCGTGCATCGCGGAGACCGGGTACGGCTGGCCGAAGCCAAGGCCCCACAGGACCGCAGCGTCGGACTCCTGCGCGAAGTCGTCGACCTTGTTGGCCACGAGCAGCACGGGCTTCTTCGCCTTGCGCAGCATCCGCACCACAGCTTCGTCCGTGGCGGTCGCCCCGACCGTCGAGTCGACGACGAACAGCACGGCATCCGCCATGCTCACCGCGATCTCAGCCTGCTCGGCGACGGAAGCGTGGATGCCGCGGGCGTCGTGCTCCCACCCTCCGGTGTCCACGAGCGTGAACTTCCGCCCGTTCCACTCTCCGGGATAGGAGACGCGGTCGCGGGTCACGCCCGGCACGTCCTCGACGACGGCCTCGCGGCGCCCGAGGATGCGGTTCACGAGCGTGGACTTGCCCACGTTCGGACGCCCGATGATCGCGAGGACCGGGTCCATCCGAGTGGGGGTGTCGGCGTCCCACTCCTCACCCTCTTCGGCGAGAAGGCGCGCGTCCTCCTCGTCGAGCTCGTAGTCGTCGAGCCCGGCGCGGAGCGCGGCGGCGCGCCGTTCGGCCTCGTCGTCGCCCATCTCTGCGAGGTGCTCGGCGATCTGGTCGCTGCCCTCGGGCTCGTAGTCCTCAGCGGCGATATCGCCGGTGGCTTCGCTCATGGGTGGGTTCTCCTTAATGCTTGTGCGGCCCGCACTGTGCTTCAGCGGCGAGCCGGGGGTGCGGCAACCGCCGCGTGGACGACCTCGAGGACCGCGCTCACGGTCTCCTCGAAGTCCAGGTCTGAGGAGTCGATGGTGTAGACGCCGTCCGCGGCCTGGGTGAAGCTCGCGACGGTCGAATCCTTCCGGTCCCGTTCGACCACCTGCTGGTGAAGGGCTTCTGCGCTCTGGGTGCCTCCGAGCTGCAGGCCACGGCGGCGCATGCGAGCTTCCTCGGAGGCGATCAGGAGGATGCGCACCTCGGCGTCGCGAGCGACGACGGTCGTGATGTCCCGTCCCTCGACGACCATCCGGCGGCCGTGGGCGGCAATGAGCGCGCGCTGGCGACGGATCAGCTCGTCGCGCACGCCGAGGTTGGTCGCGACGGCGCTCACGGACGACGAAATCTTCGGTTCGCGGATCTCCATCGTGACGTCGTGGCCGTGCACTCGCACGCGCTCAGAGTCAGCGCTCGTGCTGAGCTCCAGTTCGAGCGCGCGAGCAGAGGCCTCCACGAGCGCGCTGTCGGTGAGATCGAGCCCGCGGTGGAGGCAGTCCCAGGTCACCGCGCGATACATGGCACCCGTGTCGAGGTAGGCCAGCCGGAGCCGGCGGGCCACCTCCTTGGACACGCTCGACTTCCCCGAGCCTGAGGGGCCGTCGATTGCGACGACGAGCGGTCGCCCAACGCGGAGCGGTTCCTGCCCCGGGAGCGGGGTGTAGCGCACGCTCGTGCCCCGCGCCGTGCTCTCGGCGTTGATTCCCGAGCTGCGCTCAGAGTCCGTCACTGCAACACCCGCCATCCCCGCTCCTCCAGTTCAGCTACCAGTTCGTCGTGCTTGCTCGGCAGCACGGAGATCTCCGCCATGCCCACATTCCGCCCCGACGAGTGGTCGAGGCGCAGATCCTCGAGGTTGACCCCGATCTCGCCGATCTCGGTGAGGAGCTTCGCGATCTGCCCCGGCCGGTCGTCGACAAGGACGGTCAGCCAAGCGAATGCCTGCGGCGGCCCGCCGTGCTTGCCCGGGATGCGAGCCTGGCCCGCATTGCCCTCGCTCATGAGCTGCGCCAGGTCGAGGCGCGCCCCGGGCGCCGTGGGGGCCTCGAGCGTGTGGATCAGCCGTTCGACGTCCTCACGCACACCGTACAGGTGCTTGACCAGCTTGTCCGCGTTCGCCCCGAGGATCTGGACCCAGAGGCCGGGATCGCTAGCAGCGATGCGGGTCGTGTCCCGCAGGCCGTTTCCGGCAAGCGAGAGCAGCCGCAGGTCGGTTCCCTGGAGCCGGCTCGCAAGGAGGGACGACATGACCTGGGGCAGGTGGCTCACCAGGGCCACCGCCTCGTCGTGCTCGTCGGCATCGAACTCCAGCACGACCGCGCCGAGATCTGCCCCGAGCGCCTTGGCGAGCCGCAGCGCATCCTCCGATGCTGCACCGTGGGCGCACACGACCCACGGCATCGAGGTGAAGAGCTCGCCGCGCGCCGCGACCGGACCCGATTTCTCGCGGCCGGCCATGGGATGCGTCCCCACATAGCGTGACAGATCCACCTCGCGTGTGCGGAGTTCGGCGAGGATCCCTGACTTCACGCTTGCGATGTCCACGACGACGGCGCGAGGCCACCTCTTGAGCGAGCGGTCGACGACGTCGGCCGTCACGTCCGGCGGCGCCGCAACAACGACGAGCTGCGGCTGCACCCCGGGGTTCGCCTCGATCTCGGACACCGGGCGGCCCGCGCCGATGTCGACGGCGACGGCCTGGTTCGTGGGCGACGGGTCCTCCAGGAACACCGGAACGCCCCGGTGCTCGAGCCCGAGACCAATGCTCGTCCCGAGCAGCCCAGTGCCGATGACGACGACGGGCCCCGCCAAGTGGGTTGCTGGCATCGGCTAGAGCCCCACGGCCGCCATGAGATGCCCGACCTCCTGCTTGCCGAGCTTCCGGACGGTGCCCTGCTTCTGGTCGCCGAGGCCGATCGGCCCGATCTTGGCCCGGACGAGCCGCTGCACCGGGAAGCCGACGGCGTCGAACATCCGGCGTACGATCCGGTTCTTGCCGGAGTGGAGGACGACCTCGACGAGGACGAAGCCGGGCGTCGAATCGACGAGCTTGAACGAGTCCACCTTCGCGAGCCCGTCCTCGAGCTCGATGCCGCGGCGCAGCTGAGCGCCGACGCCATGCGGCATCGGGCCGCGCACCTGGACCACATACGTCTTGGGCACCTCATAGGAAGGGTGCGTCAGGCGGTTGGCCAGCTCGCCGTCGTTCGTCAGGAGCAGCAGACCCTCGGTGTTGGTGTCCAGCCGGCCAACGTGGAAAAGCCGCTCGGGCGTGCCCGGGCGGAGGTAGTCCGAGATGCAGGGCCGCCCCTCGGGATCGTCCATCGTGGAGACCACCCCGCGCGGCTTGTTGAAGGCCATGTAGACGAGGCTCTCGTTCGTCTGGACCCGCACGCCGTCCACGTGGATGACGTCGGTCTCCGGGTTGACGCGCGAACCGAGCTCGGTGACGATCTGCCCGTTGACTTCGACACGACCCTGCTCGATGAGCTCTTCGCACACCCGACGCGACGCAACGCCCGCGTTCGCCATAACCTTCTGGAGGCGAACGCCGTCCTCCTTCATCTGCTCGCGAGTGCGCGGCTTGTGGGGCGGCAGCGGCGTGGGTGTGCGCCTGGCGCTGTCGCGCACGGGCCCCAGATTGCGGCCGAAGCGCTCGTTAGCGAAGGGAGCGCCCGATCCCTTCGCCTGCGGCCGCTCGCCGCGCTTGCGCTGCGCTGCCTTGGGCGCGCCCTTCGCGCCCCCGCGGGCGGAGTTTCCTCGCGCTCCTGCGTTGTTCTTCTGGGTGCCGCGCGGCCCCTTGTTGCTTGGTGAACCCTGGCGTCCCGCCTGTGTCATGACCCGGCCTCAAGTATGTGGTTGGAGATTCTCTCGGCCCGCTTTCCGCGGGCAGGGGCCCGAATGGCCCCCATCAACGATACCGGATAGTCCGATCCCGCTTCGGACCGGCGTGAGCCAGCTCTCTCTCCCCTACGGCTCGAGCCACTACCGCTCGAGCCCTACCGCTCGAACTCGATCGCTCCGAGCTCGTCGAGTCCCGGCAAGTGAGGCGAGAGCCGCGGGAGCTCGGCGACCGATCCGATTCCGAGGCGTTCGAGGAAGTACGACGTCGTCTGGTACAGGATCGCTCCCGACTCCGGATCCGTCCCGGCCTCCTCCACGAGCCCTCGGGAGACAAGGGTGCGCACCACCGAGTCGACGTTGACACCGCGAATCGCGGCCACCCTCGAGCGAGGCACGGGCTGGCGGTAGGCGATGACGGCCAAGGTCTCCAGAGCGGCCTGGGTGAGGCGAGAGGTCTGGCCTTCGAGGACGTAGTGGGACACGATTTCGGCGAATTCGGGGCGCGAGTAGAACCGCCACCCCCCGGCAACCGACCGCAGCTCGAATCCCCGCCCGGCAGCGTCGTACTCCGCCGCCAGCCCCGTGAGCAGCTCCTCGACTTCGGGTTCGGGAAGTTCAAGGGTCGCTGCAAGCTCGGCGGAGCTCACGGGCTCGTCGACCACCATGAGCACGGCCTCGAGCGCGGCGGCCCTTCGATCACCCTGCATGCTGCTCCTCCCGTTCCTCCTGTGGTTCGTCGTCGTACTCCTCGCTGAGCCGCTCGGCGGTCCAGTCCTGGCCTGCGGTCCAGCGCACGCTGAGCTCGCCAAGGGGCGCCGCCTGCTCGAAGGCGACCGCGCGGTCGCGGAACATCTCGAGCAGCGCGAGGAAACGCGCCACCACCACGAGCCGCGACTCCGCGTCCGCCGTCAGCGCCCGGAACGTCTGCGCCCCTCCGACGCGAAGCCGGGCGCCGATGATGGCGGCCTGCTCCCGCACGCTGACGGGCGGGGCGTGGAGGTGGGTCAGCCCGACTTCCGACGGCGGAGCCTCCTTGGGCGCGAAGGCCTTCGCCGCGAGGGCGGCGAACTGCTCGGGAGTGTGCTGCCAGACAAGCTCCGGCAGGAGCGCGGCAAACGAAGGCTCAAGGCTCACGGCCCGCGGGAAGCGGCGGCCCTCAGCCTCAAGCGTTTCCCCGAAGATCCCGGCGATCTCCTTGAATGCCTTGTACTGGAGCAGCCGAGCGAAGAGGAGGTCGCGGGCCTCGAGCCGGGCCACGTCCTCCTCGTCCTCGACTTCGCCTTGGGGCAGCAGCCGAGCCGCCTTGAGGTCTAGGAGAGTGGCCGCGATGACCAGGAACTCGCTCGCCTCATCGAGGGCCCACTCCTCGCCGCGCTCCTGCATGGCGCGGATGTAGGCGATGAAGTCGTCGGTGACGGTCGCCAACGCGACCTCGGTGATGTCGAGGCGCCGCTTGGTGATGAGGCTCAGGAGCGCATCGAACGGTCCCGTGAAGTTCTCGAGCCGAACCTCGAAGCCGGAGGCAGAGCCGCTCTCGCCCTCGGGCGGGTGGCTAAGGTGCTCCACCGCGGGCCACGAGCTCGCGCGCGAGCCTGCGGTAGGCCTCGGCGCCGGCGTGATTCGCGGCGTAGCGCGTGATGGGCTCGGCCGCCACGGTCGCGTCCGCGAACTTGATGGTGCGCTTGATGACCGAATCGAAGACCTTGTCGCCGAAGGCCTCGATGAGTCGGGCGAGGACCTCGCGGCTGTGCAGGGTGCGGGCGTCGTACATCGTGGCGAGGACGCCGTCGACCACGAGACGCGGGTTGAGGCGGTCCTGGACCTTCTCGATCGTCTCCACGAGGAGAGCCACCGCGCGCAGGGCGAAGAACTCGCAGATGAGCGGGATGATCACGCCGTGCGCGGCCGAGAGGGCGTTCACGGTGAGGAGCCCGAGGGACGGCTGGCAGTCGATGAGCACCAG
This sequence comes from Sinomonas gamaensis, assembly GCF_005876955.1. Taxonomy (GTDB): domain Bacteria; phylum Actinomycetota; class Actinomycetes; order Actinomycetales; family Micrococcaceae; genus Sinomonas; species Sinomonas gamaensis. The sequence goes on from NZ_SSCL01000002.1 coordinate 469,677, forward strand.
GTCGTAGTCGTTCTCGACCTTCCGGAGGGCACTCGCGAGGACCTGCTCGCGAGCCACCTCGGTCACGAGCTGCACCTCTGCGGCAGAGAGGTCGATGTTGGCGGGCAGGAGATCGAGGTTCTCGATCTCGGTGTGGCGGATCGCATCGCGGATGTCCACCTGGCGGTCCATCATCACGTTGTAGACCGTGAGGTCGAGCTCATGGGGATTGGTTCCCAGGCCAGCGGAGGCAGCGCCCTGCGGATCGAAGTCGACGATGAGCACTCGGCGTCCGTAGTCGGCGAGCGCAGCCGCGAGGTTGATGGCCGAGGTGGTCTTGCCCACGCCGCCCTTCTGGTTGACCATAGCGATGATGCGCGCCGGGCCGTGGGAGGCCAGAGGGGCAGGCACCGGGTACTCGCGCTCCGGGCGGCCGGTGGGGCCCAGCACGACGTCGGTGAGGTCTTCCGTGATGCTGTCCAGAGTCGCTGCGCTCTGCTCTGTGCTCACTTATCCATCCACACTTTCGAATCGCTGACTGCGGCTTCCTGAGTCCCCAGCCTACACAGGGACGACACGCATCTTCGGGACCTTGACACATCGCTTCGGCTGAGCCTTGACCCTCAAGTAGAGCCTCAAGGTTTGGGTTTTTCGCAGAACAAGGCCGCCACCTCCGCGCTTGGGGGCGACGCGGAGGTGGCGGCAGTCAGGGGATGGATGCGGTGGGGCTAATGCTCAGGCGTGCGTGGCCTGGGCGCGGGCGCGAGCGGTCTCGGCGTCCACGGGCTCGACCTCCTGGGAGGTCCCGTGATCGTGGTCGGAGAGCATCGTCGACTCATCGAAGGGACGGCGTCCGGAGAGGACCTCGCCCACCTGCTGCCGGTCGATCTCGCTCGTCCACACCCCCATGAGCACCGTCGCCACGGCATTGCCCGTGAAGTTCGTGAGCGCTCGGGCCTCGGACATGAAGCGGTCAATGCCGACGATGAAGGAGACGCCTCCGACGAGCTGCGGCGCGTGGGCCTGCAGTCCGCCCGCGAGGGTGGCGAGGCCCGCCCCGCTCACGCCGGCGGCGCCCTTCGACGCGATGATCATGAACACGAGGAGCGCGATCTGCTCGCCGAGGCTGAGGGGCTGTCCCATGGCGGTCGCGATGAACAGCGAGGCCATGGTCAGGTAGATCGCGGTGCCGTCGAGGTTGAAGGAGTAGCCGGTCGGCACTGTCACGCCGACGACCGGCTTGGACACGCCGAGGTGCTCCATCTTCGCAATGAGGCGCGGGAGCGCGGCCTCGGACGAGGACGTCGAGACGATGATGAGGTACTCGCGGGCCAGGTACTTCATGAGCTTGAAGATGTTCACGCCGGCAACGGCGCGCAGCACGCCGCCCAGGATCACCACGATGAACAGGATGCAGGTGATGTAGAACGCGAGCATGAGCGTCAGCAGGCTCAGGACGGCCTTCCAGCCAGTGGCGCCCACGACGGCGGCAATCGCACCGAAGGCGCCGATGGGGGCAACCCACATGATCATCACGAGGATGCGGAAGACGAGCACCTGCGCCTGGCGGATGAACTCGAGGATCATGCCGCCGGTCTTCCCCATGCGCTGCAGGGCGAAGCCGACGAGAAGGGCCACGAAGAGCGTCTGGAGGATCTGGCCCGAGGTGAGCGATGAGACGAGGGTGTTCGGAATGATCCCGAGCAGGAAGTTCGTCGTGTCAGTGGCCTCAGGCGCTTTGTAGGTGGCGTCCTTGAGGTTGAGGCCCTCGCCGGGGTGGATGAAGTTGCCGACCACGAGGCCGATGCCGAGGGCGAAGGTGCTCATGATCAGGAAGTACACGAGGGCGAGGCCGCCCACCTTGCCGACCGTGGTGGCCTTCGCGATGGAGCCGATGCCGAGCACGATCGTGCAGAAGATCACCGGCGCGATCATCATCTTGATGAGGTTCACGAACGCGTCGCCGAGCGGCTTGAGGTTGGCCGCGACGCCATCCTTGCCCGGGAACACGAGGCCGACGACCACGCCGAGCACCACCGCCACGATCACGGCGATGTAGAGCCAGTGCGTCCGATCGACCTTCTTCTTGGCCGGCTGACCCGCCGACGTGTGTGGCACCGTTGCCATTGGTCCTCTCCCTCACTCCGTGCCGCTTCCGAACCGCGGCTCTTCAACCTTCCAATACCCTGTGAGGAAGGCCACTATTGCGGTCATATTGGTCACGAGGAACGGGAACTCAATGCGGCAACTCAGCCTCGCGCGGCGGCTGTTCCTCCTCCTGGTGCTGGCCGTCGTGCTCTTCACTGCATTCATCGGCACGGCGTTCTTCCTCGACGCACGAGACCAGCTGCGCCAGGCCGCCGGGGAGCGCACGCTCTCGGTGGCCGAGGCCATCGCAGACAGCCCCGCCGTCGTCCAGGCCGCCCGCGGTGCGGCGACGACCAGCCCCACTCCGGCGCTCCAGCCGTACGCGTCGAAAGTCAGCGCAGACGCGGGCTTGGACTTCATCACGATCATGTCGCCGCAGGCCATCCGCTGGACCCATCCGAATCCGGCCGAGATCGGAGGAACGTACATTGGCTCGACGGCGCAGGCCCTGGCCGGCCAGCCGTTCACTGAGACGTACACGGGCACCCTGGGGCCTTCCGTGCGGAGCATTGTGCCGATCAAGGATCCCGGCGACGGCAAGGTGCTCGGCATGGTCGCCGCCGGCGTCACCGTGACAACCCTCGACGTCGCCCTCGCCTCCCGTCTGCCTGCGGTTGTCGTCGTCGGCCTGCTCGTGCTGCTCCTCGGCTCGCTCGGGGCGGCGATCCTCGAGCGCCGCCTCGCGGCGGCAACCCACGGCTACGGCCTCGAGCAGCTCAGCCAGCTGTTCGCCTATTACGAGTCGGTGCTCCATTCGGTCCGGGAAGGCGTGGTGATGGTCGACCCGCGGGGACGCCTCGTCATCCGTAACGATCAAGCCTCCGAGCTGCTGGGACTCCCGCCTGAGAAGGCGGCGTCCCCCGCCCCGCTGCTCGACGACGTCGACCTTCCCCCGAGCCTGCGGGACCTGCTCGCGAGCGGTCGCACGGCCCACGACGAAATCCACCTGACGCGGGACCGGATGCTCGTGGTCAACCAGGAGCCGGCATCGACTCCTGCTGGGCGGCGGACTCGCCGCCTCGGTTCGGTGGCGACCCTGCGCGACCGAACCGAGATCGAGGCCCTGGGCACCGAGCTCGAGACCATGCGGACGCTCTCCGACGCGCTCAGGAGCCAGACGCATGAGCACGCGAACCGCCTCCACACCATCGTGTCGCTCCTCGAACTGGGCCGGACCGAGGAGGCGAGGGAATTCGCGACCGAGGACCTCGCGCTGAGCCAGTCAATCGCGAACGAGCTCGTGGTATCTGTGGAGGAGCCCGTTCTCGCGGCGCTCGTCATGGGGAAGGCAGCGCAGGCCCACGAACGCGGGGTCCGTCTGGACGCAGAAGCCGCGGGAGACCTCGCCGCGGCGGGACTCGAGGCGAAGCACGTGGTCACGATCGTCGGGAATCTGCTCGACAATGCCATCGATGCGGCGGCCGCGGCTCCCCCGCCGCGCTGGGCGTCGCTGGAGATCCAGGAGGAAGGTGAGAACGTGCTGATCGAGGTATCCGATTCGGGCCCGGGGGTTCCCGCGGCCGAACGCGACCGCATCCTGCAGTTCGGATACTCGACCAAACCCCAGAGCGCCACCGGTCGAGGACTTGGGCTGGCCCTCGTCCGCCGGTCGGTGGAGGCACTCGGCGGCACGCTCACGGTGTCCGGCGCCCGCGGCGCCGTGTTCACGGTGTCGATTCCGGCCCGAAAGGCGCGAGAGAACTCAGAGGGCAGGGTGTGAGCGTTCTGCGCGTGCTCGTGGTCGAGGACGAGCCGATTGCGGCGGACGCCCACGCCGCCTACCTCGGCCGGCTCGAGGGATTCGCCCACGCGGGCACGGCGCACGACGGGGCATCGGCGCTCCGGCTCGTCAATCAGCTCGCAGCCGCCGGCACGCCCGTCGATCTCGTGCTCCTGGACATGAACCTTCCCGACCTCCACGGCCTCGACGTCGCGCGGCGCCTGCGGGCGGCGGGCCATCACCCGGACATCCTCGCGATCACGGCGGTGCGAGAGCTTCCAGTGGTTCGGAGAGCGATCTCCGCAGGCGTGGTGCAGTACCTCATCAAGCCGTTCACTTTCGCGGCCTTCGCGGAGCGGCTCGAGCACTACCGCCAATTCCGGGAATCCCTCGCGGGAACAGGCGGAACGGCTTCGCAGGACGCCGTGGACGAGGCGCTCGCCGCGCTCAGGACGCCCGTGGGAACCCCGCTTCCCAAGGGCCTCTCACTGGACACCCTTGAGGCCATCCGCGCGTTCGTGCGAGACCGCGGCGCGGCCGTCTCCGCGACGGAGGTCACGGAGGCCGTGGGGGTCTCGCGCGTGACGGCCCGCCGCTACCTCGAGCACCTCGCCGACGCCGGCGTCCTCACCCGATCGGCCCGTTATGGCACCCCTGGCCGGCCCGAGAAGGAGTACCGCTGGGCGGGATGAAAAGCGCATTGTCTGGGCTAGTGCCGTCGGAACCCTCGAGGAATACCGTTGTGGTGAGGGGTTGTCCCCTCGTGACAGGACGGCAGGAGGAGCTATGAGCGAGTCGAGCGAGCCCGCACCCGCTGAGGACAAGACCCTCAGCGCGCCGGCGCGGAAGACGGTGGATGTCTCCGCGCTCCCCGACGGGTCGGGCAATGACCGTGACGACGACGAGCAGGACGACGAGCGCTTCGACGCCGGCTGATCCTGACTCAGACGTTGAGGAGAGGAGCACGTCATGACGCACGGGATTGACGACAGCCGTCTTCAAGATCTCACCGGGCCCGACGACGGACGCGACCGCGAGGCGTCTGCCGCGGACTCCCAGGATCTGGAGGACGAGGAGCCGAACCCGGACATCGATCTCGGCTACGACTGAGGAGCGCCGGGGGCTGCGGACTGGGCAGAATCGGCCTCGGACCACTATTCTGGATGTTGTAGTTCGAGTGTTTCGTTTTGTCTTTGCAATGATGGCCTCCGCCGGAAGCCCGAGTTGACTCTGATAGGCGGTTACGACACCGCTGCACTGCGTTCCCGAGAGGCGGGGACGCACGTCCGAGGAGGGCAACATGGCAACCGGAACAGTCAAGTGGTTCAACGGCGAAAAGGGCTTCGGCTTCATCGCCCCCGATGACAACAGCGACGACATCTTCGTCCACTTCTCCGCCATCGAGGCGAAGGGCTTCCGTGAGCTTCACGAGGGCCAGAAGGTCGAGTTCGAGTCGCAGCAGGGCCCCAAGGGCCTTCAGGCCGCAAAGGTCCGCGCTCTCTGATCCCTGAGGATCACCACTGAAGGCCGGCAGCGTCTACGCTGCCGGCCTTCAGTTTCTCTAGCCGTAGGCTGGTGGCGTGCAGCCCTCCCAGGACCGGCCCGTCGTCGACCGCCCGGTCGCCGGCGTGCTCCTGGCGGCGGGTGCCGGTCGTCGATTCGGGAAGCCCAAGGCTCTCGCGGGCTCGCCAGAAGAAGGAAGCTGGCTCGAGCGCGGCGTGAGCCTGCTGCTCGACGCGGGGTGCGCGCCCGTCGTCGTGGTTCTCGGCGCCGGAGCCGAGGAAGCCCGCGCATTGATTCCGGCAGGCGATGCCCGCGTGGTGCCCGTCGTCGCCCCCGATTGGGAGGACGGCGTCGGCGCCTCGCTGCGCGCCGCCTTCGACGCGCTCGAACTCGAACCTGCCCCTGTCGCGGCCCTCATCACGCTTGTTGACCTTCCACACCTGACGGCATCCGCGCTGCGACGCGTGCTCGACGGCGGAGCCGCACCATCGATGCTGCGGCGCGCGGTCTACGCGGGGAAGCCCGGGCACCCCGTGCTCATCGGCCGGGACCACTGGGATCGCCTCCGGCCCGGGCTCAGTGGAGATGTGGGTGCAGCCCCCTACCTCAGGCAACATGGTGCGGAACCGATCGACTGCACGGGGCTGGGTGGGGACGACGACGTCGACACGCCCCCCGAGCCCACGGCACCGTCTCAGCGCCGCGACGCGTAGGCCCGGCAGGGTTGGCCGGCCCCCTCCCCTGAGGAATACTGGGGCCTCGTGGAGACCAGCGAAAGCCCGACGGCGGCCCAGCAGCGCTCGCGGCGGGTCGCTCTCCTCGTTGCGCTCGGGGTCGCGCTGGTCGTGCTGCTCTCCGTGGCGAGCTCTGGTCTCGTGCCGGTCCGAGCCCAGCTGGTGGTGATCGGGGACTCGCTCAGCACCGGGTTCGGCACCTCCGCCGCCGACGCTTGGCCCGTCCTCGTGGAGCGCGACGAGGAGCACGGCGGAAATCTCGAGGTGCTCAATGCCGCCGAGAACGGCAGCGGCTACGTTGCCCACGGCGAGAACGACTCGACATTCCTCACGGAGGTCGAGCGCTACGTAGGGGCGGATGCCAGCATCGTCCTGTTCTTCGGCTCGGACAATGATCTGGGCACCGCCCCCACGGAGATCACCGACTCCGCGGTCCTCGCCTTCGAAACGGCGAAGGCCAAGGCCCCCGAGGCGAGGATCGTCGTCATCGGCCCTCCGTCCTATTCGCCGGCTCCCGCACCCGACCTCACTGCCGTTCGCGATGCCCTGCAGAAGGCGGCGGGCATGGCGGGGGTGTCCTTCGTCGATCCCATTGCCGACGGCTGGATCGCCGGCGACGCCCGCGAGCTCATCGGGCCCGACGGCGAGCACCCCACCGCCCAGGGCCACGTCCGCCTCGCCCAGCTCATGGAGAACGTGATCCGGGGCTGAGGGGGCCGCGGCTAAGCCTGCTGCCGCCAGCTGTACTTCGGCTCGTAGCCGAGCAGCCGACGCGCCTTGTCGATCCCGAGCATCGTCTCCTGCTCGCCGAGCTCCTTGGTGACCGTGACCTTCGGGAACACCTCGGCGGCCAGGGATGCGGACGAGCGGCTCATCACGGTGTCGGCCGCCGCAATGATGTAGGCCTCGAAGCCCGGACGCGCCGTCGTGAGGGCCTTCTCGATGGCCTGGGATCCGTCGCGGGCGTCGATGTAGCCCCAGAGATTCCACTTGCGGCCACGTGGATCGGCCTCGAAGGACGGGAAGCGGTCGTAGTCCGCCGGCACCATGACGTTCGAGAACCGAAGGGCCGAGACGCTGAGTTCGGGGTTCCACCGGCACAGCTGCCGCGCCATCTGCTCCTCGAGGTGCTTGACGAGCGAATACGTGCTCTCGGGGCGCGCCTCATATTCCTCGTCGACGGGAATGTAGGGGGGATCGATGTCGAACGGGAGCCCGAGCACCGTCTCGCTCGAGGCGTAGACGATGCGGTTGATGCCGAGCTTCCGTGCCGCCTCGAAGATGCTGTAGGTGGAGAGCATGTTGTTGCGGAAGGTGGCGGCGTCCGGCGCGAGCCCGGGCGCGGGGATCGCGCCGAGATGCACGACGGCGTCGATCCCGTCGTAGCGGTCGTCGACCCCGCCGAGGGCGTCGATCACCTGGCCGAAGTCGGTCAGATCGGTCTGGATGAAGCCGCGGTCGCGCTCCCCCACCCGATCCAGGTTCCACACCTCGTGGTTCGCCGAGCGCAGATACTCGACGGCCACCCGTCCGAGCTTGCCGCTTCCTCCGGTGAGTGCAATCTTCATGGAGCTCCCTTCGGACCGCGGCGAGGCGGCCCATCCATTGTCTGGTCAGACCTCACCCTGCTTAGCAGAAGCGGCCCCGCGGCGTGAAGGGGTTGCCACGAGTTGCGCCGTCACGTCCGCAGGGTCGGGACCCTGCGGACGTGACGGCGCAAGCAGAGGGGATCAGGCGACGGCTGCCTCGGCGCGCACGGTCTCGAGTGCCTTGGCCCAGAGCACCACCTGATCGAACACGGGAAGCACCGAGGCGGCCTGGAGCTCGCTCGGGGCAAAGGCGCCGTCCTTGAAGTCGACGAACAGCGAGAACAGGCCGGTCTTCTGCACGTGAGCGACCTGCAGCTCCGACAGGATGCCGCGCAGGTGCTCCACGGCGCGGGCCCCGAATGCGGAGCCGTAGGAGACGATCCCGGCCGCCTTGTTCGCCAGCTCCGGCTTGAGGTAGCTCAGCGCATTGGCGAGCGCAGGCGAGACCGAGTGGTTGTACTCGGGCGTCACGAAGATGAAGCCATCGAACTCGTCCATGCGGGCGGAGAATTCCTTGACCGAGGCCACCCCCTGCTCGCGGGCGGGCTCACCGAGCAGCGGAAGGTGATAATCCGCGATATCGACGAGATCGAACTCTGCGTCGTCGCGCTCCTGCGCCTTCGCAAGCACCCATTCGGCCACCTGGCGGTTCTTCCGGCCGTCTCGCGTGCTGCCCGTGACAATGGCAATCTTGGTCACGCTTCCTCCTAATTGACGTATCAACCAAACCTTGGTGATTTCAGGGATACACCGATATGATTGATGCGTCAAGTTAAGTTACGCATCACCCGGGGGGACCTCATGGAGGCACACGCGTCAGCAGAGGGCATCGCTGCCGTGGACGACGCGGTGCGCGAGCCGCAGTGGCTTGATGCCCGCGAGCGCGAGGTGTGGCTCGCCCTCCGGCACCTGCTCTGGGGGCTCCAGCCTGCCGTCGACCGCCAACTCCTGCGCGACTCCGGCCTCTCCGGTCCCGAGTACTCCGTCCTCGCAACGCTGTCGGAAGACCCGGACGGCGTAGTCCGAGCAGGCGAGGCGGCCCGGAATCTGGGGTGGGGGCGAAGCCGCCTCTCCCATCTTCTCCGCCGGATGGAGGCCAAAGGACTCATCTCCCGCGCCTGTTCGCCCGAGGACGGCCGGGGCCAGGACATCGCCCTCACCCCAGCCGGCCGAAGCGCCATCATCGACGCCGCGCCCGGCCACGTCGAGTTCGTCCGCAGCGTGGTCTTCGAACCGCTGACCTCTGATCAGCAGGACGCGCTCCGCGACGCATGCCAGCGTATCTCGGCGGCGATCGAGGCCAGCGGCGAGTGTGACATCGCCTGCGGGGAGGAGCCCTAGACTGGCCGGGTGACTTGGCAGCGCACCACCTCGCAATGGTTCCGCCTCCCCGCGGAGCGCCTGTGGGAGGTCCTCGAACAGCTCGACCGCTGGCCCGAGTGGAACCCGGCCGTGGGCGCCGCGAGCCTCGACGGCCCCCTGCGGGAAGGGATTGCGGGCCATTACGCCCCCTCCCACCGCCTCCTGGGCCCGCTCCACCGCCGAACCGCCCCTGCGTTTCAGGTGGCCGCGGCGGAGCCGGGCCGCCGTCTGATGCTCCGCCAGCCCCAGCCGGGCGGAACGCAGAGCATCGAATGGATTCTCGACGAGCGCCACGGCGGAACTCTGTTCACCCAGAGGGTGACGCTTGAGGGTCCGCTCGCCCAGCAGTTCGGCCTCACGGCCGGCGAACCCCTCGTGCGCGGCTTCGCAGCCCAATGCGCGCGCCTCTACCGGCTCGCCTCGCCAGAGACAGCAGCGGGCGACGGCGGCTCCCCCGACCGTGCTCCCCTCACCGTTATCGCCGGCGGCTCTGGCTTCCTCGGCACGCTGCTGGCCGCGGACCTCGTCTGCGACGGTCGGCGCGTCGCGCTCTTGACCCGCAGGCCGGAGGCGTCGCCCTTCGATCAGCTCCCCTGGGATGGCCGGAGTCCCGGCGCCTGGAGTGAGCGCCTGGCAGCGGAACCGGCGCTCGACCTCGTCAATCTCTCCGGAGTGAGCCTGGACATGCCCGGGACTCCCGAGAACCTGGCGAAGCTCGAGGCGTCCCGCGTGGAGCCCACACGAGCACTCGTCGAAGCGAGCCGCTCGTGGCCCACGCCGCCCCGCCATTGGCTCCAGCAGAGCGCGGTGGGCATCTACGGCGATTCGCCGGAGGAGTTCGACGAGGCGACGCCGCCACCGCCCCACGCTCCCGGCCTAGCTGCCGTGGTCCGCGCCTGGGAGGATTCGGTCCGCGGAGCTCCAGCCGAGAAGCTCACCGTGATGCGCACGGGCGTCGTGCTCGCTCGCGAGGCGGCGATCATGGAGAGGCTCGCCGCGGTCGCACGCATGGGCGGCGGCGGCCCGCTGGGGACGGGACAGCAGTGGTTCAGCTGGATCCATGCCGCCGACTGGCTGCGGATCGCGAGGGCTGCTCTGGGAGTGGTTCCGTCCCCGCGCGAGGTCGCCGTGTCCCTGCCGGGAGGCGTCGTCAACGCGACTGCCCCCTATCCCGCCCAGAATCGCGAGCTCATGGCGCATCTCAGGGAGTTCGTGGGGGTGCCGGTGGGCATCCCCGCGCCGGCGGGCCTCCTGCGGGTCGCTGCAGTGGTCCTGCGCACCAACCCGCAGCTCGCGCTCGACAGCGTCCGCGCCGTGCCGGGCGTGCTCCGGCGCGCGGGCTTCCAGTTCGACTATCCCCAGCTCGCGAGCGCCTTCCGCGAGCTCAAGGCCTAGTAGCGGGGCCCCCTCACCGCCCCATGGCGTAGGCGGACATCCCCCTCGGGTCGGCTCCCGCCCGAAGAACCGTGGTGGCCGGGTCGCGCGCGACGGCGCAGAGGCGTCCGATCTGCCACGGGCCAGTGACGCCGATGCGATGACCACGGTCGCGGAGCCCGTCGATGACAGCTTGGGGGAAGCGGTCCTCAAGCAGCGCGACCCCCGGCTGCGCCTCGTGCGGGTAGAAGCTCGAGGGCAGGTGCACCGAGTGGAAGGCGGGAGCATCGATGGCCTCCTGCAACCCGGCACCGCGGAGGGCGACCTCGAGGAAGAAGTGGGGCTGCCACTGATCCTGCTGGTCGCCGCCGGGAGAGCCGAACGCAAGAACGGGTTCGCCCCCGCGGGTGGCGAGCGACGGTGAGAGGGTGGTTCGCGGGCGGCGTCCGGGGGCGAGGGTGTTCGGGAGCCCTTCCTCGAGCCACGCCATCTGAAGCCGGGTGCCGAGCGGGAATCCGAGCTCCGGGATGACCGGCGAACTCGAGAGCCATCCCCCGCTCGGCATCGCGGAGACCATCATGCCCCACTGATCGACGACGTCGATGTGGACGGTATCGGTGCGGGACTGCCCGTCCCCTCGAGGGAGCGACTGGGCTTCAAGCAGCGCGCGAACCGCATTCGGTTCGCCGAGTCCGTTCACCCCCGCCGCCTCGAACGCACCCCGGACGCGGAGGTCGGGGAGCCGGGGGCTGCGACCTCCGGGCGTGCCCGGACGAACGTCGAGGGATGCGGCTGCTCCGATCAGGCGAGCGCGCTCGGCGGCATACTCGGGCGAGAGGAGTTCCGCCCCCGGAATCTCTCCCCCATCCCCGTACCAAGCGTCCCGATCCGCGAACGCGAGCTTGGTCGCCTCGAGCACGGTATGCACGTACTCCTCGGTGCCGGGCGCGAGGCGGCCCTCCCCGAAACCCGGGATGGCGTCGAGGATCGCCAGCTGCTGGAGGAAGACCGGGCCTTGGCTCCAGAACCCGCACTTGTGCACGGTCCAGCCGCGAAAATCGAGCGAGACTGTGGGCTCGTAGTGCGGGCGCCACCCGGCGAGGTCGTCCGCCGTCATGAGCCCCGTGTGGGAGCGCCCGCTCGAGTCCCGGTGCGGGAGCTGGCAGAACGCCTCCATGGTGTGGGCGACGAAGCCTTCCGCCCATGCACGGACGACGGCGTCAATCGCCTCCGCGCGCTGCGCTCCGCGGGCGTCGGCGGCGTGCTCCTCCGCACAGAGGCGCCGCCAGGATTCTGCGAGCGGCAGATTGCGCAGAATCATGCCTTCCGCAAGGGGCTTACCGTTGGGGGCGTAGAGCTCCGCAGAACTGGGCCAGTGCGCGATGAAGTGCGGAGCCATGCGGTCGAGGACCGCGGCGAGGCGGGCAGTGACTGGGAGCCCTTCCTCGACGACGCGCAGCGCCGGCTCGACGACCTCGCGGAAGCTGAGCGTGCCGTGGTCGGCCAGCAGCGTCAGCCAACCCAGCGTTGAGCCCGGGATGGCGGCCGCAAGGAGTCCCGTACCCGGCACGTGGTCGAGGCCGAGGGCACGGAAGGCAGCAACACTCGCGCTAGCGGGCGCGGGCCCTTGGGCACAGAGGACCTGAGGATTCCCACCGGGCCTGGCGAGGATGAGCGTCATGTCCCCTCCGGGCCCGTTCTGCTGGGGCTCTGCCGCCTGCAGCGCAAAGCCGGCGGCAGCAGCGGCGTCGACCGCGTTGCCACCGCGCTCAAGCATGGCCATGCCCGCTTGGGCGCCCACCCAGTGAGTGGCTGAGACCGCCCCGAAGGTGCCCGCCAATTCGGGCCGAGTCGTGAAGCTCACGTCCCCACGCTAACCCCCTCGTGACCGTTGTATACACAAGGTTCAAGACGACCGGGTTTTCGTCTTGATTCTGCGGCGTTCGCCTGCCACTGTATACATTGTGAAAGCGAGCGACCGCGCCTATGCGTCCCTGAGGGACGACATCGTGGAGTGGCGCCTCCCGCCCGGGACGGTGCTGGGCGAGGTCGAACAGGCGGAGCGCCTGGGGGTCTCGCGGACTCCCCTCCGCGAGGCCCTCGCCCGCCTCACGGCAGACGGGCTCGCGACAGCGCAGCGGGGGCGCGGCGTGGTGGTCAGTGACATCTCACTGGGTCGGCTCGGCGAGCTCTTCGAACTCCGCGAAGCGCTCGAGTGCAAGGCCGCCGCCCTTGCTGCCCGGAGAGGCAGCCGCCAGCGCTTCAGCACGATGCGGGAACGCCTGGCCGCGGCTTCGGCGCTCCTGACGGACCACGACCCGCAGCGCCACGAGTACTACGCCCTCGTCGCCGAACTCGACGAGGCCATCGATGAGGCCATGGAAAACGACTATCTTTCCCAGGCGCTCGAGGGCCTGCGCGTGCATCTGGCACGGGTGCGCAGACTCGCCAGGGACGACGCCCCTCGGCTGCGGCAGGCCGCGGTCGAGCACGCCTCGATTGCGGGGGCCATCGCCGACGGCGACCCCCAGCTCGCCGCGGCTGCGACGGCGGTGCACCTGAGCAACAGCCTGAACCACATCAGATCCACCCAGAGCTTGAATTCCGAGAACAGCCTGAATTCCGAGAAACGAGAGGCCAGCCATGGTTGAGCTGCACAAGGTCCGCGTCTACCGCAGCGAGGAGAAGCTCCCGCGCCAGGAGCAGCTCGCGTACAAGATCGCCGAGGTCGCCGCGGACCCGGTCGAGGTCACCCCCGAGGTGACCGAGATGGTGGTCAACCGGATCATCGACAACGCCTCAGTTGCCATCGCCTCCTTGAACCGTGCGCCGATCGTCTCCGCCCGGGCCCAGGCCCTGTCGCATCCGGCCTCCACCGGCGGCCGGGGCGCCCTCGTGTACGGGATCGGCGACCGCGTCTCCCCGGAGTGGGCGGCGTGGGCGAACGGGGTCGCGGTGCGGGAGCTGGACTACCACGACACGTTCCTGGCCGCGGAGTACTCCCACCCTGGGGACAACATCCCGCCGATCCTGGCCGTGGGCCAGCACGCCGGCTCGAGCGGGCGTGACCTGATCCGCGGGATCGCGACCGGGTACGAGGTCCAGGTCGACCTGGCCAAGGCCATCAGCCTGCACAGGCACAAGATCGACCACGTCGCCCACCTCGGCCCCTCCGCCGCCGCCGGGATCGGGACCCTGCTCGGACTCGACGTCGAGACGATCTTCCAAGCCATCGGGCAGGCGCTCCACACCACCACCGCCACCCGGCAGTCCCGCAAGGGCGAGATCTCCACGTGGAAGGCCCATGCTCCCGCCTTCGCCGGGAAGATGGCCGTCGAGGCGGTGGATCGGGCGATGCGCGGGCAGACCTCCCCCGTGCCGATCTACGAGGGCGAGGACGGGGTCATCGCCCGGCTCCTCGACGGCCCGGACGCCGCCTACGAGGTCCCGCTCCCCGCCCCCGGCGAGGCCAAGCGCGCCATCCTCGACACCTACACGAAGGAGCACTCTGCCGAGTACCAGGCTCAGGCCTGGATCGACCTGGCCCGCAAGCTGCACCGCGAGCACCCCGAGATCACGGATCCCGAGAACGTGCAGAGCATCCTGATCCGCACGAGCCACCACACCCACTACGTGATCGGCTCCGGGGCGAACGACCCGCAGAAGTACGACCCCACCGCCTCCCGGGAGACCCTGGACCACTCGATCCCGTACATCTTCGCCGTCGCCCTGCAGGACGGGGCCTGGCACCACGTGGACTCCTACGCCCCCGAGCGGGCCGCCCGGGCCGACACCGTGGCGCTGTGGCACAAGATCACCACCGAGGAGGACCCCGAGTGGACCCGCCGGTACCACTCCCTGGACATCGCCGAGAAGGCCTTCGGCGGCTCGGTCGTGATCACCCTCGCGGACGGGTCCGTGATCGAGGACTCGATCTCTGTCGCGGACGCGCACCCGCTCGGCGCCCGGCCCTTCGGCCGCGAGCAGTACATCGCCAAGTTCCGCACCCTGGCCGCCGATGCCGTCGCCCAAGAGGAGATCGAAAGGTTCCTCGAGACGGTCCAGCGGCTGCCCGAGCTCGCGCCCGGCGAGCTCGATGCGCTGAACATCCTGGCCAAGGACGGGGTCATCGACCTCGCCAAGGGACCGAAGGGACTTTTCTAAAACCATGCTGTACTCCAAGACCACCCCCGAACAGAAGCGGATCCGCCTTCGCGACGCCCTCGCCTCCGGGCGCATCCAGCAGTTCCCCGGCGCGTTCAGCCCGCTCTCCGCGCGCCTGATCGAGGAGAAGGGCTTCCCCGGGGTGTATATCTCCGGCGCTGTCCTGGCCAACGACCTCGGCCTGCCGGACATCGGGCTGACGACCCTGACCGAGGTCGCCACCAGGGCCGGGCAGATCGCCCGCATGACCGACCTGCCCGCGATCGTGGACGCCGACACCGGCTTCGGTGAGCCGATGAACGTCGCCCGCACCGTCCAGGAGCTCGAGAACGCCGGCCTGACCGGCTGCCACATCGAGGACCAGGTCAACCCCAAGCGCTGCGGGCACCTCGATGGGAAGGCCGTCGTCGACCTCGACACCGCCCTGAAGCGCATCCGCGCGGCCGCCGACGCCCGCCGCGATGAGAACTTCCTCATCATGGCCCGCACCGACATCCGCGCCACCGAACCCGGCGCCGCGGGGCTCAAGGCAGCGGCCGAGCGAGCCAGGGCCCTCGTGGAGGCCGGGGCGGACGCGATCTTCCCCGAGGCCATGGGCACCCTCGAGGAGTTCAAGGCCATCCGCGACGCTGTCGACGTCCCCGTTCTGGCCAACATGACCGATTTCGGCAAGAGCCGCCTCTTCACCACCGACGAGCTCCAAAGCGTCGGCATCAACATCGTCATCTACCCGGTGACCCTTTTGAGGATTGCCATGGGCGCGGCAGAACGTACGCTGGAAGCAATTGCGGCGCACGGCACTCAGGAGGCCCAAGTCGAGAACATGCTGACGCGCACTCGCCTCTACGAACTGGTCGATTACGAGGCGTACAACCGATTCGATACCAGTGTGTTCAACTTTCAGGTTCCGGGCCGATACTGAGCCCTGAGGCAGCCACCACCGAAGGAGTCCTGCTATGACGCAGCAATCGAACACCGACGAGATCAAGAAGGGCCTTGCGGGCGTGGTGGTGGACTACACCGCCATCTCGAAGGTCAACCCCGACACCAACTCGCTGCTCTACCGGGGCTACCCCGTGCAAGAGCTCGCGGCCCGTTGCTCGATGGAGGAGGTCGCCTGGCTCATCTGGAACGGCGAACTCCCCTCCCGTGACCAGCTCGCCGCGTTCGAACGGCAGGAGCGCGCCGGCCGCGCGCTCGACCCCGTCGTGAAGCGGGTCATCGACGAGCTGCCGACGACGTCCCACCCGATGGACGTCTGCCGCACCGCCGCGTCGGTCATCGGCGCCCGAGACCCCCGCGCCTCGGACTCCTCCCGGGACGCAAACCTCGCCAAGGCCGTCGACCTGTTCGCGGCCATGCCCGCCGTCGTCGCCTACGACCAACGCCGTCGGCGCGGCCAGGAGCCCATCGAGCCGCGGGAGGACCTCGGCTACTCGGCGAACTTCCTGTGGATGACCTTCGGCGAAGAGGCCGCCCCCGAGGTCATCCGGGCGTTCGAGGTTTCGATGATCCTCTACGCAGAGCACTCCTTCAACGCCTCCACCTTCACCGCCCGCGTCGTCACCTCCACGCTCTCCGACCTCCACTCCGCCGTGACCGCCGCGATCGGCGCCCTCAAGGGCCCTCTCCACGGCGGGGCCAACGAAGCGGTCATGGAGACCTTCGAGGAGATCGGGATCGACCCGAACGAATCCCACGAGGACGCCAAGGCCCGCGCCAAGGCCTGGATGGACAACGCCCTCGCGGCCAAGAAGAAGGTCATGGGCTTCGGGCACCGCGTCTACAAGCACGGCGACTCCCGCGTCCCCACCATGAAGGCCGCCCTCGACGACCTCATCACCTACTACGGGCGCCCCGAGATCCTCGGCCTCTACGACGGGCTCGAGCAGTCCATGGACGAGGCCAAGGGCATCAAGCCCAACCTCGACTACCCCACGGGGCCCGCGTACCACCTGATGGGCTTCGACATCCCCACCTTCACACCGCTGTTCGTCGCCAGCAGGATCGTCGGGTGGACCGCCCACATCATGGAGCAGCTCGAGAGCAACTCCCTCATCCGGCCGCTCAGCGCCTACAACGGCCCCGACGAGCGGCACATCGACTAGTCAACTAGCCGAGGACAGCGAACTGGGCCACGGTCTCGTTGTCCTCGGCCATGACCACGAGGAAGTCCGACGCCACGCCCGAGAGGACCACGGGCAGCCAGTGGTCCGCGTCCTGCCACATGTCCGTGATCGGGAGCGACTCGACGGGGTACCACGCGGGGGCGATCTCCTCCGTCTCGATGACCTCCCCCGACCACGACCGGCACGTGAACATGACGCATTCCATATCCCATTCGGGACGCGCTGGAAACCTGAAGTCGATCGTGCCGGCCGGGCAGACGGCGGAGACCTCGAGCACCACGCCCGCCTCCTCGAACAGCTCTCGCACAGCGGCCTCCGCCGGTGACTCCCCCGGTTCGATGTGGCCGCCGAGGCCGACGATCTTGCCGCGCCCGAAGCCGCGCTTCTTGCGGCCGAGCAGAACCTGGGATCCTTCAGGGGAGTCGCGGAGGAGGAAGCACAGCGCGATGGGCGCGCCCATTACCCGCGGGCCCTGGGGTGCGCCGCGGCGTACACCTCGCGGAGCGTCTCGGCCGTGACCAGCGTGTAGACCTGCGTGGTGGTCACGGACGCGTGGCCGAGGAGTTCTTGGACCACTCGGACGTCGGCGCCGCCCTCGAGGAGGTGGGTCGCGAACGAGTGGCGGAGCGTGTGCGGGGAGACGTCGCGGTCGATCTTCGCGCGCTCGGCTGCATCCTTCAGGATGGTCCACGCGCTCTGGCGGCTGAGCCTGCCGCCTCGGGCGTTGAGGAAGAGCGCGGGCGTTCCGGCGCCCTTACCGGCCAGAGCCGGCCGTCCCCGGACGAGGTAGTCGTCGACGGCGCGTGCCCCATACGAACCTAGGGGGACGAGCCGGGCCTTCGAGCCCTTGCCGAAGAGGCGCACGACGGCAGGTCCGTCGTCGTCCGCGCCGCCGAGGCGGATGTCGTCGACATCCAGCCCCACGGCCTCGCTGATGCGCGCGCCCGTCGAGTAGAGGAATTCGAGGAGGGCTCGATCGCGGAGTCCGGTCGGGGTGTCCACCGAGGCGGCGTCGAGGATGCGGGCCACGTCGTCGACCGGGATCGCCTTGGGCAGGCGCTGCCCCGGCAGGGGCGGGTGGACATCGGCGGCGGGATCTCCCGCCGTCGTCCCTTCGAGGGCCCAGAAGCGGTGCAGGCCGCGGACCGCGACCACGGTGCGCGCCGCCGAGCGCACGCCCAAGGGGGTGCCGCCGTCGGCTCCGTCCCGAAGCGCCTCCGCGAACCGGGAGACGTGCTGCCGGGCGACGTCACCCGGCGACTCGAGGCCGCACGACGCGAGGTACTCGAGATAGCGCCGGAGATCCCGGCGGTAGGCGGCAAGGGTGTTCGCGGCGAGGCCGCGCTCGACGGCAAGGTGCCGGAGGTAGTCGTCGACCCCGGACGCGAGCGCCCGCGCCGGTTCGAGGCGCCCGTCTGCCATCAGCGCTGCGCCGGATGCGCGGGCCAGGGCTCGTCTCCGGGCCGGAGGCCCTGGAAGTCCCGGCGACTCGCCTCCCGCGCCGCGAGGATGGCGACGACGGCGCTCGGGTTGTGCAGGCGGCCGTCCAGAACCGCTTCGGCCGCCTCGTCGAGGCTCACCCAGGCGAACTCGATCTCCGACTCCTCGGCCGTCCGCTCGTGCCGCTCGTGGTGTGGGATCACCGAAAGCCGCCGCGCAAGGTAGATGCGGATGGCCTCGCTCGAGGATCCCGGGGAGTTGAAGAAGTCGACGAGGACGTTCCACTCGCCAGCCGCGAGATCTGCCTCCTCGGCGAGCTCCCGCGCCGCGGCATCCAGGTTCGATTCGCCGTCGACATCGAGAATGCCCGCTGGCACCTCCCACAGGAGCATGCCCACGGGGTGCCGGTACTGCCTCAGCAGCAGCACTCTGCCGTCCTCGTCCATCGGAAGGATCGCAACGGCGCCCGGATGCTCGATGAACTCCCGGCGGAGGGGCTCCGACCCGGGCGAGAGCTCGAAGGTGTCCGAGCGGACGTCCCAGATCTTGCCCTTGTAGACAGCCTCCGAGGAGAGCACGCGCCGCGGGCTCAGCGCATCCTCGAGGTGCGGCCGCGGCGCGTGCGTCGTCATCGCGGCTTCCTACTCGGACTTCTGGGCCGCAGACGCAGCCTTCGCGGCGCGTTTGGGCTCGTACTTGCCCGAAGAGCTCTGGGACCGGCGATCGAGCGCGGCCTTCACGAGCCCCACGAAGAGCGGGTGCGGGCGGGTCGGCCGAGAGCTGAGCTCCGGGTGAGCCTGCGTGGCCACGTAGTACGGATGCGTCTCGCGCGGGAGCTCGACGAACTCGACGAGCTTGCCGTCCGGAGACGTTCCCGAGAAGACGAAGCCGGCCTCGCCGAGCTGATCCCGGTACGCGTTGTTGACCTCGTAGCGGTGGCGGTGGCGCTCGGAGACCTTCGTGGCCCCGTACGTTTCGGCGACAACCGAGTTGTCCTGAAGGACGGCGTCGTACAGGCCCAGGCGCATCGTCCCTCCCATGTCGCCCTTGCCCTCGACAATGTCGAGCTGCTCGGCCATGGTCGCGATGACCGGGTACTTCGAATCCGGCTCGAACTCGGTCGACGACGCTCCCTCGAGCCCTACGACGTTGCGCGCGTACTCGATCACCATGCACTGGAGGCCGAGGCACAGGCCCAGCGTGGGGAGCCCTCGCTCGCGCGAGAACGTAAGCGCCCCGAGCTTGCCCTCGAGCCCGCGGATGCCGAACCCGCCCGGCACAACGATGGCGTCAACGCCTGCAAGGGCCTTCTCAGCGCCTTCCGGCGTCTGGCACTCGTCCGAGGCCACCCAGCGGATGTTGACCTTCGTATCGTTCGCGAAGCCGCCCGCGCGGAGGGCCTCGGTGACCGAGAGATAGGCGTCCGGCAGGTCGATGTACTTGCCGACGAGTGCGATGTTCACCTCGTGCGCCGGCTCGTGGACCGCTTTGAGGAGACGGTCCCACTTGGTCCAGTCGACGTCCTTGAACGGCAGGTCGAGCGCGCGGACGATGTACGAATCGAGGCCCTGCGCGTGGATGACCTTCGGGATGTCGTAGATGCTCGGGGCGTCGGGGCAGTTCACCACCGCGTCCGTGTCCACGTCGCACATGCGGCCGATCTTGTCCCGCATCGCTTCCGGGATCTGGCGATCAGAGCGCACCACGATCGCCTCGGGCTGGATGCCGATCGAGCGCAGGGCCGCGACCGAGTGCTGCGTCGGCTTGGTCTTGAGCTCCTGGGACGGGCCGATGTACGGCACGAGGGAGACGTGCAGGAAGAAGACGTTGCCGCGGCCGATGTCCTGACGGACCTGACGCGCCGCCTCGAGGAACGGCTGCGACTCGATGTCCCCGACCGTTCCGCCGATCTCGGTGATGATGACGTCCGGCGCGTCGGGGCCTTCGGAGGGAAGCCGCATGCGCCGCTTGATCTCGTCGGTGATGTGCGGGATGACCTGGACGGTGTCGCCGAGGTACTCGCCGCGGCGCTCCTTGGCGATGACCGTCGAGTAGACCTGACCGGTGGTCACGTTCGCCGAGCCGTCGAGGGACTCGTCGAGGAACCGCTCGTAATGCCCGATGTCGAGGTCGGTCTCAGCACCGTCGTCGGTCACGAAGACCTCGCCGTGCTGGAAGGGGTTCATTGTGCCCGGGTCCACGTTGAGGTACGGGTCGAGCTTCTGCATCGTGACGGAGAGACCGCGTCCTCGCAGGAGGTGCCCGAGGCTCGACGCCGTCAGACCCTTTCCGAGCGAAGAGGCCACGCCTCCGGTCACGAAGATCTGCTTGGTCGTCTTGTCGGCGTCTGAGAATCGGGAATGAGAGCGATGCACCACGGAATTCGAGCTTATCATCTCTTCGGCGACCGGGAACGGGTTGCCCCGCGCGCCGCAGCTGCTTTTGCCGGAACCTTCTCGCGCTCCGATCGCGCGTCGTCGAGGAGCTCTTGGGCGTGGGCCCTCGCGGAAGCCGAGTCCTCCTGCCCGGCCAGCATGCGGGCCAGTTCGATTACGCGCTCGTCCTCTGCGAGGAGCGCCACATCGCTCGAGGTGAACCCTGCGACACCCTCGCTCCCGTCGTCCCCGCGTGCGCCCGATGCGACAGAGGTCTTGGTGACCCTGATATGGCGGTCAGCGAACGCTGCGACCTGCGGCAGGTGCGTCACCACGAGCACTTGGACGTGCCGTGCGAGCATGGCCAGCCGCCGTCCGATCTCGACCGCCGCACGGCCGCCGACCCCGGCGTCCACTTCGTCGAAGACAAACGTCGGCACAGGGTCCACGGCGGCGAGCACCACCTCGATCGCGAGCATGACCCGCGAGAGCTCTCCGCCTGAGGCGCCCTTGCCGAGTGCCCGGGCCGGAGCCCCGGCATGGGGACGGAGGAGGATCGCCACCTCGTCGGCTCCGAGGGGGCCGAGCTCGGCCGTCTCCTCGACCGTCACTTGAAGGGTCGCATCCGGCATCGCGAGCGCGGTGAGCTCGTCGCTCACCCGGAGCGCGAGCTCGGCGGCAGCGTCCCTGCGGCGTACGGTGAGCTCCGTGGCCAGCGCCCGGAGCTTCTCCTCGTCGCGCGCGACCTGCTCGCCGAGGACCTCGATGCGGCCGCCGTCGTCCTGCAGCTCGTAGAGTCGCTTCTGGCCGGCCTCGGCCCAGGCGATGACCTCGTCCACGCTGGGGGCGTACTTGCGGATGAGGCCACCGAGTGCTGCGCGCCGCTCCTCGACTTCCGCGAGCCGCCCAGGTCCGTCAGCGTCGAGCGATGCACCGTAGCTCGCGAGCTCGCCCGCGATGTCCGCGAGCACGTAGCCGACCTCGGTGAGCCGCTCGGCTGCCGCGGCCAGCGCAGGGTCGTGCTCGGAGACCTGGTCGAGCGCCCGCTTGGCGGCGTCCACGAGCGTAGTGGCATCGCCGGCGTCACCGAAGTCCTCTGCGACGAGCGCCTCGTGCGCCTGCTGCGCAGCGAGCCTCAACGCCTCCAGATTGGAAAGCCTGAGGGACTCGGTTCTGAGCTCCTCGTCCTCGCCCGGCTGAGGGTCGACGGCGGCGATCTCCTCGAGCGCCGCCTCAAGCGCCTCCGCTTCTCGGATCCGCTCCCGCGACGCCGAGGTCAGTTCGGCCAGCTCCCGCTGCGCCGCGGTCCAGCCCGCGTACAGGGAGGTGTACTCCCCCAATCTGGCCGCGAACTCGTCGCCCGCGAAACGGTCGAGCGCCTCCCTTTGGGCGGCCGAGCTCTTGAGCCGCAGCTGCTCCGATTGGCCGTGGATCACCACGAGCTGCTGTCCCACCTCGGCGAGGGCACCGACCGGCGCCGCGCGGCCGCCCAGATGGGCCCGGCTCCGCCCATCCGCACTCACGGTGCGGGCGAGCAGCAGGTCCGCAACGCCGTCGTGCTCGTCAACCTCGGCCCCCGCATCAAGCGCGCGCTCGACGGCGGCGTGCCCGGGCGCAAGTCTCACGCTCGCCTCGGCGAGGGCGGACTTCGCGCCCACCCGGACGGCCCCAGCATCGGAACGACCGCCGAGGAGGAGGCCGAGCGCAGTGACCACCATCGTCTTGCCCGCTCCGGTTTCACCCGTGACCACGCTCAAGCCCGGTCCGAGGGGCAAGGCGGCGTCGGCGATGACGCCCAAGTCGCGGATCCGAAGTTCTTCGATCACTGGTCGCTGTCCTTCCCGATCTCTGCCTTCGCCTCTGCGCCGGTAGCCTCTGCACTGGCGTGGATGCTTCCGATCTTCCTGCCCGACCACGGCTGGGCGGGGAGCTCCGCCACCGCGCCGCCTCCGTTGCTGCCAAGAGGTGCGGGCCCGCGCCAGCCGTGAATGGGAAGCTCGAACTTCCGGACCAGTCGGGCGGAGAAGGGCGTTGCGCTGATGCGGGCGAGCCTCACCGGACGTGGCGATCTCGTCACCTCGACGCGCGCGCCCGGCGGCAGGTCCACGCTGCGCCTGCCATCACACCACAGGACCCCTTGGGCGTCGGTGCGGTTGAGGATCTCGATCGCCAGCCTCGAATGCGGGGAGACGACAAGGGGCCGCGCGAAGAGCGCATGGGCGCTGATGGGGGCGATGAGCAGCGCCTCGACCTCCGGCCATACGACGGGACCACCCGCGGAAAACGAGTACGCGGTGCTCCCCGTGGGCGTCGCGAGGACCACGCCGTCGCATCCGAAGGACGTGAGCGGCTTGCCGTCGACCTCCGTGACCACTTCGATCATGCGCTCGCGGCTGGCCTTCTCGATGGCCGCCTCGTTGAGGGCCCAGCTATGAGCTACCTTGCGTCCGCGGATCCACACCGTGACGTCGATGGTCATGCGCTCCTCGACGGAATAGCTCCGGCTCGCAATCCACTCGACGGTCTGGGCGAGGTCTGCCCGCTCGCTCTCAGCGAGGAAGCCGACATGGCCCAGATTCACCCCCAGGAGCGGCACGTCGACCTCGCGGACGAGCTCCGCGGCCCGCAGGATTGTGCCATCTCCGCCGAGGACCATGACGAGCTCCACATCCGCCAGCTCCACGTCGCGGCCGAGGATCTCGGTGGGGTGGTCGAGGCCCCCGAAATGGGCCTCGAGGTCCTTCTGCTGCTGGTCCGCCATCACCGGCACAAGGCCTGAGCCGTGGAGCTGGGCGCAGGCCTCCTGGGCCGCGATCATCGACTCCTCTCGGCCAGTGTGCGCCAAGACAAGCACGCGTCTGTTCATGGCGTTCCCCTTCCTCGGGCCGTCGGATCAGGCCACACGGTGTTGAGGAGTTCTTCGACTCCCACCGGGTCATCGAGGTCATCCCCTCCCGGACGCCTCAGCCACAGGAAGTATTCCACGTTGCCGTCTTGGCCGGGCAGCGGACTCTCGGCGAGCCCGCGCAGGGCGAGGCCGGATTCGACGGCGGCCCGCGCCACGCCTTCGACGGCGCGCCGACGCTCGGCGTCGGAGCTGACGACGCCGGTCTTCGCCAGCCGCTCGCGGCCCACCTCGAACTGTGGCTTGACCATGAGGAGGAGGTCGCCGCCGGGCTCAGTGCTGCCGGCCAGAGCGTCAATGACAAGCGTGAGCGAGATGAACGACAGGTCGGCCACGGTGAGGCCCACCGTGCCTCCGATCAGGCCTGGCGTGAGGTCCCGGACGTTGAGTCCTTCGTGGACGGCGACCCGTTGGTCCGCCCTGAGCCGCTCGACCAGCTGGTCGTGGCCGACGTCCACTGCGACGACGCGCGCCGCCCCCGCTTCCAGGAGGACATCCGTGAAGCCTCCCGTCGACGCGCCGGCGTCCAGGCACACGAGGCCTTGCGGCCGGACCTCCGGAAAGCGCGCAAGGGCCCCGGCGAGCTTGTGGCCGGCCCGGCTTGCGTAGCGATCGTGCTCGGAAGCCTCGACGTCGATCGAGTCGTCAGAGGACACTGCGAGGGAGGGCTTGGCCACCGTGTGACCGGCGACGGACACGTGCCCGTCCGCGATGAGCTTGGCGGCATGGGTACGAGAGCGGGCCAGTCCGCGGCTGACGAGTTCGAGGTCCAGTCGCGGCACGCGCTAGTCCCCCGGCTCCTCATCGAGTGCAGTGGCGAGAGCGTCATGGAACTGTTCGAAGGCCTCGGCCCGCTCCACGCCGCCGAGGGAGCTCGCCTGCTCCAGCAGCGCCAGAGCACGGTCCATCACGGGCGTTTCCTCGCTCATATCCCCCAGCTTATCGATGGCTCGGTGGACTGGGCGTCAGCGCTCCCAGACGAGTTCGGGGGCGGTCGGCTCTTCGCTGTCCGGCTGGGCCTCCCACCACGCTGCGCACGCTGCACGCCACGCGTCGAGGTCCTCAGGCTGGCCGCTGACGCGAATGGTCCTGCCCTCGACCCTGGCCTGAGAACGCCCAGCCCGCCACCCGCCGTCGAACGCCTCGGGGAACGCGTAGGGGGCGTAGAGCTCGTCCAGCGTCGCGAGGATGTAGGTGGGTCGCTCCTCGGTCCTCGCGGCGAGGATGCTCTGTCTCGTGTCGACCCCCGTCAGAACCGCCGCCGTTTCGAACCCAGCCCGGTTGCCGCCGAGAATATCGGTGTCCAGCCGGTCGCCGACGACCAGCGGCCGCCGGGCCCCGAGGCGTTCTGCCGCGGTAAGGAACAGCGGCGCTTCGGGCTTGCCCGCGACGAGCGGCTCCTTTGCCGTGGCCGCACGGACTGCATTCACGAGACTCCCGTTGCCCGGCGCGATCCCGCGGGCCTGCGGAATCGAAAGGTCGGTGTTCGTCGCGATCCAGAGTGCGCCCCCGGCCACTGCGTAGGACGCTTCCGCGAGGTCACGCCATCCCAGATCCGGGCTGAAGCCCTGGATGACCGCAACGGGCTCGTCCTCCGCCGAGTGGACCGGAACGAGCCCACGAGCTTCGACTTCGCGGCGCAGCGCGGGGCTTCCGGTCACCAGAACCTTCGATCCCGCTGGCACCTTGCGGGCAAGCAGCTCGGCGCCCGCCTGTGCGGAGCTCACGACGTCGTCCGTCTCGGCGGGCGCGCCGAGCTCGCGCAGGTGGGCGGCGACCTCAGCTGTGGAGCGCGAGGCGTTGTTGGTCACGTAACCAAGGCGCACGCCGCGGCCAGCGAGCCCCCGCAGCGCCTCCGGTGCTCCGGGGATCGCGTGGGGGCCCGCATATACGACACCGTCCAGATCGGACAGAACCGCGTCGAAGGCGTCGATGAAGACGGTGGTTCCTTGCAGCGACTCAGGCATCGTCCGAGCCGGCAGTGCCGGGAGCTTCGCCTTCACTGTCGCTGCCGACCAGCTCCGACTCGTCGCGCTCGGTCACGCCGATCTCGTCCTCGGCCAGAGCCGACTCCTCGGCCGCCGGACCCTCGTCGTCCGCTCGGCTGCCAGTCTCGTCCGCGCTCTCGTCGGCTTGGGCGTCGCTTTCTTCCTCCGCGTGGCTCTCGTCGGCCTGAGTTTCGTCGTCTTCATCGGAGCCGACATAGAGATCGGCCTCGTCCTCTTCGTCCTCGCCGAGGTCGAGGATGTCCGGCTCACTGAACTCTCCGACGCCGAGGGCGCTCTCTGCCACCCCGATCTGGCGATACCACTTGGCTGCCTCGTCCGCGCGCCCCGCAGCGCTCAGCGCGTCGGCATAAGCCTCGAACAGCCGGGGGCTGAACGAGAAGGCGCGATTGAGGTCGAGCTGCGGAATCTCCAGCTCCTCCACTGCGCCCGCGAAGTCGCCCATGTCTGCCCGCGCGCCTGAGGCGACGATGGCCAGTTCCACTTTGCTGGCCGTATCGAGCATGTCGCGCTCCTCGGAGCGCGCCAGCTCGAGCGCCTTCTCCGGCCGCCCGAGCCCACGCTCGCAATCGGCCATGTGAGGAAGGTGAATGCTCGACCCCGTAATCCGGCGGAACGTCCGGAATTCGCGCAGGGCGTCGTCATAGTGACCAGCGGCGTACGCCGTCATTCCCACGGCTTCGCGCACAGCGCCGATCCGGCCGCCACGACGGCTTGCCGCCAGGGCATGCTCGAACGCCAGCTCGGGGTTGATGTCAATCAGGCGCCCTGCCATGACAAGATGCTTCGAAACCCATTCCGCGTTCCGGCCATCGAGCGTCCGCAGCTGAGCCATCGTGCCGCGGTCGAGCTCCTTGCCCGTGACGTCCGGGTCGATCTCGGGCGACCGCTCGCGATCCGGTCGGTTCGAAGCACGCAGGTCCCCTGCATTGTGCTCGCGCCTGAAGCCCTCTTCGCGGTGCTCGTGGCCGCCTTGACGCTCAAAACGCGGCCGCTCGGATCGCTCGCCACGGTCGGGACGGTCACCGTACGGACGACGCTCACCACGATCGGGACGGTCACCGTACGGACGACGCTCACCACGGTCCTCACGGTCAAACCGCGGGCGCTCACCACGGTCACCGTACGAGGTGCGCTCACCACGGTTCGGTCGGTCACCATAGGGCCTGCGCTCGCCACGGTCCTCGCGGTCGCCATACGGGCGCCGCTCACCACGATCGGGACGATCGCCATACGGCCGACGCTCACCACGGTCCTCACGGTCAAACCTCGGACGCTCACCACGATCACCGAACGGACGCCGCTCACCACGATCGGGACGCTCACCATACGGGCGCCGCTCACCACGATCACCGAAGGAACGCCGCTCACCACGGTCAGGGCGGTCACCATACGGCCGCCGCTCACCACGATCAGGACGATCACCATACGGCCGACGCTCACCCCGGTCACCATAAGGACGACGCTCACCACGGTCAGGGCGGTCACCATACGGCCGACGCTCACCCCGGTCACCATAAGGACGACGCTCACCACGGTCAGGGCGGTCACCATACGGCCGCCGCTCACCCCGATCGCGACGATCACCATAAGGACGCCGCTCACCACGATCCTCACGGTCAAACCTCGGACGCTCACCACGATCACCGAAGGGACGACGCTCACCACGATCAGGACGATCGCCGTACGGGCGGCGCTCGCTGCGATCGCCGAAGGGACGGCGATTGTCGCGATCCCCGCGATCGCCGTAGGGACGACGATCCCCGCGGTCATCCTGGCCGTAGCGAGGGCGATCGCCGCGGTCACCGAACGGCCGGCGTTCGCCCTGCCCGGCAGGACGGTACGACCGGCGCTCGCCACGATCGTCGCGACGATCCCCGCGGTCGCGCTCATCGCGGGAACGGTCACGCTCACCACCACGTGCGCCCCACGAAGGATTGTCCTCGTCACGTCGACGGTCGCGGAAGCCGCGAGGTTCACCGCCAGAATTGTTCGCACCGCGGAAGGCACCACCAGACCGATCAGAGCCCCGGCCTCCGGCGCCACGACGCGGGCCACCAAACCCCCGTCCGCCTTGGCCGCGCCTGAAGTCCTCTGCCATGTGGTTCCTTTCCTTGTGCAGACGCATCTGGCGGCTGCAGCTGTTGCGGCTCGAAACCGCAGATTAACAAGTTCTTGAAGTCCGCCCTACGAGGGCAAATCCGACATCAAGTCTAGTTCGTCGGTGCGGGCCTCGATGCTCGCATAAGGTATGGCTTGTTAAATGGGGGTGGGCCCCACTGCGTTGTGGGGCCCACCCGTGTGGTGTGTTCCGGCGGTGTCCTACTCTCCCACACCCTGGCGGGTGCAGTACCATCGGCGCTGTGGGGCTTAGCTTCCGGGTT
>NZ_SSCL01000020.1 GCF_005876955.1 Sinomonas gamaensis
CCGTCGGCTTCTGGGATGAGCTGGAAAGCCGGACTGGGCGGCTGGCGTCAGGCGGGCCAGGGGTAGAGGGATTCAAGCCGGACGGTGCCCGTGGGGTTCCCCTGGCCGTCGTACCGGAGGTCTGCGTCTTCATGCGAGCCGGCCGCGTGCGCGATCGCGGCAAGGACCAGTGCAAGATTCCGGCGGTCCAGAGTGGTGGCCTCCGACAGGTCCACAGCGGGGCCGACGAGCAGCGAGACGGCGATGCGAACCACGCTGCTCACCACCGGACCAGACGCCGGATTCGTAGAGGAGCTTGTCCACGTCGACCGAAGCGATGTCACCTTCGCGGTCGATCCAGGGGACACCGTCGTAGATTGCGCTGCCCTGGCGGATCAGCAGCTCCACGCCCGCCTCGGTGTCATACCGTCCCCGCGCCCAGGCGCGAAGAGCGTCTTCGATGCTGATCGTCATAGTGGCCTCGTTTCGATACGGTTCGGCCGCATCTGAAGTTCTGTGGCCGGACGGGCGGGAGAGCGCATGCGTTTGGGTACAGCGTAGGGCTGGCCTGAGATTTCATTAATGTTCGGAACACTAATGAAATCGTGCCCTCGATAGTCTGAAGCCCTCGCTGACTACATGGAGGGCCCGGAAGATGCAGACGCTCACGGATTTGGATGCGGGCGACTGGCTGCTCACGACTGCCTCAGGATCGACCCACCGTATATCAGTCCGCCCAGGTGGCATCAGCACTGTCACCAGGCTCCCCCGGCAGGCCCCCCAGGTGACCGAGAGGGACCTCATCGCCGACTTAAGGAGGGACGGCGAGACGCTGCCCCTGGTGGGGATTCACAAGCTGACCGTCGGCGAGGACGGGGCCTTCTTCCTCCGGGTGAGGACCGACTGCGTGACGCTGCGCCAGACCACGACCGTCATTTCCATCCAACCCCTCGAGCCCCTGGACAGGTCCTAATGGTCTGGCGGGCCGGCGTCATGGGCGACTGGCATGGCCACTATGGCCATTTCCGGGCCGTCTGCCGGACGCTCAAGCACGCTGGGATCCACCGCCTGTACTGCGTCGGGGATGCTTCTTTTGACTGGCCGGGACAGCACCGGGGCCGCACTGAGAAGAGGATGCGCCTCCTGCTGGAGCAGAACGACATTCTCTATACGTTCGTCGGTGGCAATCATGACAACTGGGCCACGCTCGAGACCTTGCCCGCGAATCCGGACGGCACGCGCCGAGTCGCGGACCGGTTCTCCTACCTGCCAAACGGTGTGGTGATCGAGCACGACGGCGTCAGAATCGCCGGCTTGGGTGGTGCGTACAGTGTCGACAAGGCATGGCGACGTGAAGGCCGGGACTGGTGGCCCCAGGAAGAACCGACCCCCGAGCAGGCCCAGCAGCTGATCGAAGCATCGGCCGGAGGCGTGACGCTCATGCTCACCCACGACGTCCCAATGGGGGCGACAGGGCTCAAAGGCATGTCCGGGCTCTCCGCCAAGACGATTGAGCGGGCCAACCAGACACGGATTCTGCTCCAAGACACCGTCGAGCGCGTCCGACCGAAGGCTTTGTTCGCCGGCCATTGGCACCAGAGATTGCGCTCTGAGCTCCAGTGGGATGACGGGACCAAGACGATGGTTGAGGTTTTGGCGGCCGAGCAGAGCTGGGCGGGAAATCTCGTGGAGGTGTGCGTGGACGACGACGGTGAGGTCGAAGTGAAGCCGCTGAAGATCCAGGTGACATTCGCTGCATGAGCGGCTTCGAAGATCGGGCCGTGGACCGTCTTGTGCGGCTCGATGAGCTGCTGGCCCTGGCCTCTGAGCTGGGAAGATTCCACGACAGATAGGCGTATCTGTTATGGAATCTTCCCGCCCCTGATCCGTCCGCCCGCTCTCAGGCGGCGAAGCTCCTGAGGGCGGCGGCGATCGTCTCCAACGGCAGGTCTTGGGGCTGACCTAGCGGTGGCGTGCGCACCTCCTTCCTGAAAGGTGTATGGACCGCTGGGTCGACGGATGGGGGGACCTCTGTACGGACCACGGGACGAACGGCGTCTCGAACGTTTGTGCGCATGTGTCTGCGGACCTCTGATCAGATGCGCAGGCGAACGTCGATCCGGACATCGATGGGGATGGCTGAACAAAGGTTGCTTCGAACCAACGTGCTGACCTATGCGCAGATCATCGGCCACTCATCCGTCCAGAGGTGAATACAGACCTGTAGACGAACGAGAGAACGGATGAATGATCGAAGCCCCGTGCGTCGGCACGAACAGACCATGGGACATCTCTGCGTCAGGTTCTCCGGGCGCACCTCGGTACAGACACGCTCACGCACTTCCAATCCGGATCAACGCACGGGCGTACGTGCGGGTCGTTGCACACCGCTCTGTGCACACCTCCGATCTGGTGTAGGTACCGACCTCCGGGCCGCCAGAACGGGAAGGGGGGCGGCTCGCATGATGCGGGCCGCCCGATCCGGTGCCAGAGTATGACGCGAAATGGAAGGATTCGGCCCTAATCTGAAAGGTGCATGGGCTGCAAAAAGCAGGAGGTCCGGTGGCCGTGAAACGCTACCCCGCGGTTCCCGGCGGCGCCGCCCGCGGGCGTACTTTCGACGAGCGCATAGACCCGCTCGATGATGTCGTTATCGATCTCGGTGCAGGGTCCCTGCTTGGGGACGATCCCGATCCTGATCCGGAGGGGACGCGTCGTGGGCTGCAAGCACTGCTGAAGCTCGCCCGCAGGAGCCTTGAGGCTGAACGGGCGAAGCTGCGGCATGAGCGGGGCGACACGACCAGCTGATCGACCCTCGGCTCACAGCGGCACCGCCTCAGCCAGGATGCGCTCCATGGCCCGGCCCGCTCGAGCCTGTGGTCACGGCGTCGACCTCAATGCCTCCGAGCAGGTCGACTATGTCGAGTCGTAACAATGCGAGGTCGAACAGCGATGCCTCAGGGTCGGGGGCGACAAGGAGGTCGAGGTCGGACTCGGGTCCGTCCTCGCCCCGGGCAGCGGATCCGAACACCCGCACGTTGCCGACGTGGTGCCGGCGGGCGAGCTCGAGGACCTCGTCCCTGTGCTCCACGAGGAGCTGTGAGGGGCGACGGGCCCGCGGAGTCCTGGTCACGGCCCCATTCTTGCGTCAAGGCCACCGGATCCTGACATCGAACCTCGGACAGCAAATGGATCTTCGATCGGTAGCCGCTCATTCGGCCGCGACCCGCTTTGCCTGGTCCCACCGGATGGGCGCGCCTCGCGGAGGCGCTGCGTCTCATCCCACGCTGCATCCACTGCTCGGATGTGCGCGAGCTCCTCTGCGTCCTCCAGGAGCTAGCGAATCTGCTGTGCGTCCACGATCGCGGCGACACGGCGGCCCCTGCGTGTCAAGTGGACAGGCTCGTGCTTGCGGTTCACTTCGTCGACAAGGGCCGACAGTCGCGAGCGGGCGTCCGTGACGGTGACTCCGCTCATGCTCAGATCTTGCCTGTCCTACATCTCTAACGAGAAGGGGCGAAGCCCCGCTGTCATCGCTGGAGTCTCAGTTTGGGCTTCGCTTCAGCGCCTGTCCGGCTCTTCTCTCGGAGCACCGGGGCTAGCTGGATCGGGATTGCCGTCCTCGCCTCGGGTGCGGCGGGCGACGGAAGACGCGAGCAGCCACCGCATTCTCTGCGGAGGGCACTCAACGGGGTTCTTGAGGGAGTCCGCGCACGTTCATCCTGGCGCACGATGCTGGTTGAAGGTGGTCTAGCCCTCTCCGGTTCCGTTGGTGTGCGGGAGGGTGAGGAGGGCCGTCCAGTCGGAGGCGAACTTCTGCTGGAGGGACTGCAGCTGCTCGCTGCCGGTGCACAGTGCGCTCTGGGCGTCCGTCTCGACCTGGTCCTTATCCCTAAGGTTCTTCTGTCCTTGGCATAGCCTTTGGACAGCCCGGGTGCCGGGGTGTGGCTTGCGTCTTTGTGCTGAGAGTGAAGCTAACAATGAATGGCCGCCCCGGCCCTGGACGCCTCGACCACTGATTGAGATCTGATGCGAAGAGTCGCTGCTTAGGGACCTGTCGGCGGGGTCGTCCGTGGGTATGGAATCGACGAGAGGAGAACCAATTTGGCCCCGGCCCATGACCTCTGGATAGGCATCGACGTCGGCAAGACCGAGCACCACGCCTGCGCCATCGACAGCAATGGCAAGACCGTCTGGTCGATGCGGATCTCCAACAGCCAGGAAGCTATCGAGCAGCTGATCGGAAAGGGGACCGCGACGGCCCGATCGCCACGGTGGGCGATCGACATCACCAGCGGAGAGTCTGCGATCCTCTGCACGCTCCTCCTGGCCGCGGCCCAGACCTTGGTCTACATTCCCGGCAGGGTCGTCAACCGCATGAGCGCGGCTTTCGGCGGAGAGTCCAAGACCGACGCGAAGGACGCCCGCGTAATCGCAGACATCGCCCGCCTGCATGCCAATCTCCGGGCGGTCGAGCCAAAGGACCCAGTCGTGGCGCAGCTTATGCCGCTGCTGTCTCACCGGAAGGACTTGAACGAAGACTGGGTCCGCGGGATCAACAGGCTCCGGAGCAGCCTTGCCTCGATCTTCCCCGCGCTCGAGCAGGCCCTTGACCTGAAGACTCTGGCCCCGCTGAAGCTGCTGACCGTGGCCAGGACACCAGCCCAGCTCCGCGGGATGGACAAGGATGCGCTCTCCCGCAGGCTCATCGATCTTGGCGTCCGACGCCCCACTGCTCTGTCTCTGGCCGAAAAATCGCTCACGGCCGCCGGGGCGCAGACCATCGAGCTGCCGGGAGAGGAGATCGTCAATGAGCTCGTCGCCGCCCAGGCCCGCAAGCTTGTCGGGCTCCACGGCGAAATCTATGAGCTCGACAAGAGAATCGCCGCCTGCTTCCGAGAACACGAAGCCGCGCAGATCATCGAGTCCATGCCCGGATTCGGGCCGGTGGTCGGAGCCGAGTTCCTCGCCGTCACCAACGGACGTCTGGAGTCCTTCCCCAACAGCGGCCATCTGGCAGCCTTAGCCGGCCTCGTCCCAGTCGCGCGCGACTCCGGGCGGGTGGCGGGGAACCACCACAGGCCCAAGCGGTACAACCGTCGGCTCCGGCGCGCCTTCTTCATGGCCGCCCTCTCGAGCCTGAAGAGCTCGGAGGCCTCGCGGAGGTTCTACGACCGCAAGCGCTGCGAAGGCCGCAATCACACCCAGGCGATCCTCGCTCTGGCCCGGCGCCTCGTCAATGTCCTGTGGGCGCTCCTGCGCGAGGGCCGCACATTCACAGCCAGCCCTCCAGCTCCCACTGCAGTCATCACGATGCCGGAGGAGGCGATTGCCGCATGAGAGCGTGCCCCAGCCCAAAAGGCTGCCTCGCGCGAGGTTCAGGAGCGATTGCCTGACCGGCTGATGTGAGCCAATTCAGGTCCGAACCAGGTCTGGGGCGGGCTTCGCGAAGGATTCCGATCTTAAGATTCTCCGGATGCGGCATGTCCCAGAATCAGGATGACGGCTCAACCCAGGACCGCTGGGGTAGGTGTCCGTGACGTGGATGTTGCTGTTGTCGTACGTTCAAAGGGCAATTCATCGTGCGGGGTATACGCACCTCGGGCTGGGCTGAGCCCTCGGGGAAGGTTGAAGGGCACCCCTAGCACGCTGGATGGCCGGCTTGCGGACACGGAATCTGATGTGGCGCGCGACGACTGCGATACGGTCAGGAGCGTGATTGAGGACGAAGGGGCAACCGGAGTCAGCCGGTTGCTGGGGGTCGAATTAGGCTTTCGACCGCTTCTGGTCAAAGGCGATCGACAGGCCGTAGGCACCGCCCTGTTGGGCTGGGCCGATTCTGGGCTGACCGTGCGCACGTTGCGGGGGTGGAAGATGCGAAATCTGTCCGGCCTCTTCGACGAATTCGCCGCCGCACTCCAGTTCCCGCTCTACTTCGGCGAGACCATGGACGCGTTCAACGAGTGCATTGCCGATCTCGACGAGACGCTGCCTGCTGGCGAAGGCTACGTCCTGGCCATTGTCGAGCCGGACCATCTCCTGGCGGACGAAGATGACGGGACTCTAGAATGGTTCGTCCGTTCGCTGCAGTCAGCTGCGGAGACATGGAGCCACCCGATCGAGCTCGGCGAATGGTGGGACCGGCCAGCGATCCCGTTCCACATTGTCCTTGCAGGAGAGTCCGACGCGATCGAGCTAGCAGCACGCCGCTGGTCGAGGGCCGGCATAGGGCCCATGCCCTTCGGGCGAGTGTAATCGGGGCCTCGATGATCATCACGACTGGACTGGCTGTGAATCCATTCGCCGACACGACCCGCTAGTTACGGGTGAACATCGTTGGCTGACACGCTGACGCCCGCCGCGCTCACGCGCCTCGTTCCGCCGTCGTCTTGGACGGCTAGCTCGTTGCCCGGCGAGACTCGGCGTTGGTTTGAGGTCTTACTGTTTGACGAAGATCAGAAAGCACTTGTCCTCGAGGCGTCACGCCGTTGGCTATGGGCTTCAGTGGACAGCAGCGGCACGAGGCATCTGCATGAACTCCAACCGCCAGATGTAGTTGGAGTCCTGCCCTTACTCGAGCTCGATCCGGCAGCGCTGCAAGGGAAGCTCACCGACGCTGCGGACATTCTTCGGATTTCGCCCGCCGACCTGATCAATGTCTTGCCCTCAGCGGAGGTATTCGCAGCTGCACTCGAAACCAGGTCTGACTACTGGATCGACCGAGCGCTCGAGTGGATTACGAGGCTTCCCGCGCTGAACATTCCGCTGGCAGCCATTCGACCCGTCGTCGACGACCCGAGGGTCGGGCAGAGCGTCCGACACCGCATCAGGAAGCTGTTGTCGACCTGAGCGAGCACGTAGCCGCATCGTTCAGAGAGGCATTGAGAGCTGAGCATGATGCTAGCTTGACGACATGGAGCGCAGTCGAGACGAGCGGCGCCAACGTCGGCTTCCGCGACCCTATGCAGGCGAATATCCAGAGCGCCGCGTTGCAGCCTACCGTCCCGTCGGGAGCGGCCCCGATCCACTGAGAACTCTCGACATTGCCCGCATCGGCCAGTACCCCCTGCTGACGGCATGGGCGGCTCTCCACAACGCGGACCTGACGGGCAGGCCCGGAGTCCAGATCCTAGACCGGGCCATAGACGAGAAGACGATCGATGTGGACGGTCCGATCATGAGCGAGGTCGCCTATTTCGTCGGGGACCTCGTCTGCGAAGAGCAGCCGGGCTGCCGGTGGAATGTGGACGCTTGGGGGCTCCCCGTCCTAGCCCTAGACAGCGAAGACGGCCGCGGCCGGACGGTGTGGGATGTCCTCAAGTTCCAAGCGAAGGATCAATCAGGAGTCCCCCTCACTGGTGGAGGCAATCGACCGCTTCGGCACCTAATCCGAGGGGCCAAAACAGGAGTGACGGCTTCGACGCCCGAAACGATGCCCCCTGGCGGATGCCTAACGGGCAGCTTCGGTACGCCATCCAGCTGGCGGTCGAGGTGCCGGTGGAACAACGACCGGCCACCACGACTTTACTGGGCGAATCGGCGCGTCGGGTTCGCCGTGCCAACGGCGTTGGGCAGGCATCCAGACAAGTTCAGCACCCTCGCCGTTGGCTGGCGGTACGTTCACAATGCGGGCTGGCTCCTTGAGGTCAGGGACACGGAGCCTAGTCCCGAGTTGGCCGCCTGGTTGTTCGACGATGTGCCGATGCGCGTTGGCGGCGATCACTTGGTTCAATTCAATGGTCTCGTACGCGTTCAGCTCGCGGCCATGCGGGACAGGCATATTCGACCGGAACATGGCGAGCGCCTGATGGGGCCCTAAAGGGAAGACGATAACCGGTGCTCCGAAATATCCCCCGCCGTTAGGGTGGTCGTCCCCCATTCTCTCGTAGATCTGCACGACAGGCTCGTCGCCTGTAAGTAGGGGCTTTGCCGTGCTGTACAGCACGAATTGGCGACTACTGAGCACCTCGGCCAGCACACTTGCGCCTTGGATGGCCATGACCATCTCCTGCTCAGCGAGCATCGGAACGCTCCAAGGGTCAGCGATAGCAGCAGCGAAATAGCGCTCGATCTGGCCGACTCGCTCAGGGGTCGGTTCCTCCCCGGCCCGCGTAAGCATGGCCTCAATCGCGCCAGGGCGGTGCAGTTCCCAAAGCTGGTACTGCCCAGCTCCCATCATCCAACGCCCTTGA
Source organism: Sinomonas gamaensis (assembly GCF_005876955.1). Taxonomy (GTDB): domain Bacteria; phylum Actinomycetota; class Actinomycetes; order Actinomycetales; family Micrococcaceae; genus Sinomonas; species Sinomonas gamaensis. The sequence goes on from NZ_SSCL01000020.1 coordinate 8,172, forward strand.
TAGCGGTGCGAGCGGGATCTGGTGATCTGCACCCCGATGAAGTGAAGAAGATGTCCCCATTGAGTATCGTCGAGGCTGCCTAGCCCGTCCGAGTCGATCGCCTCAAAGACCTTGGCTGCGCGCCCCTCGAGATCTGACAGCCACGTCTCCCAAACCACAGGAGAGCCACCGTCCACGGCCCCATCTGGTACCCGGTAGTAATCGGTCTCAATAAGCGCGTTGATCGGCGCGGCAGTAAAGCTCCTTCGGGTAGAGAGGTCGGTCACTCTAAGGCGATTGTTGATGGCCCAGCGATCCAGATAGAACCGGGGTACGAGGTGGTGCCGACGGGACTCTTGTCCATTGGCGGTCATAGCTCTTGAGGCGTCGAGAATGCGCCGAAGTTCGGGCGACACTTCGCCCTTGGATCTTCCGGATCTTCGGTTTGTCAATTCAAAGATCCAAAGAGCTGGACGATTTGATGCTCCATACCTCGACAGTACGGGATATTCGGAATGGTGTTGGCGAGGCGGCCGCACCACGAACGGATTGAAGTGCGCGCCCGTCGAGGTGGTCCCTCTGCGAATGCGAACGAATCGGGCCTCATGCTTGTGCTTCGAAGAGCCTGTTCGTCAGCGGACCGATGCGCTCCGCGATGACGTTGTTCCAGGCATCCTGGTACTCCTGCTCGAGTCCGAAATGCGCGACCACCCCGCTGACAACCGTGCAACTGGTCTTGGTCATCGCCCCGATGAACGGGAGCACGAGCGCAGGGGGCTGGACGAACCCGATCCCGGCTTCGATGTTCCTGCCAAGGAACGCCGACACCCCGGCCGTCTCGCCGTGGGCTACGGACGAGAGCTGCGAGTAGAAGGCCCGTCCATCAAGCCCAGGGACGCACTCGGACACGACCATGGAAGCCAGTGCCGTAACGCCGACTTTCTCCCGTTCGAAGCCCAACGCCGCGAGCTTATCCTCAAGAGCTGCCATGTGAGCACGTACGTCGAGCGGTTCGCCTCGCAGGTCACGGAAGGCGTCGCCGACCTTCTTCACCGACACTTCGAGCTCTGCAAGGCCCAGACTGAGGTGGCGCCCTACCATCTCCTTCGCCGTGGGGGCCATGAGGAGGTAGTGAGCCTTCCCCAGCGCCTCGACTGCACCCCGGGTGAGGGTTGCGAGGGACATGGCCTGCCCTTCGCCCAGGACCGCCGCGAACGAGCGCAGATGATCCAGGGCAGTGAAGACGCATACGCCGATCGCCAGATGCCCTGAGGCGACGTACGAGCTTCCCGTCAAGGTCGGAGAATTGGCGCTGTCCTCCATATACACCTCAGCCCGGGACCCGTTGCGTGGGGGTCGCCCCAAAGCCAAATGCGTGATCGTCTCGGCGCCGGGCGCAATAACTGAGATGAGTTCCCTGATCAGGTCGACCTGGTCCGCGCTCAAGCGATCCTCAGACGCTGAGGTGGCGGCAGGATCGCTGTCGGCTGTCATGAGCCAACGCTACTGCTTCAGTATCGAGCCTCAGCCCGAGAGCATGTGTCCGATAGACGATCCCTCACTGACACAGCAAGACTGCAGGGCCGGGATTATGGGCGCGGACCCGTAGTCTTGCGCCATGCGCCTCTTCCGTAGGAGCGACCCGGTTGCCCTCGTACATCCCATCTCTGCTTTTTGGGAATGGTGGGGAAGGCAGGGTCGCACGATTGACCCGCACCAGCCGTCGGCAGCTCTTGAACAGCTAAGCCAGCGGGTTGCGGCGGTCCATCCCGGCCTCACCTGGCACTTCGGGGCAGGCAGCGAGTCCGAACACCGGCTCACCGTATCGGCCGGCGGGGTCGCGGAAGTTCGCCCGACGGCCGAGCGCTGGCTCCGCGCTGCACCGCCGGCAGACGCGACCTGGGAGTTCCGCGCCAGCCAAGAGGCCGAGCCGGAAGCCTTCAACGAGATCCTCGAGATCGCCGGGAGCAAGCTCGATCTGTGCAAGACCCTGTTCCGGGTCGAGCCCGTGGAAGAGATGCTCAGGGTCAACGTCGGAGTCCACCACCCCGCGTTCCCAGACGTCCCGAGGCAAGTCCGGCTGCAAGTGACCTATCTCGTTCTCGACTGGCTTCTGGGAGAGGACGACGTCGAGCGATGGCTGGGCCAGATTGAGGCGCTGGAGACGGCTCCGGACACGGTCGGAGACGGCGCCGGCCTGCTCCGCGCAGTCGCCTCGATCGCTGAGCGCCGCGACCCTGACGAGTGGAGCCTTGCGCAGTGGCAGGAAGCAGACGGCACGCCCGGCATTGCGCTGTTCCGCCAGGCGCTGCGTTGGATCGACTACCCCACACTCGATGTCCACCACAGCATCCATGCTTCCTATGCATCCCAGCCCAACGGACTTCCCGCCAACGGTGCCGCGCTCGAACCGCTTCGCAGGCTCGATTACGAACTGGAAGCCCTTCTTGGCTCCCGCGGCATACTTGTCGGTCACCAGACGATCGCCGGAGGTCGAACTTTCCACGTCTACACCGACGGTGAAGACCAGAACATCGCGGCTGGATTGGCCGACTGGGCCCGCTCCCGTCGCCTCGCGATCGAGTCTGCAAGCGACCCGGCTTGGCGAAGGGTGCGGCACTTCACCGGATGAGCGGCCCACATCCTGTTCCCTCCGCCCCTCGGCGATCCCGTAACGGGCGTTGCTCGGCGTTCGATTGTCCGCAGGGCGTCAGCTGTGAAGGCGAGTGTGGTTGAGGCGGTAGGAGTCAGCGCCGGTTTGGATGATGGTGCCGTTGAAGTTGATGGTTAGATGGGTTCGCTCGGTACCGGGTTTGAGGGAGACCAGCTCGACGTCAGTTGGCGTCAATCCGAAAAACGGCTATTGGAGCTGAATTTGAGTCCAGTCAATCGAGAACACCTTCTGCACCGCATCCAGGTTCGCGGCCCCGGAACAAACGGCGGTCCGGGCCTTGGACTCCACGACATCCTTGTCGTTCGCTGCGAACCCCTCGTCCTGACTTGACTTCGTCCATTGAGATTCATTGTGCACGTAGGACGACGGGGTGGAATGGATTAACGAGAGCGGATCTGGCCAGAGGTTCCTGACGTCGCTTGCCCCGCCGATGGTCAAGGGCTCGAGGTGGTCGAGCTCGTACTTGGACGCGTCGGAGGCGGGGATCCCGTAGGCGGCCATGATCTTGAGTTTGGCCGGGTCGGTGAGCGTTACGGGTGGCCGGACGCTGGAGGTGTATCCGCCCTTGCGGCACACCGTCTCCTTCAGGTTCGCCTGCGTCACGGCACTGTCGACCGCGCCGGGGGTGCACTTGGGGTCCGGGAGGGGCTCCTTCTCGGCCGTCCAGCGGATGTGGCAGCTGTTCGGGGCCGGGATCGTCCCATCCAGCCCGGCCTGCGTCCATCCGTGGCCGTTGGCGACGACCGGGCCCGAGGTGTCTCGTGAACCCGGCTCCTGTGAGACGCCTGCCGTGGACCCGTCGGAGGCACTGTGGGCCCGCCCGGCCGATGGGATCTGGGCACACCCCGCCACCGGCAGGAGGGCGGCTGCGAGAGCGAGTGCGGCGAGGGCTCTTCGGGGGTCCATGAACCTCATGTGTGCGGCCTCCTCAGCCCTCTTAGACGGCCCGATGCATGAACGAGCGGGAATATTCTGCCCCGCCCCAGACACCTCTGGGGCAGCGGCCCACGATCGACCTTACGGCTGACCCGTGGATGTGTGTCGGTGCCCCGCCCTAGACTGCTGATCCCTGGGGCAGAGCGCCCCACGAGACGACATTCGGGGAGGGACAGACGGATGGCGGCACCAAGGCTCGAGGCCGACAGTCGAGAGGTGGCACTCACCGCACTCGGGCTCGTTGCGGTGCTCGGAGTGGCGAGCTTCACGCTCTCATTCCAAGGACTCATCCAGGCCGCGGCGTGGGCTGGCATCCCGCCTCTCCTGCGGTGGCTGGTGCCGATCGTCGTCGACTCGACCATCCTGGTCTACGCCCTCGCGGCCGCCGTGCAGCGCGCCAGAGGCGAGAACACGCGGCTGTCGTGGGCGGCTGTGGCGTTCTTCACCACCGTCTCGGTTGCCGCGAACGCCGCGCACGTCCTCGCACCCGAGGGGGTGCCGGCACAGCTCACTCTCCCGCTGGCGTTCGGAGCAGCTCTGGCGGCCATCATGCCGATCTCGCTGTTCTTTGCCACCGAGTCGGTCGTCCAGATGGCCGTGGCGCCGCCGCTCGGCACCATCGCCCAGCGCCGGAAACGGGCCCTGCTGAAGCTGGCCCAAGAGCGAGGCGAAGATCTTGGGGCGCTCGGGCTCTCGGCGGATGGGTCGGGCTCACGGGCCAGTGCTGGGCCACGGCCGGGGCAGCGGGCTGGGACAACTGGGCCAGCGCGCCCTCGTGTGGAGGCCGACCCGGCCAAGGTGCGAGAACTGGCGGAGCGTGGCATGTCCCATCGGGAGATCGCGAGCGAGCTGGGACTGTCCAAGAGCAGCGTGGGGCGGATCCTTGCCGGCGGCCAGAAGGGCGGTCGGGAACCGGTCCCCGCCGGCACGTGAAATCGTCTCACAACCCCTAAGGGTTCATGAGACAACTCGGGTGTCGGTGCGGGTGGGCATCATGAGGGCGTGACCTTCCCCATCCGCACCGCCCGCCGGGGCGACGCCGTCCTGCCCGGACGCATCGGCTACGACACCACCGCACCCGTCCTGCTCCTCCACACCGTCCAGACCGAGGAGGCCCTCCTGGAGCTCCTCGACACCGGCCGCCTGATCCCCGACCCTGCCCGGGCGATGGAAGGCTACGACGACGCCTACGCTTGGCTGCTCGGCCACATGGAGAAGCGCCTCCCCACCCGCGGGAACGGCATGGTGTGGCTGTGGGCAAAGATCCGCCGGGACGACCTCATCCACAACATCCGCTACTCCGACGGCCAGGTGCTCCTGACCTGCAGGATCCCCCGGGAGCGGGTCCTGCTGTCCCAGTACGACGACTGGCACCAGGTCCTCAACTCGATGCCCAACATCCTCGGCCTCCCCGGCGAGACGGAGGACGCCTTCGGCGCTCGGCTCTACGCCGAGCTCGTCGACTTCTATGGTCGGGTCCGGGCCGCAGGATGCGACCTCCAGATGGTGACAACCTGGCCGTCCGAGCTCCGGGAGGAGATCGAGACGAGTTGGGAAGAGATCTTCGACCCGGCCAACTACAGTCGGCGCAGCTATTGGCAGGCCACCGTGCACGAACTGCTGGCCGAGGACGTAGTCGATGCCGTCCGCCTGGACGGATGAGCCGATAGTCTGGGCGGACTGCCGGCTGCTGCAAGGAACACCGCGTTGGAGCACCTCAGCAAGGCCCATGCACCAGACCACCCCATCTATGCGAAGATCCGGGCGCTGTCCGCCGTCGCCAGCGAGGTCTTCGACGAACTCGAGGTCCAGCCGCTCTTCGATGACCCGGACGGCGTCCTTTCGGTGGACGGCTGGCTCCCCGCCGAATCCGGAGACGACCTCGAGCTCACGCTCTGGAGGCCCACCGGAGAAGCAGCAGGGCTGTGCCTCCTCATCGGCTCGCACATCGATCAGGGGAAGGCGAAGCCAGAGCATGTCTACCGCCTGACCCCCGAGCCGCCTTCGTATGGCCTAGAGCTTCCCGACTCGGGGACGGCAGAGGGGATCCGGCGGGCGCTCGTGCCGATGACCCTGATCTTCGAGCTCGCCGAACCCACCCATCTCGGCCTACACGGCGTGGAGCGGGACCGCAGCCTCCAGCAGCTCAACGAGGCGGTCGTCGACGGGTTCGACTCGGGTCTGTCAGACGTCTCAGACGAGGCGGCCGAAGAGCGGGGCGCCTCGATCGTCGAAGAGATCCAGCTCCTCTGCGCGACCGGCATCTGCACCCACGTCTCCTTCGAGTACAACCACGACCTCCCCTCCGAGCTCGCCACCCACGGCATCCTCGACACGGCAGACGGGGACGAGTCTGCCCTGAAGGTGTGGACTAACCCCGACGAAGACAGCATCTGGGTCAGCGTCAACGGCAACGCCCACCAGTACGACCCGGAGGCGGAGGCCCCTAACCCGAAGTGGCACCCCGACGAGGGGGTACGGCGCCTCCTTGCCGAGGCGATCAGCGACCTGTGCGACATCCATTTCCTGGCCCTGCTGCTGTTCGCCGGCACCGTCCTGGAAACCAAGACGCGCGTGGCAGGGAGCCTCACAGGGTACGCGGCAGCGGCGATCGAAGACCCGGACGACGAGGATCAGGACCTCGATTTCGAGGACGAGGTCTTCGAGGACTGGAGGGACTCAGCAGAGGCGTTCGCCGAGCACTGCAAGCTCCCGCTGTTCGGCGGCGTGACCCTCCAGGAAGGCCCGTACGGGGAGTTGAACATCGCAGGCACCACGCATCTCGGCAGGCCGGGCGAGAACGTGGAGCTGAAGGTCTACTGGCATCTGAAGGACCCCGACTCCGAGCCGGAGCACTGGCTGGCAGTCGGCAACGCGAGCGGGCCCGCACACCTCGCGGACCCGGCGTACCCCGAGCTCCTCAAGGGCTTCCCCGAGGAATGCCACGACCATCTTCGCCATGCGATCGGCCACCTGCACCAGATGGTCCACCTCGCTGCCGATGTCGTCGCAGGCAAGGCCGAGGAGGCGAGGGACTACCTCGAGCAGAGGACGGACGAGGGCCAGCTCGGGGACATGATCCTGCAGACGCTGGAGAGCCAGTCTGTCTCGGACGCGATCGAGGGTTTGAACGGGGTGGCGAGGCTGTACACGGGCTCGATGCCCGAATGGGCGCCTCTCGACTAGCCCAGCCAAGCTTGGACGGCCGGTCCTTACGTGGCCGACCCTATTCGGCATGCCCAACCTTTGGCGACTCGGCGCCGTCGGCACCGTCGCCCCGCCACAGCGGGCAATGCCCGTCGAGCCACTGGCGCCGGCCCGGTTCGAGGCGGCCGAGCCGCTCCCGGGTGCGCTGCATCCCCAGCCACATCGCCACGGACAGCTCGCCGGGGTCTGTGGATTCGGGGTCGGGGTGCCGGCTGGTGGAGAGCATGAACGAGGACGCCTCGCGTGCGTGCTCCAGCCAGGCCTCCTCGGGTCCGGGGGCCCAGCCGTTCAGGACCATGTTCAGGCAGACGGCCCGGAACGGGTCGATCGTCCCGCGCGCCAGGGCGAGGCGCTGGAGCCGCAGCCACAGGCCCAGGCTGCGCTCCTCCTCGGTACCGGTCGCCGGGCTTGGCCAGCGGCCGTTGCGGTCGCGGAACTGCGCGATCCTCTGCGCGGTGTCCCATTCGCCGCCCATTGCCTTGCCCCTCCTTGGTCCCGGTGCGTGGTGCCTTCCATGACACCGGCCATGCGTAGGCGGCCCGAAGTCGGCCACCAGACCGATCCGGGTCTCGACCAACTGGTCCCGCCGGGAGGACACTCTCCGCGTGGCGAAGGAGGTGCACGATGGAAGGTCCCTCGGAAGAGCTGCGTACACGGGTGGCCTCCGAGGTCAGGCCGCTGGTCGACGGGATGCGGCCAGACGTCGTCGACGCGAGCGGCGAGGAGGCCCTCACCGGAACCCTGGAGATGGTGAGCAGCTCATGTTCTGAAGATGTGCGCACTGATCGTTCCGTCGCGACAGGGGCGCGCGAGCTGTCCGCCTCTGAAGCGGAAGACCTGCTGGCGGCCGTGCATGCATGGGCCGCCCTCGCCTCGTACGCCGCCGCCCGCATCTATGGCCCAAACAGCCCCATGCGGGGCGGCCTCGCAGGGTGGAGCAAAAGGGTCGCCGGTGTCCTCCAGAAGATCGCCGGGATCCTGCTGACACCGTTGAAGCTGGCGGCCCAGTCCCTTAGGGCGTCATCGTGGTCGATCGGCGTGAACTTCCCGTGGGCCGGGGTGGCTGTCTCGCTGACGTGGCCGTGAGCCCGGACAGAAGTGCGGAAGGCCGCGAGAGGTGCGCGGACGGCCCCTGTGGTGGGGGATCGTAGGCAGGGCACGGTCGATCCTTCTTCTCGGGTGGTGCAGGTGGGTTCGTTGCTGGTGATGGTCCTGTGTGCGGCGATCCGCCAAAGCGTCATGAGACCTCCAGAGATACGTGCCGGGCGGCCCGGCGGGCAAGGAATGCCTCCGCTTGATCGGGGATGCGCAGCTATTGCGTCGTCAAGCCGGATCGCGTCGGGCCGAACCCCTGGGCCGCTTCGACCCGGTCGATGCACCCGATCATGGGCACCCCGGCGACGGAGATCCCCTCGAGCTTGTCCTCGAGGCCCTTCAGGAGCACGTGGGCGGGGTCCTCGGTCTTCCACAGGACTTCGTAGCAGTGCTTTGCCACGGCGATCCACTCGGCTCGCTGGGCGGCGAGCTCCTTGAGCTCCTGCCGGCTCTCCCCGCCGGTTGCCGCCCACTGGGCGTCGGCCTTGGCCAGGAGGATCTTGTAGGCCCGCTCCATGGTGCGGTCCTTGGCCGGGAGGGCGAACAGGTCCTCCAGGACGGAGTGCGCGGCGGTGCCCAGGGGTGTGGTCGAAGGGGTTCTCGACCTCGCGCTCCCGGGTGAGACGCTCCCCCACTCAGCGTGCGGCGCAGCCTTGGAAGGACTTCGACGTCGAGGGGGACAGGGCGGGCCGCCGCATGGCGGCGAGGGTCGCCTGGTCGGTGACCTTCAGGGGTGCTGCCGTCCCACTCGGCGATGCCGGCGATCACGGTGCAGTGGTCGTGGTCATGGTGTGCCTATGCCAGCACTCGCCCGACGGCCGTCGGCTCAGCACCCGGAGCAGGGCCCCCGGTTGGTGAGGCCGCCTTTGACCGACGCGACCGACGTTGACCGACGCCGTTGGTCACGGAAAATCCGCGCCATCACTGGGATCCGAGCCCGTTTTCGGTCTCTGACCAACATGGGGACTCCGGAACATAGGACCCATATAGAGAGGAGATATAGGTTTCTTCGAAACCGGAGGCCCACTTATCTATATCTATCTCTTCATGACGTATACCTTTCTTGTTAGTCAGCTGGTCACTCGGGTTCTCGCCCTACTGCCGACTGGGATCTAGCCCGACCAACGCTGTTGGTCAACGTCGGTCACGTCGGTCAAAAAACCCCCGAAAACCACGATTTCGGCCACCATCGCCGGCCAGAGCCGCTCACCGACCCGCACCCGTGCTCCGACCCCGTGCATAGACCTGGCATGACCATCGAGCACAACGGCGCGCAGGACGCGCCCGAGAACAGCAGCGACGAGCAGACCCTGGACGAGGCGGCGGAGGCGTTCATCGCCAAATTCGCCGCAAGCGCTCCCGCCGGGCAGCGCGACCTCCCCGCCTGGGCCCCGGACGACTACACCGGGACCATCATTGGCAGCGGCGCCTACAAGCTGGCCGACTCGGCCGTCGCCCCGCTCGTCGCAGCCGCCCGCGGCTACTCCCGCATCGACGAGGACAACTTCGGCACCGTCAAGGACATGGGCGTCCGCCTCAACTCCAAGCAGGGCCAGCGGATGAAGCGCACCATGGGCCTCCCCGGCCGCGACGGGATGCTCATGCCCTGGTACAGCGTGAACGACATCGCAGCCAACCAGGCCAAGAACGCCCCGCTCGTCCCCTTCACACACCAGCTTCGCCCTGGCCTGCCCGAGAACAACGACAAGGGCAAGCCGGTCAAGTACGAGTTCGTCTCCCAGGTCGGGACCCCGCTGGACGTGCATCCCGCCGTCCCGACCGACTGGATCGACGGCGCCCCGACCCTGATGATCGCCGAAGGCCTCCTCAAGGGCGACTCCGCCCTGTCCGCGTACCTGAAGCAGCACGGGGCCAGCTGGGACGACCTCGCCTTCACCGGCCCCCTCGCGGAGGCCCGCGAGAGGATGCGCGCCCTTATGGACGCCATCCCGGAGAAGGACCGGGTGTTCATCTTCAACATCGGCGGCATCTACAACGACCGGCAGAACCCGGTCGACTGGCGCTCCATCCTGCTGAAGAACCGGGCTGCGATCGTCGCCTACGACGCCGACTTCAAGGAGAACCCGCACGTGTGGCGGGCCGCGAAGGGCATGGAGACGTTCCTCAAGGGCAAGGGCGTCTCATCCGTCCGGTTCCTGGACCCGGACGTCGTCGATGAGAAGAAGCCCGGCGTGGACGACTTCCTCGCCCAGACCCCCGGCGGGTGGCCGGCCCTGATGGGCACCTGCATCACCGACATCGGCCAGATGCCCTCCGACTACAAGCCCGGGGACGTGCGCATCTCCGAGGACGGGCTGCGCACCGAGGAATACTCCGCCGGGGAAGATGGGCAGGGGTACTGGAAGACGGTGGTGGACCTCGGCGGCCGGATCAAGGTCATCGAGGACCGCCGCAGGCCCACGGAAGAAGAGACAAGATCTCTCGTGTTCAACTCCGACGTCTCCCCTGACGAGATGGAGGAGTCCAGGGTCGAGATCGAGGTCGCGTGGAAGGACAGGCTCGGAGAGGCGATCAGGGCCACCGCCAGCGGCCCGGCCTTCCTGCTCGCCACCCACCCCCAGGACTGGGTGCGGGCCAAGGCGACCATGCCGTCGCACACGCTGCTCGCCAACCCCGACTGGTCTCCGAAGGGTCACCGGGGTGATCAGTGGCTGCGCGCGGTGAAGGCCAACCGGCTCGATGATCGCGTTCTGAGGACGAGATGGATGCAGATGGGGTGGGTTCCCGTCGAGGGCGGCGACCCGGTCTTCATCGCAGGCCAGACGATCGTCGGCGGCGGCGAGCAGTTCCGCAAGACCGCCGAAGCGGGCGTCACCCCCGGCGTCATGCCGGTCTCCACCTCCTTCGGCGTCGGGGAGGACATCCCGGTCGCGGACTGGGACAGCCAGACCTACCGGGACATGGTCGCAGCGGACATCCGCGAGGTCGTCGCCCACTACGTCGACTCGGGCGCCTGGACCGACCCGGCCACGGGTGTGCTCGTGATGTGCATGGGCCTGCGTCCCGTCCTGCCCATCCGCCCGAACTCGACCGGCTACTTCTGGGGCCCGAAGGGTAAGGGCAAGTCCTTTACTGCCCACCGGTGCATGCAGTTCTGGGCCGCCTCCCCCGGTCGGGACTGGATCGACAAGCTCCCCGGCTCGGCCTCGGACACGGCCGCGTATATGGAGAAGGCCGTCTCCATGGCCCCGATCTGGGTGGTCGACGACCTCGCCCCGTCGACGTCGCAGCGGGCCGCGGACGCAGGCGCCTCCAAGCTGGAGGACCTGATTCGGGCGGTGTTCAACGACTCCGGCAAGGGCCGCATGAACGCGGACATGACCGCCCGCGCCCAGAACCGCCCGATGGCGCAGCTGATCGTCACGGCCGAGAACCGGCTCGCGACCGCTTCGGCCATGGAACGCACCATCCCTGTCGCGATCGGCGAGGGCGCCCTGTCGCCGTCGACCGAGGTCACCGACGCGCTCGTCCAGCTCGGCAAGGACGGTGTCCCGGCCCCGGCTCACCGCGCACCTGATTCAGTGGATCCAGCACCGCGGACGCGAGTACCCTTCCCGCTGGGCTGGATACTTCGAGGAGGTCCTCGCCCAGTTCCACGAGGGCGCGAAGGAGGACGTCAAGCGGCTCATGGAGGCCGCCGGCGCGGAGCGGTCCAAGATCGAGCGCACCTCGAACCTGATGGGCGACGTCCTCTCGGTGCTGCCGCTGCTGCAGGAGATGGCGATCCGCGCCGGGGTCGAGCAGGTTCTGGTCGACCGGCTCTCGGTGGATCAGATGGGCCTGCCGGTGGTGCAGAACGCCATGGAGACCCACGAGGAGAACCGGGAGGCTGCCCCGGGCATGTCGCTGGTGAGGGCGCTGAAGAACCTGCTCCAGTCCGGGCGGGCGCACGTGGTCGCGGTCGAGGACCCCTCGCGGGCCCCGTTCCTGGGCTCTGACGAGCAGGAGGTCGCCCGGCAGGCCCTGACGAACAACCAGCTCGGCTGGATCGCGGGCGGCTCGGACGGCTCCCTGCGCCCCGGCGGGGAGAGCGTCGGGTTCCTGGTGAAGATCATGGACCACGACGCAGTCCTGTTCTCCAGGGAGACGGCGTTCAACGCCGCCCGCCGCGCCTACCCCGACCTGATCCCGCCGGGACAGGGTGCCGCGTCGGCGTGGATGGCTGTCTGGGACGAGGGGCACGCCATGCCCGTGCGCCGGGAGAAGGGCCGCGGGGGCCGGGAGCTGGCGACCTACCGGTACCGGTTCGGGAACATCGACCTGAGGGGCATCCCGGTGAGCCTGGACACGCTGTTCAGCGGCGGCCGCATCCACGCCGAGCTCGAAGACGACGAGCAGGACCTCGCCGCCTGACCGAGGCGGCTGGACAGAGGGCCCGGACAAGGCGTCCGGGCCCTTCGCCGTCCCATTTGCGTGATTCCATATGTCCATGAACAGGTGGGGGACTGCAGCGACTTTGGCCGCTTCCTTGCTAGCCCTTGCTGGGTGCCAGGGAGCACCTTCTGACGCGGGGACAGCGAAAGCGGCGGCGAAGGCCATGACGGTGGCCGGAACCCTCTCAATTTCAGGCAAAGCCGAAGGCGCTGCCTTCGCTGCCTCCTCCGGGAAGGCGTGCCGGCTCAGCCAAGCCGCGGCCTGGATCCACGATGGAGGCCTAGTGGTCCTGGCCCCCTCCGGGGACAGTGTCACGGCGACGGTCGCCATGGAGGGCACGATCGACGCCCAGCATCGATGCAACCTTCCGTTCACAGCTTCCCGGGTGCCCGACATGGACGGCACCTACCGCATACGGGTCGGCCGGGGATCGGCCGTGACCGAATCCCCCTACTCCAGGGGCACGCTGGCCGCGGCGCCAAACGTCACGTATCTGGACTAGGACTCGAGAACAGGCAGGAGGCCCGGACCAAGACAGTCCCGGGCCTCCCTTAGTGTGAACACTCCCCCAGCGGGGCCTTTCAGGCGGCGTCTGCTTCGGTGATGCCGAACTCCTTGGAGACGATCCGCACGGCCATGGCCTTGATCTCGCGGATGTGGGTGCGGATGGTGGAGCGGGAGAGGCCCCATCGGCTCTGCGATCTCGGCGACGTCCACGATGAGGGGCGGGGCGCCGTCGCGGTAGGGGCCGCCGAGCCGGAGGTGGGTGACCTTTCCGAGCTGGGTGTTGGCCTCCCCCGACCTGGTCGACGATGAGCCTGACAGCCTTGGCCCCCCGGTGTGCGGCCGGGCGTCAGGACGAGCGCAAGCCGCACACATGGGTGCCCATGATGTTCGATGCGTACCCGGGACAGTTCGACCACAAGACAGCGCTGGGCTCCCTCGCCTCAGTCGCCACGACTGAACGCAAGGCGGCGATCGTCGACGAGCTCATCGAGCTCCTGCCCGAGAAGCTCACCGACATGGAAGACCTGCAGATGGCCGACTTCCTCCTCCGGTGCCTCGGGTCAGCCGAGGAGCATTCCGTGACCGAGTCGCCACAGCGGGTAACTGATCCAGAGCAGGGAGATCCATCATGAGCGCCACCGTCCATCCCATCCGCCGCGAGCTCACCCTCGCCCAGGTTCTGGCCGTCGTCGACCCCGACGGGGCCCTCCACGGGCTGATCGAGACACTGCTCGGCCTCGGGGACCCGGCCACAGTGCGGGAGGCGGAGAAGGCCGCTGCGACGGCCGACGCTGCCGAGAGGGCCGTCGCATCCCTGATCCGGTCCGTCGAGTCCCGCTCCCCGCGGTGGCATGAGCTCATGCTCGTGTCCGAGGCGATCTCCCGCCGCGCAACCCGGATCGAGTCCGCCGCACGCGTCTTGGGCACCCGCGCCGCCTGAGCGTGTCCGCTCGAACCCCTGCACGGCCTGAGAGAGGATTCTGGGATGTCCCGCGACCGCTTCATGCGCATCCACAGCCCCGAGTTCAAGGCGATGAGCGAAAGGGTCCTGCAGGTCACCGCACTGACCTCCCGGCTCAACGTCCTGCCCTTTGAGGACGAAGCGGGCAAAGCCGAACTGCTCGAGCAGATCCTGGGCCGGCCCCTGCCGGAGAAGGCCACGATCTACCCGCCCTTCTACACCGACCACGGCCTCAACCTCGACCTCGCCGAACGGGTCTTCATCAACCAGGGCTGCACGTTCCTGGACTACGCCGGAATCCGCATCGCCAAGAGGGTGATGATCGGCCCCAAGGCCACCTTCATCACCAGCGGCCACCCCGTCGACCCAGAGGAGCGCAGAGTCTGGCTGACCGGTGCCCCCATCGACATCGAAGAGAACGTCTGGATCGGCGCCGGTGCGACAATCCTGCCCGGCGTCACCATCGGCCGGGACTCCGTGATCGCCGCCGGCTCTGTCGTGGCCGACGACGTCCCAGCTGCCACCCTCGTGACCGGCACCAAGGCCTCCGTACGCCGTCAGTGGTGAGCCCGCAGCCGCAGGCCTTCCCGGTCGGCGGCTCCTAGCGGGACTGGGTCGCGTACTCGAGGGCGACGTCGCCGATCTCGTCGCGCTCGTCGCTGCCCTCAGGGGCGTAGGCCTCCCAGTCGCCTTCCCACTCCACCGAGGCGTCCCCGGGCAGGAGACGCGCACGCACCCTCGCCCCGTTCGGCATCGCGAGGACCGCCTCGGGGAACTCCCCCGTGGTCTCCAGCTGCGGGTCACGCACATGCGCCGGGGTGCTGTCCACATCCGCCACGCCGAGCACCGCCGAGACGGGCAGCTCGACCCCCGCGGGCCAGGCGCCCATCGGGTGAGGGTACTTCGGGTCCGGGTGGGGGAATCTGGCAAGCGGGTCTGCAGCGAGGGACACCTCCGGCTCGCGGTGCTCCACGGGGGCGAACTGGCCGCCGGTGGGACGGCCCGCGGGCTGGCGGTTCACAGGGATCGTGCTCATGCCCGTCTGTGTGCGGCCCGGAGCGGACCCGCCGGCATCGGGTCGCCGAACGCGTTCAACACCCGGATCGGCGTCAAAACCGGCTCTTGACCGACATGACCGACGCTGACCGACGTTGACCGACAGCGTCGGTCATCGAAAATCCGCGCCATTACTGGGATCCGGGCCCGTTTTCGGTCTCTGACCAACATGGGGACTCCGGAACATAGGACCTATATAGGGGAGGGGTGTATATGTTCTCCGGAACCGGAGGCCCACTTATCTATATCTATCTCCTTATGACGGATACCTTTCTTGTTAGTCAGTTGGTCACTCGGCCTCTCGCCCTACTGCCGACTGGGATCGAGCCCGACCAACGGTGTTGGTCAACGTCGGTCATGTCGGTCAAAAAACCCCCGAAAACCCCGATTTCGGCCCAAAACGTCGGTCACGGCCCCAGACGGGTGTCGACGACGGCGGAGATGTCCGCACACATTACGTCCCATGCTGAAGACGACCAGGACGCCGGCTGAGCGCGCACTGCACACCTTCCGCACCGACTGCGACGGCAACCGGATGGAGATCAAGCTCGAACAGGGCCCCTACCGGCACCTCTCGTTCCGGTCCCCCGGCTCCGGCCTCTACTGGTACGACCTGATCACCACGCCGGGTCAGCTCACGTACCGTGGCGACTGGGGCTCTTGGATTTTCGCCAGGTGCGAGGACATGTTCGAGTTCTTCCGGCTCCAGCGCACCAAGACCATCAACCCCGACTACTGGTCGCAGAAGCTGGTCGCGGACGACGCCTACACCAAGCACCGCGGCTTCTCCCCGGAGAAATTCCGGGCAGAGGTCGTCCAGCAGTTCTGGGACCGCCGGGACCGGCTCGGCTCAGATGCAATCGACGTGTGGCAGGCGATCCGCGAAGAGGTTCTGGACCAAGTTCGAGGACTACACCGAGGAGAACGAGGCGATCCGCTCGGCGTACGAGTTCGGCCACAAGGGGTGCGAGTTCTGGAGCCCCGAGGACTGGGATGTGAAAGAGTACGCACACCAGTACCTCGTGGCGCTGTACGGGATCGTCGACGGCATCGCCCGTTACGACGCCGCCAAGACGGCTGCGCTGCCCGCCGGGCTCGTCGCCGCACAGCGCTATGGCCTACCGAATCGTCCGCCACCCCTGGCCGACACCCGCCCAGATTCGCATGTCCACGACCCGACGGACCGTGGATGCCGCAGTCGCAGACATGGTCCAAAGTGCACATACGGTTGTTCTCATGACCGTTCCCTCATCGCCCGCACGCCTGTTTATCGGATCCTCTTCGGAGGGGCGTGACCTTGCCCGCCACCTGCAGACGGAATTAGCCGGCAGCTGCGAGGTCGAACGCTGGGACCAGAACGTCTTCGAGCCATCCGGATACACACTCGACTCGCTCCTGCGAATCGCTGCAAGCGTCGACTTCGCGGTTCTGGTTGCCACTCCCGACGACACGACCGTCAGCCGCGGTGTCACCACACCGTCCGCTCGTGACAACATCATCCTGGAGTTCGGACTGTTCGCTGGGGTCCTCGGGCGAGAACGGGTCTACCTACTAGCCACAGGGGAGCTGAAATTGCCAACCGATGTCCTGGGACTGACACGTCTGGCCTATCACCCCCCGGCCGGCGAGAACACCCGCGCTGCAGTAACTGCAGCCGCCCTTCAGATCGAAGAAAGGATCCGGAGTCTCGGCCGTGTGAATCGGATAGACGAGCCAAGCGCTCGTAACGCCCCGAACGCCGCTCTGGAACAGGAACTCGCCATCGTCTGCGCAAATGCTGTGGCTCAGGGTTGGGTGGTGAAGGCCAATAGTGCAACAACCCTGCGCCTGCGTTCCCCTAGGGGCAAGACGCACACTCTGACAAAAGGCCAGCCCGAGCTCACTCGCGTCGAACTTCGGCGCTTTGCCGCTGAGCTTCGAGCCGCGGGCCTGCGAGTGAATCACAGCGTGCGGCGACCGGTGACCGAATCGCCCTTCTGAGCCTGCTGCCGAGCGTGTCCCCCTGCGAAACTTGCCGTTGCGGCGTTGCCCCGCAGGGGGACGGCACTCCAACTCGGGCTCCACCGAGAGCCCCCGAAGGGCGGCCGTGCCTCGGCTGCGCCCCTGGGTTGTCAGTTGGCCAAGGGCATGGCGCCCAAACCGCCTCCAGGGCGGGGCCCACAACCTGTAACGCAACGTCCACAGTCTATGCGAATCCACTCATCCAATAACCCACTCGACCCGGATAAAGGCGTTCTTTGACCGAGACCCGGAGCATCCAGGACATCTGCTCGGACTTCATGCGGGCGCTGGAGAAGGCCGTGCTCGAGCGGCCGGCGCGGCAGGAGTTCGTGGACGGCCTGCCCGGGTGGGTGTCGCATGAGCGGGAGGTCATGCACGAGGCGGTGAACGCCGAGCGCGTCCGCATCGGGCTCCCTCCGGTGGACATCGAGGAGGTGCGCCGGGTCGAGGCCCGGGCGTTCGGCAGGCACAGCTTCGCGGCGAGGTGGGCGATCGGGTGCGCCTGCATCGCCCTCGGCAAGGAACCGCCAGCCTGAAGACGGGGTCGCGCAAGAGGCAACTGCCTCATCCCCCCTCTACTGGTGAAGGCACCCTTCTGGGTGCGAGCCGGAATCTGCCACGGTGGCAGAATTCGGCACTCCCTACGCTGCTGAGACGGTTCCGCCCGGAGCGGCCCCATACAGACCGACGGAAGGAGAACCGCGTGGCGCGGAAGAGGTCATCTGAGCACGACTGGATCTGCCGGCGGTGCGGTTGCCCGTGCGACCTGGCCGGCGGGGAGTCCAAGCACATCGGCGGCGGACAGAACATGCGCGGCTGCGGCCCATCGGCTGTCCCTGTCCTCCGCAGCGACTACGAGGCCGAGATGAAGGCCGACGCGATCGCCTTCGCCGCACTGCACGCACGGTGGGCAGAACGTTGGATACCCCCGTCGCCGAGGAACGGCGGACCATCAGCCAGGCGGCTCACCGAGGCGGTCCTTCGAGGCGTGTCGTGCCCATCGGTCACAGCAATCGAAGCGATAGCTTGAACATGCACAATGTACGAGTGAACTAAAGGGGCAGCAGGCGGATGAAGACCCTCCAGGTGGCCGGCGCAGCGGTAGGGGCCGTCCTGCTCTTGGCCGGCTGCGGCCAAACTGGCAATTCAGCGACATCTGGAAACCCTCCGACCGCATCGGCCCCTTCTTCAGCCGGAAAGACCGCGGCCTCTCCGTCCGCAACTGCTACATCCGCATCGAGTCCATCACCTACGAAGCCGAACCCGATGGACATCAGGGTCGTCAACCTGCCTTCGTTGAAGAGTCGCTTCGTTGCTGCTGGGGGAGTGTGCCCAAATATGACGAGAGTGGAAATGAGTCCGAACGCCCTCCCTCTGGAGGGCGGCGACTGCGGTTCGGGCACCCACCTGTACTTCTTCGACGTTCCAAGCAAGGTCGATCGGTGGCTTGCGAACAACGAGGATCTGGCGAAGGAAACCGGGGACAGGACTCCTGTCGTCTATGGTCCAGGCTGGATTGTCCAGTCGCCGCTGGCACCCCAAGTCGCGGACGCAATGGTGGGGGCGCTCGTGCCTGACCCCACTCGCTATTAGGGAGCTCGCAACTCCGGCACCTGCCCTCTAGGCATGCACGGGGCGGCTCGGTTACTTCGACCCGCGCATCGATGCTCCCAGCGCCGATGACCGGGCGGCTATCGAGAAGCTAATCCGGAAGCGCGCCCTCGACGCGGCCTGAGAGTGGCAGGTCAGCCTACGCATGGCCGGGGGCTGACCGCCGTCCCCGTGCTTCGTGAGGAATCCGCCGTGCCTTTCAACCCGAGCTACGCCGTCGCCGCCCTCATCACGGTGGCGATCTTCGCCGCCCTGTTCGTCGTCGTCCGGGTCGCCGCCTACCGCGCCCGCTAGGATGCCCTTGCCCGTCGCGCCGAGCTCGTCACCGAACGCACCGAAGTCCCGCGCGGCCGGTTCATCACAGGCGGGCCCGAGGTCGAGCAGTTCGACGCCGCCTGACCCAGGGAACGGCATCCCCGCCGTCCGCGCACATGGGCTCCTGAACCGAACCCCGAAGGAGCACGATGGACCAACTCAAATCCCTGGTAGAGCAGATCGCCGGCAACCCTTCCGGGGTGGCCATGGGCGTCCTGGGTTCCGTCGCGGTCGGCGTGTTCATCAACAAGATCCTGAAGTTCTTCATCGCCCTCTCGGAAGACCTCGAGGCGAACATCGTCGAGTCCCTGTCGTCACGATCGCTGTCGCCACGGCGCCGCCCTGCACAGCGGCTCGGTTCCCGGCGACCCCGCCTAGCAGCAAGGGGCTGGACCCGCCGCCGCTGACCATCTCGGCGACGCACACGGCTGCCGTTCGGGAAGCCGTTGTCGCGTCGCCGGAGGTTGCCTCTCCCGCACACATGGGTAACACCAACGAATGAAGGAGGCACCGGAGATGGCGGTCGAGAGCAGAGACCACGGCTACAGCCAGAGCGTGCAGCAGGGGGACCGCCTGGACGGCACTGAATCCGGCCACGGCTCCGGGTTCGGTCTCGGGCTCATGCGCTACTACGAGGAACGGCAATTCATGTCGCCCGAAGAGCGAAACCGGCCGCTGCCGGAGCTGCCCCGCTCAACTCGCCCCGAGATCCAGGCGATCGCCAAGGCAGAGATCGACCGGCTCTTCGGACGCGCCGCCTGACCCTGACCTCCGCGCGCGCCCATCGCCAGGCGCTAGCGTGACTGCATGGAGTCCCTCGAGACCCTCTGGCCCGCCTATGGTCTCCGCCTGACCACACCGCGGCTGGTTCTCCGCCCCATCCGCGACGACGACATCCCGGCCTTCGTCGAGGCCGCCGCCTCGGGCATCTACGAGAACCGCGACGGGCACATCCCCTTCCCCGCCGACTGGGCCCACGCGCCCGACATGGCCTCGAACAGCGCCCGCTGGATCTGGGAGCACCGCATCCAGGCCAGCCCCAGCTCCTGGGTCATCATGTTCGGCGTATCCACCCGCGACGGCGAGTTCCTCGGCAGCCAGGATGTCGCCGCCAAGGATTTCCCCGCCCTCCGGACCATCAGCACCGGCTCATGGCTGCGCCGCAGTGCGCAAGGCCAAGGGCTGGGCAAGGAGATGCGCGCCGCCGTCCTCGTGTGGGCGTTCGATCATCTCGGCGCCGACCTCGCCATGACGAGCACCTACGACTGGAACTCACCGTCCATTGGGGTCAGCTCTGCACTCGGTTACGAGCCGAACGGCGAGGGCCGCCTGAAGAACTCGCTGGGCGTCGTCGAACGCGAGGTCCGGTATCGGCTCCCCAAGGAGCGGTTCCGCCGCCCCGACTGGGAGCTCGAAGTCGAGGGGCACGAGGCCGCAGCGGCCTTCCTCGGCGTCAGGTAGAACATCATGCCGCTCACCCCTGGGGGGTCAGACTCATCCGCACCAGATGTCCCCGGCCAGAAGCCTGTGCGCTTCTGCCCGCGCCTCCTTCTCGCTCAGCCCGGCATGTTCCAGATCCCGCACGAGCCTTCCCCACTGCTGGGAACCTGTTCTCGCCAGTGCCGGCTCTGATGGCGAGCCAGGTTCCGGGCCTTCTCCGTCGCCGGCAGGCGCGGCTTTGGAATGGCGATCTCGCGATCGGGAAGTGCGGTGGGTTCCGGGGGGCATAGCGGCCAGCCCTTTCTGCCCATCGATCTTCTCTGGCCTATGGGCGTCCAAGCCGCGCCGCCCCACTGCTCGAGGGAGCGTTCTAAATATTCTCCACCCGGACCGTTCGATTTGACCCGCCAGAGATCGTCCGGCGCAAAGATCAGCGGGGACAGGGAAAGCGCCGATCGTCCTATGCCCTCTCCCTGGATCGGGCGCCAGTCGTACGCCGCCGCACGGGACAGCTTCTCGTCATCGAGGGAAAGGGGGTCCGGAATGCACGACGGTCGGGGTGTAGCAGCGGCGATGGAGGCCGCACGGGCCTGAGGACTCGCCGCCTCTTGTCTATGTTGTGCCGTCCCGATCTTGGCGTGCGCGGACGTACAGGAGGCGGCCGAATTCAACGATGACGAACACGACGACAAAGATCGCGATGGAACCGGCGAGGTGCGGATCGCCTAGCGGCGTTGTCATCAAGGCGACAAAGACTCCCGAAGCGACTGCCCACAGGATATTGAGGGTCCACCTCGGGTTCTCGTTCGCCAGCCTTTGCTTTGGCTTGTCCATCAGTTGGATTCCTTGACGAAGAAGTTGCTCGCCTTTCGCACCCAGTTGCCCGAGGCATCGTTGCTCAGGGAGAGCGGGGTGGTGTTCGGCACGACCAGCCAAGCCTCTTCGGTTCGGTCAGAGTTCCCGACCCTTGCACCGGACCGCAGTCCGTACGAGCCGAAGGTGTTCATGGAGGCGCACCCCATCTGCTGGCCCCTGCCGCCTGAATCAACTGCAGCCACACAGATCAAGTCGCTGCCCTTGACGAGCGCGAAGTATTCGAATGCGCTGCCGCTGCCGAGGAACCGGGAGCTTCCGAGGTCTACGCCTACAGCCCCAAAGGTCTTCGCCGCTGAAGGCGGCAACCGGTCCGATGGCTGCTGGGCTGAGGCCATCGCGGGCACGATGTCAGTGGGTACTGTGATCTGGTGTCCTCCTGGGGCAGACGCTGAGACTGAGGACAGGCCTGCGAGGATGATCAGTGCCGCCGATAGCACCTGCCACTTCATCTTCCACTCCCCCAGAGAAGACCCACGTTGTGAAGTTCGTGAGCGTAGCTCGAATTGGACCGATTGGACAATATCTGTAGCAGCGAGCACGACGGCAGGCCATTCTCGTCGTCGTCGTCGTCGTCGAATCGCACCACGGACCGGGCACGTCACTGCTTGGGTCCGCACACATGGTTTCCATGCAGAAGCTGACCTCCCATCTGGACCTCGCCACGGCCTCCGTCGCGCACCTCGTCTCGCAGGCATCGCACGACACCTCGTCCGGCGTCTTCGACATGATCGCCCGCTGGGTCGCGCACGCCGCCCTCTGGCGCATCATGGGCTCGCTCGGTCTGCCCGCGGCGATCGCCGTCGGCGTCGCAGCCGTCCTGTTCATGGTGCACCGCAGCCGGCGCCGGAACCGAGGCTGAGGCCAGCCCCGGGGCCCCAGCAGGAAGGGGATTCGTCCTCAGGTGTAGCGAGGGTCGTGCGTAGCCGCAGCTGCCCAGCCCCGCCCAAATGCCGCGTCGGCGAACGACTGGAGGGTGCGCCCGAGCATTCCCCTGGCCGCAATCTCCCGCTGCTGCTGGAGCCACTGCCCCAGCAGCGCCTCGTGCCGATCGGACGATTGGCCGTCGGGGAACCTCCCGGTGGCTTGGCCGAAGGCGCGCACGTGCTGGACCATCGACAGGAACGGCAGATCGGCCCGTCGGCCCTCGCCGGGGGTCATCCCCGACATCTGGCGCGCGAGGTCCTGATAGAACCGCTCATCCATTGCGCCCCCCTTATCTCCAGCCATCACCGTGGTGCCCGGCCCGTGTCGCCCACATCAACTCTGCCGGTTGCTCTCCCCGCCGGTCATGAGTGCCGGGTACTCGACTTCTACCAGGCCCCTACCCCCAGTACTCATGTAGATTGCCAAGCTACTTGGTCCTTGTGACCAAGTTGTGAACCCCGTTATGCCGCGGCTGCGGGCGCCCACTAGCGGCGCAGTTCTGCCATCGAAGATGGTCCTTTTCTCGCTCTCGAGCCCTGCGCGGAGATGAGACGGTGCTCGCCGAGGGGGGACTCCTCCTCCAGCGTTTAGGAGGCGTCCAGGTCGCTCTCGACGAGTGCGGCGAGCCTTGCTAAGGCGTCTTCGGCTCCAGGCCCTTCGGCGCGCAGCACCACCTTGTCGCCGTTGCCGGCGCCAAGCGTCATGAGGGAGAGGATGCTGGAGGCGTCGAGGGCCTCATCCTCTGGTGCGCCGTGCATGGCGATGGTCACCTCGAGGTCGAGCTCGGCGGCGGCTTCGGCGAAGATCGCGGCGGGTCGTGCGTGCAGGCCGGAGGCGCTGGCGACTACGGCGGTGCGTTCGGGCATGGGGTTCTCCTTGTGATTGTTGGATCCGCGGAACGGCTTGAGGATCGCGAAAAAAGACCTAGAATTCGGCTTGGCCGACGGGTCTTGGCGATGCGGGCGGGGGTCAGCTCATGGCGCTCACGTCCGCCACCAGCCGGGCCACGTGCAGCGCAAGGTAGGCCACTTCGTCCCGGGTGAGAGAGGCGTCCAGGCCCATCTCCAGCAGGTACTGGATCTTCGCCGCGCACACGACCGCTTCCGGGCGGCTTTCGGTGATGGCATCGACCAGGACGGTGGATTCCTCTGAGATCTGCTTCCCGGATGCGACCCGGCTGAAGAGGTAGCGCAGGTGGGTCACGAAGCGGGCCGCGTTCATGGACTGCTGGTCCACGGTGATCCCGAAAGTCCTGTCGACGAGGGCGAACGCCTGTGCGATCACCTCGGTCATCTGCATGGCCTTGTCCACCCCGGGGGTGGCGAACTGGGCGTTGACGAAGTGCATGGCCAGCGCGACGGCCTCGTCGGGGTGCAGGCGTACGCCGAGGGATGCGGCGATGAGCTCGAGTGCCTCGCGCCCGGTGGCGAGCTCCTTGGGGTAGAGCTGGGAGACCTCCCAGGCGAGCGGGAACTGCGCCGGGATGCCCTCCTGCTGGCGTTCGACGGCGAAGCCGAGGTGGTCCGCCAGCGGCACGACCAGGGCCTGGCTGACGCGCAGTCCCAGCCGTTCCCCGGCGAGGGCGGCGACTTCGCCCGCGGCCTTCAGGCACTCCAGGGGGATGTCGTCCAGGAATCGGGAGAGCCGTTCCAGGTTGGCATTCTCCGCGGCGACGAAGACCTGGTCCGCGGCTTCGCGGAGGACCTCGTCGCCGGGCTTGCGGCCGTGGCCGAGGCCGCGTCCGATCACCACGAGGTCCCGGCTGTCGTCGTCGACCGCGAGCACCGCGTTGTTGTTGAGCACGCGCTTGACCTGCACGACTCACCTTTCCTTCCTTCGAAAATCCACGGCGGCGGCGCGGGGCCGAACCCCGCGCCACCGGTGCCCGCAGCGCGGGCCCTGCCCTCACGAGGAGAGCGAGTCACCGCCCGAGGCGATGACATCCTGATACCAGAAGAAGCTGTCCTTGCGCACCCGGGCCAGCTGCTTCAGGTCATCCTCCGTGCGGTCGACGTAGATGAAGCCGTAGCGCTTGGAGACGCCCTGGTGGGTGGAGACCAGGTCGATGGCCGTCCAGGGGCAGTACCCGAACACCTCCACGCCGTCGCTGATGGCCAGCTGGATCTGCTCGAGGTGGAGCTTGAGGAACTCGATGCGGTAGTCGTCGTGCACCCGGCCGTCCACCAGCTCGTCGAAGGCGCCGAGCCCGTTCTCGGTGATGATCAGGGGCAGCCGGTACCGGTCCCAGAGTCGCCGCATGGTGGTGCGGAAGCCCACGGGGTCGATCTCCCAGCCGAAGGCGTTCACCGGCAGGTGCTCGTTCTTCACGGCCCGGTAGAGTCCGATTTCCCCGCGCACGACCTGCTGGTCCCCGCCGCGGACCTGGATGTCCGAGGCGTCCCCGCGGGAGGCCCCGACGGTCTGGGTGGAGTAGTAGTTGAACGCCAGGAAGTCCGGCTTCGCCTCGGCCAGCAGTTCCAGGTCCCCGTCCAGGATCTCCGGCTCCCATCCCTTGGCCTTCAGGTAGACCCAGGCCAGGGGGTGGTAGGACCCGCGCACGGCGAGGTCCAGGTAGAGCAGGTTGCGGATGGCGTCCCAGTCGTCGGCGGCCACCACGTCCTCGGGGGCGCAGGTGGCCGGGTAGACCGAGACGATGTTCGGTGCCGGTCCGATCTTCGCCCCCGGCAGCAGCTGGTGGCAGAGCGCCATCGCCTTCGCCTGGGCGAGGAACATGTGGTGGTTCTGCTGGTACAGCTCGCGGCCCTCCACCTGGCCGCTGCGGCCGGTGGTGCCTATCGCCTTCCCGTGCAGGATCATCATGTTCTGCTCGTTGATGGTCAGCCAGTGCTTCACCTTGGACCCGTACTCCTGGAACAGGATCCGGGCGTAGCGTTCGAACGCCTCGATCGTGGAGCGCTCGGACCAGCCCCCCTTGGCGTCCAGCGCGGCGGGGAGGTCGAAGTGGTACATCGTCACCACCGGCTCGATGCCCCGGGCCAGGAGCGCGTCGATCACCCGGTGGTAGTGGGCGACACCGGCCGGGTTCACCTCGCCGTCGCCGTCGGGGACGATCCGGGTCCAGGCGATGGAGAAGCGGTAGGCCGTGAGCCCGAGTTCGGCGAAGAGCTCCACGTCCTCCCGGAAGCGGTGGTAGTGGTCAGCTGCGACGGTGAAGTCCGTGACCCCCTCGGGGCGGTGGAGGTGGAGGTCCACCACGGAGGGTCCCTTGCCGTCGGCGTCCCAGGCGCCCTCGGCCTGGTAGGCGGAGGTGGAGGCGCCCCAGAGGAAGTCCTCGGGGAACGCGGCCAGCTGCTCGTGCTGCATTCTGCTGTTCCTTTCCCGGGTCCCGGATCAGCGCCCGACGGCGGCGATCGCCGAGCCCGCCGCGACCGTCCCGGCCTGAAGCTGTTCGACCGGGGCGTCCTTGGGGCCGTTGGTCACCACGACGAGGACGGTGGCAGGGTGGCCGGCGGCCCTGATCGCCTCCAGGTCCGCGGTGACGAGCGGCTGGCCGGCCTCGACGCGGGCGCCCTTGGCCAGCGCCCCGTGGAAGCCCTCGCCCTTCATGGTCACGGTGTCGATGCCGACGTGGACCAGCACCTCGGCGCCGTCCTCGGTCTTGATGCCGAAGGCGTGGCCGGTGCTCATGGCCACTGCCACGGTGCCGCTGACCGGGGAGGCGATCACGCTCTCGACCGGCTCCACGGCGATGCCCGGGCCCATGGCGCCGGAGGCGAACACCGGGTCCGCGACCTCGGACAGTGGCACCACGGTGCCGGCGCAGGGCGCGGCGAGCTCCACGGTCTCGGTGCGGACCAGGGTGGCCACGCGGCCCTCCCCTCCGGCGGCGGCCTCGGAGGCGGTGGCGCGCGGGCCGGAGGGCAGCGAGGCGTCGGCCTCGGCTGCGGCGGCCTCCGCGGCGGGCTTTTCGAAGCGGAAGGACAGGAGGAACGTCAGCGCGGCGGAGACGGCGGCGGAGATCACCAGGGCGATGATGATGTTGACCATGTTCTGCAGCGAGTTGTCGCCGATGTACAGCAGCACGGCGGGCAGGCCGGAGGAGCCGGTGGCGAAGCGGTGGGTCTGGGTCAGGCCCGCGTAGAGGCCGCCGGCGCCGCCGCCGATCATGGCCGCGATCAGCGGGTAGCGCTTGGGCAGGGCGATGCCGTAGAGGATCGGCTCGGTGATCCCCATCAGGCCGGTGATGCCGCCGGCGGTGGCGATCTGGCGGGTCTTGCGGTCGCGGGTGCGGAAGGCCACCACGAGGGAGGCGGCGCCCATGGCGATGTTGGAGACCAGGGCGCCGGGGCCGAAGATGCTCTCCTTGCCGGTCTGGGCCAGCTGGACCACGCCGAGCGGGGCGATGCCGTTGTGCAGGCCGAACATGACCATCACCGGCAGCGTGGCGCCGACCAGGAGGGCCGGCGCCCAGGCCGCGTTGGTGCTCAGGAAGGAGAAGAAGGAGCCCAGGTAGCCGCTGAGGATGCTGCCGATCGGGCCCAGGACGCCGAGGGCGAGCGTGCCCATGATCAGGAAGGTCAGCATGGGCACGAACACCAGGTTCACCGACTTCGGGATCACCCGCGTCAGGGCCCGCTCCACGTAGTACTGGGCGAAGATCACCAGGATGATCGGGATGACCGCCCCGGAGTAGTTCACCAGCGGGAACGGAAGGATGTCGAAGAACGTGACTGGGTCCTTCTTGCCCACCAGCGCCACCCAGTTGGGGTGCAGCATCATCGCCGCCACGGCGGCGGCGAGGATGGGGCTGATCTTCAGCTTCTGCGCTGCGCTGAAGGCCAGGAGCACCGGCAGGAAGTAGAACACAGCGTCGGCGAAGAGGTTCACCAGGGCGTAGGTCTGCGAGCCGGTGCTCACCACCTTCAGCACCACCAGCAGCGCCAGGAGCGCCTTGACCATGCCCGCGCCCGAGAGGGCCGGGATGAGCGGCTGGAAGACGCTGGAGACGAACTCGATCACCGCACTGCCGACGTTCGTCCGCTTCTTGACCTTGGCGGTGCCGCCGTCGGCCGAAGGGGTGGCGAGGCTGCCGAGCTCGCGCTCCACCTCGTCGAAGACGTCCTTGACGTGCATTCCCACGACCACCTGGAACACCCCGCCCTTGGAGAGGGTTTTGGCTATCCCGTCCGTGGCGTTCAGTTCGTCCACGGCGACGGCCGATTCGTCCTTCAGGACGAAGCGGAGCCGGGTCTGGCAGTGGTAGTACTCACTGATGTTGGCCCTCCCGCCAACGAGCCGCACGATCTCCGCGGCCAGGGGAGCATATTGCCTGCTCATGATTTCCTCGCGTTCTCAGAACTGCCCGCGGCAGTCAGGTGAAGCAACGCGGCTAGGGGTTCCTGTGGGAGAGCGCGGGCTGCACTCCCGGGCGCAGAAAAGGCCCAAGCCGGTTGACCGATGACGGTCGAAGAGCTTGAGCCTTGCCTCGCCCGCAGCGAGTTACATACCCAGGTCTCGAAAGAACCAGAACCGATTGTGGCAGGTGATGCCGGTCACGTCAAATGCGTCTCGCCTCAGGGGTGCACTGGCAGGGCCTTCCGTCCGCGTAGGGCAGGTTCCTAGGGTGGAGGGCATGGAGTATGCGCACTTGGGCAGGTCCGGGCTGCTGGTGAGCCGGCTGAGTCTGGGCACGATGAACTTCGGGATGGTGACCGATGAGGGCGCCAGCGTCGCGGTGCTGGACGCCGCGGCGGAAGCAGTCATCAACCTGATCGACACCGCCCACGTGTACGGCGGCCCGCAGTCCCCGGACATGAGGCAGGGGTACGGGATCTCAGAGGAGATCATCGGCCGGTGGCTCAAGCGGACGGGTGTGCGCGACGAGGTCGTCCTGGCCACCAAGGCCTACCAGCCGATGGGGCTCGGCCCGAATGACCGCCGCCTGTCCGCGTTCCACATCAAGCGGGCCTGCGAGGCCAGCCTGCGCCGGCTGCAGACCGAGCACATCGACCTCTATCAGATGCACCATGTGGATCGGGCCACCCCGTGGGAGGAGGTCTGGCAGGCGATGGAACAGCTGGTGCGGGAGGGGAAGGTCACCTATGTCGGCTCCAGCAACTTCGCCGGCTGGGACATCGCCACGGCTCAGTCGGCCGCGCAGGGCCGCCAGTTCCTCGGCCTGGTCTCCGAGCAGAGCGTCTACAACCTCAGCAACCGCATGCTCGAGCTCGAGGTCATACCGGCCCTGGAGCACTTCGGGATCGGGCTCCTCCCCTACGGACCGCTCGGCGGCGGCCTGCTCGCCGGGGCCCTGGAGAAGGCCACGGTGGGTCGCCGGTCCGCGCCGGAGATGCAGGAGAGGACCCAGCAGAACCGCGCCCAGCTGGAGGCCTACGAGGCGTTCTGCCGTGAGCTGGGGCAGGCCCCGGCCGACGTCGCGCTGGCCTGGCTGTTGCACCAGCGTGCCGTCAGCTCGGTCATCGTCGGTTCCCGCACCCCGGAGCAGCTCGAGGCCAGCCTGCGCACACCTTCGATCGCCCTCGACGAGGTGGCCCTGTCCCGGCTGGACGGAATTTGGCCCGGCCCAGGCCACGCCCCCCAGGCCTACGCCTGGTAGCGCCTACAGGGACCGAGCACGGCAGCACCGGACCCCGGCCTCGACCCCGCTGTAAGACGCTGAACGGTCCCTCGGTCAGGGCCCCTGACATCGATTGCTTCGAAGGAGAAAACGATGGACGCTTCCCAGGCGCCGATCCGGCGCAGCCCGCGCGGGCAGGCGATGGCACCCGAGACCGTGCCGATCCCGCCCGAGGCATTCGAGGCCCGGGGCGGCACCGTCCTGCATTGGCTCGGCATGGCGGGATTCCTCATCAACTCGCGCGGTACCCTGCTCGCGGTCGACCCCCTGCTCCAGGACTTCGACATGCCCGTGCTCATCGACTTCCCCATACGGGCATCAGAGGTCCCCCGGCTCGACGCGGTCCTGGTCACCCACGCGGACAACGACCACTACAGCGTCTCCACCTGCGCCGCGCTGAGCCCGGCGACGCGGCGATTCCACTCCACGCACTACGTCGCCGGGCTGATGCAGGAGGCGGGCATGCCTGCGGAGGGCCACGGCATCGGCGAGGGGTTCGCCGTCGGAGACGTCAGGGTGACGCTCACCCCCGCCGACCACGCCTGGCAGAACGCGGACCCCCGACCGGGCCGGCGCGTGTTCCGGGACGAGGACTGCTGCGGGTTCTGGATCGAGACGCCGGACGGGACGGTCTGGGCCCCGGGCGACTCGCGGCTGATCCGGGAGCACCACCTGACCAGGCCCTCGCCGGATGCGATGCTGTTCGACTTCTCCGACAGTGAGTGGCATTTCGGCTTCGCCGGCGCGGTCGAGATGGCCAACGCCTACCCGCACGCGGAGCTTCTCCTGCACCACTGGGGCTCGGTGGACTCCCCCGAGTTCGCCCCGTTCAACGCCGACCCGGACGCGCTCAGGGACGTAGTGGTGAACCCCGAGCGGATCCGGGTGCTGGCGCCCGGGGAGCCCTTCCACCTCGTGCCCGGTCCGGTCGGCGGCGGCCCGGGTCAGCGGTTGACGTAGGCCATGTGCTGGGCGTTGTAGCGGTCGCCGCTGACGCCGACCCGCTGGGCGAGGCCATCAAGGTCCGACACCTCGTCGGCGGAGAGGGCGAGTGCGGTCGCGGCAGCGTTCTCCTGGATGCGGCTGGTGCGCCGGGTGCCGGGGATAGGCACGATCCACCGCTGCTGGGCGAGCAGCCAGGCCAGGGCGATCTGCCCGGGCGTGGTGCCCTTGGCCTCGGCGAGGGCCTTCACGTGCTCGACGAGGGCCTGGTTCGCGGCGAGGTTCTCTGCCTGGAAGCGTGGGACGCGGTTGCGGATGTCGCCCTCGGCGAAGTGCGTGGACGTGTCCACGGTGCCGGTGAGGAACCCTTTGCCGAGCGGGCTGAAGGGGACGAACCCGATTCCCAGCTCGGCCAGGGTCGGCAGCACCTCGGCCTCGGGATCCCGGGTCCACAGCGAGTACTCGCTCTGCACGGCGGTGACCGGGTGCACGGCGTGCGCCCTGCGGATGGTCGTCGCGGAGGCCTCGGACAGGCCGAAGTGCCTGACCTTGCCCTCGGCGATGAGTTCGCCGACGGTCCCCGCGACGTCCTCGATCGGCACCTCGGGGTCGACCCGGTGCTGGTAGAACAGGTCGATCACGTCGGTGCGCAGCCGCTTCAGGGACGCCTCGGCGACGCGGCGGATCTGCTCGGGGCGGCTGTCCAGTCCGACGCTCTGGCCGCCTCGGATGGCCCATCCGAACTTCGTGGCGATCACGATCTGGTCCCGGATGGGCTCGAGGGCCTCCCCCACGAGCTCTTCGTTCGCGTACGGGCCGTAGACCTCAGCGGTGTCGTAGAAGGTCACGCCGGCATCTGGGGCCGAGCGCAGCACGGCGATCATGTCCTCGCGGGTGCCGGGGTTCGGTCCGTAGCTCTGGGACATGCCCATCGCGCCGAGCCCGACCGCGGAGACCTCCAAGCCTTGGCCAAGTGTTCTGGTGTGCATGCTCAGTCCTCCGTGGTCGTGGTGTGGGCGGCACTGTAGTCCTCGGCGGTGACGTGCTCGAGCCAGGTGGTGGTCGTGGCGGGGTCCTCGCCGTTCTCGAGCATGGCCAGATGCTCCATGAAGTCGGCCGGGGTGGCGCCGTGCCAGTGCTCTTCTCCCGGCGGGGTGTAGACGGTCTGGCCGGGGGTGGCGCGGATGACGGTGCCGTCGCGGGTGCCGATGAGCGCGACGCCTGCGGTGATGTGCAGGGTCTGCCCGCGCTCGTGGGAGTGCCAGGCGGTGTGCGCGCCGGGGGCGAACCGCACCCGGGCCACGGTGGCTCGCTGGTCCGGCTCCTGCGGCGAGGCGATACGGTCGACCCACACGTCTCCGTTGAACTGCTCCGGCGGGTTCTTCACGGTGGGGCTCTTCGGGATGGTCCTCATGGTGTGTTCTCCTTCTTCGGCTCGGCGGAGCCGAGCCGGGCGATTGACTGGCGGTCGGCCGCTTCCTGCTGCCGGCTGGCCGCGGACCAGCTCGCCAGCAGGTTCAGGCGGTCCTGACTGGGCGAGCCCGCCTCGGCGGTGTAGATCAGGAACGACAGGCCCGGTTCGGCGGTGAGCTCCAGCCCCTCGTAGGTGAGGGTGAGGTCGCCGACCAGGTGGTGGTGAAAGTTCTTCGTCCCGGAGCCGTGGCGTCGCACGTTGTGCGCTCCCCAACGGGTGCGGAACGCGTCCGAGCGGGCGGACAGCTCTCCGATGAGGTCGTGCAGCTGCCTGTCGTGCGGGTCGCGCCCGGCCTCGGTTCGCAGGATGGCAACGCTCACGTCCGAGGCCGCCTCCCAGTCCGGGTAGAAGTCCCGGGACCGCTCGTCGAGGAAGTTGAACCGGGCGAGATTGCCCTGACCCGGCCCATCGAAGACCTGGTCGTAGAAGGCGGCGCCGAGGAGGTTGGTGGCCAGGATGTCCATGCGGCCGTTGCGGACGAAGGCGGGACCGCCGGTGATCACCTCCAGGGCCCGGGTCAGGCTCTCCCGGGGCACCCACTGCCTCGGCTTGCGCCTCCTGACCGGCTCCGCCCGGCCGTGGGCGATCCGGGCCAGCCCGAAAAGGTACTCCCGCTCCGCGTCGTCCAGCCGGAGGGCACGGGCGAGGGCGTCCAGGACGGCGTCGGAGACGCCGCCCAGGCTGCCGCGCTCGATCTTGGCGTAGTACTCGATGCTGACGTCGGCGAGCATCGCGACCTCGCTGCGCCTCAGCCCCGCCACGCGCCTGTTGCCCGAAACGGGGATACCGGCCTGTTCCGGGGTTAGCTTGGCGCGCCGGGACATGAGGAACTCCCGTACTTCGTTCCTATTGTCCACGCCCTCAACGCTACGCGGACCAGCTGCCCGAGAGGGATGCCCTGCCGGTACACCCTTCGCCAGGGACTCCCTGCCCCCACAGGCACCGGCTGTCATGGAAGCAGTTCGATTCCCCGGAACGGAGGGCAGTGGACCAAAGCCAGGGCCTCCAGGGACCGGGGAGAAGGAGAGATGTCATGACCGAGAACACCGAGACCCAGGCGACCGGGTGGACGGGGGGCAAGAACGTCTTCGGAGGCTTCGCGCCCGCAATGGTGCACTACACCGACAAGGTCCTCTTCGACGAGGTCTGGGAGCGGCACGGCCTGTCGAAACGCGACCGCAGCCTGGTCACGGTCGCAGCGCTCACCGCACTGGGAAAGACGGAACAGCTCCGGTTCCACCTAGCCTTCGCCCGGCAGAACGGGGTCGCCGACGAGGAACTGAAGGAAGCGCTCCTGCAGCTGTCCTTCTACTCCGGCTGGCCCAACGGCATGGCCGCCACCACCGTGCTGAAGGACATCATCGAGAAGGAGGACTAGGACCATGCATGGAACCCTCATCCACGCACCCGGCGACGTCAGGTACGAGCAGCGTCAGGACCCGGAGATCCTCGCACCGACCGATGCGATCATCCGCCTGGCCGCCACATGCGTGTGCGGGTCCGACCTGTGGGACTACCGCGGCATCAACACCGTCGACCAGCCCACCCCCATGGGACACGAGTACGCGGGCGTCGTCGAGCAGACCGGCGATGCGGTGCAGGAGATCAAGGTCGGCGACTTCGTCGTCGGATCGTTCTTCGCCTCCGACAACACCTGCGCGATCTGCCGGGCGGGCTTCCAGTCCCGCTGCGAAAACGTCGAATTCGCAGGGGCCGGCGGTGCGCAGGCCGAACTCCTGCGCGTGCCCCTCGCCGACGGGACCCTAGTCGCCACGCCGGGGATGCCCGACGAAGACCTGATCCCGTCGCTGCTGGCCGCCTCGGACGTGCTCGGCACCGGCTGGTACGGGGCCGTGGCCGCCGAGGCCGGGCCCGGCAAGACCGTCGCCGTCGTCGGCGACGGCGCGGTCGGCCTGCTCGCCGTCCTCGCCGCCAGGGAACTCGGCGCCGAGCGGATCATCGCCATGTCCCGGCACGAACCGCGCCAGAAGCTCGCGCTCGAGTTCGGGGCGACCGACATCGTCACCGAACGCGGCGACGAAGGCGTGGCGCGGGTGAAGGAGCTCACCGGCGGGCTCGGCGCCCACTCCGTCATCGAGGCCGTCGGCACCCAGGAGGCCACGATGCAGGCCATCCGCTCCACCCGGCATGGCGGGCACGTCGGCTTCGTCGGCGTCTCCCACGGGGTGCAGATCCCCGGCGACGAACTGTTCTTCGCCGAGATCCACCTCCATGGCGGCCCCGCCCCCGTCCGAAGGTTCCTGCCGGACCTGATCGACCGGATCTGGAAGCGCGAGATCGACCCCGGCAGGGTGTTCGACCTCACCCTTCCCCTTTCCGAGGTCGCCGAAGGCTACCGGGCGATGGACCAGCGGCGGGCGATCAAGGCCCTGCTCCGACCCTGAGGCCCACACCCGGCGGGAGGAAGGCGCGCAACGCCTCCTCCCGCCGGGCGTGCGCCCAGCGCGGGGAATGCCCTGCGAGCACCACCGGAGCATCCCCCGCGCCTCCCGTCCCCATCGACATCGAGGACCACCATGACTGCACCATCGGCTGACCAGACGCGCCCCGCCTCGGCTCCCGAGGCAGTGCGAGCGACGGTGACGCTGGCCGCATCCACCCTGGTGTTCTTCGTGATCACCCTGGACGCGGTCATCGTCAACGTCGCCCTGCCCAGCATCCGCGACGAGCTCGGCGGTGGAATCGGCGACCTGCAGTGGATCGTCGACGGCTACACCCTCATGTTCGCTGCGCTGCTGCTCTCCTGCGGATCCCTCGCCGACCGGCTCGGGCCCAAGCGCCTCCTCCTCCTCGGGATGGTGCTGTTCATGGCGGCGTCTTCCGTGTGCGGTCTGGCGCCCAGCATGCCGGTGCTCATCGCCGCCCGGTTCGTCCAGGGCGCGGCCGCGGCGACGATGATGCCCGCATCGATGGCGCTGCTCAACCACGCCTACACTGCCCCGGCCCGACGGAACCGTGCGGTGGCGATCTGGGCCATAGGCGGCTCTCTCGCCTCCACCTCCGGCCCCGTCCTCGGCGGCCTGCTGACCCTGGCCAGCTGGCGGCTGATCTTCTTCGTCAACATCCCCGTGGGCCTGATAGCCCTGTACCTGATCGCCCGCTCGATCCCCGTCGCCCACCACAGGGCACCGATCGACTGGGCGGGGCAGATCACCGCCGTCCTGGCGATGGCCGGACTCACCTTCGGGGTGATCGACGCCGGCGAGTCCGGATTCGCCGCACCCCAAGCCATCTTCGCCCTTGCAATT
This sequence comes from Sinomonas gamaensis, assembly GCF_005876955.1. Lineage (GTDB taxonomy): Bacteria > Actinomycetota > Actinomycetes > Actinomycetales > Micrococcaceae > Sinomonas > Sinomonas gamaensis. The sequence goes on from NZ_SSCL01000020.1 coordinate 42,432, forward strand.
GCGCTGGTGGCGGCCGCGGCCTTCGTGGTCATCCAACGTCGGGTCGCCCACCCGATGGTGCCCCCGGACCTCTTCCGCGACCGCAACGCCGGGATCAGCGTGCTGATCGGGTTCGCCTTCATGGTCGGCTTCTACGGGCTCCCGTTCGTGATGAGCCTCGGCCTCCAGCAGCACCGCGGCCTCACCGCGCTGGAGACCGGCTTCGTATTCCTGCCGATGATGCTCATCGGCCTCGCGCTCACACCTCTCACTCCGAGGATCGGGGAACGCGTCGGCCGGAAGGCCCTCATCATCACCGGCCTGGCCGCCATGGCCGCCGCACTGCTCCTGCTTGCCATGCTGCCCGCCGCACCTTTGTGGCTGGTCTCGAGCCTGATGACCCTCGCCGGCATCGCCGGCCCCTTCGTCAGCCCGCCGACGACCGCGATCCTGCTGGATAGTGTCCCGGCCCGCCGTGGCGGCATCGCCTCCGGCGTGTTCAACACCAGCCGCCAGATAGGCGGCGCGGTAGCCGTCGCAGTTTTCGGGCTGCTGCTGAACAGCCTGCCCTCCCGGGCCGGGGAGGCCGCAAGCCTGCTGGCCGCCGCCGCGGTCTGCCTGCTCACCGCGGGGGCGGCCCTCTGGCTCGACCTCCGTCAGCGTCCCGAGCCGCTGCCCAGATGACCGTCGCCCGAGCCCGCGGGCCCATTCTCTCGCCCCGCCCCATGGCTGCCAGCCACATCCAACAGAAGGAGTTCATCCCATGAAAGCGATAGCCGTCAAAACCTACGGTGGCCCGGGTGTGCTCCACCCGGTCGACCTTCCCGATCCGCACGCCCGGGCCGGAGAGATCCGGATCAGGGTCCGCGCGGCCGCGGTTGCCCCGGTCGATGCGATGCTGCGCACCGGCCTCCTGGCCGGATTGAACGCCGGGCTGAACCCGCCGTTCGTGCCGGGCATGGAGGTCGCCGGCACTGTCGACGAGGTCGGCGACGGCATCGACCCCGCCCTGGCGGTGGAGGTCGGTGATGAAGTCGTCGGGTTCGTGGACAACCTCGGCTCGCACGGCGGTTACAGCGACTACGTCGTCCTGCCAGCGGCCTCCGTGGCAACCGTTCCCGAGGGGGCCACGGCAGCGGAGGCGGCCAGCTTCCTCAACAACTCGCTCACCGCGCTCAACGCACTCGAGACGCTGCTGCTGCCGGCGGCCGCGACGCTGCTGGTCACCGGCGCGGCCGGTTCGGTGGGAGGCTATCTCGTCCAGCTCGCCCACCACGCCGGCCTGCACGCCATCACGATCGCCGCCCCCGACGATGACGACCTGGTGCGCTCGTTCGGCGCCGACCACCTGGTCCACCGCGGACCCGACGCAGTCCAGGACCTCCTCGCAGCCTTCCCGGGCGGGGTGGACGCGGTCGCCGACGCCGCCCTGCTCGGCGACGGCATCGTCGAGACGATCCGCGACGGCGGACAGCTCGCGACGTTTCGCCCCTATCCCGGCGACCCGGGACGCGGGATCCGGGTGCGGAGCCTGAACGTCCGCCAACGCGCAACCGACCACGCCGCGATCACGCGCCTCCGCGATCTGGTGAACCAGGGCGTCCTGGCCCTGCGTGTCGGCGCGGTGCTGCCTGCCGTGAAGGCACCCGAGGCGCACCGACTCCTTGACGCCGGCGGCGTCCGCGGCCGGATCATCCTCGAATTCCCCGTCCACTGACCCCCCGACGAAGGAAACAAGCCTCATGAGCTCCTGGAGCGCCGAAGACATCGAACGCATCGCCGCCAGCGACGACCTGCACATCGCACCGTTCCGCCCCGACGGGACCACCGGGACCCCGACCTGGATCTGGTCCGTTGTCGTCAACGGGCGCTTGTTCGTGCGGGCGTGGAACGGAACCCGCTCGCGCTGGTACCAGGCCGCAATGACCCACCGCGGCGGGCAAATCACAGTCGCGGGCACGACCTATAACGCACGCTTCCACCCCGCCGACCCGGCCCTGGCCGAACTGATCGATGCCGCCTACCGTGCCAAGTACGCCGCCAGCAGCTACCTCCCGCCAATGGTCTCCCCCGGCCCACAAGCTGCCACCGTGGAGATCACCCCGAGATCCACGGACCAAGACTGACGTCGCCCGCCCCGCTCGCCACCGCACCACCCCGGAACGGGTCACGATGGACCTGCGCCCTCATCCCAGTGCTCTGTTCCGTCATGACCGCTTCGGGGCTGACCCGCCTGCCGGAAGGCGTTCGCAGTGCCCCCATAGCTGGGGAATTGTGAGGGCGTCGGCGCATCCGTGCACGATTCGACGCTCGCAGATGGTAGCTGGACCCAACCGGATCGATGGTCTCGCGTCGAAAATTCCCCGGAGTGCGTGCTCGCCGCCGGCGTGGTCGAGAACCGTCCCTCCGGCTCTCCGTCGAGGTCAGCTCCTGCGCCTCCTCCCGAAAGGATCACCTGGATGACGAAGGGATGCGGCTCGCCGTCGAAGGCGATTCGCGGCCTTCTCGAGTGGAAGATTCCTGGCTGAGAGGCACTTGACTTCTACTTCATGCCTTGGAGTCATCTGGGTCCTCGCCGACGTGGGCAGAGCGCACCTCAGGGCCGACTGGACTGGGAGGGCGCCGGGCACCTTGTGGCGCGCGAAGGGGTCGGAGTGGCTGGTGAGCCGCGAGCTTGGAAGGGGCGGCGTGCTCAGGCTGGCGCGGGCGCCCTGCCGTCGGTATCGGGCAGGGGCTTGCCGCGAGGGCCGAGCGTGCTCTCGCGGAGGATGAGGCGGGGTTCGAGCGTGAGCGTGCGGTGTTGGTGGTCTGGGTTCTCGATCTCGTCGAGCAGGAGCCTCATCGCCTCGCTGCCCATGCGGTGACCGTCCTGGCTCACCGTAGACATGGAAATCGCCGCTTCGGTGGTGAATTGGTTGTTGTCGTATCCGATGACGGCGATGTCGTCCGGGACACTGAAGCTTCTTGCCATCAGCTCGTGGATGACTCCCGCGGCGATTCGGTCGGACGGCGAGAGGATCCCGTCAGGGATCCTCTCAGGGGAGCGATTGGCGATCTCCGCGGCGATCTTGCGCCCCTCGTCGCTCTTGAGTCGGCGGCAGTTGATGATCTCGAGAGTCACATCGCCAGCCTCCAGGACGGCGCGCAGGGCTCCGTTGCGGCGCTCCTTGATGGCGTAGAACTCCTCAGGTCCACCTGCGAAGAGCAGGCGCCGGCGGCCGAGCTCGATGAGGTGGCGGGCTGCCATGTAGCCGCCAAGCTCCTCGTCGGAGATCACCGCGCAGCAGTCCTTCCGGCCTTGGGCCAGGTTGACCAGCACGACCCGCCGGCCATGGCGCCGGACCCGGTCGACGCCCTCGAGGCTGGCGTTCATGGGAGCGAACAGGATCCCGGCCACGCGAGCCTCGTCGAAGATGTCGAGGTACGACTCCTGCCGATTGAAGTCGATGTCGCTGTTGGCGAGGAGGAGGGCGTGGGCGGCTCTGCGGGCCTGATCTTCTGCGCCACGGGCGATGTCGACGAAGAGCGAGTTGTCGATGTCGGTCAACACCAGACCGACCGTCCGGCTGGCGCCCGCGGCCAGCGAGCGGGCTGCGCTATTGGGGACGAAGCCAAGCTGCTCGACTGCCGCGCGGACCTTTGCCAGCGACCGCTCGGACACCTTTTCAGGCTTGTTCAAGGCGTGCGAGACCGTTCCAAGGGACACGCCCGCGAGGCGCGCGACGTCCTTCATGCTCGGGGTGCGTCCCCCATTGGCGGGCATCCTGGTCAACGGCTCGTCCCTCAGCTTTCTCAATGCGTTCGCTCAGGGCCCTGTTCTGAAGCGCTTCATCGAACGGCTTCCTGCCAGACTAATCCTCTTCCCGATCCCAAACAACCTATCTTCCCCCAAGAAAATCGTTTCAAAAATATGTTGACCACATCACACCCTGCCCCTACGCTGGACGAAGCTGAAGCGCTTCAAAATCTTCCCCCCAGACTCGATGGAGAGGTTCGCGTTGATCCTGTTGACCAGCACCGCGGTGCCAGCCCTGCACGGACGGGTCGGATGAGCTCGGCGGACAGCCAGTCGCTGGCCGTGGCCGAAGCCGCCGCCCCCGTTCCCCTCGCCCGCCCTCGCGGTGCCAGGATTTCAGCCCGCATCGGAGCTGTGCCGTGGTGGTTCGTCCTCCCGGCCCTCGCCTTCTACGTGTTCGTCGTGCTGTGGCCGAGCATCGAGGGCGCCGGGTTCGCCTTCACCAACTGGGACGGGCTCTCGGCGACGAAGGACTTTGTCGGATTTGCGCAGTTCCAGCGCCTCCTGACTGACCCGGCGGGCGTCGGCGCCGTCGTGCACACGCTGCTGATCGCCCTATCGATCACGATCGTGCAGAACCTCGTCGGGCTGCTCCTCGCACTCGGCGTGCACACGAAGATCAAGAGCCGCAACGTGCTCCGGGTAGCCCTGTTCACCCCGGCGGTGATCACCCCGGTCGCGACCGGGTACCTCTGGAAGTACCTCATGACCCCCGATGGGGCCATCAACCAGATCCTGGGGTTCTTCGGCCTGACCGCACTCCAGCACGACTGGCTGGGGGATGCGAACATCGCGCTCTGGTCGATCGTCGCGACCGTCGTGTGGCAGTTCGCCGGGTACTCGATGGTGATCTTCCTCGCCGGCCTGCAGGGGGTGCCCGAGGACGTCCTGGAGGCCTCGCGTCTTGACGGCGCCGGACCGTTCCGCCGGTTCTGGTACGTCGTCCGGCCGGAGCTGGCCCCGGCGATCACGATCAACCTGATGCTCTCGATCATCGGCGGCCTCAAGCTCTTCGACCAGGTCTGGGTCATGACCTCCGGCGGCCCCGGCACCTCCACGGACACGATGTCCACGCTGATCTACAAGAACGCGTTCCAGTTCGGCGACTTCAGCTACGGCATCGCCATGGCGCTCGTCCTGGCCGTGTTCGTGGCCATCCTCTCCTCGGCCCAGTACAAGCTCCTCGGAAGGCAGGGCGGAAGCAAGTGAACCGCTACACGTGGAGGACGTTCGTCCTCGAGGCAGTGATGGTGCTGGTCGGCGTCGTCTTCTTCCTCCCGGTGTACGTCCTGATCAACCTGGCCCTGAAGAAGCCGGACGACCAGTCCTCGCCCTTGGCGCCGGTCACGAGCATCACCCTCCAGAACTTCTCGGACGCGTGGGGCCAGGCCAACCTCGGGCAGGCCCTCCTGACGAGCGCGTTCGTGACGGTCTTCAGCGTCGCGATCATCGTAGCGATCTCGGCCCTGGCCGCCTACCCGCTGGCACGTGTGACCAAGCGCTGGTCCCGCTGGCTGTTCTTCGTCTTCATGATCGGGCTGCTCCTGCCCTTCCAGCTCGCGCTCATCCCGCTCTACACGACCATCCGCGACCTCGGGCTGCTGGGGAACCCGGTCTCGCTCGTGCTTTACTACGCCGGGCTCCAGGTCCCGTTCTCGGTCTTCCTCTACACAGGCTTCATCCGAGCCGTGCCACTCGACTACGAGGAGGCCGCCTCCATCGACGGGGCCGGGCCGATGCGCAGCTTCTTCTCAGTGATCTTCCCGCTCGTGCGCCCCATCACCGGGACCGTCGTCATCCTGAACGTCCTGCACGTCTGGAACGACTTCCTCACCCCGCTGCTATACCTCAGCGGCAGCAGCCAGCAGACCGTCCCGGTAGCGCTGTTCTCGTTCGTGAGCCAGTACGTCTCCCAGTGGAACCTCGTGTTCGCCGGGCTCGTGATCACGATCGCCCCGATCCTCATCGCCTACTTCGCGATGCAGAAGACCATCATCAAGGGCTTCGCCAGCGGCCTCAAAGGCTAGCCCACCGCTCAAGAACACAACCCGCCACTAAGGCACTGGGCCATCCCACGCCCATGCCAGTCAGTCAGTCAGCAGCGCCCGCTGAAGTTCAAAGGAGAGCAATACATGCACAAGAAGAGCCTTCTGGCCCTCTCAGTCGCGGTCGTCGCGGCCGTGGGCCTCAGCGCCTGCAACGGCGGCGGCAGCTCCGCATCCGGTGGAGGGGGCGGGGACGGGAAGACCCTCACCCTCGCCGCCACGACCAACGAGAAGCCCGCCCTCGACGCCGTCGTGGCGAAGTTCAAGGAACAGAACCAGGGCGTCGACGTCAAGTACACGACCTCAGCGCTCGACCAGTACCAGACCACCACCAGGACCCAGCTCTCCTCCGGAACCGCTCCGGACGTCGTGTTCGTCTGGCCGGGCGACGGCAACCCCATGGCCACCCGTGTCGTGGCCAAGGGCGGCTTCCTCGAGGACCTCTCCAGCCAGTCCTGGGCCAACAGCTTCCCCGCTGGCATCAAGCCCGTCACCCAGTACAACGGCAAGACCTACAGCGCCTCTGTCACGTTCTCCGGCATCGGCGCCGTCTACAACATGACCGCGATGAAGGCAGCCGGCCTCACCCCGCCGACCACCTGGAGCGGTCTCCTGCAGTTCTGCTCACAGGCAAAGGCCAAGGGCAAGACCGCCTTCGAGCTCGGCGCCCAGACCAACTGGGTCACCCAGCTCATTCCATACTCCCTGACCCCGACCCTGGTCTACGGCCCGAACCCCAGCTTCCCGCAGGACATGGCGGACAAGAAGGCCACGTTCAGCGACTCGAAGTGGTCCGACGCGCTCAACAAGTACCTCGATATGCAGAAGGCCGGATGCTTCCAGGCCAACCCGCTCGGCACCGACTACAACGCGAGCCTCACCGCGGTCGCCAAGGGCGAGGCCCTGAGCGTGATCCAAGTGAACTCCGCCGTGGCCGCCATCAACCAGCAGGCCCCCCAGGGCACGGAGCTGAACATGCTCCCGGTCCCCGCGACCGACAACGCATCGGAGACCCGCATGGCCGGCGCGGCAGGCTCCACCTACGGAGTCAACGCCAAGGCCAAGAACAAGGACCTCGCGATCAAGTTCGTGAACTTCCTCGAGAGCCCGGAGGGAATGAACCTCTACGCCCAGACCAACAAAGCGCTCCCCGCGGTCCCGAACGACAGCTTCAAGGTCGACCCGGCCCTGGCCACGCTGCAGCAATACCAGAAGGACGGGAAGACGGACGCGTTCATGGACCAGAACTGGCCCAACGCCCGCGTCCAACAGACCCTCTTCCAGGTCGTCCAGGACCTCCTAGCAGGAAAGACCGACGTCTCCTCGGCCCTGAAGCAGATGGACACCGCCTACAGCCAAGGTTCCTAACCCCTTGCGGCCCGCCCCCCGGCCGCAAACGAACTCCTCCGGCGGCGGTGGCCCTTCGGGCCGCCGCCGCCGGTGCACTCACCACCACCGATCCTTGGGAAGAAGGCCATGACCCTCCCGGCATCAGCCACATCGACACCGCAGACCGCAACCCCAACAGTGAACCGAGTCCGTGCCGAGCATCACCGCGAAGCACTCGGCATCGCCGACACACGCCCCCGCCTCTCGTGGCAGACCGAAGCACCGGAAGGCTGGGCCCAGAGGCAGTACGAGGTGTCCCTGGCCCGTCCCAGCGGCCAACGTCAGACGAAGACAGTGGCTTCGCCGGAATCGGTGCTGGTCGAGTGGCCGTTCGACCCCCTGGGCTGCCGCGAGCGGGTCGAGGTCCGAGTCCGCGTCTGGGGTGCCGACGACGAGCCCAGTGAATGGAGCGCGCCCCTGCCGGTGGAAGCAGGCCTGCTCTCGGCCGGCGACTGGACCGCCGAAGCGGTCTCTCCCGCCTGGGAGGAGGACCGTGACGCAGACAACCCGCCAGCCCTGCTGCGGCGGTCCTTCGGCCTCGGGCCGGGCGTCGCGTCCGCCCGCCTCTACGTCACCGCCCACGGGGTGTACGAGGTCGAGATCAACGGCCAGCGCGTCGGGGACGAGGTGCTCGCCCCGGGCTGGACCAGCTACCACCATCGCCTCCTCTACTCGACCTTCGACATCACAGACCTTCTCCAGGAGGGCGAGAACGCCGTCGGCGCCTGGCTGGCAGACGGCTGGTTCCGCGGCCGTATCGGCTTCAAGGGCGGGAAGCGGAACGTCTACGGCGACCGCACCGCCCTGCTCGCACAGCTCGAGATCACCTACACCGACGGACGCCGCGAGACCTTGGCCACCGACGAGAACTGGAAGGCCTCCCGCGGGCCCATCACCCTCGCCAGCCTCTATGACGGCGAACGCTACGACGCCCGCCTCGAGCAGCAGGGCTGGTCCCGGCCAGGCTTCGACGACTCCTCCTGGGCAGGGGTCCGCATCGCGGGCCTGGACAAGTCCACCCTCGCGGCCCCAGCCGGCCCCCCCGTACGCTGCACGGAAGAACTCGCCCCCCAGAGGATCTGGGTTTCGCCCTCCGGCAAGACCCTCGTCGACTTCGGCCAAAACCTCGTCGGCCGCCTGAGGCTCGCCCTCGCCGGCAAACCCGGCCAGACCGTCACCCTGCGTCACGCCGAAGTGCTCCAGGACGGCGAGCTCTACACCCGCCCACTCCGGCTCGCGGCCTCCACCGACGAGTACACCCTCGCGGACGAAGCGAAGCACACATGGGAGCCGCGCTTCACCCTGCATGGCTTCCGCTACGCCGAGATCACCGGCGCCGTCGATGCCGTCGACCTGGAAGCGCTCCGGGCCCGCGTCCACCACACCGACATGGAGCGCACCGGATGGTTCGAATGCTCCGACCCGCTCCTGAACCGCCTCCACGAGAACATCCTGTGGAGCATGCGCGGGAACTTCGTCAGCATCCCCACCGACTGCCCTCAGCGCGACGAGCGCCTAGGCTGGACCGGGGACATCCAGGTCTTCGCCCCAACCGCCTCGTTCCTGTACGACTGCTCAGGGATGCTCGCCGGATGGCTCAAGGACGTCGCCAACGAGCAGCTCCCCGACGGAACCGTCCCCTGGTACGTCCCATGGGTCCAGGCCGGAAGCTGGGACGAGACGATCCCGGGCGCGGTGTGGGGTGATGTTGCAGTATTGACCCCTTGGACGCTGTTCGAGCGATTCGGCGACAAGGGGGTGCTCGCAGAGCAATACGCGAGCGCCAAGGCGTGGGTCGACCTCATGGCCGAACGGGCCGGCGAGAACCACCTTTGGGATGAGGGATTCCAGCTCGGGGACTGGCTCGATCCGGCAGCCCCCCCGCACGATCCAGCCGACGCCCGCACCGACCGGCACCTCGTGGCCTCTGCCTACTTCGCTTGGTCAGCCCGCCACCTCTCCCGCATCGCAGGGGTCCTGGAAAAAGCCGAGGACGAACGGCACTACGCCGAGCTTGCCGAACAAGTCAGGGAGGCCTTCGCACGTCGCTACGTCCGGGATGACGGGACGATGACCAGCGATGCCCAGACCGCCTATGCCCTCGCCCTCGTGTTCGACCTGCTCCCAGCAGGTCAGCAGCGGCAACGGGCAGCCGATCGGCTCGCCGAGCTCGTGACCCAGTCCTCGAACCGGATCGCCACGGGCTTCGCCGGAACGCCCGTGATCAGCGATGCCCTAACGATCGGTGGCCACATCGCCTCGGCCTACGATCTGCTCAAGGAAGAGGAGTGCCCCTCTTGGCTCTACGCCGTCAAGCAGGACGCCACGACCATCTGGGAACGCTGGGACTCGATGCTCCCCGACGGCACGGTCAACCCCGGCGAGATGACTTCCTTCAACCACTACGCCCTCGGCGCGGTCGCAGACTGGATGCACCGGGTAGTCGCGGGCATCGCCCCCGCCGAACCCGGCTACCGACGGATCAACTTCCGCCCTCAACCGGGGGGTGGCCTTTCCCACGCCTCCGCCCGTCACGAGACTCCCTACGGGACGGCATCGATAGCCTGGCGGCTCGGCAACGACAGACTCGAGGTGGAAACGCTCGTTCCCACAGGGACCACCGCCGTCCTCGAGCTCCCCGGCGCCGACCCCGTCGAGCTCTGTCCCGGACGGCACCAGAACTCCGCAGCGTTTGTCCTCGCATGAATTAGCCCTGAGGGAGCCAACCTCGGAGAAGTAGTCGCCAGAGAGCCCCAGCCAACGGCTTCCAACGCACGGACGGACGGCCTATCTGCCGATACCTTCAGATAGGCCGTCCGTTCTCGGTAGACAGACGTCCAGATTGGGAACCAGACCTGCTTTTCACCGAGAATGTCGGGAGCTATCCATGAATCATCGATCGGCCTTGAGAGCAAATTCCTACTGCTCATCCCAAGTGCTGAACACATTCGCGCCGCTCCCAGCTTGGACCAAGAAGGAGCCATTCACGGATAGATCTGGCTGCCTCTGTTCCAACAGGGTCAAGCTCCTCCGATTCTCTGTACTGAAGCGAAACGCTCGCCTACTTGGAAGAATCCCAAGTAGGCGACCGATGTCACGCAACTAGGCCCGGTTCTTCCACCTAGACCCGTTTCTCACATCCTCTGCTGCCTCATCATCAGCTGCTCAAAGCTGGCTCGGCGGGCGCGGGCACCGCGGCAGATGGTTCCGTACACATGGTGTTCATGGAGCACAGCACCCCGGCGACTGAACCTGAGTTCATCGACGCCGCGGCATCTTCGTCCGCCTCCCCGGCGAGGCCCGCGGCGCCTGGCTTACCCCGAAGTACACCCGCAACGACCGCCGCGTCCACGCCGCCCTCGCCCGCACTCCAGAGGAGCTCGAGAAGTTCGAGCGTGTCGCGGCCAAGCTCCGCGAGGAGAACCCGGACGCCCTCGTCGAAGTCCGCAAGCTCTGAAAGGCCAAGCGCATGACTGCCACTGCCCCTGAGCCCGGCGACGCCCTCGCCGAGGCGATCACCACGAACGCCCGCGAGATCCGTGTCCTCCTGCTCGTGCAAAAGGGCTACACGAAGACGATGGCCGAGCGGACCTATGACCAGGACCCCGAGGCGCGGAAGGTGTTCGTCGATCTCGCCGGCGCCCAGGCCCGCCGCATCGTCGCCGCCCTCGGCCAGGACTGGGACACCCTCGCCGAATCGACCCGCTCCCCGGAGCGCTGAGCCGTGTCCCGCAGCGACCGCGACCGGCGGCACCGGCCGCACTCCCCCAAGCGGTGCCCGGAGTCCGCCAACGGCGGCTGCAGCTAGTGCGTCACCGGCGACGAGAAGCGGCCCGCACGGCGCCGCGACCGGCACAGTGCGAAGGCCGAGACCCGGAAGGCCCGTACCGAACCCGACGAATGATCCACGTCCCAGCTGAAGCCCGCGCCTCGACACCGGTGCGGCTTCACTGCTGTCCGAAAGTGCTCCTCTCACCTGCGATGACTCGCCGCGCAACATACCGGAGACCTCTACTGAGAGCGGCCTTGCACATGTACAGTCATGCCAATGCCGGGAGGGGACCCCGGCCCAGCAAGGGGGACCACACATGGTTTCGATCAGCCCCGCAGCGGCGATGGTGCGGCTGCGGCCCGGCGACGTGTTCGCGCTCAGCTCCGGCACGGACACCCGCGAAGGCACGGTGCTCACCGTCGACCTGCGCGGGATCATCCGCTTCCGGGATGGTGCCACCGGCAAAACGCTCATGGCCGACCTCGCCCACTGGGACGCCGTCCAGGTGCCGGCCCGGCTGAGGGCTGCCTCATGAGCCCCCGTGCCCTCCGGATCGAATCCCACGACGAGCTCCATCCCGGCGACGGCGTCCTGGTCTTCGCCAACGACCGGTACATCGTCGGCCTCGTCGTCTCCACCGCACCCGGCACCCTGGTCTTCGAGCGCCAGGACACCAACGAGCAGATCACCGTCGATCTGAAAGACGCAGTCGTCTTCCTCATCGAAGGCGGACTCCCCGGCTGACACCCCAGCCCGCGTCCCCGGCGAGCGTCCAGCTCGCACATATGATCGGGCGCGTGAGCTCCACCCCGCCCCGCCCCAAACGCCTCCGCGAAGACTTCGGCCTCGACGCCGCCTGGCTCGCCGCCCGCATCGAGGAGAGCCCCCTCGTCCTCGGGGTCGGGACCGGTCTGCCGGCGTTCGAGCGCACCATTCTCCACGAGCGTCCCGATCAGTTCGCCGTCATCCTCTTCCACCCCGCCGACGGCGTCCGCCGCATCGTCGAGGTTCAGCTCGGCGCCGCCGACCAGGAGCAGATCGCCCGCGCCCTCCAGCACTGGGAGGACGAACGTGTCCGGCTCCCCCGCGTCGAGCACCGGGTGGCGATCGCCGCCGAACGCATCCCTGACGAAGTCGCCCAGGCTGCGGCCCGAGTCGCCAAGGCGGTCCCGCTCGAGGTCATCGAGCTGCACGCGGAGAAGACCGGGAACATCGTCGCCGTCCTTGGCGAACCCGTCCAGCTCCCCGATGCTGAGGCCGAGCACTGATCTGCACGGCAGGGCGGTAGCCCCCTGACAGCGACCACTCATCCCGCGCCGACCGTCCGGGGAGGCGTGGGCCGGGCGATAGCCCCGACCGGATGGGCCCGGCTGCCGGTGACGTGGTGGCCATATTAAGAAGGGCTCGGTCGCTGCGCGACCTCGCCCGGAGGGCGTTGCGTCGCCCCTCCTCGTCCGGCGTCTCGTTCCCCTTGGTTCCGCGCTTCGCTGCGTTCACCGTGACGGTTCCCCTTTGGGCCGCTGCGCGGCCCCGGTGCGCGGGGCGGCGCCCGGTCCGCGCGGCGGGCCGGGTGGCGTGCGCCCCGTGCCGGGGCGCTGCCCGCGTGCTGGGTGGCCTCGTCCTCGGGTCGGCCCTGTCATGGCTGGGTGCCATGACATGAAGGGCGGCGACTTGATTGCGGCCTTCGGCCGCGGGCCCGTGGCGTCCCCCAGTATGTGCCTCGTCTCGGGCTTCATGGCGGGGAGCAAGGGCGGCTGCGCCGCCGGTGCCGTCGTCGGCCGGTCCGCCGGTTCGGCTGGCCGTCGCGCTTCGACCCGTCCCCCCGCTTCGTGCTCCTGCCCGTGCATCGTCACGGCGAGCAAGGCGGCTGCGCCGCCGGGACCGTCGTGTCCACCGTGGCGTGCCCCGTCACGCCACCCCGATCCGTGAACCCGAGGGGCCTTGCGTGGGCGGCACACTCCCGGGGCGAAGCCCCTCCCTGGTGGCCGTGCCCCGACACGCCACCACTCCGCCCAGCGCACCGCACCCCTTCACGCTCCACCAGCCCGCCCCACGGGCGGGCCCACACCCCCGCACACCACCCTCACCCGACAAACCCGACCCTCCTGGCACCCACCCGGGGGCGCAGCTGTCGGCGACTCGTGAAGACTGACCCTCTGGGGTCGCGTGAATTTTGACCCCCTCCGCGACGCTTGGAGGGTGTTGGGAGTGGAGGATTGGGCCGAGATCCGTCGTCTGCATCGCGCGGAGGGCGT
>NZ_SSCL01000021.1 GCF_005876955.1 Sinomonas gamaensis
GACTCCTACCGCACCCGCCAGCGCCGAGAACTCCTCGCCAAGGAGAACCGCGCATCCAACAGCTAAGCCTCGCGAGGGGTCAAAATTCAGACGTCGCCAGGGGGTCAAAATTCAGAAGTCGTTGACAACCCTGCCTCTCCCCTGGCTCCTGCTGATCAGGTAGCCGTGGATCTCTCCGTGGTGGGTGACGGCGATGATCCGGCATGGCAGCCAGACTCCATCCCAGAGCGCCCCATCTTCAGGGCTGCCGGGACTGTGCTGCGGGGTGCTCTCCATGGTGCCCGGTGACCATCATTGGGCCCTGGCCCGGTCCGCACCTTACCCGGCCGCCGGACGGCGCCAGGCCGCGTAGGCCGTGCGGGTGATGGCCTCCGCCGCGGCCACCACCTCGTCGGCCTCCATGCCCAACGGGAAGTCGAGCTCGATCTGTTCCGCCTGCACGACCAGCCGAGCGAATTCGGGCAGCCGTGCCCGGTCGAGCTTCACCACGAACGCTGCCGGACTCAGGCCCGAAAGGACGTGGACCACCACGCCGAGGTCACCCCTTGCCGCTCTAATCTGCGCCATTGCAGGATCGCGCACCTCGCGTCGGAAACGCACCCGCTCCCCCACCGCGAACAGTGCGCCCTCAGCGGCGCGTTGCTCCTGTGCCATGCAAAGTCCTCCCCCGACTGTTTCCGCCCCCGAGGCCCTGGCCCCAGGCGGTGCACGAGGGCCCAATTTATCCAGCGTCTTGAGTGGGGGTGGAGGGACTTTGGTCCCGACCGGGCATGACAGTTGCGGTCACACAAGACGACGCGGTGCGTTCTCCGTAGCGGGGGAGGTCGACAGCTAGGCTCGTCCTGCTTGGCCCGTGGCGGGTGTTTCCTGCGTTTGCCACCGGGCACTCAGCCCTGCCCCGGTCCTCTGAGCGGGTGCGGGCTCGCCACTGGGGGTTGGGCCCCGCTACTTGCCCGGCGCCCAGGCGAGCCCGCACCAGTCACATTCTCAGCGCAGCACTTCCGCGAGTCTCAGGACCAAAGGCTCTTGATCTGGCGGCGGCTCCGGTCTGCGGCTACGGAATCTCGAAATCCATAACCGGGGTGAAGGGGACACCCTTCTCGGGCTTTCCGAGGTGGCCCCCGCCCAGCCCGAGCGTCACGGTGCCCGGCTCGGGCCGGACGAAGGCCGTCGACCAGCTGCCGAACCGCTCTCCCCCGCCGCCACTCCCTTGAATCATCCGGGCGAAGGACCCGTCCGACAGCTGCAGGGCTGGACGGTCGTGGATCCCTCGGAGCTGGACGTCAATCAGCGCGATGTTGACCCGGACGAAGACGTTCCAGATCTCGTAGCTGGGCACGTAGCCGTGCACGATGACGCCCTCGGGGACGGCGACCCGGAACTCGAGCCGCTGCGGCAGAAGCACCTGCTCGAGCGCCGGCGCGGGCTTGCCCCGCCATTGCCAGCCGCCAAGGATCAAGTTCATCCGGCGTGTCCTGCCTCTCTGAAGGGCAGGGTCTCGACGACGGCGTACTTGGAGGCGGCACGGGCTCGCGTCGTTACTCCCCCGCTACGCGCCGCCTCCTGCTCGCGGAGATGGCGGTAGAGGGTGGAGCGGGACCAGCCGATCGCCTTGGCGGCCTCCTTCGCAGAGGCGTTCTGGGCGAGCATGCTCTTGGCGATGGCGAGCTTGGCGGCGATCGTCTTCGCGTCCGGGCCCTTGCGGCCGAACTTAACCCCGCGGGCGCGGGCAGCGGCCATGCCGGCCTTCGTCCGTTCGGAGTTCAGCTGCCGCTCATGCTCCGCCAGGACGGCCATGAAGTTCAGGATGAGCCGCCCGTTCGGGGTGTCAGGGTCGATCTGCTCGACCAGGGAGCGGAGCTTGACGCCCTTCTCCTGGAGGAGCTCCACGGTGGCGACCATGTCGGCGACGCTGCGCCCGAGCCGATCTATCCTCCACACAAGGAGTTCATCCCCTGGCCGCAGATAGTCCAGCAGCTTCGCCATCGCCGGGCGCGCGGCCGCAGCGGAGGCACCGGTGATCTCGTCGGAGAAGATGTGCTTCTCGTCGACGCCGGCGGCCAGCAGTGCCCGCCGTTGCAGCGCCGCGTCCTGCAATACGCTGGAAACTCGGGTGTAGCCGAAGATCATGTCCTATTCACCCCTAGGGATTGCGGGATTCTCCGATAGGACGAATTCTGGGACAGTCCACCGATATTTCACGTGCACTCCACGAAGTGTCCCAATAGGGGTTCCCCTCTTGGACGGTGTCCGACAGCCACTTCGGACGGCTTTGCGGGGCACCCTGGCGAGGGCAGCTCGGCTACCGTCGCCCGGATTGACCGAGCAACCTCAGCAGGTCAGCGGCCGTTGCCGTCGCCGTCGCTGTCGCCGCCGAACGGTTTGCGTCGGAGACCGCGGCGAGGATCTCCTCGCGCTTGATCGTCACGTCCCGCGGGGCGTCGATGCCGATGCGGATGCCTGCCTGGCCCTTGTCCTCGAGGACGGTGATGACGATGTCATTGCCGATCATGATCTTCTGGCCGGGTTTGCGGGTGAGCACGAGCATGGTTCCTCCTCAGCCCTGGTCGCCGTCGGGCGTTGTGTCGGCGGCGAGGGAGTTCAGCACGTCCTCGAACCGGGGCTCCTCCGTGGACAGGTGGACCTGGCCGAGGCCGGGGGCCTGGTCGGCTGCGTCGGCGTCGGCCAGCAGGGCGGCGATGCCAAGACGCTCGCTGAGCCCATACCCGGGCTCAGCCGGCTTCGGGGGGTCGGGGGCTTCGACCAGGACCTCGACGTGCTGGCGGCCGAGGAGGCCGCGCAGCCCCTTGTCGTAGACCCGCTCGGCCTTCACGATCCGGGCGGTGGGCCCGTACTCGCGCAGCGCCTTCGCCCGGGCTTCCTCGAGGGTGGGGGCATCAAGCTGGAACTGCCGCGGCACAGCGGACCACCCCGATCGTTTCGATGTTCACTTCGGTCGAGGTGACCTCCGCGTAGGACAGGACCGGGATCCCGGCCGGGGCGCGGGGACGAGCCGACGGAGGGCGGGGCGCAGCATCGGGGCGCACACCAGCACGGGGCTCTTGCCGGCCTGCTCGGCGGCGGCGACCGCGCGCTGAGGGAGGCCATCATCCCGTCGAGCTTGGCCTGGTCCATGACCAGCTGGGTGCCGGTCTCGGCAGGCCTGAGGTCCTGGACGAGTGACTGCTCGAGGACCGGGTCGATGGTGATGACCGTGAGCCGGTCTCCGTCCATGAAGCGGCGCACCAGATCGGGCCCGAGCGCGGCGCGGGCGGCCTCGACAAGGCCCTCCGGGTCGGTGGAAGCCTTGGCCCGGAGGGTGAGGGCCTCGTATATGCGGGTGAGGTCGTTGATCGGGACCCGCTCGGCGAGCAGGCCCTGCAGGACCCGGTGGATTTCGGCGAGGGAGAGCTGGGCGGTGGTGAGCTCCTCGACGGCGGCCCGGCTGGTGGCCTTGACGCCTTCGGTGAGGACTCGGACCTCCTCCCGGGAGAGCAGCCGGGCGTCATCGGGTTCACGGCCCCGAGCTGGGGCAGGATCGTGTCCGCGGGGATGGCGAGCGTGGCCGGGGCCGGGGTGTCTCCCACGAAAATGGTGAAGCCGATGACGACCATGAGGTCAGTGGTGGCGGCGGCCTGGGCGAACTGGGAGTTGTACTGGATGCTCTCCACCGCCCTGGTGCCGGTCATGATCCTGGCGAGGGAGTAGGCGAGGTCTTCGAGGGCGGCGTCCATCGTCTGCTTGATGAGGGCGTGCTCCATGGGGGTGAAATTGCGCTCGATGGGGCCCTTGTCCTGGTGGCCGCCGCCCATGCGCGCGACCCAGCCGAGGGCCCGCCGCGGTGGGGAATTGGAAGACCATCTTCGCCCCGATGCCCTCGAGGGCGCACAGGACCATGGAGGTGGTCCCGGGCAGGGAGGAGACGTAGTCGTCGTAGGTTTGCATGATCACCGATTCGACGGTGACGGTGGACTTGACCCGGACTTTGGCGGTGAGCTGGGTTCCCCATTGGCGGGCGAAGGGCTCGAACCCTACTTCGAGAATGCGGGAGTGCTCGCGGGCGAGGGCGGTGTGGCGGCGGAAGTCGTAGAGCTCGACCGCCTTCTGGGATGATTCGGGGGCTTTCGTGCTCACGGCTGCTGCCCCCTGGAGGCAGGGGTGATCGGTGACCGGTTTGTCATGCCACACCATGTGTGCGGACTACCCGAGACCTCTCACCGAAGTCAGTCAGGGTTCTAGCAAAACTGGTCCCTCGGGGAAGAGGGTTGGCGGGATCCACAGCTCCCGCGGGAGCCGTACTACCTGGGTATCGGCCGGCCAGCTGTTGTTTATCCCATCGATGATGGCAAGGAAGGACCGGCGCTTCTCCATGAACTCCTGAGCTATCTGTGTCGACGACAGCGTATTGAGTTGGTTGAGCAACTGCATCCACTCCAGGTATTGGATCCCGGGAATGTCTTGCAAGAGCTTCCGAAGGCGTCCAGCGGCTGTGTGGATGAAGCGGAGGTACTCGATTAGCTCGTCGAGCGGGAGCTTCGGGTAGTCCTCCTCGGGAGTCGTCTCAAACGAACTGCTAGCAAGGTATTTGGAGGCCACAGCCCGAAGCATCACTCCAACATTGGCATCTTCGTACCAAGGAATCTTGACATCGAAACGCCTTCTGAGCGCAGCCTTGACTTCACTGGCGCCAACCGGGGTTGACCTCAACTTTCTATGGAGTTCACGTAGCTGGTGAAGTAAGCGGTTCTGAAGTCCTTGGATTTGAAGAGCTCGGGAAACGAAATCGCCGCTGAACACTTCTGCGAATTTGGGGCGCATGCCAGAGTCCCATTGACGAAGGTCTTCAATGCCGTCCATCTCAATGTTCCACCTCGCGTCATGGACTGGGCGAGCTTCTGACCGCAATCTGCCCAGTACAAGGCGATGAACCGCATGGTGGCCTCAGTCTCGGCTTCGCCTTCAGGATCCTTGTCATCATCCGTCAGTTCAGCGATGGCACACGCCACTGCTGGGCAGGAGCGCTGCGAGATTTCATCGGATCTTTTGAGAAGGCGCAGTGCGTACTTGGGCGCCCCGATTGCGAGAGATAGCCTAGCTGCCATCAAGGCCGCCACCGAGCCGACATCCTGCTCTCCGTTGGCCGAGTACTTGACGGCATTTTCGAAGTGGACCATGGCCTCGTGGCCGTTGTTAAGCGCGAGCGACGAGACAGCGGCTATTAGGTGCGGGGTCGCTCGGAATCGGTAGGCCGCTATGCTCGCTTCTGCCTCCTTCAGCGCATCGTCATACCAGAGTTGCGAGAGGGCGAGAGCGGCGTGTTGGCAGTGTTCTGCTCCGGCAGTCTCCGCAGGCCGCCTAAGGATGTCTGCGATCTCTGATGTCCTTGCACCGAGATCCTCGATAGCGTCAACCACCGGCTGCAGATTGACTACGATCTGTTCCTTGTCGTCCTCTTCATTGAGTCGATCGAGGACGTCTAGGCCGACGTCAGTGACGAAGTCGAAAATCTGAAGAATGGTGTCGAAGTCGAGCATGGCGCACCGCTTCCCGAATCAACCTTGCCGTTAGGGAATTACAGCGCCGAATGGAGTAATAGGCAACGCGGAGAGGACTACGACATCGCAGACACTGTTAGTCACCCTCAGGGGCGGGGAGATCCGGGCGTCGTCGGCCGGGCCTCCCCGGTCTATTTGCCGGCGGCTTCGGCCTTGAGCGCCTCGGGGATGAGGGCCCGGACGGCCTCCGGCTGGTCGGAGAGCACCACGACGTCGACACGGCGGTTCTGCTCGTAGTCGGCGGCGCTGGTGCCGGTGTTCGCAGGCCGGGAGGACCCGTAGCCGGAGGCGCCGATCCGGTTCCCGGGCAGGCCGTCGCTCTCGACCATGTACCTCAGCACCTTCACCGACCGCTTGGCGAGAGCTCCCATCCTGAGGGGTAGTTGGTGCCACGTTGGCGGCGTGGCTCTCGATGGAGACCTGCATCGCGGACCTCACCGTCGAGCAGATCGTTGTCGCAACGCTCGAGGGCTTCGCCTAGGCTCAGGGCGCGCCGAACCAGCGCAAGGCGGCAATGAGGCGAACACGGCGGGATCCGTCAGGGCAGCATGGTCTTCCCCGACTGGCGCAGCCCGAATCCTTGCCCAGGCCTCGCCCCAACCGGGAACAGCTGCAAGAATTCGGTTAGAGCCAAGCCGGCAATTTGGGAGGCATGATAAACATGGCTGGGGAGCAGAACGAGGCCCCACTCCTCCCGCGTCGTCCGGCGAGCAGCTATGACCGGCGCGTGCAGGTAGCCGCTGCTAAGGCTCGGGTGACAATCGACGCGCGGCTAGGTGTCGACACGCCGCAATGGATTCGGGAATTGGCCGAGGAGAAGCCGCAACGGCAGCCGGACGTGCAGAAACCCTAGGCGCAGCCTGCCAACTCGCCTTGGCTTAAGGCCGTCCCCGCGGCGCCCAAGGGCCCTGACTGGCAGGCGGAACCCAAATGAGATGGCTACCGCGGCAGCGCGGTCGTTGAATATGGCCGCGTGCGGATCTGGCGGACCGTCTGATATGCACTCTCGGTGCCGGCGGCGGCACTGTTAGGAGCGCCGCGGTCCTCGTAATGCATTGCGGCAAAGCAGGGAAAATTGGCGCGCCTGAGGCGTAATAAGGCGTTGGACGTGTACAGATGGAGGTCGACCCTGCGGTGCGACGGACCGTCCGGGTCGCACACCTGTTACGCATTCCTAGGGGGAATCTTGAGCAAGAAGACCTTTGTAGCCGCTGCCCTGCTGGCAGTGGCGCTGTCCGGCTGTTCCTCAGCCACCCAGACCGGGGGCGGGAGCAGCACTCAGGCGCCGTCCCAGTCCGCAGCCCAGTCGGCGGCGCCGGCCGCAGAGGTGAAGCCCCTGACGATCGACGATGTCGTCGGCCAGGGCTGGCTGGCCGGGACCGCGAAGCCGCAATTCCCGGCAGGCACGCCCGGGAAGACCGACGTGGTGGCATCTGCGCCGATTGTCCCCGGCCATGGTGGAACGAGCGTGGCTATCGCGGTCAGGAACAACACCTCGAGCCCCGTCCAGAGCGTCGAGGTGACGGCCGCGGCGAAGGACGCCGGCGGGAAGATCGTAGCCTCGGG
This sequence comes from Sinomonas gamaensis, assembly GCF_005876955.1. GTDB lineage: Bacteria > Actinomycetota > Actinomycetes > Actinomycetales > Micrococcaceae > Sinomonas > Sinomonas gamaensis. The sequence goes on from NZ_SSCL01000021.1 coordinate 7,122, forward strand.
CCGCAGCCAGGTCATGAGCCCGGAGGTGATCCCCGCCGGGGGAATCGCCCTGGGCTACGTCTACTTTGCGCCGAACACGACTATTGCCGCCGATTCGAAGCTCTCCTTCACGGTCGCGTCGAAGCCGGTGAGCGGAAAGCCGTACAACCAGGACCTGAAGGTCGACCAGGCCAGCCTCTCCGGCGAGAACATCGTCGGCCAGGCCACCAACACATCGAAGGCGACCCTCAAGTCCCCATATCCGGTAGTGGTGACCTGCTTCGACGAGAAAGGCGGACTGCTGGACAGCCAGATGAACTTCGGGAGCCCGGACGCGGACCTCGCGCCCGGCGAGAGCGTCACGTTCCAGACCGGTCTCTACGGCAAGTCCTGCCCATCGTTCCTAGTGGGCGTCTCGGGGCACATGTCGCTCTCTTAGCGGCTGCCGGCACGACCTCGCGGAGGAGGGGCCTCATCCCTGGTGGCCTCTCCTTCGTACTTTATCTTCAGCCTAAAATCGATAGTTGGCTATCTGTATTTCCGTTTCAGGATTGACCGCTGCTGCAGCACCTGGTCGGACATGGTGATGATGCGAGCGTTGGCCCTGGAAGCCGCGCTGGGCGACGACCAGGTTCGTGAATTTCTGCCGCAGGTCCACACGTTGGACGTGCGGGAGCGATCGTTAGCTGTCGGGGCTTCATGCCTCCTCTATGCGCCCCGCCCTCCCACGGGTGGGGGCTCCGTCATGAACGGCGCTGTTGCGCGCGCCGTCGGGCACCGGCCCGTGGCCGGTGGTACAGGAGAAGGGACCGGCCGCGCGGCCGGAGAAGAATGGGGAACCACACCATGCGCAAGCGCGCCATAGCGCTGTGGCTGACGCTGCCCGCCCTGCTCGCAGGGTGCGCCGGCGGCACCGCTGCCGCCCAGCCCACCGTCACCGTCACGCAGACCGTCACCGTGACGGCCACCCCGAGCCCGACGCCCACGCCGACGCCCACGCCGACCCAGTCGGGGCCGCTGCAGCTCGGCACCGCGTACAAGCTCCCCAATGGCGGGACAGTTACGGTGTTCGAGCACCGCAAGAACGTCGAGCCGCAGGACCCGAACCAGGAGGCGATCGACATCCAGGTGTGCGTCCCGGCGGGCGGTTCCGGCGCCAATCCGACGATCAGCGACCGGTTCTGGTCCGTGCGCGATGCCGCCGGGCACAGCTACGGTGCGGCCAGCACGACGTGGCGGCATCCCGGGGCCACCCCAGGGTTCTGGCCGCCGGAGCAGCAGGTCAAATGGGGCGAATGCTACCGGGCGTGGGTAATCATCGAAGGCTCGAAGGACACTCCGATGACGACCGCCCGCTACAACAACGACCAGTCGGGAGTGATCGTCGACTGGGCCCTTCCTCAGTAGCCTTGCTGGCTGAATCAGGGTTGGATCGGCTGCTCAGCTTCGCGCTCACAGAAGGTTCTTCTCGTCGATGATGATTCCCGCGGGAACGCTCATGAGAGAACCCCTTGGCTATTGGCGCATGCCGCGGGGATTCTCCGGGCCGAGGCTGGTGCGCTTGCCCTTCTCGATAGCCCTCGCAGACGCGAGCGAGGGGTAGTTCCTCCTTGGGGGGATGCCCTTCTCGGCGAGGTAGTTGTCGAAGACCTCGGGGTTGCGTAAGGCGAACCGGAGGATCCTGTGCTGGTGGCACTGTGGCGGCCTGCCGAGGTACTCCCAGGCTTGGCGGCCTGCGCGCTTCCGGCGGATCGAAAACGTGCTGAACGCGAAGATGGTCACCAAGAGCAGCACGACAATTGCCACCGTACCCAGGATGCTGAACCAGAGTGGCATCGTCCGCGAGAGCATTGCTGCCACAGCAATGCCAAGCACGATTGCCCAGACTATGAAGAAGAGTCGGATGTACTGGTATGCGCTCTTGAGTGTCCGTGCGGCTTCGCTGCCGATCCGTGGTTCCCAGTCTTCGAAGACCATGGCACTCCTTCCTTCCACTCTCACGTGAGGTAGTTAACCTTCAGGCAGGAGAGCGCGTCTATGGCGAATCCTGCGGTTCCGAATATGCCGCCGCCGACGTCCCAGCCGGCTCTATTGCCTGCGGCCACCTCCTTTGGCCCGAATACTGCTTCTCCCCCCGCTTTTGCGACGGATCCGAGCCCTAGGGTCAGGAGGCCGAGGGTGAATCCGGCACAGGCGGATGTGTCCGTTTCTCCGGGTGACGCGTGGTGCCAGAGACACGCCGCGCCGTCGAGGGCTGTGCTGGCGCCTCCGGCGACCATTGCCACCGTTCCGGCTGTTTCCGCGATCGCTGCTGCACCAGCAACGCCTGCCGCGCCTAGTTCTGCGACGAGGCCTACGCCGGTCGCCGCGAGAGCAACGGCCCCAATGATGACGCCGACTGTCGCAACGACTTTCCAGGTGTCGCTTGCCCAGGTGGCCGGGTTCCACCAGTCGTCGAGCCCTGTTGGGTCGGCGCTGTTCAGCGGGTTGTTGCTGGCGTAGTCGTACATGGCCTTGGTGAGGGCGGCGAGTGGGTCGGTGCTGAGGAATTGGGCGGTTTGGGGGTCGTAGTAGCGAGCGCGGAGGTAGTAGAGGCGAGTGTCGGTGTCCTGGACCTGGCCGTTCCAGCGCAGGACGGTGTCGGCGGTGCCGGTCTTGGCCGCGAGGTTGCCGTACGCGTCGTATGTGTAGGTTGCCACGACTGCCCCGCTGCTGTCTGTGAGGAGCCGCGTCGAGCGGCACTGGTCGTGCTGGTAGTAGAGGGCGCTTCCTGTGGCGTCAAGCTGTTCCACAGGATTGCCTGCGTCGTAGCCCACGGTCTGGCCATTGCCGTTGGTCTGGGCGGTCAGGCGGCCGAGGGAGTCGTAGGTGCTGGCGGTGGTGCCGGTGGCATCGGCCATGGTGGCCTGCTGGTTGTGCGCTGTGTAGGTGTAGCACTCGGCGTGGGTGGTGCCGTCGGAGTAGGTGGTGCCGGTCTTGTTCCCGGCCGGGTCGTATGTGTTAGTGGCGGTCTTCCCCGCAGGGTTGGTGACACCTGTGAGGTGACCGGCCTTGTCGTAGGCGTATGTGGTGGACCGGTTGATTGGGTCCGTCGACGAGGTGATCCGGTCCAGCGGGTCGTACGCGTAGGTGGTCGTGTGGCCGTTCGCGTCGGTCGTGCTCGTGGCGTTCCCGTCCACGTCGTACGCCGTCGTGCTGAAGGTCCCATCGGAGTTGGTGACCTTGGTGGGGTGCCCGTCGGGGTCGTAGGCGGTGGTCGTGGTGTGGCTGTTGGCGTCGGTGACCGTGGTCCGCAGCCCGGTGGGGTCGTACCCGTAACTCGTGACGTGGCCCAGGGGGTCTGTGACCGCGGTGAGCCTCGAGTCGGCGTCGTAGGCGTACGAGGTGGTGTTCCCGCGCGGGGTCTTGGAGGTGAGCATCCGCCAGATCGCGTCATACGTGTAGCTAGTCGTGTCCCCGAGCGGGTCCGCAGCCGTGATGCGATCACCGGCGGCGTCATAGGTGAATTTGCTGGCGCGCCCGTCCGGATCTGTCACTGACGTCACGTCACCGGGGTGAGTGGAGTCACCGTAGCTGTAGGTGGCGATCGCGGTCTGGCTGGTACCGGTCAGGGGGGTGGACTTGGTGACCGGGTTCCCGGCCTTTGGTAGCCGTAGGTGGTAGTGACGCCGAGCGGGTCGGTGGCCGTGGCGACCTCGTTGAACGCGTTGTATACCCAGGTACTTGTGCGGTTGTTCGCGTCGGTGCTGCTGGTCTTGTTCCCGTTCTCGTCAGTAGGCCGCCGTAGGGATCCACGGCCCGGAGGTCCGGCCTATGCCCCCGCTCGTTGCTCTCGGTCTCTTCCGGGTCCCATGCCTGAGCCCCGGCTGGGTAGACATTGGGCGCGACGTAGCGGTCGTCGTTGAACGGCTGGAACCAGTCGTCGAAGGCCATACTGGCCGCCCCGCTCATCTCCAAAGCCTGCTCCAGCGAATGCTCCATGGTCTCTGGCGGCGGTCTCACGGCGCTTGGCCGCCTCCTTCTGAAGGAGGGACGTCAGCTGGGCGTCGTCGAGCTCGACACGGGTCTTGCCGGACTTCTCGCGCGTTTCGATCTCGCCGAGGACATTGCGGACGGTTTGGAGTTCGAGCTTCGCGCCCACGCGCATGTGCGCGACAACGTCCTGCTGCAGCTGGGCCTTGACGGGCATGGTGGGTCTTCCTTCGATCAGGGTGCCGCCGCTGATGACGACGCCCCGGTCATGTGTGCGGAGGAAGCGGAGCCCATATGCCCCTATTGATGGCACATGAGCACTAAAAATGCGATACCTCTTCCATTCAGCTCGCTGGCGTTTGCGTCAATTCCTGCGAATGCACCTCTCGCGAGGCAACGGACAGCACCTCGTTCAATGTGTTCTCGGCACCTTGACTCACAAGTGCTTCAAGTTTCGCTCGGGCATGCTTGACCCGGGCCGCCTCTTCGATGAGCTCCATGAATTCATCGACACCCGAACGATCAGTTCCACAACATGGGCCCGTAATGGGAAACCGTTCCTCAATGCCGAGGGCAAGGATTACATCTTTCGCGAAAAGGCACTTACTAATGTCCAGCGCAGGAGCGAGCAGGGCTTCAGTCGTGCTGAGCCCTAACCCAATGAGCAGCAGGGCAGCACTAAACGCGGTCGCGACAAGGTATGGGCCAAAGGTCAGGCTGGCTTGTTCAGCGCAGTAGTCCCACGCCTGATAGAAGCGCAGACCTCCTTGATTCCAGACGGGGTAGCCGTGGGCCAGGGCTCCACCGCAGATCACCTCCGCACTTCCGTTGGTCCGCACGATCGGCAGTGCGGCGCCTGTACTGAAGGAGATCACAATGGCAAGGAAGCCGAGAGCGCTAAGGAGTTTCCACGAATACCTGAGCATCTGCGCCTCCTCGAGTGCTGATGTGACCTGATGATAAGACGGCTAGGGGCGAGAAGCTAGCTCTCAATTCTTTTACCAGCCTCAGATTTGGACGGTCAATATGTGACAACACTGTCACTGGGCTACCGGACCGCCGGCTGAAATGAAGCGACTCCTTTTCAGAATTCAGCAGAGCAAACTGTCATATCGGGAAACCTCTCGAACCATTTACTCCGGGTCGGAATCGCTCTACCGTTCACCTCACTCCCAGATACATCGCTGGGAGCGGTTTACCCTTTTCGAGGAGCCCCGCCATGTCCGCTCTACCCGTCTCGGAAGAACCTCCCCAACGCCCGCCCGCCAAGGTCATTCCCCTGCGCCCGGTGGCGAGGAAACGCTATCGTCTCCACCGCTTCTTCCGTTTTCTGGTCCGGCTCTTCGTCAGCATGGCTGTCCTCAGCGTCTGCGTGACGATTCCTCTCAACTGGCTCACCCCGTCAACAACGTCGTACATGATCCAGGCCGGTGCGCCGGTCGTGCAGCAAAACGTGTCCGTCGATCACATCAGCCGGTTCCTCATCGCCGCCACGGTCGCTCACGAAGACGAGCAGCTCGGTACTCGCTTCGGCGCATTTGACTTCAACGATTTCTTCTCACGCGCCCAGGCCTACGCGACGAACCAGGCCGACCCCAGTGGCTCGACTATCCCCCAGCAACTGGCCAAGAATCTCTACCTCTGGCCGAGCCAAGACTGGGTCCGTAAGGGTGTCGAAGCGGTGCTGGCCGAGGAGCTGGACTTCGGGCTGCCCAAGAAGCGGATCGTGGAGCTGTACCTCAATTACGCGCAGTTCGGCCCAAAGCTCTTCGGAGTGTGCGGGGCGACCTGGTACTACTTCAACACGCCACCGTCGGCAGTGACCCAATACCAAGCCGCTCAGCTCATGGGAGTCTTGCCAGATCCCGAGAACGTGAGGCGGGCCGCAAACGGCGGCCTCGATCTCAGTTCTGCCGCGGATAAGACGGCGGTGGATCTCATCAACGGTGCCGCGAACGTGTGGGTGCCGCGCCAGCTTGCCGGTATGGGTGGCTGGCAAATGGCCGTCGCGACGATTGGCATCACCGACACGGCGTCGATGCACGCAGACACGCAGAATGCCGCCGACGCCTGCTCGACCATGCCGCAAGCCGTAGCCGACCGGCTGAAGGCCGAGGGCGCTATCAAGTAGCTTCCCCCAAGGACGGAGAGGGTCGTGCAGTAGCGGGTGCGGCCCTCTCCTTCGGGCCATTTAGCCTTTGAGCTTGTCCCAGTGGTACGTCGCGAGCGCCTCGTCAATCGTGGAGCAACCGTTGCCGAAGCCGCGCCGCGTCGGATCGCTCTCGACCCAGGCATCAATGGTGTAGCGGTAGTTGCCATCTGTCAGGCGGTCGTAAATACAGACAGTGATCACTTCACCACGGAGGTAACCGCTGTACTGGCCAATCAGCTTGGCCACCTCCTCAGCACCGCTGTGGCGCGTGATGCTCTCGATGATTGATCCGCTTCCATCTCCCCCGGTGATCCGGACCGCCGACGACCCGCTAGACCCTGACGACTCCTTAGAAGCCGTCCTCCATCTCCAAGTTGCGTTGACTGCGGCTACGGCCGCCTGGACGCGTTGAGCAGATGGCGAGCGAGGCGCTGGGCTCGCGACCCTCGATTGCCATTGACGGAGCTACCTATTGGGCAATCAGGGCATCCGGAACGTAACGTGACTCCCCTGCCCCTTGGCACGGGCGTCGGTGAAAGGTCAGATGGGTCCTGTGGCCGTCCTCGCCTTGCGGGCCCACCCAGCGGAGAGTGGCAGTTCGCGCTCTTGTCGCTAGCTTTGGTCTGCTCCGCTGCACACGGCCGTCACGGGCTAGGACGCATAGAAGCTGGCGTGAAGCATTCCGATAAAGCTCCAGAGAACCCGCAGTCCCGGCCACTGGGAATAGACGAGTACGTCGAACGGCTCATGGCTTCAGCCCCGCCTCTCACGAATGGGCAAGCGACGCTCATAGCGAGGTTGTTCTCAGAAGGGATCGGCGAGAAGGAGACGGCATGATCGAGTGCGCAGCCGGTCAGACCTTTGGGCGGTCGTCGTCGGGGCGAGGAGGGCCTCGTATGCATTTCATGACTGTCGCCGGTGGCCGCGCGCCTTCGCGGACCCTTTGAGGGCTGCGCCCGCGAGGCACGGTCCTGGGATTGCTCGACGCAGACCTCGGAGAGGCGCGGCGCACGACACGCCAAGAATGGCGGGAGAAGGCACGGGGATCGTGGACGCCGCCTTGGAGGTCCTCGCCTACGACAACCTCTACGCGAGGCGATGACTGCCCAGGTCACCTGCGGGCAACGCCAGCTAGACTCAGGCAGCCCTGGCCTTCAGGCTCGCGGACCGTCTCGCATGACGGCCTAGCCTTTCAGGTTCTTTTTCATCACCTTCGCATCCTCGAAGTGGTCGGTATTGACCTGCCCGTCGATCTTCTCGGCCGTGGGACTCGTACTCGTAGCCCTGCCTGCCGTCGGCGGTCGCCTTTCCAATGATCTCGACTGCTCAGGTCCTGACGATGCGCCGTGAAATCAGTAGGGCAAGGTGGACAACCGGCACGGCCTGCTATGCATGTCGGGCGGCCTTAGTCAGACCTCCGCGAAGTTCAGCCCTATTCGGTGCGCCACTCAATGATGATCGACTGGGGATCGAAGCGTACGCCTTTCGCACGCGCCGGCATGACCCGCACCTGCACCAGAGAACGAATGATCTCGCGTTGGTCACGGAGCGGGAGATCATCCCACTGAGCCGCGGTTTCCCCTGGGTTGGGGATCGTTATCCGGCGCGGCGTCCGCAGAGCCCTCAGCTTCTGACGGGCGGCGTCTAGTTTAGCCAGCACCGATTTCTCGACCTGAGCTAATCCCGCCGGGCTCAACGAGCCGTCAGCTGCCTGCTCATAGAGGCCCGCTAGCCGCGATTCAAGCGCAGCGACCTCACCTGCGGCGCCGCTCACGTCCGGTGCTGCATGAGCGTGGATAGCTTCCAGCGCGTCGGACTTCGACAGGCGGGCTTTCAAGACGGCGACCACGAGTTCGTCAGTTTTTGGTTGCGAGCGTGCAACACAGTAGTTTTCGCGACAGATGTAGGTTGGGTATTTCCCACGATTAACCAACCGAACGACATGCTCGTCGCAGACACCGCATCGTGCGATTCCGGTCAGCAGATGGGCAGGCTCACTGCCGTGAAACTTTCCCCTCTTGGGATCTGAGAGGATCCCTTGAAGAACGTCCCACTTCTCGGGATCTATTAGAGCAGGCCATGTGGCCTCGCCAATCACCGCACCGCGATAGACGCGCTTGCCGGCATAGGTTGGGGAACGAAGCAAGCGAGCTATCTGCAAGGGGGTCATCGAAGTGTGACCACGTGCCCGATAGTCCTTGCTGATTGAATAGATTGATTCGCCCGTGATCACGCGGTTTGCAGCTTCAGTGATGAGCGGGCCCCGCTCAGGATCAGGGACCTGCCGGAGTAAGGAACCAGACGAAGGGTCGTATTCCCTCAGGTATCCGTAGGGCAGCCGGCCATGAGGTTTGCCAGCTTGGGCGAGCCTTCGGACCTCGCGTTGGACCCGGTCGGACACCTGGCCCGACTCGCGCTCGGCGACGATCAGATCAAGAGCCGTTGAGAACGCGTCATCTACTCGCGAGAAATCGTAGAGGCGGCCGCTGTAGCACCATTGGACCCCGGCTTCTCGACACGCGGCTCTCATCCGTATGTATACCGCGAGATCACGCGTTGCTCGAGACGCTTCCCAAGTTACGATTACATCGAACTGCGTCAGGTCTCCCAGCAGCCGCTCGAACTCTGGCCGCCCCTTCCGGGCGTACCGCGAAGCGGAACGGTCGTTATCGCTGTAGGTCGAGGTGACGTCCCACCCATTTCGCGCACAGAGCGCGCGGCACTCGGCTTCTTGCGATGTGACGGAGCGCGACTGGCCGGACCTGTCGCGTGAAACTCGAGTGTAAATGGCTGCGCGCACTCTAATAAGTATAGGCCAAACATCACTTCGCCCCGCTGACCGCCGTGAGGTGGCTCAGTCCGGCGGCCCGAAGGTCCGCTTCGAGCTGAGGGTCGAGGACGCTCCGGTCTCCCACGGCGAGGGCGGGAAGCAGGCCGGCGGCATCCGGAGGCAGGCCCGAGGCCTGAGTCCTCAGGGCTTCGCGCAGGGCGGCTGTCGGATACGACTGCGGCGAACTGCCGGTCCGTTTGGGGGTACCCCTCAGCGAGACGAATCCGGTGCCGTCGGAGCGACCGCCCTCGACGCGCGCCGGGGCCTCGACAAGGTCCCCTCGGCGAAGACCATTCAGGGCGACTCCCACGACCACGACCCGAGCCGACCCAGTGAATCGCAGGCCCATGCGGGTGCCGGCAACGAGTCGAGCATCGGCGATGTATCGAGGTGCCGAGGAATACGGTCCACCCGATTGCTGGCGGCGTGGTTCACCGAGCAGTTCCAACACCACCTGGGCGTCTCCTCCCTCTGCGAGGAGCCGACCCGCCGGGCCAGCTGTGTCGTGCGCGAGCCGTGCCGCACCTGCCCCGAAACCTCCAGCCCACGCGAGGGCGGCGACGACGACCGCGAGCTTGACCGCCCTCAGGCGCAACAGCGCCGCGGCGAGCAGGCCGCCCCCAAGAACGCCTCCGGCCCACCCGGCGACGGACGGAAGGGCCAGGCCCGCTGCCGGCCCGATGACTGCCCAGGCGGCGCCGGCCCAGACGGCGACGGCGACTGGCAGGAGGCGTAGGTCACGCCAGCCGAGAAAGCTCTCGGCAGAGGCGGATGAGTCCTGGGCGCCCGCCCTCGCCCACTCCCGCACCGCCTGTCCCGCGCGCTCAGCCGCCGTCCGCCAGCGGGGCACGGGAGTGGATTGCTCGGCTTCCCCGAGCTCCTCCCCCGCCGCTGAACGCCCAGCGCCCAGCGTTGCTGACTCGACATAACGCGCCCAGTTCTCCGAAGCGGGTTCTCCCATTCGCCGCCTCACTTCACGACCACCAGTGGAAGCAGGGACTCGAGCATCTTTGCGCCGACTCCTGGAACGGCATCGAGGTCCTCAGGCGAGGCGAAGCGACCGTGCTGTTGCCGGTACTCCACGATGCGCTGGGCGAGGACGGGACCGACGCGTGGGAGGCCCGCAAGTTCCTCCGCGCTGGCGCTGTTCAGGTTGACCTTGCCACGCGATGATGCGGTCCCGCCAGAACTGCTCGCCGGAGCCGAGGGAGACGTCTCGACCGCGTCGCCCGGACGCGGGACGAGGACTCTGATGCCGTCCTCGAGCGGCGCCGCCAAATTCAGCCGATGAAGGTCAGCCTCGGGAATCGCACCGCCAGCTGCACCGATGGCGTCATGGATCCTGCTGCCGTTCGGCAGGCGATAGACCCCGGGCGACACCACGGCACCGGCAACATGAACCACGAGGACGGGACCGCCGTCGCCCGCAGCCCCGCTCGGCTGTCCGCCGCTGGCCTCTCCCCCGCTGCTCGATGGACGGGGGCCGGGAGCGTCGACCGGCTGGACCTTCGGAGGGGACGAAATGGTGGACCACCACCAGAGGCCGCTCGCGGCACAGAGAACGCAGACCACAACGGCAGCGACAGCCGAGGAAAGCCCGAAGCGAGGTCGTGAGCGGATGCGCTCGACGCCATCGTCCGCATTTTCGCCGCCGGGCCCGTCCAAGAGTCCTGCCATCCCTCCCTCGACGGGGCGGCCCTCGCTGCCGAGAACGTCGGTGAAGTGCTCCCAGCGGTGACGGGCCGCAAGGGATCCTGTGCGCGCTCGTCGTCCCATGCCACCAGCGTCGCAGGAACCATCGGAGAGCCTTGGCCCGCGGACGCGCTATGTGGATAGACGGCCGAAAGGAGCGCCTGTGAGGGGAGAGTCCGAACCGCGGCGGGCTTCGGTGACGACGACTGCCAGGACGCCGACCCCAGTGTGTGCGGCAAGCGAGCCGGGGAGCGGCGAGACCACCACGTCCGCGTCACCGCCAAGGGCCTCCCCGAGCTGCCCGGCAATGGCATCTGCCTCGCTCCGATTGCCGAAGTAATGGACGGCGAGCCGGGGCTGCGCTCGGGTCCGCGCGTCGCGAACTGAGAGGTCGACGAGACGTGGAATGGCGCGCGCAGCGGAGCGGATCCGCTCAATGGGGACAATTTGGCCATCTCGGATGGCAAGCAAGGGCTTGATCGACAGCATGGTCCCTACCCATGAGGCCGCGGCACCGATCCGCCCACCCCTCCGGAGCTGCTCAAGGCTCGGAAGGAAGAACCTCACCTCGGCGCCCGCAAGCGCTTCCCTGGCCACCGCCAGGACGGCGTCGGGCGCCTCCCCCGCCCGCGCGGCTGCTGCGGCGGACTGCACCGCGAAGCCCTGAGCGAGGCCGGCGGTCCGCGTATCCAGAACATGCACCGGAATCCCGACCTTCTCCGCAGCCAACCGTGCCGCGTCGACTGTTCCGGAGAGCGCGCCGGACAGATGGATGGAGGCGATCGCCGCGAAGCCGCGGCGCTCGAGGTCTCGGTAGATCCGTTCGAAAACACCGGGCGCCGGGCGGGACGTCTTGACTGGGCGTCCCGCCGCCAGCGCGATCCCCAATGCCGCTTCTGCCTCCGGGCCGTCGGCGAAGATCTCCTCGCCAGCCAGCACTGACAACGGGACGGTCTCGAACCAGGGCGCGGCCTCCGCTTCGGCCAGCCAATCGGCAGGCAGCCCCGCCGCGCTGTCTGTGACGACGGCGGTGCGCACCTTCGGCTGCGCCGGCTGGCGGGACGCGATCCGGAGCCGCCCCCAACGGTCCCAGATGGGACGGCTCCTGGGCCGCCCGGGCGCCGAAGGACCGGTCATGGCCATGCCGCTCAGGCGGGGACGATGTTCACGAGCTTGGGTGCCCGCACGATCACGGTGCGAATGCCCCGCCCGTCGAGGATGCGCTGGACGTTCGGCGAGGCGAGGGCCAGCTCTCGCAACTCCGCCTCGGCGATGTCCGGCGAGACCTCGAGCCGATCCCTGACCTTGCCCTGGACCTGGACGACCGCCGTGACGGTGTCTTCGACGAGCAGCGCCGGGTCGTACGCGGGCCACGACGCGTTCGCCACCGACGGCTCGTGTCCGAGTGCGGCCCAGAGGTCCTCGGCCGTGTACGGCGCGACGAGGCTCAGGATGATGGCAACGGTCTCCACTGCCTCGCGGACGGCGGGATCGGATCCTCCCGGCCCAGCGTCGATGGCCTTGCGCGTCGCGTTGACGAGCTCCATAGCCTTGGCCACCACCACGTTGAACTTGTGGGCCTCGACGAGCTCACCGGCCTCGGCGATCGTCCGGTGCGTCACGCTGCGCAAGGCGCGGTCACCTTGCGCGGGGTCCACACCGGGTTCGCTCGTGACGTCCTGCCCCAGGCGCCAGGCGCGAGCCAGGAACTTCGCGGAGCCCGACGGCGAGACGTCGGCCCAGTCGACGTCGTCCTCCGGCGGCGACGCAAACACCATCGTGAGGCGCACAGCGTCGACGCCGTACTGATCCAGCTGCTCGCCGAGGTCCACTCCGTTGCCGAGCGACTTGCTCATGGCCTTTCCGCCGTTGAGCACCTGCCCCTGGTTCATGAGGGCGGCGAAGGGCTCGTCGAAGTCGACAAGCTCCATGTCCTTGAGGACCTTGGTGAAGAACCGGCTGTACAGCAGGTGCAGGATCGCGTGCTCGACTCCACCGACGTATTGAGCGACTGGCATCCAGCGCTTCGCTGCAGCAGTGTCGAAAGGGCCCTCCGTGTAGTCGGGCGAGAGGTACCGAAGGTAGTACCAGGACGAATCCACGAACGTGTCCATGGTGTCGGTATCACGGCGCGCGGGCCCGCCGCACTGGGGGCAGGCCACGTTGACCCAGTGCTCTGCCGCGGCGAGCGGTGACGTTCCCTTGGGCGCGAGCTGTTCCCCGCGCAGGTCGTCAGGAAGGCGTACGGGCAGCTGATCGTCCGGTACAGGCACCTCGCCATCCACCTCGCAGTGGATGATCGGGATCGGCGCTCCCCAGAAGCGCTGGCGTGACAGCAGCCAGTCCCGCAGGCGGTAGTTGACGGTCCCCTCACCGGTGCCGGCGGCTTCGACGATCTCGATCGCCTTGGCAATACCCTCCGCCTTCGACAGCCCGTCGAGCGGCCCCGAGTTCACGATGGTGCCCTCGCCCGCCGTCGCCATCCCCGTCGCGGCCGGATCTTCGTCACCCGTGTCCAGCACCGCACGGACCGGGAGTCCGAAGGCGCGGGCGAAGTCCAGGTCGCGCTGGTCGTGGGCTGGGACGGCCATGATCGCGCCCGTGCCGTAGTCGGCGAGGACGTAGTCCGCCGCCCACACGGGGAGCTTCTCGCCGCTGAGCGGATTGACGGCATAACGGCCCAGGAAGACGCCCGTCTTCTCGCGGTCGGTGTTCTGACGCTCGATCTCGGAAAGCGCCTTGACGCGGTCCTGATACTCGGCCAGAGCGGCGGCCTGCTCGGGAGCCACCAGCTCGCTCGCGAGGTCGGCGTCGGCAGCGACCACGAAGAAAGTCGCGCCGTACAGCGTGTCCGGCCGGGTCGTGAAGACGGTGACCTTCTGCTCGGACCTGCTGCCGTCCCCGGTCGCCTCGATGGTGAAGTCCACGTGGGCGCCCTCGGAACGACCGATCCAGTTGCGCTGCATGGCGAGGACACGCTCGGGCCAGTGGCCTTCGAGCTCCTTCATGTCATCGAGCAGCCGGTCAGCGTACTCGGTGATCTTGAAGTACCACTGGTTGAGCGCCTTCTTGGTGACGGGGGTGCCGCAGCGCTCGCACGCGCCGTTCACCACCTGCTCGTTGGCGAGCACCGTCTGGTCCTTGGGGCACCAGTTGACCGGGTGATTCTTGCGGTAGGCGAGCCCGCGCTCGTAGAAGCGCAGGAACAGCCACTGCGTCCAGCGGTAGTACTCGGGGTCCGAAGTGTGCAGGCGCCGAGTCCAGTCCAGGCTCAGGCCGTAGCGCTTGAAGGACGCGGCCTGGGTGTCGATGTTCTTGTACGTCCACTCCGCCGGATGGGCGTTGCGCTTGATCGCCGCGTTCTCAGCGGGAAGGCCGAATGAGTCCCAGCCGATTGGGTGCAGCACGTCGTAGCCCTTGAGCCGCCAGTAGCGCGCCACGACGTCGCCCATGGCAAACGCCTCGGCGTGGCCCATGTGGAGGTCGCCCGAGGGGTACGGGAACATGTCGAGCACGTAGCGACGCTCGCGGCTTCCGTCGTCCTTCGGCGTGAACACGCCGAGTTGATCCCACACCGCAGGCCACTTGGCCTCAATCGCCGCGAAGCTGTAGGCATTCTCTGCCGTGATGGCGGCATCTGCCCCGCTGGCTGTCGCGTTCCCAGCCGTCTGCTGTTCGCTCACCGTGCTTCTCTCCACTGTTCGTCTCGTTCTGGCACCCGTCACCACTCGACTCCTGACACACAAAAGCCCCTCGCAGGGAGGGGCTGCCGCTCAATCCGAGCGGCTATCGACCCCGGAGGATGCCTTGAATACCGCCAATCCTAGCGCAGGCCCGGTACCCACCTCGTTGCGCCGTCACACCCTGCGGACGTGACGGCGCAACGAGGGGGGACGTCGCCTCAGCGCACGTCGTCGTCCACCCAGTCCATCGACTTCGTGACGGCCTTCTTCCACAGGCGCATCTGGCGGTCGCGCTCGGCCTCGTCCATCGTGGGGCTCCAGCGCCGATCCTCGCGCCAATTGGCCGCGAGTTCCCCGAGGTCGCTCCAGAACCCGACCGCCAGGCCCGCGGCGTAGGCGGCGCCGAGCGCGGTTGTCTCGATCACCCTGGGCCGGACCACGTCGACTCCCAGGATGTCCGCTTGAAACTGCATGAGCGCGTCATTGGCGACCATTCCGCCGTCGACCTTGAGCTCGGTCAGCGGCACACCGGCGTCGGCGTTGACCGCCTCGAGGACCTCGCGCGTCTGGAAGGCGGTCGCCTCGAGCGCGGCGCGGGCGATATGCCCCTTGTTGGCAAAGCGCGTGAGTCCCACAATCGCTCCCCGTGCGTCCGGGCGCCAATAGGGCGCGAACAGGCCGGAGAATGCGGGCACCACGTAGACGCCGCCGTTGTCCTTGACCGACCGGGCCAGGTCCTCGACCTCGGGGGCAGTGCGGATCAGGCCCAAGTTGTCGCGCAGCCACTGGATCAGGGAGCCGGTGACGGCGATCGACCCCTCGAGCGCGTAGTGGGGCTTCGCGTCCCCGAGACGGTACCCCACCGTGGTCAGCAGGCCGTTCTTGGAGTGGACGATCTCCTCCCCCGTGTTGAAGATGAGGAAGCAGCCCGTGCCGTAGGTGTTCTTGGCCTCGCCGGGCCCGAAGGCTGCCTGGCCGAAGGTCGCCGCCTGCTGGTCGCCGAGGATCCCGGCGATGGGGACCTCGCGGAGCAGCTGGGACGTATGGACGTGGCCGTAGACCTCCGACGACGACCGGATCTCGGGCATCATCGATTCCGGGACTCGGAAGACCTTGAGGATGTCCCGGTCCCACGTCAATGTCTCAAGGTCCATGAAGAGCGTCCGGGAAGCATTCGTCACGTCGGTGACGTGGATTCCGCCCTCTACCCCGCCCGTCAGATTCCACAGGACCCACGAGTCGGTGTTTCCGAAGAGCAGGTCGCCTGCCTCCGCCCTGTCGCGTGCGCCCGGGACATGGTCGAGGATCCAGCTGATCTTGGTGCCGGAGAAATAGGTTGCGAGCGGGAGGCCGACCGTGCCCTTGAACCGATCTACCCCGCCGTCCGCAGCCAGCTCGTCGACGATCGGCTGCGTGCGGGTGTCCTGCCAGACGATGGCGTTGTACACGGGCTCTCCGGTCGTCCGGTCCCAGACGACCGCGGTCTCCCGCTGGTTGGTGATGCCGACGGCGGCAATATCGTGGCGCGTCAGGTTCGCCTTCGAGAGGGCTTGCCCGATCGCCTCGCGGGTGTTGTCCCAGATCTCCTTGGCGTCGTGCTCCACCCAGCCGGCCTGCGGGAAGAGCTGTCGGTGTTCGAGCTGGCCGGTGGACACGATGGAACCCGCGTGGTCGAAGACGATCGCTCGGGTGCTCGTGGTGCCCTGGTCGATGGCAATGACGTACTTCTCAGACATTCACGGCTCCTTCGGGTCGGACACACCCGAGCGTATCCGCCTGGACCCGGTGAGAGACGGCGAGAGTCCGCAGGGCGTCGTCAACCTCTGCGGACACCCGCTCGCCGTCCCACCCGAGGAGCGGCGCGAGCTCCTGAGCGATCTCGCTAAGGACGTCGGTGGTGACGAGGCCTCGGAAGGCGAGGGAGGTGCGGCGGATCAGCACGTCGAGGAGGTGCCCGATCTGCTCGTGCTCGGCCATGTATGCCAGCTCGCGGACGCTGAGCTCGGCGGTGCTCTCGAGTGGCCGGTCATCGCCCTTGCTGAGGAAGGCCATCACGTCCTGCGCTCGCGTGCCGTAGCGTTCGAGGAGGACTTCTGCGCGAGCTCGGTCCTTCGTGGTCGCGCCGTCACCCGAGGCATGGTAGGCAAGCCACCGTTCCCGCGCCTCGGCGTCGCTGGGGTAGGCGGCGCCCCCTCCGATGGGAAGCTCCGAGGTGCTGATCCTGCGCTCGCGGCCGAGTTCGGCCAGCACGCGGTCTGCCAGATGCTCCGACAGAGCCCGGAAGGTGGTCCACTTCCCGCCGACGAGGCTGAGGACCACGGGACCATTGCCCAGGCGGGCCGAGCGCTCGATCCGATAGTCCCGCGAGACGAAGCCCGGAGCGGTTGCGTCGTGTCGCGGAAGCGGGCGGACGCCCGAGAAGGTGTAGACAATCTGGTCGCTCGAAACGCTGAGTCCCGGGAAGACGTGCTGGATCAGGTCGAAGAAGTACGCGATCTCGTGCTCGGTGCACACCGGTTCGAGGTCTTCGCCCGCATCGATGTCGGTGGTGCCCACGAGCACGCGGTCCCCGATGGGGTAGATGAGGACGATCCGGCCGTCGGTGTGCTCGAAGAAGATCTCGCGCCCACCCGTCGCCGCAAGGAGTTCCGGCGCATCCAGCACGATGTGCGAGCCCTTCGTGCCGCCCATGTATCGCGTCGCTGCGCCGAGGGCCTCGTTGGTGCGATCCGTCCAGGCGCCGGTGGCATTCACGACGACGTCCGCAGCGAAGTCGAATTCCTCGCCGGTGAGCTCATCGCGCAGCCGCGCAACGCCGTCGTGCATTCCAACCGCGCTCACGTAGTTCGCCGCCCGCGCGCCGGCACCAGCCTCGAGCCCGTCGCGCAGCACGTCGAGGGTCAGCCGCTCCGGGTTGTGCACCGAGGCGTCGAAGTAGGTCGCCGTGTATTTGACGTCAGGCCGGAGGCGAGGCAACTCGCGGAGCGAGCGCTTGCGTCCCACGAAGCGGTGCCGCGGAACGCTGCGGCCCTCGCGGGAGAACGCGTCGTAGAGGGAGAGTCCGAGCTTGATGAGGAGTGCGCCGCGCTCTTGGGGCTTCCCCGATCGGTGGGTGAGGAACCGCCGTGGCGCGTTGAGCAGACCGGAGAACGTGCTGAAGACGGGGATGGTGGTCTGGAGCGGCTTGACGTAGTGGGGTGCGATCCGCAGGAGGCGATTGCGCTCGACGACGGACTCGTGGACCAGCCTGAACTCGCCATTCTCGAGGTACCGGATCCCGCCATGGATCATGTGGGAGGACGCCCCGGAGGCTCCTTGGCAGTAGTCTCCGCGCTCGACGAGCGCGACGTCGATTCCCTGCAGCGCGAGATCGCGGAACGTCCCTACACCGTTGATTCCTCCGCCGACGATGAGCACTTGTGCGCGGGGGCGCCCGCGCAGGGATTCGACGGTGGGACGGGTCGCAGGGGCAGCGGGCACGGATTCCTCCTGGAGAAGTCGGGATGGAGCCATTCTGGGAAGGCCTGAGAAGAAAGTTCAAGGCGAGTGCACAAACGTGCAAAAATGGGCTGCATGAGCCTGCCTGCGCCGCTCTCCCCGTCTGCCGAGGACGGAGAATCCGCACAATCTCCCGGTCCTCCCTCCGGTGCGAGGAAGCAGCGCGAGGCCCTTCTGGCGGCCCAGCTCTACTACCTCCAAGACCTCACGATGGACGCAATCGCCCGCGAGCTCCGAACGTCGCGCTCCACCGTCTCGCGGCTCCTGGCCTTCGCGCGGGAATCGGGCCTCGTCCAGATCCAGATCTGGAACCCCCTCGAGTCCTCCGCCGAGCTCGAGTCGGCCATCGCAGAACGCTACGGGATCCGCGCTCACGTGGTCCCGCACGCCTCGAACCTCAACGAGGCGGAGACCCGGGACCGGGTCGCCATGTATGCGGCCCGAACCCTGACACCGTTGGTGACGTCCAATGCCGTGATCGGCGTGGCCTGGGGCTCGACCCTCACGTCGATGAGCCGCTACCTGAATCGGAAGGCGACGCACGGGAGCACCGTTGTCCAGCTCAATGGCGCCGCCAACACCCAGACGATGGGGCTCGGGTACGCGAGCGAGATCATGAGGCGGTTCGCCTCGGCCTACGACGCGGCAGTCGAGGAATTTCCGGTCCCGGCGTTCTTCGACCGCGCCGAGACAAAGCGGCTGATGTGGCAGGAACGGAGCGTTCGCCGCGTGCTCGACGTCCAGGAGCGCATGTCCGTGGCCGTCTTCGGCGTGGGGTCCCTCCACTCGGACATCCCGAGCCACGTGTACACGGGCGGTTATCTCGACGCCGGCGATCTCCGGTCTCTCGCCCGCGAAAGGGTCGTAGGCGACGTTGCGACCGTCTTCTTCCGCGACGACGGAAGCGGCGACGGGATCGCTCTCAATGACCGGTCCACGGGACCCGAGCACCGGCTGATCCGCTCCGTCGAGCACCGCTTCTGCGTCGTCTCGGGCCCGTCGAAGGCCAGGGCGCTCCGAGGAGCACTGAACGCCCGCCTCGTGACAGTACTCATCATCGACGAGTCGACCGCCCGCTCCCTCTTGGCGCTGGAGGCCTGAGCGCCTGAACGGCAAAGTCGACGCCTGCCGGTAGAGTCGAAACCATGACTTCCAAGGCGGCGACCGCTCCCAAGGGGTCCGCGGGCCACCCCGAATTCCTCTCGCCCATGCTGGCGCAGCGAGAACGCCGGACCACCGTAGAGGTACTCGGCTCGCAGACTGCGGTCTTCGCCTACGAGCCCGTCTCAGGCGCCAGAGCGGACGCTCCCACAATCCTCGCGGTGCATGGGTTCCGGGGCACGCATCACGGGCTCCTCCGCATCGTCGACCAGCTCCCGGAGATCCGCGTGATCATGCCCGATCTGCCCGGTTTCGGGGACTCAGGGCCGCTTGCGGGCCGCCACGACATCGACGGCTACGCCGCGTGGCTGGGCGAACTTGCCGAGGCCCTGACGCTTCCCAGCGAGACCGTGCTGCTGGGCCATTCCTTCGGCTCGATCGTCGCGGCCAGCTTCTGCGCGGACAACCCCAAGCGGTTCTCGCGCCTGATCCTCGTCAATCCCATCTCCGCGCCCGCGCTCGAAGGGCCGAAGGGGATGCTCAGCCGACTGGCAGTCGCCTACTACCGAGCAGGAGCCAGCCTTCCCGAAAGGACCGGATCCGCGCTCCTGCGGCATCCCGCCCTCGTGCGCCTGATGAGCGAAGCGATGGCGAAGACCCGGGACGGGGCACTGCGCAGCTTCGTTCACGGCCAGCATGCGGCCTACTTCTCCCGCTTCGCGAACCGGGACCTGCTCCTTGAGGCCTTCAGGGCCTCCGTCTCCCACACCGCCGCCGAAGCCGGAGACCGCCTCATGCTCCCCGTGCTCCTCGTGGCCGGCGACCGAGACGAAGTTGCGCCCCTGCCCGCTGTCCGCGCCTTCCACGACCGCCTGCCGGATTCCCGGCTCACGGTGATCCCCGGCGTCGGGCACCTGATCCACTACGAAACCCCGCAGCCGGCTGCGGACGCGATTCGCGCCTTCCTTGCCGAAGGAGCGGCCGAATGAGACTCCTCGTCGACGCCCGGTTCACCCGCACCGACCACCACGACGGCATCAGCCGGTACGGGGCAAGCCTCATCGAAGCCGTCGCATCGCGGACCGAGACGGCCATGCTCATCAACGACGAGCGGCAGCTCGCGCTGCTCCCCGATGTGCCTCACGTCAAGGTGTCCAGCCCGCTCTCCCCCGCCGAGCTGTTCATCGCGGCCCGCGTCAACGGCCTCGAACCTGATGCCGTCTTCTGCCCCATGCAGACGATGGGAACGTGGGGCCGGCGGTACCCCCTCATCCTGACGCTCCACGACCTCATCTACTACGAGCACCCGGAACCGCCGGGCTTCCTGCCCGCACCGGTCCGCGTCCTCTGGCGGCTCTACCACAAGGCCTACTGGCCGCAGAGGCTCCTCCTTGACCGAGCCGACGTCGTCGCGACGGTGAGCCATACCACCAAATGGCTCATGGCGGAGAAGAAACTCACAAAGCGGCCCGTACGCATCGTGGGCAACGCGCCCCAGGGCGATCGCGACGTGCGGGACCCGTTGGCCGAACCGGCACGAAGCCTCATCTACATGGGCTCGTTCATGCCCTACAAGAACGTCGAAACCGTCATCGCCGGGATGGCCTCGCTGCCTGAGTACACCCTGCACCTCCTCAGCCGCATCTCCCCTGCCCGACGCAGGGAGCTTGAATCCCTGGTTCCCTCGGGGGCGCAGGTCGTCTTCCATGGCGGGGTCAGCGAGGAAGAGTACGAGACGCTGCTGCGGGAGGCCACGGCGCTGGTGAGCCTCTCGCGGTCCGAGGGCTACGGCTTGCCGCTCGTCGAGGCGATGTCCGTCGGGACGCCGGTCATCGCGAGCGATATCCCGATCTTCAGGGAGGTCGGCGGCGACAGCACGCGCTTTGTCGATCCGGACTCCCCCGACGAGTTCGCGGCGGCCGTCCGCGAGCTCGAGCTTCCCGGCAGGTGGGGCGAGGCGTCCCGGGCGGCCGCGCAGCAGGCAGCCAAGTTCAGCTGGGATCAGTCGGCGCAAGCACTCTTGGAAGCGGCGGAAGAGGCCATCGAGCTGTTCGGCCGGCGCCGCCGCTTCGGCAAGCGCCGCATCAGATCAGCTCGGTCCCGTCGAGCCTGAGCTGCACCGGCTCGGAGCCGCGCCGAGCAGCTTGCGCGATGCGCGCCGCGCGGAGGCCCCGGGTCACCTCCGGGCCGTCCGCGACCGGGAAGAAGACCAGCAGCCGCCAGGAAGCCTGCGGCGTCACGCCCGAGAGCGGTACGGGGCCGGCGGTGCGCACGCCGGGGCGCCCGAGTATGTCTGCGCTGGCCTGTGCGAAGGCTTCCACGGCCGTCCGCGTCCCCGTGGCCGCGGCAACCCGAACTGCGGGCGGTAGGCCCAGCGACCGCCGGAGACCGAGCTCCCGCGCCGCGAAACCGGACGGATCCCACCGCACGAATGCCGAAACGGCCTCGTGCTCGCTGGCCGTGATGACCACGCTTCCGCCCTCGGCCGCGGGCCGCACGAGCGCGGCCGCGTTGAGCCATCGCCGGAGCGCTTCCTCGCCGGCCCGCAGGCTCTCGCGGCCCAGCAGGGAGTCGCCGTCGAGCAGCAGGGCCGCGGCATAGCCCGACGCGACAACGGGCTCGGCCCCGACGGTCGCCACCACGAGCGCGGGCGTGTCCGGCACCTCGGACTTGACCTGCTCGCGCGACGAGGTCACCACGACCGCCCCGGGGAAGGCCCGGCCCAGCTCCTCCGCGGTTCGCAGCGCACCCACAGCCGTCCTGCGGAACGTCTGGCCCCCGCAATGCGGGCACGACCAGCTCCCTGCCGGAGTCCCGCACCATCGGCACCCGATGGTCCTTCGCCCGCCGGAAGCGGACTCCGCGAGCGGGCCCGCACACACAGCGCATCTCGCTGGCTCCCGGCACCGCTCGCAGGCCAGCGAGGGCGCATAGCCGGCCCGGGCCACCTGCACAAGGACCGGCCCTCGCTCGAGGGCTTCCCTCGCGAGCTGCCACGCGGCGTGCGGCAGCCTGGCGATGCGCGCATAGGGGTCGCGGGCGCTCTCGAAGCTGTCCGACGTGCTCACTGCGCGAGGCAGTCGGCGCCGGAGCTCGGTCCTCGAGGCGGCGATCCGCTGGAGCCAACCGCTCTCCACCAGCCGCTGGGTCTCCGCCGACACCGCGTGGCCCGCAAGGAGCAGCGCGGCGCCGTCGAGTTCCGAGCGGAGCAGGCATACCTCCCGCGCGTGGAAATAGGGTGCACGAGGCTCGGCGTGCAGGTCGTCGCCGTCGTCCCAGCACACCACGAGTCCGAGATTCCGAACTGGAGCAAGGGCGGCCCCGCGCGTTCCGACCGCCACCTTGGCCCTGCCCGAGAGCAGGTCGAGGTACGCCCGGTAGCGTTTGGTGGGCCCGTCCTCGGCCGAGAGGCGCACGATGGGCTCGCCGGGCAGGGCTTCGGTGAGGGCCGTGAGGGCACGGTCCAGATCACGCCGATCCGGAACGATGACGAGTGCACCGCGGCCGGAACCGTGAACGGTGCGCACGGCCTCGGCGACGAGCACTGGCCAGGCGCTGGGCCCGTAGGCCTCAACCGCCTCGAGCGAGGCTCGCGGGCTCCGCCCGGCGGCGAGGTGCCGGAGGAAGGCGGGCCCAGGATGCAGGCCGGCCCAAGCGGCGGGATCCTCCGCTCCCGTCACTTCGTCCACGGGGCCCGCTTCAAGAATCTCTGGGTCGTGCGACTCGGGAGCCGCGAGCTCATCGAGATACTCGGCTTCCACGCGGGCAGCACGCGGCGGCACCGCGAACCGCAGGACATCCCCGAGGGCGCCCGCCCAGCGTTCGGCCACGGCGCGTGCTACCCGGACGACGGCGGGCGTGAGCACGACGGCGGGCGAGATCACCTTTCCGAGCGGCTGCAGGCCGACCCCGGCGTCCGACGACTCGGTTCGCTCGATGATGAACCCGGCGTGCTCCTGACCCGCGACCCGCACGCGCACGCGCACCCCAGGCTGCGCCGCTTCCGAGAGATCCTCCGGAACGAGGTAGTCGAACAGTCGGTCAAGCTGCGGGAGCGGCGACTCCACGCACACTCGCGCGACCGGAAGCTCTCGCGCGGCCACCGGCGTGCTCCGCGGCAGCTCTGGTTCAGGGAAACCGAGCAGGAGCGACGGCTGGGCGACAGGCTGAGGGCCAGAATCGGAGCCGCTGGCGCCCATCAGTCGTTGAAGAAGTCCTTGAGATCCTGGACCCGGTCGAGCCGCTCCCAGGTGAAGTCGGGCTCGTCCCGGCCGAAGTGGCCGTGGGCCGCGGTCTTGGCGTAGATCGGTCGCTTGAGGTCGAGGGTGTCGATGATGGCCCGCGGCCGCAGGTCGAAGATCTCGTTGATCGCAGCGCTGATGCGGAGGGGGTCCACGCTCTCGGTGCCGAACGTCTCCACGTAGATCCCCACAGGACGCGCTTGGCCGATCGCATAGGCGATCTGGATCTCGGCCCGCCGCGCGAGACCCGCTGCGACCACGTTCTTGGCCACCCACCGCATGGCGTACGCCGCGGAGCGGTCCACCTTCGACGGGTCCTTGCCCGAGAACGCCCCGCCGCCGTGGCGCGAGAACCCGCCATACGTGTCGACGATGATCTTGCGCCCGGTCAGCCCCGCGTCCCCGACCGGCCCTCCGATGATGAACGGTCCGGCGGGATTCAGGATGCTGCGGACATGGGAAGACTCAAGCTGGCTCGCCGCCAGCACCGGCGCGATCACATGGTCCGCGAGGTCCGCCCGCAGCTGCGCGAGCTGAGTCCCCTCGGCGTGCTGGCTCGAGATCACGACTGTCTCGACGGACACCGGCCGATCGCCGTCGTAGCCCACGGTCACCTGTGTCTTGCCGTCGGGCCGGAGGTAGGGCAGTTCGCCGCTCTTGCGCACCTCGGTGAGCTTTTCCGAGAGTCGGTGCGCGAGCCAGATGGGCGTCGGCATGTAGGACGGGGTCTCGTCGCTCGCGTAGCCGAACATGATGCCCTGGTCGCCCGCGCCTTGGCGATCGTATTCGTCCTCGAGCGTCCCCTCGCGGGATTCGAGGGAATTGAAGACGCCGTCGAAGATGTCCGAGGACTGCTGTCCGATCGAGACGGACACCCCGCAGCGGGCCCCGTCGAAGCCGTTCGCCGACGAATCGTAGCCGATGCCGAGGATGGTGTTGCGCACGATCTGCGGGATCTCGACGTACGCGTCCGTGGTCACCTCGCCCGCAACGTGGACAAGCCCCGTGGTCGCCATCGTCTCGACCGCGACCTTCGACTCCGGATCGGCAGCCAGGAGCGCGTCAAGAATCGCGTCGCTGATCTGGTCGCAGATCTTGTCCGGATGCCCTTCGGTGACGGACTCAGAGGTGAAGAGCCGCAGGGCAGTCGTGTCGGCCGGGAGTCCGGCGCCGTGGGGAGCATGGGTCACTGGAATACTCTACTTCCTGCCCGGCAGCTGGCCGGGGCGCGTGGTCACCGAGCGTCAAGCGCGCGGGCGAGACGGAGGACGACGGCGTCAGCCACCTCGTCCTTGCTCCCCGCCACATGCTGTGGCTCGGCACCGTCCTTCGCGAGGATCGTCACGGAGTTCTCGTCCTGGCCGAACACCCGGTCGGTCCCGACTTCGTTCACGACCAGGAGCTCGCAGCCCTTGCGTTCAAGCTTGGCGCGGCCGTACTCGAGGACGTCCGCGCCCTCATCGCCAGTCTCGGCCGCGAACCCGACAATGATCTGGTGCCCGCCCTCGCCGTCGCGCTGGCGCACCAGGTCCACGAGGATGTCCGGATTCCGGACGAGGGCGATCGGCTCGTCGGGGACGTCGTCGCGCTTCTTGATCTTGGACCGCTGAGGCCGGGCTGGACGGAAGTCCGCCACCGCGGCCGCCATGATGACGCCGTCCGCAGCCGAAGCGCGCTCCACCATCTCACCATGCAGCTCGAGGGCGGACTCCACGGAGACGAGCTCGACCCCCGCTGGAGGTGGAACCTCGAGATGGGCCGCCACCAGCGTCACGCTTGCGCCGGCGCGAAGTGCCGCCCGCGCGATGGCCACGCCCTGTTTCCCGGACGAACGGTTGCCGAGGAAGCGCACCGGATCGATCGCCTCGCGAGTCCCGCCCGCGGAGACGAGGACCCGACGCCCGGCGAGCGGCCCCTCCTCAGGTGCGCGGCCGGCGTCGTCCATTGTCTTCGAGCCAGCCGCGACCAGGCGCAGCGCCTCCGCGAAGATCTCCTCTGGCTCCGGAAGCCGCCCAGGGCCGCTGTCCTTGCCGGTGAGGCGCCCCTCCGCAGGGTCCATCACGGCAACGCCACGAGAACGGAGCGTGGCAACGTTCGCCTGGGTGGCAGGGTGGCGCCACATCTCGGTGTGCATGGCGGGCGCCATGAGCACCGGGCACCTTGCCATGAGGAGCGCGTTGGTGAGGAGGTCATCGGCGTGCCCGCCCGCGGCGCGCGCGAGCAGATCCGCCGTGGCAGGAGCGACCACAATGAGCTCGGCCTCATGGCCAAGGCGCACGTGGTTGACCGTCTCGACGGCTTCGAACACGCTCGTCCGTACCGGCTTGCCCGAGAGAGCCTCCCACGTCGCCTTGCCGACGAAAGAGAGCGCAGCCTCGGTGGGGACAGCCGTCACGTCGTGGCCGGCCTCCGTGAAGAGCCGGAGGAGCGAGGCCGCCTTGTAGGCGGCGATCCCGCCCCCGACACCCAGGACGACGCGCACGCGGGGCCGGGCCTCAGTCCTGCTGGGTCTCGGACTCGCCCTCGGCGCGGCGCGCCACCAGAAGGCCGTCGTTGATCTCGCGCAGGGCGATCGACAGAGGCTTCTCGTTGAGCTTCGTGTCCACGAGCGGGCCCACGTATTCGAAGAGGCCCTCGTGGAGCTGGGCGTAGTAGGCGTTGATCTGGCGGGCGCGCTTGGCCCCGAAGATCACGAGCCCGTACTTCGAGTCCGACTTGGTCAGCAGATCATCGATCGGCGGGTTGATGATTCCTTCGGGGTTCGACGTCACGTCATTCTCCAATGCACTGGCGGTTGGCCGGAACAGCCCTCAGCGCGCCGATTGGCGTGCGTGGGGGGTCAGGCCCATAAGTGAAACAAGCTCGTCTGCCGCGCGCCGGACATCGTCGTTGACGACGGTGTGGTCGAACTCCGGCTCGGCAGCGAGTTCTATTTTAGCCGTTTCCAGACGGGCCTGCTGTTCCTCCGGCGATTCCGTGCCGCGGCCCACAAGCCGGCGCACCATTTCCTCCCAGCTGGGGGGCGCGAGGAAGACGAAGCGGGCGTCCGGCATTGCGGCCTTGACCTGCCGTGCGCCCTGCAGATCGATCTCGAGCAATACGGCCTTGCCCTCCGCGATCGCGCTTTCGACCGAGGCACGGAGGGTCCCGTAGCGGTTCTTCCCGTGCACCGCGGCCCATTCGAGGAAGGCTCCTTCTTCGATGAGCCGGTCGAACTCCTCGGCCGACTTGAAGTAGTAGTGCACGCCCTCCTGCTCGCCCGGACGGGGCGGACGGGTCGTGGCGGAGACGGAGAGCCAGACTTCCGGGTAGGTGTCGCGAATGTACGTCGAGACCGTCCCCTTTCCGACGGCGGTAGGGCCTGCGAGGACGGTCAATCCCGTGTGCTTTGTGCTCTCCACGCCTGCCCGTTGCTCCTTCCGGCGGCGCCTTCGCGCCTGAAAATCATTAGTCCGCTTCGAGAAAATCTATCAGCGCTCGCCGCTGGTGCACGCCGAGCCCGCGCAGGCGCCGACTCGCCGCGATGCCCAGCTGTTCGAGGATGGCGATAGAACGCACCGGCCCGATCCCGTGGAACGACTCGAGGAGTTCGGTCACCTTGAGCCGTGCGAGCGCCTCGTCCTGCTCGGCCTGCCGGAACAGCTCGCTGAGGCTCAGCCGGCCTGCCCTGAGCGCCGACTTTGCCTCAGCCCGGCGTGCGCGGGCTGCCGTGGCCTTGGACACTGCCCGGCTGCGTTCTTCAGAGGTCAGGGGGTTGAGTCCCATGCTCGCCTCCCACAATCGCGTCGCGCGCACCCCCACGCGGATACATGCGAACCTAGCCCGCCGAGCCGTTGCGTGGCAATGCCCGGAGCCTTGTGGGACCTTGGGTCAGGAGAGCTCGGCGAGCGTTCGCTCCGCGCGCTCTCGAAGTCCTGCACGGCTCGGTCCACCTGCGAGGATGTCCCGGCTCGAGGTCCCCAGGACGCGGGAATAGGCGTCGCCGAAGGTCGACCGGAGCTGGGCGCCAGAGGCCCCCTGGGCGCCGAGGCCGGGAGCGAGGATGGGGCCACCCATTGAGGCAAGGTCGAGTCCGAGGCGGCCGACGGCGTCACCCACCGTTGCGCCGACCACGAGCCCCACGCTGCCGAGGACTTCCTCCGCGTACCTCGCGTTCTCGGCTGCGGCGGCTTCACACACCCCCTTCGCCACGGAATGCGCGCCGCCCGTGTGCTGGACGGAGGCTCCCTCGGGGTTCGACGTGAGCGCGAGGACGAAGACGCCCCTTCCCGTGACCGCGGCCAAATCCAGGGCCGGCCGCAGCGACTCGAAGCCGAGATAGGGGCTCAGGGTGACGGCATCCGCCGCGAGCGGGGAGCGGTCACCGAGCCAAGCGTCCGCGTACGCGGCCATGGTCGAGCCGATATCTCCCCGCTTCGCGTCGGCAATGCTCAGCACGCCGGCCGCAGCCGACGCCGCCAAGACCTCCTCGAGCACCGCGAGCCCGGCCGCGCCGTGCCGCTCGTAGAGCGCCACTTGCGGCTTGAGCGCTGCGGCGAGATCCGCGACCGCGTCGACGACGGCGAGCGAGAAGCGCCGCACCCCGTCGACGTCGTCCGCGAGTTCCCAGCGCTCCAGAAGCCCGGGGTGGGGGTCGATGCCCACGCATAGAGGGCCCCGCTCCCCCATCGCCTGCGCGAGCCTCGCACCGAACGGTGCACGACTGAGCGCACGACTCAGCGCGCGGCCCGCCGCCTCAGACACCTGCCGGCTCCGCGGCGCCGGCGTCGGCGCCCTCGGCCTGGGGCTCCCGAAGCCGTGCCTCGTGCTCTTGGAGGCTCGTCACGCTCCACTCGAACTGCCGCATCGCCTCGATGGCCAGAACTGCGAAGTTGAACTCGGCCACGGTGGTGATGCAGGGCTTGCCGTTCGACGTCGCTGCGGCGCGGATCTCGTAGCCGTCGCCCCGAGCGGCGCCGCCGGAGGGGGTGTTGAAGACCATGTCGATCTGACCGTCATTGATGAGGTCCACGATGGTGCCCTCGCCGTCGGCCGCACCTTCGCCCACCTTGCGCACGACTGTCGCCTGAATGCCGTTGCGGCGCAGGACGGCCGCGGTGCCGCCGGTGGAGACGATCTCGAAGCCGAGGTCCGCGAGCTTCTTGACGCCGAGGATCACCGAGCGCTTGTCGCGGTTCGCGACCGAGACGAAGACTCGGCCGGACGTGGGCAGCGCGTTGTTGGCGCCGGCCTGGCTCTTCGCGAACGCCGTGTCGAAGTGCTTGTCGATGCCCATGACCTCCCCGGTGGACCGCATCTCCGGGCCGAGCAGGCTGTCGACGACCGTCCCCTCAGGGGTGCGGAACCGGCTGAACGGCAGGACCGCCTCTTTCACGGCCACCGCGGCATTCGGGCTGATCGCCGCGCCATCCCCGCTCTCCGGGAGCATCCGGTACGCCGTCCGGAGCTGATGGATCGTCACGCCCGTGCCGATCAGGGCGGCTGCCTTCGCGAGCTGCACGCCAGTCGCCTTCGAGACGAATGGCACCGTGCGCGAGGCGCGGGGGTTGGCCTCGAGGACGTAGAGCACGTCCGCGGCGAGGGCGAACTGGATGTTGATGAGGCCACGCACGCCCACGCCCTCCGCGATCGCCTGCGTTGCCTTGCGGACCCGCTCGAGGACGTTCTCGCCGAGCGTCACCGGCGGCAGGACGCACGCCGAGTCGCCCGAGTGGATGCCGGCCTCCTCGATGTGCTCCATAACGCCGCCGAGGTACAGCTCGCGGCCGTCGTAGAGCGCGTCGACGTCGATCTCGACGGCGTCCTCGAGGAAGCGGTCGATGAGGACGGGGTGGTCCGGCGTGATCTCCGTCGCGTTCTCGATGTAGCGGTGCAGGTTCGGCTCGTCGTAGACAATCTCCATGCCGCGGCCGCCGAGCACGTACGACGGGCGGACGAGGACCGGGTAGCCGATCTCGTCGGCGATCCGCTTGGCCTCGTCGAACGAGACCGCGGTGCCGTTCTTCGGCGAGATCAGGCCGGCGTCGTCGAGCACCTTCGCGAAGGCGCCGCGGTGCTCGGCGAGGTCGATGGCCTCGGGCGACGTCCCGAGGATCGGCACGCCCGCGTCGGCGAGCTGCTGCGCGAGCTTGAGCGGGGTCTGGCCGCCCAGCTGCACGAAGACGCCCATGACGCCGCCCGTGCGCTCCTCGGCGGCGATGACCTCCAGGACATCCTCGAGCGTGAGCGGCTCGAAGTAGAGGCGAGTCGAGATGTCGTAGTCGGTCGAGACGGTCTCGGGGTTGCAGTTCACCATGACCGTCTCGTAGCCCGCCTTGCGCAGCGCCATCGAGGCGTGGACGCACGAGTAGTCGAACTCGATGCCCTGGCCGATCCGGTTCGGGCCCGAGCCGAGGATCACGATCGACGGCTTCGAGTGCAGGCCGACCTCGTCCTCCTCGTCGTATGACGAGTAGTGGTAGGGCGTGTACGCCGCGAACTCGGCCGCGCAGGTGTCGACGGTCTTGTAGACGGGGCGCACGCCGAGGGCCTGGCGGACGCCGCGGACCACATCCTCGGAATGGTGCGTGAGGGCACCGATCTGCTCGTCGGAGAAGCCGTGCCGCTTCGCGAGGCGCAGGATGTCCTCCGTGAGCGCAGGGGCGGCCTTGATCTCGGCGGCGATCTCGTTGAGCAGCTGGAGCTGGTCGAGGAACCAGGGGTCGATGCCCGTCGCGGCGTACAGGTCCTCGACGCTCGCACCGCCGAGGAGGGCACGCTGGACCTGCTTGAGGCGGTCCGTCGTGGGCCGCTTGGCCTGCTCGATGAGTTCGGGCACCTCGTACTCGGGCACTGCCGCGAAGTCGAGCTGGGCGCCGCGCTGCTCGAGCGAGCGGAGCGCCTTCTGGAGCGCCTCGGTGAAGTTGCGGCCGAGGGCCATGGCCTCGCCCACGCTCTTCATCGTCGTCGTGAGCGTCGGGTCCGCCGCCGGGAACTTCTCGAAGGCAAAGCGCGGAACCTTGACGACCACGTAGTCCAGCGTCGGCTCGAAGCTCGCCGGCGTCTTCTGGGTGATGTCGTTCGGGATCTCGTCGAGCGTGTAGCCGAGTGAGAGCTTCGTGGCGATCTTCGCGATCGCGAAGCCCGTGGCCTTCGACGCAAGGGCCGAGGAGCGCGAGACGCGCGGGTTCATCTCGATGACGATCACGCGGCCGGTCTTCGGGTCGACCGCGAACTGGATGTTACAGCCGCCGGTGTCCACGCCGACCTCGCGGATGACGGCGATCGCAACGTCCCGGAGCTTCTGGTACTCGCGGTCGGTGAGAGTCAGCGCAGGGGCCACCGTGATGGAATCGCCGGTGTGGACGCCGACCGGGTCAAAGTTCTCGATCGAGCACACGACCACGACGTTGTCGTTCTTGTCGCGCATCATCTCGAGCTCGTACTCCTTCCAGCCGAGGATGCTCTCCTCGAGGAGTACTTCGGTGGTCGGGCTGTAGAGGAGTCCCTGGCCGACGATGCGACGGAGGTCCTCTTCCGTGTACGCGAAACCGGAGCCGAGGCCGCCCATCGTGAAGGACGGGCGGACCACGAGCGGGTAGCCCAGCCATTCCGCGGCCGACAGCGCCTCGTCGATCGTGTGCACGATCTGGCTCCGTGCGGACTCGGCGCCGCACCGTTCCACGACGCCCTTGAACTTCTCGCGATCCTCGCCGAGCTCGATCGCGTCGATGTTCGCGCCGATGAGCTCGACACCGTACTTGGTGAGCACGCCGTTCTTGTCGAGGGCGATGGCGGTGTTCAGAGCGGTCTGCCCGCCGAGGGTCGGAAGGATCGCGTCCGGGCGCTCCTTCGCGATGATCTTCTCGACGACCTCCGGGGTGATCGGCTCGACGTAGGTAGCGTCGGCGAACTCGGGATCCGTCATGATCGTCGCGGGGTTCGAGTTGACGAGGATCACGCGGAGGCCTTCGTCCTTCAGGACGCGGAGGGCCTGCGTGCCCGAGTAGTCGAACTCGGCGGCCTGGCCGATGACGATCGGGCCGGAACCGATGACGAGGACGCTCTTGAGATCTGTACGCTTTGGCATTACTTCGCTTCCTCGCTCTGAGAAGTCTTCTGCTGGTCCAGTTGGCGCTGCTCTTCCATCAGCTCGATGAACCGGTCGAACAGGTACGCGGCGTCGTGCGGGCCGGCGGCCGCCTCCGGGTGGTATTGGACGGAGAACGCGGGGATGTCAAGGCACGCGAGGCCCTCGACCACCTGGTCGTTGAGGCTCACGTGGCTCACCTCGACACGCCCATAGCGCGACTCGGGCGCGGGCGTCGGGCCGTCGAGCGGCGCGTCGACCGCGAAGCCGTGGTTCTGCGACGTGATCTCGACCTTGCCGGTGCGGCGGTCCATGACCGGCTGGTTGATCCCGCGGTGGCCGTAGCGCAGCTTGTAGGTCCCGAAGCCGAGGGCGCGGCCCAGGATCTGGTTCCCGAAGCAGATTCCGAAGTAGGGAATCTGCTCGTCGAGCACCGAGCGGAGCAGGTTGACCTGAACGTCTGCGGTGGCCGGGTCGCCGGGGCCGTTGGACATGAAGAACCCGTCGGGATTGACGGCCTTGACGTCCTCGAGCGTCGAGCCGGCGGGCAGGACGTGGACGCGCACGCCGCGTTCGGCGAAACGGTGCGGCGTCATGGACTTGATCCCGAGATCGATGGCGGCGATGGTGAAGCGGGGTTCCCCCTCCCAGCCATGGTCGGACGGCTCCACGACGTAGGCCTCGTCCACGCTCACTTCCTCGGCCAGGCGCGAGCCCTCCATCCCAGCGCTCGCGAGCACTTCGTCGAGGAGCTCCTTGTCGCTGCGCTCGGCGGCCTGCCCAGAGAAGATGCCGGCGCGCATCGTCCGGTGCTCGCGGAGATGGCGGGTGATCGCCCGGGTGTCAACGCCCTGGATGCCCACCACGCCCTGATGGGCGAGCTCGTCGTCGAGGCTGCCCTCGGAACGCCAGTTCGAGGGACGGCGGGCGGGGTCGCGGACCACATACCCGGAGACCCAGATCCGCCGCGACTCGGGATCCTCGTCGTTGACGCCGGTGTTCCCGATATGCGGGGCCGTCTGGACAACGATCTGGCGCGCGTAAGACGGGTCCGTCAGCGTCTCCTGGTAGCCCGTCATGCCTGTCGCGAAGACCGCCTCGCCGAGCGTGGTACCCACGGCACCGTAGCTGCGGCCGCGGAACATCCGCCCGTCTTCGAGCACCAATACAGCCCTGTTCAGCTTGGCCGCCTGGTTCGTCATCTCACTCACTCTTCACTCTTCTTCCTGAGCGCGCCCTGCACTCATGAGGTCTTCGATTGCTGCCACCAGGGAACTCTTGTCGTCGGGCCGCCGGGTCCGGAAGCCGGTGTCCACGGGCTTCTCCCCCAGACGCCACTCGACTACCACTAGCCCGTCCCGCTCCACGAACTTTCCGGCCATCCCGCTCTCGAGACGCACCTCCGCGAGGTCCCCCGCTGGGACCCACAGCGGCCCGGAGCCCGCGCGGTCAAACAGGATGCCGCCGTCGTACACCGCCGCGTCCGCTCGGGTTCGGATACCGAGCCCATGCACGGCGACCCGGTCCAGCCAGTCCCCCGCGGCCGTCGTCGCGACGTACTGGCCCTCCGCGCGGAAGCGCTCGCGGCCCGGAGCCTCGGGGAACGGCCGCGGCGCGGCGATGTCCGACTGTCGTCGCTTCCGCGCCCGCCAGCCCAGCCAGACGAGGAAAACGAGCGCGACGGCGAGGATGACCGAGGTGACCGCCGTCAGCAGGTGGTCCATCAGCGGGTCACCACCGCCGGCTGCGGATACGGCTCGTTGAGGGCACCGTCGAGCACCGTGGGGTGCCCTCGGAAGAACGTCGCCACGACTCGGCCCGGAAGCTCGCGCCCGGCAAATGGCGAGTTCCGGCCCTTCGTAGCCTGAACCGACGGATTGACGACCCAGCGTGCGGCGGGGTCGACGAGCACGAGGTTCGCCGGCTCCCCCTCGGCGAGGGGACGGCCCTGATCGCCGGCGCGCCCGATGTGCGCTGGCACCTCGGACATTGCGCGCGCCACCGCTCGCCAATCCAAGAGGCCGCTCTCGACCATCGTGTGCTGGACCACGGACAGTGCCGTCTCGAGCCCAGTCATGCCCATGGCAGCCTGGGCCCACTCGCATTCCTTGTGCTCGCTCGGGTGGGGGGCGTGATCGGTGCCGACCACATCGATCGTGCCGTCGGCAAGGGCGGTCCGCAGCGCCTCGACGTCGTCCTGCGTGCGCAGCGGCGGGTTCACCTTGTACACGGGGTCGTAGCTGCGCACGAGCTCGTCGGTGAGCCAGAGGTGGTGGGGCGTGACCTCCGCCGTGACGTTGATGCCCCGGGACTTCGCCCACCGGATGATCTCGACCGACCCGGCGGTGGAGACGTGGCACACATGGAGGCGCGAGCCCACGTGCTGGGCGAGCAGGACGTCGCGGGCGATGATGCTCTCCTCGGCGACGGCGGGCCACCCCGGAAGGCCAAGAACCGCCGAGACGGCGCCCTCGTTCATCTGCGCGCCAGCTGTCAGCCGCGGCTCCTGCGCGTGCTGGGCCACGACGCCGTCGAACGCCTTGACGTACTCGAGGGCGCGGCGCATGAGCACGGGATCGTGCACGCACATGCCGTCGTCGGAGAACATCCGCACGCGAGCGGCCGAATCTGCCATTGCGCCGATCTCTGCCAGCTGTTCGCCGGCAAGACCCACCGTCACCGCTCCCACGGGACGCACGTCGACCCAGCCGGCACGGCGACCGAGGCTGTGCACCTGCTCGACGACGCCAGCCGTATCCGCGACCGGATTGCTGTTCGCCATGGCATGGACCGCGGTGTAGCCACCGAGTGCCGCCGCCCGTGACCCGGTCTCGACGGTCTCGGCGTCCTCTCGCCCCGGCTCGCGCAGGTGCGTGTGGACGTCGACGAGGCCAGGCAGGGCCACGAGGCCGTCCGCGTCCACCACCCTGGCGCCAGCTGGGGCGGCGATCGCTCCGACAGCGGCGATCCGTCCGGCTTCGATGAGGAGGTCTGCGCGCTCACCGCCGTACAGGGCCGCGCCCCGAAGGAGATAGCTGGGGGCAGCCTCAGGGCTGGCGTTCGAGGCGGTCATCGCGTGGACTCCTTTGCAGACATGAGCAGGTAGAGGACGGCCATGCGGACGGACACGCCGTTGGCGACCTGGCGGAGCACCTGGGAACGGTCCGAGTCGGCCGCCACCGAGGAGATCTCCAGGCCGCGCACCATGGGACCGGGGTGCAGGATGACAGTGTCCTTCAACTCGGGTTCGGAGAAGCGGGCGAACCGCTCGTCGCCGAGGCCCCAGAGCCTGGAGTATTCAGCCGTGGACGGGAAGTAGGAGGCGTTCATCCGTTCGGCTTGGACGCGCAGCATCATGACGGCGTCCGGGGCGTCGGCGAGGGCCTCGTCCAGGTCGTAGCTCACTGCGCACGGCCACTGCTCGACGCCGAACGGCAACAGAGTGGGCGGCGCCACGAGCGTGACCCGCGCCCCGAGCGTCGTGAGAAGCCAGACGTTGGAACGGGCAACGCGCGAGTGCAGGATGTCGCCCACGATCACGACGTGGGCGCCGGCCAGATCCGCGCCTGTCGACGGCGTCCCGGCCACTTTGGAGAGATGCCGGCGGAGCGTGAACGCGTCGAGGAGCGCCTGTGTAGGGTGCTCGTGGGTGCCGTCGCCGGCATTGACGACTGCCGCGTTGATCCAGTCGGTCATGGCGAGCCGATGCGGCGCGCCGGCCGCCGAATGGCGGATGACGACGGCGTCAGCACCGATCGCTTCGAGCGTCTGCGCGGTGTCCTTGAGGGACTCGCCCTTCGAGACGGAGGAGCCCTTCGCGGCGAAGTTGATGACGTCCGCCGAGAGCCGCTTGGCGGCCGCCTCGAACGAGATGCGCGTTCGCGTCGAGTCCTCGAAGAACAGGTTGACCACGGTCCGGCCGCGGAGTGCGGGGAGCTTGCGAACCTCGCGGTCATTGACCGCGGCCATCTCCTCGGCGGTGTCGAGGATGCGGATCGCGTCTCCCGGGGTGAGGTCCCTTGTCGAGAGAAGGTGCTTCACTGGATCTCCCCCTCGGTCGAGTCCTCATCGCGGGGCGCCTCGATGGCCACGTGGTCCTCGGTGAATTCCGGGTCGCCGCCTTCACCGTCGATCTCCGTGAGCCGCACGCGGACCTTTTCCGCTGCGGAGGTCGGCAGGTTCTTGCCCACATGGTCCGCACGGATGGGAAGTTCGCGGTGCCCGCGGTCCACGAGGACGGCAAGGCGGACGATCCGCGGGCGTCCGAGGTCCACGAGGGCATCGAGAGCTGCACGGATAGTGCGGCCGGAGTAGAGGACGTCATCCACCAGCACCACGACCTTGTTGTCGATTCCCTGGGAGGGAAGCCTGGTGGGCGACGGGGAGCGAGTGGGCTGGCGGGAGAGATCGTCCCGGAACATCGTGATGTCGAGCTGCCCGACGATCTGCTCGGCCACGACCGTCGGATCGGCGGCTGCAAGCTTGCGGGCGAGTCGCACGGCGAGGGGATACCCCCGGCGCGGGATGCCGAGAAGCACAATGTCTTCCGGGCCCTTGTTGGCTTCGAGGATCTCGTGCGCAATGCGCGTCAGGGCGCGGTCGATATCCGCTGCGCTCAGGACAACGCGGCCCGACGGCGCGTGCGCCCGGGCTGCGGTCCGAGTCGCTTCCCCGTCTGCTTCGGCGGATGCCATGGCAGACCCCTTTCCCCGCCTCACAGGACGGAATTAAAAGGAAGTGAAGGCTGAACCGCCTTCAAAGCTATCACAGCCCGCCGGGGCGCCTCGGCCCCGTGTGGTGCGCGCTACACCGGAAAGGGCTTGCGCGCGCGGATATGTTGGTGCCATGACGAGCAACGCTCCGTGGCCGCCGCCAGCAAGCCGCCCGGGCCCGCCTCCGAGCGCAGTCTGGAACGTCCCGGTGCAGCCCCCGCATCGGAGCGACACTCCCGGCCTCCGCGCGCTCCTGCTGTCGGGTGCCGTGCTCGTCCTCGCCGGCCTCGCCCTCGTCGTGCCGTTTCTGCTCTCGTCCACCGGAAGCGGAGGGCTGGCCATCGGCTTCGTCCTCTCGCTTGTTCCCCTCGCCATCGTCCTCGGCACGGTGGCGATTGTGGACCGGTGGGAGCCGGAGCCGAAGCGCCTCCTGGCCTTCGCGCTCGCGTGGGGCGCGGTCGTCGCCGTAGCCACCACGACGCTGGCCCAGCCCGTCTTCATGGCGGCTTTCGCCCCGACCGGGGCAGGCCGGGACGCCACGAGGGAGTTCCTCGCGACCGTCGAGGCGCCGTTCGTCGAGGAGCTCTCCAAGGGAATCGGCCTGCTGGTGCTGTTCCTTGCCGCGCGGAAGTACTTCGATGGCCCCGTGGACGGCGTGGTCTACGGCATGACGATCGCCGCGGGCTTCGCGTTTACCGAGAACATCCTCTACTTCGGCAGAGCCTTCGCGGAGAGCCAAGGCTCGCCGGCGGGCCTCGTGGTGGTCTTCATGCTTCGCGGCATCCTCTCCCCCTTCGCCCACGCGATGTTCACGGGCACTCTCGGGGCGATCGTGGGGTTCGCCGCGCGCCGATGGAACGCGGGCTCGGGGCTCGTTGCGTTCCTCGTGGGCCTCGTCCCCGCCATGCTGCTCCACCACCTGTGGAACAGTGCAGGGAGCAGCTTCTTCCTCGTCTACGCCGCCGTCCAGGTTCCGCTGTTCTGCGTGGCGATCGGCGGCGTCTACCTTCTACGGCGTGCTGATGC
The DNA here is from genome assembly GCF_005876955.1 of Sinomonas gamaensis. GTDB lineage: Bacteria > Actinomycetota > Actinomycetes > Actinomycetales > Micrococcaceae > Sinomonas > Sinomonas gamaensis. Next base: position 44,076 of record NZ_SSCL01000021.1, read on the forward strand.
GCGGCTCACGCATCGACGCCTCTCCGAATATGCACGCGCGGGCTGGTTCACGGCGCTTGAGGTGGACATGCTCGCAACGCCCAGAGGCCGCAGCGCCGGCCTCCGCTGGGCCGCCTCGCGTGGCCGGGCCTCCGCCATGCGCCAGTTCATCCGGGTCGCGACAGAGCTTGCGTATACACGGCAGAGAGCGGTGAGCGGGCGCGACCTCGCGGGTTACCTCGTGGCGGAACAGGAGCTCCTGCGCGAAGCGGGCCGGCTCAGGGACGTTGTCGTCGCTCCCTGAGCCGGCCCGCTTACTGGGCGGTGCGATCCGGATTCAGGCCAACAGGGTCGGCTTGAGCTCCTGCAGGCGGCCGAGCAGGCCGTTGACGAATCCCGGGGAGTCGTCGGTGGACATGGTGCGGGCGAGGGCGACGGCCTCGCTCACCGCGACGCCGTCGGGGACGTCGTCGTTGAAGAGAAGCTCCCACGTGCCGATCCGGAGAATGACCCGGTCGACGGCGGGCATCCGCTCGAGCGTCCACCCTTGCGCGTAGGTGCGCAGCAGTTCGTCGATCTGGCCCTGCTTGGCGATCACGCCGGACACGATTTCCTCCGTGTACGGGTTGATCTGCTGGTCGGTGCTCTCCAACCGCCGCTGGATGACCTCGGAAGGCGCGACTGAGCGCTGTTCAGCCTCGAAAAGGATGTCGAGGGCCCGGCTCCGGGCCTTGCCGCGGGCGCTCACTAGTCGTTGACACGTCCCAGGTAGCTGCCGTCGCGGGTGTCCACCTTGACCTTGGTGCCCGTCTCGACGAAGAGGGGAACCTGGATCTCATAGCCGGTCTCGAGGGTGGCAGGCTTGGTGCCAGCGGACGAACGGTCGCCCTGCAGGCCCGGCTCTGTGTAGGTGATCTCGAGGGTCACGCTCGGCGGGAGCTCGATGTAGAGCGGAGAGCCCTCGTTGAGCGCAATCAGCACTTCCTGGTTCTCGAGCATGAAGTTGGCGGCATCGCCGACGGCCTCGGCGGAGAGGTGGATCTGGTCGAAGTCCTGCGTGTCCATGAACACGAAGTCCGAGCCGTCCTTGTACAGGTACTGGTAGTCGCGGCGGTCCACGGTGGCGGTGTCGATCTTGGCGCCGGCGTTGAACGTGCGGTCCACCACCTTGCCCGAGGTGATGTTGCGCATCTTGGTGCGCACGAACGCCCCGCCCTTGCCGGGCTTGACGTGCTGGAATTCGATGACGTTCCACAATTGGCCGTCAATCTTCAGCACGGTCCCGTTCTTGATGTCGTTGGTCGTTGCCACGTATCCCTCTCTTGTCTGCTCTTGTCTGCGCGCGTCGGGCGGTTGTCACGCGGAAATCCAATAGTCCAGTCTACCCGCGTGCGTTACGGGGTGCCGTAGCGCTCCTCGCGGGCACGACCCAGGGCCACGGTGCTCGTGTAGATGAGGCTGGCATCGGCGGCAGCGGCGACCCGGAGTTCCAGCGCCTTCGCGAACGCCTCCTCGGCGGCCGCGAACTGTGCGCGCGTGAACTGGATCTTGCCCAGATACTGCTGGACTGTCGCCTCTCGCGGCGTTCCCTTCACCTCGGAGAGGAGCTGGCGCGCGCGCTCGAGCGCACGGTCATTCCGGTTGCCCAGCCGCATGACGTCGAGTTCGAGGATCTTGAGGTGGAACGACTCCGGGTCCTTGTACCGCGCCTCGACGATGAGCTCGGCGGCCTCGCTCACGTGGCCGCGGGCGAGTTCGACGACGGCGCGATCCTCGAGCGATCCGCTCGCCTCGAGCGCGGCCTCGCAGCGCTCCTCGTCCACGACGACGGCGTTGAGCGTCTCGGGATCGACAGCGATGCCGGGGAAGCCCGCGTCGGGCCACTCGCGGCGGTCGATCATCATGCCGAAGTCTCCTGCGCGATCTCCTGATATGCCGCGAACAGGAGCGACGTGTCGGGGACCTCGAGAATCCCGGGGCGTGCTACGTCGTCGAGCACCACGAAGCGCAGGAGGTCTCCGCGGGACTTCTTGTCCCGGCGCATGCCGTCCAGGAGCGCCTGCCAGCGGTCGCCGCGATACGAGGTCGGGAGGCCGAGCCCCTCGAGGATGCTGCGGTGACGGTCGGCCACGGCGTCCTCGAGCCGGCCGACACTTCGAGCCAGTTCGGCAGCGAACATCATGCCCACGCTCACGGCGGCGCCATGCCGCCACTGATACCGTTCGGCAAGCTCGATCGCGTGGCCGAGAGTGTGCCCGTAGTTGAGGATCTCCCGGCGGCCGCTTTCCTTGAGATCGCCCGAGACGACCTCAGCCTTGACCGCAATGGCACGCTCGATGAGCTCGCGCAGCGCCGCGGAGCCCGGATCCGTGCTGCCTGCCGGATCGCGTTCGATCAGCTCGAGGATCGCCGGGTCGGCAATGAACCCGCACTTCACGACTTCGGCGAGGCCGGAGACGAGTTCGTTCCGCGGGAGCGTGGAGAGGGCGTCGAGGTCGGCGAGCACCGCAGCAGGCGGGTGGAAGGCGCCCACGAGATTCTTGCCCTCGGCAGTGTTGATGCCCGTCTTGCCGCCGACCGCGGCATCGACCATTCCCAGCAGGCTTGTCGGCAGGTGTACGACCCGTACCCCGCGCAGCCACGTCGCGGCTACGAAGCCGGCGAGATCGGTCACGGCGCCGCCGCCCACGGACACAACGGCGTCCGAGCGGGTGAAGTCGTTCTGGCCGAGGACCTGCCAGCAGAAGGCCGCGACCTGGATGTGCTTGCCTTCCTCCGCGTCGGGGATCTCCGCCGTCAGCGCGGTGAACCCGTCGGCCGCGAGCGAATCCCGGACTGCATCTCCGGTGGCGCGCAGGGCACGCGGATGGATCACCAGGACGCGCTGGACCCTCTCGCCGAGGATGGGGCCCAGGCGCCCGAGGAGACCATGCCCGACGACAACGTCGTAGTTCTCATGGGGCTGCTCGCCCGTCACCTTGATGACGGTGTCCTGGCTGGGGGTCCGGGTATCAGTGTCGTCGCTCACGCGACAGCTCCTTCTGAACTGGGGACAACTGGTCTGCGACGGTCTGGGCGACTTGGGCGGCCGTCCCTCCCGCCGCGCGAACGCGCAGTGTCGCGACGGATTCGTAGACGGGGCGTCGGCGGTCCATGAGCTCGCGCCAGCTCTTCTCCGCTTCGCCGTGCAGGAGGGGGCGGTCCTCGCTCCCAGCGAGCCGGGGGGCGACATCCTCCCACGCGACCTCGAGGTAGACGACCTGATGGCCGGCAAGACGCGCGCGGGTCTCCTCCCGCAGCACCGCGCCCCCGCCGAGAGCAATGACCAGGCCACGGCGGTGCTCCTCTGCCAGCACGTCGGCAACCGCCTGCGCCTCGAGGTCCCGGAAGCCTTCCTCCCCAAGATCTGCGAAGATCTCTGGGATCGGGCCATGGGCGCTCGTCACGCGAACGTCGATGTCGACGAAATCCGCGCCGAGCAGCCGCGCAAGCTCGGCGCCGACCGACGACTTGCCGGAGGCCATCGGCCCCATCAGGACCACCGTGGACTGGCCGGTTCCGAGGTCCGGAACGCCAGAGGTCATCGGATGACCGAATCCATCGCGGATGGGATGTGCTCGAGGAACGCCTCGAGGTTCCTTCGCGTCTCCTCGACCGAGTCGCCGCCGAACTTCTCGAGCACAGCTTGGGCCAGGACGAGGGCCACCATCGCCTCCGCGACGACCCCTGCGGCCGGGACCGCGCAGACGTCGGACCGCTGGTGATGGGCCTTGGCCGCCTCGCCGGTGCTGATGTCGATCGTGCCCAGAGCGCGGGGAACGGTCGCGATGGGCTTCATGGCCGCGCGAACCCGGAGGACGTCGCCAATGCTCATCCCGCCCTCGATTCCGCCGGCGCGGTTCGTGGAGCGGACGATCTTGCCCGAGTCATCGCGGACGATTTCGTCATGGGCCTGCGAGCCGCGGCGCGCCGCGGTCCGGAAACCGTCGCCCACCTCGACACCCTTGATCGCCTGAATGCCCATGAGGGCGCCCGCGAGGCGTGCGTCCAGCCTGCGGTCCCAGTGCACGTAGCTTCCGAGTCCCGGCGGGAGCCCGTAGGCCAGCACCTCGACAACGCCCCCGAGGGTCTCGCCCTCCTTGTGCGCGCTGTCGACTTCGCCGACCATGGCAGCGGACGTCTCGGGGTGGAAGCAGCGCAGCGGGTCGGCGTCGAGGAGATCAACGTCGGAAGGGAGCGGGAGCGGCGCATCCTCGGGGGCCGCAACTCCCGCGATCTGGGTCGTGTGGCTCACCAGCTCGATCCCGAGCTGGCGGAGGAAGTTCGCGGCCACGGTTCCGAGTGCAACGCGGGCAGCCGTCTCGCGCGCGGAGGCGCGTTCGAGGACGGGACGCGCTTCGTCGAAGCCGTACTTCTGCATGCCGGTGAAGTCTGCGTGCCCGGGGCGTGGACGAGTGAGCGGAGCATTCCGTGCAAGGCCGTCCAGCTCGTCCGCCGGAACGGGATCCGCGGCCATGACCTGCTCCCACTTGGGCCATTCCGTGTTGCCGACCTGAATGGCCACGGGCCCGCCCTGAGTGAGGCCGTGGCGGACACCGCCGATGATCGTGACCTGGTCCTGTTCGAACTTCATGCGCGCGCCGCGGCCGTAGCCGAGCCGCCGCCGGGCGAGGGCACGCCGAACATCCTCACTGGTCAGCTCGACGCCGGCCGGAAGCCCCTCGACGATTCCCACGAGTGCCGGACCATGCGACTCCCCGGCGGTCAACCAACGCAACATGCCATCCATCCTGCCACGGGGCCCCACTAGCGCGTGCGCTGGGGGAGGCCCACTGAGTTACACATCACATCTATGACATCGAGCTGCCGGGCGTCCTGGCGTCCGGTGAAGAGCACGATCTGTTCAACGGCCTGGTAGACGAGCATCTCGAGGCCATGAAGCACGCTGCCGCCCCGGGCTTCCCACGCGAGCCCGAGCTGAGTGGGCCACGGGTCGTAGGCGACGTCAAGGAGGACTCCCTGCACGCCGTCGTCCGTGCCGACGCCACGGGCAGAGAGCTCACCGGCGAGCGTGTCCGCCGCCCTTGGCGGGAGGGTGCTCACCACGACGTCGGCAGCCCGCAAGGCCGCGGCACCGCCGTCGATACCCTCGATCCGGACCGCGAGCCCGAGGCGCGCCGCGAGATCCACTGCCTCACCGGTCCGTTCGGGCGAGCGGACGAGGAAGAGCACCGAGTCTGCGCCCAGGTCGGCGATGGCGGCGACCGCTGCGAGGGCCGTGTTCCCGCTTCCGACGACGACGGGGCGGTGGGCGCGGACGACCCCGGCGTGGCGAAACGCCTCGACGATGCCCGCGACGTCCGTGTTGTGCCCCACGAGCCGCAGGTCAGGGCTCGGCCCCGCATGCTCGAAGGTCACGGTGTTGAGCGCACCGAGGGTGAGCGCGTGGCCCGAAAGTGCGTCGACGTAATGGACGAACGAGGACTTGAGCGGCATCGTGACGGACAGGCCGCACCACCCCCGTTCGGAACGCACTCGAGCCACGAAGTCGCCCAACTGCTCCGGCACCAGATCGAACGCGCCGTACTCGATGTCCTCCCCCAGCACCGCGTAGGCGGCGGCGTGCAGGGCGGGTGAGCGTGAATGACCGATCGGGTGGCCGAGGACGGCAGCCCGACGTCTGGCTGCGGTCACTTGCACTTCCCGGCGTTGGCGTTGCACCACTGCTGGTACTGGGCCACGTACGTCTGGTGCTCGGCGTAGGTCTTGGCGAACTTCGTCTCCCCCGTGTCCAGGTTCACTGTGACCCAGAACAGGTAGTCGTTCGCCGTGGGGTGCGCCGCGGCCGCCACGGCCTTCGCCCCCGGCGAGCCGATCGGACCCGGCGGCAGCCCCTGATGCACGTACGTGTTGTACGCGTTGTTCCCATCCTGCTTCTGCGCATCCGTCAGCTGCACCGTCTTCGTCCCCAGCCCA